>NZ_JAANTG010000003.1:0-432232 GCF_011627385.1 Haloarcula sp. R1-2
CCCGGGGTTGTCAAGCGTGTACGCGTATATCTCGTCAAGGTCAGCCGCGGCGAGCATCACTGCCGACGGGCGTTCCGACTCAGGTGGCAAGTTCGCGTCGATGGTCGAGCGCATTTCGTCGTGGATGGCCGCGAGCGCCTCGTAGCGGGCCTGTTCCTGAAACGCCTCAGCCACGAGTTCGAACTGCTCCCAGAGGGTGTAGTACTCGTAGTCCCCCCATCCAGACGGGGGTTCGGCGTGTCGGTCACTCAGCGAGTTGCCGAACCAGGGTGAGATGTTGGTGGCGATCTCCTCGAAATCCTTCTGGTCCCAGTTGTCCTGTTTGGCGATCCAGGCCGGGTCTGCCAGATGGATGTCACTATCCAGTTCGTACAGTTTCTCCTTGCTCGGTTCCCACGAGGAGTACAGCCCGGTCCAGTCGAGCGACACTCCCGGCAGCCGTTCGACGAACTGGTTCCAGAGCCCGCTGTAATAGTCCGGTGCGTGCATTGCCGTGACGGTATCTCCACGCCCCAGCGCGAATGCCATGTCGGCGTGGTGTGTGAGCCGTGTAAAGACGGTCTCCGGTGGCGAGTCGAAGGTCACCGCTCCCGTCGGGGACATCGACACGGAGTACGAGCCGTTCCCAGTGGGTGTGTCCGTCTCCGCCTCTGACTCCGTCCGTGTCGTCCCGACTCCCTGCTCGGCGTCACTGGTGCATCCCGCAAGCAATCCAGCGCTGAGAACCGTTCCCCCGTATTTCACGTACTCTCTCCGCGTCGGTGTCTCGGTGTCTGTGGTGTCGTCAGCCATTGTTTTAGGCTAGCCTAAAAATTATATAGTTGTTCCGGTTCACCGAGCCAGAACAATCCGGTTTCAAACGCGGACTCCAGCGTCCGCGTCAAGAATCCATCGGGCAGGGCCCAATTTCGTGGCTCCTATTCGGCAACGACTTCTTCGGCGCGGTCCGACTCAGCAGTATCGCCACCACCAGTGTGGTCGTCACCATCGTGGCGGGCCCGGATTGGATTCACGCGCGGTCCGCGTGGCGTGGCCGAGACCTCTGCCTCGATTTCGAAAACATCCGCGAGTAGTTGCTCCGTGACCACATCTTCGGGTCGTCCCCGAGCCTGTATCTCGCCGTCTTTGAGTGCGACCATCCGGTCAGCGAGGCGGGCCGCCTGCTCGAGGTCGTGCAGGACGACCACGATGGTGATATCGCTCTCATCGCGGAGCGTTTCGATTATTTCCATCACCTCAAGCTGGTGGTGCAGGTCGAGGAACGTCGTCGGCTCGTCGAGCAACAGCACGTCGGTGTCCTGTGCAAGAACCATCGCGATCCAGGCGAGTTGCTTCTGACCGCCACTGAGGCTACCGACTTCGCGCTCACGGATGTGTCCACAGCCGGCCAGATCAATCGCCCGCTCGACGGCGGCCTCGTCTTCTTCGGTGACACTGTCGAAGAACCCGCGGTGAGGGTAGCGACCGTGATACACCAGATCCTCGACCGAGATGCTGTTTGGCGACGTACTCTCCTGAGAGAGCAGGCCGAGCTTTCGGGCGATCGCTTTAGTCTCCAGCGTCTGGATGTCTTGCCCGTCCAGCAGTACCGATCCCGCGTCCGGTTCGAGCTGGTTGGCGAGGCCTTTCAGCAGCGTGCTCTTGCCCGACCCGTTCGGGCCGACGAGCGCAGTCACGGCCCCGGGTTCGGCGGTGATCGATTCACCGTCGATGACCGGTTCATCCGTCCCCGAGTACGAAAGCACCACATCGTCGCCGACCAGCGGCCGGTCCCGGCGACCGGACTGGGACCCAGCAGCGATGTCGTTGGCCGTGGCGATACCATCCGAGTTAGTGTTGTTCTGTGACATTAGATCTCACCCATCTGTTCCTGTCGCCGCATCAAGTAGAGGAAGTACGGGCCGCCGACGACGCCAGTGACGACGCCGACCGGAACCTGTGCGGGATTCAGGGCCAGCCGTGCACCAACGTCCGCAACGACCATCAACGCCGGCCCGACGAACACGCAGCCGATGAGGAGTCGGCGGTAGTCACTCCCGACGATGAGTCGGACGATGTGTGGAACCACGAGGCCGAAGAACCCGATGATCCCCGCAACGGAGATTGCCGTACTGGCCGCCAGAATGGCGACCGCGGACAGCATGAACCGGACCCGCTCGACACTCATCCCGAGCGAACTCGCGGTCTCCTCGCCGAGCAGGAGGAGGTTCAGTTGCCGTGCGCCGGCCAGCGCAAGTAGCGTCGCGGCCAGCGTCGGGATGACAGCGATACGGAACTCCTCCCAGCCGACGCCCGTGAGCGAACCGGTAATCCAGGCCAGTGCTGACTGGACAACGCCCAGATCGTCAGCGAAGAAGAACAGCCCCCGCTGGAGGGACGTAAACACCATGTTGACGATGACACCGGCCAGAACCAGTCTAACCGGACTCGTTCCGCCCTTCCACGCGATCATGTACACGAGTAAGAACGCGATGGAGCCACCGACCGCAGCAAACAGCGGGAGAAGCGGGGCGAGACTGCTGAACAGAACGAGAGTCAGCAGTACGGTGAGTCCCGCCCCGGAACTCACGCCTAGCACGAACGGACTTGCCAGTTCGTTACGTGTCACGGCCTGGAATATCGCCCCGGAGACGGCGAGGCACATCCCCGCAAGCACGGCGACGATTACCCGCGGCATCCGAATGTTCCAGACGATGAGCGTCCGTTTCGGCAGTTCGGGAAGCTCTGCCCCGAAGAAAAACGACTGCCATGCCTGAACGCTGAACCACACCTTCGGGTCGAACACGGCTTGCCACGCCTGAAGGATCGTCATCGAGTACGCTCCGAAACTCACCTGCAGGAGACCAGCCCCGAAGGCGACGGCAACGCTCGCAACACACAACCCGAACAGGGACCCGTCGAGAGTGTCGAGCCAGGCTCTGGCTTGCGACCATACATCGGTGGCTCCGCGTGTCTCGCTGGCCATTACTCGCTCACCTCCGCGCATCCGTCGCTCGCGCCGAGGTAGTTCCGGATCGTTTTGTCATCCATCGCATCGAGAACAGCGGTCTGGTCGAGCCCCGAAACGACCGCCGCGGGGTCCAGATAGCCTGCCAGTGCTTCTTGCCCTGTTTCTGTGCGATCAGCTATCTCGTCGGATGTTATATACGACGAGCGCCGTTCATCAAGAGCCGCCTCACGGACCCGCTGGAACCGATCCGAATCGGGCTCGACCGGAGCATCCTCGGCGTACCGGTCGTCGAAATATTCGACCCAGGTTGCTCGTTCTGTCCATTCGTCGTCTAGTTCAGCTTCGCGTCGGACCCAGTCCACACCGTCAGCGACAGCCTCCCACCAGCCGTCGTCAAGTCTCGTCTCCGCGATCACCCGACGTGCGACCCGTCCGCCTCGACCGGCCGCAATGATAGCCTGCATATCAGCGGCTTCGGACGGTGATGCAACGTAGAGACCCGGAACCGGTGTTGTTCCGTCCGCGTCAGCATACCCGCGGTCGAAGGTTTCCCGTTCCTCGCCGTCGTGTTCGTACGTCTCAAATATTGCCGCATCGTCGTCCAGACCACGCATATACTCGCCATCGTAGCGGGTCGCCGCAATGACGCGACGGGTCGTGGCCGTCTCTCCGTCCTGCGTCTCGACGACAAACCCCTCCCCATCATCGGTTCTGTCGAGCGAGTCGACCAGATCGGAGACGATGGTACAGCCGGCGGTTTCGGCGTGGTCCTGAATGCGGTCATACAGCGTCTCAATGTCGATACCGGCCGGGAAACCGAGGTAGTTTTCGAGGTAGGCACAGCGCTTGAGCGACGACCGGCCGCGGTCGTAGATGACCGTATCGAGGCCCGCTCTGGCCGTGAACACCCCCGCCGAACAACCGGCTGGACCGCCCCCGACGATGATGACATCGTGGTCGAACGTCGTCTCCGTCAGGGTCCCCGTTGTCGCCATGTTCACGACGCTCCGTCCGGCGTCGGTGGCACTGACAGCCGGTGTGTCGGTTCCGAAGTGTCGATCGATTCGTTCAACATACTGTTTAGGCCAGCCTAAATGGATAAAGCGTTTTCGAAGTTTAGGCAGACCGAACATCATGTAAAAAATCTGCTGTTCCGGTCAGAGCGACACTGTCTGGGTGGGCAAATCTGAGAAGTGATGAAGTCGTATTAAGAAGGGGTCCCCCCGACGACTCAGTCGCCAGCCGCCACCCGGAGCTCGGGGAAGTATCGGCCGTGGAAATCAAACGGGGCTGCGTGGGGGAGCGATGCGCTGGCGCGCTCCTCGAACGTCTGACCGTCGAGGACGAGCAGCCAGGACCGATCGGCGTCTGCATCCAGCGCAACGACTAGCACCACGCCGTCATCCTCGGTGTCGCCGTCGGGTGCAGGGACAAACACCGGCTCGCCGAAGTAGTCCCCTCCGTCGTCGAACGTCTCGACAGCGCCCGTGTCCGTGTCGAGTTTCAGCACGCGCCGGGCCCACTCGGTGACTGGAGTATCCATCCCCATCGCGTACACGTACCGGTGCGGACGACACCAGCGAGCCGGTGAGACGGTCGGCAGCGCACTGCCGTCAGGGTACAACATCTCGCGTGACACCGCCGCGTCGACGTCGCCGTAGCGAGGGGCACCGCTTCCGGTACCGAGGTCCACAGTGAACCGCTCGATGCGGCCGACGATAGCGCCCATCTCGCCTGCACGAAGGTTGTCCAGATATAGCGAGTCGATGGTCGTCGCGTCGGGTACTGTTTCGAGGTCGAACACCAGTTCCCTGCCCCCATCTCGCTCGAACGCGTTGACGTGGTGAAAGCCGAACACGGCGTCGATGACCGGCTCAGCGACGACGGTTCCCGTAGTCCGGTCCATGACGATGATTCGGGTTCCGCGGTCTGGTGCCCACTCGAACTGCTCGATAAACGGTGCCTGCCGGCCGGGCTTGAGAAACCGTCGCGGGTCGAGTCGGAGTGGGAACTCCGTCAGCACAACGTACCGCGGCGTGAGCGCGAAACTGTGCATATATGCCGGCTGGTCGGTGTCGACACTCCCAACGTGTCGCCGGGCCCCATCGGGTGACATGGCAGTGACGTGGTACTGGCTGGTCCGTCCGAACGCCGTGTCGACGTTCACGAGGACGCCGCTCGTCGGGTCGCGTTTGAGGTGGGCACAGGAGAGTTGCCCAGTCGGGACGCCGTCGTCGTGTTCAACGTGACCCATCGTTTCGAGCGTATTCGGGTCGAAGCGCACTTTCCGGGGCGATTCGGTCAAGGCGACGTACTCACCACCGAACCGCTCGGCGATAATGTTCGTGTTGTCGTACGGGTCAGTCAGGAACGTCGCCAGCCGCGAGCGGAGCGTCGTCTCGCCGGTCGCAAAGCCGCCTTCGAACTCGCCGCTCGTCGCCGCCTCGTACGCGTCCGTCCGGAGGAAGCGGTTCCGATAGTGCACGGCGTCACTGTCGGGGTCAAAGGTGAACCGGTACAGCATCGCGAACCCGTCGAACCAGTGGTCGACACTGCTACCGTTTGGGAGGGAGAACGCGCCGGGTCCGTTCCGGATGAGACTGCCACGGAGCCAGTCCGGGAGGTCACCGGTCACGGAGATGGATGCCGCCGTCTCGTCGTGTAGCGAGTGGAACCCAGGGTGGGAAGTCATACCGTTACAATGGGTGACAGCGGCTAAGGCCTGACGCCCATGCTATCAGGGCATCACTCTCGTGTCGTGTACGCGTTCCCGCTGACGACGACACAGTCGTCCTGTGGCCCGTACGGTCGGTACGACGGCGAGTCTGTCCGGCGGCGGCGTAGCGACCGGAGCACGTCGGCTTTCACCCACGCGAAGCCGACCACGATGACAGCGAAGCCGGCGACGGTCACCGGACCGAGTGTTTCACCGAGCAGGAGCCAGCCGCTGATAGCCGTCACTGCTGGCACCACGTACGAAACCAGACTGGTTTCAGCGGCACCAACTGTGCTTATCAGGCGGAAGTAGAGGAGGAACCCGATTGCGCTGGCGACGATACCGAGATACGCGATCGCAGCTAGCTGTTCAAGCCCAACGGTGACGGTTCCGAGTTGCTCCGAGGGCAGCCCTACGCTGACGGCGTGCAGGATGGCAGCACCGAGCAGCGTCATCCAGGCCTGCAGGCTCACGAGCGGGAGCGAACTGGTGTAGCGTTCGGTCAGGACTGCACCGACAGCGAAGGCGACAGCGGAACTGATGAGGAGGGCGACGCCGAGCAGGCGGCCGCCGACCGCTCCCGGTGTGGGGTTCGCAATAATAACCACGCCGATAAACCCACAGACGGTGCCGATGAGTTCGTGCGGTCGAGCCCTGTAGCTCGGAATCAGTGTCGATGCGAACGCCGGCGTCACAACCGGCGTGAGACTGAGCAGGATTGCGCCGAAGGAACTCGGGACGTACTGCTGTCCAAGGAACAGAAGCGCGAAGTGTGCGCCGATGAGGACAGTCCCGCCGATGAGAATCAGCGACCAGTCATCGCGGGTCTGTGGGCGCAGTGACCGGCCTCGCCAGAGGGCATAGCCAAGCAGGACGACTGCAGCGATGTCGTGTCGGACAGCTGCCAGCAGCACCGGCGGGACGCTTTCGAGACCAGTCTTGATCGCCACAAAGGAGAGTCCCCAGATGAGTGCAAGCGCAGCAAACAGCAAGCCGATATATCGTGTCGAGTGTGTCATTCCAGTAGAGACCAATCGTATGTGCTGGAGGAGTATGAAGCTTCTATCGCCACTGTGACGCACACACACGGCCTCTACGGCCCGGACTGCTGTTCAGAAGTTCTCGAAAACAGTGTGTATCCGCAGTGCTTTCGAAGCCAGTTGTACCGAGACGTATTGTTCTACTCTGGTCCGTAACACGGAGTTCTCATTCGGCCACCGAACAGTCTCTCGGTCCACTGTTAGTAATCTCAAAAACGAGGGTGATGCCCACGTCGGCAGTTCCGAGCGGATGCTCCGAGTCAGCATCCAGGTGTATGGCCCGAGTCAGGTCGACACCGTGTCGAAATGCCAGCCCGGGTCGGTCCCGGTTTCGTCAATGTGCTCCGACCGGCACGCCGGACAGCAGTCAGGGACAGCAGTTTCAGACCGGGGAACGTACACCGCGCCGTCACATTCCACACAGGCGTCCGCGACGACTGTCACGCAGTCTGCACAGAGATTGAAGTCGTCGACTGTGAGGTCTCGCAGGGGTTCGAGTTGTTTGTCCAAGAGGTACTCGTCGATAGCCGCCTGACAGTTTTGGCACAGTTGCATAGCGATCCAATTTGATGCATGATACCGTGACACAAATAGTTGCTGCCCGGTTATCGATTGTGAATGTCCCGACGGGTAGCTGTTCGATTATGGAGTCGCCCAGAAGTGACAGATACCAATGCGGGCTACGGCGCACGGAACACGCGAATAGTGTCCCGAGAGGTGGGTTCTCGAATTAGTTGTGCGAACCCGAGCTCTGAGAACACCTGCTTCCAGTTGCGGTGATACAGCGGGAAATCGTCATCGACGTAGCTCACGTCAGTGTCTGCGCGTCCACGTTCGGGGCTGTTGCCTTCGTTTTCGGCGATTACGAGGAGGTCGCCGGCAATACGGGCGATTTCTTCGAACACCCATGCGTCGTCCGGGTGGATGTGCTGGAGCGTCTCAACCGAATAGGCGACATCGAAGGCATCGTCCTCGAACTCAGTAACAATGTCTTCGAGGGCACCGGTGTGGAACGTCCCCGAATCCGCGAGCTGCGGGTAGTGCTCAGCCATCACGTCAAAGGATTCGTCGTTGATGTCGATACCAGTGAGATTCCCGTATCCGCTGGTCTGCAGGTGTGCCAGATGGCGGCCCGAGCCACAGCCCAGTTCGATGATTCGGGCGTCGTCGTGGACGTAGTGGTCGAGCACGTTGACCAGTGTCTCACTCACCTCATTCGGTCCGAGTTCGGCGTAGTACGCCGGCGAGAACTTCCCGGAACGGGAGGCCCAGTCGTCTCGAACGTCGTCCGGGTCCATACCCACCGTACACCGTTGTAGAATAAATGTACCACGAAGTGCGTGTCAGGCAGTCGTGGGCGCAAGCAGGGTGACACAGTTTACGCTGCTACGGGTGACGCTCCTTCCGCCAACTAACAGCGGCTGAAAACTGCCAGTGTCGTGGCCTATGACTCGTGCTGGAGCAAGCGGTCAGCCCGCGTTTCAAGTTCGTTCTCGTCAATCTCACCGGATGCGTACTGCTGTTTAAGCGTTTCCAGTGAATCCGGCTCAACCGTCGCCTCGCGCTGTAGCTGCACGTACAGCAGGCCCCCTATCGCCACAACAGCGATGATGAACGCTGCGAGCACCAGCCACCAACCGACCGGAGTCGTGCCCATACCCATTCCCCCACCGTGGGGCCCCATCGGTCCGTGCTGGAGTAGCGCAGTTGTTGGCGGTAGCATCTGGAACACCTCTGTTTGTATATACGGGCCTCACAACATAATTACGTGCGCTGGTTCCCGAGAAGTGAGAACGCAAGCCGCGACGCGGAGCAGCGAATACAGCGCTCCAGAGGAGTTCGATACCCGCTGCTGTTAGTGGATTGCAACACCGGTTTCACCCGACTCGGAATTCACGTCCATACCAGTCGTCGATTCGAAGTTCGTACGGCGTCGTCGTCGATGTGTCGTCCCAGCTGACTGGGTTCGGGGCGAACTGTGTGTTGCTGGCCAGCGAGGCAAGGGCCGGTTCTACCTCGCCGTACGTCGTCTCTACTAGCTCACCCGTGACCACGACGCTTCGCCAGACCGATTTGGGCTCGGTTTCCTCGTACACCATGAACCCGACGGTGGCGTCCGCGGTCAGATACCGGTGTTTCTGGCTATCGTCGCTCTCTGACAGGTGAAACGCAAGGCTATCCGTCGCCGGTTCGTACCCGAACGCGACCGGGAACGGATACGGGGCCGCCCCCGTCGGGCCGGACAGCGCCAGCACGCCGATTCCGTTGTCAGTGAGGACATCAACGACCGCTTCGTCACGTAATTCTCGCATCCCGGATGCAACGTTATCTGGCAACTACTTGGAGAGCAGACCGCATTTTCATTCGGTGAGAACGTGAGAGTTGCTTTTCAAATAATGGGTAACAGAACAGGTATGGGCACAGATTCGACAGGGGAGTTCGCCGAGTGGGATGACGAACGGTACAGCACGAATATCGAGCGGTTCGATGAACAGCACAAGCGCCTGTTCGGGCTGCTGAACGACCTCCACACGGCGATGAACGAGGGCCATTCCGAGGAGGAGGTCGGTGACATTCTCCGGGAACTCGAACGCTACACGGAGTACCATTTCGGTGACGAGGAAGAGTTCATGCAGAACTGTGGCTACGCCATGGACTGCAGCGACTGTTTCTACAACCACCGTGAAATGCACGAGGAGTTCGCCGACAAAGTGCGAGAACTCCGCGAGAAACACGAAAACGGGGAGTACGTCACGATGGAGGTCCTGACAGTTGCCCGGGACTGGCTCGATGCGCACATCGCCGCCGGCGACGAGGACCAGAACTACGCTGACTACTTCCAGACAGAGGTCAGCGACGACTACGAGTACGAACCCGGGCAGCTCTATCATGACCGGACGGCATCAGAAGACCCCGTCCCAGTTGATCGCCAGAGCGAGGACGCCGGCGTGCGCCTCGACAGCGACATCTACGACAGAGCCTCGCTTTCGGTCCCGGACGGGTCAGTAGCGGCCTGGTTCGAAGACATCGTTTCGGACCACGGGGACCGGACCGCGGCGCTCGTCCGAGATGACGGCGAGTTCGTCGAACGGAGTTTCGAAGAGCTGGCCGAGCGGGCGAAGGCAGTTGCGGGCGGCCTCCTCTCGACGGAACTGCGCCCCGGGGACCGACTGGCAATCAGAGCACAGTCCCAATACGAGTGGTCCGTACTCGACCTGGCCTGTCACTTCGCCGGGCTGGTCCCGGTTGCACTCTACCCGTCCGCGAGCGACGACCGGGCAGCCCAGATTATCGAGCGGACCGGCGCAACCGGACTCGTGGCAGCGGGAGACGTGGCCGACGACCTCGCGATGGCCGTCGAAACCGTGCTCGATTTCGAGGACTTACCGACTGCTGAGGCGAGAGTGCTGCCCGGTCTGCAGACGGACGGTGACGAGGTTGCGACAGTCGCGTTCGACGTGGCTTCCCCCGCAGAGAAGGCCGGCTGTGCGCTGACACATCGAAATCTTCTGGCGGCAGCAGAGAGCCTCCGCGAGGCGCTTCCTACTGGTCCCGGAGCGACCGGGACCTGTTCGCTTCCGCTGGCACACATCTATCAGCGTGTTTCGACATACTACCTCTGGGCGACCGGGAGTGCCGTCGCATACCTCGGGGCCGAGGAGTTTATCGACCAACTCGCGGCTGTTGAGCCGGAGGTGCTCGTCGGTGTCCCAAAGATGTACCAGCAGCTCTACGGGACGATACAGGACCGTCTGGGTGACATGGGCTGGATGAAACGGAAGGTCGGCGGTCGAGTGGCGTCCTACGGGGAGGGTATCGTCGAAGGCCAGGGAACGCCGCTGAAATACAGAGCCGCCAACCGGCTCGTGTACAAGCCGCTGCGGCAAGAAGCGGGGTTATCAAACCTCACCTACGCTCTCTCCGGGACTGGCCGACTCGACGACCATCTGCTGTACTTCTTCCGGGGGCTTGGCGTTCCGGTATGCGAGCTATACGGTTCGGTCGGAACAACCGGTGTCGGCGCACTGAACCCGGCAGAATCCTTCGTCCAGGGGTCGATTGGCGACCCAATGCCGGGCGTTGAAATCGCTGTCTCCGAAAACAGAGAACTACTGATCCGTGGGCCAACCGTCCTCGGTGGGTTCCTCGACGACGGCCAGACTGGCTCACAAACGCTTCGGGACGACTGGTATCACACCGGCGAAGTCGGTGAGGTGGGGCCGGACGGCACGCTGTCGGTCGGCGAGTGAGCGCCGTCAGGCGGGCAGTAAACACCCCGGTTACCGTTCAGCCAAAGAGGATTGCGCTTCAACTCAGGTCAGACGATCCGAGACCCGAGTGCGACGAGTGGCACGAGGACGAGTAGATACGCAGCCGCCGAAATCGCCCAGTCCCGTCGGATGTCCGCCATCCGAGCCGACGGCAGTCGGGAACGTGGGAGCACGACAAAGACAAAGAAGCCAACCATCAGCGAATAGAGGACCGCAGCAGCGACTACTGTCGCGAGTATTGACTGGCCACCGAGAAGGCCTTCGCTGGTGAGAAGCATCCAGACGAACAACGGCCCAGTCAACCAGCCAGCGATGTAATGGACGACGTTCGCAAGCCGACCCGGCGCGTCGGCTGGGACACTGTTTGTTAACACACCGGAGGCAATGAACGGCGGTGTTTCGCCTTCCGGCAGTCTGGCCATTACCAGATCCATCACAACCGTCGCGGCGACAGCGGCAACCACCCCGATAACAAACCGAAATGACACCGTAAGCGCCGTAACAAGAGGTACCGACTCCATGTACCACTGAGAGGGCGGGGCTGTATTCTGTCTGACGGTTCAGGCCGACTGTGATACCGATTTGTTGGGTGCGAAAGCCTGTGAGGGCGTACCCCGTAAGGGCTTCATGCGCACACAGGATGCAGGACACCGAGCGGCAGCAGTCGCTGCTATCGCTGACCGCGATTATCGGCGGGCTGGAGATGAATACACGCGGGCTGGGTGGCGAGTTCTCTCGGACCCGCGAGAAGGCATTGAGCCGTTCGGTGCTGACGAGAAGGGCTGGGTCGGTGACGGGCTTCAGTACCTCGCAACAAGCGCGGTCTGTTACCGTGTCGCCGGAAACGACACACGCGCCACCCGTCGTGGCGTCGAGGGCGTCGCCGTGGCCAAGGATTTGACCAACGGGCTCGAGCATCCGGTTCAGCACGCTTGTCTCGATGAGTTCGTCGCGGATTTCCGAACCGTTGCAGGGCTCGACGGTGTCGAGGCGGCGTACCGCGAGGCGGAATCAGCCTACAAAGACGCTGGAAGTGCTATTGACAACCCGCAGGCGTGGGGGACGACGCCGCTGTTCGAGTCCGCTGCAACGCTCATCCAGCAGGTCGCCCGTGGCCCCGCCAACGGCGAAATCGCTCTTCCCTGGGAAGACCTCCATGGCACAGACCCGGGCGACCCCGGCAGGTTCCTCGCACAGCGAGCTGTCGTCAAACGCCAGCGGTTCCCAAGTCTTATTCAGCAGGTCATTAACGACGGCTTCCTTGCGACCCCTCGGGGGACGACGGAGTACGACACCGACCACCACCGCTGCCCACACTGTGGCTCGACAGATGTGAACTGGGTCGCAGAGAGCGTTGTGTGCCTTCGATGTTCCCGTCCAACAGACGAGACCAGCTAATACGCAGTGTCTGTTTTCAAAGTAGGGCAAGATGTTAGCACTGTGGGACTATATTTCGACAATACGGCTACAAATATGACTTGTAGAAGGCTATCTTGGCTATTTCTCTCTTGTTTTAATATCACTTCGTCTATCTTAGTCGTGTGTGAGCTTACTCAGACTGTGAAGAACTGAAGTCGAAAGATATCTATGCAGACCAATTGCGCTGGTCACGTTGTCGGTTCAGTCGACTCGGGTAGTGACTCCGAGTCGGTACGGGCTTGGATTAGAAGTCGCCGATTAACAATGTGATCGACAACGGTAGTGCTATCGAGAATTTCCGTCTCACTGTCGTGGGTTTCTGGGTCGCCGGTGTACCGTCGTATCTTGAACGAATCCATTGCGTTTCGGTTCTCTGAGACTGGTTCGATAACTTCGAGGTACTCACCGGTGGTGGTGTTGCGATAGGTTTCGCCCGTGGCAAAGCCGACAACGGGGACATCCGCAGGCCACTGCCATGAGAACTGCCGAAGATACTGGTCGAACTGCCAGACGAGATGTGCCGGGTCAAGATCGTCATCAAGCGCTCCCACAGCGGCGGAATCGAGTGTCCGGTCCCAGTAGTCCACGACACACTTCTTGAGGTCGTCTTGCAGACAGTCCTCAACCAGTTTCTGCTCGATCGGATAACCGATTTCGATGGCAACGATAGCGTGTCGGTCAAGATGGGTGAGACAACGCTGGCATTCGATCTCGAACACGGACAGGCCAAGTGGGTTATCCGCAGTCAAGTGCGCCAGTTCGTTTCCGCAATTGGGACACCAGAGAAACAACACCCCGTTGTCTGCACCGGACAGTTCACCGAGCACAGTCAGGTCATCAAACGCAGTGTCAGGTTCGTTCGTCCGAGACTCGGATATCGACTCCGGAGCGGCCTCTGCGGCATCATCCGCGTATTTGGCCAACTTTCGGTCTTTCAGTAGTGACTTGATAACCGAATCGTGCGAGGAGTGCGACTCCGTGTCACGTATCTTCTCTATCTGTTCTTTTGTCCAATCACGTACGCGGATAGTTGCCATTTGCCACACATTCAAACCAAACTGCAAAAACAGTTTCCTTTTATAATGATGGTTAACCTTCGCGCACAATCACCACGTAGAGGGCCGTTAATGACTGGCAGCAGAGATACGCCGCTTGATTTCGGCGTTCGAGACACGTATCTGGTTGGCTGCCAGTCGATGAGTGACGAGGTCGAGGAGGTCCAGTTCTGACAGTAGTCTCCGTGCATGTGTCTGGCTCAGATCGAGACGCTGGGTCACCTCGTCCAGAGAGTTGGACTGGGTAACAGTCTGAGCGAGCTGGGCCACGGTCACGTCCTGAGAGATACCGAGTCCATCCGCAACAAGGTTGTCGTCGCTGTCCTGCGAGTCAGCCTCGGCAAGCAGGTCAGCGACAGATCTGGCACCCAGTCCGTCCGGTTCTTCGGGTTGACTGTTGTCGCTCACCCTGTCGTCAGAAGGGTCTGACCCGGCATCGGGACCTGCATCGGTGTCAGTATCGGACTCTGCCTGCACGTCTGCAAGACTGAGTCCGCCTGCCTGTGGCGTCGTGTCCGTCGGGTCGTGGATATCGTACTCCACCATATACCGGCGCACAGTTTCGGAAGTCACGTCGGCATCAAGCGCCTCGGTCATCTCCGGGAACGTATCGCAGGCATCGTATGCTGCCTGGAGTGCCTCAGGGTCCTTGTACGCTGGCACGGAATCCGACTGCGAGAGGGTTTCCGCCAGTTCGTTGGACGTGTCCCCCTGATCGCCTGATGGGACCGGTATGTTGGTTCCAACAGGGACGGTAACCGTCACGTCAATCTCGATCCGTTTATCAATCACATCAAACTCCTCAGCGTCGACGGAGACGTCATCATGTATCGATACGCCACCGAATACCGGCGTCGCGAGCGTCAGGTCGGCACTGATCTCGTCGTTATCCGCGGTTGTCTGGCCCCTGACTGAAACCGATTTGACCTCAGTGTCAGACGAATCTAGGCATTCGAGTACCTGCGTGAACGTCTCAAAGGCGTCACTAACTACCATATGTCATCCACGCTCACAGTCCCACTATTACATACGGGAAGAGGAGAAATTTGCCACAATAGACGAAAGAGACAGATTTGGTCCCTCAACCACGCTACAGTCAAAATACCGTGTGTACAGAATGTGCACATTGACTGCGATAGCGAAATATTGCCTGTCATTTTACACCCTTAGAGTGTAAATAAAATTGCGTTCATAGACTGTACTTTCCAGAATGTACCAGCAGATTATATTTACACCCTTAGGGTGTATATCAGTAGGACCCCCAGTAACAGCGAATTGAAACCATCTCCGTTTGGTGACCGCCCTACAGTCGTTCCCAGAGTTCGGCACTGGCATCGCCGACAGCAGTCATGTCCGAATCATCGACGCCAGTGACGCCTGATTGCTGGTCGTAGACAGACTCTCCGTCGATTATCGTCCGGGTAACGTCCGCACGGCTTGCAGCGCTGACGACGTAGTAGGGTGCACTCCCGTCCAGCACCGGGTTCGGCCCCAGATCCAGCGTGACAAAATCACCGCGTTTGCCGACCTCGATACTGCCGACAGCGTCATCCATCCCCAGCACCGCCGCACTGCCGATTGTCGCCCATTCGAGGGCGGTGGCCATGTCGAAGCCGCTCGGGTTGCGCTGCTTGAGTTTGTGGATACCGACGGCTGAACGCATGGTCTCGAACATA
Source organism: Haloarcula sp. R1-2 (assembly GCF_011627385.1). Classification (NCBI taxonomy): domain Archaea; kingdom Methanobacteriati; phylum Methanobacteriota; class Halobacteria; order Halobacteriales; family Haloarculaceae; genus Haloarcula; species Haloarcula sp. R1-2. The sequence continues at coordinate 15,128 of NZ_JAANTG010000003.1, forward strand.
TCCGGATCCCACCCGTCGTCACCGAGCCCGATTGTCATTTCGTGGGCTTGCATCGTTTCGACATCGGCGATACCGACGGCGTTGTTGATATTGGAATAGGGGTTGTGAGCGACGTTAACGTCGTTTTCTGCAAGTACTTCGATTTCGGACTCGGTGGAATGGACGCAGTGGGCAGCGATGACCTCAGCATCGAAAAAGCCCATGTCTTCGAGCGCGAACACCGGTCGTTCCCCGTAGTCGGTGATGGATTCGTGAACGTCGACCAGTCCCTCTTCAAGATGGATCTGGATGGGACGGTTGTCATCGGTAGCCCGGTCGACACACTCCGCGACGATGTCTTCGGTGTTGGTAAACAGCGTGTGGAGGCAGTAGTGGCCGGACACGGTGTCGTACTGGTCCTCCGCTTCGTCGATGAACCGCTGATTCTCCGCGATTCCATCTCTGGCCTGGGCTTCGGAGTTTCGGGCTGTCGTCTCGAACGTAATCATCCCGCGGATCGGTGTCTGTGCGACACCCTCTGCGACGGCGTCGAGACCGCCCGGCAGCGTGTTTGGCCCGGAGTAGTTGTCACAGAAGGTGGTGACGCCGCTCTGGAGCATCTCGACAGAGGAACCCAGTGCGGACAGGCGAGCGTCACGTTCGGTAAACGCCTCGTCGACGTTCCACCAGATGTCGACGAGCGCTTCGTAGAAACTCTCAGGTGACGCAGCGAGCGGCGCGCCGCGAATCGGGAGTGCGTACATGTGGGTATGACAGTTCACCAACCCCGGGATGACGACTTCCTCGGTGGCGTCAACAACCTCGTCGCCCGAGGCGTACCCGTCCTCGATAGCGACGATTTCACCGTCCTCGACAACGACATGTACCTCTGACCGGACCGTGCGCTCATCGTCCATCGTGATGAGCGTCCCTGCGTTCAGTATCACAGGTTGGGGGATATCAGCAACTGACTAAAAGCTACTCCGCCCCAGAACAGCCTTAGCAGCCACTCTCTCACAACCACCGTGTGCGACGGATGTGGCGTCTCACACACCAACTGTTTTCGTCATTCGCCCGGGCTGTTCTATCATGACAGACATTCACATTAAAGACGCACAGGTGGTGAGGGCATCGGGTGTCCAGCACGGTGAAATCACGATGTCCGACGGAACGATAGACGCTGCTGGTCCGGCGTCGGCGGTCCCAACCCCCAGTAATCCGGACACCGTCATCGACGCGGACGGCATGGTCGCGCTCCCGGGCGCTACCGACGTGCACACACACATGCACGACGACGAACTGTTTCCTGATGGTATCGATTTCGCGTCCCAGACCGCGAGTGCGGTTGCCGGTGGAGTGACGACAGTCATCGAGCTACCGACCCAGACACCCGTCACGACGCCGGAGGCAATACAGAGGAAAGCGGAGACGTGTTCGACGCTGGCCCACATCGATTTCGGCCTCGTTGCGGGCAATATTCAGGACCCCGATATCGACGTGTCTGGCATCATGAGCGCCGGAGTAGCGGATTTCAAAACGTTTACCGCTGACCCGTATCTGGCGAGTGACGCGTCCATCGCAGCACTCATGCGGCACGTCGGCGATGCCGGCGGAACAGTTCGCGTCCACTGCGAGACGCAGGGACTCCTTGACGACGCGCGGTCGACTATCGTCAGCGATGACCCTGAGGTGTACATGGATTCACGACCGCTCGAAGCCGAACTTGACGCGATCTCTCGGGCGGGCTATTTCGCGGAATACGCCGACTGCCCGCTGCACGTCGTCCACATCTCAAGCGGGAGCGGCGCGTGCGAGGCCGGTCGTTTCAAATCCCGAGCAAACGTTCCAGTCACGCTCGAAACCTGTCCGCAGTATCTGGCCTTCTCGAAGGAGGACGTTGCCGACAAGGGACCGTTCCTGAAGGTCAATCCAAGCCTCAAGTCCGATGCCGAGCGGGAGCGGCTCTGGGATGCGGTTCAGGACGGGACGATCGACCTCATCGGCACGGACCACTTCCCGACGTACCGCGAGACTCGGGATGTCGGCTGGGATGACATCTGGGAGCCATACGCCGGCCTCCCGGGCGTCGAAACAATGGTCGAGTTCCTCGTCAGTGAGGGCGTCCACAAGAGTCGGCTTTCGTGGCCACGGCTCTGTGAGCTCGTATGCGCGGCTCCGGCCCGAAGTGCTGGCATCTACCCCCGAAAAGGTTCACTGCAGCAGGGCACAGATGCGGACGTGATTCTCATCCGGGACGAGGAGTACGAAGTTACCGCCGACGACCACACGTTCGTCGGTGGCTGGACGCCATACGAGGGACAGCACTGGAGCGCGCGCGTGGACACAGTCATCGCTGGCGGTGAGATTGTCGCAAAGGACCACAGGGTTCGGTCAACGGCGGGCCGCGGCCAGTTCCTGAACCGCCCGTTGTAGCGTTTTGCCGTCCATTGACCTGATAGCCAGTTCACAAATAGATGTGTGGCGTGTGCGACCAGTGTGTGAAGGTGTGTCAGCCACAACAGAGGGGGATCGCCTGACAATCGGGCTGAAGCCACAGTACGGTTTTATACCCAGTTGTACTGAGGAAGTAGTATGGGCATGACGCAAGTCACAACCCTCGAGTGTACACTCTGTGGGGCGGAGTACGACCCGAACCGGATCATCTACACCTGTCCCGAACACGAGGGCGTGAAGGGAATTCTCGAGGTAACGTACGACTACGATGCTATCGATGATGCGTTTGACGGCGACCTCGGCGGGCCGATCGCAAGTCAATGGAAGTACGAGGCGTTTCTGCCAGTCGCAGCGGACGCCGATATCGTGACGCTCAACGAGGGCGGGACGGACCTCTTCGACGCGCCGAATCTCAGCGCTGCGCTTGGCGTCGAGACACTGGTCAAAGACGACGGACGGAACCCGACCGGCTGCTTCAAGGACCGCGCCAGCGCTATCGCGGTCACGAAAGCCAAACACGCCGGGCGCGATATCATCACCTGCGCCTCCACCGGGAACGCCGCCGCGTCACTGTCGGGCTACGCCGCCCGCGGGGGGATGGACTGCCGTATTTTCGTCCCCGGTGACGCCCCGACGGGGAAACTCGCACAGCCGCTCGTCTACGGCGCGGATGTCCTTGCTGTCAACGGCAACTACGACGAAGCCTACGACCTCAGCGTCGAGGTCACCGAGAAGTACGGCTGGTACAACCGCAACGCGGCGATCAATCCGTTCCAGGTCGAGGGCAAGCGCACCGTCGGCCACGAGCTCGCAGACCAGTCTATCGCCCGCGGACACGTCCCGGACTGGGTCGTGTTTTCGATGGGCGACGGCTGTACGATTGCCGGGGCCTGGAAGGGGTTCAAGGAGTTTTACGACCTCGGCTACGTCGACGACCACCCTAAAATGCTAGGGGTTCAGGCTGAAGGGGCGTCGGCGATCCACGACGCCTTCCACAACCACGAGGATATCGACGACATCGCCGAAACGCTGGCCGATTCAATCGCAGTCGGACGGCCGCGGAACACGATTAAGGCTTGCCGCGCGCTGGAACAGAGCGGTGGCACCAGCGTGCTGGTCTCCGATGAAGAGATTCTGAAAGCCGAAACGCTACTTGGCAGCACCGAAGGAATCTACTCCGAGCCGGCGGGAGCAGCGCCTATCGCGGGCGTTCAGACGGCGCTCGACCGGGGAATCATCGAACAGGACGAAACGGTCGTCGTGGTGTCCACCGGCTTCGGCCTGAAGGACACGAAAAGCGCCGAGAAGGCGACCGGCGGGGTGGATCGAATCGACCCCGAAATCGCAGAGGTCGAAGGTCTGTACGGCACGGCCGAAGAAGCCGCGGCCGACGACTGACGACCGGACAGTTGCCCCGACACGGGCCCGCACACTGCCATTTTGCGATCAGTTTCAATACACTTCCGAGTCGATGGAGTTGCAGTTGCAAAGTATAGCAAGTCGCATATCCAACGAGTATCACAAATTAGTGAGACATTCGAATAGGTATCTCGGACAGAGTTAAACACATATATTGATATAAGGATTCTAGTAGGTGGATTGAAAAGATAGGGGGCTGGATGGCGTCCCATGAGCGGTCCAGAGGCAGAACAGCAGTCAGTCGTACTGTACGATATCGAAGACAAACCGCCGCTGGGGAAGGCGATTCCACTCGGCATCCAGCACGTGCTCGCGATGTTTCTGGGCAACGTCGCGCCCCCGCTCATCCTTGCCGGGGCTGTCGGCTCCGTCACAGGGGAGACGACGTTTCTCGTCCAGATGGCACTCATCGTCGCCGGCATTGCGACCATCGTTCAGGCGTACCCGGTCGGCCCCGTCGGCGCGCGGCTCCCGGTCGTCATGGGGACCAGTTTCGCGTTTCTCGGGCCGCTTATCGGCATCGGCAACCAGTTCGGTATCGCCGCCGTCTTCGGCGCGTCACTGCTTGCCGCGCCGGTCGAGGTCATCATGGGCGTCTCGTTCGACCGGTTCCGGCGGTTCTTCCCCCCGCTGGTCACCGGTATCGTCGTAATGCTCATCGGATTGACGCTCATCCCCACGGGCATGAACTACGCCGCGGGGGCCTCGGCCGGCCCATCAGCGGAGGGATACGGCTCCTTCGTGAATCTCGGCCTCGCGGGGCTCGTGCTGATAGTCACGGTCGGGCTGAACCAGTTCTTCGAGGGCTTTCTCCGCGTCATCAGCGTATTCGTGGGCATCATCGTCGGCTACCTCGCCGCGCTTGCGCTAGGTGTGGTTGACCTCTCGGCAGTCGCCGCTGCCGGCTGGGTGACGGTTCCCGTTCCGCTCAAGTACGGCCTCGCCTTCGAGCCAAGCGCCGTCGTCACCGTGGCCTTCCTCTACATCATTACCGGCATGGAGACTATCGGGGACATCTCGGGGACGGTATCCGCAACCGGTCGGAACGCCACGCGCGAGGAAATCCGTGGCGGCCTCGTCGCTGACGGCGTCATGAGCGTTTTCGGTGCGGTGTTCAACGCGCTCCCGAACACGTCGTTCTCGCAGAACGTCGGCCTCGTGAACTTCACCGGCGTCGCCAGCCGGTACGTCGCCGGCATCGGGGGCGTCGTGCTGCTTGCACTCGGATTTGTCCCAAAAGTCGGCGCAGTCGTCTCGGCGATGCCCGACGCCGTGCTGGGCGGCGGCGCGCTCATCCTGTTCGCGATGATATTCTCCTCGGGCGCACGCCTCATCACGCAAAACGTCGAGTTAGACCACCGCAATTCGACCATCCTCGCGATGTCGATGGCGCTCGGCCTCGGCGTCGCGTTCCGCCCTGAAATCCTCCAGAACTTCCCGTCTGAGGTACAGACGCTGTTCGGGTCCGCACTTGTCACCGGTGGGATGGCCGCCCTCATTCTCAATATTGTGTTCCCCGGCGGGAGTGTCGGAACCGGGCCAACTGAGTACACCGCAGGACTGGAACCCGATCCTGTCGAGACGGGAGCGGGCGCGCCGCCGGTCGACGACGACTGATACTGTCGGCAGTACGTCTGCGCCACCACGAGGGAACGAGTATCCCGTCTCAACCACAATTAACAACAGGAAGGGGGGTCTGTGCCGCGTGGCTGCGCGCCGTCCCTGGTTACAGGTAGCCGTCCGCAAACTCGTCGATCATCAGCCGCCGGTCGTCGCCAAGCGGATAGAGAATCGGGCACTGACAGCCCGTCTCTGCGTACTCCCGGACTTTCTCCCGACACTGTTCGGGCGTGCCGCTGGCGGTGAGTTTGTGCACCACGTCGTCCGGAATGAGGTGCATGCCCTCTTTGATGTCGTCCTTGTCGGCCGGCCACCCGCCGATGGTCTCACCCACCTCGTCGATGAGGTCCTGGCTGACGCCGCTGGCTTTCATGATGTGTGGCTGTTGCCCGAGGTACTGCGTGATGAGTTCGCGGGCGTTGTCCAGGGCTTTCTCTTCGTCGTGGTCCATCGAGCAGACGACGAGCTGGGGCCGGTCGATGTCGTCAAGAGAGCGACCACCACGCTCCGCCCCGGTCTCCAGTGCGTCAAGGGCCTTCTCGTTGTACTCCGGGCTGACAAGGTAGTTCAACAGGGCCCCATCGGCGAAGTGGCCGGTGAGTTCCAGCATCTTGAAGCCGGTCCCGCCAACGTAGACGGGGACGGTTCGCGGCCCGTCATCGCCGTGGACCACGTCCAGTTCCACGTCGCGCATCTGGACGAACTCCCCGTCATAGGTGACGTTTTCCATGTCCAGCAGGTCCTGTGTCACCTCGACACATTCGCGCATCGCCCGGAGCGCGCCGCTACGGTCAATACCGACCTTCTCGGCCAGCGGGTCCCACCAGGCCCCGATACCACACATGATGCGGTCCGGGCCGGCGAGTTCCTCGAGCGTGCTCATCGACTGTGCGATCAGCGCCGCGTTGCGCGTCCAGTTGTTGATGACGCCCGTCCCGAGTTTGATGTCATCGGTGACCGCGGCGTACGCGCCGAGCGGGGAGACGGCGTCGCGTGCGAGTCGCGATTCAGCCTGCCATATCTCGTCGATACCCTGCTCTTCCGCGTACTGCACGAGTTCGACGTTCTCTTCTAGCGAGTGTTTGTCCTGCAAGTAGATACCGACACGGTCGCCTCTCTCGAAGACCTGATTGGCGCTCATGAGACATGCTGGATTCTCCGAATACCGATAAATAGATTTGGCCACACACACGGTCTGTGGGAGGTGTGGCCGCCGGTATTGGCCCGCGTCGCGGACCGCTCAGTCCGTCTCGCGACTGTAGGACTGCAACAGCGCCGAGGGGACGGCAAGCTGGTCGCTCTTGGTCCGGATGACGGCGTACGCCAGCACGATAATCGTCGCCAGATACGGGTACGTCCCCATGATCTGTGGCGTCATGAGAAACTCGACGATGGGATTGATGACGCCCGCGAGGGGCGCATCGGGGCCAAGCGTCAACGAGATCGACTGGGAGCGAATGCGGAGCGCGTCGAGCAGCCCGAACAGATACGCCCCCACGAGCATCCGGCGGGGCCGCCACTGCGCGAAGATAACCAGCGCGACAGCGATCCAGCCCCGGCCCGCGGTCATGCCGGGGACCCAGAGCTGTGAGAAGGCCAGCGAGAGGTGAGCGCCGGCCGCGCCAGCGAACCCGCCGCCGATGAGCACCGCGAGGTACCGCAACCTGAACACGGACACCCCCATCGTATCCGCCATCTCTGGGTCCTCACCGACGGCTATCATCTCTAGCCCGAGGTTCGAGTGGTACAGGAAGTACCAGACCACGACCAGCAAACCGAGCGCGAGGTAGTCCGTTGCCGTGCTCCGGAAGAGGGCCTCGCCGATGACCGGGATACCGACAAGGTACTGACCGACGAGCGGGAACGTTATCTGCGGGAAGCCGCTGATCGATTCTTCGACCCAGCCGGAGCCGAAAAAGGTTGTCAGCCCGGTCCCAAGCAGTGTCAGCATGACGCCGCTGATGACCTGGTTCGACTTCAGCGTGATACAGAGGAACGCGTGGACCAGCGCCAGCACCATCCCGAGGAGGATGCCGACGCCGAATCCGAGCCAGTGGCTCCCCGTGAGGACGGTCGTGATGAATCCCCCGAGTGCGCCGACGAGCATCATGCCCTCGACGCCGAGATTGAGGACGCCCGCTCGCTCGCTGATGAGTTCGCCCATCCCAGCGAGGAGAAGCACCGTCGCCGCCTGAACAGTCGCATCGAGCAGGCCGGCGATGAAGCTCACCATCAGTCGTCACCCCGCTGTGGCTGGGCTGGCGTCTCCGCTGGCCCGCGTTTTAGGTCGATACCGACACGGTAGCTCTTGAAAAACTCCGCCGTGATCAGGAAGAGAATGACCAGCGCCTGGATGATCTCGACCAGCGCCGCGGGCACACCGAATGCCACTTCCATGCTTGACCCGCCGACGAACAGCACGGCGAAAAACAGGCCAGCGAGCATCACCTTGAACGCGCTGTTGCGACCGAGCAGCGCGATGGGAATGGCTGTAAAGCCGTATCCGGGTTCGAACCCGGCACGGTATCGACCCTGTGCGCCGGCGATCTCGCTGATGCCGCCCATGGCCGCGAACGCGCCCCCGACGACAAACACGAGCAGATACACGTAGAACTTGCTCATCCCGGCCTGCTGGGCGGCCTCGTCGTTCGAGCCGACGAACGTGATTTCGAACCCGAGTCGCGTTCTCGTCATCAGGACATACGTCACGACGACCATGCAGAGGGCGGCGAGCAGCCCAGCGTGGACACCGCCGAACAGTTCCGGAATCGTCGCGGCCTCGGAAAACCGGTCTGATTGCGGGAAGTTCCCGGTCCCGCCCTGCATCGGTCCCCGGAGCAGGTAGCTCTGGATTTCGAGCGCGACGAACGTCAGCAGTAGCGACGTGATGATCTCGTTGACGTCCCACTTCGCACGCAGGTACGCCGGAATACCAGCCCAGATACCGCCGGCTACGGCTGCAGCGACGAACATCAGCGGAATCAGTGCGAGGCTCGGGAGCGAGACGTTCAGCCCGATCCACGTCCCTGCAAGCGCGCCGGCGACGAGCTGGCCCTCTGCCCCAATGTTGAACAGGCCCGCCTTCAGCGGGAGATACACCGCCAGGCCCGTGAGAATCAGCGGAACCGCCTTTATCAGCGTCTCACTGAGACCGAACTCGGTCACGAGCGTGTCAACGAACATCGTCGTGTACGCCGCGACAGGGTTCACGTCGAGGACGACCAGCGCGATAGCGCTCACCGCCAGTGCAGCCAGCACGGTGAACACGGGCGTCCCGTAGGAGAGCCAGGCCGGAATGTCCTCGCGCGCATCGACGGTTACTGCGACGTTCATCAGCTCTCACTCTCCTGTGTGGCTCCGTGCTGGGGCGGCACAACCGTCTTACCGTCGTCTCCACCACCACCGGTCATCTCCAGACCGATCCGTTCCCGGTCGGCTTCGGCCGGTGTCGTCTCGTAGACGAACTCACCCTCGTACACGACGAGAATCCTGTCGCTCAGGTCGAATATCTCGTCTAAGTCCTCCGAGAGGAGGATGATACCCGTTCCTGCCTTGCGCTGTTCGAGCAGCGTCTCCCTGATGAACTCGATTGCCCCGACGTCGACGCCGCGGGTCGGTTGGTTCGCAATGAGGAGGTCCGGGTCGCGGTAGATTTCCCGCGCCAGAATGAGTTTCTGGAGGTTCCCCCCGGAAAGGTCGCCGGCCTGTGTCTCAGTCACGTCGCTGACGCCGCGGACATCGAACTCATCGACCAGTGTTTCGGCGTAGTCGCGGAGTTCCCCGTAGTCCAGAAACGGCCGGTCGCCGAACCGGCTGTCCCTGAAGTCTTTCATCGTGGCGTTGTGCATCACCGAGAGGTCCTCGGCACAGCCGTACTGGAGCCGGTCCTCGGGGACAAACGAGACGCCGCTGTCGACGAACGTCTTCGGTTTCGCGCCGGTAATGTCTTCACCGTTGACCACTAGCTCGCCGGCCGTTACGTCCCGAATGCCGGCCATGACCTCCGCGAGCTCCTTCTGGCCGTTACCGCTGACGCCCGCAATCCCGACGATTTCGCCCTGCCGAACCGTCAGGTCAATACCCGAGAGCGCTTCGATATCTCGATTGTCGGTGGCTTCGACCCCGCGTGCGCGCAAAACTGGGTCGCCCAAGTCGATCGCTTCCCTGTCTATTTCGAACAGTACTTCGCGACCGACCATCATCTCCGCGAGGTCCGCCCGGGAGACTGACGACACCTCGGCGGTGCCAACGTTTTCTCCTTCCCGGAGCACCGTCACCCGGTCGACGATGGCGTCGACCTCAGTGAGCTTGTGCGTAATGAAGATTATCGAGAGTCCTTCGTCAGTCAGCCGTTCGAGCGAGTCGAAGAGCCGCTCAGCCTCGGTCGGCGTGAGGACTGCCGTGGGTTCGTCGAGAATCAGGAGGTCGACATCCCGGTACAGCGCCTTGAGTATCTCGACGCGCTGTTGCTGGCCGACATCAAGCTCCCAGATCTTCGCGCTCACGTCGATGTCGAACCCGTACTGGTCGGCTAAATCCTGAATCCGTTGCTCGGGCACATCGAGACCTAGCGAAAACTGTCCGGCGAGCGATTGGACGAGACTGTTGTTCCGGACTGCCGCCGGGAGCCAGCTGTCCTCCGCATCGCCGCGGAACGCTGTGGCCGGCTCACGTTCACCGAGCACGACGTTCTCGGCGACTGTGAGGCGTGAAATCAGCATGAAGTGCTGGTGGACCATCCCGATGCCGGCGTCGATGGCGTCCTGTGGGGACCCCAGATCGAGTCGCTCGCCGTCGAGATAGATATCGCCGGCGTCCTGCGAGTAAAGCCCGTACAGAATCTTCATCAGCGTACTCTTTCCCGCGCCGTTTTCGCCGAGGAGGCCGTGGATTTCCCCGCGCTCGACGGAGAGGTTGACGTGGTCGTTGGCGACGACCCCAGGGAACTCCTTCAGAATCCCCTCCATCCTGAGCGTGGTGTGTTCGGACATGCTCTGTGGTCTTGGCCGGGTATCAACAATGTAGTGGCATAATTGTTTCCAAAGGTAGCCATATTCGCCGTCCAGCACGGGAAATGCCGGACATTTGCCAAGTATCAGTTGTTGTGTGCTGGTGTCCATTGTTAACGGTCACTCAGTCTGTCGCGATACCCAGTACGATGAACATATGCTTTATATTGTATTCAATTACCATTTGATAGGGGTACTTTTGTGGCACATATTTGGAAAATAGGAGAGAGAAAGCTGCGTGAACGGAACAATTTAAGTGATTGTTTCCGAAATGGCTATTCGGTTAGTTAATGGTTGACAAGAAACATACCAGATCGAGACGGGAGTTACTGACAGCACTTGGCGCGGCAGGGATAACCGGGTTAGCCGGTTGTAGCGGTGGTGGTGACGGGGGCGATGGCGAAGCAACCACCGACACCGGCGACGGCGGGGCTGGTGACGGTACTGCGACCAGCAGTGACGGCATGGATTCGATTACCGCCGCATGGGTGTACAACTCGGAGGTCGGTGACCTCGGCTGGTCGTGGGCCCACAACGAAGGGCGGAAGGCAGTCGCAGAAGAGTACGACTGGCTAGAGACCGAGTACACCGAGGCTGTCGCCCCAGCCGATTCCGAGCGGGTGTTCGAACAGTACGCACAGGGTGATGCCGATATCATCTTCGGCTGTACGTTCGAGTATCAGGACCCGATGGCGTCCGTGGCGGAGCAGTACTCCGACACGTACTTCGAGCACAACACGGGCTACCTGACGATGGAGAACATGGGGCGGTACATGGGCCGGATCTACCAGCCCCGGTATCTCGCCGGGCAGGCGGCCGGGACCGTGACGGAGACAGACACGCTGGGATACGTGGCGGCGTTCCCGATTCCGGAGGTCATCCGCGGTATCAACGCCTACGCGCTCGGAGCCGCGTCTGTCAACGACAGCGCGACGCTGAAGGTCAGATGGACGAACTCCTGGTTCGACCCCCCGACCGAGAGCGAGGCGGCAAACGCCTTGCTGGACGAGGATGTCGACGTGATGGCCCAGCACCAGGACTCCCCCGCTGCACTCCGTGCAGCCTCCGATGCGGGTATCTGGGCGACCGGCTACGACGCCCCGATGGGCGACATCGCCGGTGAGAACTATCTCACGTCCCCGATCTGGCACTGGGAGGAGTTCTACGGTCCAACCATAGAATCTGTCAGGGACGGCAGCTGGGAATCCGATGCATACTGGGAAGGCATCGAGTCGGGTATCTGTAGTCTAGACGACTGGGGGCCAGAGGTGCCACAGGAAGCGAAAGACACCGTTTCGGAGTCGCGGTCGGCGATACTCGACGGAGAACTGGATGTCTGGGCCGGTTCGGCGTTCGAGGGCGAGAATGACGAGTTCCTCTTCCAGGAGATGAGTAGCTACGTCGACGCCGTCGAGGGCGAGGTCCCGAACTGACCCCGCCACCGGTCTCCGACGACAGTAATCGCCTGGGTGTTGCTGTGGCTCTCGGGCGAATATAACAACGTTCGTAACATTATTCAAGCGTGAATGGGATTTTCGGTCAATTTTTTCCGGATATGTTCGTTCGCTGTACGGTCAAGAATGGTATCGCTTAAGTAGGAGTTTCCGCTACCTCTACCCAGTTCAGTAATGGTGAATACCAACCGAACGATATCGCGGCGGGAGATGCTGGGTGCCCTCGGGGCGACAGGAGTAACCGCACTAGCCGGCTGTAGTGGTGGAAGCGACGACACAGACACGGCTGACGGCACGACGACCAGCGGCGATGGGGACTCCGGGTCGGACTCCGTCACCGCTGCCTGGGTGTACATCTCAGAGGTGGGCGACCTCGGATGGTCCTGGGCTCACGACGAGGGGCGAAAGACGGTCGACGAGGAGTACGACTGGCTAGAAACCGAGTACACGGAAGCTGTCGCGCCAGAGGACTCGGAACGCGTTTTCGAGCAGTACGCGCAGGGTGATGCTGACATCGTCTTCGGGACGACATTTGGCTACCAGGACCCGATGTTCAACATTGCGGAACAGTACCCCGACACGTACTTCGAACACGCGACCGGCTATCGCACCCGGGAGAACATGGGACGGTACATGGGCCGGATCTACCAGCCCCGGTATCTCGCCGGGCAGGCGGCCGGGATGGTAACCGAGAACAACACCATCGGCTACGTCGCCGCGTTCCCGATCCCCGAAGTCATTCGCTCCATCAACGCGATGGCGCTCGGCGCGCGATCGGTGAACCCGGACGCGACATTCAAAATCCGGTGGGTCAACGCGTGGTTCGACCCCCAGACCTCAAAGCAGGCGGCCAACTCGCTTATCGATGAAGGGTGTGACGTCATCTCGCAAGAGCAGGACTCCCCTGCACCGGTCAGGGCCGCAAACGAGGCGGATGTGTGGGCCTCCGGCTACAACGCGCCGATGGGCGAGTTCGGCGGCGACAACTACCTCATCTCACCAGTGTGGAACTGGGAAGAGGTGTACGGCCCGGCCGTCTCCGCAGTCCGGGACGGAACCTGGGAAGCCGATGCCTTCTGGGGCGGCATGGAGACGAACCTGCCCACGCTCGACGAGTGGGGACCGGAGGTCCCCCAAGAGGTCAAAGACACCGTCGCCGAGACGGAAGAACAAATCGTCAACGGCGAACTCGATGTCTGGGCCGGTTCGCCGTTCGAGGGCGAGAGCGACGAGTTCCTGTTCCAGGAGATGAACAGTTTCGTCGACGCTGTCGAAGGCGAAGTACCGGAGTAAGGAAGCCCCGGTTCGACGATTCCGGTTCCCTCAACACCGTCCTGCCGGTAGCAAGCGGTCGGATTGGCAAGTCGCTATACGGTCGGTCAGAGCCGTCAGCCCGATCAATCAGTCATCAGCAGCGCGGTCAAGTTCGGGGCGAGTCGCACCACCCCATTCCTCATAGGAGCGGAGCACGTCGCCGTTTCGCTCGCCGGTCAGTTCGCCGTCCCGGACGGCAATCTCGCCGCCGACGAGGACGTACTCCATCCCGTCGGAGAACTGGAACGGGTTCTCGTAGGTCGCGTTCGCCGACACCGAGTCGAGATCAAAAGCCATGAGGTCCGCGATGTACCCCTCACGGACGTAGCCGCGGTCCCTGAGGCCGAGGATATCAGCCGGGTTGCCTGCGGCTTTGTACGCCAGCAGTTCCGGCGAGAGCACGTTCCGTTCACGGACGTACCGTTCGAGGATGCGGCTGAACGCCCCGATAGCCCGCGGGTGGGGCTTTCCGCCGAAGATGCCGTCCGTGCAGAACGTACCACGGTCGTCCGCGAGAAACCGCTCGATATCAGTTTCGGCCATCACGAAGTCGGCCATCGTCACATCCAACTCCTCCGCGACGAGTAGTTCACACATCGCGTCGACCGGCTCGCGGCCCATCTCGGCGGCGATGTCCGCGATGGTATCACCCTGATAGCGGCCGCTCCCGGTCCGCGTGATGAGGATATTGTCCCACGACCCGGCAGCGTACGCGAGATTCTCCCAGTCACCCGGCTGGGAAATATCAGCGGCGATGCGGTCGCGAACAGCCGCGGAGTTGAGGCGGTGCCGGATGGCCTCTGAATCGCCCTGCCGTGCCCACGGCGGCAACAGCGCGGTAAGCATCGTCGACCCGGCGGTGTACGGATACTGGTCGAAGGTGACCCGCTGACCACGGTCGACGGCGTCGTCGAACAGGTCGAGCACAGCCTCGGAGTCCCCCCAGTTCTGCTGGCCGCCGACCTTGAGATGTGAGACGTGGGCGTGACAGCCGCCGCGGCGACAGATATCGAGATACCGGTCGATAGATTCGACCACACAGTCCGTCTCGTTCCAGACGTGAGAGATCATAAACGAGTCACGCTTGGCGAGGGTATCCGCAAGCGCCACCAGTTCGTCGTCGCGGGCGTACGAACTCGGGGGGTATATCATCCCTTTGGACATGCCGAACGCGCCTTCTTCAAGCGCTACTTCGAGTTCCTGTCGAATCGCATCGAGCTCACCGGGGGCTGTGTCGTGGTCTGACTTCGGTCTGTCCAGCCGTTGACCGGTGACTGGTCCGGCGGCGACGACGTGTTCACCGCTGAGTGGGCGGTCCTCGAATCCGGCCAGCATCGACCTGATGTTGCCATGTGGGGCGTAGTACGCACAGTTGACAGCAGGCTCGACGGATTCGAGCGCTTCGAGATAGCCAGAGACGGTGTGCCAGGGCCACGTTTCGCCGAGCGTGCCGTCGAGTGATTTGACCCGTTCCGCCCACTCGTCGGTGAGGTTCGGCGGCACCGGAGCGACGCTGACCCCGTCCTGTCCGAGGACTTCCGTCGTGATACCCTGCGTCAGTTTCTCCCTGGCACCGGGATTCTCGAAAAGCCGCAGCTCAGAATGTGCGTGCATATCGATGAACCCCGGTGCGAGATACGACCCGTCGAGGTCGACAACGCGGTCGGCCGCAAGCGGGGCTTCGCTGATAGCGTCGATTCGGCCGTCGGCGACACGCACGCTCGCAGTGAACGGAGGGCGACCGCTCCCGTCCAGCACCCGCGCGTCTCTGAACGCGATGGACGCGGCACTCAGCTCGGTCATGTCTGCTGACTCGTGGAACGGTCGTTTGGCTCTTTCGGTGGTCTCAACCGTGTGTGACAGGGGGCGAGCGCGTGCCACACCGTGTCTGTCGATCTGTGTGGGGCCACCCCGACACAATCTTCAAGACGACACCGCGGAACAGCTACCCAATGCCATCCGTCAGTCTCGATAGCGAGCGGTTCAGACGGCGCTTCGATACGTTCAACAAGATCGGCGCGACAGAACGGGGCGGCGTGAACAGACCGAGCCTGTCCGACGAGAACAAGGCGGCCCGCGACACACTGGTCGAGTGGTTCCGGGAGGCCGGGCTGGAGGTCCGTATCGATACGATGGGCAACATCTTCGGTCAGCTAGACGGAACTGACAGCGACGCCGCGCCGGTTCTGTTCGGGTCACACATCGACAGCCAGTACAACGGCGGGCGGTACGACGGCGTTATCGGCGTCCTCGGTGGATTGGAAGTCATCGAGGCGTTCAACGACGCCAGCGTGACGACCGAACGTCCACTGGAGGTCGTTGCCTGGAGCAACGAGGAGGGCGTCCGTTTTCAGCCGGATATGCTCGGCAGCGGTGTCTACTGTGATATCTTCGACCTCGACTACGCGTACGAGCGCGAGGACAAGGAGAGCAGGCGGTTCGGCGATGAACTCGAACGCATTGGTTACAAGGGCGAAACATCCTGTGAAGCGGATGACATCCACTGCTACTTCGAGATGCACGTCGAGCAGGGGCCGTTTCTCGAGCAGCAGGACATCCCAGTCGCCGCTGTCGAAGGCGTGTTCGGCTTTTCCTGGCTGAACGTCACTTTCGAGGGCCAAGCGAACCACGCCGGGCCGACACCGATGGATATGCGCCACGACGCGTTCGTGGCGACGGCGGACGTAACCCGCGCAGTCCGGCGGATCACAGCGACTGAAGGAACGGACCTCGTCGGGACAGTTGGCAGCGTCGACGTGTGGCCAAACGCTATCAACGTCATCCCCGAGACGGTGGAATTCACGCTCGATTTCCGCTCGTACGACGATGCCGTGGTCGACGCGGCCGTCGAACAGATCAGGGAAGAGGTTGCCCACGCGGCCGAGCGCGAAGGCCTTGAATACGAGATAGAGGAAATAATGCGGGTCGACGCGGACCCGTTCGATCAGGGCTGCATTGACACAGTCGTCGAGGCCGCCGAGACGGTCGGCTGTGAGTACACGCGACTGGTCAGCGGCGCAGGCCACGATGCGAACTACCTCAACAAGATAGCTCCGACGAGCATGATTTTCGTTCCAAGCGTCGACGGAATCAGCCATCGCGAGAGCGAATTCACCGAATGGGATGACATCGTCACCGGGACTGAGGTACTGCTGAACGCTGTGCAGACGAAGGCCGCCGAGTGAGCCGTTCCGTTCCAAGCGTGTGAATATCACACATCTGGCACACGTCACACAGCGACTGTCTTGTCTGTCGCAGCTGTGTCAGCCTGTTGTCTGCTGGTGACCCGCGGCTTCGTCTGGCAACACTGCGATCAAACACCTGTGAACCATACATATATGAGATGGTGTTGCACACCTGTTCACTAACAGGCGTGTATCCGTAATGCATGCCGAAAACTGGAGGGTACTCTGTGGATATTGAACTCACAATCAACGGCGAGCGGACGATAGTCGAAGCCGGGTCAGGGGACGACCTGGCGACGGTTTTGAGACAGCGCGGCTACATCGACGTAAAATGTGGCTGCGACGGCGGGACCTGCGGTGCATCGAAGGTATTCGTCGATGGGGACGTGCGAATGGCCTGCGGGATGGAGGCGACAGACGCCGACGGGAGTGAGATACAGACCGTCGCGGCGCTCGGGACACAGGCCGACCTGCACCCGGTCCAGCAGGCGTTCGTCGACAACTTCGCCGTCCAGTGCGGATTCTGTATTCCGGGCATGGTGATCGAGGCGGTCGCGCTGCTGGATTCGAATCCCGACCCAACCGAGCGGGAGGTTCGGGAGGCCTTAGACGACAACGTCTGTCGCTGCACTGGCTATCAGAAACCGGTCGAAGCCGTGCTGGACGCAGCACAGCGAATGCAGGGGGAGCAGTCTGTCGCCGCAGACGGCGGCCACCCGGTCACTGTGGCACAGCATAGAGACGAGTCGACCAGTTGCTGTGGAGGTGGCTGCGATGAGTAACGACGACGAGACAGCCAAGGCCGACGGCGGAACGGCCTCACAGTCAGAGACTGTCAAAGACGAACGGTTTGAGGAGCACCCACTCGAATGGGACGAACCCGAGAACAATGATAAGGCCCCCGGCGAGCGCGACAGCGTCTCCCACCGGACGGAGAAGTACGACGACCGAAAGCTCGTCACTGGACAGGCGAAGTACACCGCCGACTACGAGGAGCGGTATCCCGACCTCGCGTACGCAGCGGTCGTCCGAAGCGAAATTCCACACGGCCGGGTGACTGGCATCGACACGAGTGCGGCCGAGGCGATGGACGGTGTCGAGGCGGTCTTGACACCCGAATCCGACACAGTGCCGGACGCCAAATACACCAGTGCTGGACAGTCCTACCCCGAGCCGAGCCCATGGGACATGGGCGTGCTGAACGAGCACGTCCGTTACATCGGCGACCCGATTGCCGCTGTCGCGGCAGAAGACCGGGCGACCGCGACTGCCGCCGTCGAGGCTATCGAGGTGTCGTACGAGGAGTACGACTACGTCACCGATCCGGAGGACGCCTTCAACGAAGACGCGCCACAGTTGTTCGAGGACGGCGAGGTCGAAAACGAGATCGTCGGCCACGACTACGACCGAAACCGAATGGCTCACATCGGGGGCGAACTGGGCGACGTGGACGGGGCGCTCGACGACGACACCCACGTCCACGAAACCGAGTGGGAGACGATCCGCCAGTCCCACGCGAACGTCGAGAAACACACCTCGTTGGCGTACACAGACGAAGACGACCGCCACGTCCTCATCACCAGTACGCAGGTGCCAAACCACACCCGGAGACAGCTCGCCCACCTATTCGACATCCCGATCCGTGACATCCGGGTGACGAAGCCGCGGGTCGGCGGCGGGTTCGGCGGGAAACAGGCGATGGTCGTCGAACCGATTCCGCTGGCGCTATCGCTCGCCACCGACCGCCCGGTCCTGTACGAGGCCAGTCGCGAGGAGGAGTTCTACGCGATGCGCTCCCGGCACCCAATGAAAGTCAAAGCGAAGACGGCCGTGACCGACGACGGCGATATCGAAGCTATCGACATCTACGCCCTGTCGAACACCGGCGCGTACGGCAGCCACGGGATGACCGTCGCGGGCAACGTCGGAAGCAAGCCGATGCCGCTGTACTCGAAGGTCCCGAACGCCCGGTTCGAGGCCGATATCGTCCACACGAACACGCCACAGACCGGCGCAATGCGTGGCTACGGCGCACCACAGGGCACGCTTGCCTTGGAAGGCCATCTCGACGAGGTTGCTCGCGACCTCGGTCTCGACCCCATCGAATTCCGGCGGCGACACCACATGGAAGTCGGCGACCTCGACGAGATCGCAGGGATGATGGGCGGAGAGGGAGCGAACCGCCGTATCCGCTCGTGTGGCCTCGACGAGTGTATCGAGCGCGGAAAAGACGCTATCGGCTACGACGACCTCGAACAGCCCGACGCGGACCATCTGCATCGCGGCATCGGGATGGCGCTGTCGGCGCAGGGGACCGGCGTCGCCGGCGACGAGCTCGGGGCCGCTCAGATAATGATGAACGAGGACGGGAGCTTCCACCTGCAGGTCGGCGGCGTCGACATCGGGACGGGCGCTGACACAGCGTTCCTCCAGATTGCCGCAGAAGTACTGGGCTGTGACGAGGACAATATTATCGTCAAATCGTCCGATACAGACGTGACGCCGTTCGACTACGGCGCGTACGCCTCCTCGACGACGTACATCAGTGGGATGGCCGTCAAGAAGGCCGCCGAGGACGCAAAAGAAAGGATTCTCGACTGGGGGGCGAAACTGCTTGAGGAGCCAGTCGATGTTCTGGAAACCGGCGACGGAACGGTGTACAGCGAGAGGAGCGGCAATTCGGTCACACTCGAAGACATTGGCTACGAGGCCGCCTACGGCGACGACGAGCGGGAACACATCCTGGGGAAGGGGACCCATTGCACCGAGGAGAGCCCCCCGCCCTTCGCCGCCCAGTTCGCCGACGTGACCGTCGATGAGACAACCGGCGAGTTCGAGGTGCACAAACTGGTCGTCGCGGTCGATTGTGGCGTCGCGATCAACCCCGGCATGGCCGAGGGCCAGATCGAGGGCGCGAACCACATGAGCTACGAGATGGCCGTCAGTGACGGGATCACGCTCGATGACGAGGGACGGGCGGAGATAGCTGACTTCGACGAGTACGGACTGCCGTCGGCGACCGAGACGCCGCCGATCGAATCGATTCTGGTCGAGACCCACGAGCCGACCGGTCCGTTTGGCGCGAAATCGGTTGCGGAGGTCCCGACAAACACAGTCCCGCCGGCGCTGTCCAACGCCGTCCGGGACGCCGTCGGCGTCCGTATCCGGGAAATGCCCATTTCCGCCGAGAAAATCAAGGCAAAACTGGACGAGCGCAAAGCCTAGCTCCGATCGCGGTGACAGTCACGCCAACAGAACCGGTGTGTCGGCGTGGCATATCGCAAATCCGCGATAGCTATTTACCGCTCTGTTCGTCACGTTGCTGACATAGCCAGCGAGCTGATGAGTCATATGGAAATCGAACTAGAAATTAACGGTGTGGAACGGACTGTCGAAGCATCGAAGTCCGATTCGCTTCTCGATGTCCTTCGGCGGAACGGGTACACCGGATCGAAACGGGGGTGTGACACCGGCGCGTGCGGCTTCTGTACGGTCCACGTCGACGGCGAACCGGTGAAATCCTGCGTCGAGCCGGTGACGAAAGTACGGGACACATCCGTCGAGACAATCGAAGGCCTGGGCGAACAGGACGACCTGCATCCGGTGCAACAGGCATTTGTCGACAATACTGCGCTACAGTGTGGCTTCTGTATCCCGGGGATGATCATGCGCTCGACGGCGCTGCTGGAGACGAACCCGAACCCGACCGAACAGGAGGTCCGGGAAGCCCTGTCGGACAACCTCTGTCGGTGTACTGGCTACAAGAAAATCGTCGAAGCGGTGCTAGACGCCGCCGAGCGGATGGACAGCGACACAGCCGTCGCCGCCGATGGTGGGCAGGCAATGGATGGCGACGGCGGGGCCGCCACGGTGACCGAGTGTGCACTCGGCGACTGCGATTGCATGGAGGGCGATCAGTGAGCGATTCAGACCGGGTACGGGAGACGAGCAAGCAACCCGAAGGGACAGAGAGAACGGAATCGGACCCAGCCGAAGCCGACAGGGAGTCAGAGACGGGGGCGGCACGCGAACCCGACCGGAAGCCCGAATCGGAGCGCGACGCCATTACCGTGGACGAGGAGAAAGACGACGCACGGAAAATCGTCACCGGGCAAGCCCGCTACACGGCGGACTACCGCGACCGGTTCCCCGACCTCGCCCACGGCAAGGTCGTTCGCAGCGACATCGCCCACGGCTACGTCGAGTCGGTCGACACGAGCGCCGCCGAGGCGATGGACGGGGTCGACGCCGTCATCACGCCGTTCGACGACGTGGTCCCGGACAAGCTGTACTCCAGTTCGGGCCAGTCATACCCCGAGCCGAGCCCGTGGGACCTGAAAGTGTTGCGCGAGCACGTCCGTTTCGTCGGCGACCCGGTCGCTGCTGTCGCAGCCGATGACCCGGAGACAGCAGACCGAGCCGCCCGGAAAGTCGAAATCGAGTACCGGGAGCTGGATGCCGTGTTCGACCCCGAGGAGGCATTGGATGAAGACGCCCCGCAACTGTTCGAGGCCGACGACGTGGAGAACAAGCAGTCGGGCGCGGACTACAACCGGAACCTCGAATCGTACTTCGAGGGCGAACTCGGTGACGTGAATTCGGCGTTTGAGCGGGCCAGCAACGACGACGAGCGGCACGTCATCGAGACGGAGTGGGAGACACCGTACCAGTCCCACTGCGTCCCGGAACCGCACACGACCATCGCCTACACCGACGAGGACGACCGGCACACGTTCATCACGGCGACGCAGGTCCCCTTTCACACCCGCCGCCAGATAGCGCACCTGTTCGACGTGCCCATCCGTGACGTGCGGGTGAAGAAACCGCGTATCGGCGCAGGGTTCGGGTCGAAACAGGAGATGGCGATAGAACCAATCGCGTTCGCGCTGCATCTCGCGGCGGGCCGACCGGTCAAACTGGAAATGAGTCGTCAGGAGGAGTTCACCGCGCTTCGCTTTCGGCATCCGATGCAGATGCAGATGCAGACCGCAGTGACTGACGACGGCGACATCGAGGCGATGGACCTCTACACGCTGTCGAACTCGGGAGCCTACGGCACCCACGGCATGACCGTCGCGAACAACGTCGGAACGAAGCCACTGCCACTCTATCCCCGGGTCTCGAACGTCCGCTTTTCAGGGGATGTAGTACACACGAACCTCCCCATGGGGGCAGCCATGCGGGGCTACGGCGCGCCGCAGGGACATTTCGCCGTCGAAGCGCACATGGACGAGGTAGCCCGTCGCCTCGACTTCGACCCCATCGAGTTCCGCCTGCAGAACGCGGTCCGGGAGGGCGACCTCGACCGGAGCGTCGCAATTCTGAAAGACGGTGACCGGTTCACCCGGACGATTCGCTCGTGTGGCCTCCGCAAGTGTGTCGAACGCGGGAAGGCGGCTATCGACTACGACGACCTCGAACAACCGGACGAAGACCATCTGCACCGCGGCGTCGGAATGGCACTCATCGCCCAAGGGAGCGGTGTCGCGGGGAAGGAACTCGGCGCAGCGCAGGTACAGATGAACGAGGACGGGAGCTTCCACCTGCAGGTCGGCGGCGTCGACACCGGGACCGGCGCGGACACGATGTTCTCCCAGATTGCCGCCGAGGTGCTGGGTTGCACCCCCGAGGATGTCGTCGTCATCGCCGCCGATACCGACCTGACGCCGTTCGACTATGGCGCGTACGCCTCTTCAACGACATACATCAGCGGCCGCGCGGTAAAGAACGCCGCCGAGGACGCCAAAGAGCGGTTGCTGGAGTGGGGGTCGAAACTGCTCGAGGAGCCGCCGGACGTGCTCGACACCGGCGACGGCGACGTATACAGCGAGCGGACCGGGAAGCGCGTGTCGCTGGAGGAAATCGGCTATGAAGCGACCTACGGCGATGACGAGCGCGAACACATCCTCGGGGACGGGAACCATTCGACCAACGAAAGCCCGCCGCCCTACGGTGCGCAGTTCGTCGACGTGACTGTCGATACGGAAACTGGCGAGTACGAACTCAACAAGCTAGTGTTTGCGGCCGACTGTGGCGTCGCAATAAATCCCGCGCTGGTCGAAGGCCAGATAGAGGGCGGCGAGCACATGAGCCTCGAATACGCCACGAGCGGCGACCTGACCTTCGATGAGGACGGGAATCCAGACGTGCTCGGCTTCCGCCAGTACGGGATGCCGCGAACGACGGACCACCCTGAAATGGAGACGATTCTGGTGGAAACACACGAACCCACGGGTCCGTTCGGCGCGAAGTCTATCGCGGAACTCCCCACGAACGGCGTCCCGCCGGCGCTCTCAAACGCCATCCGCGACGCCGTCGGCGTTCGGCTGACCGAGTTGCCGTTCACTGCGGAGGACCTAATGGCGGCACTGGACGACCAGTCCGGTGCCGGAAAATAAGTTACCGAACGGTCGGTATTTTGCTGAAAAGTGCCACACCCAGAGACCGTGCTCGTGTGTCAGGCAAACTATTAAGACCGGTTCACCGAAATTCCGACAGTATGGCGTACATCGGCTTTCTGCTGACAGGGGGTCCCTTCGACAGCGAGCGGTGGCGCACCGCCTACGAGCTGGGGCGAGCGGCGCTGGATCAGGGCCACGAGGTGAGCTACTTCCACTACCTCGACGGCGCGCTCGTCCCCGTCGCGGACCAGACCCTACCCGGCTGTTCGGACAGCGGACTGTACGACGAAATGCCGACCGAGAAGTTTCAGGAGCTTATCGCGGACGGGGCGGAAGTCATCTGCTGTGGGCTCTGTGTCGACGCACGCGGAATCGACGCACCCGCCGACTACCCCGAGGGCGTCGAAGTCGGGCTGCTTCCGGACTTTGCAGACATCGTCGGCGAGGCCGACCGGGTGGTTTCGCTATGAAACGAGAGGTCGTGGTATTGCTCACCCGTGCACCGTACGGCCGAGTCCACGTCCCGGAGGGGCTGCGCGCCGCCCGTGGCGTCGCGGCTGGCTTCGATATGCACGACGTGACTGTGATATTCACGCAGGACGGCGTGTACGGCGCTCGAGATGCTGTCGACCGCGAGGCGCTCACCATGAGCGGGCACGTCGTCGACCTGGCGGAACAGGACGGGCAGATGGTCGCGGACGGCGCGGCGATGGCCGAGCGCGGTGTCGACGAGAGCGAAATCGCCGACGACGTGGCCGTCTGGTCGGACGACCGCGTCACCGCCCGAATTCGTGACGCCGACCGGACACTGGACTTCTGACAATGCTATATCTCATCGACAAGCCGATGGCAGAAATCGGACTGCGTACTGCCGCCGGGGACCCCGAGGCGCACGTCGTCCTGATTCAGGACGGCGTCTACCTCACACCAGATATCGACGCACCAGTTTCAGCGGTCGCGAGAGACGTGGCCGTGCGTGGTGTCTCGCTGCCGCCGGACATCGACCGGATATCCTACGACGCCGTAGTCGAACGCCTGGTCGAACAGGAGGTCAAGAGCTTCGTATGAGCCTGTTCGAACAGCTTGATGAACTGGCAGCGCAAGGAAAGCCGGCGGCGCTCCTGACTATCGTCCGCAAGGACGGCAGCGCACCGCGGGACGTGGGGGACAAGATGATCGTCACCGCTGACGAAGAGTACGGAACCATCGGTGGCGGCACGGTCGAGCATCTCGCCGTACAGGACGCCCGGTCAGTGCTTTCGGGAGCCGACGACCCTGGTGTCCGGACGTACGAACTCGAACGCGGCGGCAACACGGGCATGGTCTGTGGCGGCGAGATGGACGTGTTCATCGACCATGTTCGCGGACAGGCACAGCTCTACATCGCCGGCGGCGGCCACATCAGCGTCGAACTGGCCCCACTGGCGGAGCGACTGGGCTACGCCGTCACCGTGGTCGACGACCGCGAGGCGTACGCCGACCCGACGCAGTTCCCCGACGAGACGGACGTGATTCACGGCGAATACGGAGAGGCGCTCGGTGACCTGCCGATGGGGACAGAGACAGCCGTGGCCGTCGCGACGCGGAGCGGGACGTTCGATCAGGCTGCCGTCGCCGCAGCGCTGGACGGCGAGGCTGGCTACGTTGGCCTCGTCGCAAGCGAGACAAAGGCCGACCACGTGCTCGATTCGCTCGCCGAGTCCGGGTACGCCCGTCGGGACCTCAGCCGGGTCCAGACACCGGTGGGACTCGACCTCGGCGGGAGCGGGCCAGCCGCCGTCGCGCTCTCGATTCTCGCCGAGGTCACCATGGACCGCCACGACGCCACCGGTGCGCGGGCGACGCGCCTGAATCTCGACGACCTCGTCGTCGTCCGCGGTGGCGGCGACCTCGGCAGCGGCGTCGTCTATCGGCTTCAGCAGGCCGGCTTTCCGGTCATCGTCACCGAAGTCGACCAACCGACAGTCGTCCGGCGGGCGGTCGCCTTCGGCGCGGCGCTGTACGAAGACGAGGTGGAAGTCGAAGGAGTCACTGGCCGTGCAGCAGCGGACATCGACGAGGCACTCGAACTGCTCGCCGACGATGTCGTGCCGGTACTCGTCGACCCCGAGGCGACTGTCGCTGACGACCTCGACGCGGCGGTCCTCGTCGACGCGATTATGGCGAAAGGGGCGTTCGACACCGGTACGCGCCGGGAAGACGCCGATGTGGTGGTCGGGATGGGGCCCGGTTTCGAGGCCGGCGAGGACGTGGACGCGGTCGTCGAGACCGACCGCGGGCACGAACTTGGCCGCGTGTTCTACGAGGGGACAGCGAGTGAGTACGATGGCGAGCCCGGCGAACGGCGCGGCTACACCCACGAACGGGTGCTTCGCGCCCCGACAGACGGTGAGTGGACCCCCACGGTCGCCATCGGCGATAGTGTCACAGCCGGCGACGTGGTCGGCACCGTCGGCGACCGGCCGGTCGAAACCGAGATAGATGGACTGGTTCGCGGCCTAGTTCACGGCGGCCTCGGTGTCAGCGAGGGCACCAAACTCGGCGATGTCGACCCTCGTGGTGAGTCTGTCGACCCAACGAAAATCTCCGACAAAGCGCTGTGTCTCGGCGGTGGCGTGCTAGAGGCAGTGCTCCGGTTGCGGTAGAAGGCTCTTAATCGACGTTAGCGGCTGACTTCTTCGATAGTCGGGTCCGAAAGTGAGACACCGCGTCCGGCCGTAACACGTCCGACAGCACGGTAGAACACGCCGGCGTCGTCGAACGCCGTTTCGACGGCGTCAGTCGCAGTCGGCGGGACGGAGACGAACAGTCCCCCGCTGGTCTCCGCGCTCTCGCCCGCAGTCAACCCGTATCCGAAAAGCGTCGAGAGGGCAGGCGTTCCCGTGATGACCGGGAGATGTGTCAGTTCGATACCAACGTTCGAGCGGGCGGCCACCACGCGGCTCTGCCCGACGAGGCCGAAGCCGGTAATATCAGTCGCGGCTGTCGCGTATTCGCGGCACGCAACTGTTGCGTCCCGGTTCGGTGTGGTCATCCACGCAATAGCCTCCGAAGCAATGGTGTCGAGCGGCCGGTCAGTAGCGTCGGTGACCGTCTCGACGAACTGCTCGTCAGTCACGCGGGTCGCCCCCATAGCTGGCTGTGTCCCGAGCGGTTTGGTCAGGTAGAGCCGGTCGCCGGGACTGGCTCCCTGCGAGGTGAGGAGGGCGTCGGGACGCCCCGTTGCCGAGATGGCCCCGCCGGCGAAGGGCCACGGACACATAATGGTGTGACCGCCGGCGATGACGCCATCCATCGCGTCCAGTGCGTCAGCCATGCCGGCGAGAATTGGCGCTGCGCTCTCGGTTAGTGCTCGTGGGAGTCCGAGGACGACCAAGCAGTCGACATTCTCGACCGCACCCGTAGCGAAGGCATCGCTAGCGGCGTTGCAGGCAGCGATACGGCCGAAGTCGTACGGGTCGTCGACGATAGGTGTGAAGAAATCCACCGTCGAGACCAACGCGAGGTCGTCGGTAAGTTTCCGCGCAGCGGCGTCCTCGCCAATGCCGAACAGCAACGCGTCGCTCTCACCGGTGAGGCCGGCATCGGCGAGCAGCGAATCGAGGTCGCTCTGGCCAACTTTGCAGGAACAGCCGTGGAGTTCCGTGTACTCCGTCAGGCGCGTCGTCTCGTCGTCATCGTCAGTCGCCGCGTCGGGTCCCACACTCAGGCCTCCGATAGCGACGCCATCTCGGTCACCCGAAGTTCGAGTTCGAACTCGTCCGACTCGCCAGCGGTCTCCGCGGTCGTCACGTCGATGCCGTGCGTCGTACACATCCGCCGGAGGTTCTCTTCGGCCGGCGGGTAATCACCTCGAACGACGAGCGTCTCGCCGGTATCGAGGTCCGAAAGCGCCTGCCGGACAATGAGCGCCGGCCGGGGGCAGATTTCACCACGAACGTCTACGCGGGCCATACCGGTACGTGTGCCATTAGATCACAAAAACGCTATCGCCGCCACACGTGGTTGCGCCGGTAAGCTATTTGTGTGTCTTGCGCGGAGCGAGCGTATGGATCTGGCTGCTGCGCTGGGCCTGGGTTCCAGCGCCGCTGTCGCCTTTGTCGGGGCCGGCGGGAAGAAAACCGCGATGGGACAACTGACGACCGAGGGAACTGACGAGGGATACGACGTGGGCTACACGACGACGACAGCGATGCCGCCCCCGCCCGACCTGCCTCTGACGCTCACCGACCCGGACGGGTGGCGTACCGACCTCGAGACGCGCGACCCGCCGATTGCTGTCGCTCGCGAGGAGGTAGCCGATCCGGCGCGAGTCAACCGGAAGGTTCGCGGATTCGAGGCGAGTGTGATAGAGCAGCTATCCGATGCCGGACTCTTCGACTGGCTTCTCGTCAAGGCTGACGGGGCACGCAAGCGGGAGTTCAAAGCGCCTAGCGACGGAGAGCCAGTCGTCCCGAGTACAGCGACCCACGTCGTCCCGGTCGCCTCGGTCGCCGCCGTCGGTGAAGCGCTGACGACGGACGTGGTCCATCGACCGGAGCGGGTCGCGGATATCACCGGCCTTCGTGTGGGCGACACGATTACTGCGGCGGCTGTCGGGACAGTGCTCACACATCCCAACGGTGGCCTCCGAAACGCGCCAGCCGAGGCGTCTGTGATACCGCTAGTCAACAAAGCGGATACCGAACCACAGCGGCGTATCGCTACTGACGTGCTCACCCACGCGCTTTCACAGACAGAGCGGTGTTCTCGGGGCGTCATCACATCGTTCGCGTCGGATATCTGTGAAGTGGTCTCAAGATCGGATGTGCAAGAGGAGAACCAGCGATGACTGACTGCGAGGGCACAGCCGGTAGTGTTGCGAGACGAGGGGTATTATGAGCGGTCAACATCGGACCAGAGTCGGCGGTGTCATCCTCGCTGCTGGGCGGAGTTCTCGATACGAGTCGGGTAACAAACTGCTGGCGACTATCGATGGGAAAGCAGTCGTCCGACAGGTGGCCGAAACCGCCTGCAAGTCATCGCTGTCGGACGCTGTCGCCGTCCTCGGCCACAAAAAAGTGGCCGTCGCTGCTGCGCTGGATGGCCTCTCGCTCTCGGTTCAGCATAACGACGAGTACGCGACCGGCCAGAGTGCGTCGGTTCGACATGGAGTCGAGTTTGCCCGTTCGGCCGGCTGGGACGCCGCCCTGTTCTTGCTGGGCGATATGCCGTTTGTACGCGTCGAAACCATCGAGGAGCTTCTCGAAGCGTACCGTACAGGAACGGCAACCGTTGTTGTTCCCGAGCACGAGGGGAGACGGGGTAATCCGGTGCTTTTCGACAACTGCCATTTCGATGCGCTCGCCTCTGTCTCCGGCGACCGCGGCGGTCGAGATATCATCGAGACCACCGAGAAGACAGCGTTCATCGAGGTTTCGGACCCCGGCGTCCACTGGGATATCGACACCGATGCTGACCTCGCCGAGTTCACCGACCGCCGCGACAGCCTGTAAATTTAAGACACTGATGGTGGAACACTCGGCTGATGAAACGGACTATCAGCACGGCCGATGCACCCGATGCAGTCGGGGCGTACAGTCAGGCAACGACAAACGGTTCGCTCGTGTTCACCGCGGGCCAGATTCCGATGACGCCCGACGGCGACCTGCTGGACGACAAACCGATAGCGACACAGGCGGAACAGGCGCTATCGAACGTCGAAGCGGTGCTGGCATCTGAGGGGCTGGAGATGAGTGACGTATTGAAGGTGACCGTCTATCTTGATGACATCGACGACTTTGAGGACATGAACGACACGTATGCCGGCTTCTTCGACGAAGCGCCGCCGGCCCGGAGCGCAGTTGAGGTCGCAAATCTGCCAAAGGGTGTCGGCGTCGAAATCGAAGCCATCGCAACGAACGACTGAGGCCGACAGACGCGCACTGCTGTCGTGGGCCACACAGCCGGGATGTGGCGCACACAACTTTCAAGCCCGGCGACTCGCATCACAGCGTAATGCGACCCACGAGGCGTGAATTCCTGGGAACAGCGGCAGCGCTCTCACTGTCAGGCTGTCTCGGAGGGACAGCAACGCCGACGCTGACGGTCGGTATCGTGCCCGACGTGGACCCGGATACCGCCATCGAACAGAACACCGAACTCGCGGCGTATCTGGCGACCGAACTTGACGTCGAGACCGAGCTACGCACAGCGGCTGACTATGCCGGGATGGTACAGGCGATGGTCGCGGGCCAGGTCGATATTGCCTATTACGGCGGTGTATCGTACATTCTGGCGCATCATCGAGCAGGTGCAAAGCCAGTCGCCGTCGGGTCACGGAATGGACAGACAGAGTGGCACTCCGTGTTCATCGCCCCGTCAGATAGTGACCTGACAGAAATGGCAGACGTAGTCGAGACTGCAAGCGAGACCGAACTGGTGTTTGGCGACCCGCTCTCGACCAGTGGAACCGTGATGCCGACGTACCACCTTCGGACAGAGTACAGCCTACACACCGACGCGTTCGCACAGGTCACACACGTCGGTGCCCACGACGCAACGGCAGCGACAGTCGGCCGGACGAGCGGTGTCATCGGGGCGCTGAACGCCCGCATCTACGATAGACTACTCGCAGAGGACGCTGTTGATGGGGTACAAGAGCTCTGGCGAACCCCCGGTTTCCCTGATTACCCGTGGGCCGTTGCCCCGTCGCTAGAGGCAACGACAGCGGACGCTGTGCAGACGGCGTTCACGACCCTCGATTCGAAAAGGCGAACGGACATTCTCGACCAGCAGGCTGTCGACCAGTACGTCGGGGTGAGCCACGACGCGTTCACCTCGCTGGAAACGGCCGTCGAGATGGCTGGCATCGAACGGGGAGGCGACGGGTGAGGAGCAAGTGCACAGCGCGGCCAGAGGGCAAACAGTCAGGCCAGGGGCTCGTTTTCGATAGTGTCACCAAGCGATTCGGCGGGAAAGTTGCGGTACGGGATGTCTCGCTCAAACTGGAAGCCGGTGAACGGGTCGCCGTCATCGGCCCGTCGGGAGCCGGCAAAACCACGCTTCTCAGGCTGGCAGCCGGCGCGTTACAGCCTGATGTTGGAACAGTGCGCTTCAACGGGAGCAGCAGTACGGGTTCGACCGCGACGCTTGCGTATCAGGGGGGGACGCTCGTGAACCGGCGGACAGCACTGTCGAACGTCCTCACTGGACGCCTCGGAGCCCTGTCCTGGCTCCGTGGCTTCATCGAGCCACTGCTGCCCCAGCATCCAGAGCCAGCCCTCGAACGACTCGATGCCGTCGGGCTGGCCGACCGGGCCGATGTCCCCGCGAAATCGTTGAGTGCCGGCGAACGCCAGCGGGTCGCCTTCGCACGGGCCCTCATGCAGGATGCCGAGGTCGTGTTGGCCGACGAACCGACAGCGAACCTCGACCCCAGCTCCCGTCGGAACGTTATCGACGTGCTCGACGCCGCCCTCGACGAGGAACTGCTGGTCACCGTCCTTCACGAGGTCGACCTGGCACTGGAGCACTTCGACCGGATTGTCGGCATGGCGGATGGCCGAGTCAGGTTTGATACGCCCGCACGGGCGGTGACCGACGACCAACTGGATGCCCTCTTTGCGGCGGGGGCATCCCCGCCGGGTACCGACGCCGAACGAACGGGAACGGAGAAAGAGAGCGATGTCCCGGTTCCACGGTATGTCTGAGAAATATAGCGGTCCAGATGCCGCCCAGCACGCTGCGACCGGACTCTCGAAACGCCAGCTCACGACACTCCTCGGCGGCTGTGTCATCCTGGCGGCCGCGGCGTGGATTGCCGAAGTGGATCCGATGGCCCTGTTCGCCGCCGGTGCTCGTGAGCAGATGGGCGCGTTCGTTGCCGAGGGCTTCCCACCGGAGACTGGCCGTGAATACCTGCTGGGACGAAGCCTTCGGGATGGCCTGCTGTGGGCTATCGTCGAAACCTTGGCTATCAGCGTTGTCGGAACCACACTCGCTGTCGCGCTCGCCGTTCCACTCGGTCTGACCAGTGCCGCCACTGTCACCCATCGCGGCCCGCTATACAGGAACGCCTCAGCCAGCCGTATCGCCGTCGGCCGCGGCCTCTATCACGCCAGTCGAACCGTACTCAGTTTTCTGCGCTCTGTTCCCGGCATCGTCTGGGGGTTCCTCTTCGTTACCGCTATCGGCCTTGGCCCGTTTGCGGGCGTTCTCGCGCTTGCAGTTCACAACGCCGGTGTCCTGGGAAAACTGTACGCCGATTTCCTTGAAGACACGGACCCGATGACGAACGAGGCAGTTGCCGGAAGTGGCGCAACACGCCTGCAGGCGGTCTGTCACGGGATGGTCCCGCAGGTGACGCCCACAATCGCCTCGTACACGCTGTACCGCTGGGAGTGTACCATCCGGTCGGCCGCCATCCTCGGGTTCGTGGGTGCGGGCGGCGTCGGATACTATCTTGTCATCACCATTCAGCGGTTGCAGTACGGAAAACTCTCGACCGCCATCCTTGCCGTGTTTGCGCTGGTCGTCACGAGCGACTGGCTCGGGTCTCAGTTGCGGACGCGGCTCGGCTGACATTCGGACGAGAGCCAACAGGCCCGCGTCAGGGCTTCTGTTCCTGTGCGGACTTGCGTGCGTCTTCGAGGTCCATCTCAAGGCCCATCGTCGAGGCCTGAGAGCGGACGGCGTCGGCGTCGATAGTGGTTACTTCACCCTGTTCCATGAGGACGTTCCCGTCGACCATCGTGAAGCGGACATCGTCGCCGTGGGCCGCAAACACCAGATGGGAGAGTACGTCGTGCAGCGGCGTTGCCCGCGTGAGGTCCGTATCGAGGCCGACAATGTCAGCGCGCCATCCCTCCCGGATTGCACCGAGTTCCTCGAAGCCGGCGGCTTTCGCACCGTTTCGCGTCGCCATCTCGAAGATTTCGGCTGCCGGTGTCACCGTCGGGTCTAGCTGGTCAACCTTCTGCAGGAGGCTTGCCTGTCGCATCTCGGTAAAGGCGTCGAGGGTGTTGTTACAGGGCGGTCCGTCGTTGCCGATTGCGACGTTGATACCGCGGTCACGGTAGTCCCAGACCGGAGCGATGCCACTGGCGAGTTTCATGTTGGAGGACGGGCAGTGTGTGACATGAGTCCCCGTCTCTGCGAGGACTTCGCGCTCGCTCTCGTCGGTCCAGACACAGTGCGCAAGAACAACGTCCTCCCCCGTGAGTCCCACCTCGTCAAGCCAGTGGATGTTTCGCATCCCAGTGTCTTCTTTCACCGTCTCGATTTCGCTCTGGTTCTCACTGGCGTGGGTGTGGATGCGGACACCGTCGTATTTGTCCACGAGTTCGCGCACCCCACGGAGACAGGCCTCGCTACACGAGACGGCAAAACGGGGTGTGACAGCGTACCGGATCCGGTCGTTATAGGCACCGTGATACTGCTGAATCAGTCGCTCAGATTCGTCCAGTGCGGCCTGTGTGTCCTCTAGCAGGCCGTCGGGCGAGCGCTGGTCCATCAACACCTTCCCGAGCACGCCGCGGATGCCGATCTCACCCGCCGCTTCAAAGGCGCGGTCCGCGTGAGCGACCGACAGGTGGTCAATGCAGGTCGTGGTCCCGCTTTCGATCATCTCCAGATAGCCCAGTTTCGCCGCGACTTCCATCTCCTCGGCCGTGAGGGAGGCTTCCATCGGTAGAATGTAGTCGAACAGCCAATCGAGTAGTTCCGTATCGTCGGCGATGCCGCGGCCGAGACTCTGTACGGAATGGATGTGGCCACCGACGAGCCCCGGCAACAGCACGTCGTATGACTGGTGTTCGTGGTCAGCGTACTGCGATTCGAGTTCGGCCCGGGAACCCACGGCCTCGATACGGTCCCCGGAAACGACGACCGCTCCGTCCTGCAGGACGGTCTCAGAATCCGCAACGACAGTCCCAGTGAGTAACATACGTCCTGCAAGACGGTCTCTACATAAAGAAGGTCCTCATATCGGGATGGCCGCCGAGTGCAGACAATCCGGCCACAGACGTGTGGCGCTCCGTGTGGCGCGTGTGCTTCGTAGTGACCTCAGCTTTGCGAGCCGTTCCGTGTCCGTTTTTTGCGGGTGATGTATCTGGTGAGTCGGGTTTGTGTACGAAACGAATCCACGCTGGCAAGTCGCTGAACGAGACGAGTGTTTGTCTCGTACTGCTCAGTAAACAGTTCAGGATACTCCGACAGTAGCCTGTCGCCGATATCGATTATCTCCTTGGGGTCGGCCTGCATGGATGTGAGAATCGCGGAGTATAGCTGTTAACTGCTTTGCTCACAGAAAGACCACGGTGTGGCTCATACTGTTGGCCGTCCATATTGTGAGAGATTTGCGACCCCTGGGTGGCGAAAGACGCCACAGACAGACAGCCGAGAGTATCAGTTATCCATCGAGGGCTTTGGTGGCGTGTGTCGCTTGTGGCGCGTACTGGCACACCACTGAATCGTTCGCTCGACGACAGATTCGCCAACACCGACTTTGTCGGCCACTGTCGACGCGGAGCAGCCCCTATCAATCGCGAAGTGGAGGATGCTGTCGAGGTCTCGCTGGTCGATGCCCAGCTCCCTCGCATCAGTTGCACCAGTGTGCTCCATTAAACGTGAAGACTGGTCGAGTAGGTTCGATGGAACCGCGAGCGCATCAGCAAGGGCCTCGATCTCAGTTCGATAGAGGTCGCCAAACAGCGACAGGTCCACGCCGTTCTCGCCGTGTTTCGCAACGGAACCCAGCAGTCGGTCAGTCCGGGAGACCGTCCCAACGACGAGTTCGTTTCTGGTGTTTGCGACGTAGTACTTACACGCCATCCGGAAGCGTTCGCCGGCGTTTTGCATCGCCACGAGGTCGTCCGTCGGCTCACCGGTTTCACCGACGACCCGCTGGAACGCCGTCAGTACCGGCTGCAGGTTGAGCCGGTGACAGTCGATATCCAGCAGCGACGCGACGGTTTCAGCCGTCCGGGCAGGCCCTTCATCGCTTAGCTGTACCGGCATCACCAGTCCGGTCACGTAGTCGGCCCCGATACCGTCGACAGCTAGCGCCGCCGCAACCGTCGATTCGATGCTGCCATCAAGCGGCACGACCAGTCCATTGGCCTCCGCCTCCGTGATCTTGTTCTCCAGAAACACCGGAAGGATTCCCTGTATCCGTCTGGTCGCTGCCTTCGAGGTCGCCAATCCGTGTTCCTCACGCGGGAGTTTGAGCGTGTGAGGGTGCGTCGCTTTGCTCACAGGTCACTCCCTCGCTTGCAACTCTGGATATGCACGGAGATGCAACTAGTGAAACGCATGCATCCAACCAGCCTAATCATGCTAGAAAAGAGGTCACTGATGTCGTATAACTGTTGTCGACAAACGTCATGAGTGTCTTCAGTAGCCTCGATACACCTTATATATTACCTCAGGTTATTACATATTATAAGCGGCCCAATAACCAAGACAGAATATTTTTCGCACTTATTGCCGACCGTACAGACTATAATATTCATGATATTGTCCAATCTTTAGATTTAGGACTGCGAAGGAGGGGTACTTCGAGGCGAAAATATACCCCCACTCAGATCAGCATCCAGCAAACCACGGGGCGTTTTGAGAGGAACGCCACATACACCAGCGATAAAATAAAGTACGCGGCACCAAGGTCCCTTACGTCGCCGATTTGGTCGTTTCCACGGACTGCTCAGTGATGACCAGTTCACGGTTGACAACCCAGTCGACAATCGTGCTACTGTCTATCCGATCCGAGAGGACATCGCCGTCTACAGTGTACCGTCTGACTTTGTACGAATCCATCGCGTTCCGGTTCTCGGTGACGGCTTCGACGGCTTCGATTCGCTCGTCAGTCACGGTATTGCGATACGTGACGCCGGGGACAACGCTGACAGCCGGAACGTCAGTCGGCCAGTCCCAGGTAAACTGCTTGTAGTACTGGTCGAACTGCCACACGAGACTGGCGGCGGAGGTGTCTGCTTCGAGCGTCCCGTCAGCCACCGCCTCCAGTGTCCGGTCCCAGTAGTCTATCACGCAGGATTTGAGGTCCGTCTGAAGCTGTCCCTCGATCATCTTCTGTTCGATGGGATACCGCAGTTCAATAGCGACGATGGCGTGACTGTCGAGATGGGTAAGACATCGCTGACACTCCATCTCAAACACGGAGAGGCCAAGCGGTTGCTCGACCGTGAGATGGACGAGTTCGTTCCCGCAGTTCGGACACCACAGGAATAACACGTCGTCGTGGCTCCCGGTTAGTTCCGCCAGCACAGTCAGATCGTCGAACGCCTTGTCGATGTCGGCGTCCTGTGGCTGTCCGGACTCGCTTGTCGCTGTATTGGAGGTGTCGTCGGTGTACTTTGCGAGTTTGCGGTCTTTTAGCAGTGTTTTGATGACCGAATCGTACGACGAGTGTGACTCCGCGTTCCGTATTCGCCTCAATTTATTTTTCGTCCAATCTTTTACCCGAATGGTCGCCATCTGATTGTTGAACAACCCTACCACTAATAGTATTTTTGTATAATTATCCTAAAATTGAAAATACTCTTAGAGAGTATATTCCGTTCTTGAACAACAGGGTATGCAGTCAAGCAAGGCATCAGCGTCGGTGGTGCGGACACTCCGACTTAAGAGAGACTAGTCAGCCGAGGCCTGTTTTTCGTTCGCAACAGTCCACCGGGTCGGGTCGATCTCGCGTCCGTCAAACGCAGTGTATTCCGGGTACGCAGTGAACACCAGATACTCCGTTCCTTGCTGTAGGTACTCAATAAGGGTGTGCAGATTGTCATCGTCAAGACCGCCAAGGCCGTCAACGAGCAAGAGCGGGACAGCGTCGCCAACATCAAACGACTGGCGGCCGGCCAGCGCTGCCACAAAGCCAATAAGTTCGAGTTCCCCCTCGCTGAGGGCATCTAAGCTCGCTTCCTGACCGTCGCGAGCGACCACAATATCGAAGTCAGCGGTGAGTCGAGCCGTTTCGAACCCCGTCCCAAATCGGGAAAGGATGTCCTGCATCGCCGTATCGAACGCTTCCCGTGCCTCACGCTTGAGTCGGTCTTTTCGGCCCCGGAGTTCCGCGAGGTCGTCACGAAGGGATTCGAGGTCGGTTTCGAGCGTGTCGACGCGGGCCGCTCTCGTTTCGAGTTGCGCCAGTTCGTCGGCGGTGTCTTCGAGTTCGGCCTCGCGGTACTTGATCTCACTTTCGACATCCGAAAGTTCCGCCACGGCCGCATCAACGTGATCGGAAAGCCGCTCCACGTCCCCTTGGGCCTTTTCGAGCCTGCTTCTGGCTGCATCGAGGCTTTGTTTCCGGTCGGCCAGCGTCGTCTTCAACTCAGCGATGACTTCTTCTAAATCGGCTTTTCGCTGGCGAGCCTGGCTGATTTCCTCGCGCTGTGTTTCCAGTTCCTCGACAGTATCTCGGTAGGTCTCCTTCTGGGCGCGAAGCGCCGTGAGTTCGCTCCCAAGAGCGTCCAGCCGGTCAGCCAGGTCCGCTCGTGTTGTCTCGCTGCCGCATGTCCAACAGGCAACGGTGTCCTCGTCGATATCACGCTCCACCTCGGTAAGCAGGTCCAGTCGGTCTTCACTGAGTACCATTTCGGTGGCGGAGTAGACGGACTGGAGTACCTCGGCGTCTCGCTCTACTTGTGAGAGGGACTCCCTCGCCTCCGAAAGTTTGTCTGCAACGTCATTGTACTCCGGGATTTCGAGAGCATCAAGATCATCTTGGCGCTCCGAAAGACGCTGTTCCGTCCGCTCGATACTCTGCTCAAGTCGTTCGACGCGGTTTTGCGCCTGATTCTGTTCAGTTCGTGCTTGGCTGAGCTGACGGCGGACCGACTCCGAACTGTCGTCGCTTCCTGCCTCACTGTCGATCGTCTCACGTTTGGCCTGCAAATCTTCAATTTCGTTTTCTAGCCGTGTCACTTTCTCTTGAACACTGGGAATCCGCTTTTTCGCCTCGCGTGCCTGCGTAAGTTCTGTTTCGATCTGTTCGCGCTCTCGCTGTAACGTCTCGATCTGTGCGTCGATATTCTGGAAGTCGAGCGGCCGCAACAGCACGTCCTCAAGATTTTCTCCTGCCCGGACGGCACGGCGGACTTCGTTGCGCTCGTCCAGACACGCGAACAGTTCAGCGCGTGTCACGTCGTACTCGTCGCTGAGGTATGGCTCACCGCGTCGGGCGACGGTACCGTTCTCACGGGTGAGCGCCACGTCATAGACGCCTGTCGGTGTTTCTAGATGTACTGTCCCGCTTTCTGCCCCTTCGGTCAATTCTGTGGAGGTGCCAAGGGCCGTTTTGATTGCTTCGATGAAGCTCGATTTCCCCTGCCAGTTCGAACCACGGACGACGTTTACTCCCGGCGCTATCGTTGCCGACCCATCAAGTATACCTGCGATTCGTTCGATGTCGATGTTCCAAGTCATGAGTTGTGTGCTGACAGATTCGCGCTCCGGTGTTGCTTACAGACGTACCCACGCTCAAGTGCGACAGCGAACGGAACGCGGGTCGGACAGTCTGGACATCCAAGTTGTATCTGGGCCTCAATCTCCGCGGTGTCACCGCCGTCGATGTCGCCTTTCTTCGCGAGCGATGACAGTGCCGTTTCGGCCTTCTGTTCGACAACCGTCTTGGCCGTTGCCACGCTCTCGCGCTCCCAGTTAGTTGTCGCCTTCTGTGGCTCTTTTTCACCGTCCAGACAGTCGTTGAGATGTGTTCGCATCGTCCCCCACGACACCATATCATCATGGAGCGACGCACCAGGGATGCCTGTAGCTTGCAGTCGCTCGATGAGTTCGTCCCGTTGTAAGTCGTCATCGCCACATAACGTCTCGTAGTCGCTGTCTATACGGGTATCAAGGGCTTCACGACCGTGTTCAGTATACACCTGTTTGAGGAGTCGTTTGTTGAACCACGCTGTCAACGACCGATACCCCATTTCGGTCCGGTCATCGGCGCCTGTCCAGCGTGCGAGCAGGCCATCGTCAAGGGACTCGTAGACGGGGTCCGCTGACGCCAGCCCGTACTTATCGATAACCGCATCTACTTTGCAACCGGAGTCAACAGCCATTGTTCAGTCGTTTCGGCCTGTTCAGTAATAGTTTTTGACGCCTGGTGTACGCACAGTGTGCGTGAGTCCTAACTTCGATTGTCTACACACCCTTAGTGTGTACTTTGGTCATAGACGAATGTGAGTGGGGGAGGAAAATTATTCGCAAATGGAATTATTATCACACATATGCTAGTAAATGCGTTACCATTTTCATCTGATATTTCTGCCATATTATTATGCAGTCGATATTTACAGAGCTAAATCTAGGTTTGATTTAATCTCAATACAGACCGTTTCTTACCATATTTGATATCTGTACGATAGCATATCGACGAGAAGATATTCAAAGTGAAACGCTATTAGAATATATAAATTTCTAATAACTCGGGTCGGGAACCATTGGTTCGGAGAGCGTAGTATTTGTATGCTTGTAAGAGTATGAACTACCTGCTGATTTGGGTGGGACCGAGTTTCTCAAGGGAGACAGTGACTAGCAGAGGCAGAACAATGGCTGCGTTGCAACCAAGTCAAACGTTTATACGGGCTGTCGCGTAAGTAGTATAGTATGCGGAAGTTGGCCGGTGAAACCGGACCGGCACCAACGGATAGTGGGACGGAAGCCCCGAAAATCAAGGTGCTGTTAGTCGATGACTACGGGGAGTTCCGGCAGACCACGGCAGAACTGCTGGAACACGAGAACGACCGTATCGAGGTAATTGAGGCCGCAAGCGTCGATGATGCCCTCAGCTACTTCGATTCCGAGTCGATCGACTGTATCGTCAGTGACTACGAGATGCCCGAGGCTGACGGGATTGAATTCGTAGAGACGGTACGACGGTCTAACGGAGACCTCCCGTTCATCCTGTTGACAGGCCAGGGGAGCGAGAAACTCGCCAGCGAAGCGGTTTCGGCCGGCGTCACCGACTATTTCGTCAAAGGTGGTGGGCCGGAACAGTACGCAGTACTCACAAACAGAATCGAGAACGCAGTCGAATCGTACCGATTCCGACGGGAAACAGCGCGGTTATCGCGGATCAATTCCCTCTTCCGAGAGATAAACCGCCAGGTGCTGAGGGCGTCAACAGCCGACGAGATCAAAGCGGCTGTCTGTGACATCCTGACCAGTTCGGATGCCTACCAGTTTGCCTGGATCGGTGAAAAAAACGAGTCAGGCGACGTCGTTCCCACCGCTGGCGGTGGCGACGCACTCGAATACGTCGAAGCGATGCTCTCTCGCTATGACCGCTCAGTGTTCGATGACGGACCGTTCGGCCACGCAATCGAAACCGGCGAACAGCAGGTGGCGTCTGATATCAGGACTGGTTCGTCTGTCCAGCCATGGCAGGAACTCGCATCGGAGTACGGGTTCCGGTCGATGATCGTTCTCCCGATCCAGTACACAGGATCAGTGCAGAGCGTGATTTCGATATACGCAGACACACCCTTCGCGTTTGACGAGGCGGAGCAGACAGTACTGACAGAGCTTGCTGAGATTGTCGCCGATGGGCTCCATTCAACTGCAACACGTGCCGAACTCGAAATGCGGGAGGAAGTCCTGCGGACGATTACCGAAGTGTTCACAGCACGGGACGGGGCGCTACAAGAACAGATAGCGGACCTCATGCAAGTCGGCCGCAGCGTGCTTGGAACCGAGTACGCAACACTTTCTCATATAAATGGAATGGAATACGATTTCGAGGTGCTCCAGACACCAGAGGAAACGATTTTTTCAGGCGGAACGATTCCGTTGTCGGAAACCCCCTGCGCGAAAGCTATCAAAGACGGGGAGACTGTCGTGATGACTGACGTTGCTGCCGGCTGCGGCGACGATAGTCGAGACCACATATGGGATGACGAAGTCGATCGGTATCTCGGCACGCCACTCACTGTGGGTGGGAGTATCTATGGGACGCTCTGTTTCTACGGGTCCGGGACGAGCGGGACCGGGTTTTCGGACTGGGACGTAACGCTCGTGGACCTGCTGAGCAAGTGGATCGGAAACGAATTACAGACACAGCGGGCTGAGATGGGCTTTACACAGCTGTACGAAACCGCAACAGACCTCTTGGGCGTGACTTCAGAGGAGGAAGCCGCGCAAATTGTTGTCTCGCGGACCCGTGATATCATCGGTCTCCCTGAGGTTGTGCTGTACGCGTTCGACAGCGAGACGAACACTTTTCGCCCGCTTTCGACGACGGAGACCGAGGAACACCAGGCTATCCCAGCAGACGGTGATAGCTTCGTAAGTTCGGCCTTCTTTACCGAGGAAACTATAATCTGCGACGAGAACTCGGCCTCGGAATCGGGCGAGAGCACGACGACTGATGGAAAAGCCGTCTTTGTCCCGCTGGGTGACCATGGGGTACTTCGAGCGGGCGACACAATCGGCGGCGAGTTCGATACCCAGACTCGTCGAATTACCGAACTCCTCGGGGCGACTATTCGAACGGCGTTCGACAGGCTGAACTACGAGACGGAACTCGAAGATAGGCAACGCGATCTGGAGCAACAGACGGTGCAGCTTGAGCAGATGAACCGGTTGACAGAGCTGAGTCAGAAAATTCACGAGCGAGTGCTCAGGGCAGACAGTCGCTCAGAGATAGAGCAGGCAGTGTGTGACCAGTTAGTCGCGTCCGACATCTGTTCGTTTGCCTGGATCGGTGAATACGAATCCGATACTGACCGTGTCACGCCACGGACGTGGGCAGGAACCGACCGTGGCTTTCTGGAAGAATCCCGCACACCCTCGAATGAAACACCGCCTCCACCAGCAGTCCAGACAGCCCGGACGAACGAGCAGACGCTGAACAACAACATCGCGGACGGGCTCAGAGGGAAGGGGTGGCAGCGGCGGCTACTGGAACGCGGGTTCCAATCAGTCGTCAGTATTCCACTCAGCTATCAGCAGCTCTCATATGGGATCCTGACTGTGTACGCGAAAGCGCCGAACGTTTTCGATCTGCCGACACAGTCAGTACTCGAGGAAGTGAGTGAGACGGTTGGATACGCCATTAACAGTATTGAGACGAAGCAAGGGCTCGTCGCGGATCGGGCTGTCGAGCTTCAACTGGAAGCAACCGAATCCGATGATATCCTCCATCGGATCGCGGGCGTCGTCGATGCAGAGATATCATTCGAGGGGATCGTCCCACAGGGAGATGCCAGCTGTATCGTGTTTTTCAGCACTGATGCTCCCTCAGAAGATCTACAAGCGTGCTTGGATACCCTCCCTCGGATTGAGCGAATAGAGTGTCTAACCGACACAGAAGATACGAGTTTGTTCGAAGCGACAGTCTCGGGTACACAACTCGCACTGACAGTCGCCGAGCAAGGAGGAGCCCCGCAGTTGATCCAGTCTGATGGGAAGACGCTAAAGATTCAGATTGAGGTTCCACAGACTGTCGATATTCGCCAACTCATTGCTGAGTTACGGCGTTCATGTCCGGACATCGAACTCGTCAGCCGTCACAAGCGGGAACGTAGTGTCCAAACCCGCGAGTCATTCTACTCAGAACTGACAGCACAGCTAACCCCTCGGCAGTTTGAGGTCCTGCTTGCAGCCTTTTATAGCGGATTCTATCAATCTCCCCGGGACAAGACCGGTCAGGAAATCGCTGATACGCTCGATATATCACAGCCGACGTTCAGCCACCACCTTCGGGTAGCTGTCCGGAAACTACTTGAGGAGTTGTTTGGCGAAGAGAGAACGGCACAGCATCTAGATAGATAGCGCCTGTTATCTGAGTTTGCTAGTCTGATAGAGTATATCCTGATACGGGAGTGGTTCATACAAAGGACAATGAGTTTGGAGTGGAACGAGACAGAAACGGTCTTTTGGGCAAACCAGTACGAATCACCGAGTGAAGCGATTGTTACCGCTATAGCAGCTAAAGAATCCGTAACGGAAACTAGTCTCCCGCCGCTGTATAATCAAATCGACCCGGATGCCCTCGACACACTTGTCGCAGGGCAGTCCACCGACGACATTCAGATCAGTTTCACATACAGTGGGTACACCATTCGGATTCGAGACAGCGAGACAATCGAGATCACGCCCACGTAATCGGCTATCAACTTCCTACTAGTTCTTAATTGAGGAAATGATGATGAGCCTCCGGCAAGAGAGCACGCCAGCAAGACGAGCAGGAGAGCAGTACAGTAGCCGCAGAAGAGGATATCCGAATTTGAAAAAGAATATTGAGCAGTCACGCTCTTAGCTCGATAGTCGGCGATATATCCTATTACGGACTGAACTACTCCAGATTTCACAGAGGTTTGGCCAGACTATTCTTGAGATTACTATCACAGGTGCGGCTGTGCTTTCAGACTGGCCTCGCCAAATCCCCACTCGGTGACTTGGTAAATCAACTGACAGAGCCAATATCGTATAACCACGATATATTATTAATAGGACACTACGTAGTTTCCGTCTATCCTCATTAGAATCCGATAGCGTAGTGCTGATGTTTGTACATATACTAGTAGAAGTAGACCCAGAGTTTAGTAGTGTGATACCGCGACTTATATTGGATCGGACAATAACTCACCGTACTGCGCTTTCGCCTGCATATCTATTTTTATTTATTCTCTGCTGTTGTGAGGGATTCGTGTAGTGCTGTCAATACTTCCACATCATAAACACAGGGATTAGATACCGACTGTGACCCGTCGGTGAAAGACAAAAGCCCAGTACGCCATTCAAGTAGCTATTTCTTACTCGGGAATTAGAGGGTAACGGGGGTGTAACAAAACGGTACCCCGGGTTTCGTGTATATATGTCGCTCTCGCGGCCTGAACATAAACCAACGCAGCAACCGAGGTCATGAGTGCACCGATGGTAGAGGAAGAACCAGAGCTCTCACGCGACCAAATGTTCGATATCCTCAGCAGCTCTAGGCGTCGATATACACTGTACTATCTACGCCAGCAAATAGAGCCAGTCCAGCTAACCGATTTAGCTGAGGAGCTGGCTGCGTGGGAAAACGATACAACCGTCGAAGAACTCTCTTCACAGGCGCGAAAGCGGGTGTACGTCTCGCTGTATCAGACTCATGCTCCGAAGCTCCAAGAGGCAGGGCTAATAACCTATGACGCTGATACGGGTGAAATAGCTCTTCGAGAGGATGCTCCAGAAGTTGAACCATTCATCAGCAATGGCGATAACGAGTCAAAATGGTATCAGTACTATGGCGCTGTGGCCCTGTTGAACGCCGTTTTACTCATAGCAGCAATCGTCGGTGTGCCTCCACTCGGTGCGATTAGTCCATTAGTTATCGGACTAGTCGTCATAAGTTCGTTTCTCGTGCTTTCTATTACTCACGGGGTCTCCAGACGGCGAGGGAAAAACAACAAGTCCTTTGATATCGGTGAGCCGTGAGTGGGATTGTATGCTGACTGAGAAACACCCCCCAGGGGTGTGTTATTCTTCGTCGTCGGCCGCACCATCCGGCAGTAACTGGTCGGGCGACCGTTTGTACATCGGAGTGCTCGCGAATTCCGAAATCCGTTCCATTTCGCTGTCGGAGATATGTTCCGGCATACACCGCTACGTCTAACTGTTACAGTTTAGTAATTGAGTTCATATATGAGGTAGTCGGCTTCTTCTGGACACTTGCTAGTTATCCATGTGCTG
Organism: Haloarcula sp. R1-2; assembly: GCF_011627385.1. Lineage (NCBI taxonomy): Archaea > Methanobacteriati > Methanobacteriota > Halobacteria > Halobacteriales > Haloarculaceae > Haloarcula > Haloarcula sp. R1-2. Next base: position 58,642 of record NZ_JAANTG010000003.1, read on the forward strand.
AGGGATACTGGTGTCGAGCCATCATATATTTGTTATAAACTCCCAGAATTTCGATGATTATAGCTACTCGATAAGCACTCCTATAGCCAACTTCTAGGTGAATATCTGAATGATATCATAATGCCCGTTTCTCGGTCATGACTTCTGGTACAGTGTCTACTGGACATCTAGGCTTTCCCATCACACAATTTAACTCGAGAAGGGTCAGCAGTATCTCAACAGTTAGTCAGGAGAATCAGTGAATCATTAGCAAAGGGTTAGAATCCAGTTGTCATAGTTAAAAAGTCGAGACCGGAATGAGCCGGAAAGAACGGTGTGACCGAAGCCGCTCCGGCTCACTGTCAAAGTGGAGAGAGCGATCCGAGTCGACAGCGACTATACAGGGCACGAGCGTCCCTGAGGGGGGTGGTAAGGATTGGGCCGGTGTTGTGGGTGTCGGGTAACTGCCCTCTCCATCAGTGTCTAAACCGCAGGGGTGTATTGTTATAGTCGTGTTATTCTGGCATGGCGGAGCTTACCGCCCCAGACGGACGTGGAACGGTGGTAGCTGATCATATAGCTCAGATGTCGAGGAGGGCTAAGGTTCGTAATGGCATTTGAGAGGGCTCCATCGGTTTCGAGCTTCGGGCGTAACGATCCAAGAAGTAAGTATAGGATCGTAGACGGGGAGCCGCAGATACAGGATGGTATTGATGCAAATGTGCCTGAAGGTATTTGATTCATCCTGCTCCGATGGTGAATCTGTGGCTTCGCTCAGCGTTCATTTCTCATATACATCGTAAAACAATGTCATTGTCCAGTGAAGTCCTATCGAATATTAAAGTAATTTAACCCTACCATCAGGAATTAGTCTGTTTTCAGAGATTTTGATAGGCACAAATTCATAGAATGAGTTGGTAAGTAAATGAATTGTAAATGGCAAAGAAGTGCTGTGTATAGGGGCGCAATCTTTAATATAGTAATTACTCCTTTCCGAGATATGCTCAATGTCAGCGCAGTAGAGAGGAAGTTTAAACATCGTCTTAATCTGAGATTAGGGCTTTGGGGGCGGGGTCAGAATTCGTGGTTTACATACAGGTGGTTGAGTCTGTCAAGGTCAGGATGTTTGAATGGAGTGGCAGCTGAATGATGACCTCAGAGGAGTGGGAAGAAGTAGCGACGGACCCAGACTGGGAATCAGACCTAGGCTACGAGATGGAGGAACTCACCGTTGTCAAATCCTCGACTGATTCACAGTTGATATTTTTGCCGGAGCATGAGTCGCAACTCGGTGAAGAAGAGTTCATTGTTATTCACTCGGATTCACTTCGAGATCTACGCCGATAGCTGAACAGCGTGACTAGCCGAAAGAATGTGCGGTTCGCCTACCGATGGCAGGTTCCGATTAGTAGCAGTATTACAATGTGGCATCTGGGAAAGCGTGTGAGTGATGAAAGCAGTAGTTCTCGCAGCCGGGAAGGGAACACGACTTCAGCCACTGACTGATGACCTCCCGAAAGCGTTAGTTGAGGTAGACGGAAAGCCGCTTCTGACTCATTGCCTTGACGAACTTGTTTCACTTGATGCAGATGAGTTTGTTATCGTCGTCGGATATCGTCAACAGCAGATTATCGACTATTACGGTAGCTCGTACGATGGTGTCCCGGTAACATACGTCCATCAGGAGGAGCCTGCTGGGCTAGCGCACGCCTTGTTACAGGCCGAGCCGAAAATTGAAAACGATTTTATGTTGATGCTGGGAGACAATGTGTTTCGGGGGAACCTCGACACAGTCGTGCAACGACAACAGGAACAACGCGTCGACTGCGCGTTTCTGGTAGAGGAGGTTCCGAAAAACGAAGCGTCTAGATATGGCGTTTGCGTGACCAATAAATACGGTGAAATAACGGATGTCGTAGAGAAGCCGGACGATCCGCCATCTAATCTGGTCATGACCGGCTTTTACACGTTTTCGCCGGCAATATTCAAAGCTTGTAGCCTTGTTCAGCCCTCTGATCGCGGCGAGTACGAACTCAGCGATGCCATTGATTTACTGATGGACAGCGGAAGAACAATCGACGCCGTTCGTCTCAATGGGTGGCGTGTCGACGTTGGATATCCTGAAGACAGGAATGCTGCAGAGCAGCGTCTTGCAGAAGAAACGGCCACCCTAGCCTCTGGTGGTGGGAACATCTCTCGATAGATCCATCAGTACGGATGATAACTGATGTGGCTATGAAAGTACCTGTCAGCTAGCTACATAGCGCTCTCAACATTGGATACACATTACCTTACCACAGAATGGGTATGTGGAACAATCATATCTGAGTCATCCCCAGGCATAGGTTTCTGCCCCGTTGCCCCCCATCTTCCTTGTTTAGTGGCCGTGAGTCAATGGCGAATCCCAGCGCTATTTGTGCAATTGTTTTCGAAGTACTGCTCCTATCGGTAGCAATCTTCCTGTGGCTCATTGACGGGGCTCCCGGTTGGAACATTGTGTGTCGACAGTTGCCGATACGGTGACTGTCATTGCAAGCACCATTCAGATTATCGTCCGATAGTACGCTCTAGTAGTAGCATAACAAAACAGGAAGACGTGTATTGACTTGGCTATGTGCGCTGGATGGGCCCGACAGTTTGTGGGGGTTTTTGTCGTCTGGCTATTGTTAGCGTTGGGGGGAATGATATTTATCGGTCGTTGGAACCTGTTGTTGTATTACCTGCTCAGCTACGCAGGCTTTCTCTTTGCAGTCGAGCTCAGCAAACCAGATGGCGTCCGACCGAAAAATCACAGGCGACTACGCTGGGTTTCCATGGGTGGGTTTGTGGTGTTCATTTACGCAGTTGTATCGTGGGTGCAGGCAGTCATTGCAGCCATGGCGACGTAGGCCAGACGGGTGAATGCCTTGCCTACTAATGACAGGTGGGATATACTAATATCTTCGAGGCAAGAGCAAGTTGATAGAAGGAATTACATGGTATCGGTCAGCGTTGTCATCGCGACATTGAAGCCGCGAGATGAGATTGAAGCGATACAGTGCCTCGAAGACCAGACGTTCGATGACTTTGAGGTTATCGTATGTGATAAGAGCCCGGTGACCAGAGCCCGTAATGAGGGGATCAGACAATCTTCAAGCGACAAGATAGTGTTTCTCGATGACGATTCTCGACCCCAGCCAGGATATCTTGAAAAAGCCAACGATGTCCTCGAAACAGAGGCGGCGTACGCCGGTCGAACCATCCACCCGGTAGATGATGTGTTTGCCCGCCATTTCACCGCCCATTACGACTGGGGGGCCGACCCTTGCTACGTCGATCACTTCTGGGGGTGTAATATGGGCGTCCATAGAGACGTGTTCAAGACCGTCGGTGGGTGGGACGAAGAAATGGGGTGGGGTCACGAAGAAAAAGAACTCGCCAGGCGAGTCAGAAGCGAGTTTGATATTCGATACGATCCCGAACTCGTTGTCGACCATCCATACGCGTCATCTATTACCGACTACTGGAAGAAACAGTATAAACTCGAAACGAAGAGTCCGTACTACTGGTCAAAGTGTAACGTCTCACGAGCGGATCAGCTCAAGAACATTTTCTGTGAGGCATTTGACCCGCTGAATTACGTCAGAATAACCCCAGTAGCGACCATGATAGAAGCGGGTAGTACTGTTGCAAAGACAGCTGGGCGTCTTCGAGGATTCCTCGATCACACCCACCACGAAGAAGGCAGGGGCGGGGTACCGGATATTGATCGACCTTCACAATCTCCAGAACGATCAGGATAACGTTACTCTGTGTTGCTTCGGTGCTCCGAATTTAGACAAGCTAGCAGCTGCTGGTCACAACTCTTTCGTTAGAGAAAGTTGGCAGAGATTCAGTACTAGTTACTCGCCGAAGCCCTGTTCACCATAGCCATCCTCACCGTACCCACGATACAGCATCTCCCGCTTCATCAGCACTGCAGCACCAAACGAGAGTCCAGTCGCAACGAGGGCCAGAATAGTCCGTCGAGTCGCCTGCTCCGGCTGCATTTCCTTGGTCTTTTCATCTGAAGACATCAGTACAGTGAGATAGTCCTCCTCACGACCGTAGCTACGCTTTGTCGGCGACTATTTTGGTCCATCGTTACCAGGAATCCAATGACGGAGACCGTTTTAGTAAACAGGCCATACCGTCAATCATGCTGCAGCATATCCCACCTATTGAGCTCCTTGTGATTTGGGTACGAACTCACCGACGGTAGATATGAAGACATCCCAAAATTAAATCTCAATTGGTTTTGCCGGGCTTCGTATATTCAGCCAAGCATCGACTGTGGTCAGTCCACGGGTGAATTGGTAGTTAGTTGGACATCCGGTTGTCCTGCTTGGAATTCACCAGAATCGGAGTGGTTAAGAGTCATATAATACACCGTTCGTGTGCTAAAACCAGACGAGATGGCGCTTATACCTTTCTCTGGTAGAATGATACCGAAGTTTCGGATAGATTGTCACGGTAGGATTGAGAGAGCAGGCAGTCGGTGGGGACTGCCTGAGTAAATCAGTACGAGGTTACTACTATTGAGGCTACTATCCCACCTTCCATCGATGACTTACACTGTCGCAGTCATTGGGACCGGTGCAGATCCGGACGACCCGGATACCGACGGGTTCGCAATGGCATACAGACACGCAGGCGCGTACAAACGGCTAGATTCGTGTAAACTCACCGCCTGTGCTGACGTCGTCCCGGAGAATGCAGAGAACTTCGGCGAACGATGGAATCTCCCGGATGGGAACGTCTACACGGACACTGAGAAAATGCTCGATGCTGTCAAGCCCGACATTGTCAGCGTCTGCGTGCCGCCCCACATCCACGCACCTGTCGTGATGACGTGTGCTGAGAGTGGGGTAATGGACGCCATCCATTGCGAAAAGCCGATGGCAACGAGATGGGAGGACTGTCAAAAAATGGCATCGGCCTGTAAGCGGGCTGGTATCCAGCTTACGTTTAATCATCAACGGCGGTTCGGAAAGCCGTTCCGGAAAGCCAAGTCGCTGCTTGAAAACGGAAAAATAGGCTCGTTAGAGCGAATCGAACTCGGTGGAAAAAATCTATTTGATTACGGGTCGCACCTGTTTGACCTCTGTGGGTACTTCACTGACCAAGCGATGTCGAAATGGGTGATGGCTGGGATCGAATACAGCGAGGAAAACGTGCAGTTTGGGGCCCACAACGAGAATCAGGCCATCGCACAATGGCGGTATACGAACGGTGTCAATGGGCTTGCATCGACAGGTGACGGTGGTATTGTCGACTGTCATATGCGGCTGCTGGGCTCAGACGGAATGATAGAAATCGGTGGCGAGGTTCCGCTACGGGTCCGGACTGGCAACAGCTGGACACCACTCGACACTGATGGAGAGGACGTGCATGGTCCCAACGAGACAATATTCGACGCTGCAAAGCAGAAGATCAGCGCTCGCATACCGGGAGCCACTGTAGAAAACGCGAGGCCTGAAAGCTATATTGACCGTGCCATAGCGGACACCGTCGACGCACTTGCCACAGGCCGTGAACCTGAACTCTCAGCTGACAACGCACTGCAGGCAACGGAGCTTATATTCGGGTGCTGGGAGTCCGCCCGGCGGTGCGGACGAGTCGATTTCCCGCTGGAAATTGATGACAACCCGCTGGAATCGATGGTCGAAAGCGGACAGGTACTCACTGCTGACAAACAGTAAATCCCAGTCCACTCAAACAGTTGGACACTGAGAAGAGGTGTCGGGATACACCCTGATAGTTCGGCTGCGTCACGGTTACCCCACCCATAACAAACAGATGGTATCCAAAGTATGTAGCAACGGAGAGCCTATGCAGGCACAGCAATACAGAGTATTGAGTCGGAAGAACGAACTGGTGTCGGTCAATCGGCCTGATGATCTGGCTCATCACATACGTGGCAGAGAGTTTAAGCGACAATGCTAGATAAACTGAAACGACTGATAAAGCGGCTGCTCCCGGCCAGTGATGATGTTATGGAGCAGGCTGTGAAGAGTGGCGTTTGGGTTGGCATAATGAACGTCACTGAACGGGGGCTAGAGTTGCTATTGCTAGTCATCGTTGCTTCACTGTTGTCCCCGCGTGCATTCGGGTTGATGGGGATAGCGCTGTTAACACTCTCCTCACTCAAAAAGTTCTCCGAGTTGGGCATCAAGTCCGCTCTGATACAGGCCGAGGAGGACAACGTCGACGACGAACTCAACACGGCCTGGACAATCGAGACAGCCAGGGGGACAGTAATCGCCGTGATCCTGTTCCTTGGGGCCCCATTTATTGCATCGTTGTTCAACGAACCTGCGGCGACCGATCTGTTTCGAGTCATCGCCCTTTCGCCGTTTATTGTCGGGTTACGAAACCCTGCTGTCGTCTATTTCCAGAAGAGTCTAGATTTCCACAAAGAGTTCGTCTACAGAGTTAGCGGCGCGGTGGCATACTTCGTCGTCACCGTAGGCATAGCTCTGTATGAGCCAACCGTCTATGCACTGGCAATCGGATTCATCGCCGGCGACGCCGCCCGGTTTCTCGTCTCATATATCGCAGACGGGTACCGGCCATGGCCTTCGTTTGACCTTGATGTTGCAAAGAAACGTTACAGTTTCGGCAAATGGGTTACGGCCAACTCGATCCTATATTTCCTGTACAGTAGAGGGGATGATGCGTTTGTCGGCTGGGCGCTCATGGCAAGTGCACTGGGGTTTTACCAACTCGCCTACCGGCTTTCAAACGCGCCAGCGACCGAAATCACACAGACAATCTCAAGTGTGACGTTTTCGGCGTATTCGAAAGTACAGAATGATATCGAGAAGCTGCGGTCCGGATACTTCCAGACGCTTAGAATGACCACATTGGCTTCATTCCCAGCAGCGATGGGTATCGCAGCAGTCGCACCCGCGTTCGTCGAGGCGTTTTTTACCCCTGAATGGCAGCCGATGATACCAGTAATGCAGTTGCTGGCTATCTATGGGCTATTGCGTTCAATGGGTGCAACGATGGGACCGGTCTGGAAGGCGGTCGGGCGACCTGACTATATCGCCAAGCTCTCCGCTGTACGCGTGACCCTTATTGCGATATTCATCTACCCGACCACGATGATGTATGGAATCGAGGGTACCGCAGCCGTCATTACGGGCATCTATATCTTCCCGATGATGCCGATAGACACCTACCTTATTGCCCGGACTGTCGGAACGTCTCCGGTTCGGGTCCTCAGAGAGGTTTCGTATCCACTGGTGGCAAGTCTTGGGATGGCAGCCGCAGTGACCTACGTCTATCAAACGGTGACTCTTAATGCGCCAGTATTGGAGTTTATTCTGTTAATTGTCGTAGGTATCGGAGTCTATGTGGCTCTGGCTCTGGCTCTCATGTTTAGTTTCAATTGGGAAGTCAAGCAGAACCTCGAATCAATATTCGATGCGTTAGCGTGATCAAAATGAGACAGACAATCCAGATCAATCGACCCGGCGAACAGAAGAGGAAAGGGCGATGAAGCGACGAACAGTGCTTGCTGGCGTCCTCCCGTTTTTACAGGGTACGCGTTGGTTAGATCGGTTGCTGCTCGTCAATCAAGGTGAGATAGTTCAAAAGCGGTTCGTCGGCATCGCCGGAGGGGAGACTACTGAGATTGTCGTCGTTGACGATGACGAGACAACTGTTTCGTCCGAGCACAAGGGGCTGCTTGGACAGTCACCGGAGGAGATATCGCCAGCGGATGCAACTTCGCTTCGAGAAACGTACGATGCTATACAATTCCACGTCACAGTCAACCACCACAGCAGCAGTCTCGATCTGTTCAGTCGGACCGGAACGGTGGATTACCGGACATCGAGGGCGCTCTACAGCGGGACCGCGGTGGGTGACCACATTTCGTTTCAGACATCTCTCCTCAACGGTGACACCATCATCTCGCTGTCCTGTCTCGCAAGCGATAGGGAGTCCCTGCAGCGTCGGTGTCGGGTCGGCATCGACGACCCGACCGGGGAATGACAGGAGCGTGCGGCGTCGCCTCCGGGTCGCGGACACTGCACGGCGAGGGCGGGTTGGGGGCGGCCTATCGCATTCGGATTGGTAGTGGGACCGGAATTACGGTAGCAAAGTGAGCCGGTTTTAGACGGTATAACAATACGTCCGACAGCGGTCCCACCAGTAGAGATGTACACGCTGGAGTCGTTGAAACACGGCCTCGATGAACCACACAAGATTTTCCAAGAGGTCAACCGCCTTTACTATCGCCGACTACGGACGTGGCCGTACAACCGTGACGGCATCGACGTCTTTGCCAAGGACTGGGACCACCTCCTCATTTTGGATGCGTGTCGCTACGACATGTTCGAGGAGCAGAGTTCGCTTCCCGGGAAACTCGAGTCGGTGGAATCGAGGGCGTCGGACACGAAGGAGTTCCTCAGAGCGAACTTTCACGGGCGCGAGTTCCTCGATACGGTGTACGTAACGGGAAGCCCGATGTTGCACAGGCATCGAGACAAGGTAGAGACGCGGTTTCACGACGTCGTCGACGTGTGGAGGGAGGACGGATGGGACAAGGAGTACCGGACGGTCCTCCCAGAAACGATGACCGAAGCCGCGATACAGGCGAAAGAGCGGTACCCCAACAAGCGACTGCTGGTCCACTACCTCCAACCGCACTACCCGTTCCTCGGGCCGACCGGACAGGAACACTTCGAATTGGACAGGCTCAATTTCGAGTGGTACAAGCTCCTCAGCGGGGAACTGGACGTCTCCGACGAGATCGTCGAGCGTGCGTTCAAGGAGAATCTCGACGTGGTGTTGCCCGAGGTCGAACGGCTCTTCGATGAGTTCTCGGGAAAGACAGTCGTCACCGCGGACCACGGGCAGGTCATCGGTGAGCGGAGTTTCCCCGTGCCGATACGGGAGTACGGACACCCGGGCGGGGTGTACGCCGACGGACTGGTCACGGTTCCGTGGTTGACATACGAGCGCGGCGAGCGCCCGGAAATCACCGCTGAGAATCCCGCTGGTTCCGACACGACCGACCAGGATAGAGCGACTGCCCGCAAGCGACTCGAGCATCTCGGCTACGTGAACTGACTCGGAATACAGGTCGCGTCGTCGCCGGACCGGAACCACGCGGCTGAGGCCCGGTAAGCAAGTCAGGAACTGGATTTGCCAGCGGGGCACTCTGCCATATCTTACTGTTAATTCCTTCCTACTTCTGCACCTATTCGGCAATATCGGCAGACGTTCGATAGTTTGGCTGTCATTTTCGTTTGTAATTTCCTTCCAGTACTGGTACGCAAGATACATTGAATGGGATGGCAAGATATATTGAATGGGATGGCAAGTAGTTCAAAAGCCACCCAACCCGCAACAACGAATAAAATAGTAAATAGAGATTACCGGAGTGTGACCAACGAAGAACAGAATCGCTCGCACGACAGTGAGGAGGTGTCGCGGGAGGGCAGGAGGCCGACGGACACGACCGTCGTAGACCGACGCACATGCCTGAAATTAGCAGGCATTGCCACCGCGTCCCTGGCGGGATGTACCGGTAAAGGTGGTCCTACCACAGTCAGTTCGACGGCACAGTTCGGCTACGGCGGCGAGCCAGCAGTGACGTCCCAGCTCGCCGCGGTCGATGTTTCGGATGTGGCCGGAGACGCCAGCATGGCGAAGTCGGTCAGCAGCCTCAACGTCGGGTCTCCGCTCTCGAGGACGCTGTCTCCGAGCTCGTCCGACCTCTTCACGTTTCGGCCCGACACCGAGGACGTGACGGTCAAGTTTACACCCGGCCCCGGCACGGGGCCCGCTGCCCTTGGGGTGTTCAACCCCGACGGCGAACTGGTGTCGCAGGCGTACGCGAGTTCGGCGGCCCCCGTGTATCTCCCGGAATCGCTCTCTACCAGTGCGACATATTACCTGCAAGTCATGGACATCGGTCGGAGCGGTGGCGATTACTCGCTGACCCTCTCGACCGGCAACACGACGCAGTCCCAGTCTCCGTACGAGGGAACAGTCCGGTCGATTCCGGGCCGTATCCAGGCCCAGAACTTCGACATCGGCGGCGAAGGCGAGGCGTATCACGACACGTCCGACGGGAACATCTACGGGTCCGCCAACCGGGACACCGACGTGGACATCCGACCGACGGGAGACGAGTCCGGGAAGTACAACGTCGGCTACTTCCAGGCCGGAGAGTGGCTCGAATACACGACCACTGTCTCGCCGGGGACGTACGATATCAGCCTGCGAGTCGCGTCGGCGCTCTCGGACGGCCAACTCGAACTGTTCCTTGGCGACCGGGCCCTCGCGACCATCACCATTCCCAAGACGGGCGACTGGACCTCGTGGGAGACCGTCACAGTAGAGGACATCGAAATAACGACCGAACAGCAATCGACGCTGCGGGTCGAGGCGCTGGATTCCGGCGTGGAGTTCAACTGGGTCGAGTTTGAGAGAGTCGATGGGCAAGACCCCTACAACGGGACGCCCGCCACGATTCCCGGCCGTATCCAGGCCCAGAACTACGACACGGGTGGGGAGGGCATCGCGTACTCCGACACGACGGCCGGCAACGAGTACGATACCGGGTACCGCGACACCGACGTCGACATCCGGGAAACCCAAGACAGCACCGGGGAGTACAACGTCGGCTACTTCGAGGACGGTGAGTGGCTCGAATACTCCGCCGACGTCTCGCCGGGCCAGTACGACATCAAGGTCCGCGTGGCGACGACCCGGGACGACAGAAAGCTCCGGTTCACGCTCGGCGAGCAGACGCTCGGAACACTCGACGTCCCGAACACGGGCGACTGGACGGCGTGGACAACCGCGACCCTGGAGGACGTAAACATCGACGCCGACGGGCAGCAGGTTCTCCGGGTCGAGGCCGTCGGCTCCGGCATCGACTTCAACTGGGCCGAGTTCGTCGTCGCCGGCAACCAGCCGTTCGATGGCGTCCCGGTTCTGCCGGGTCGGGTGCAGGCCCAGAACTACGACCTCGGGGGCGAGGGCGTGGCGTACCACGACACCACCGCCGGGAGCGAGTACGACCTCGACTACCGCGACTCCGACGTTGACATCCGGCAGACGCAGGACGTCTCCGGGGAGTACAACGTCGGCTACTTCGAGGACGGCGAGTGGCTCGAATACACCGTGGAGGTGCCGACCGGAACCTACATCATCGACGTCCGGGTGGCGACGACCCGTGACGACAGGCAACTGCGGGTGTCGATCGACGGCGACCGGGTCGGCACGGTGGCTGTCCCGAACACGGGCGACTGGACTACCTGGGAGACGGCGACGCTTCCGGATGTGACGGTCGATTCCGGTGGCGAACACGTCATCCAGGTCAAGGCGGTCGGTTCCGGTATCGACTTCAACTGGTTCGAGTTCCGGGACGCGGCCAAAACGGAGACCGAAACCGCGACGCCGACGGAGACCGAGACGGCCACACCGACTGAAACGGCGACGCCGACACCGACGGAGACCGAGACCGCGACCGACGACCTCGGCAGCGAAGGCTATGGGATGGGTGGGTACGGGGGTACCCAGTAAAACAATGTCAGAACGATACAACACGCCCGCGGAGGGCACGCTAGATTGGCACGTACCGCTCAACGAGAACTTCAAGAAGCTCGACAACCACGTCGAACACCGGGACGCCGAATCCAACATGGACCAGTATGCGCCCAACGCCGGTGCGAAGTTCCTCGCGACGGATACGGGGACAGTGTATCTCGGAGACGGTGACATGTGGAACCCAATTGGGGACATTACACCCTCGTCTACGGGGTCGAAGACCGCCGACGACGGGACGATAATCGCGTCGCCCGGCGACCTCCAGTCCGCGATCGACGACGCTTCGAACGGAGCCGAATGGGGCAAGCGGCCGACCCAGACCGTCCGGTTGGTTTCGGGTGAGAACTACACCGTTTCGGACACAATTAAAATACGGCGCGGCGTCCGACTGGAGTGCAACGGCGCCAGAATCGTTCCCTCCGGCGACTTCGACGTCATTGAGATGTACCGGGAGAGCCAGCTCATAGAGCCACATATCGACTCCCGGAACCAAGGCTGGAGTTCGACCCAAATCGTCGTCGGTGCCGACGACGCTGCAAAACTCGAGGCCGCGAACCGGGCCTGGGTCCGAGACGCCTACCTCATGGGCGACAAGGGCGCCGGAACGGGCCTCCAGTTCCGCGGCGGAAGCGGTGGCCCCTGCTCGATGCAGTGGGCGACCGGAACTATCAACGGGTTCAAGCGTGCGATAGACCTGTACGCGGCGGGCGGCGACACCAGCGGCCAGGGCGACTGGTCGAACGGCAACCACTTCGAGGGGCTCATCCGAAACTACGAAATCGGGGTCTCGATGCGGTCGGAAGGCGCGGCCGTCACTGGTAACTCCTTCCGTCTGCAGGCGCAGCCGAACCCGCGAGTCAGTAAGTGGCTCTGGTACATGGAAGACGACCCCCGCTCCAGCTCTCAGCGCGGAGACTCCTCCTACGTCAAGAAGGGGAACGCCATGCTGGTGAAATCCTGGGACAACATCAATTACGAAAAGAACCCGTACTACGATAGCAGTGACCGCAAGCCTCCGGTGTGGTACATCGGAAAGGGCAAGCAGTACGCGAATTCGCTGTACGATTTCGGTGGCCTGATGGGCAACCAGTACATCGTCAACAACGCTGACACCCCTGACAGGAACGGTATTCTCACCGGCCACGGTGGGCATGTGACGGGGACTACGGAGTGGAGCCAGCCGCCGAACTACCAGCGCAATGACAGCCGTAACTGGCACCACGAATCACGTAACTCGTAGCGACTGCTGTCCAGAAGGCCCTGGTTTCAGCTGTTCTCGGACTCCGGGTGCCATCTTCGACTATCGTTTCGGTCGTATGCGGGGTTGAACCGGAGCTGTGCCGTTCCAGTGACCTCTCCGCCGTGTGCGGTGAAGATCCCGTTTCGGTCGGGGTTGTCGGAGTTGTTCACGATGAACTCGTTTCCCAGCAGGCCACTGAAATCGTATATGGAGTTCCCGTAGCGGGTCCCTCGCCCGAGATACCATATCGGAGCCCGTCGGTCCGCATCAGAGCTGTAGGGGTTGTTCGCGCTGTAGTTGTTGACGTCCCACGGATACACGAAGAGGGTGTTGCCCTTCATCAGGTAGTTCTCGCTTTCCCGTTCGCTTCGGGGGTCATCCGCCATCCACAGGAGCCATTCGCTCCGCTTGCTGTTTGCCTGTACTTGCGCCCTGACCGTGTTCCCGCTGACCGCTGCACCTTCCGATCGCATGCTAATCGCGACACGGTAGTTCCGAATAGTGCCCTCGAAGTGGTTGCCGTTCGACCAGTCGCCCTGGCCGCTGGTGTCGCCGCCCGCCGCGTAGAACTCCAGTGCGGTGTCGAATCCATTGAGTATACCGCTGGCTGCTTGCATTGAACACGGTCCGTCCTGTCCGCGAAACTGCAAGCCAGTGCCCCGTCCCGGCTCACCGAGCAAATAGGCGTCCTGTACCCAGGCTCGGTTTGACGGTTCTAGCTTGTCGGACTCCTTGGTACCGATGAGGACTTGAATCGACTGCCAGTCCATGTTTCGCGTGTCGATGTGGGGGCGGACTAGCTGTGTCTCACGGTGAAGCTCAAAAACATTGAAATCGCCGGAGGGGACGATTCTAGCGCCGTTGCACTCCAGCCGGACACCGGATTTGAGCGTAATTGTATCGGATATTTCATACGTTCGTCCGGAAACGAGACTGATAGTCTGTGTGGGTTGCTGACCGAAGTTGGAGTTCGTCGCGGTCGCATCGATTGCCGCTTGGAGTTCGCCCGGTGGAGCAATCACTGTTCCGTCGGCCGTCCGGGTGAAACCGTTCCGGACGACGTTGACGGAGGCTCGTCGCTGCCACTCGTTCCCGTCGCCGAGATAGACCTGTCCGGTATCCGTCGCGAGGTACTTCGCACCGGTCTTCGGTGTGTACTGACTGCGGTTCTCCTCCGTATCCCGAATCTCGACGTCGCCGTCTATACGCGAAAAGTTCTCGTTGAGCAGTACGTCCCAATCTTGTGCACCCCGAGGCGGTCGGTTGTACGCGTGGTTCGCTGTGTTATCGGCCACAATATCTGTGTGCAAGACTCCCCCTGTGAAAATTATAATATGGCTACCGAAACGCTGTCCCCGTTATAGATATCCCATCTCTTCGAGATGCTCCGCAGTGGCTGCATCTATGTCGTGTTCGTTGCCGGCGGTCTCGCCTTCGAGAATCAAGTCGATTTTCGACTGGGCCTCGGACTTGTCGAACCCGGGGAGCCCGTACGACGCGTGTCCGGGCGTGAACATCTTGTACGATTCGAGGACGCGGTTCCCGTATCGGACTTGCTTCCCGAACGGCTTCTGTAGCAACAGGACGAGGTAAATGAGCGAGGCAGTGACGTGTGACCCGTCGACGAAAACGTGACCACCGTTCGCATCCCAGAGACTCTGGATGGTCCGCTCGAATCCGCCGGTCATCTGGAGCAGACGTTCGAGCGGGTCGGCAAGGGTCCCGTACCGGATGTGCCGGAGGTGATTGTATCCGGTTTTGCGGTCGGCGCCCTCAATAACCCCGTCTGTTTCTCCGATGTCGACGTCTTGTGCCATCGCGTCGGCGACGGTCGGCACCAAGTCGACGTGGTGGAAGAGACCGTCGACCTGTCCAGGTTCGAGCTCGGGATGGATGAACGTCGTCGGCACGTAGACGACTTCGGGCGTGGCAGCGTGTGTGTGTCCGAAAAACCCGTACTCGCCGAGGAGTTCACCGTGGTCGCTCGTGTAGACCACTAACGTGTCGTCGGCGAGCCCGCGCTCTTTCAGGACACCGAGGACGCGCTGGAATTCCTCGAACGAGCGCTCCACGCCCCGCTCGTAATCGATTCGTGCTTGTTCTGGTTGATTCGAAATCCTGTCGAAATATTCGGCGGCAGTCTCGTCCGCGTACTCGTACTGCTCCCACTCGAACCCATTGTACGGCGCATGTCCACCGGGACGGCGGACAACGTGGACGAATGGCGGCCTCGCTTCCTCGATAGTCGTCCGTGCCGGAGAGCCGAAGATGTCTGCGATGCCGTCGTTCATCCCTCCCTCAGACCCCATCGACGTCTCGTATGTCTCGATATCGAAGACAGACCGCACGTCAGGGGGGACTGTGTGTTTGAAACTGTGGATTCCGCTCCGCGGCGGTAATAGTCCAGTCAGCAGACTCCCAAACGACGTCGGGGTATGAGTCGACGCTGCGATGGTCTTGTGCGTCGGCCCGAAATCAGACAGCGTGTCCGCAATCGCATCGTATCTAACAGCGTCGTCGACGTAAATGAGGACGTTTTCGACATCCAAGTTCATAGTATCTGTCCCCAAGGCTATCGGAATCAAAGTAAGAGAGTTATTAAACAATTGTACAGACGGTGCGCGCGAGGGGGTGAGTTCAAGCCACGATTGCAACTGTAGCGAGCCGACCGGCGGTATTACTAGTCAGTTCCTACTTGTGGATGGTATCCGTTCTGACCCGGTGGAGCAGACTGGCTAGCGTGTGTGCCGCCCCGTAGGTGTACTTCCCGCCATATGCGACCAGAGCGTACACGAGCCGTGATCTATCGAGGGGATGGTATCGGAGCGCTTTGAGGAAGTATTTTTTCGCATCGGCGTAGTATCCGTTTTTCAGTGCCTCCTGTCCAAGTGATTCGGTCGTCGCGGCCATGAACGCCCGCTCACATCGCCACCCGTACTCCGCGGCGAGGTCCCTGTGTTTCTCGATAAACAGTGGGTACGAGATGTCGCGCTTCTCCTCGAAGTTATCGCTGATGCTGTCTTCTCCGGTCTTGCGACGCCGAGTGGTGAGAGCCTCGGGGACGGTTTTGAACTTGCAGTGACAGGACAGTCGCAGGAGCCAGTCGCGGTCCTGCCAACTCGGAAAGTCTGTATCGGGGAGCCCAGCGGCCATAGCGACATCCCGGCGTACCATTAGGGTGGTGAATTCGCCGAGGGAGCGACCGCGGAGCATCTCTTCGGTGACGTCACCTTCCAGCGAGAAGACGACCGTTCGAACGTAATCGTCGTACACGTACTCGGAACCCGTGTAGACGACACCGACCTCCGGGCTGGCCTCGCGGAACACCGCCACTTGCTTTTCAATTTTTGACGGGGCCCAGTCGTCATCATCGTCGAGGAAAGCGATGTACTCGCCCGTCGATTCACGTATTCCGGTGTTTCGGGCCTCGTTTGCGCCCCTGTTTTCCTCGTGTCTGATTATCTCGACGGTCAGTTCGTCGAACGAGAGCGGACTGAGCGTGTCCGCCGCCGGGGTCGGTGAGTGGTCGTCAACGACGACAAGTTCGATGTGACGGTACGTCTGCTCCTGAACGCTCTTGACGGCGTTTCGGAGGATTTCTGGGCGGTCGTACGTCGGGAGGACAACGCTGACGGGTGGCTCGTTCATATCTGTTGTATGTTTTCTGATGTGTCAGGAGACTCGGTCGAGTGTGTCGTCCGCTGCCAGGTCGTAGTCCGGCGTAATTGTGAGTCTTCTATTATGCGGATGATAAATCGGGCGAGTGTCACTGTAGGTACCCCAAGTCTTCGAGGCGCTCTTTTTTATTCGCGCTGATGGTATTGCTGTCCGACGTTCCGCGAGCGAGGCGACCGAGTTCGTCTCGGAGGTCTGTCCCGAGGAGCTCACAGATGTCCGGATGTATCGATGCGACGTCAATCCGTTCGGTAGGGTCGTCATCGCGGTCGTACAGTTCAGTGTCGTCCGGTGCTTCGATGAATTTCCAGTCGGTTGTTTTAATCGCTCGAAGCGGGCGATCGAACCGCGTCGCAGCCTCATCAAACGACTCCACTGCCTCTCGGAGCGAATCCATCGACGGCTGCGGGACGAGATACTCGGCGATTGCTCTGTCCCGTACGGGAACGGTGCCGTCCCGGGGAACCAAACTGTGTGTCGAAACGTCCGTATCGGCCGGCTGCTCAGCGCCCGCGAGGTCTGTAACGGTCGGATACAGATCCCGGAGTTCGACGGGTCCAGAAACCTCCTCTTCGTCAAACAGTTCCGGGTATCGTATGACGAGAGGGACGTGAATCAGTGTCTCGTAGAGGCAGTACTGGTGGTCCATCAGCCCGTGTTCGCCAATGTTCTCCCCGTGGTCTCCGACCAGAATGATGGCGGTCTCGTCGAGAATACACTGTTCAGCAAGTGTATCGTAGAGCCGTTCGAGTTGCGTATCAAGATACGCCAGCTCTGCCTCGTACAGGCCTTTGAATATTTCTACGTCCGCATCGGTCAGCTCCTGGTCGCCGGCGACGTACTGCCAGGGGTCCTGGTTGAGGTCCGAAACGCGTGACGGGTCGGCACCGTCAGGCAGGTACTCGTCGAGAAAGGGCGCGGGCGGTTCGTACGGAAGGTGTGGTTCAACGTAGTTCAGGAAATAGAAGAACGGGTCGTCCTCCGTGCCGTTCTGTTCCAACCATTCGACCGTTCGTGAGGTAGTGTGGTGTGCCCCATCATCGTGACGTTCCGCGAGGAACTTCGCGTAGCCGGTAGTAAGCGTGCCTTTGAGGAGGTCGACCGGGCCCTGCCCCCGAAACACATCCAGAATTGTGTCGCCGGTCGCCGTCGTGTTCCGGTTGCTGATGACGCTCGAAAGCTCGGGGGCATCCCAGAAAAGGTCCCACTTCATCGAGAACTCGTCGAAGCCGGCATCGAAGCCGAACTCCGGACTTATCCAGACGTTTCCAGAGATGCCCGCCGTTCGGTAGCCTGCGTTGGAGATTCGGGATGCGAGCGGCTCGGAGTCCGGGTCAAAGATGTGGTTTCCGGCGTGGACGCCGTGTGATGACGTGTACTTTCCGGTGAACATCCCGGCATGAGAAGGGAGAGTCCACGGTGCAGTGGCCGTCGCATCGGTGAATGTCGTTCCGTCACTCGCAATACGTGACAGCGTCGGCATCAGTCCGGATTCGAGACCCGGGAGCACCGTGCGCGCACGTGCTGTGTCGAGAACTATCAACAGCACGTTTGGCCGTTGCTTCAGTGACATTGGGACCCAATTTTTCACCGACGGGTATAGTTATACAAGTTAAAACTGACCAATCTTCAGCTACTTCGCGTACAGTGTTTTATCGGCCGATAGAGTCTGCAGGCCACCGGCGGAAGAATCGCTGGACTTCGCAGACGTTCGATGAACAGCCGGTGTACGTAGTCATTAACAAACTGCCAACGCCGAATCTAACGCAGTAATGAGCGAGTCAACTGCTCCGTCTAATATCATCTGGATTACTCTAGACAGTATTCGATACGACCGTACCACGTTAGATGGCCACGCGCGAGCGACGACGCCGAACATGGAGCGTATCGCCAATCAGGCGGGCGGAGTCAGTTTCAGTAGTTGCATTGCCGCCGCGAACTGGTCACTGCCGTCGGCAGCATCGATACACACCGGAACCTTTCCCGAACACCACCGGACAGGCTACGGTACGAACAAGCTGCCACAGAGCGTCAACACCGTCGCCGAGCGACTTCAGGAGGTAGGGTATCAGACGGTTGGTGTCTCGGCGAACCATTACTTCAGCGAATCTACCGGCCTTTCCCGTGGGTTCGAAACGTTCAAACACATCAATCCGACCGACCTATTCAGAGAGGTTAGCCCGCGTACACTGCTCCGTTTCCTCAGCAACTTGCGGTCCCATTCAGGCGGCCTCAGTACGGAGAAGACGAAACACCGGCCCGACTTCTTCGTCAACGAAGTCGTAAAGAAGCAGGTCTCGTCCCGAGCCGAAAGGGAGGAACCGTTTTTTCTGTCCGCACACTACCACGGCGCACACCTCCCGTACTATCCGCCGCCGGCATGGCAGGACCGGTTCTCGTCGGACCTCGTCGAATCGCCAAGAGCAGCGAGCGAGCGGGCCTTCAAACACACCGCCGACCTTCACCGAGGAATCGCCAATGTCAGTGAGTTCGGCGAAGCGGACTGGAACGCTTTGAACGTGATGTACGACACGCTCGTAGCGTACTCTGACTCACTGATCGGAGAACTCTTCGACCATCTGAAGGCGCTCGACCTCGAGAACACCGTTTTCGTTGTGACCGCCGACCACGGTGACCTCCTCGGAGAGTGTGGCCTGCTCGGTCACAAATTCGTCCTTCACGATGGTTTGATTCACGTCCCGGCCGTCGTACACGGGCTCGATTCAGTGGCCGATAAACAGGACGAACTCGTCCAGCATATCGACATCGTTCGAACGCTCGTCGAGATTGCTGGCGGCGATACGACCGATTTCGATGGCATAGACCTCCGGAACGAACGACGGACAGCTGCACTCAGCCAGCGTGCCGCTGACATCCAGGGCCCGCTCTCGGCGATACAAGAACATGACCCGTCGTTCGATACCGGGTACTTCGACGATGCGGCGCTTAGTTCGCTCCGGACCCACGACTTCAAATATCAGCAGAGTGCGGAAGGTGACGTGCTGTTCGAACTCCCCGACGAACAGTCAGACGTCTCAATGTCGTACCCCGACCGCAGGGACGAACTCAAGGCGGGCCTCCAGAGGCGGCTAAGCGAAATCGACAGTCAGAAACTCGATGGGGAAGAGGTCGAGTTCAGCGACGACATCAGAGACCAACTTTCCGACCTAGGATATATAGTCGAGTAATACCGCTCCGAAAGCAGAGTGCCGAGCCAGATTATTCCGCGATATCCTCATCCACTTGTGGGGACACTCTCCAGGCCGTGTACCCGCCATTCACGTAGACTTTGTTCGCCGTCGAATCCCGTTCTAACTGATTCAAATGGGACTCGCCATATCGGAAGAGGAACTCTTGCTGTTCCGGCGTGTAGTGGGAGGCAGTGTGTCGTTTGCGGTCGTACGTCTTCGTCACGAGATACGCACTGCCGTACGTATCTGCCGCCCTCACATCTGGTCCGGTGTAACCCAACCCATCCGGAACGTTGTTCTCCGTAGTGATGCCTCTCGGCCATAGGCGGTCGTGGTTGCTCGACAGCACGAACTCCTTCATTTTGTGTGACGTATCCATCGAGTACACGGGCTCTTCAAGGTTATATTTCGTCGACACATACTGCGTCCCGTCGTACTCAGCGTGGGTGAGATGGCGGTTCGGTTCGTATGCTGCCTGGGCACCTAATCCAGCCGCGAGAAGCACTACGAGCGCGGATAAGACTATCAGATATGACCGCTGTCGCTCGAAGATGTGTAGAATGAGCATCCCGATAGCCACTGCGGCAAAGAGGATAGCGTAGCGTGACAGACGGATGTGGCCCTTGACGACGAGGTCACGAAGCAAGAAGAGCACTGCCAGTGTTACACCGGCCATGAAATGGGTCGCGCTGAGGCCCCAGTCGTAGCGGTTGTTTCTGCGGAGGAAGGCGACGAGAATGATTAGGAGAAAGAGGCCCGCGGTCAAGAAGTAAAGGAACACGCTACCGTAGAGGTCGACGAATTTCCAGGCTAGCTGCACCGGAGTGAACGAAACCGATGTGGCTTTCGCCAGTTCCTGAGCCGCCGGGCTCGACCCTTTGTCCGGTCCGAACATATTGTACATAGACACCTCCGTTTGCCGGAAGCCCTGTAACCAGATAAACTGAAGCGGCAGGAAGAGCGCACCCAGACGGAGACTGAGCGTCTTGATTGAGCTATCGAAGATGCCTCGGTACAGGATTGAATACGCCGCCGTCACCGTAATCATCCCGATCATGAACAGCGTCGTCATCGGGTGCATGTAAATGACCGCGAGACCCAGCGTAACGAGAAGTAAGAGGTACGTCTTCTCGTTCGTCTGGCGGTACCGTTCGAGTACGAGCAGAACAACCGGGAGTAGCATAAAGGACAAGATGGCAGGATGTGCCGAAAGGTGGAACGTGGTGTACAGGAGCGGCGCGCCGACCGCTAGTCCGGCTGCAATGCTTTCCCGCCTCTGACTGAACAGACGGACGACGGCACCGATGGCCACGATATGTAGTAGAGTGAACGCGAAATTGATGCCGTATTGGGTGCTCGTCAGCGGAAGGCCGAGCATGTGTAGTTCCGCCATCAGAACGTGTTCGCCGGGATACCAGATGCCGGGGAGTCCCCCGGTTTCGACGATGGCCTGGACGTCCCCGAGATGCCGGAGTTTATCAGCCTCACCGCGTCCATATAGCTTGTACCCTCGGGCAACTGGCAGGAACATGTATATGAGATAGTTCGCCAGCAAGAGGGCCAGTCCGTGTCGCCAGAACGTGGTGCCGGTAGCACCGGCGAAAAACAGCAGTACGATGCTACCGGCTAATATCGTATAAAAGAGGAGCCAGTACGTCGACGGGAGTGACTCGACGATCGAGGTTTCGTATCCCGTTGCCAGTTGGATTCGAAGAAACAGGAAACACTCGGCGAGGAGGAGGCCCGATAGAATGACGGCGAGAGTCGTTTGCAGATGGCTATCAGTAAACCCGACCCAGTTGTCGAGGCGGCGTTCGAGATTATTTACGATACTCATCGCTGATGGAGAAAGATGAAGTTACTACCTGTGACACGGTTCACGTCCGCTTGTTCGGTTTTGTAACAATAAGTAAATGCGGCATAACGGGCCGCCGACGCGAGTCGGACAGGGTTGGCAGTGCCGCGGACGACAGTATCGTGCATATCGGAGTCAGGTATCGTTTTCGTATTATCCGGTGTTATTGTCCCGTCTCTGTCGGCTGTCGAGAGAGCGATACAACCGGGTGTAGCGAGAGACCATCTGTTCGACGGTGAACATGTTTCGAACACGGTCGTATCCCTTCTCCCCGTAGCGCTCCCGGATCGTGTGGTCCGCGAGCGCTCGCATCGCCGCTGCCATCTGTGTGGGCTCCTCGGGTGTAACCAATCGTCCGGTCTCACCGTCAAGGACGACTTCTCTCACGCCGTCAATGTCTGTGGCAACAACTGGGCATTCGGCGGCCATGGCTTCGAGGATAGTCACCGGCAGTCCCTCAAAGGCCGATGCAGAGACGAAGGCATCAGCAGCCGCGTAATACCCGTGAATCTCCGGAACGCGTCCGGTGACCGTCACAGCCTGGGACAAGCCCGCGTTCTGGACCTTCTCTCGGAGCGATGCTTCGAGCGAGCCCCACCCGACGATGAGAAGATGTGCCGACGGCACGCTGTCGACAACTTCTTCCATCGCCTCGATGAGCGTCTCCTGTCGCTTCTGGGGTTCGTATCGGGCCACGTTGAGATAGAGCGGGTCAGAGCCCGAAAGGTTCCACTCCTGGCGGACGACACTTCCGTCAGCCGCGTCCACGGAGCCAGCGAAGGCGTCCGCGTCAATCCCGTTGGGAATCGTGGTCCACTGCCTACCAGCATCGTGGTGAAAGACCTCGCTCTCACCGGTGAAAGCCGTCTGAACGCCCTCTGAGACGGCAATGGTCCGAGAATCGAGCGGTCGGGTGATACGTTCCGCTACCCGCTCTATGGGATGATAGTTCGCCGGGACGTTGTGCTGTGTGCTCACGATTTGGTCGATGTCGGCTACGGAGCCAACGAGTCGTCCGAGCGATTGTGAGTACGGCAAGTGGCAGTGGAGGATGTCGAACGATGCCCGGTGGAAGAAACGGAGCATGCGCGGGAGCGAGCGTGGGTCGAACTGCGGGAACTCCCCGACCGCTCCGAAGTCGACAACGCGCGCGCCTGCGTCCTCAAAATCTTTCTGGAGCGTGTCGTCACCGCCGAAGAAACAGACCGTGAAATCGAACTGTTGGTCTCGCGTTTGCTCGACGAGGTTCAGGACGATAGTCGGTGCGCCATCAGGTGCGAGTTTGTTGATGAGAAAGCAGACGCGTAAGGTCTCGTCCGGAGATTGGCGGGAGGTTCCATCGTAGCTTTCGGTACCCGTCGTGGGAGCTTCGTGTGCCGTGTCTGAGCGGCTCATTGCTCATGCTCCGTGTTCGAGCCGGCGGGTATCACTTGCTCTTCGGCCTGGCCACTGTCGACCTGTTGCTGGGAGGGCGTAGACGTAGAAATAGTACCGAGGGTCTGTGTCGTCTGTTCTACCGTTTCGGACCAGTCGTATTCTCGCATAACGATCTCCCTGCCTGCTTGGCCGAGCTTGCGTAACGCGGCTCTATCGTCGAGCATCGAAGACATGGCATCAGCTAGTGCCGTCGTGTCCCCGACCGGCACCGTCCGGCCAGCCTGCTCGATTACCTGTTCTGTCTGTTCCAGTCGGGTGCTGAGAATGGGTGTGGCACACGCCATCGATTCCATGACGCTTCGTGGGAACCCTTCTGTTCTACTAGCGAGCACGAACAGGTCCGCGGCACGATATACCGCCGGCATCTCCTGATACGGAACCCGTTCAAGGAAACGTATCGACTCGCGCATGTTTTCTCGCTCGACAATCTGTTCTAGCTTGTCCCGGAGCGGCCCGTCACCGCAAAAAAACAGTTTGGCCTCAGGTATATTATTTTGTACCGTCTGAAAGGCTTTCAGAACGTCCCGGGGCCGTTTCCCTTCGACCAGACGACCGACAAAAACGACTGCCGGACCAGTGGCATCGGTTATCCGGTCGTACGTTGCGCCGACTGGCGTGAATCGGTCGACGTCTATCCCGTTGTGGATGACGCGGATATCGGAGGAGACACCGAGGTCCCGAAGTCGCTCGCGTTCGGGCGCAGTGTAAGAGAAGAGCACGTCCGCCGCGTTGTATGTGAACCGTCCGACAGTGTTGAGATGGAACCGAGAAAACCATTCGGGGACTCGTTGAGACATAAGTCCATGACACGTAACGGCAAGCGGGATGTCGGTTACCCGACTGTAAGCCGCCGTGAGGTTGCTCGAAAAGAACAGGTGTGAGTGAGCGTGTACCACGTCGTACTCCCGAGCGTTGCGGAGGTACTTCACCGTCCCGGCGAACAGCGCGTTACCGAACAGTTCGATGCGCGGCGACAGACGGACAAGGGTGTACCCGGCTCTCTGTTCTGTCTGTGGCTTGGATTGGTCGTTCGAGACGGTCAGGACCGTCACATCGTGTCCCATCTCGGCTTGGTCGCGGCTTAGAGCGTGTATGTGATAAGGTGCTCCCCCAACTTTGTCTGGAAAGATATCTTGGGCGACACGTAGGATGCGCATTCTGTGCAGGACGCTTGCTGTCCGATACTTATTGTTAAGCCTGTGCTTTCTAGGGTATCACAGTCCTAACCAGATATCTGCTCCGGAGCGGAATTTGTGCGTTGGCGAGTTTGTCGCCAAATTCTGCCGTAGTCTCCGAGCCAGTTTGCGGACCGTCCCGCGACGTGCGATACGGCAAAAATACGTGATACGCCTCGGGTAGGAAGATAATAAAAAAAGCCTACTGACCGAGACAATGTCGATATGACAGGGCAGAGACCGCTGGCGTTCTACGTTCCGTCCCTAACAGTCGGGGGGGCTGAACGAGTGACAGTGACAATCGCGAACGGGTTGGCCGAGCAGGAGTACAACGTCGACCTCCTCGTCTCGTTTTGTGAAGGCGAGTTCAAGAAAGAAGTGCGAAGCGACGTTCGCCTCATCGATCTGGAGACCCCGTCTATCCCGGGAATCGGTATCGGTGCCGCTGTCCCGGCACTCCGCAGGTATCTCAGGACCGAATCACCGAGCATGATCTTCTCGCAGATGACGTACGCCAACGATGTCTGTCTCTTCGCACACGGATTGGTCGGCTCCGATGCGGTCGCGGTTCCGACGGTCCACAATACCCTCGGAGTGCAGGAATCGCCGAAAGAGAAGTTCGTTGAGTGGCTCGCGGGCCGGCTTTCCGACCGGGCGGATCAGTTCGTTGCCGTTTCCGATGGTGCCGCCGAGAGCATCGTCGAGCACGTAGGAGTCAGTCCGGAGGACGTAACCGTACTGCACAACCCGATTCCCGTCGAAGAGGTCCGCATGCGGTCCCGAGAGCCGGTAGATCACGAATGGGTCGGCGTTCCAGAGTACGAGGTCGTGCTCGGCGTCGGCCGCCTCGAACCACAGAAAAACTTCGGCTCATTCCTCAAAGCGTTCAAACGGGTTCACGAAGCGCGCCCGCAAACGCGAGCAATCATCGTCGGTCGGGGGTCCGAGCGTGGCGAACTCAGGCAGTTGGTACGGGACCTCGGCATCAGTGATAGAGTCTCGTTTCCGGGCTACGTCGACAACCCCTACGGCTACATGGCCGGTGCATCCGTGCTAGCCATGTCGTCAGTACACGAAGGGCTCCCGACAGTTATCATCGAAGCGCTAGCGTGTGGCTGCCCGGTCGTCTCGACGGACTGCCCTAGCGGTCCCTACGAAATTTTAGAAGGTGGAGAGGTCGGACCGCTAGTGCCGGTCGGGGACGAAAGCGCCCTCGCAGGCGGGATACATACCACTCTGGCCGACCCACCGCAGAAAGAGAGATTAATCGGGCGGGCGCGCGATTTCGCCCCGGAGGCCGTGCTTCGAGATTACGAGGCGTTCATTCAAGCACACTTGCCTACCGCAGCCCCTGCTCACAGAACTGCCTGACTCAAGCGGGATTGCGCCTCGCTAGAGCCTTCGCTACGACACGTCAAGCCAGACGTGGAGTTCCCGGTAGCTGTTCTGGGCCGTGGGCTGTTCGGGGATAGTCCCGTCGTAAAGCAGATACGTAAGCCGTAACCGCTCACCGCTCAGCAGGGGTTCAACCGTGTGTTCTTGCCGCCACGTCTCTTCGGCAGCGACTTCGTTTCTGAAAGAATCCAATCGCGCACGCTGGATTGCGTCTCCGTCCTCGTTCGTCGCGACGAGCGTAATCACAACGGTGTACTGTTTGGTTTGCATCTCACGGTTCGTGACCGTGAAATACAGTGTTTCCTGGTCGCCAGCCGATATCTCGGACGGATAGTTGTCAGCGACGAGGGTTCCGTTCTCCGCCTCGGTAAGGAGACCAAACTCCGTATACCGCTCACCGCGGGGCGGGTCCAGTGCGACAACGCCGACGCTGAGTACTACGACGAGGACAGAGACGGCAACGATGACCGAGCTGAGCTGTATCGAGTCGCCTATATTCGGGGTCTTGGCTCGGTCCGATGAGCCACCAAACGTAGTAGGTGAGGTCTCGTTGAGAGGCGACAGTCGGCGATACATCGCGACAGTGGCCGATAGAAGCGCTATTGACGACAGGGCAACCATCACTGGGACTGCGGCGATATCCCAAACCGTGTACTCGAGATTCACCCCGACGATAATCGCCAGGCCAATGCTGGTAGCTATACCCAACAGAAGCGCCTCGGAGCCGAACAACCGCTCGCCGTCGAGTGACGAGCGCCGGTGTGGGAACATGGCCACCACCACCGAGTATCCAGGGGCGAAGAACAGAAACGGTATCGTCACCACGGTTCGCAGCAGTGACTCCGACACGAAAGTTGCCGCGATCGCCAGCATGGTAAGCAGAATGACGGCCACCAAATCGGCCACTCGCAACAGAGATGAGGACCATCCAACCATGCGATACTGTCTCCACTGGTCCGATATAAGTAGGAACTACATAATCGGACGACGTATCATCTGGAGAACTGGTCACAGTCTGAAGAACTTCTTACCGATTCGCCAGAAGAACCGTCGCAGGAGCAGCATAGAGAGCTTCGGGATGAACGAGCCGTATCTGATGCCGCTCGACTCGTCGCCGTAGAGTGCTTCCATCGGTACGTCCTGAACAGTCATCCCATTCGCATCTAAGTGAATTAGCATATCGTTCAGAAATCCGTAGTCGTCAAACAGATCGTTCAGCGAGAGCTGGTCAAGCGCCGTCGCGGAAATCGCGGTGTATCCGTTCTGTGGGTCGCGCATTTGCCAGTGTCCGCTCGCAATCTTGGTCAGCATCGTGAGGAGCGCATTCCCGAACAGCCGCCAGTTGGACATCTGAGTACAGTGGCGTCGCGATATGAGGCGGTTGCCTTTCGCGTAATCCGCATCCCCCTCAACGACTGGGTCGAGTATCTCATCGAGGATGTTCGGGTCCATCTGGCCGTCGCCATCAAGGACTGCAACCGTATCCATGCCGCTCATAAGCGCTAGCTCGTATCCGGTTTGTACGGCAGCCCCGCGACCGCCGTTAGTCTGATGACGGACTGGGACGATCCGCTTATCGAGAAACGTCTGGCTTTCAGATACCGTTGTCCCGGCCCCGTCGGCGACAACTATTTGTTGTGCGGAGTCCCCGGTCACACTTGCGGGTTTCACCTCAGTATCCACGTATTCCTTGATTTCGGTCCATGTGCCATCTGTCGAGCAGTCGTCGATAACGAACACCTGATCGACGTACTCCGGAAGTGAGTCGATGACCTCACCGATGAACCCCTCTTCGTTGTGTGCCGGAACGACGACACCGACGGTAGAGCCTTTATACACTCTATGTCCCCCCTGTTGGTGAGTGGAGTGAGTCCGCTACGGTACGCACAGAGTTACCGAAAAGGGAGCTACTCATCCCGGGTCGGCTTTCATGCCAGACCCACGCGCCAATAGCAACCTCTGGTTTAGTGATAGTCATGGTAGGTTGTGGGGCCACTCACCGGCCACCAGTAGGGCCCCTCTCTGTCACCATGTTGGACAAATCAATCTATTGTTATTCCTTACTTTCCAGGGTTAGCGGTCATATACAGTGAACTGTTAGATCCATAAATATCTCGTTAGAACGATTTCGAAAAGGGCCCATGTACGGCGATTACTCCTGACAGAAAGAGTGGTTATTCGAATTGATCCTGATACGTCGTCCTGATGTCTGCCTGGCGACTAGTAGTTAGATTTTCATACGACGTTCCGTATGTGTCGTTGGCCAGTTCGTCCCATGACTCAATTCGGTCACCGGAATCAGTCTCAAACTGTGCATCAAAGTCTGATTCAACCTTCTGTTGAGTTTCAATATCTAATCCAGTGAAATTAAACTTCTCGCCAGCTGTCACATCGGCATCATACTCTTGCCGGGCGATTTCCTCACGCGTTCGTACCTCTGCGGCCGCAAGGCCGTCTGCGAACGGTTGGCGTTCGTGAATCTCTTCGACCTGGCGCTTCGTTTCACCGCTCACCTCATCATAGTAGCGTCCGTACTTATCTTGAGTTATTTCGTCAAGCGAAGCGCGATCACCCTCAGAGACGCTGGTACTCCCGCTAGAACTGCTTGACCCTCCGTCTTTTGCCCATGACGGCTTGACCGACATCGCTGTTGACGCACGCGCGTCTTCTGAATAGATTCCATGGACGTACGTCTGCAGTCTCAGTGGTTCTACGGGGTACTCTGTCGAGTCAGTTACTGTGTAGTCAATCTCGAACCGAACGCGAGTCGACTCGCCGGGTGCAAGCGTGACGTTTCTGTCGACGCCGTAGGCCTCCGGTCGATCGTCGTCATCGCTGTCGATGCGATGCTGGATCGATTGGGTTCCAGTGATGTTACCGGTGTTCGTTACGTCTGCGGAGAACACAGCCACATCACCGACGTACAGAACATTTGGTCCATCCAGATCCGATACCTCGAAATGACTGTCCTGAACCGTCATCGAGACAGGGTCTGTGTCAGTACTAGTTCCAAGGGAATGGTTGTGTGTCCCGCTGCTCAAATTTGTCGTATTCACTCCAATAGACACCGTTGTCGTTTCGTTGGCAGCAAGTGAAACAGAGCGCGAATAGGTGGTGTTCAGGGAATCACTGCGGATTGTGACATTGTCGGTACCGTCCACATCACCAACGTTCTTGACGACTACAGAGACATTGGCAGTTTCGCCTTTCGTTACGTTGACCGGTGCTGTCGTGTTCTGCACTCGGAACGTCGCCGGTTGCTGGACAGAGAGGGTGCCAGTCGCTGTTGTGTTTTCCGTGGCGATCTTGTATTGGTATCGACCGGGTTCCATATCAGTGGTGTGGGCCGTGGCAGTGCTCACTTGACTCTGGCCGCCCGCAAGCGAGTATACGCTCTCGTCCAGCCTTTCAGCATCGGTGTATTGGCCGTTCTGGTCCTCATCGACAGCGATTCGAACGGTCTGGACGCCGCGATATGCACCGGCATTGGTCAGGTTTGCTCGGATCGAGACGTTCGTTCCACGGACGATAGTAGCGTTTTCAGTGGTATCGTCGAGTACAAACGTAGGCGGAGTGAGGACAGCCACACTCCCAGTTGTCTCCGGGGAGGAAGACTCACCGACAGCAACGGCGTACGTGTACTCTCCAGAACTGAGTTTCTCAGGCTCGACAGTCAGGGTCACGTTCGTCGGTTCAGCTGCCGAAACCTCGACTTGTTTTGTCGCTACCGTTTCGAGAGACTGTTGGTCTCCATCCCCACTCAATTGTAGCGCTACTTGTTTCGTTGTCGTCTCCGACCCTGCGTTTGTAAGTCGAAGTTGCACACGTAACGGCTCGTCCGGCCGAATTTCAGTTGGCGTCTGCACAGCGCGTATCTCCAGTTCGTCCTCGCCCACAGTGGTCTCAGAATCTGCCGGCACATCAGCGAAGCCACCGATTCCAAGCCCTAGCGTAGCGCCGCCAAGGACTAAGAGTCCAGCGACGCATCCAATCAGTAATTTTCCGGAGCCTATTGACAACATGCGTACGCAGGTAGGTTACAAATCATTATTGTTACGACCGCTATACTAGTCAGTAGACACTCTTTGCATTCAATATCCGAAACCGGGTTTCCTTAGACGATGTCTCGGAATGGGTAGCATTCGTTTACCACCAGACGCGTCCGTCAAACGATGAACTGACAGCCACAGTCGTAGTAAGTCGATACCGTTTGTTGGCGTCTCAATTAACCGTAATTGGGCCTGTGGAAAGCGCACCAAATTATGACCTAGTACCGGAGTTGCTGTTACGGAGTCGCGTATACGCGAGATATCCAGGTCTAGACATAGTTCAATTCAAACCGAAGAAAGGCGGAGATAATTCTAAGTCGACGCGCCTGTACGATCATGTCAGTTCGAGGCCGAGACGCGGCAGTTATGCCATATTCTTCCGTTCGATTGTTTCCCAAATATCGACACCCTTCTCAGTAATGTCGTACACACGGCCTTTTTTCCGATCTTCCGAAACTAGTAGATCGACCAGTTCCGACTCACGAAGCTCTTGCAAGGCGCGTGAAACGTGAGCAATACTCATTTCTCTATCGTCCGCGATTAACGACGGTGTCGCAGGGCCTTCTGACAACCGGCGGAGAGTCTCGACTCGATACCGTGAACTGATTACGTAGCTCACTTCGTCCCACTGATCAAAGTCTGCCATCGTATCTATTCGTATGCACGAGTGTACCAACTACTTTTCTTGGACACAAACTCGTGTACAATGATATTCCATGTGCCTGTGGTTAATTGTTTCGCTCGTGTCGCTTGCTCTCGCTTCGTAACCATACACCATTCCGGTTGATTACCCCACATACTGAGTATATGGTGAGTAATATCGCTCTTCCATCTGATTCACAGATCGCGCGTTCCACCTACTTGTTCGGCCACCAGTCAACAACCGATACTGCAGAGCTCGTACGGTTCCAATTCCTGACGACCATCCCAAGGAAAGTTCCATCAGTGGTTTCGTACGTGCAACGTCATTGTACCGGTGCAGGTAGCCCTTCAATTGGGTTCATAGGATTACGTTACTTGTACAGCCAACGGAAACAGACAGTATACGCGATGATTTATCTTGTACAATCATAGAGAGTGCAATTACGTATAAGTACAATATATCTGCGCCTCAGCAAATGAAACGGTCATTCTATGTATTTATCGTGTTCCAACGCACGCCAAAACACCCCCGTACCGTGGATCACCGGATATTGATTCGAAGAGCACTGTTACTCCCAGAATACCGAATCAACTACTTACTATCCTCGGCGGTAATCAAAGAAAAACTATCTAATATATTACATAACAAAGTATTAAGTGGCAAGGTGATGTTAATTTGAAATGCTGGCTGACAGCGTAACGCTCCGTCGATACAGCCGGGGGGCTGTGTGAGCGCGATTCCAGACGGGTGGACGATGTCGCAGCACACAGGAAGTGGGTAAATATGGGAGTCAAAGACACCGCACAAACGAAGGCAGAACCGAATAATGAACTGAGCGATGAATCCGTCCCAGCGCCAAAAGGGAACGAAAGCAGTGCCGACCAAGCAGCGCCGCAGGAGCAGGACGGCCACGGTGCATCTCTGGACGTTATTTTTGAAATACTGAAAAACAGCCGCCGTAGAGAGGTCCTCCATTTTCTTCGAGAACGGGACGAACAGGTCTCTCTCGGAGAACTTGCGGAACACGTCGCGGCCATCGAAAACGAAACCACGACTGATGCGTTGACATCAAGTGAGCGCAAGCGGGTGTACGTCGGACTGTACCAGTGCCATCTACCGAAGATGGACGATATCGGTGTCGTCGATTTCAACCAAGACCGTGGGCATATCACCCTTACCGAGAAGGCCGACGACTTCGAAAAGTACCTCAACCGCTCTGAGGAGGAGGCGGAGAATCGACAGTGGTATCAGTATTATGCAGCTGTCTCGGTGCTGGGCGCAATGGTCCTCGCTGCTTCTGTCGCCTTCTCACTTTCCGGGACCATGGTTTTCGGACTGTTCTCCCTGGTCGTAGGTGTTGCAGGCGCGTGTTCCGTCTATCACTGGTCAGTTGAGCGGGAAGCACCGGACAGCGAGTAGCCGGATAAGAACGGTTTGGTTCCGCATCCAATTTTCACGCAGTAAACGTACTGAGTAGGCTATGCCGAGCAATACACTTGGTCGCCGGCAACATATGTTCGTGCTATAGATGGAGACGGATCTGGATCAACGATGATAATGTCGGCCCTTGCCCCGCACTCCAACCGCCCCCTGTCGTACAGGCCGGCAGCAGCAGCTGGCGCAGTAGAAACACGTAACACCCGGTCTTTGAGCGGCTCATCGTTTTCAATGAACACAGAGCTAAGCAGTGATTGCGGACGAAAGTCGCTACAAAGGATGTCAACAACGCCGTCTTTGATTGCCTGAGACGCATCGGGCCCGTCCCACAGGCTCCCACCACGCACCACATTCGGCGCACCCATTGCAACGGTCAAGTTTAGCTCGGTTGCACGCTGCGCAACACGGTGGGAAAGCGGATACTCACTGATGTCTACCCCGATGGCAGCAGCGTTATCTACACTTGCAACAGTTTCATCGTCGTGTGAGGCGACCGTCATATTTCTATTGCTCGCTAATTCTGTGACCTCTCGTGCGCGCGCGAGCAACTCTGCTTCGGGGACACCACTGCGACGTGTTTTGAGGGATTGAAGCCCTGTTTCTAATTCCCCGTCAGAGCGGTCATAGCGCTGTGCAAGTGTGTTTTCGCCGGTGAATTGACCTGTTCCAGGAACGTGTGTGACAAGAGATACGAGGTCGCCCCCCGATTTGATTTCTTCCGAGACAGCGTCAACTGACGCTTCATTGGTGAGCTCACACCGCATATGGAGTCTGTTGTCGACTCGGGCGCCAGTTTCGTAGTTGAAATTTCGTATCTGCTCGGCGAGGCGACGGGCTAATTCGATACTCCGGTTATCATCTGGAACGTCCTCGAATGAGATAGCGTGATATTTTGTCGTAACTCCCGCACTGGCATTGGCTATGTCGCATCGATCCAGAGCGATAGTTGTGTCGACACGCTCTTCCGCTCTTGGAAAAAGGTGCCGTTCGATGTCATCACCGTGGAGATCTACCAATCCAGGAAGAACGTATTTACCCGTCGCATCAATATCAGGGTTGTCATGAGATTCTGCTTCCACTGAGACGATTTTCCCGTTAGAGAATGCTACTGTCCCCTTCTCTATTTCAGTAGTAGGCGTAACAACAGTTCCTCCTGATATCAATGTCTGGTTTTCATTATTGTTCATGCGCTGTAACTCCCTGTAAGATGTACCAATGTCATAATGTTCCACTTCCTCGAAACATGAATATGCGCTCGCTACGGCTACACCACGGTCGAATATAGAGTTTATATTTATATGAGATAGGCAGCTGTAGCTGAGATTTATCCGGCACGAAATAATCGGAATCGACCTCCTCAACCCAACTATCAATTCAGACCGGCCGAGATAGATCACTAGCAATGTATCAGAGTTTGAATGGAGGCACAACTCACAGAATCCGACACCCACGTAATAGTCCACGTATTAATTTATATGTCAGACTAACATATATTCTGAGCTATATTTAGGTGATGCCTTCACAGAGCGAACAAGATACCGATAATTCTGGTGCATTCATATTTATTAGGTTACACCTACTCATATAATACTGTATTAACTGCTGAACGAGAACGTTCGACCTGTGATTTCTCTCTATTTTTCTCACAGTCAAAAAGATCATAATAGCACCTGAGTAACAACAGGTTGTTTGTAATGCTATCGCAGTATCGAATAATGACTGACTGCGGCGACATCGCCCCACTCACCAGTAGAACAGGCGGGAAAACGACCAGAGCTTATACACCATCAAGCACCGCCGTTGGGAAACACGCGTTCGGTCGAAGCTGTAACGAGAGTCCCCATGTTCCTCCCACCAGCGTGCTGTTTGCGTCCCCAGAATCCGAAGTTTTTACCGCCGGCATTTAAAATGGATTCGTATGAAAGATTGGATTGATGCCTATAACGGACGTGACTGGCAAACCACAACGGACGGAACGGTTCGGTACGCACTGTTGGGCCTCGGTTGGTGGACAATCGACCTGGCACTCCCCGCGATTCAAGACTCTGATCTAGGTGAAGTCACGACGTTTGTCAGTAGTTCCTCGGAGAAAGCCAAACGTCTCGCCGACAAAAACGGTGTAGACCACGGGATAAGTTACGAGGAGTTCCACGACGGGAAGGCGTCCGATGCGTTTGATGCCATCTACATCGGGACACCGAACGCTTTCCACCTAGAGTACGCCAAAACAGCCGCGGAGTTAGACAAAGCGATCCTGTGTGAGAAACCAATGGAGTCAACAGTCGAACGGGCAGAGGAGATGGTTGAGGTCTGTGAGGACGCCGCCGTGCCGCTGATGATCGCCTATCGAATGCAAACTGACCCCGCCGTCAGGCGTGCAAAGGAACTCATCGAAGACGGATTCATCGGTGAGCCAGTATCCGTATACGGCAACAATAGCCAGCCGTTGCTTGAGATGAATCCGAACACAGACCAGTGGCGGCTCGATCCGGACCTGTCAGGATATGGCACCTCAGTGATGGACCTCGGGATTTACTCGATTAACACGACTCGGTTCTTGCTCGAAAGAGAACCGCTGGCGGTGCAGTCACAGATGGATTCTCATGGGGAGGCCTTCGAGGACGTGCCTGATGAACGCTCCGGGGCATTGCTTGCGCTGGAAGACGGTGTCAAAATGGTCACGACCGATAGCCAGAACGCCCACCGTGATACGCAACTGAAAATAACTGGAACGGACGGGCAGATCGAACTCCGTCCAGCGTTCCACGGGAAAGCGAAACTCCATCTGTCTCGGAACGAGACCACAGTAACTGTCGAACACGAGAATTTCGACGCGGAGGATGAAATGCGAGAGGAGTTCGATTACTTCGCTGACCGCGTTTTGACTGATGCTGAGATTGTCCCGGACGGTCGCCATGGCCTCCAAGATATGCGGATCATCCGAGCAATTCACGAGGCTGCGGAGAGCAGCGATGTCGTCGAACTGTAACTGAGTCGTTCGGCTTTTCTAATTCTGTCGCTGATGTATTGTCTTGAAGCTCAGTTATGTGCCAATAGCGGCTGTCGTGTTATTCCAGTCAAGACGGTGCACAGCGCAATCACAGCATCATATTTCGAGGAAGTTTCCGGGTGAGGTTCCACTCCGCTCACCCTCCAAGATTGAAGATCTGTTTTCGGAACCATAGTTAGCTGAAAGCCCCAACGAAGATTTACAATCCATCGTACCAGGTGTCGTTTAAAAAGCTATGGCCCAGAGCTGAAGCCGAAAGGTAATAACATCTGTACAGATGTTATGTAAGAGGTCCCAGCGAACTCAACAGGCCTGTGGCCACTAGTATCGGACACCTGTGTTCGGTATAGCAGCTTACGGACTTGCTGTCGCAGAGATCATATACAGTTGAAGCTAAACCAGGTCTTACCGTCTAAGGCGATCTAGCCACAATATATCACTATTTGGTGAGGCTGGTGTATTCTTGTGACTAGAATGTCGAGTATAAAAACAAAGGCCCCCAATTCCTACCCCATATTTTTGTTTATATATTTGAGTTTTTATTAGTATCTTTGTTATTGTCGTACTTGGCTTGTTATGGCTATATTATAGCGAATTTACCACTAAAAAGTTCATATGTATAGTAAGGACAGAAAATATCGAGGTATTCCGTCACAGAGTGAAGTTGTGCAACATACACTGCAGTAATGGCGTGGTCAGTCACTCGCACTGCAAGCAAAGCACAGAATGGCTTCAGTGAGGCCGATGACCTGTCGTAGACTAACTGGGGCAGACAATGCACGATCTACCGTTCAGGAGTATTCATGAAACGTTCCCGGTGAGAAGTGATGCTATCTGGGTGTTCTGGATCGCCCTGTCAATAATGAGCGTTGTCGTCGGTGGGGTACTAGAATTTCGCCATGTTCGGACTTGATTTCTTCCTCATCGCGAAGATCTTCTAGCATCCCTGCGCCACAGATGGCCAGTTAATCCGAAAGCCATATACACCATATTAGGCCAACCTAAAACATGGACAAGGCAGACGATTCAAATGGTCTCACCCGGCGCGACTACCTCTCCGGCGGTAGTGTGCTGCTTGGCACGTCGATCGTTGCTGGCTGTTCCAGTGACGGTGGCGAATCGCCCAGTACCGCTACATCGCGCGATAGTGGAACGGACACATCGACCCCATCAGATAATGGCCCCTACACTGCCTCACTTTCTCCTGTCGGGGAAGTCGAGTTCGACTCCGTCCCGGAGAACGTCTTCACAATGTACAATCAGTATGCAGATATGTTAGTTGCGCTCAATCACGGTGACGCGGTCAATTCGATGTTCGTGCCAGACATGGCTGGGCCATCGATGAACCACTACTACGAGCGACTTTCTGGCGTCTCTTTTGAGTGGGAAGACCTTCCCAACCCCTACGATAATTTCAGCAAGGAGTTCTTTTATAGCCTCGGTAGCGACGTTCACTTCCTTGACCCCGCATGGGCGATTACCCAGGAGAACTGGGATATGAGCGATATCGAGGAAATTATCGACAACATCGGCCCCTTTTTCGGAAATTTCTACAGCGGAACACACAGTGACCCGCAGGGACCCTACAGTGGGGACTACCAGTATTACACCCTGTGGGAGCTTTTCAGTCGTGTCGCCACCGTATTTCAGGAGCGAAGGCGTTGCGAACAGCTCAGAGCCGTTCACGATGAGCTCATCAATACCATCCAAACGAACCTTCCGCCAGAAGAAGAACGACCGACAGCGATTCGGGTTACACTTGGCGATGACCAGTTTTGGACGTATCATCTGAACCGTCCGGGATTTTGGCTCGCCGACACGCGTCCACTTGGAGCCAACGACGCTTTCGGGGATGAAACGTGGGACGGTCTCTGGGGTTCAGTTGGCTATGAAACGATGCTGGAGGCGGACCCTGACGTAATCCTCCACCTCTGGGGAATGACACCGCGCTACGACATGGATGATATCCGCGGGCGACTCGAGTCACACAGCGTTGGGAAAGAGCTCGCCGCAGTCCAAACCGACCGTGTGTACGCACACGGAATGCGATACCACGGCCCTATCATGAATCTGTTCCAGATCGAGATGACCGCGAAACAACTCTACCCAGATATCTTTGGTGAGTGGCCAACCTACGAAAACGGGGATCACTATCCAGAGATCCCATCGGCTGAACAGCTTTTCAGCCGCGACCGCGTTGCCAATATCATTACGGACGGGTAGCGTAGTCGAGGCGGCTTCCAGAGCCTATGGCGAACTCCAGTCGTACCGCATGACGAGGTCGTCCTCGTCGATTTCGCTGGCGAGTTTGTCTACGAGTTCATCCCGTTCAAGATCGCCGAACTGTTCTAGTTCGTAGGGTTTGACCGTTACCGGTGAGGACTCACCCTCAGCGATGCGCTCTTGCAGTTTGGCGATGCCGTAGATGAGTGCCTCGGGGCGTGGTGGACAGCCCGGGACGTGGATGTCAACCGGAATGACTTGCTCTGCACCTTTGATCACGTTGTATCCTTCCTGAAATGGGCCACCGGAAATGGTACAGGACCCCATCGAGACGACGAACTTCGGTTCGGGCATCTGGTCGTAGACGCGCTTCATCCGCGGCGCGAACTTCGAAACAATTGTGCCTGGAACGATAATCAGATCTGCCTGTCGCGGTGATGCCCGAGGGACTCCGGCAGCAAAGCGGTCGAGGTCGTGTTTCGTCGCGAGAGTACCCATCATCTCAATAGTGCAACAGGCGATGCCGAACTGCAGCACGAACATGGAAGACCCCCGAACCCAGTTCAGGAACGTGTCGAATTTCGTGAGTATGAACGGAGATGACCCAAGCACCTCCCGAAGTGTAGAATTAAATCGGTCGTTTGCTCTTCTGCCGGGGCATATCCGCTCATCTGACTGTGCGTCGTCCACATTCCGCCGATCACTACTCATGGCCAGATGGTGATAGATAGTGGGGCCGGATGCACGAACTGTCGTACACACTAGTGTCTTTATTCGGAAGCCGCCTTCAGAACTCGCCTGTGAGATATCTCCGCTTGGAGATCCAGTATGCACTGGAGTATCAGCGTCCGATGCACCGCCTTATGACCGAAAGCGATGCAATCAAGCGCGAATGGCTCGTCACATGGAAAGTCGGCGTCGAAGACGGAATTGCCTATACGTTGTTCTATGTCGTCGGCGATCGCGAGCCCTACGAATCGGCGCTTTCTGGGGTTGAAACCATGGAAAGCTACGATATTACACCCGTTCGGGACGAGGCGTTCTATGCGTTCATCCGTGGCCAAGAGACTGACCGATCACGACAGTTCTACACGGCGTTCGAACAGCCGACCCTAATGATAGTCCCACCGGTTGCCTACCGGCCGCATGGGATCGTGTTGTTCGACGTCGTCGGGGAGCCTGCCGCGCTCGAACAGGTCCGGAGTGCGCTTCCCGATGGAATTTCGGTAAATGTCCGGAAAATCGGCGAATACGATGCCAGTCCCGGAACATTTGCCACCGGCCTCACTTCACGCCAGCGCGAGGCACTCACCGTGGGACGAGAAGTCGGGTACTACGAAGTCCCACGAAATGGGAGCGTCGAGGACGTTGCCAAAGAACTCGGTTGTGCCCCGAGCACTGCATCGAACCATCTCAGAAAAGCAGAGGCACGGCTTGTTGAACGGACGTTCAGATGACAGCTACCACAAAGATGGTTAGATATCGGTGCACCACTCCCGTGTTTGAATTACTTGAATGAGTGAAGGCAGTAGAACGTCGCGGGTGGATTATTGGTTATCACGATGACTGGCAAGTGGGTTATTGTAAACTATATAGAATGAGCTATTCAATGATATTCTGAGTTCAGCAGCGGTCCCGGCAGATGACCAGGAACGCTGCAGCGTCTAGCGCGACCAATATGACGCCAACATTGACGCTGGAACCGGAAGCTAGAGCCATGGTGGATTCTGTATTTGCTATTGCAATTATGATGACGACACTGTCGAGCGTTCTAGGGTCGACCAATCTGAGAGGAGATTACAGAAAGGGGTCAGAACTGTACGTCTCACGGAGGCCCTTCCCAGATCATCGAGCAAGCAGTGTGTCACAGAGAACACCACGGTGTCTGCAGTAACACCGTATCAGATGGTCTCTATTGCCAGATTACTGCGGACATCGTGGCGTCTGACCGAAAAGAGATAGGCATAATACTAAATCGACACCACGATGTCCGCTGTTCTACTGGGCGTTTGAGAAATCAGGAATCAATTACTGCGGACATCGTGGTGTTATTCCATCGTAGTCACACCACGATGTCCGCTGTTCTTGTGGGCCGGAGAGGAGAACAGCGGACACAGTGGTGTGTACTCAGACAGTAGAAGTGCTATGAATTACTCAGGGAGAGGCTGAAAGCTGCAAACCAGATCAATAATAGGAGATAACACTCCCACCCCACTTTGTCCGCTGTTCTTCAAGCAGGACGGGAAGGGAACGCAGAAACGGCAACATTTGAATTGAAATCTTGTTTGTCTAGACTAGGTATGTTCTCAAGTAATACTATAGTGCTCTCTTTTACAGCTATCAAATTACATTACGGTCTACCTCTCTGCATACCATAATAAACCTTTCCCTAATGTACATGTTCTTTCTCTCACCCCCTCCCACCCTTCTCTAGTTACTGCGGACATAGTGGGGTGGGAGGGTCCCCCCACTCGTTTATAATAAAAAAGAACAGCGGACACTGCGGACACTGCGGACAGGGGTGGTTTTATATAGATTCCTTCCAATACGTCAAGCAACGACTATGGGGATGTTCGAACGTGACACCGAGATCTACTTGGATCGGGATGCCCTCCGAGAGGATTACCAGCCTGAGAATCTTGTCGGGCGTGATACTGAGCTAAACCGGTATCGAGCTGCGCTTCAACCCGTAATCAACGGTGAGCAGCCCAACAATATCTTCTTGTACGGTAAAACGGGGGTCGGGAAGACTGCTGGTACGCGGTATCTAATCGACCATCTCGAAGAAGACGCAGCAAAGTACGAGGATATCGATCTCACGGTGAAGATGTTAAACTGTGACGGCCTCTCCAGTAGCTATCAAATCGCTACCCGACTCGTCAACGAATTCAGGGACGAAACGAGCCAGATCAGTACGACGGGATATCCGCGCGCGACAGTGTATGATATGCTCTGGACCGAACTCGACTCCTGTGGTGGCACTATCTATATCGTTCTTGACGAAGTCGATCACATCGAAGACGACAGTATCCTCTATCAACTTCCACGTGCGCGAGCAAACGACAACCTGAGCTCTGCGAAGATCGGTATCATCGGTATCTCGAACGATTTCTCTTTCCGCGATGACCTCTCCCCGAAGGTCAAGAGCTCACTCTGTGAAGAGGAAATCCAGTTCCCCGCATACGACGCGAAGGAGTTGATACAGATCCTGCAACAACGCGCTGATGTAGCGTTTCACGACGGCGTCCTCGAAGACGGTGTCATCGAACTGTGCGCTGCTTACGGCGCGAAAGACGCCGGTGACGCACGACAGTCACTTGACCTGCTCATGAAAACGGGCGACCTAGCCCGCGACAAAGACACAGACACGATCTCGGAAGACCTTGTTCGAGAGGCACGTGACGTTCTGGAACGGGGTCGCATTCAAGAGGGCATTTCGGGACTCACCCAACACGGTCATCTAGTGGTATACGCTATGGTTACACTTGATCAGGAAGGGAAGACGCCGGCCCGGACACGGGATATCAGACCTCGATACACGAACTTCGCCGAAAAGGCAGGGATTGACCCGCTCGTTCCACGCCGGATGCGTGACCACCTCGGTGAGCTGTCGATGTTAGGTATTATTTCGGCAATCGAACGGAACGAGGGACGGCGTGGTGGGACCTATCGCGAGTACTCTCTCGAGATGGACCCGGAAATGATTCTTGCAGCGCTTGAGAAGACTGTTGACGATGTTGGAATCCACAAATCTGTCACCAACCTTGTCGATGCCGAAGCGACGCTTTCGGACTTCCAGTCCACGTAGGAACGGCGGACATGGTGGTGTCGGAACCGACCGATACGGGATGGTTCTCAGGATATAGAACAGCGGACACAGTGGTGTTGTCGCCGACGATTGAACTCTTCTGTATTTACCTCAGTAGCGCGAAGAACTCCGGACACAGTGGTGTTCAACAGTGACGACTCTTCTGTTGATGGGATAATATTTCCTGTGAAATCTACTGATATTGCTTTTGAGAATCAAATACGTGTGATAGTTGTAATTAACACGATCTTTCAGGCGAGAATGGCTGAATAGTGGTTTTCTACGTCAAATGATTGCTTCCTCGAAAACCAGAGACAATCCGCCTATCACGTGAATCGGACCGCTCATCTAAATCATCGCGTAAAGCCTCTCCTTGCACAGTATCACAGGCCAGACTATTGCAGCCTGTCGACGTACGGTCGCTTGATGGGTGGCAATTTTCCAACCCAATGATGGGAAATTTTGCGATTGATTGTCAGTAAAATATTCACATAAGGACGCTATTGGGCCAGATACCCTGCTCTGTA
Organism: Haloarcula sp. R1-2; assembly: GCF_011627385.1. NCBI lineage: Archaea > Methanobacteriati > Methanobacteriota > Halobacteria > Halobacteriales > Haloarculaceae > Haloarcula > Haloarcula sp. R1-2. The sequence goes on from NZ_JAANTG010000003.1 coordinate 99,878, forward strand.
TGCTTGCCACTAGTACCTACCTGACCTGTTGTTGTCGGTATTCGACAACTGGATCACTCTGTCAGCGCGCACTGTCACCAGAAAGTTCCGGTACTGAAATGTGATGGTCTGAGTCGCTGGTCCGGTTGACTGGCCCGGCTGTGTGCCGAACAGCAGTGTCTCAATTGCACCGACATCAATGTAGTCGTGCAATGGCGACTCACGATACGTTCCTGCTTCTGTTCCCGTCTGGTCGGCGATGGCCTGAACAATAACCGCGGCAAGTTCCTGATCGCTAGTTGGGTCATACCGAACTTCAGTGAGGGTGCCACTCGTTGCCGCAAAGAGGCCCGTATCCCCATCAGCCTCATCGCTCCGGCTGTCGTCGGTCATCTATCTGGCAAATAACTGGAACGCACATATAATACATGTATGAATATTCGGGAATGATAATTACCCCCTCCAATCCGACTTGGGCTAATTCACGTCTAATTAGATAAGCTATACCGTATAGCTATTTGGCTTGCGCTGGTTAGTCCATACGCGTACGATCACCCCATTCGTAGCCAGGATGGAACATACATGGTAACAATAACCATAGTCGTCTGTGTAGTGTGTGTCAGCCGAGGATATCCGTCCCCATGCACCAACTACATAGACGGCAGCTACTCGGAGTCGTGTGTTCGGGCTTGACTGTACTCGCCGGTTGTGGTAGCGATCAAAGCGGTAATTCGAGTGAGACTGAGACTGGTGGCGGTGCCGAACCAACGCCGGACTCAGCTGCGGTAACTGCTACGAATAAATCGACGCTCAGCGGTAACGACGACAGATCAACACAGTTCGGTCAGGTTACACGGTTCCCTAAATCGTATGCGATGACAGCCACAGTGCAGTCCGGAGGGCGGACCGTGGAGATGTCTGGCCGTTTCTACCGGGGAGATATGTACTGGTCATTCGACCAGCAGGGACAACAGATGGAGATGTATCACATTGGGAACAGTACGTACACCGTTGTTGGAGGGCAGTGTGTCCGGGGAACGATGCAACAGGGGATGGGTCGTGACGAGGTTGATCCAGGCCGTTTCTCCGATCAGCCAGAGGAAAACCCGGAAGTCACGCCGGTCGGTCGGGATACTATCGATGGTGAGGAGGTGCTGGTGTATGAAATCTCTCAGGCTGAGTCCCAGAAGCCGCTGACATACTACATTCTCGCGGACTCCGGATATCCGCGACGTATTGAAGGCGAGTCAATGCGGTGGGACTTCCACTCGTGGGGTGTGGTTGACCCGATCCAGAAGCCCGAAGGAGACTGTCAGTCAATGCCCGGTGGCGGCACGATGGCTGACGGTGGCAGTTAATCGCTCAGCTAGACGTGACTTGATGGGGCTACTCCGAGAGTAAACAGTTCTCGACGTACCGTCGAAATTCGGCTCTCACGTCGTCGATTGTGTCCTCGTCGCTGCTAATCCGTTCCGCCTGAATCCCGACTAAAACTGTGTGGAACAGTGCGGCTGTCTGCGATGGGTCTTCGACAGTAAATGCGCCGGCGTCAACACCCGCTTGGATGACACGAGCGATCTGCTTTCGAATAAAGTCATCACTCCTGCGAAAGAGACGGTTGTAATCGTCGTCGTGCGCTGCCTGCGCTCGCAACTCAATCACAGCCTGGGAAAATTCGATATCACTGTTGTTGCTTGTCCCAAATATTTCATCGACGATCACGTCAATGTATGCTTCAGGGGATTGGTTGGGAAGCGGAACTTGGTTTTCGACCTGCTCAAGTATGTAATCAAGAAGATCTACCAGCAACTCGTCTTTATTATCGTAATGATGATATATGAGCGATTGACTCTTCCCGAACTCATCACCTATCTTTGAAATAGTTAGATCCGCGTAGCCGTGCTGACGCAGTGCATAGAAGGTTGCCTCGAGGATCTCCTCGCGGGTTCCCTCCGGGTTCTGAAAAAAGGTTATCTCGTTAGTCATCTTTACATTGACCGTTCCGTGCTTGAGCGGTACGGTTCAAATCACTCACGGTTTTGCTGTTCGCTCGCTGTTGACCACGTGGCCAATCTGGGGTCTCGTTTTCATCACTGGATTGAGTAAGGGCAGCTGTTGGTAGATAGCTATATTGTTGACTATCCATTCAATAAACTTAAGCGTATTGTTGGCCCCTGTATCACGGAGTGAATTGGACTGCATTCTAGTTCTTTGTATTCACACACCTATCCTAGTGTATCGCACGTATCTGCCCATTTGGTGTGCTCTCCGACCCTTCTAACGCCAATACTCTGAGGTCCCAAAAATCAAACAGCGCGGGTTTTGATCGATTGGTTGTCCTATCTGACTTCAGAAGAGACGAAAGCACTATATGTGATTGAACGTTTAGTCAACTACAGGAACATGACGACTGGTAACCGAAGAATTTCGAAGCCGTTTATGACTACCAACGAACCGCGGATTGAATGGAAGTCTTACTAATATGGCACCGAAGGCACAGAAGCTGCTACTCCTGGCCGTAGTTGGCATTGTCGTAACTAGCGGAACGGCAACCGCTGCGGTCGTTGGGAGCCCCGATATCGTTGCAACGCTCGAAGACGACACCGTCACCCCTGGTGAACAAAGGACAATCGAAATTTCGCTGGTCAACACTGGCGATCTTGACAGTGGCTCCACCCGGAACCCGGCGTTAAACAGCGAGGTAACCACGGCGAAGGGGCTTACTGTGTCACTTGGCTCCGGTGACGCGCCGATATCGGTCAAGGACTCGAAGCGAAGTCTTGGCACGCTCCAAGCCGGACCGAAGGTGACAGTCCCGTTTGATATCAGCGTGGATGACGACGCTTCCTCTGGAACGTACGACGCACAACTGAAACTAAACTACAAGCACACAAGCTACATCTCCGAAGGAACGGGCGCACGGGACGAAGACAGGACAACCCGAACTGTTGACATCGAAATTGATGTCACCGATGACGCCACATTCAATGTGACTGATATTGCATCGAATGCCCGCGTTGACTCTACGGGCACGGTAGCGGTTAGCGTCGAAAATACCGGAGACAACTCCGCTCGGGATGCTGCGGTAACGCTGGAATCCCGGAATCAGGACCTCGCAGTAAGTGGCGGCGATGCAACTTCACGGTTTGTTGATGAGTGGGAACCGGGCGAAGTCCGGACGTTCAATTATCGTGTGAGTGCCGCTGAAGCCGCCGAGCCGGAGCCGTACGGGTTTGAGCTGTCGGTCGCATTTGACAACGAGGACGGCCTCCGAACGCAATCAGCAGGACAATCCATTGCAGTCGAACCTGATCCTGAACAGCGGTTCTCAGTCGTCAATTCAAGCAGCTCTGTCGCCGTCAGCAACACGGGAACGTACGAGGTTCAGCTCCGCAACACGGGCCCGTTGACTGTTGATGACGCATCTGTTACGTTTGCTTCACGGAACGCCGATATAACGTTCGGCAAGAGTTCCTCGACAACAGCATATGTGGGCAACTGGGAACCCGGTGAAGTTCGGACCGTCCGAGTTGATGCAACAGCCAGCCCCGATGCCGAGGACCGAAGCTACGCGCTGTCGGCCAACGTCCAGTATGATGATCACGAGGGCGACACCAGCACCTATGACGATGTACAGTTGAGCCTCAGTCCGGCACCTGAACAGAACTTTGGCGTGTCCAATATTGACACCTCACTCCAAGCCGGTGAAGACGGCTCACTGAGTGCAACCCTCACAAACACTGGAACGCGTGATGTTGAGAACGTTGTTATCGCTTGGGAAAGCCAGCAGTCGACACTATCGGCAAAAGAGACGCAGTACGCTGTCGGAAATCTCGATGCAGGCGAATCAGCCAACTTCAGCTTTGGTGTTGACGTGTCCAACAGCGCAGAGGCAGGCGCTCGGCAGTTTGACTTCGGAGTGAGCTATCGCGACGACAACGATGACAGGGTTGACGCAGAGACACTTGAACTTCGCTCAACAGTGGATGGCAGTCAGGACGAATTCGACATCGAAATGGAGAATTCGACGCTCGGCGTCGGACAAGACCGCTCAATTACGTTTACGATAACGAATACGAAAGACAAGACGCTGACCAGCATTGAGGGCAAGGCGTTCGTCAATGATCCGCTCAGCAGCAGTGACGATGAAACGTTTATCGCTGAGCTGGGACCCGGAGAGTCAGAAACGGTTTCCGTCCAGCTCTCAGCGGGAAGCAATGCGCTGGACAAGACGTATCCGCTCAATCTTGACTTCCAGTATGAGACGCCAGACGGGGACAAACGGGTTTCAGACACCTACAGTCTGCCAATAGAAGTTACGGACCAGTCCGGAAGCGGCGGGACGCCACTGTGGCTTATTGGTGGTGTTGGACTTCTCGCAGTCGTTGGCGGCGTGGTCTGGTACAGCCGACAGTAACTCTCCGAGGCTAACGTATATGACACAATGTTAGACTACCAGAAATATATCGACATCCTAGACGATTGGATTGTCAACCGTGACAAGACAGTCGTCGCTGTGTTCATCGTCACAACCCTCATTCTGTCGGCGGGGTTCGGCATGACTGCGACCGACTCGGGGACATCACAGTTCACCGACGGCGTTCCTGCACAGGAAGCGTTCGACGAGGTGAACGACAACTTCGAGCGCGAACCGTTCGGTGAGGGGACTGGCTCTACGACGCTAATCCAGAAAGACCAGAACGTCCTGTCGAAGCCGGCCATCCTCAATATGCTGGAAGCCCAGAACCGGTTGACACAGCGCGAATCACAGGACGTTGTCGGAACGACGAGTGTTGCACAGGCCGTCGCACAGACGCTTGACCCGGACGCGGAGACACTGCCCGAACAGATCGATGCTATAGAAGCAGCCTCACAGTCGGAAATCAAATCCGCCACTCGAACGACGCTCGAGCGCCAGCCGGCAGTCGCAGGACTTCTCAGCAACGACCTGAACCGAGAAGAGCCGTCTGCATCGGCAACACTGACGACTGTTACCCACGAGGTGTCAGGTGTCTCAAGCAGTGCCGGGACAGAGGGGTCATCACCACTGACGCCCATTCAGCAGGAAGCGGAGTTTATCGTCAGTTCGGTCGACGGTGATATCTCTGTCTTCGGCAGTGGGCTCATTTCTGCAGAACTGAGCAGTGTTATCTCCGATTCGCTGGGACTCGTTGTCCCGGCTGCTGTGGTCCTGATTCTGTTCTTCCTCATTATCGCGTACCGGGACCCGTTTGATCTGCTCATTGGCCTTGTCTCCCTTGCGATGGCGATTGTCTGGACATTCGGGTTCATGGGCTGGGCCGGTATCCCGTTCACGCAGATGTTGATCACAGTCCCGCCGTTGCTCCTCGCCATTGGAATCGACTTTGGGATTCACGCCGTGAACCGATATCGTGAAGAGCGCGTCGAGGATGTCGAGCCGACGCCCGCAATGCGGACCGCAACAGACCAGTTGCTCCCGGCCTTCTTCATCGTGACAGGCACGACAGTTCTGGGATTCGCGGCCAACGGGACCAGTCAGCTTGGTCCGATCCGCGACCTTGGGTTTGTCGCCAGTGTCGGAATCATATTCACGTTTCTTATTTTCGGTATCTTCCTGCCGTCGCTCAAACACTTCACGGACCGGCAGCGGGTGCGATACGACCTCCCCGAATTCAGTATCGCTCCGATCGGCTCTGAGGACTCCGCAGTCGGCAAATCCCTTACTATCGGTGTCACAATCGCCCGCCGGGCCCCGTACGTATTCTTCGCTCTTGTGCTGGTGTCTACGGCAGCCATGGGGGCGTATGGAACTGGAATCGATACCCGGTTCACCACTGAGGACTTCCTCCCACCGGAGGAGAACCCCGGATACGTCGAGGTTCTGCCGGAAGCTGTGGCTCCGAGCGAGTACACAGTCACGAAACAAATAAACTATCTTGAGGACACCTTCGAGAGTGGTGAGAGTGACACAGTAACAATATACGTCGAAGGATCGTTACAGGATGGAACAGCGTTAGAGGAAATCTACCGGGCGAATCAGGACCCGCCTGACTCATTTGTCACAGCCGGCGGAAGTGCAGATACGACAAGTATCCTGACGGTGATTAACCGCTACGAGCGTGCTTCGCCGGAGTTCCGACAACTCGTTGCCCAGAACGACCAGAACGGGAACGGCGTTCCCGACCAGAACCTTCCGACTATCTACAACGCGCTGTATGACTCACCGTACGGTGACCGCGCGGCATCGTACATGACTGACGACTTCACGCGCACGCGAGTTGTATATTCTGTTGAGTCCGATGCGAGTCAACAGGAAGTGACAGATGACACGAGAGCCGTTGCTGATGAGTTCCGGATGGAGGCGACCGCAACCGGCAGCGTTGTGGTATTAAAAGCCGTCTCGGATGTAATCGCAGAGTCGGCGTATATAAGCCTGGGTCTCGCAATTCTCGCGTCTGCAGCGTTCCTGTTCTTCGCCTACTGGCTACTCGAACGCCGTCCCGGGCTCGGGGCTGCGAACCTCATCCCGATACTGCTTACCATTGCTGCCTTGGCTGCGACAATGCGGTATCTGGACATCCCATTTAATGTCCTCACCGGAACGACGTTATCGATCGGAATTGGGCTCGGTATCGATTACTCTGCCCACCTCGTCCATCGGTTCTCCGAGGAGTACCGGGGCGACGTCGGCTTGCTTGAAGCACTCGACATTAGCGTCCGGGGAACAGGTGGCGCATTGGCGGGCAGTATGGTCACCACAACATCCGGCACCGGAGTACTCGTCCTCGCAGTCGTCCCGATCCTGGGTCAGTTCGGGTTGCTGATCGCCCTCAGCGTCCTCTATTCGTTCGTAGCGTCCATACTGGTCCTTCCGACCTCGATCGTTATCTGGGACCATAGCCGTGGAACGCTTGGGACACTGCTCTCGTCGAGCCAATCACGGAGTGCGAATTAATGCGGTCCACTCACCTCGGTTCCTGCTCACTTGAGACTCATCGTGTCCCAATTGAACGAGTTAGTCAGGATCGCTCAGATACCGCGCTTGAGCAAGCGGCACCGTACTGCCACCCCAGCCGAAGTCAGGAGGGACGACTGTCTGTATGACTGACGAGAGCGATGCCCTGTGTGCAACTGAAAAAGAAATTATGCACGCAACTCACCGGGCGCTTGTTAACAGCGGGTACGCTGAGCTCTCGATATCGCGTATCTCTGATGAGCTTGATAAGGCCAAGTCGACGATATACCACTATTACGACTCAAAAGACGCGCTCCTACTCCGGTTCCTCAGATTCACCGTTGACCGATTCGAGGCGACAATCAACACCAGCATCGGTGACAACCCGAAAGAAGATCTCAACCACATCATCAGCACACTTCTCCCGTGTCAACTACCGGAAGAGAAACGCCAGCTACACAGCGTTTTAGTCACGCTCTCCCCGCAAGCACTCGAGCGGGCGGTGTTTCGCGAGCAGTTCACCGAAATCGATACTCGACTTGCTACAATCATCGAAAAAACTGTTCGTCGAGGCGTTGATGCGGATGTGTTTCGCGATGTCGATCCGACACACGCAGCCGAACATATTCTGGCAACGATTAAAGGAACCATGTATAGCCGCCTCACGACGAACCGTGAAGCCGCGACGGCCGCAGCGAAAGCGTCTCTGTTCTCGTATATCGATTCGCATCTGATTTCGTAGTTCCTGCCAGTCTGCCTCACGGTGCACTCTCTCTGCTACACGGTCCGGAGCAAGTCAATCACAGGCTATCCACCTGCAGAACTACCGAGGGTTGGAAATTACCGAGGATTGCTGTTTTTTGATAGTGTGCTTCTGCCCAGAAAGGCAGGGCAGCGGGGCCGACCACCGCTTAGCTTCTGAGTGTCTTTCAGTTAATAACCGAGGTGTTCGCGGATGAGGACAACGGTAGTGCGACCCTCTTCGAGTTCTTGGCGGAGGATGAGTTGCTTGGCGATCGCAGAGTCGACGCCGTAGGCCTCCTTTGCACGCTCGTTTTCGAGGGGGTACGCGACGGTTTCCAGTCGGTCAAGCGCATCCTCAAGCGTCGGCACGATTTTATTCACACCACTGACGATAACGACGTTACTGGCCGCAAACGGATACGCACCGATGCGGCTTCCCGAACGGTCCGCCGCGACGAGTTCGCCGGTCTGGGAAATGCCGTTGATGCCGCCGAGGAAGTAATCGGCCGTCTGTGACTCTCGCCGAGCAGCTTGGCGCTTTGCGTCGTCGTCGATACTCCAGATTTCCTCGGGAAGGCTCTCCCATCCGTGGTCCCCATCACTCAGGTACTCGTCGAACCCGATCTCTTCGAGTGTCGTCGAGTGGCCGTTCATCACAGACGCTTCTGCCGGGATGAGTGACTGCAGTTCCGCGAGTGCATCGTCGGCCGAGTCAACGACGATGACCTCGAATCCGTTTGCCTCCAAGTTCTCGACGGTCTCCTCAATGGTTTCTTCGGAGGCCAGTTCGTCCAGTGATTCGTCGATATCCGCGTCGTCAGCGTAATCTGATTTCTGTTGAGACATATTTTGTCGGTAGGTGTATCAGCATCAACACGCAGGCGTAGCTAGCCCAAAAGTGCTCGCGGACACCGGTGTCAGGTAGTTACATCGGTGATACTCCACCTTCAGATAGGATGTAATGTGCGGATAGAAACTCTGTGAACATGGTTTCTGGGCTTCAGAATCTCCCACCCTGATGTGGTCGGACTCGCCTCTGTCCGGAAACAGCACGGGGCGGCTGTGATATCAATTGCTGAAAACCGGGGGGTAGCATATATTGCTCTCCATTCATCATGTTACACTATCAATGCAAATGGCACGGAAGGAAACTACAGACACTACTGGAACACCCTCGAAGATGGTCCTGTTCTGTCCGGACTGTGATTTTGAGAGCGGGATGGTCGGAGGAGACTGGGACGTTTCGACCACCGGATATACGACCCGATATCACTGCCCGCGATGCCAGCACTCGTTTGGCGTTTCCAATCGCCGGTAACGCATAAGCAGAGTATGGTGGACGTAGACGGATTGTCCGTCCGGTAATACTGAAAAACCGTACCGCTGGGAATCTAGTATCAGTCGTCGCTTGGCACAGCCTCAACGGATTTCTGCCCGCTGTCCTGCCAGCTAAAGAAGCTTGCCAGCGCCGGCCCTGTGATGTTATGCCAGACGCTGAACAGCGCGGGAATGAGTGCGGCCGCAGGCTCAAACAGGGTCGTTGCCAGCGCAACGGCTAGCCCGCTGTTCTGGAGGCCGACCTCGAACGCACAGGTCCGAACGCGGTCTGTTGACATCCCAGTTGCCCGACCGACACCGTACCCCGAGCCAAGCCCGATAGCGTTGTGAGTAACGACTGCCACCAGCACGAGTAGACCGGCAGTGAGAATATTATCCACGTTTGCGCCAACGACGCCAGCGACGATCGCGACAATGGCGGCAACACTGATAACCGGGAACACATCGGTACCGATTTCAGCAGCTTTCGGTGAATAGCGGTCCAGCAGATACCGGATCGTGAACCCGAGAAACACCGGAATAATGACGATCTGAATGATGCTCTGGAACATCTCTGCGAAGGTGACGTTTATCTGTTCACCGAGGGTAAACACCACCCAGGCCGGCATCACGATCGGTGCTGCAAGGGTCGTAAGGGTCGTGATTGCGACGGAGAGGGCCACGTCGCCCCGACCGAGATACGCCATCACGTTCGATGCGGTCCCACCGGGGGCGGCACCAACCAGAATGAGACCGGTACCGACAGCATCTGGAAGATCGAGCAGGACATACAGCCCGTACGCAGCGGCGGGCATCACCAGCCACTGCGTGACAGCGCCGATACCGATATCCACTGGTTCCTTGATCAGTCGCTGAAAGTCCGCCGGCTGGAGCGTCAACCCCATCCCAAGCATAATTAGCCCGAGTAGTGGGGACACGTAGTCCAAAACTGGGATGAACGGGTCCGGCCTGACGAGAGCGAGCCCTGCCAGAATGACGACCCAGACGACGAAGTATTTGCTCGCAGCGCGACTCACCGCACGAAGCGTCGATACTGAAGTCACATATCTGGATGATGAACAACACAAAAAAAGTTTACTCTGGATCGCCGTATTGTCGAATTACGAACCCGGGGTGAGGGGCGGCCAGTGGTCCGTCGGCAAGATAGTGGATTGCTGGTACCAAGATCGGTGTAGACGTTCGACGAACTGTTTGAGAGAATAGGTACCCTGTCGCTGAACTAGTAAGAAAAGCTGCTACCTATCCATCCGTTTGCTTGACGGCTTCCACCAGCAGGTAGCGACCGGAACTCACAGAACCCACGCAGCAATTTGCGCCAATGTACAACTTCGCCATCGGACCTGATCTAATCGGTTAGTTCAGCTACACTCTACATTAGTACTAGTTGCCTATTAGAGGTCATTCGTGGCCTACTCGTAGGCAACTGGAAACTACGATTAGTAGCACATACCAATCAAGCTGGAACATGATGATTCAACCCTCACTACTGCACTACCGGGGCAGAAATCTGTACAGTACTCCGGCTACGTCGGAGGTTCACTGGTGAACACTCTTGCACGTAACATCAGCTCTTGGCTACTTGTTGCCACCGTGGTCGCCACTAGTGGGACAGTCGGGACAACGGTTGCATTCCAGGATTCTGCACAGGACATCCAGACAGAGAACGAAGCCCTTCGCGCTGAAAACGAGGAATTGCGTGAACAACTGAACGAGACTCGGGAAGATCGACAGGCCGCAAAAGCCCGCGCTGAAGAACTCAACAAACAGTTAGAAACACGTAACGAGGACGTAGACACACTTGTTTCGGAACTAGAAAGGAAAGAAAAGATGCTAAACGCCAGTCAAGCCCGGCTTGCGGAGTCCCGAAAAGATCAAGCGGGCATGCCGCGATCCGAAATGGAAAAACGGCTTGATTACCTCTGTGCACAGCCAGAGAACAGGGATAGATTCGGCTGTCAAGAGTTTGGTCCCCGTGAATAACATCGGTGACCTCTAAGTAAAGTCACCCTTCAGAACTGCTGAATCCGATTCTATGCTGTTGGATATACTACTGCACAGATTCCTATTCCACATGGCAAAATTCTTGATAGACTCACTACGGTCGCAACTGCGGGAGCTACCGCACGTTATCCGGAATACGATGTCACTGTAGATCTGGTTCCTGTTCACCAGTGATCTGGGAAAGGCAATAGAGAGTACTGTTCTCAGCACATGAATGTCGGGAAAGCATTGCTCAACTCCTTACACTACACAGAATTCAGTGCATCTAAGATCTAAACCGCATAAAACGGACTTCCCCGAACTACACAACCTCGGCGGATAGGTTTGATGCGTGCCTTCTATACAATTATCTAAAGTCGTACTAATCTCCAGAACGAAGTTCAAAGCTCTCATCGGCTACGTCTGAAGCCGATACTGTCTAAGTGCGGAGTGAGAACTTACTGATATCGCTACCAGTGTTTAATAAGAACCGCCAGTGTCACAGGCGTCGTTGTACTGCATTTCGATTTCCTCTATCCCGACACCGAGTCCTGCGAGAGATGTATGGGTACAGAAGCAGCGCTCGAAACAGCTCTCAAACTGGTCGCACCGGTCCTGACCGCTGGTGAGTGTGTCGAATTCGTCGCCTCGGTGCTGATCCTGCCCGACTGAGCGTCTAGCACTCGAACGCTTACTGGGGATGAGTGGGAACGCTGTCCAGAGTCGTCAAAATCCGCGCATTTATTGATACACGTTCTGGTGTCGATGTTATCAGGTGTTGGTCTCGGTGACTAACCACACGAATACCCCAATTAGTCGCCAATCTTCTCCGAAACTAACTCATCCTCCGAAACTGTGGTCCGCGTCAATTTGATATAGCAAAATATGATTTATGTGTTGTAGTAATGAATTTGCCAGTGCTTGTCTTGTTGTGGGTTTCTGCATGAGAAAACAATACAAGACAAACTATTAGTAGTACGATTGAAATACGCTACATACGAAATTACGGCGGTTTAGAGTACCAGCAGGGACAGTACGTCGGTTACGCTGTCCACACACTCAGATCAATGACTGAAACCCGCTATTCGACGATGGACTTGGCTGACTGCAAAGCATTTTACCATGAGACTGTTGTGCCGGCGATGAAAGACGACGGCCTCAATCCAACCACTGAAACCCCCACATATGCGTGGCTGAACGGACGGTTTCCGGGACTTGTCAAGCACCTCCAGCGCCGATTCGACCTGTCTCCGGGGCAGTTCTACGACGAGATCGAAGTGCCGGAAGACGAGAAGGCGTCGGAGCCATTCGATTTTCTCTCTGATAACACACAGCGAGCCATCGAGGAGTACCTCGCCGAGCTTTCGACTCGACGTGGGCGTGCTGATGCGACAATCGACACACGTCGGTCGATTTTGCGACGGTACGCAAAAGTATATACCAATATCCACGATACAAAAGATTTGCTCGCACCGCTGGAGAATCCCGATGAACGCGTTGCTGAGATGGATCGGGTTGCAGCGACCTTCGACGCACTTGACCAACTGGACGAAGCCCTGACGACGCTTGTATCACGGCGTAAATACGTTCAGGACACACGGCAGTTCTACAAGCACTTGGTGATGTTTGGCGGTGCCGCGTACAATCCGCTTGCTGACCTCGAAATCCGATTTGGGTGGGATACGACTCCATCCTGGGACAACGAGGCACTCGATAGAGACGCCGTTCAGCGTCTCTATGCAGCGGCGACTGAGCTACGCGACCGATTCATCGTGGTCGCATGTTGCGGGTGGGGGCTTCGACCGAGCGAAGTGGCCTCGCTCCATATCCGGCAGCTCAACCTTGATCCGGATGATAACTCTCATTCGTACATAGAATTCGCCGACGGCGAGCGGAAAAACGGTCCTGGGACCGTAGCTTTGCTGGCCGGTCTGAAGACGGTTACTGAGCGTATTGAAGCACTCTCTGATCCGGATTGGAACGGCTATTTGCTCCCTTCCTCGGCTGCCACCACCGGCCACCTGACCGCTGAAACCGTTCGCCGACGGTTCAAGTCAGTGGCAGAAGTCGCGGATATCACCGTTGATGGTGCCAGGCCGACGCCGAAAACGGGTCGTCGATTCTGGTACACGACGTACGGCGCCGCTGTCCAGCGGGTTGCAGAGCGGTTTGAAGACGTCGCAGCTGAGCAGGGGTCGGCGTCTGCGCAAGTTGTGCTCGACAACTACCTGTCGGAGTCTGAAGCACGGTCGCACCGTCGGGCAGAGATGCGAGAGGCGCTCGCGGGGTTGTTTGATGAGTAGCTGGCCTCGCCGGGCTGGTAGTTAGGTAAAATAAAATGACTATACTGTATAGCTATACCGTCTGACTAATCCTTATATCTGTGCAGTGTATTCGGTAAGGTATGCTGACCTACACCGTGTACAGCGAGGCCGGCGGTGTCGGCAAGACAACGATGGCGGCGAATCTCGCTGTCGCCGACGCCCGTGCTGGTCACGACGTACTCGCAATCGATATGGACCCACAGGAGGGGAGCCTCTCATTCCTGTTTGACGTTGCGGACCACCGAACTGACTCAGAGGCCGATAGCCTAGTTCGGCATCTTGTCGAGCGGCCACGCGGTCCCTTCTCTGACCTCATTGAAACCTCAGAGGGTGTCGATGTCCTTCCCGCACACAATTCTCTGGAAGTGCTCTCGAAACACCTCCGGCGTCGCGAGGAGGAAGCAGCGGACTTCGGCGAGAACTGGAACCCGAACGTCCAGCTCCTACGTGTGCTAAAAGACGCGGGCGTTCCGTCCGAGTATGACACCGTCATCATCGATCCACCGGCGACTGCGGACGTGAAACTGTACAACGCATTGCACGCGACGCGGAACCTCGTCATTCCGTTCGAGCCGAGTGGGAAGGGACAGCAGTCCGTTGCGGGACTTGCAGACCTCGTTACCGGCCTTGAAGACACGTTGGACATTAACGTGGGCGTGTTAGCTGCAGTACCGAACCGATTCAAAGGAACGAACGATCAAGAAGAGATGCTCAAACGACTCCAGGCGGAATCGTACGACATCCCGGTAGTGTTTCGTGAGCGAACGTCCTTGCTCGAAGGGTGTTGGCGCAAGCAGTGTTCGGCGTTCAAATATATCGAAGAACATCGGAGTCGGGAACGTGACTACGAAATCGAAACGCTGGAACAGTTCGAGGAATTGGCGGCACACCTCCGCCAGACCCGCGAACAGGAGGCAACAGCATGAAATCCGGCTCCGGCGACGATCCGTTTGCAGAGACGGACGCAGATCCAGAGCCAGAATCAGACGACCAGCAGGATGAGATGGCTGTCGAAACCGAGTCCACCGACGTAGAAGCTACGACCCAACCCGACATTCCATATAAATTCCGTCGTGACTCGGTCAAACAGGACCGCAAGCAGCGACCGATTTTCATCCGGCCCGAAGTTGCGGAACGCGAGTCCACGTTCCTCCGCAATCTGGAGGATGAAGTTGGAGAGGACGTGTACAAAACCGACGCGCTGGAGGCTGCCCTCGTCGTTGCCATGGACAACCCGGACCTTGTGGCAGAAGAGCTCCGTGAATGGGGGTACGACTGGGAGCAGTCAGCGGCTTCCCGATAAGATCTGCTTTGATTTTTGTTCGTAAGCACAATTGTCGACGAAGCCTTGTCTTTGCGCCTTACTTGTCGCTCCGTTTGATGTGCCCCTAGCCCTGACTCGGTAGGCTATCGAACAAAACTGGAACTGATAGTTGTGTTAGCTGACTATTCCTGTTCGCTGGTCTCCCTGACTACCTGATACAGCTACAATAGCTAGCTATACTATCTAGATATGTTGACTAGCTATTTTGATTAGCTATACTTTATGGCTATAAAAGACAGTCGGGCCTAATGGCTGAAGGCCCTCGTTAGCCTTTGTAGGTGTTGCGGCGAGCTGATACGAATAATCTCTATCCGAGCCACTCAACCACTCAGACGGTTGCCGTCGCCGGGATATGAAGCAGGTTGCGTCAGGTGCGAAACCAAGAGCAGAGCTATCCGCTGGGGGTACTCATCCATAGAGTAACCAATGATGTGACGACCCCAGTATCAACCGCTCCTGACCGACCACCCGTCTCAGGCCAACTGAGTGTCTAACATTGACTTGCGGGGTTAAATGAAGATTCGAACAGCACTCAGAATATCTGTCGGCTGCTGGGGCTCGAAACTCTCCTGATACCCAATATCAGACTTTGCCAGACGAGCTATTCCGTCCAACCCGATGGTGTGATGGACGGGCGAGACCACACCAGTGACAGCTTTCGTCCAGAAGTTCTGGCACAACAACCTGCGTGTATACGACTCCCCCTGCACAAAGGACCTCACCGCAGCTTGGCCGGACTGTGCCGCATGTACCATTCCAAAGCCCGTCAGGCGGTTCGCCAGTCCGATTGCATCGCCCGCGATATGTACTGTACAGTCGTTTAGCTCGTACGAGCAGTCTGAGAGACTTCGTAGGCCGTTTGAAACGTCGGTTCCGCTGTACAGGGTCTCACGTTCCGGGGGCTCAATGTCGACTTCTGCAAGCAACTGTCGCATATCCTCATACAGTTCGGCAGGAGACTTGTCCTCCTGGCAACCAAGCCCGACAGTTGCTTCGTCTGGCGATTGTGGCACGATCCAGAGGAAGTAATTCTCGTACGCAAGTGCTCTTGGTTCTGGATACAGGTGTGAGAAGTCGGCTTCTATCCTCCCGCTCAGCGTCGGACACGCCACGTCATATGACAGGGACGTGAACCGCCTTGAGATCGGGAACTGCCCGGTGGCATCAATTAGCAGATCTGATTCCGCAGACAGCTTCCGAAACTCCGCTTCGTCAACTTCTGCGTCCGCTATAATCTCTGTTTCTTCGAGCGTGCTTGCCCAGTGTTTCTCTAACTCCCCTCTATTCAGTATTACACCATCAGGGACATTTATCGCAGTCTTCCCGTCGGAACCGACAAATATCCCGGTTGTAGCTTCCCTGACGTAGCCCGGAACGTGCCGATCTAGTGGCAATTGTGAGTAGTCCCAGACCATCTCTCCCCAGGCGCCTCTTCGGTCACCGCTGTATGTGCCCTTATCGTAGAGATGTACGTCTGATGTAACCTCTTCTGTCAGTTGCGCTGCTGCTAATCCGGCGAAGCCCCCGCCGACAATAGAAACCCTCATATTGTCCACTTTGGCGGTAGCTATTTCAAACATACCCTATTGCCCGCATGTCTTTCGCGCCGGTTTCCGAACGCCGTGAACGGCTACGCTGTCCGTTGAACGGGGTATTCGCCTGCTATCCTGCTTTGGCGGCACTGTTTGCATCTTAGAACTCCAGAGCCGATGTCTACCAGAATGGCTGCTATGGTGGATGAGGTGGGACCCGATGACCGAGGTCTAACAAACCATGTGACAAGCGTAGTGCCGGATCGTGTTGGCAATTCAGTCACGTCTTCACCTGCAGGATATCGGACCGGAAACTTAGCAGCATCTGCCCGGAAAAACGCATACAGATCGAGTAGCTAACTCATGAATAGGGAAGCTTGGTTATTCACTGACAGTATTATAATTGAAGAGCCAACTGTCTACCTATTTCAGAAATACGATGACCAAATATGCGATATTCGTTAGTAAGACACCACCATATGACCGTAGATGAGAAAATGTAATGTTAAAACTTATATCCGTTGTCTAGAGTGTAGCAGTGGACATTGAAATGCCGCGAGGATATCGAATTGCTATCTTCGCATTCAAATTATACCGTGCGGGAGTATAACGAATGTACCACTGTTATTGTCTTGCGGACGTGCTAATCTGTTGCTTCCGAATACCTAGTTCCCACTAGAGTCACGTTCCTTCGATGTAATCACTGGAACCGACTGAGAGGCCGGAAGCGTGGTTGTTGACGAACGGCACAGAAGCGACTGGTATGGTGTATGAGTGGTATCTGCGCAATCAGGTTGTGACTGGCTGATCCGGTGGATTGGAGACAACCTATCGACGATACTATCGAGCAGGGAACCGATCACACTCTGCTCACTCTTGTATATTGACTATACCGAACAGAATCTCGGTTACTCTGGTTCCTGACGCGCTGGCCGGTGCGTGGCTGAGGCCTACGGACAGAGCGCAGAGGGTATGTTGTTGTCGTCAGGAGTATTCCCCGCGCTAGCAAGCAAGTCCGATTCGGAATTAACGAACATAGCTAAAATTCAAGTCGCTCGAAGGGGTTTCAGGGGGATTCACAGCACTCGCCACGACCGGTTGACTCAGGTAGAGGGCGTCTGAAACGCGACTCCACATCGGTGAGTCGCCGGTGCTGTCTCTGGGACATATACCTGTAACAACGCTCTGCAGAAGTGCCCATAGTATTTGAGATATGTGAATACTACTCACCGCTGGCGGCTGCGGACTCCAAATTGATCTCGATGATGTTTGCTGCCTCCATTACCAATTCTGGAAGGTCATTGTAGAGGTAGTCACCGGAGAGCCGCGTTTTCGGTGCGGTCACACTGATTGCTCCACAGACCGTACCGTCCACGTCTTGAATCGGAGCGCCTACAGACCGCATGCCCCGAATTTCCTCCTCATCGTTTACCGCGTACCCCCGCGCTCGAATTTCTTCGAGTTCTTCCCGTAGCTCGTCGGGGTCAGTGATTGTCTGCTCTGTCTGCTGAACAAGTCCTTCGGTAGCCACTGTTTCAGTGACCCGATCGTCATCGAAATATGCCAGCAGCGCTTTTCCGGTCGCAGTACAGTGGAGGTACTGTGGGGATTCCCTGGTTCGCCGTTGATAATCCACAGCGACAGTTTCGCCCCCATTATGCTCGTACAGCGTCACCTCCCTGCTCCGGTACGCAACTGTGAGATGGACCCATTCGTTTGTCTCTTCGGCTAGGCGATTTACTTCCTCTTTTCCGAGCTGATAGAGGTCGATCCGATTCCGAACGCTTTCACCGAGTGGTATGAACCGCAGCCCCAACCGATATACCCCGTCTGACTTATCGATAAAGCCCTCAGCAACGAGTGTCTGTAGGTGCGTATGTAGTGTACTTTTGGCAACATCTATATTCCCACAGAGATCGGAAAGCGACGCCTCAGACTGTGACTGAAGTTCACGCAGGACCTCACTGGCAGTCTGCATTGACTTGATTCGTCGGGTTGGTGGCTCGCGTTCAGTCATGTGCTGATTCTCGTTTATCATGGTTATATGATTTTGGTATATCGAATGCACAGTCTGTTGCTGTAGCCCTCTTCGTCTAAGATATATGCGCCAGATTGGGATGGTCCGCCTCAGTGGACTGGATCTCGAAGCACAATCCAATCCGAACCGGATATATCGACTGTCAGCAGCACTCCCTACATGAACTTTTATTAATGATGATGTCGATGGAGCAAACGACATGCGCTGTTGCCATAGTCGGTGTAGTCGCCAAACTGGCCGTATAGCGACTGAAAAGCCGATACGGACCTCATCGGCAGGAACAGATTTTGATGCAGATACAGCATTGCGCAACGAGCGGAATGGCGATACGTAACCGAATCAATAAGAATGAGTTCTGAATTCGACATCAAGCTGTACGACGACATTGACCCCGAAGACCGACCCTCTCTGGTAGAGGCGCTGATACCGATTATTGGGATGCTAACCGCACTGGGTATCGGGATTGGAATTTACGGGCTTGACCCGCAGTTCCCCCTCCTCTGGGGGATTGCCTTCACTGGCCTGTTCAGTTACTTCCGATTCGACATCTCCTGGGACGAGATGTACTCCGGGATCACACACACGTTGCTGATGGGCATTCAGGTCGTGTTCATCCTGTTTATTGTCTATGCGCTCATCTCGACCTGGATACAGGCCGGAACGATTCCGACGCTCATGTACTACGGCCTTGACCTGCTGCACCCGATAGTGTTCCTCCCGCTCACAGCGATCATTACTGCGGCGATAACGTTTGCTATCGGGTCATCGTGGACCGCGGCGGGGACGCTCGGCGTTGCCTTCATCGGAATCGGTTCTGGACTTGGACTCCCTGAACCGATGACTGCAGGGGCAATCCTCACCGGCGCATACACGGGTGACAAGCAGTCACCGCTCTCGGACACGACAAACCTCGCTTCGGCGGTGACGAACACTGATCTGTACGATCATATCAATGCGATGCGGGCAGGGACGTTCCTTGCCTTCTCCATCGCTGTCGTCCTATACGCCGGCCTCGGCATCCGCGCATCAGGGGCTATTCCTGTTGACCGGATCGCTGAGATCCAGACGGCGCTTACGGGCTCGTTCACGATCTCACCGCTTGCCTTCTTCCCGCTTCTCGTGACATTCGGACTGGCCATCTACGGCATCTCTGCAATTCCAGCTCTCGGTGCTGGTGTCTTTGCCGGCGCGATAACCTCGGCCGTGCTTCAGGGCAACTCGTTCACGTCGGTCTGGACCGTCGCACAGAGTGGGACAAGCCCGGAAACAGGGATGGAACTCGTAAACGGCCTCCTCGCAAGCGGTGGCATGGTTGGCGGTGCATGGGCCGTAACAATTGCCATCGCCGCACTCGCACTGGGTGGGCTGTTTGAGTGTACTGGAATTATCGCCGTTCTAGCCCATCACCTCGGCCAGCTCAGCAAGAGCGTTGGTAGTCTCACTGGTATTACGGTCCTGTCGTCAGTCTCGATGAACGTCCTTGCGGCAGAACAGTACATAAGTATCGTTGTTCCCGGCGTGACGCTGGGCAGTCTCTACGAGGAGAAGGGGCTCAAGACAGAGAACCTTTCGCGGGCGATTGAGTCCTCCGGGACCGTCACAAGTGCGCTCATTCCATGGAATAGCGGCGCAGTGTTCATGGCTGGCACGCTTGGTGTCAGCACGTTCCAGTATGCGCCGTATTACTTCCTGGGCTTCCTCTCGCCGCTCATCCTCATCCTCATGGGAGTTACCGGCTGGCAGATCACATACACTGAGGCTGAGGCTGACGACCATATGACGAGTAACGTGGCTGCACCGGCAGATAGTGACTGATCACACTATTCGAAGAGTGAGCATGTGAGAACCCAGATCCTATCTGGAATACACAGTGCACCTCCGGTCTCGCAACCTGCTGCCTATTGGGTCGAGTGTAGCAGTGAGTGAAATACAGTAACTGACACAGCCTGACCGAAAAGGTTGGGAAAATTGAAAATATAGGTTTTGGTACTATATCTGATTAATTGGGAAATGCACTAAACACGCCTGCGACGTGTAGAATTAAGCGGCTATTCTTTGAAGATTAAAACCGCAGCATCTCACAATCTAGCGTCCTACTGCCAACTATTACGAGTTTTACGCTCAGTATGCCGATTTAAGCAACTCAATGGTATAATGCCACTAGGTATAGTGGAAAAGTAACGTTGTGAGCAAATCTGTATAAAAAGGGCACGAGGAGCGCTGAACGAACTGAATGACGCAATCTCATTCGGTGCTGATAGACCAGTTGAACTTGAGTTAGTGTCTCGTCGCGTTACGGGAGACGGCACAATGAACGGAACTGTTCTCCAAATAATAACATATCTTACTTATATTGGAATATTACACGACTACAGAATGGAACGTGCTGCTTGAAGGAGGCTGTGTTTTACTCGTGCCACTGCTTTGTGGCTGGCGGGTCGACACCTGTAAAGTGTTCGCCGCGTGAAAACGCCTGAAATAGGTGGCAGTAGCACTTGAATGGGCCGCACCGACAGTAGCTACTGCAACCCAGTTCACAACACGTTACCGGGCACTGGTTCAGTTGCTGCCCCGTTCAGACCACCACAACACGGTCGGTCTGCCAGCAGCCTCGAAACTCACCGACGGACTGCACTGACAGACCGAACTCGTACGTGGTTGTTCGGCCATCCGGCCCTGTCACCGTCACCCGCTGTTCAGCATAGTTCTCATCCCGCTCGACAGGGCCCCGCACAGCCTCCTCAAAGTCGATCATCGGCCGGTACTGTGGTGACTGGACCATGGCTATGAACCGGTCAAGCGGGCCAGTAGAGCGGCGGTTGGCCGGGGAGGCGAAGTTGTACGCCGTCATGATTCCCGCGTTGTCAAACGGGTCGTCATTTGTTTCCAGCGCGTCAAGCTGCAGGGAAATGGCGTCGCCGGGGCTGTACGTCTCACGAGGCGTCGGAAGGTCGGCCACCGGATATTCGCGTTCAGACATTGGTATCGTAGGGACGAGCGCGTACCTGCAACAGGTGCTGTATCAGCATGAATGGCACGCCTGAGCAGCCATAGGCCGGACATCGACGGGAGTTTGTGTTACCGCTAACTACAACAGCCAACTGCGAACATGGCCCCACTCAGGGACGCACTTATCGACTGTATGCTGCTAGATGAGGAGAGATTTCGCCGTCGGCTTCCAGACATTGTCGAAACACACAATCTCCAGAGTGTTGGCCTGGAACTCGCTGACGAGTCACCGACTGACACCCTCCAAGACCTCGATGGGTTCGAGCCCAGCTCTGTGACGGCGTTTGAGCGGGAACGCATCGCCAGAATGGTGCGACTCGGGACGGTCCCGCTGGGTCTGACGCTCACTGGCCCGGCGTATCAGGATAATCCAGTCCGATACGCGACACAGACGTTTCAGGAGATGACCGGGTACTCGCTAGCAGCGCTTCGCGGCGAGAACCTTCGATTGCTGCAGGGGCCAGCAACTGACGCCGATGCAATCGCAACGCTTCAGGAAGGGATCGATATCTGGGAACAGCGGACCGTCGAACTGTGGAACTACCGAGCGGACGGGACACGCTTCAGAAACCGAGTGACGATAGTGCCGCTTACCGGCCCCGATGGTTCCATCACGAACTGGCTCGGGGTGCAGAAAGCTATCGACACGCCGGACACCTGACTGCCGGTGGCACCGCTCAGAACGCGTCTCTGACCGGTTGGCCGGTCAGCTTGCGATGTAGAGGAGATGCACCAGCACAGCTGTCATCCCGGCAGCAATCATCAACGCCCATCCAGTCCGCCGGACACGCTGCCCGTATCCGCTCAAATCGCCGTCTTCGGTTCCAAGTATCGTGATGAGCCGACTCGGATGCCTGAATGGACTCGGCGGCTTCGGGTCTGGGAGTCGCCGCCGGAGTTGCTGGTACTGGGCGACTGACCAGACGCCGTACAGGCACAGTGAGAGGATCATCCCGACCCAGAAGCTGAACCCCGCGAGCATCGGGAGCCCGATCGGCCCCAGAAGTTCTGCCTGAATCTCCTGTGGCGGGCCTCCAAATTCACCGGGGGTGTTGAGAAGGCCGAACACCAGCGCGACCATCGAGAGCCAGAACCCGACGAAACAGACACCGAGTCCCTGTTTCGATAGCCGGTGGAGTGTCTCGCCGTGACTGTCAACCCACGTCTCTCGTGGCGCTGGCTGCCCCTCACTTGCCGGACGGAGCTCTTGCTGACCCGGGTTCTTCGCCCCCAGCCCGGCCAGTACCCCGATGACGGAGAGGAAACCACCGACTGCGATGGCTCGCAGTGGGAACGGCGTCCGCTCTCGAATCAGGAACGCGTCGTCCGGGTCGGCTGGTGAGACGTATGCGCGGGCCGTCGTTCCCGGCTCGTAGGACTCGACCACCGACTCTGCTTTCGACCGGTCGGAGTACGTCCGGATGCCCGTGCTCGGGAACACCTGCTCGCTGGTGTAGGTCTCCCCCTGATATTTGTACGTGTACTGAATTTCCGGTTCGTAATCGATTCCTCGCCCGCCGTCCATTCGATCGACACTGGAATCGGTGATGGTTGCCTGGACGGCAACGGCGTTGTCGACCGCCTGTGACTGCTGGACGTAGTCGTACCCGCCGAACCCGAGCAGACCGGTGGCAAGGAGCAGCAAAAGTGCGCTCTTCTGTGAAAGGTGGAGGGTCGTGATTCCGACCGGGACCTTCATATCAATACACAGTATTGTATCCCACTCGTATGAGCGTAGCGCTCGAAACACGCCACTCCACAGGCCGGTCGCGTTCTATCAGGGAGCAACCGAATCGAGACGCTACCCCTCGTCTGCCTTCCCATCGCGTCGGTCACGCTCTCTCGCTTCCGGGTCCCGCTCTGCTGGGTTGCCGTTTCCGCCGCCGCCGGGCGTTCGGACGGAGACGGTCGTCCCAGCCTCGACATCAATGGAGGCCTTGGCAGGGACTGGCTCGCCGTCGACCAGATTCTCCCCTGTTGTGCCGTCCTCGCCGCCAGCGATTCCAGCAGGGGCCGTCCGCCGGCGCTCCGTCAGCAGTGACACGGTGGCGTCGGTCTCGACGGTGACGGTGCGTTCGAGCCCCAGCCCGCCGCGGTATCGACCGTCGCCGCCGCTTGACGGACGCAACGCGTACCGCTCGACCCGGAGCGGATACTCTGTCTCCATCGCCTCGACGGGCGTATTGAGCGTGTTCGTCATGCCGACCTGCACGCCGTCCATCCCGTCTTTCTCGGGTCGGGCACCGAACCCGCCGCCGATGGTCTCGTAGTAAGTAAACTCACCAGTTCGGTCGCCGATAATGAGGTTGTTCATCGTTCCCTGTCCACCGGCGGGAACTCTGTCGGGGACTGCCCTGGCGAGCGCCGCCAGTGTGACGTCCATGACTCGCTGGCTCGTCTCGACGTTGCCACCGACAACTGCGGCTGGCGCATCCGGGTTGAGCACCGACCCCTCGGGTGCGGACACAGATACCGGCTCGTAACAGCCGTGGTTCGGCGGGATTTTCGGGTCGGTGATGGCTCGGACGACGAAGTAGACCGCGCTCTTTGCGACCGAGAGCGGCGCGTTCAGGTTGCCCGCCACCTGGTCGGCAGTCCCGGTGAAGTCGACAGCTATCGAGGCCCCATCGATGGTGACGGCCACGTCAATCGGGATGTCGGTATCGGTCACACCGTCACCTTCGAGGATATCCTTCGCGCGATACGTTCCGTCCGGGAGAGCATCGAGTTCAGCCTCGACCCGCTCGCGGGAGTACTCGATGACGGCATCGAACGCGTCGAGCAGGGTCGCCCCGTGTTCTTCGAGGAGTTCACCGATGCGTTCCTCGGCTCGTGCGTTGGCGGCGCGCTGGGCCCGGAGGTCCGCCTCGCGCTCGTCCGGCGTCCGGACGTTGGCACGGATGAGGTCGTGGACCGCCTCGTTGGGTTCCCCGCCGTCGACGAGCCGAACTGCCGGCAGTCGGAGTCCCTCCTCGTAAATCTCCTGTGCGCCCGGTGGCATACTCCCCGGCGAACTTCCGCCCACGTCGGCGTGATGAGCCCGCGAGACAGCGTATCCAATCACCTCGTCGTTTGGTGCGATCGTCGAGACGAGCGTGATGTCCGGAAGGTGCGTCCCGCCGGCGAACGGGTCGTTGACGATGAACACGTCGCCCGGTTTCGGGTCTTTTTCGAGGACAATATCCACCGCATCGGGCATCGCGCCGAGGTGGACCGGGATGTGTTCCGCCTGTGCGACCATCCGACCCGACGCGTCGAAGAGCGCCGTCGAACAGTCCTGTCGCTCCTTGATGTTCGGGGAGTACGCCCCGCGGATGAGCACGTGGCCCATCTCGGTTGCGACACTCTCCAGCTGGTTCCTGAGGATTTCCAGCGTTACAGGGTCGATTGTCTCCTGTCCGTCACTCGATGTCGTAGCTTCGTCGTTCATGTGTCGCTCACCGCCGCTGTCAGTGTCCCGTCATCGCCCACCTGGACGTTCCACGCCGGTGGGATGACGATTGTGCTCTCATCGCCCTCGACAATTGCGGGGCCGTCGATGCTATCCTGTGGTTGCAGTTTCGCTCGCTCGTAGACCGGGGCTTCGCGGACCTCGTCGGCGAACACCGCCTCCCGAGGGCCCTTCTGTGGGTCGCCTTCGGCAGTGTACTTGACCGGCGGCGCGCTCCGTTCGACGGTCGTCGTCACGCGACAGTTCACCAGGTCGACCGACTCGTCCGCTCGATAGCCGTAGGCAGACTCGTGGGCTTCGGCGAACCGCTCGCGGGCGTCCGCGGTGTCAAACGGTCGGTCGACATCCACGGTAAGCTCGAAACTCTGGCCGGCGTACCGGAAGTCGGCGGAGTACCGTACTGTCGCCGCCTCGCGGTCACTGACCTCAGCCAGCAGTTCTTCGGACAACTCCTCGTAGACTTTGTCAACATCCTCTGGGTCGACCGCGTCGAGTGACCGCTGATACGTCCGTACTGCGTCGCGCTTCTCGTCGGCCGCGAGCAGACCGTATGCCGACAGCACACCTGAGGCGCGTGGAATCACCACCCGGTCGATATCGAGGCTATCCGCGATGGATACCGCGTGCATCGGCCCGGCACCCCCGAACGCGGCGAGCTCGAACTTCCGCGGGTCGTACCCACGCTCGACGGTCACAGAACGGATGGCCCTGGTCATGTTCGCGTTTGCGACGCGGTAGACGCCACGGGCGGCTTCTACGGGCCCGTCGAAACCCGCCTCGTCGGCGAGATCTGCAAGCGCGTCGTAGGCCGCATCCGAATCGAGCGAGAGTTCGCCACCCAGACTCGTGCTCTCACCAATATAGCCCAGCACGAGATTCGCGTCGGTGACCGTCGGCTCAGTTCCGCCCTTCCCGTAACAGGCTGGACCGGGCGTCGCTCCGGCAGAGCGCGGTCCGATGCGGAGTGCGCCCCCGGCGTCGACCCAGGCGATGGACCCGCCACCTGCACCGACTGTTTCGACGTCGACCATCGGCGTCTTGATCGGCCGCTCGTTGATGACGCCCTCCGTCGTCCGTTCGGCTTCGCCATCGCGGACGAGACTCACGTCGCTGGAGGTCCCGCCCATATCGAACGTAACGAGCCCGTCCTGTTCGTCGGCCGCCATCGACCCTGCCCCAACGACCCCGGCGGCAGGGCCCGAGAGGACGGTCGTCACGGCGTTCCGCCTGACAGTGTCGGCATCGGTGATGCCGCCGTTGGCCTGCATAATTCGAGGCTGTGGGACTCCGAGTTCCCGCGCTCGGTCGGTGAGGCGACTGACGTAGTGGTCAATTGCCGGGCGTACGTATGCGTCGACGGCCGTCGTTGACGTTCGTTCGTACTCGCGGAACTCAGCGAGGACTTCGTGGGAGGCTGAGACGGGAACATCGAGTTCGTCGCGCAGGATTTCTGCCACCTGGCTTTCGTTTTCCGGGTGCGCGTATGCATGCAAGAGCGAGACGGCAACGGACTCGATATCTATTTCGCGCAACTGTTCGGCGATTGACCGCACTTCGTCCTCGTCGACGGGCTGTTCGACGCCGTCGGTGGTCGTCCGCTCGGACACTTCGAAGCGTCGGCGTCTCGGAACCAGCGGTGTTGGCTTTTCGGCGGATAGGTCGTACAGCGACGGACGGTCTTGGCGGCCGATTTCCAGAACATCCCGGAATCCATCGGTTGTGACGAGTGCCGTCTTTGCGCCGTTCTCTTCGAGGAGCGCGTTGACTGAGACGGTCATCGCATGAGAGAACTCGCTCACAGTCTCCGGGTCGATGTCGGCCGCATCACAGGCCTTCTCGATCCCGGCGATAACGCCCTCGCTCTGGTCTTCAGTGCTCGGGACTTTCGCGGTCACGAGTTCGCCGTCGAGCGACAGCGTCACATCGGTGAACGTTCCACCGACGTCGACGCCGATCCGCCGGTCTCCCATCTACAGCACCCCCGCGACGCTGAGCAGCGTCCGAACGCCGAGCCACACGACGATGAGCGTCACAATCGCGCCGAGGGCGTTCGCTATCGACCCGTTCGTGTACTCGCCGAGGAGGTCCCGCTGGTTCATCGCGTATATCAGGAATACCGCGACGATCGGCAATAAAATCCCGTTGACCACCTGTGCAAACACGATGATCTGGACGGGGCTGCCGCCCAGCAACACCGAAAGAACCCCGACACTGAGGATCGTCCCCCAGACCGCACGGAACTGTGTGCTCTGCATATCCGAATCCCAGCCGAGTGCACCTGTGGTCGCCCACGCGCCCGCGAGTGGTGCTGTCGTCGCGCTCGTGAACCCGGCGGCAAAGATGCCGATGCTGAAGAACAGTTCGGCGTACGGACCCGCGATGGGTCGCAGCTGTTCGGCCATCCGGCCGATATCGCTGATCTGGGTTCCTGGCTCGAACGCTGCAGCCGCGGTGACCATAATCGTAATCGTGATGACGCCGCCTGCGACGATCGAGAGCACCGTGTCGATGCGGGAGTGGCCGATATCGTCGGGACCGCTCCACCGCTCCTGGACGTTACTCGCATGCAGGAACAGGTTGTACCCGACGATGGTCGTTCCGATGAGGCCAGTGATGAGGTACAGCGACCCCGAGGGGATACCGGGGACGAACCCCATCGCAATCGCACCGGGATCGGGACCGATGAGGATCGCCGATGCTACGAACGAGAACGCCATCACGGCAACCAGACCAATGAGCGCTCGCTCGATCAGCTTGTAGCGCCCAGTGTAGAGCAGGAGTCCGGCCACGAGTCCCATCACGACCCCCCACACCGTCGAGTCGATACCAGTAATCGTCGCGAGCCCTGCGGCACCGCCGAGGATATTCCCGGCCTCGTAGGCGGCGGTCCCGACGCCGATCGCGCCGACAACGAGGAATATACTCACGTACTCGACGATCTGATTGTCGAACCGCTCTCGAAGTGCTTCGCCGAGCCCCTCCCCCGAGACAAGACCCAGTCGCGCACTCATTTCCTGGAGAACGATCGTTGCAACAATTGAGAAGACCATTGTCCACAGGAGTGCGTAGCCAAACTCCGCCCCGGTAACACTCGCAGTCGTGACCGTGCCTGGGCCGATGAACGCGGCGGCGACCATCGCTCCCGGGCCGACGGCTTTGAGTCGTTTTGTAATGCTCATGATTGTTGGTTTTGATAGCTACTGTCACGGTCCCAGCAGGTAATGAAAAACATTGTTAAGACCTGTGTGTGGCCGGAACATCGGTCGTATGAACCCTGTATCTGTGTCACCAAGTGTGTGAACTAGTAAGAACCCCCACACTCACCGATTTGAGTCTGTTTACGTCCCGTGCCGGGGGTATTCACGGTTCTCGCTCTCTCAGTAGAACTTTCGAAACACTCTCGTCGACTTCAATTTCGAACGGGAGGTCGGCGATGCTACCACGGATGAACCGAATCATCAACCACCGCACCGACTCGGATGGGAACACCACGTGGAAACTCCCTTTTTCGTCCCGCCGAACGGTCAGGAACCCACACAGCGAGAGCCATTCGAGAACATCTTCGAGCGAATCGAACCGCTCAGCGTATTCCTGAGCGTGGTACTGTGCCACCTGATCGATCATTTCGAGAACCTCCTCGTCCTGTTCTGCCGGATCGCTAAACTGACTCAGGAGTGCGTGAAGCAAGTCGACGTCCAGCAAGACGTGCTCGCCCGTCGAGAGCATCTCGTAGTACGTCTGGAGGTGGTCGCTGTCACTTGCGTGTGCCGAGTCGAAGTTTGCCGCGTAGAATGCGATTGCCTCGCGGATCAGCTGGCTCTGGCTTTCCCCAGTTCGGTCGGTCAGCCCCTCTAACGTCGCCTTGGTCTCCTCGTCGAGAGAGACGGTGACGCGGTCGGTTGGCATAGTGCCCCTCCTCACTGGATGGCCTTAATATCGTGTTGTTTGGTGACAGAGTGCTCTCAAGCATGGCAGCGAGACCAGTGTGTCTGCGGGATGTCCGTGATGTGTCTTCGTGAGGCCCAGCCGCCGGCCCATGGCGCTCACCCGAAATCAGCGCAGAAATAAGTAAATATTAAATCATTCACCAACAAATGAGTTCAGAAATCTGGTGTTTATTATTGAACCATTCATCCAGCACGCGGCAACTGAACCATACCTCTCCCGACAGGTGTCGACGTCCCGAACGAGCGGCCACGCTTAGCGCCACCGTTCATAGCGATAGCTTCGCGCCCGGGAGCAGCAGATGAGAGACGCCGGGAGTCCACTCGACACGGCTCAGGTTCTTGTTGTCGGTTCGATGACCTGGAGCGAGCCGTTCTCAGAAGCTCTCACAGCAAGCACCGAGGCCACTATCCGCACTGTTGAGACGACATCGGAAGCCCTCGATACCGTTCGGCAGCGCTCGGTCGATTGTCTCGTCACGGGAGCGTCACTCGATGACGAAAGTGGGATTGGGCTGGTCCGACAGCTCCGAGAGTCGGCTCCGGCCCTCCCAGTCGTTCTCGGGACCACGGATGGAAGCGAAGCCCTAGCGAGTGAGGCAATCGAGGCCGGCGTTTCCGACTACGTTCCCCTCACAGGAACGGACGGCCTGCGGATAGACGAGTTGATTGAGCGAACCGGGAAGGCGCTCCAGTCCGCTCGGCAAGCGATCACGCAGCGCGAACGGGCACGGCAGTTCGACGCCGTCTTTCACGACACACAGACGGCCACGTGGGTCCTCGATCCGGACGGCTCGCTCACCCGTGTGAATCAGACGGGACGAGCAATGCTTGATGCGGACGCAGACACGGTCATCGGTGACCTGTTCTGGACGCTGCCGTGGTGGTCACAGTCCGACGCGACAGAACGCGACATCCGGAACCTCGTCGCGGCCGCACGCGACGGGCAGTTCGGTAACGCAGTCGTTCACCGGCCGGCCACGGCTACGGATCGCGTTATCGAGCTTTCAGTCCGGCCGGTCGAGAACGACTTCGGCGAGGTCACCTCGATCGTGATTGAAGGGATCGACATCACGGAGCAGGTCACCCTCGACCGTGACCTCCGTCAATCTGAGGAACTCCACCGGGTCACGCTCAGCAATATGACCGACACCGTCCTCATGACGAACGAGGCCGGGGACTACACCTACGTCTGCCCGAACGTGCACTTCATTTTCGGCTACACCGACGAAGAGATCCGCCAGCAGGGAACGATCGACACACTCCTTGGTGAGGATCTGTTCGACCGAGCGGAACTCACCGAGAAGGGCGTTCTCAAAAATATCGAGTGTACCGTCACCGACAAAGCGGGTCACGAGCACACGTTGCTGGTCAACGTCCGCGAAGTCTCCATTCAGGACGGCACACTGCTGTATAGCTGTCGGGATATCACGAAACGGAAACGGCGTGAGGAAGCGTTGACGACGCTACAGGAGACCGCACGGGAGTTCCTCTACACGGAAACCAATCAGGAAATCGCCCAGCACATTGTCGATGACGTCCTCAGTGTGTTCGACGTTTCCGCGAGTGCCATCTATCTGCACGACGCCGAGACGAACGAACTCCGCCCGGTCGCACAGTCACAGGCGATGACCGAACACCACGGGCCGCTCCCGGCCGTCCGAACGAATGCCGACACACTTCCAAGCCACAGCTTCGTCAAGGATGAGACACTCGTGTTCGACGATGTCCACACGTCGGACCGACTGGAAAACCGGGCAACCGACCTCCGTAGTGTCATGTTCATTCCGCTCGGCAACCACGGCGTGTTCGTTGCTGGGTCGACGGCCGTCGGGGCGTTCGACGACGTGACACAGGAACTCACCGACCTGCTTGCCGCCACCGCCGAGGCTGCCCTCGACCGGGTCGCCCGGGAATCCCAGCTTCGGAAACAGGACCGCGAACTTCAGCGACAGAACGAGCAGCTGACTGCTCTGAATCAGATCAACAATACGATTCGGGAGATCGACCAGACGATTGTCAGCGCCGAAACGAAGGAAGAGATCACCCACACTGTCTGTGAACGGCTCACTGACACAGACCGATTCAAATTCGCGTGGATCGGGAGCGTCAACCCGGGCGGTACTACCGTCGAACCGCGAGCGTGGGCCGGCACCGAACAGGGGTATCTCGACAGTCAGTCAATCGCGGTCGCGGCCTCCGAAACCGACCCCGCGGGCCAGACGGCTGCGACCGGCGACGTGACGATGATATCCAACGTCGCCGCCGATCTTCGGAACGCGCCGTGGCGGTCGGACGCGCTCACGCGTGATTTCCTTTCTGTCCTGAGTATCCCGCTGGTGTACAACGACCTCAGGCACGGGATTCTCACCATCTATGCGGACACGAAAGACGCGTTCGATGAGACAACGCGCACAGTGTTACACGAACTCGGCGAGACGATCGCCTCGGCACTCAGCGGCATCGAACGGAAACACGCGCTGCTCACGACGTCGGTGGCCCGCGTCGAGTTCGTCATCGATGACGAGCGGTTCCTCCTGTCGCGACTCGCCCAGTCAACGGGATGTACTATTGCCTACGAAGGCGGCATCCAGCACGCACCGGCCGGTAACAGCGTGTTTGTGACGGTCGAAGACGCTGACGTGCAAGCGGTCGCGGCGGCTGCGGCTGACATGACGACGATCGACGACGTGACACAGATAAGTGACGACGACACTGACAGCGGCGTCCTGCGGCTGGAGCTGTCACAGCCGTTCCTCGCGCTGGAACTCGCCGACCACGGCGCTATCTTCCGGGAAGCGACCGCAGACCCGGAGGGAACGACACTCGTCGTCGATGTGCCCCAGAGCGTTGACGTTCGAAACATCGCACAGTTGGTCGACAGCACGTTCTCCGGCGTCAAACTCAAGCGCAAACAAACGCTTGAACGGGGTATCGAGCAGGACCGCAGTTCGGAGTTTCTCACGGACCTCACGGAGCGACAGCTCGAAGTGATTCAGACCGCCTACTACAGCGGCTACTTCGAGTCACCGCGCACAAACTCCGGTGAGGACATCGCATCGATGCTTGCGATTTCGCCACCAGCGTTCTATCAGCACGTGCGGACCGTCCAGCGGAAACTGTTCACAGCACTGTTCGAAGAACGGAGCGTTTCGGGCCGGGAGTCCTAGAGGGGTTCAATAATAAACAACCAACTCTACCCCTGCCCCTTTGTTTAACCTCTGAATATTCCTTTGATGTCCTTCTATTCCTTAATCGAGTACTGGCGGTCGGACACCGCCACTCGTGAATACATATGAGAGATGTAGAGCAAGACCACGGCGAGAAGACACCGTACGAGTGCTTTGCGTGTGGCAAAGTCATCACTGCAGTGAGCCAACCGGAGAACTGTCAGGACTGTGGCGGCGAAATGCGCAACCGACTGACACCACTTGAATAACGATGGGACCAGAACTGAGCTCCGCCTCTTCGTCGGACAATTCGTCGACGCCGTCCGAGCCCGAATCAGCGCTCGAAACAGCCCGTCTGCAGCTCCACCGGGCCGCGGACCACCTCGATATCGACCCGAACATCGTCGAACGACTCAATCATCCGCAAAACGTCCATGAGGTCACTGTCCCGATCGAGCGGGACGATGGCACAGTGGAAGTGTTCACCGGCTATCGAGCCCAGCACGATAGCGTCAGGGGACCGTACAAAGGCGGGCTTCGCTATCACCCCGACGTGACGAGGGACGAATGCGTCGGCCTCGGGATCTGGATGACCTGGAAATGTGCGGTGATGGATCTCCCCTTCGGCGGCGCAAAAGGGGGTATCGCGGTCAATCCGAAAACGCTGAGCCGAGACGAAAAAGAACGGCTCACTCGCCGGTTCGCACAGGAACTCCGTGCGGTCATCGGGCCAAACCGGGACATACCAGCCCCGGATATGGGAACAGACCCACAGACGATGGCCTGGCTGATGGACGCCTACTCCATGCAGGAGGGTGAGACGATACCGGGGGTCGTCACCGGTAAGCCACCGATTGTCGGTGGGAGTGAGGGGCGTGAAGACGCGCCCGGCCGGAGCGTCGCGATTATCACACAGCAGGTCTGTGAGTACTACGACCAGCCGCTGTCTGAGACCACGGTCGCAGTACAGGGCTACGGCAGTGTCGGTGCGAATGCAGCACGGTTGCTCGACGAACAGGGCGCGACTGTCGTCGCGATCAGCGACGTGAACGGGGCAATGTACGACCCCGCCGGTATCGATACGGCGACAGTGCCATCACACGACGAGGAACCGGAGGCGGTCACCGAGTACGCCGACACCGTGATTTCGAACGACGAACTGCTGACGCTGGATGTCGACGTCCTCATTCCGGCAGCGCTCGGGAACGTCATCACCGAGGCAAACGCGGACAACATCGCTGCGGAGTACGTCGTTGAAGGGGCGAACGGCCCGACTACGTCTACCGCTGATTCGATCCTCGCTGACCGGGACGTCGTCGTGATTCCGGACATTCTGGCGAACGCCGGCGGCGTCACGGTGAGCTACTTCGAGTGGCTACAGGACATCAACCGCCGGTCGTGGTCTCTCGAGCGAGTGAACGACGAACTCGACGAAGAGATGCGAGCGGCCTGGGACGCAGTCCGAACGGAGTTCGAAAACCGCGATATCACGTGGCGCGATGCGGCGTACATCGTCGCCCTGTCCCGCATCGCGGAGGCCCACGAAGCACGGGGGCTCTGGCCGTAACACTGGGTCCGCTAATTTCATACGGGGGCCACACCGTCAGTCGGGGGCGAGAAACCGCTACCGGCGCTTCCCTCAGTAGCAAAACTCGAACCGTGCCCCGCCAGCAGCCCCTTCCGTCACACGGACGGTCCAGCCGTGCGCTTTGGCGATGTCCTCTACGATCGAGAGCCCAAAGCCAGTGCCTCCCTTGGTAGACGTAACGCCGTGTTCCAGTACGTCCCCACGCTTTGCCGGGGGGATCCCATCGCCGTCGTCGGCGACGTAGAACCCCTCACCGCCGTCTAGCTGCCCGACGGTTACCGTGACGGCTTCCCCGCCATGCTCGATAGCGTTTCTGAAGAGGTTCTCGAACAGCTGCGTCAGCCGGCCGGCGTCACCAGCCACTGTCGGGACCGTCTCAGCAACCGTCAGCGTTGCTTCGACGGTGTCGACGTATCCCCAGGCCTCCGTCGTCACGGTCGCAAGGTCGATCTGTTTCGTATCCGTAACCGTGGTCTCACCACGCGCCAGCGTCAGGAGGTCGTCGATCAGCCGCTCCATGCGGTCATGTGCCGCCTCGATCCGGTCTACGTGACTGAGGTCGCCCGACTCCTCGATGATGTCGAGAAATCCGATGGCGATGGATAGCGGATTCCGGAGGTCGTGGGCGACGACACTGGCGAACTCATCGAGCCGCTCGTTCTGTCGCTGTAGTTCGGTTTCCCGGCTTGCGCGGGTGAATGCCGCCTCGACGGTCGCGCCCAGTATCTGGAACAGGTCTACGTCTGCTTCAGAGAAGATCTGTTCCTGTGGCGTTCCGACACCAATAAGCCCAAACTCTCCCAGTGGCACGAACAGGCCACTTCTGAGGCTCCTGTCAGCTTCGCCGACCGACGCCACGGACTGGATGTCGTCGTAGCGACGCATTTCTGACGCCGCAAACGCCTCCCAGGCAAGCGACTCATCGGACTGCAACCGTGGCAGTTCACCGAGCAGTTCGCTCGTGGCAGCACTCGCCGTCAGTGGAACAAGCTCGTCTGTCTGGTCGGCGTACTCCCAGATCCCGGTGAGTTCGAATCCGAGCGTCTCGACAGCAGCCTCGATAGCGATGTCGCCGATTTCCGCACTCGACTGTGCGGCACTGAGCCGCTGTGCTGTTTCCTGCAGTGAGCGGAGCTTCGACTCTAATTGCTTCTGTTCAGTGATATCCTCTAGAACAGCTAGTACGTTCGTTATTTCCCCGTCGGGAGCAGCGATCGGGGCAACCGACAGGAGCAGATCTAGTTCCTCACCGGCTTTCGTCTTCCGTCGAACCTCCTTGCCCCGAATCGGCTCGCCGCTCAATACGCGCTCTCGGTGGGATTCAAACTCAGCTTGCTGCTCGTCCGGGACAATCGGATTGAACTCGCCAAGCACCTCCGCCCGTGACCAGCCGAACATATTCTCGGCCCCGTCGTTCCAGCGGGTGACCGTTCCGTCCGTGTCGATTTCCATGACGGTGAGTGGCGTCGCCTCGATGAGTGATTCAAGTCGCTGGTTCGTCGTCTCAAGTTTACGTTCCCGCTCGACCTGTTCAGTTACGTTGCGGGCGATACCGACGATCCGGACGATCTCATCGCCGAGGATAACTGGCGCGAGGCTCGTGTCCCAGAACCGTGCGTCGTCAGCGATATCCAGTTCTTCCCGATACGAGATCGGCGCACGCTCCTCGACACAGCGCGTGTAGTTCGCCACGAGTTCAGCACCACGTTCATCACCGAAGATGTCTCGTGGCGTCCGTCCTCGAACGTCCTCGGTTGTGAGTCCTGTCTGTGACTCGTAGCCGGGGCTGAGTCGAGCAAACTCGAACGCTCGCTCGTCACCCGCCGTATCGACGTCAAGCATGAATATGGCGTCACCGGAACTGTTGAGCAGTGCCTCGTACTCTTCAGCAAGTTCCTGGTGCGCTCGTTCCCGGGCTTTCCGCTCCGTAATATCCTGAAAAACGCCTCGAAGAACGGGCTCATCGTCCTGTGGGTCGTCGACGCGTTCTCCCCACGCCCGAACGTCGCGCACGTCGCCGTCGGTCCGAACGATCCGGAGATCGATGTCATACGGTTCCCGGTCCGCAATCGTCTGTTCCACTGCCTTCGAAATCTTGTCTCTGTCGTCAGGATGATAAAAACCAAGCGCGTCATCAAGTGACGGCTCGTACTCGTCGGCAACACCGTGAATCCGACGGACGCCGTCAGACCAGTCGAGGCTGTCCGTGGCCGGGAAATACTCCCACACACCGATATCCGCGATGTTCTGCACCCGCTCGAACAGGAACTCCTGGCGCTTAAGATCGGTCTGGTCCTGCATCCGGGATATTTCGGCGCTTACAAGCTCTGAGAGTAGCTTCACAAACGTTCGCTCAAGCGCCCCGAAGGGTGCGACTCGTGTTGCCGGACTGGAAAAGTTGACTGTCCCGTACCGGACCCCATCGACGATGAGTGGCACGCCGATATACGATTCCAACTCCAACTCACGATACGCAGGGTGGGTCTCTTTCCCTTCAGTGACAGCGTCTGCGAACGAACAGACCGCATCTGTTCCGACCACCTCCGCGCAGTACGTCGATTCGAGGTCGAACTGGTCCCCGGATTCGATTTCCGCATCTGGGGCGTGTACTGCTCTGACTGTGTAATCGTCGCCCTGAACGTTTGAAACGATTCCGATGTCGAGCCCGAGTGTCTGACAGCCTAGATCGAGCAGTTCTTCGAGGCGCGTCTCGGCCGAGATATCACCCCTTGCCATGACGGTCTGGAGTTCCCGCAGTGCATCCCGCTCCTGCTCTAACTGTCGTTTCGCCCTGCTCTGTTCGGTAATGTCTCGGGCAACGACGAGCACCTGCCGGTCAGCGTTGCCCCGGAACGGTGTGACGCGGACATCTAACGTCCGCTTGCCGCCGTCGGTCGTCACATCGAGTTGCAGGTCCGTGTCGTACAATCCTGTCACGCCACCGTCGGTCTCGATATCATCGACCGTTGATTCGACCGCCGTTGTGAACCGCTCCGTATCGGATTTGGACATCCGGTCTCCAACGACCGCTTCCAGCTGTTGTCCCGTTATTTTGGTGGCTCTGTCTCCGCTAACCAGTCGTCTCGAAGCGGTGTTCGCGAACTCGATTGTCCCTTCGTCATCGAGAACGAACACAACGTCGTGGATATTTTCGAGGATGGCTTCACTGCGCTCTAACTCCAGTTCTCGTTCCCGCTCCGCCGTGGTCTCTTGTGAAAAGACGGTCAGACCGTCATCGTCGGGAAAGGCTCGTATTTCAACCCAGTAATCCAACGGCTCGCCAAGGTACTGTTCGAACGACACCGGGTCGCCGGTCTCCATTGCGGTTCGGTATTTCTCTTCGAGTTCCGTTCCAACTATGGAGGGAAACTCTTCCCAGATGACTGTACCGACGACAGCGTCGGGGTCGCGGTTGACGCGCTTTGCCATCTTCTCGTTTATATATTCGATACGCCATTCGTTGTCGACAGCATAAATCCCGTCAGTTGCCCGCTCAAGCGTTCGCTGGAAGCGGTCTGACAGTCGCTCGGCGGCCGCTTGCTTGCGAGCGGCCTCGGTGAGCGTCTGGATACGGTTCGCGAGCAACTCGAAACTGTTCTGACCTGCGTGGACCGGAACGTAATCGGAGACACCCGCCTGTGTCGCTTCGCTGGCGATTCGCTCGCTCCCCCGGCCAGTAAACAGGATCGTCGGTCGTTCGTCCTGTTCCGCTTGTAACCGGTCCAGAAGATCAATTCCTGTCCCGTCCGGCAACGAGTACGATGTGACCACACAATCGATAGCCGAAGTTGCAAGCAGGTCGAGAGCAGCCTCTATAGTCCCGACTGTTGTGACGTCAAAGTCAGATGAGATATTCCGGAGTTTCGTCTGCGCTAACTCAGCAAAGTCGCCATCGTCGTTTACATACAAAACGTGAATGGTATCGGGAGTCCCGTCACCGGCATAGGCCATTATTACAACTATGAATCGAGATTTTATGAATCAACCGCGCCAGTTTTTATATATGATATTCGGGTGCCCAATATAGCTCTGTACTGCCCGGTTTAGTTGGATATTCGGCGTCCAGCATGCCACCGGCTCATACCGCTACTGAGTCACACTATGACACCATCAAAGTATATAATCTGATACTTGGGTCAGCAAGTTTATCGTTCGAAGTTAGGTACATCCGATATTGTGTCAGAGATGACGAGTATCCTTGTGCTTCATATTGATGATGAACCCGATTTTCTGGACGTGGCATCGGAAATACTTGCACAGCAATCCGATCAACTCAAGATAATAACCGCAGCGAGTGCTGCTGAAGGGCTCGATAAACTTGCTACACGTTCTGTTGACTGTATTATCAGTGACTACCGGATGCCTGAGAAAGATGGTATCGAACTCCTCAGAGCTGTCCGTGCAGAGTACCCTGACCTACCGTTTATCCTCTTCACTGGGGAGGGGAGTGAAGCGGTCGCCAGCGACGCAATTGCCGCCGGTGCAACCGATTATCTCCGAAAAGGGCACGGAACGGAACGATACGCACTCCTCGCAAATCGTATCGAAAACGCCGTCGAACAGTACCGCACCAATCAGCGCGCTGCCGAACTTGAACGGGTTCGCGCGCTCGTCAGCAACATCGACCAGGCTCTCATCCGGGCGAGTTCGCTATCGGAAATCAAAACTCGGGTCTGTGAGATCATTAGCAACTCTGAACCCTACCGTTTCGCATGGATCGGCGAGCGTGACCCTGAGACAGACCGAATCGAGCCACAGGCCTGGGCCGGCGTCGAGGACGCGTATCTCGATACTATTGTTGTCACTGCGGATAACTCTCCGACTGGACAGGGTCCTGCAGGCACGGCCGTCCGCAAACGACGTATTGCGACGTCGCAGAACATTCAAGCTGACCCGGCGTTCGAGGTCTGGCGAGAGGAAGCACTCGACCGCGGCTATCGAAGCAGTGCTGCGGTTCCG
The DNA here is from genome assembly GCF_011627385.1 of Haloarcula sp. R1-2. Lineage (NCBI taxonomy): Archaea > Methanobacteriati > Methanobacteriota > Halobacteria > Halobacteriales > Haloarculaceae > Haloarcula > Haloarcula sp. R1-2. The sequence continues at coordinate 138,195 of NZ_JAANTG010000003.1, forward strand.
CTAGAATACAATGACACGCTGTATGGTCTCCTGTGCGTCTATTCATCCCGTTCGTTTGCCTTTGCCGAGGACGAACAGGCATTACTCAGCGAACTCGGGAATAGCATCTCACACGCCATGCACTCGCTGAAGATCCGAGACGAACTGCGTGCAGAGCGGACATTTATCGATCAGGCGCTCGATTCGCTTGCCGACATATTCTACGTGCTCGATTCCGAAGGCAACGTCCAGCGCTGTAACGAACAATTCGAAAGGCTGGCCGGGTACGCCGACGAGGAGATATCTGATCTCGACGCACTCAGTCTTTTTGGGGAAGAAGAACGAGAGGGAGTCTCCGAGGCGATTGAGGAGGCGCTCACAACGGGGCAATCAACCATCGAAGCGGAGTTCCGTACCGCAGCGGGAAAGCGCGTTCCCCACGAGTTCACTGCTGACCGGCTAACTGATCAGGACGGTGACCTGATAGGGCTCGTCGGCACCGGTCGAGACATCTCCGAACGGACAAGACGTGAACGGGAACTGCAGGATCAAAAAGAACAGCTAGAGCAGTTTGCTGCAACTGTCAGCCACGACCTGCGGAACCCGTTAACGGTCATACAAGGTCGCCTGGCGCTCCTGCAGGCCGAACAGTCAAACGAGCATCTCGCTGTGATCGAGACAGCGACCGATCGGATGGAACGCATTGTCGAGGACCTCCTCTGGCTAGCGCGAGAGCAACAAGAAATCGGGTCACTGGAACCTGTCTCGATCGACACAGCCGCTGAGGCCGCGTGGAAGCTCGTCTCTGACCCTGCAGACGAAGCCGAACTGTACTGTGATTGCGGGGCCGATACCCAGCCACTGGTCAAAGCTGACACCGATCAGTTCCGGCATCTGCTCGAAAATCTGTTCAGGAACACGATTGACCACGCAGGACGGGATGTCACTGTCGTTGTGGGCGGGATTTTCGGTGACGCCACCGGATTCTACATCGAAGACGATGGCCCTGGAATCCCTGCCGAGGACCGCGAAAAGGTGTTCGAGGCTGGCTACTCGACTTCCGAATCAGGGACTGGGCTGGGTCTCAACATCGTCAAACGAGTCGCTGACGCCCATGGCTGGGATATCTGCGCAACTGAGAGTTCGATGGGTGGGACACGATTTGAGATAACGGGCCTCGAACTCGTGGAATAACTCACTATTTAGAACCGCACTGTTTCGAACCGGTCATCGGGCTTCCTGTGCGTTGGTGGATTCACCTCTACTGAGTTACTTACCCCCACCGAGCTGGCTACGATTTCCCACTTCTCTGCCACGTGCTGCTGGATTGAATTGCCCTTCCGTTACACATTCAGGGACTCGGAACTACAGGAACTAGTACAGATCCAACTGTCCGGTCATCGTCCACCTCGATGCCGCAATTGCGGACGCTCAGTGACCGCATAGCTAATAAAATGGCATAAAACGTCACAATCGTTATTTCGTACCAACTGTATGTTACTTAATGCGGTTCTGGTCCCCGCGCCACCTCCCCCCACTGAATCCGATCACGTTCATCAAGCGGTCCGGGTCCAGAACCCGTCGACGCGGATACCGACTCCGAATGGTGCGGTGCACACCACTCCCCCGGCTGCCCACCATTCCTGTGCTATTGCATGGGGTGTACTTCTCACGTTATCAGATGGAAACAACGCCAGTAAAAGTGAGCAGCTTGCAACCAAATCAACAGACGGCGTGGGGATATCATAAATACTTTATATACACTCGTATCCGAGCTAGGTGGGTTCTGTGCCCTGCCCAATCGCACTGGATTCACCCACACGATTGCTTTGGGCTGGAATCCGTCGTCGAAACCGACGACTTCCGATGGGACGTTGCACCCCATCTCTCCCACCCCCACAGCAACGTCCCATCCTTTTACGGGATTGGCGGAGCCGTGCGTTCCGGTGATGACTGCACTGAAATTACCACTATGCTAGGAGTTACCACAAAAAATATGTCGAACGGTGAATTACAATTATACGGGTTCTGGTCCCCGCTTTGGGCCCTTTCCTACTTTGCGCCCACTCGCCCCACCCCATGTCTCGGGTCCAGAACCCATCCGTGCCTCTGACTGCAGTGGGTGGCACACACGGTGCCCATCGCCACCCGTCATCCGCTTTCCTGCAGGAGCGCAACACCTACCTTTTCCAACCATGCTTCTGAGGGAACTGCTGTTACTATGGGTCGGTAGCTTCGCTCGCTCTAGTGAGGATATCCGCGAGTTCCTCGCGGTCGAACAGCTGTTCGCCTTCGGGAATTCTAATCCGAGACCTTTTGTGCTAGGAGGAGTTCCTTTAGCGGGGTATGAACGAGTTACGCACTGGATTGAGTTATGGCGACGTTCTTCTCGTCCCGAAACGATCACCGGTCGACAGTCGGAGCGACATCGACCTCTCAACGCCGCTTACTCCGACCGTCGAACTGGACACGCCGCTCGTCTCCGCGGCGATGGACACCGTTACGGAGGCAGAACTGGCAATCGAGCTTGGACAGTCTGGCGGATTCGGGGTACTACACCGGTTCCTGACGCCCGAGGAACAGGCCGAGCAGGTCGAGCAGGTGACGGAGGCAGGTGAACAGGTCGGCGCAGCCGTCGGCATCAATGAGGATTACGTCGCACGAAGCGCGGCCGTGATTACGGCCGGTGTCGATGCGCTCGTCGTTGATGTGGCTCACGGTCACCTCAACCGCGCGCTCGACGCCGTCGAAACCCTTGCAGACGAATTTCCTGACACCGATATCATCGCCGGCAACGTCGCGACGCCAGCGGGTGTCGAGGACCTCGCTGCCGCCGGGGCCGACTGCGTCAAAGTCGGTATCGGACCCGGGTCCCACTGTACCACCCGGAAGGTCGCGGGTGCTGGCGTCCCCCAGCTGACCGCCGTTGATGACTGTGCCACGGCCGCCGAAGACTTGGATGTCACTATCTGCGCGGATGGCGGGATTCGCACGTCCGGTGATGCGGTGAAGGCCCTCATGGCCGGGGCGGACACCGTAATGCTCGGGAGCCTCTTTGCCGGCACAGAGGAGGCCCCCGGTGTTGTCGTCGAAGTCGATGGGACGCGGTACAAGCGGTCACGCGGGATGGCGACCACCGCGGCGGCCGAGGACCGTGATGACAAGCAGAACAACGTCAGCGCCGACGAAGGCGTTGAGGCACTGACCCCGTACAAAGGCTCGGTCGCTGCTGTGGCCGAGGAGTTCTGTGCTGGCATCCGCTCCGGGCTCTCCTACTGTGGCGGGCATACCATCGCTGCGGCTCGCGACAAGGCGGAGTTCATTCGTGTCGCCCAGAGTGCGAAAGAACGCGAAGGGTTCCACACGGACCACGATTGGGAAGGCGTCAACGTGGAGAGTGAAGCGACACAGGTCCGCGACGCCGGCACCGAGGCGACAGTCGACAGCGACGACTGAACTGCTAGCAGGCTGTTCCAGAAGCGCGCCGACCCACCGCTGTCGGTGTAGCCGCCGTCGTTACTCGCTGTCTCCACCAGTCGCTGCCGGGCCATCGTCCGCTTCCTCAGCGCTCTGTAGCAGGAGATCGGTCCCGGCTGCGGCGACCATCCCGACACCAACCGCGCGCAACTGTCGGCGATACGCTGGCTTCACCGTGAGCTGGGACGCGTTCTCGAAGTTCTTCCCGATCATACGCTTGATAAGCTTGACACTGATCTGTGGGAAGAGCGCAGTTACGACGCCCTGAACGAGTACCACTGCCGCAGTGAGTTTCCGGTTCTTTTGACTGCCCATCATACGTATAACTATAGTTGCAAGTGGGATTACCATTGCGCCTAATCCACTGCCGTGAGAAACGTAGAAATTGTTTTATCCTCCCTTACAGCGAGCCGGTAGCTCTAGTACTCCGCAGGCTGGCTCTCTGTCTACCGACAGCTGTCTAATAGTGACTGCTATCTGTCATTTATGCATCGACCGTACTACGCCGTGCGGTCGTCCCGACACCCAGTTACAGCAATCAGTATGAAACCACACCGCTGGAACTCACCGAGTTGGATGCTACTCTCCAGACCTACGTCTTCGCCCCTCTCAGGCGTCTTCAGAGTTTCTCCAGAGCGTCTCCGGACCCGTTAGTTATCGTCTGTGCTAGCCGATGACTTCTGCACCTGCACCGCCGAATGCTTATATTCTGGAATCTCGGCGACAGGGTCGAGGGCATCACCGGTTAGTGCGTTTGCGAGCGGGTCCAGATAGTGGAACGTACAGAACACAACCCCGGGCCGGATAGCCGCCGTGACAGCCGCTGATACTGTCACGCTGCCGCGGTCGTTCTCAACAATGACAGTATCGCCGTCCTCGATACCCCGAGCGGCAGCGTCGTCCGGGTGGATCTCAAGCACGTCCTCTCCACGCATCCGCATAAGTGTCTCCGACCGGTGGGTGAGCGCGCCGCTGTTGAAGTGCTGGAGCGCGCGCCCCGTCGTGAGGACGAGTTGCTCCCCGGAGACGGCATCGGCTGGCGGCGTCGGCGAGACCGGGCGCAGCGGCGCGGTTTGCTGGCCCGAAGCGAACGTCTCCGTGTGGAGAACGTCGGTGCCGGAATCGGCGTCCGCCGGGAACGGCCACCGCTGGTAGCTGTCGCCGATGCCGTCGTAACTCATGCCGGCGTACAGCGGATTGACCCGCGTTAGCTCTTCGAACACCGCTTCCGGACCGTCGTAGTCGAACGCGTCTGACCGGCCGACCAGCCGCTGGCCGAGGCCGGTGAGGATGTCGAGGTCACGGCGAGCGTTTCCGGGCAGGTCAGCGTTCGGCCGCATCCGCATCACCCGCCGGTCAGTGTTGGTCACCGTCCCTGCCTTCTCCGCCCAACTGCTTCCCGGGAGCACGACATCGGCGTGGTCGACGGTCGCTGTCTCGAAGAGGTCGATGACGACGCAGAAATCGAGGTCGTCGAAACCGGCCCGGACAGAACTGGCGTTCGGTTCCGTGACAGCCGGGTTCTCACCGAAGACGACTGCAGCTTTGACGGAGTCACCGAACTGGTGTGTTGCAGTCGTCTCCGTCAGGCCGGGCTCGCTCGGCGGTTCGACGCCCCACTCGTCGGCGAGACGCTGTCGGGCATCCGCATCAGTAACGGGCTCGTATCCGGGGAGCACGCTGGGAAGCGCGCCGACGTCGCCGGCCCCTTGGACGTTGTTCTGGCCACGGAGCGGGTTCACGCCCGTGCCCGGGCGACCGACGTTGCCGGTCAGCAGCGCGAGGTTCAACAGCGCGTGCACGTTGTCGGTCCCACACGTGTGCTGGCTCATCCCCATTCCGGTGACAATCGCCGCGCTATCGGCCTTGGCGTACGCCCGAGCCGCCTCCCGAACGGTTTCCGGGTCGACGCCGGCCACGTCGGCACCCGACCCGACGTCGACATCATCGAGATGTGCTGTCAGGTCCGCGTAACCGGTCGTCCGTTCCTCGACAAAGGACTCATCGACGAGTCCCTCATCGAGGACGACCTTCGCCATCGAATTGAGCAGTTGGATATCGTATCCGGGGCGAACGTCGAGGTGGATGTCGGCGGCCTCGGTCGTGTCTGTCTCGCGCGGGTCGATATGAATGAGCGTGGCGCCGTTGCGAATCGCCGGCAGGAAGTACGAACGGAAAATGACAGGATGCTGTTCGGCCGGGTTCGCGCCGGTGACGAGCAGGCAGTCGGTTTCGGCGAGGTCATCGAGTGTGTTCGTCATCGCCCCGGCACCGAGGCGCTCGCTCATCGCGGCCACGGTCGACGAATGACAGAGACGAGCGCAGTTGTCGACGTTGTTGGTGCCGAGCATCCGCGCAATCTTCTGAAAGACGTAATTCTCCTCGTTCGTGCAGTTCGATGACGCGAAGAACTCGACGGCGTCTGGCCCGTGCTGGTCGATGATTTCCCCGAGTTGGTCGGTCACGCGAGAGAGGGCGGTCTCCCAGAGTGCGGTGACGAAACGCCCATTCTCCCGGACCAGTGGCTCGGTTAGCCGGTCTTCGTGTTCGACTACGTCGAATGCGGCTCCGCCTTTTGGGCAGATCTCTCCTTTCGTGTTCACTGGCCCCGCTGTGCCGGTCGCCTTCCCGTTGCCCGCGTACTGTATCGTACAGCCAACGCCACAGTACGGACAGACTGTCTGCTCGGCCCGGGGATTTCGGTTCTGGTCGGTGCCCATTTCTACGTAACATAATAGAAGCGCAGCTACAAGTAGTCAGGCGGTAAAACGTAGGCGATTTTATAACCGTGAGGATACCCACACCACTCGAACGCTGTCAGAGCTGGGGTCTGGACTGGTGTGGCTGGCCCTGTGTGCAGGTGCGCCGCCAGTTTCGAGAGCCACACCACATACTGTAATGGGACCTCGCTCGTAGTGCCGGTAGATGCGACCAGCTCTGACGACTGTGCAAGTTTTCGCGCTACTCGCGGTAGCTCTCAGTACACTGGTCTTCGCTGCGTCGTTCGCCGTCGACACCACCAGCGCCCGCCCCGAACCAGTGGCGATCGATAACACTGTGCAACGCGGTGTTACGGCGGCCGACGAACAGATCGCCCGGAATCGGAGTATCAGCGTCCCCCGCGCGCAAGTCTTCTACTCACAGTACCGCTACGTCGTCAGCTACGTCGGTATCGGTCAGGCCGTGACCGCGCTCACGGAACCGGGCCACGAGCAGCAGTTCGGCTATCCACTCGCGGTGTACGTTTCAGACTACAGTGACAGGCCGGTCAGGTGCGGCGACGATGGCTCGCTCCGGACCGCCACACCGCCGGACTGGGTCGAAGCCAATCAGGCCCACTACGTTGTCGATGGCTCGGCGCGAGTCCCGTCCGGGCCGGCAGTTGTGCCCTTCGCTGACCGGGACGATGCCGCGGCGTTCACCGAGACGTGCGGCGGGCAAATAATCGACTGGGAGACGCTCAAGACCTACTCGTTCGACCTCAAACAGGCGGAAGCAGTCCGAAAACAGGTTGGCCCGCGACGAAGCGATGCGGACGCCACTGTACAGGCGGCACGACAGCACCGAAACCGACTTGTCTCGGTCGAAGTTGGAACAGACGCCCCGACGGTTCAGGCCGCCGTCGATGCGGCACCGCCGAATACGACCGTCGTTGTCCCGGCTGGCACCTACAACGAACAGGTGATGATAGACAAGCCACTCACCCTCAGCGGTCCCGGAGCGACGCTTGACGGGGGCGGCAACGGAACTGTCGTGACCGTGACTGCCGACCGCGTCGGCGTCACTGGGTTCGAAATCACTGGCATCGGCAACACGACGGTCGGCGACCCGACACAGAGCAACGACAGCGCCTGGGACGCCACCGTCACGACCGCCTACGGCAACAGCGATGCCGCCGTGACCGGCCGGAACGCGTCCGGGCTCTACGTTGCGAACCTCAGCGTCGAGACACCCGCCAGCGGCGTCGTGCTGCGGCGGACACCCGGCGCGGTCGTCGAGAATGTCACGGTCAACGGGACGGCAGACTGGCAGGACGGGTTCATGGGCGTTATCGGGATGCACGGCCCGATTGTCGTGCAGGATTCGGTCTTCAACGGCGGACGTGACGGCGTCTACCTCCACCGGGCCGACGGGACCGCCGTCCGGAACAACACGTTCCGGGACAACCGCTTTGGCGTCCACCTGATGTACACCTCCCGGTCGCTCGTTGCGGACAACGTCGCTCGGGGACAGGAGTACGCCGGCGTCGTCGTCATGACGAATCCCGTGGCAAACGCCATCGTCGGGAACGACGTGCGCCACTCCGGCAGCGGCGTCATGTTAGCCGGGTCCCGGAGCTATATTGCGCACAACGTGGTAGTCGACACTACGCAGGCGATGTCGACAAACGCCGACCGGTCACTGTACGAGCACAACGTCCTCTACGGGAATGACATCGGGGTGCGGGCCTCAACAGTCGTCCCGTCGAACATCGTCACCGAGAACGATTTCATCGCGAACGACCGTCACGCTATCTCGGGACCGGGGCCGCTGCGCGTGTACACGCACGACGGCAGGGGGAACTACTGGAGCGGCGCGTACGATCTCACTGGCGGGACTGGCCCGGTGTTGGCCCAGTCCTACTCGCCCACCGATTCTGTCGACCGCCGTCTCCACCAGACCGACGCTGCGGTCGTCCTCAGGGCGGCACCGAGTGTCCGGGGGCTCCGGGCGCTCCGCGGCACCACGCCCGGATTCCGCCGGGGCAGCATTGTCGACAGGGCTCCGCTGGCAGACCCTGCGAATCCTGAGACCGTCAGGCGTCTTCGAAACGAGACATCGATGGAGGGGGCAGCATGACTGGCGAGACGTACCTCACGGCAAACGAAATCACAAAAACGTACGGTGATGTGACAGCCGTCTCGGAAGTGTCACTCGACGTGCCGTCCGACGCCGTGACCGGGTTCATCGGCCCGAACGGGTCCGGGAAAACGACGCTTCTGCGCATACTTCTGGGCGTCGAGCGACCCACCAGCGGCACCGTCTCGTACAGCGGACCTGATGCCGAGCGGCAACTGGGTTACCTGCCACAGCGGCCGACCTTCCGGCCCGGGTTTAGCGTCCGGGAGACTGCCGCGTTCTACGCGGACCTCGTCGACGACGACCCGGACCGACTGCTGGAACGCGTCGGCCTCGAAGAAGTGGCCAGCCGCCCCGTGTCCGGGCTGTCCGGGGGCATGACGCGCCTTCTGGGAATCGCACAGGCGCTGGCCGGCGACCCGCCGATTGTGATGCTCGACGAACCGGCAAGCGGGCTCGACCCGGCAATGAGCCGACTGATATTCGACATCATCGAGTCGATTGCCGACGCCGGTCGTGCCGTGGTTCTTTGCTCGCACGAACTGCCGCTCGTCGAGGAGACAGCCGACAGGCTGGTAGTGCTTGAATCCGGCCGTCTCGTGCGGACTGGGTCGGTAGAATCGCTCCGGGAACAGACCGGCGGGCCGCTCCACGAGACGTTCACAGCGCTTCTGGAACAGGACAGAGCCACTATCGCTGCGCCGGAGGGAGAGCAGGCATGACGGAGGGCAACCGGTTCTGGACCGTTTTCGTGCGGGAAGTCCGCAGTGCGGTCAGGACACGCACCTATCTTGCGCTCGGGCTGGTCACGGGGATTGTCCTGTTCGGGCTCGCTCATGCCGGTGGCGGCCCCGCCGGCGGCTACGTTCCGACCGTCGTCGATACGCTCGTCGCTGTCGAAGTACTCGTCCCGACGCTCGCCTTTGCCGTCGGCTATCGCGCCATTGCCGACCCTGCTACCCGGGGTGAGCTAGATATCCTCGACACCTACCCGCTTTCGACGTGGTCGTACGTCGGCGGGGTGTACGCTGGCCGCGCCCTGCTGTTGCTCACCATTGTCGTCGTCCCGTTGCTGGCGCTGGGCATCAACGTAGCGACGACTGCAGGACCGGAGACGACGGTGTTTGCGAGCCACCGCGGTGTCGATTCCCCGTTCCTGTTCATCCGATTCATCGCACTAACAGTCCTGTACGCGCTCTCGTCGCTGACTATCGCGTTCCTGCTGTCAGCGCTCGCCGGCAGCCGGGGCCGAGCACTCGTGCTTGCACTCGCCGGGCTGCTTGTCCTCACTGTCGGAAGTGACCTCGTGGTGTTCGCGGCGCTTGACACCGGCGTCACCACGGGCACGCTCGGCGGCGCGCTCGCCATGACGCCGGCGGGGGCGTACCGCGGCCTCGTGTTCGATCAGGTCCTGTACGTCGCTGTCCCGGGCCGCTCAGCGTTCGTCCCGACGTGGGTCGCCGCCCTCTCGCTCCTGTTCTGGTGGGGACTCACGTTTGTGGGGGCGATGCTTGCGACGGATGCGGCCTGATACTGACGGCTGTAAGCCCGGAAAGAATGACGTCCTCTGAATATCCCGCAGTAGTTACGGCCGAAAGTAGCAGTTCAGTCGTCGTCCGAGGCGGCTGCGAGCCCTTCGTCGACCAGCCGCGTGAACCGGTCGATGAGACGGTCCGTAAGCGATGGTCGGACCACCGCGAGCAGCCGCTGTGTCGCGTCCGGATCGCTCAGAACCACGACAACACGCCCCCGTTCGCCGTACGACTTTTCGAGTATCTCCGCGTCGGCCAGTGCCGAAACGTGCCAGGAGACAGTACTCCGGGCGACGCCCAGTCGGTCGGCCAGTTCGTCTGCCGACAGGGACTCCGCTTCCAGCAGATGTAGAAGAATCGTCCGCGCGGTCTCCCGCCGGGCAAAGGCAAGCACACGTCGCTCCCAGGGGTCGTACTCCCGGCTGTAATAGTGCGTTTTACCTTGAATCTCTTCGGCGACGATATCGCCGGCACGGCGCAGTTTCCGCAGGTGATACTGTGCCTGCCCGGTCGCAATATCGAGGTCGGCCGCAAGTGCGTTGAAATGGACTCCCGGTTTGGAATCGACATGGGAACGCACTTGCTCAGTAACCGTGGACATAGTCTTCAAGATAGCTTTCCACCCACCGAGGCAACAGGGTATCGGGCGTTCTCACCGCGTGGGAACTCGCCTACATCCCGCCAACCAGTTCTCGCGATATGTCTTCTGCGGGGAGGGTCTGACCGCCGTACTCTTCGGCAAATGACTCGGCGTCCGCGCTGTCGCTAAACGGAACGATAGCCGTCCCCATCGCGCCCTCCACGTCGGAGTTCGCAACGACGGTGAGTTGCCCCACCGGCGCGAACGCCTCGGCCTCCAGATGCCGGGAGATAATTGTCTTGCCCCCGTCGGTCCGAATCTCGTAATCGGTTGTGCTGTAGTCGGTCAGGAACGTCTCCGCGGGGGTCCACCCCGATTGCTCTTTGGCGAATCGGTGGCGATACGTGCAGGTCGTACTGCAGAACCGTGCCGGCGGGTCGTGGCCCTCGGGCGTGTTGTCCTGATAGTACGTCTGGCCGACCGGACCCGGGTGCTGGTCGATGACCATCCCACACTGGTCACAGTTCTGGCCGCTTTCGATGCTGACCGGGTCGATTTCTTCACTGTTTCCCAGGCATCCAGAGAGTGACACGACTGCCACAGTCCCAGTCCCGGCCAAGAAGCATCGTCGTGTGAGGCCTGTTGCATGTTCAGACATACTAGATGCTACGCTGAACGACACCAAATGGTTCATGGTGCGACCGTCGAAACGCGGTCAGTCGGGGAGGCTCGGCGGCGCGACTGAATAGATCGCACTCAGTACCAGTAGCGCGATGAGGAAGTCGAACCCGTGTTCAGTGAGGTGGTGTACGACCATTGGGACAGCACCGAGGACGGTCCCGATGCCGACCACGGACCGAAATACCAGCAACCCGATAGCGACGGTCAACAGCACGTACGGCCGCGACCGGCGGCGGTATGTACTGACTGCGGCGATGGAAAACAGCGCCAGCGTTCCGAGCGCAGAGAGGCTCAGCACGGCGATCAACAGCGCCGTTTGACCGGGGCCGATCCAATCAGCCGTGGGTTGGAGCATCTCTCAAGAGTACGTTTCGAGCGGTCGCACTGGAATCGGTTTCGGTCGCAGTCGCTGTCGCGCCTGAATCCCAGTCTAGGATGTATTCTGGACACCGATATCCCAGTGACTACCCGTTCGAACAGGTGTGTGGTCCTCTCAGGTCGCCACCAGAACCGGGCGTCCCGCGTTCTGGACGACCCGGTCGGTCACACTTCCGATCTGGTCGCCTTTGCTGTGGGAATGGCCGTGGTATCCGAGCACTATCAGGTCGGCGTCGACTTCGTCGGCATAGCTGATAATCTCCACGTACGGTTTCCCGTGGCAGCAACGAGTCGTGACCTCAACGTCAACTGCGTCGCCTCTCTCGGCGACTTCTGCGAGTTCATCGTTCCCCCATTCCTCGACCTCGATGGTTTCCAGCTCCATACTGCTCAGGGCCGGCTCCGCGTGTCGGTCCGTGTCGACAACGAAGACGGCGTGAAGCTCGGCACCGTGTTGCTCAGCCTGTTCAAGTGCGTGTGTCGCTGCGCGGTTCGCGTCAGCGCTCCCGTCGGTCGCAACCACAATCGTGTCGTACATACTAGAGTAAGGGGCGCCCTCCTATTTCAATCCGCTGACGAATCTCAAACGATAATAATCTGTTGTCACATACTGCGGCCGTCTACAGATCAGCGGCTAGATTTCGTCGAGATGCTGTCTATCGACCTTTCAAGAGCGCATACGGCCTTTTGTCATGAGCCAGCGCAGTCATGGTTCGATATTTTCCCGAAAGTCGGGCGCCAATCCGGTCTGTCGGATACCGGCAAGCTCCGTTATCTCGAACTCGTAGAGTGCGACCCCGCCGGAGGTGGTAGCCGTCTGGAGCGTGTTGGGCCGCCAGGCGTTCTGTGTCATCGCCGTGATCTCCGACCAGTCGTCCTCTGGCACACTGCTGATATCGCCAGCCAGCATCACGCTCTGCCACTCAAACGCGGTGTCGATGTCATAGACGAGAAACCGGCCGCGGCCGGCCCGCTCAGTCAGTTCCGCTTTCTGACTTGCTTCGCCCAGCAGGTAGGTGAAATACAGGCACGCCCCGTCGTCAAAGCCATACGATAGCGGCAGCAGATACGGAACATCTGCCGTCGGAAGCCCCAGAACTCCGGTTGAGTGTGTCGCGAGAAATGCCTGAATCTCGTCCTCGTCCATCTGTTCGAGTCCGTACTCCGCTAGTTGGTCGATTGTCATAGGTCGCGTCTGATCATCCAGTTACGTATCACGAATGCAACCCCACGCTAAAAAAAGTAGAGCGGGCGATTCAGGGCAGTTTGTCATGTGGCAGAGACTGCTGGACCGACAAAACCACCCGTTACTCGTCGACCGGTAGTACGTATGCCCACTCATTTTCATCCAGTGGGAAGTTTCATGCGCCTCTATAGTGTTGTAATCCCAACATTAGCGCATGGACTACGATGAGTTCACCGGCGAAATACAGCACAGGCTCGAACTACCCGGCACTGGTGAGGCCGTTCGTGCGATTCGCGCGACACTGCTGCCGCTGGGACAGCGCATCCCGGAGGAAAACGCCGAGGACTTTGCCGCCTCGCTCCCGATGGAAATCAATTGGTACATGACCGGTGCTGTCCACGACCACGGCCAGCGGTTTGACTGGACGGAGTTCGTCGAGCGCGTTGCCGACATAGAGGGTGTTGACCCGTCGGACGCAGCGTATCACGCACGCGTCGTTGTTGACCTGACGCACGCTGTGGTTCCAGCCGCTGACTTTCAGGACCTCCGTGACCAACTGCCTGAAAGCGAGGGCGCTGAAAACTGGCGTGAACTCTTCAGAATGGTTGATGCCGGTGGCTGGGGTGAAGCCGAAGAGGCGCAAACTGGCGGTGGCCCGCAATAGTTCGCTGAAGACTATCAGATGGACAACCAGTAGCCCATCTCACGGTATTTTCCAGATGACTATTTTTCTGATACATTCTGCTCTTCTCTGTCCGATTGTTTCGTTCGCTCAAACTCTGGGAGACATACCAACAAAAACTGTTGTGAACGCGTGCGAGACACTCGAGACGCCGCCCTCAACAACTGGATTTCTAATAGCGTGAGAATCGCGACTGCAGTTTATTTACTGACAGCAACAAGGTGTAAACACAGCGATGTTTGATTCAATTCTGGTTCCAACCGACGGCAGCGAACACGCGACCCGGGCCGCTGAACACGGGGCAGCGCTTGCACGTGCGTTCAGCGCGAGCCTGCACGTCATGGCTGTCATCGATACACGAACAGCAGGCGGGCCATTCAGCGGCGGCGATCTCGAAGACGAGACACTCGACCGCATGACGGCTGACGCCGAAGACACAGTCACGGCCATCACAGACGCAGTGGACGCCGCTGGAGCGATACAGACGACTATCCGCACGGGCAATCCCGCCGACGAGATATGTGCATACCGCGACGACCACGATATAGACCTGATTGCAATGGGCACACACGGTCGCACAGGTGTCGGGCGATATCTCGCCGGGAGCGTGACAGAGAGCGTTGTTCGGCACGCCGATGTCCCCGTTTTCACTGTCCGCGCCACCGAACAGAGTCGCAAGACCGACTCCTACGATGATATTCTCGTCCCGACGGACGGAAGCACAGCCGCAACAGCCGCTGTCGAACCGGCCTGCGAGATTGCGGCGCAGTTCGATTCCCGCCTTCATGCTCTGAACGTCGTCAATCTTGGCGATGTTGCGACCGGTTCGGAATACACGTTGCCGACAGACCTGATTGATACGCTGGAAGCACAGGGTGAGAAAGTCACCGAGCGGATTGCAGCGCGAGCCCGCGAATCCGGCGTCGAAACTGTCACACAGGTCGTCGATGGATTCCCGGCGGCGGATATCCTCGATTACGCCGAGGAGAACGACATCGATCTGATCGTGATGGGGACGGCCGGTCGAACTGGGCTCAATCGGTTCATCATGGGAAGCACGACAGAACGGCTCATCAGACACGCCGACATGCCTGTGCTGGCAGTCAACGCCCGAGATCAGCGTGTCGACGAGGCCTGAAACAGGGACACTCGTTTCTGTCTGTCAGCGTCCGACTGCGTACGCTGTCCGCCATGTCCCCAGCGGGCGGCAGGCAGATACGACACGACCATGCACTTATTGTTGTTCCTGTCGTGACAATAACTATGTCCGCGGAAAACCCGGTTACGATGACCGACGAGGAACGGGACGCGCTTCTGGACAACGGGGGGACGGGCGTCCTCTCGCTCGCCGCCGGTGACGCGCCGCCACACTCGGTTCCGGTCTCATATGGGTACGACACGCCGACCACCACCTTCTATTTCCGGTTGGCTGTTGGGACGGAGAAGTCGAAAGGCGAACTCAGCGACCGTCCAGCGACCTTCGTGACCTATCACGAGACGGAGACCGGATGGCAGAGTGTGGTCGCCAGCGGTCGACTTGAAGACATCGAGCGGGAAGGAATCGAGACGGAAACGCTAGCGGGGCTCGAACACGTCGAAATTCCGATTATCGACATCTTCGAACGCCCACTCCGCGAAGTGGACTTCGGATTCTACCGTCTCGTGCCGGATGACCTCACGGGACGGACCGAACCCTAGTGCGAGACGGCCCCCCACGCATCACTCATCACTGGGGCTACATTACACGATTTCAGGACTCACCGTCACATCGGCGTCTCGAAGTTGGTCTTGCTCGCTCATTTTGATGCGGCTGTCACGAACCAAACACGACCGTCCCACCGTCGAAACCAGCGTCTCAACGCAGAACCGCCGTACTGTGGAGGCAAACACATATCAACACAGCGGCAGATCAGAGTTCCATGTCCGAAGCCGCCCACACGCAACCAACTACCGACGTTCTTTCGCGGCTCGACAGCGAGTCTGCTGGGCTCTCGGCATCGGAAGCCCGAACTCGACGCGACAGATACGGCGAGAACGAGATTACACGGGGGAGCGAACGGACACCACTCGACATCGCTGTCGCCCAGTTCGATAGCGCCCTTATTTGGGTTCTCGTTGCGGCCGCGATACTGTCCGTGTGGGCGGGCAACGCAGTCGACGCAGTGTTGATAGCCGTGATTGTGGTCGGGAACGGGCTGTTCGGCTTCGTTCAGGATTACCGTGCAGAGGGCACGCTCGAATCCCTGCGAGAATTGACCGCACCAACAGCGACAGTCCGACGCGACGGCCAGTCCGTTGAGGTCGACGCGACCGAACTCGTCCCGGGCGACGTTATCGAACTGGAGAGCGGCGATGTCGTTCCAGCCGACGCTCGGCTGATTGACTGTCAGTCTCTGGAGGTCGACGAAGCAGCGCTCACTGGTGAGAGTACCCCGGTTTCGAAGGGAACTGACCCAGTAGACGCCGATGCACCGCTTGCGGAGCGCGAATCGATGGTGTACAAGGGCACGAACGTCACACGCGGTTCGGGCGTGGCCGTCCTCACGGCAACCGGGATGGATACCGAGGTCGGGGCCATCGCTCGCCAACTCGCGGGGACGGAGGAAACCGACACACCGCTGCAGACGGAACTCGACACGCTCGGGCGCACGCTCGGCATCGGCGTGATAGTGCTTGCTGCACTTGTGGTTCCACTCTTAGTCTTCCGGGGGACCGAACTGGTTCAGGCGGCACTCACCGCGATATCGCTCGCTGTGGCCGCGGTTCCCGAGGGACTGCCAGCGGTTGTGACGCTAACGCTGGCTCTCGGTGTCCGGAAAATGGCCGACGAGAACGCGCTCGTACGGCGCTTGCCCGCCGTCGAGGCGCTGGGCTCCGTCGATGTCATCTGTACGGACAAGACCGGGACGCTGACCGAGGGGCGAATGTCAGTCAGTCGGATCTGGGTCAACGACGCCGTTGTCGACAGTGACGAAATGTACGGGGACGCCCTGCCGGACCGCGTTGCTACGGTGCTCCGCGCAGGGACACTGTGCAGCGATGCGACGCTCGAAGTAGGCGACCCGACGGAGCAGGCCATCGTCATGGCGGCCGCCGAGTCCGGAATCGATGTCGAACGCCTCCGTGAAGCGAACCCGAGAACGGACGAGATCCCGTTCTCGTCGGAGCGCAAGTGGATGGGCACTGTTCACGATGACACGGTCTACGTCAAAGGCGCGCCTGAAGTCATCCTCTCGAAGTGCGCCCGCGTCCTCACCGATACCGGTCCGGCGGACCTCACCCCTGATAGAGCTGAGCAGATCAGAGAACAGGTCGGTACGTTCGCTGACGACGCGCTCAGGGTGCTCGCAGTGGCGTACACAGAGGATGTCGACGTAGTGGAACGGGATGACACAACTGGCGATGCCGACGATGTCAGTGACGACCTGACCTTCGCTGGGCTGGTCGGTATGATCGACCCGGCCCGCGAGGAAGTCGCCGACGCGATTGCGGCGACCGAGCGTGCAGGCGTTGGGGTGAAGATGGTCACCGGTGACAACGTCAGGACCGCCGCAGCCATCGCCGGCGAACTCGGTCTGGGCCAGCGCGTGATGGAAGGCGGCGATGTTGAGAACTGTTCCGAGGACACGCTTCGCGACCGTGTCGAGTCTGTGGACGTGTTCGCACGCACGTCCCCGGAGCACAAGGTCCGGATTCTGCAGGCGCTGCAGGCAAACGGTCACACTGTGGCAATGACGGGCGACGGGGTCAACGACGCACCCGCGCTGAAAAACGCCGATATCGGTGTCGCGATGGGCGTCCGTGGGACTGACGTGGCTAAACAGGCCAGCGACGTTATCTTGCTGGATGATAACTACGCGACAATCGAGCGGGCAATCGAACGCGGACGGGCCATCTTCGACAACGTCTGGAAGTTCGTCGGCTACCTGTTGAGTGCCAACGTGGCCGAGGTCGCCATCGTGTTTATCGCTTCGCTCTTTGGCTACCTCGTCCTGCCGGCAGTCCAGTTGCTGTGGATTAACCTCCTGACCGACGGTCTGCCAGCACTCGCGCTCGGGGCCGACCCCAAAAGCGGTGACGTGATGCAGCGACCGCCCAGGGACCCGGATCGCGGTATCGTTGACCACGATATGCTCGCCCTCATCGGGGGCACAGGGGTCATCTCGACACTGGTAATGCTCGGCCTGCTACTGGTCACGCTTGCCGGCGCACCCGCAGTCACGCCCTACGCGATGACAATGGTATTCACCGGCTTCGTCTTCCTCGAATTCGAAAAGCTGTACGTGATCCGCTGGCTCCGAGAGACACCGACCCTCTCAAATCGCTGGCTGGCGTCCGCAGTCGGTGGATCGATACTCCTGCAGCTTGCCGTCCTGTACACCCCGCTCAACGTCTACTTCGGGACGGTCCCACTCGGACTCGTCGACTGGGGGCTGATCGGTGGCGTCCTCTTACTCGCCTTACCGCTGTATCTCGCGGTTGCCAGCGGGGTGAAGCGGCTGTAACGGGTCGGGCCGCCCTCACTCCAACTGTCCGTTGAGCACTTTCGCGGCGACTAGCACCGGGTCCCAGACGGGGCTGAACGGTGGGGCGTACGCCAGGTCTAGCCGTTCGAGTTCGTCGATAGTCATGTCTGCCTCGATGGCCGTCGCAAGCGTGTCGATACGTATCGCCGCCCGGTCTTCCCCGACGAGTGCGCCGCCCAGCAGGCGACCACTATTTCGATCGGCGACGAGGGTCACGTCAGTGTCGTCGCCGCCGGGGTAGTACCCTGACCGGGACCTAGCCGTAACCGTCGTCGACACCGGGTCGAAGCCGGCGGCGCTGGCCTGTTCGTGGTCGAGGAGGCCCACGCGGCCACATTCGAGGTCGAACGCCTTCACGACAGCTGTTCCGGCGATGTCGCCGACAAGTGAGGGGTCGCCGGCGACGGTCTGCCCGATTGCGCGACCAGCCCGGTTCGCGGTCAGTCCAAGGGGAACCCAGTCAGGCTCGCCGGTCACGGCGTGGCGGTCTTCGGCGCAGTCCCCGGCGGCGTAGACCCTGTTGACGCTCGTCGCCCCGTACTCGTCGACCGCTACCGCGCCTGAATAGCCAAGGTCGACCGGCGTGTCCGCGAGGAGGGCCGTGTTCGGCCTGATGCCGATACCGACCAGCGCGAGGTCCACATCGGTGGTGCCACCGTCATGGGCAACCGCCGTGACGCGCTCGTCTCTGTTTCCGACAATCTCCTCAACGGCGGTGTCCAGATGCAGTATCACGCCTTGCTCCCGGAGCTGGCGGGCAACGCGCTCGCCGACTGCTTCCCCGAACGGCGGCAGGAGGTGGCCCGACCGCTGGAAGAGATGTGTCTCGATGTTGTGAGCCTGGAACGCCTCGGCCATCTCGACGCCGACGTAGCCGCCGCCGACGATGGCGACTCGCTCCGGTGGTTCCCAGTCGGTGTACTTCTCGACGAGCGCCGTGTCGACGTACTCGATACTCGTATCGACGGCGAATTCCCCCGGCTCGGACAGCGCGGCACGAACCGAAGCAGCCGAATCAAGTCCGTGCATCGTGAGCGCACCATCGAGTTCTGTCCCCGGTATCGGTCCAGTCATCGCGCGTGCCCCTGTCGCGACCAGCAGGTCGCCATATGGCTGGCTAAACGTCTCGCTGTCGTGGGCGACGGCAACCGTCTCGGCGTCGGTGTCGACGCCGACGACTTCGTGGTTCCGGCGGAGGTCGATACCCCGCTCGGCC
Organism: Haloarcula sp. R1-2; assembly: GCF_011627385.1. Classification (NCBI taxonomy): domain Archaea; kingdom Methanobacteriati; phylum Methanobacteriota; class Halobacteria; order Halobacteriales; family Haloarculaceae; genus Haloarcula; species Haloarcula sp. R1-2. The sequence continues at coordinate 157,271 of NZ_JAANTG010000003.1, forward strand.
GCCTGTTCGGGCGACAGCGAGAGGAGGTCCGTCAGCCGCTCGACAGTCCCCTTCACGTAATACGGTGTCCCGCAGTGGGCATAGGACACCCACTTGCCTTTTTCGAAGACAATCACGTCACGGTCCGGTGCCTCGCGGGCGAACTTGCTCGCAGCGCTGAGCCCGGCTGCGTCACCACCGATGACCACGAACGGGTCAGTCATACAGACTCTCGTCTCGCTACGGTACTAATGGTTGAGTGTGGTGTAGGTAACCCGTGATGCCGCTGTGCCCGACACGGATTCAACGCTATTCGTTGGTCTTTCCGCGCCGCAAAAACTGCCTGTCTCCCGTTGTCACGACTGCATGTGGACGAGGTGACCAACTCTCACGCTTCCAGAGCCAACGATGACGAGCCCTGTGTGTCACCGGTTCGTTATTCCGCGTAGGATTCGATAAGCGCCCGGAGGTCATCTTCTCCTTTGACGCCGACGACTTCTTCGACCTGCTCACCGCCGGCAAACAGGATGAGCGTCGGCACGCCCCGGACGCCGTACGACTGAGCGAGTTGCTGGTTGGCGTCAACATCGACTTTGGCGACAGCCGCGTCAGTTTCTGCGGCCAATGTCTCGACGACGGGTTCGAGCATCTGGCACGGGCCACACCAGTCGGCATAGAAGTCCGTGAGGACGAGGTCGTACTTATTAACGACATCATCAAGCTGGTCTGCTCCGTCGATGTGAAGTGGCTCGTTTGTCGTGGTGGTTCCAGCGTCGGATGCAGTATCAGTTGCCATCACCTGAATGTACGCGGCAGCGTCAGATAAGTCTTTGTACATATTGCACAATACTATGAATACTGATGCCCGGCCAGACGAAGTGGGTCAGTTACCGCTTCACAGAGAGAAATCCGCCTGGATCGGGGGCGACAGAGTATGATAGAGAGAAGGACGCGGCGTTAGCTTTCGACGGTCGGGGCTGTGGACTCGGACTGTTCGTACTTGTTCTCGAATTCCTGAATGAGCTGGCCCATCTTCGCGTACCAGTCGTTGAGCATCCGCTGCATCTCGTCTGCTATCTGCGACGGGTCTGTCGGCGAGTAGACGTGGTAGTAGCCGCCTTGGTCGTAGTTGATCTGATCTTTTTCGATGAAGCCCGTCTGGAGAAGCCGCTGGACGGCGCGGTACGCGGTTGAGCGCTCACGATCGACTGCATCGGCGAGTTCGTCGACGGTCAGTGGGTCCTCAGCCTCGACAAGCGCCCGAAAGCACTCCTTGTCGAGTTCCTTGAGTCCGTGGAAACATTCTAATAGGCCCTCACACTGCATATCCCGCCGGAGTTGTTCAGACATCGAATCTGGCATCGTTATCACCTTTTTCTACCCGCTACGCAGTTATAAGACTTGTGTACGGTTCGCACAACTGCACGCAAAAGCTGCCAGCGAACGGTTCGCTGGAAGTCTCGGCCAACTTGTAGAATTAGCGACACAAAGTATTTCTGCGGTAGCTCCCTCCTCACTGACAGAAATAGAAAACGAGGTCCTCGGAAATGATATACGATCACACTGCTTTGGCAGCCACGCGACACATGCGGCCCAGTGAGGTATGAGCAGGTCTGCATCTCGGACACCTTCCCCGGGCGTCACAGGGTTACTCAGGAGTGCGATCCGCACGGGTATCGCTGTATCCTTCGCCGAGGGAATCCGGAGGCGGAGCCCTGGGGCGGTTGTGAATGCTCTCATCGCTTTCGGGGGAGCGTATCTGCCAGACATCTTGGAACGGCGGTGTTCCGTTGAATTTCGGCCGTGGCAGCGGATTTACGTAGAGACAGCGATGCTGACACACGCTGTCGGGATGCTCGGCCCGTACGACGATATCTGGTGGTGGGACAATCTGACCCATATTCACTCGGCGACGGTTCTTGGTGGGCTTATTCACGTACTCTCGCGGCGGTTGGGCGTAGACCCGGAGCAGCGGGTCATTACCGGTGTCGTTACCATGGGCATCCTCTGGGAATTCATGGAGTACATTATTCACGCTTCGTCGCGCCGAGTCGGTCTCGAACCAATACTCGTCTCCTACGGAAAGACTGACACGCTGCTCGATCTCGTCTCCAATCTCGTCGGCGCAATTCTCGTTCTTGTCTTCGGCGACGCTCTTCTCGGGAACCTTGTTCGACGCGAGACTGAATGATTGTCTTCTCTCGTCGATCTCCCTCTGTCCTCTCCATGTTGAACAGTCATCATCCTCATCTGACCGCATCTGGAGATTGCTGACTGTATACCCAGCATTTACGACTCTATTCCTATCAACTCTGGAGTGTTTCTACAGAGCCACGTAACCGTCTCTCTGGTGTTGCTTCCAGACAAGTTATTTTTGTACACTATTTACACTACTAGCCCACATTAAGAGGGTTAGCACGGGGTCCAAGAGTGAAGCGGCTCTGACCGCGGACTCCCGCTATCGGCGTCCCGAGTGTGAGACTCCTCGAACGCTAAATGTGCTGGACAGTCACATGTAAGCCACCGGGGAGGCGTGCGGGGTTCCATGGGCGGGCTCGGCTCAGAGCCCATGGAAGCACTCGCTACCGGCGCAGTTTCCGTGCTACTCTCTACCCGTGTCGGTCCCGAGGAATTGGAGACTAATCCATATTCAGCCTACAGGCTACAGTCGCATCCTCGACGCTTAGCCGCCCTTCTGTTCGATTCCGTATTTGCGAGATCGCGCCACACTACTGAGAGTGTATCCGAAGAGACTTTGCTCTATAGACACAATACAATACACGAATGACGCTCCCAATCGACCCGAGCCAGATCGACCCTGAAGACATCGGCGAACAACAGGCGACGCTCGAAATGAGCCACGAGGACGCGATCGAACACGTCCGGGACGTGTTCACTGACGCCGGATTTGGTGTCCCCGTCGAGTTCTCGCCCTCCGAAATGCTCAACGAGAAGATCGACGCGGACCGTGACCCATACTACGTGCTGGGGGCCTGTAACCCCGAAGTTGCCGACCGTGCCCTCGATGCGACGGATAACAAACTCGGCAGCCTCATGGCCTGTAACGTCGTCATCTGGGAAGAAGAGCCCGGGCAACAGCGTGTCTATCACGTCTCGATTATGCGTATCGCTCGCCTCGTCGGGATGGCACCCGACAACGAGGAGATGGCAGATATCGTCGCCGACACCGGTGAAATCGTTGACGAGGCGTTCCAGAACCTCTAATGGGCTATCACACCTTTGATGCCGGCCGGGCCGACAAGCTCGAAGACGCTCAGGAACGGTACCGTTCCCTCTCCGCTGAAGAGCTCTGCTGGGCGCTGTCGGCCAGTAGTGACGAGACGGTCGCAGACCTCGGGAGCGGGACCGGCTTCTACACCGACGATGTTGCACCGGCCGTCGACCACGTGTACGCCGTGGATATCCAGGAAGCGATGCACGACTACTACCGGAAGAAAGGCGTCCCCGACAACGTCGACCTCGTGACGAGTGCGGTCGACGACCTCCCGTTCGACACCAGCAGTCTCGACGCGGCGTTCTCGACGATGACGTACCACGAGTTCGCTAGCGACGGGGCGCTGCGCGAGGTCGCACGAGTGCTCAAGCCTGGGGGGACGTTTGCTATCGCCGATTGGGCGGCTTCTGGAAGCGGTCGCAACGGCCCGCCCGTCGATGAGCGGTTTTCCGCTGCCGAGGCGACGGATGCGCTCCGCCAGCACGGGTTCACGGTCGAGTTTGAGGCGGTGCGACCGGAAACGTTCCTGCTCGTTGTTAGTGCTGACTAACGGGGCGGCACTGGCCACCGGACACGCCCGATTTTTTCCTCCAAGAGCCGGTTCGGGAACAGGACTGGTCGGACTGTTACGCTCGAACCTGTTGGGCGTTAACTGGCGAACAGCCGGCGCTCTGCCCGCTCATGCTCGGCGGCTAATACGTCTACCAGTGGGGCGAACGGCGTCATCTCATCTATTCCTCGGTCCGCGCTATCATCGACTGCAGCCGTCATCACTGGCTGCAGGTCGTTCAGGATTCGCTGGGCATCCGTGTGGCCGAGTGAGAGGAGACGCTGAGCCGCGCCCAGCAGTCCGGTGACGAACCCGTGACAGCACAGCAAGCAGGCCTCCCGGACAGCCACGTCGGCCAGCCCCGTCGCAACGCCGAGTACGACGGCGTAGTTCCCGGGTGCGTCGTCGGCACCAACGCGCTCCGCGTAGCGGTTCAGGAGCGCCTCGTCACGTAGTTCCGTCTGGAGCGAGAGCAACCGGTCGCCGGACTGTTGGGCGCTCTCGCGGAACTCTGCGGCCAGCGTCACGGCCGACAGGCGCTGGTCGGCATGGCAGATCGCGTCGATATCACCGTCAGTCGCGGCGGCGTGTGCTGCCCGGAGCGCGACGAGTTCGGCGGGGCCGATTTGCCGTCTGAGGTACGTCGACAGGAGCCCTTCGAGGTCTGTCGCGTCTTCGACCCGGTCGTCCTGAATGAACTGTTCCAGCCCGTAGGAGACGGTGTAGGTCCCGACTGGCAGGAACGAATCCGCGAGGCGGAACGATTCAAGCGTTGCGACGTCGCTCATTGGTCCCCTCCGTCAATAGTACGCACGCCGTGGTCATGGGCGTGACTGGTCCCGTCGTGACTGTGACCACTACCCTCGTGGCCTGTCCCGTCACCGTGGGTGTGGTCGACCCCGTCATCGTCGAACGTCGTCGGCGGTACGTGCTCGTACCGCATCGGTACGTCCCCGGGGAGCAGGTCGGCGACTGTGTCTTCCATTCTTTCCTTCGAGTCGGTCACGGGAAATAGGGCCTCCTGCTCGCGGACCGCGAGGTTCCAGTGTTTGTTCCCGACCGCGTGGCCGAGCTCCAGCGCCGCGGCCGGTGAGATATCGCTGTCGGCGAAATCGAGCACGAGGGCCTCGATTTCGGCGAGTTCGACAACGACGAAAGTGCCGCCCTCAGCTTCAAGTACGTCGCCGTCCGCGAGGTCACGGGCAACCACGATACCAAGGTCCCGGCCGGCTGTCGTTTCAGTCCGGACCCGCGAGCGCTGGCGTTCGGTGTCCGAGAGCACGACAGTAGCGTGGGCCGATGCCTCGACGGTTTCAGGGATAGCATCGCCATCGCGATGGCCGAGATAGGTGTCTGCGACCAGCATCAGTACTTCCTCCCAGAGGGCGCAGGGGCGTCCAGTAGCTCAATGCGCGCGTGGTCCCAGGCCGCGTGGAGCGTTGCCTGAACGGTCTCAGCGCGGTCGCCAAGGGCACGGACTGCGACCCCGGCACCGTTCGGCAATGCTGTTGCACCGGCCCGAGCATCACCGTCGGTGACGACCGCGTGGAGCGCATCGCTCAGTTCGGCCTCGTCGTGGTCCGGCGCGAGGACGAACGTCGTCCCGTAGACGGTGAACTCACCGAGGACGCCGGGGGCTGTGGGGTCCTCGTCTCCCGGCGTCAGGTGTGTCGCGTCCTCGAACAGGTGCCCGTCAGGTCCGGTCGCCCGCACGCGCGAAAGGTACCGTTCGAATTCGAAGCGCTCGCCTCTGGCGAGACGGCCCGGGACGACCACGTCGCTGACCACGGCAGTCGCGCCGGGGGCCAGGTCGACCGAAAGCTCCTGCAGGTACCGGGAGTCAGCGTGGAGGATTGTCGGCTCGGGCACGTAATCCAGATGACCGCCAGCGCCGACGCTAAGCGTCGTGTCGGCGGCGGCGTAGTTACACGTCATCGTCTGGACCTTCGTCGAACTCTGGGTCGAGACGTGTGCGACGGCCTCGTCCACGACGGTTATCGACACGTCATGGCGGTCACCCTGCGCGACGCCGCCGGTCGGTGACTGGATGAATACGGTATCGGCCTCGGGGAGTGGGTCGTAGCCCAGCGTTCCTGAGATGTGGAACGGGACCGTCGCGTAATCGTGGACAAGGGTCGTCCCGTCGGCTGTCCGTTCGAAGGTCAGTTCGAGCACGCCGTCTTTCCCGGGGGACCCCACAGCGGCCTGTGGCACGGCCTCGGTCGCATACCCCTCGAACGCCGGATGGGGCGCGTCAGCGGCCATCAGGCGAACAGCACCCCGTCACGGACGTGCGACAGCACCGTGTCGATGTTTGTCTCGTCTTTGCAGTTGGTGAAGACGACGGGTCCGTCCCGAACCTCGTTTGCGTCGTGCTCCATCACGTCGAGGTCAGCGCCGACGTGGGGCGCGAGGTCAGTCTTGTTGACGACGAGTAGGTCACAGTCGACGACCCCCGGGCCGCGTTTTCGGGGGATGTCTTCACCTTCCGCGACCGAAATGACGTACAGAGAGTAATCGGCGAGCTCGGGGTTGAACGTCGCCGCGAGGTTGTCGCCGCCGCTCTCGACCAGCACCAGGTCCAGCTCTGGGTGGTCTGCCAGGAAGGAATCGATTTGCTGGAGGTTCATCGATGGGTCTTCACGGATACCTGTGTGCGGGCACGCGCCTGTCTCGACGCCAGCGACGAGGTCTTCCGGGACGACCCCGGCGAAGCGCTCGCGGAGCACGTCTGCGTCTTCCTGTGTGAGGATGTCGTTGGCGATGACACCCACATCAAGCCCCTGGTCGCGCAGTTCGGGAACGAGCGCGGTCAGTAGCGAGGTTTTGCCGGAGCCGACCGGCCCGCCGATACCGACCGTCGCCACGTCGCGGTGTGTGAGACTCATTCGTCTGTCCCCGCCGAGTCCCCGCCATTGGTCGCCGCCTCTGACTCCGTCGTTTCGTCGTCAGCGGACCCAACACTGTCGGACCGAATCGGGTCGTGAACCGTGACCAGTTTCGTCCCGTCGGGGAACACCGGTTCGACCTGAATCATGTCTATCATCTCCGGCACGCCGTCCATCACGTCCTCGCGGCCGAGCAGTTTCGACGCACCGGACCGGATTTCGGCGACCGACTGGCCGTCACGACCGCGTTCGATGCACCAGTCGCTGATGTAAGCGACGGCTTCGGGGTGGTTCAGCGGGACACCGCGTTCCTTGCGGCGCCGCGCGACCTCTGCGGCGGTAAAGACCGTGAGTCGTTCCTGTTCTTTGGCTGTGAGTTTCATAGCAGGTATCGCTGCGCAAGTGGGAGTTCGGAAGACGGTTCACAGGTGACGTGCTCGCCGTCGACCCGGACCTCGAAGGTCTCCGGGTCGACCTCGATGTCATCCGGACAGTAGCTGTTGTACACCATGTCGTCTTTGCCGGGCGTCCGTGCGCCCTCGATTGGCACGACGCGGGAGTCGAGCCCGTACTCCTCGTCGATGCCGGCCTCGGCGGCCGCCGGAGAGACGAACGACAGCGAAATGGCGTGCTTGGCTTTGCCGACCGCACCGGCGCGTTCGCGCTGGAGAATCGGCTCGCAGGTCATCAGTGACCCGTTGGCTTCGCCCATCTCCGAATGGACCGGGAAGCCGCCCTTGAACGTCATCGCCGGCTTGACGCCGAAGAACGCGGGGTCCCACAGGCAGATGTCGGCAAGCTTGCCGGGTTCGAGTGTCCCGACGTGCTCTTCGATGCCGGCGCTGATAGCAGGATTGACGGTGTACTTGGCGATGTAGCGCTTGATACGGTGGTTGTCCGCGCCCGTCCCTTCGTCTTCGGGCAGCGGGCCACGCTGGGATTTCATCTTCGAGGCTGTCTGCCACGTCCGCGGGATGACCTCGGCCATCCGCCCCATCGCCTGGGAGTCGGAGGTCATCATCGAAATCGCGCCCATGTCGTGGAGCACATCCTCGGCGGCGATGGTCTCCGCGCGAACGCGGGATTCGGCGAAGGCCACGTCTTCCGGCACGTCAGGGTTGAGGTGGTGACACACCATCACCATGTCCAGATGCTCGTCGAACGTGTTGTCGGTGTACGGCATCGATGGATTCGTCGACGACGGCAGCATGTTCGGCTCTCCGACCATCTCCATGATGTCCGGCGCGTGACCACCGCCAGCGCCCTCGATGTGGAACAGGTGCATCGTCCGCCCGTCGACAGCCCCGAAGGTGTTCTCGAGGAAGCCGGCTTCGTTCAGCGTATCGGTGTGCATGCACACCTGCACGTCCTCGTCTTCGGCGACTTCGAGGCAGGTGTTGATGGTTTCCGGGGTCGACCCCCAGTCTTCGTGGAGTTTCAGCCCACAGGCACCGGCCTCGACCTGCTCGCGGAGCGGGCCCGGGTCGGAGGCGTTGCCCTTCCCGTAGAAACCGACGTTGACCGGCCACTCCTCGGCGGCCTGCAGGAAGCGCTTGACATTCTCTGGCCCGGTAGTACAGGTGGTTGCGCCGCCGCCGTACCCCCCGCCGAGCATCGTCGTGATACCGCCTGACAGCGCGTGTTCGTGAAGCTGTGCGGAGTTGAAGTGAATGTGGATATCGAGGCCGCCGGCGGTTGCTATCTTCCCCTCAGCCGGATAGACATCCGTCGACGGGCCGACGACCATGTCGACGCCGTCCATTGTGTCGGGGTTGCCGGCTTTCCCGATGCCGGCGATTTCCCCGTTTCGAATGCCGATATCGGCGGCAACGATACCCAGTATCGGGTCGATAATCGTCGCGTTCGTCAGCACCCAGTCGAGTGCGCCCTCCGCCTGTGTGACGCCGGGAGCCATTCCCAGCCCGTCCCGGAGCGTTTTCCCGCCGCCGAACACTGCCTCGTCGCCGTGGGTGCGTAGGTCCTCTTCGACCTTGGCGAACAGCTCCGTATCGCCCAGCCGGACTTTGTCGCCCGTCGTCGGCCCGTACAGTTCGGCGTAGTTCTCGCGGTCAATGTCGCGTGTCATTGGTCGGACTCCGTGTCGCCGTCGTCCGGTGCCGCCTCGCCTGTGTCTCCAAATCCTGCCGCACGCATGCGTTCGACCGCGTCGCCCGTCTCGCCGTCGACGCTCCCGTTGACAAGTCCGTTCATCCCGTGGGCGCGTCGCTTCCCACCAATTTCGACGAGTTCGACCGTTTGCTCGTCACCAGGTTCGAACCGGACAGCCGTGCCGGCAGGGATGTTCAGCCGCATCCCCATGGCCGCTTCGCGGTCGAACTCCAGCGCCGCGTTGGCCTCGAAAAAGTGGAAGTGCGACCCGACTTGTGAGGGTCTGTCGCCGGTGTTCCCGACAGTCACTTCCGTCGTCTCTCGGCCTTCGTTCAGCGTCACTGTCCCTTCACCCGGGATGACCTCACCGGGCACGAGTCCATCGCTCATCGCGCCACCGCCCCGAGTATTTCTGACTGTTTGTCTATCATCTGCCCTTCTCTTTGAATACACATACTAAAATGATTGCTCTCTGCGCAAGTGACGCCTCTATATCGAGAACCGGATTAAATGCTAAAGTTTCGGCCCTACATAAAGGGGTTCGACTATCGAACTGTCCTACTTCCCGAAGCCAACACGACTCACGTCCAGTCTGCCGATGGTTTCGGTGACCGGCGACACTTACAGCGCGGGCGAGCATACAGCGGGTGATTTCGGGACGCAGAAGCCAGATTTGACTGACAACGGTCGTACAGGTCACTGCACCGGAACAACGCCAGCAGTTTGTTCTTTTGTCCCATTGACCGACAGCGGCACAAAATAGCGGAATAGTTCAAATTTTATCGGCAGCACTACTGCTTTCGCTGACTATTCGTCATATCCTTTGACGACCTTATACTCTCAAGACTATGTGGTGGACAATATAAGATAAGAGTGGTAAACCTTATTTTCTCCCTCCCAGACGGCAACACTGTGAACGAAATCATGGACGAACGTTTGGATATTGTGAGTAAAGAACGAGAGATGGCCAAAGATAATGGACATAATAATCCTAACAAGAACCTAGTATCGGAGGGAGACGCATGAATCGCTCGTCTGTCAGCCGCCGTCAGTTCCTCGGCGCGAGCGGGGCCGCACTCGTTACCGGCCTCGCCGGCTGTTCTGCCGGTGAAGGCGGGACCTCGACGGACACCGCGAGCAGTACCGACACGCTCAAAATCGGGGTGCTGGAGGACCAGTCCGGGAACTTCGCCCTCGTCGGCGACCCGAAGGCAAAGGCGTCGATGCTCGCCATCGAGGAAATCAACGCCAACGGCGGTATCGACGGGAAGCAAATCGAGACGTTCCAGCGCGACCCACAGTCGGACAATCAGCGCTATCAGGAACTCACCCGCACGGCGATCAACGAGGAGAACGTCGACGCCCTGTGGGCCGGCTACTCCTCGGCAACCCGGGAAGCCATCCGCCCGATAATCGACCGCAACGAACAGCTCTACTTCTACACCACCCAGTACGAGGGCGGCGTCTGTGACGAATTCACCTTCGCGGTCGGCCCGACTGCCCGCCAGCAACTCGGCATCGTCCTCCCGTATCTGGTCGAGGAGTTCGGCCCGGACATCTACACCATTGCGGCCGACTACAACTTCGGTCAGCTCTCCGCTGACTGGGTGAAGGTGCTGGCAAACGAAAACGATGCGAACGTCCTCGGTGAGGAGTTTATTCCGCTCAGCGAGTCCTCCTTCGGTTCGACGATCAACCGGATTCAGGAGGCCGACCCGGACTTCGTCATGTCGATGCTTGTCGGGGCGAACCACACGTCGTTCTACGAACAGAAGGCCTCGGCCGGTCTCGACGTGCCAATCGGCACTTCGACGGCAATGGCACAGGGATACGAGCACCGACGGCTCGACGCCCCGGCGATGGCCAACATCTACGCGGGCGTCAACTACATGGAGGAGGTGCCGACCGACAGCAACACCGGCGATGGCGGCTTCGTCGACCGATACTTCGAGATGTACCCTGATGCCCCGTACCTCAACGAGGAGGCCGAGACCAACTACTTCTCGACGTATATGTACAAGAAAGCCGTCGAGCAGGCCGGGACCACCGAACAGCCGGAAGTCATCGACGCTCTGGAGTCGGGCATCGAACTCGGCACCGAGGAGGCACCTGAAGCACCGGAGGGTGAGACAATCCGTCTTGACGGCGCGACCCACCACGTCGACCACCACATGTGGATTATGCGCGCCGACGACGACCACAACGTCGAAGCCGTCGAGAACCGCCAGATACCCGAGACGTTCCTCTCGGAGACGGCCGGCTGCAACCTCCCCGAGAACCCGGAACAGACCCAGTACACCCCGGTGGACTACTACGAGGAGGCCGAGTAGGGATGGTAAACGGGATCAACCTCGCGCTTCAGTTCCTCGATAGCTTCGCGTTCATCGTGCTCGCCGCGGCGGGGTTGGCCATCATCTTCGGGATTATGGGCGTCATCAATCTGGCACACGGGGAGTTCATCCTCATCGGTGCCTACACCGCAACGCTGGCCGTGACGCAACTCGGCCTCCCGCTCGTCGTGGCGATGCTCGTTGGCGGCGTGGTCACTGGTCTCTTCGGGATTCTGACTGAGCGGGTCATCATCTCCGGGGCGTGGCCCAACTGGGTCAGCCAGCGGACCCTGGGCCGCGATATCATCGAACCGCTGTACGACCGGCTGGCCGATTCCATGGTCGCCACGTTTGGGCTCAGTCTGATACTGACTCAGGGAGCTCGAATCAGCTTTGGCAACTCAATCGACCAGATAGCCACGCCGTTCGGCGCGATCTCGTACGGGGCGTTCTCCTACTCAACGTACCGGATCGTCTTGGCCGGCGTTAGCATCGGGCTGCTCTTGGCTACCTACTACCTGTTCACCCGGACCGACTTCGGGATGCGCGCCCGGGCGACGATACAGGACAAGGAAACGGCACAGGCCATGGGCGTCAACACCGACCGGATGTACATGCTGACGTTCGGCATCGGCTCGGCGCTGGCCGGGCTGACCGGTGCGCTGTTCGCCCCAGTCATCTCGATGCAGCCGACGCTTGGCGACCAGTTCCTGGTCGAGGCGTTCGTCGCCGTCGTCGTCGGCGGGCCGAGCGTCGTTCTCGGGACCGCGCTGTCGGGGGGCGTCCTCGGGGCGATTCTGGCCACGTTCTCGAATCTCTACGGGACGTTCATCGGCCGTATCGCGCTACTCGTCGCTGCGCTCATCGCCCTCCGGTTCCTCCCCGACGGCATCACCGGGTTCATCGAACAACTGCGGAAACGGAGACAGGAGAGCGACTAGATGTCGAGAAACAGTGCAAACGGCGAGGCGAACAGGTCGCTCCCGGGTCGGCTTCGCAGTCGGTTCGAGGGGCCAAACACTATCGGGGAATCGCGTGGGTTCTGGGTCGGCTTCGCCGTCGCTGTGGCGGCACTCGTCGTCTACCCGGCCTTCGGTGACGGCTCGCAGTTGTCGCTGTTCATGGTGCTGGCCCTGCTGGGGCTTTCGCTGTCGGTCGTCTGGGGCTACTCGGGCGTACTGAGTTTCGGGCAGGTCGTCTTCTTCGGTATCGGGGCCTACACGTTCGGCGTCGTCTCGATCAACTTTGCGACCCCGGGGGGTATCACGGCCGCTGTCGTCGCCGGTATCGTCGGCGGCGGTGTCAGCGCAGCCATACTGGGCTACTTCATGTTCTACGGTGGCGTGCGGGATGTCTACGTGACCATCATCACGCTCGTCTCGACGATCGTCATGCACACCTTCATGGCCCAGACCGCCGGGTCCGAGTGGGCCATCGGTGAGGCGGCACTGGGCGGGTTCAACGGGATGCCGGACATCCCGCTGCTGACGCTCGGCATCGAAGGTGCCTCCTACCAGTTCATCTACAACCCGTTCCCGATGCGGATTATCGGTATCGGATCCTTTGAAATCAGCCCGTTTTACTATCTCGTCCTCCTCCTGCTGGTCGGGGCGTACCTCGGGTTGCGGGTCCTCGTTAACTCCGACTACGGCCGCGTGATGGTCGCTGTCCGGGAGGATGAGGACCGCACCGAGATGTTCGGTTACAACGTGACCCGCATCAAGTTCGTCGTGTTCACGCTGGGGGGCGCGCTTGCGGGTCTGTCCGGTGTGCTGTACGCCGCACGGAACGTCTACATCGACCCGACCGTGTTTTCGCTGCTGTTCGCGACGCTGCCGGTCATCTGGGTGAGTATCGGCGGCAGAAAGAGCTTGCTCGGGGCCGTTGTCGCCACGCTCGCCATCGAATACCTCCGCATCTCGATGGCGGGTGAGCTGGCGCTAGTCCTGCTTGGCACCCTGTTGCTGGTGACGATTCTGGTCCTTCCGAGCGGCTTCGTTCCGTGGCTCCACGAGCGGATTGTCGAAACTCGACTCGGTCCAGGCGAAGCTGGCGGGGCCGACGCACCCGACGCGCCGAGTGAGGTGAGTGACTAATGAGTGATACTGAAACCGAATCCGACATCGACCCGCTTGGACCGAACGTCCGGCAAACCGCTGCGGAACTGGCAACGGGTGACAGAACGGAGACACTGCTACAGACCGACGGGCTCGTCAAGCAGTTCGGCGGGTTCACCGCCACTGACGACGTGGACTTCTCGGTCGCCGAGGGGGAGCTACGCTGTCTCATCGGCCCAAACGGCGCTGGCAAGTCAACGTTACTGAACCTGATTACCGGGACGTACGAGGCCAGCGACGGCAGTATCTACTACAACGGCCACGACATCACTGACCTCGACCCACATGAGCGGGTTTCTCGCGGTATCAGTATGAAATTCCAGGTCCCGTCCGTGTACGGTGACCTGAGTGTCAGAGAGAACGTCAGGCTCCCCGTCCAGCAGTTCGCCGACGGGGAAGAGCGACGGCGGCTGGTCGCCGAGGCTATCGAGGCTGCGGGCCTTACCGGCTACGAGGACGTTGCTGCGTCGCAACTCTCACACGGCCAACAGCAGCAACTGGAAATCGGGATGGCCGCCGCGCTCGAACCCGACCTGCTCCTGCTGGACGAGCCGGTCGCCGGCCTCGACGTGGCCGAACGCGAAGCTATTGCCGAGCGGATCAGGCGGCTCAACGAGGAGGAAGGGATCGCCTTCATTGTTATCGAACACGACACCGACTTCGTCGCGAGCATCGCCGAAGAAGTGACCGTCCTGCACAACGGTGAGGTGTTCCGCGAGGGACCGATTGAAGAAATCGAATCCGACCCAGAGGTCCAGCGGATATATCTGGGAGGTGAGTCATGATGCTCGAACTCGACGAGGTTTCTGCAGCCTACGACACAACGCCGATACTGCGGGATGTGGACCTCTCCGTCGAGGAGGGAGAAATCGTCGGGGTGATGGGGAAAAACGGCGTCGGCAAGACGACGCTGCTGAAGACGGTGATGGGCTTGCTGGAGCCCAGCGAGGGGACCATCAGCTACGACGGCACGGACGTGACTCACGCGAGTGCCGACGAGCGCGCCCGGGCCGGAATCGGCTACATCCCGCAGGGCCGGGACGTGTTCCCCAAGCTAACCGTCGAGCAGAACATCAAGATGGGCGAGACCATCCGGTCGGAGAGCGACGAAACGCTGTACGACCAGATATACGATTACTTCCCCGTGCTCGAAGAACGGGCCAGTCAGGAAGCCGGAACGCTCTCGGGCGGGCAACAGCAGATGCTCGCCATCGGCCGCGCACTGGTCTCGAATCCTGACCTGCTCTTGCTCGATGAACCGTCCGAGGGCATCCAGCCCTCTATCGTCGACCAGATCAGCCAGGATATGCAGACGATCAACGACGACCTCGGGACGACGATTCTGTTCGTTGAGCAGAACCTCGGGGTCATCCGCGAGATGGCCGACCGCTGTTACGCGATGGAGCGTGGCACGGTCGTTGACGAACTCGGTCCGTCGACTATTGCCGACGAGGACGCGATTGCGGAGTACCTCGCGGTCTGAGACGGACTGCCGTCGCCGTTCCACGCTGCTGGCACCCGCCTTCGGACGGTCGCCTGCGGAATGACGCGTGGCGGTTCGGACGCGGGTGGACTGTCGGCTACCTAATTCCTTCCTGATTACACGCAAGCAACCGAATCAACAGGAACTTGAGTACCCACTGAACAGACCTGTACACGAATGTCCGATCGTGACTCATGGATATCGAACCTCGGTTTCGTGCTTGCTGCCGTCGGCGGTGCGGCAGGTCTGGGGAACATCTGGCGGTTCCCGTGGCTGACCGCCGGAAACGGTGGCAGTGCGTTCCTCATCGTCTACCTGCTCGTTGTCGTCGGCATCGGCGTCCCGGGATTGCTCGCTGAGTTCGTCCTCGGACGCTGTGGCCGACAGACGCCAACCGCGGCGTTGCGCTCGCTCACCGGCTCCCGCTGGGGGTCGTGGCTGGGCGCGTTTAACGTCCTCACAACGCTCGTTATCCTCTCGTTCTACTCTGTCGTCGGCGGGTGGATCCTTCGCTACACGCTCGTCTCACCGGTTGGGACGTACTTCGGGCAGCCCCAGCAGTACTTCGGGGCAATGAGCTTTGGCCTCGAAGCGGTCGCCTTTCACCTGCTGTTCCTCGGTATCGTTGCCGCCATCGTTTTCTTTGGCATAAGCAACGGTATCGAACGCGTCTCGAAGGTGATGCTTCCCGGTGTTGTAATTATCTTGCTCGGCCTCGCTGTGTGGACAGCCACCCAGCCGGGGACGGCCGCCGGCTACGCGTTCTATCTCAGTTTTGACGCCGAATACCTCGCCGCGAACTTCCTGAGCGTTATCGGGCCAGCGGCAGGCCAGGCGCTGTTCACCCTCTCGCTCGGTGCTGGAGTGATGCTAACGTACGCCTCGTATCTGGACGACAACGCATCGCTCCCGCGGGATACACTTGTCATCGCGGTCTCGAACACGTTCATTGGTGTCCTCGCCGGGCTGGTCGTCATTCCGCTGCTGTTTTCCCAGGGCGTCGACCCAGGGCAGGGCGGCCCCGGTGCGCTGTTCGTCGCGCTCGCGACGGCATTCGCGACACTTCCGGGCGGGGAACTCGTCGCAACCGCGTTCTTTGTGACCGTGCTGATGGCTGCGGTGACCAGCGGTATCAGCCTGCTCGAAACGCCGGTGGCAACGCTCGTCGATAGCTTTGGCGTCCCGCGACGCCGGGCCACGGTACTGGTCTCGGTCCTGCTTGCGGCCACTGGGAGCGGGCTGGCACTCACAAGCTCGGTGTTCCAGTTCGTCTCCGGCACGCTCGCAGACCTGATGTTGACCGTCGGGCTGTTCGCATTCACTGTCATCGTCGGCTGGCTGCTGCGCGGGGACGCGCTGGCCGAGTTCCGCGCTGGAACTGACCGTTTCGAATGGCTAGCCAAGCCGTGGCTTCTGACCGTTAGCTGGGTTCTCCCCGTCGTCGTATTGTTCCTGTTGACGAACACGCTCGCGTCGCTCGCCGGGATCTCAGTGGGACTTGGCGGTCGAGTGATTATCGCTGTCATCGGCACTGTTGCTCTGGCTGTCGTCGTTCGAAACGGAAGCCGGACCGACCGGCTGAGTTCGCACTAGTCTAACTGTCCTGACTCAGTCTTTCTCCAGAAGCCGTCTAATCGGTGTCCGTGTCACGCATGACTACGGACCACGACAATCTCAACCATTCAAGCCTGAAACGACGGTAAAATTGCCCACCGAGCACAAGTCGATGACTCTCCCTGTCACCAACTCGCCGTTGAGATCAGCCCTGTTCAGACAATGCCTTTCGACGTTCTGTCGTCGGCTGTCGCTAGCACTCCTCGCAACTGCAGTAGCGCTCGCAGACGGGGTTAGCGCAGTCGGGACTGCGCGCTGAGCAGAACTCCCGGCCGTGGGTAATCAGCAGGACGTGCAGCGGATAGGTCAGTTCGTCGGGAATGATTGCGTCTAGCTCGTCGTGGGCGCGCTTGTTCGTTGCTGATTCGGTTACCAGCCCGAACCGCTTGGAGACCCGCTCGACGTGGGTGTCGACAGCCATTGTCGGCTTCCCGAAGTGGAAGTTCAGGACGACGCTGGCGGTCTTTGGGCCGACGCCCTTGATATCGGTGAGCCAGCCTTTCGCCTCGTCGGTTGGCATGGCGTCAAGGAAGGCAAGAGAGTAGGCCCCACCGGTTTCCTCGCGGATGGCCGCAAGCGCCCGCTGAATGCGGGCGGCCTTCTGGTCGGGGAGCCCTGCGACGCGGATGGTGTCGGCCAGTTCGTCGTGGTCTGCCGATTCAATGGCTGCGAAGTCGCTGTATGCCGTGAACAGCGCCTCGGAGGCTCGGCGTGTGTTCTCGTCGGCTACGTTCTGTGAGAGAATCGTCGTCACCAACTGTCGAACTCCCTCGCCAGGGTCGGCGCTGGCGTCGGCGCCGTGGTCGCTTGTGCGTTCGACCGGGCCGTGCAGCGAGACGAGGTCGTCGTGGAGGTCACGAACACTGGCGGCGTCCCACTCCTCAGTCATCGACATACTTCTGCAAAGGCCCAGACCGCCTTCAAGACACCGCCCTCGTTCGGTTTCGACTCGGGCCGGTCCACGCTGGCTCTATACCTTGCCAGAGACGGCCTTCGACGGTGCCACGCCACTCACTAGACTGTGAGTAGGGAACAGCAAGACCGGTGTCGGGCTGTCTACCAGGGCAAGTCCCCCGTCACTATCAGCAACGGCGTCTAGCGATGGCGCGAGGACAGTCATGGATGGCTTCGCCTGAGCTGACTGAGATATAGGTGTCATTGAGTGTGAATACCTTCTTACCTACACGAAGTGAATGGCCATGTATGGGGATGCGCTGTGAACTCTTTGGACATGAATTTGGAGATTCGAAGATAGAGGAGTCGTACGATGAAGGCGAGCGCGGCACTGTTCTAACCGTTCGGGAATACAGGTCTTGCCAGCGATGTGGACATATCCGCCATATCTCTGAGAATCGAGGCTTGATATCCACCATAGCGGAATCGAAAGCAAATGACGAGCGATCGGACGATGCCGAATACAGAGCCGAAACCGAGCGGCAAGTGGGACGGAGAGAGTATGCAGAGGACGAGACCGAGGCGACGGACACAGGTCAGCCGGCGGAAACGGAATCGACCGATACTCCCAAATCGACTGCAGATGCCTCGGATACGGTCGCAAATCCATCCTCGGATACGGAAATGAGTGATGCGTCATCGGCGGTGACCGCATCGACACCACCGGAGCGGACTGACGATGCCGTGATACTGTCTGAATCAGCGACACAAGAACCAGATGACGACGGCTCCACGCCGCCGAATAGCGACGATGCAGTCATCATTGATGATGCTTCAGACACTGTACACCCGTCGTCTGAAACTTCCGAAGGATCAGGTACTGGGAACGGCCAAGACGAGAGTTTGCACACAGCGGACGACCTAGAGAGTACGACAACCGATTCAGGCCCCACATATCGGTGCCCAAGATGTGAGTTCGAACTCCCAGTGAATGAATCGTCGTTCTTTCGCGGTGATGTCTGTCCACAGTGTCGAGTCGGTTACCTCGAGGACACATCGGACAGCGAGTCCTAAGCCTTCGACGAGACGACCCCCCAGAGAGATGGTCACTATGGAACAGTAGTTTTGCAATGAGCGCCCGCTCAATAGTTCTGGAACAGCAGTTTTCGCACGTCATCTTTCGTCCGTGCGCTCACCGTTGAACCGTCGGGGAGCGTGACTTCGTATGGTTCGTCGGTTTCATCTGACCGAGTCCACTTTTCGTCATGTTCAGTCAGCAAACGGTTCGCGACCGACAGGGTGTCTCCCGGAGCGTTGTTGGGCTCGGCTGCGTCACCGGTTTCGACGGTATCGGGTGCTGGACCAGCCTGTCCCGACGTATCGGTTTGTGTGCTATCGTGTCCGTCGCCGGCCGCATCCGCCGAGTTATCTGGACCAGTTGCCCCTTCTTTATCACCTTCGTCTGCTTTCGTCTCGGACTCGACATCTGCGAGGCGAGTGGCGAGTTCACTTGTCCCAAGCGCCGAGAGCAGCTTCCCTCGCATCTCGTCGGCGTCAATACCACTTCCGGGAACCTCCGACACCTCGGACGCGATGCGTTGGAGTTCCGGATACTCAGCTGAGGCGATTCGCTCGTAGTCGGGACGGCTCAGGCCTTGCTCGCCTTCGAGCTGGTCCGGTGGTGTGTATGTATCGAGGAGGTAGTCCACGACATCTTGCGTACGAATATGACCGTACGTTTCGATGAACGCGTCTTCAAGGTCCTCTTGAATTGCCGTTAAATCCGCCTGTTGTGTGTCCGTAATCTCGATCTCCGGCATTGCCTCAAACATCGGTCGCCCAACTCATAACTCGTTCCCTAGAGGGGGAGAACTGACGGAACCATTGTATAGCAGAGACACGCATACTCTGGTATGCGGTGCCCCCGCTGCGACTCCGACCTCAGCACGTACACGCTTGCGACCGGCAACCAGACAGCGATCGTCTGTGAATCGTGCGGCTTCGCAGACCTCTCTACGTCCCATCACAACGAGGCATCTCCTCCAGAGTCCTGGGAACTCGCTTTTGCCCGGTTCAACCAGCATCCTGATTCTACCCCCGGGAAACCCGAGAATACTGGCCGGACACCCAGCGTCCCGATTCCAGAGAGTGACGAATCCACAGACCGACCAGAGTTCTCGCTTGAACAGGCTGGTGTTGCGGTCGGCATCTCTCTGGGGTCTGATGCTAACACGTTCCGACAGGACGCTGCTGACGAATTGAACCGCGTTATCGACGAGACCGAAAGGGAATCAAGTGGAGACGGTACAGCCAATTTTGATAAGAACGATGCGGACAGTCAAAACGCGGACACTGAAGCTGACGAAAACGGGGACGAGACTGAGTAACGTCAAACGTCGGTCGAATTATCTAGAACGAGCACCAGGCACAGATTCTGGCTGATGTCGGCGAGTATTGTGTCGGTGCGGGAGTACCCGTTACTCAGCGGAGGCGTCTGGTTCCTCGGGCTGCTCGGCTTGCCCTTCGCGCTCCTCTTCCGACCGCGCTGCGACGAGTGCTCCCTGTGCGACGCTATACAGTGGATTCTCGGCCTGGCGGACATCGCTGATCGAGAATGGTATCTCGGAGTCATTGATCCGTTCGGCGAACAACTCTTCGAAGCCATCAGGACTCGATGTCCCGCCAGTCACAACGACCGGGACATCCAATCCCTCCTCGACATCCTCCTCATCAACTTCACTGATGATGTTTTCGATGACATAGTCGAGGAGATTGTCGTAATAGATGCTCAATGCACCTTCAATACCACCGACATCCGTCTCAAAGTTGAGTGCGAAGTCTTCTTCTTTGACCGAAGTAACCTTATCTACGGGCGTGCCGGTCGCCTGTGCAGCTTGCTCGTCGATCCAGTCACCACCGCGTGCGATGGAGAACTTCATTACGGGGACTGCATAGTACGACAGACAAACGTTGGTCATCCCAGCGCCAAAGCTGATGCCGAGGCCAGTGAACTCACGATTTGCAAGCTCCGAGTAGATGACGGCCATCCCCTCATTAATCGGCTCTGGGCTGTATCCCATATCAGTAAGGAGTGACTCAACCGTCTTTTGATGATACAGCGTCGAAACATCGGCGTCGATAGGGTCCGCAGGAACCGAGAAAAACAGACGCTCATTCGGGTACTCCGGTTGTCCCACCACCTGTTCAGTGATGAGCTTAATCATCGGAATTGCTGATTGCTCGTCGCTTGAGAGAATCCCGGCCTGCATCGGTCGGCGCGTCTCCTCGCTGAAGATGTTCGCGAAATTCAGGGCGTCATCGCCAACAATATAGACCCGATCATCCTTGCGGATGTGGAGAACGTCACTTCTCGACAGCATTTGTTCGGCCATATCGCTGTAGTCAATTTCAACGAAGGAGTTCCGTTGCTGCACGAATACTGTTTCGTTACCATCTTGACGTGCAGACAGGAGGTTCATCGTACCGACATCGAGACCTTGGGGCATACAGTTGTATTCCTCCTACCAAGTTGAAAAAACTAGCCTATAATATAGAACAAATTACAACTTACGTACCAACTTTGGAGCGAAAGAAGTGTAAGGATATGCTAACATGATAAAAGCAACCCAACAAAACCGCCACAGTAGAGCGGGTATGGGCCAATCAGACTGTTCACTCGAAAAACAATGACCGAAGGCGGCTCATAAGACCTTTCTGCTCTTCGACACCAGTCTCTACATCATCGTCTTCGGCCTGCTCATTCCGGAACTCGGTAAGAGCGTTGACCTGCTCTTCGGTTCCAGTGCTTCGATCCGTATTTGATTGGCCACCTTGCAGCTGCCTGAGTCCATCTACTGCGTCGTCAACATCGTTGCTGTCGGCCCGTGTCGTGGTCGCCTCGGAGTTCTCGATAGCCGTCTGGTCGAGGTCGGAGTCTGTGTCCGGCATATCTAGATTCAGCCGCTTGGTCTTGGGCTGTTGTTCGACGCCGCCCCAGGATAGTTCCGCCCCCTCCATGGCTTGCTCTATGTCGCTGTCTACGTCTGCTTTGCTGACTGACTCTGACTCACTCTCGGCCGAGTCAACCGGCTCGGCTGACTCAGCTGGCGTTGTTGCTCGCTCGAGGTAATGTGCGACCAGTGCCGCTCCTGTCGACGCTACAAGTGTAACTAGGCCAGTAGCGTAGACGCTGATAGTCCAGACGCTACCGTTGATGCCCTCACTGGTTGTCCACCCGTACGGAAAAACATCAACCAGAATCACAGTTGCAGCGAGACAGAACACTGTGCCAGCGGCACTGACAACTCGGGTTTTGAAGCCCACTGGGAGGAGCACGACGACGCTCAATAGCACGGAGGGCAGTCCAATGAACCCGACGACGAGTGCAATCTCTCGGATCTGCCAGTACAGCGTACTCCCGGATTCTAGGACGTTACTGTACAAAAAAAGGCCGAATCCGACGACGGCAAGCGTGACTCCAGCGAAGAAGAGGCCAAACCCGATATAGATGTCTCGCTCTTTATCCGGTTCGCCGATATAATCGCGATAAATCGACCTGAGCCTGTCGCGATAGCCCGACACAGGATCGGCAGATTCAGGGGACCTGTTCGATGTAGATGCAGGGCTCATTCAATTTGTTATTTTGTTCGGATGGGTGTTAAAGATGAGCTTACCCCTTGTCACTCAAACTTTGTTACGATACTTCGAGGCGAAAGACGCACCATTCACGGCGGAAATAAAGCTGACAGTTGGCGTTTCCACGCCTGTTCGACAAATCTACGGGCAGAGTATGCCTGTGAGAATAGGTCGTCCGCTGAACCCTGCTCTCCGAACGTGGGAATCCCTGCGCTTCAGCGCGGGAGGGTCTCAAGCAGGGCAAGGCGACACGTCGGTTCAGGGACGTGAGGGAGTCACTCCCTCTTCAATAATGATCCCGTCGTTCTGAATGTGGATGAAGATGGTCTGTTCAGGCTCATCAGAGACTGTGACGGCAGCGACTGACTCGTGTTGTCCGTCGAGGACGGCCTTGACCTTATAAACGCCATCCTGTAACAAGCTAACCGAACAACCCGACTGACCTGCCAGAAGGTGATAATGTGCTGTATGACACCGTTCCTTGTCATCGTATATTTTTATCTGGATATCATGCTCGGCGTCGGTGGCATTTCTGATGTGGAGGTCTTCGCGTGCTAAGCGCCACTCTTCACTGGTCGCCGAGAGGAGTGTTCGACTGTTGGAGGGCATGTCGACATCGTGCCTATGTTATAGCTGAAATATATATTTTAAGAATAAATAGCGAAGATACACGTCGGCAGTCTGCAACTCACATATATGCGCACAACCACTACCCGGTGATTGCTACTTATTCATGTCTAACCTAGCGAAGCAGATTCTCAAGATACTGGAAGCACAAGGAAACGAAATGGCATCTGTGATGTTCGTGCTTGACCAGCTAGAGAAAGCGGAGACCCAGTTCTCCATGGCGGAGTTTGATGAGACGGTTGACCAACTTCGTAGAGATGGTGTTATCCGGGTCACGAACAGTTCCGACCCCCGAAATAACTGGCAACTCCAACGGCGGTAGCAGCCCGACAAGAGCAAGATGATGGGTACGCAGTTACTGATGAGGTGTGATAGAAGGCTCCGAGTAAACGTGGGTAGCTCCTCGTTATGGGCTTTGAGTTCTGCAATCTCGTCGTTTAATTGCTCTTATCGTCTGCAGCGCCACTGGCTGCAATGTTGTCCATGTGCCTGATGCCGTCGATACGCCTGCGGCCACTCACCCTGCCAGCGGTCGTACCACGTCGGATTTTTATCTATCCATCACCTTCATAATTATATGCAATTTTACGAGGATATCGTGGTCGGCGACGTCCGACAGTCGGATGGATACACTGTGTCGAAATCCGAAATCACCGAATTCGGCGAAAAGTATGACCCGCAACCGTTTCACACCGACGAGGAGGCAGCGAAAGACTCAGTCTTTGGCGGACTAGTCGCATCTGGGTGGCAGACCGCCGCGATCTGTATGCGTCTCAACGTCGAGACCAGCAAGGACATGGCGACACAGGCTGGCGTCGGCGTCGACAATCTCCGCTGGCATCAGCCACTCCAGCCCGGTGACACGCTACGATTACGAACCGAAATCATCGACAAGCGACCCTCCGACAGTGACCCGAGCCGGGGGTACCTCACCGCCCGCCACGAAGGACTGAATCAGGACGACGAACTCGTCATTTCATACGAGGCGACAGCCATGATCCGCCGCGAGACCGACGAGTGACGACAGGGTCAGGCAGTCTGTGATACCTGTGTGGCGGACCGGTCGTTCCGAGAAATACAATCACTTTAGCCGGGTTTTAGGGCTTAACAGTGCGGGATTCACGAGTCGACACGGCCAAGGAAATCCAGTTGATGCGTATGGTACAGCAGTTCGGCGGCAGCGACCTGCGCACGTCGGCGTGCCAGCCAGCCGTCGAGTTCCTCGAAGTCGCTACCAGTCATCTCGCCGACCGCGTCCTCGATAGTGTCGAGAATGTATCTGAGGAAGTAGGCTTCGTCAGCCGGGTAGCTCCCGTCGACAGGCCGGACGACCCAGTCCGACCCGGCCACCCCTGACAGCGTTATGCTGTCGAGGCGCTGGAGATGGGCAAGCACGTCGCCGCCGGCACGGCTGTCACCGCCCTCTTTCGCGTCCATGTGGTCGTGATAGTGCTGTTCGACTGCCCGGTCGGCTGGATGGCTCGGCTGAAAGCGGGTCGCCCCGTCGAACGTGATCGGGAAGTAGTACAGGCCACCCGGTGCAAGCGGTTCGAGCAACGTCGGCAGTTTCTGACGGTCGAGAATATCGAGCAGGGCGGCCCCGATGAGAAGGTCGTATTTGCCGTCGGCGGCCGCCGCATGGGCCACCGCCTCGGCCTGTACCGTCTCAATTTCGATTCGTCGGTTTTCGGCTTTCAGGACGAGTGGGCTGTCGCCTATCGACATCTGACGGTCGACGGCCCAGTCCCGGATGTGGTCGGGCAAGTGAGCTACGTTCTCCGACTGAATATCGACTGCAGTGTAGTGGACTTCTCCCGCGGGAAGCACGTCCCATTCGAGGAACCGGGTGAGCATTGTGCCGATGCCGGCCCCGATTTCGAGGACACGTAGCGGCCCGTCGCTGTCGGCTGCCCGGGCCGCCAACTGCTCGCGGAGCATCTCGACCAGCCGGCGGTCCAGCGCGCGGTCGTCGACAGTCCGCTTCGCCCGCAGATACCGCTGGAACGATTCCGTCACGCCGGTACCTCCGTGGGCTGAACAATATCAGACAGCAGGCCCCGAACCAGCCCGACCGTCTCTTCCCAATCCGGGTGCGTCTCGTAGTTCCGTCTCGCGGCCCACCCCATCTCAGCCAAGCGGTCCCGGTCGATGGCGAACCGCTCCAGTTCGCGAGCGGCGACTGCCGAGTCGTCCGGGTCGACGAGTACCCCTGTTTCGTCGTCGGTTACGATGTCGGTCGCTCCGCCAGCACGGGTGGCCAGCGCCGGGAGGCCGAAGCTCATCCCCTCCAGATAGACGATGCCGAACCCTTCGTACCGGGACGGTACCGCAAGGACGTGGCTCGACCGGAGGGTTTTCGCCAACTCGCCGTCTGGGAGTCGACCCGCGAACTGCACGCGGTCAGCTAAATCGTGTTCGCGGACGCGCTCCTGTACCGAAGTCACGTGGGCTGCATCGACGTGGCGACCGACGACGGTGAGGTCGATGTCGACAGCAGCCGCAGCCACACCATCGACGAGCGTATCGAGCCCCTTTCGAGGCGAGACATTTCCGACGAAAACAACCTGCAGCGGCTCGGTGGTAGCCCGTCGCTCGATTGTCGCTCGGTCGATATCGGGGTCGAACTGGTCCCCAGCCGGCGGCGCGACGACGGTGTTCTCGGGGTCGACGCCGAGGTTGGTAACGACGTTTCGGGTCGTGGCGCTGTTACAGACCACGGCCTGAACAGTCCCGAGGTAGCGACGCTCGACCGCCCGGTACAGCGGTGCAAGTCGGCGCGGCTCGCTCGCCCGCAAGTGGTGGACGACGCTGACAATCGGGTACGAGAGGGCACGGTTTGTGCGGACGAGCGACGGATGGGCGAGTTCGTCCTGTAACATGACATCGACATCCACATCCAGCCGCTGGCGGAGCTTTCGCGACCCGTTGTCGAGCAGCCCTCTGTGGTAGTCACGCCAGGGGAGCTGGATACACTCGACAGTGTCGCCGGCCGCTCGGAGTCCCTCGACGAGTTTTCTATCGTATCGAAACCCGCCTGACTGCTCGTCGAGGCTCCCGTACAGGGTCAGGCCGACCCTCATACGGCGGCGTTGTAACTCGCAGCGGCTTCCTCGTCCTCCCAGATGGTGACCGACAGTTCGGTGACCGTCTTGTCGGTGACACGCTCGGTGACACGCTCAAAGATAACACGGGCAAACCGCTCCACGCTGGGGTTGTAGCCTTCGAACTCCGGGAGGTCATTGAGCATCGTGTCCCGGTACCGGTCGGCGAGTGACGACAGGGCTGTGTCGGCATTGTCGATGTCGACGATGTAGTCGAACTCGTTGAGTTCGGGGCCGCGGAAACATAGTTCGACCCTGTAGTGGTGTGAGTGCGGGTCACCCTCGGGCCCCGGGTTCGGGACAGTGAGGTAATGCTGTGCCACGAACTCAGTCCGAACCGTCGTCGCGTACATACCCGAACGAACGGCCGGGACCCACCTAAATCACGGGTGTCCGTTGTACGTCAACACTACCTGTACAGCGTCGTCTGGCCGGCTCTCTAGCAGTTGATACGCTTCGGCTGCACGCTCGATATCGATCTCATGTGTCAGTAGCGCCGAGAGGTCAGTGTCGCTCAGCCACGACCGGACGACATCCAGCCGCCGGTCCTTGTCCCAGCGGTCGGCGTGATCCGGATCGATGCGGCTCACCTGACTGCTGCGAAGGCGGATGTGGCTCCGGTGGAAGTGATGTCCGAGGTCAAGCGAGACATCCTTTGAGCCGTACCACGAACCGACGATGACCTGACCGGCATAGCCAGTGGCGTCGATCGCTCTGTCGAGTGCGGTTGGGTTCCCAGAGAGCTCGAACGCGATGTCGGCGTCGTCGTCATCGAGATTCCCGGGAGAGACTGAGCGGTCTGCCCCGAGCGCTTCCGAGAGCCGACGGCGGCCCGCACAGGGATCGACCGTCACGAGCGACGCCAGCGGAAAATCGGCCAGCAGCCCGGTCGTCAACAGGCCCACCGGCCCCTGACCGAAGACGACAACCCGAGCCCCGATACGCGGTCGAGCGTCCATCACGAAGTTGACCGCCGCTTCGACGTTCGGGATGAACACCGCCTGCTCCGGCGGTAACGTCGTGGGAATAAGCGACGACGGCTCGGCGAGGAAGTGGCTTTCGTGTGGGTTGAACGCGAACACACGCTGGTCGAGCCAGTCGTCGTCAACCGCGTCCCCGACGGCCGTGATACAGCCGACAGCGGCGTAGCCGTACTGCAGTGGATACGAGAACGTACCATCAAGGGCGTCGATCGTCTCGTCGGTCGCGAGTTCCGAATCGACCTCCCCACGGTACACCAACAGCTCTGTTCCGGGACTGATTCCTGAGAGTTCGGTTCGAACACGGACCTCCGATGGTCCGGGGTCAGGCACCGCCTCTTCGTCAACCCGAACCGACTTCCCGCCGGTAAAGTACAGCGTTCTGGCGGACATTACACCGTCTCCTGAGGACGTGGGCGGCCGGTGCCGATGTTTCGATGCCAGCTCCTTCGGACGTGGCGACGGCTCCGGGAATGCACGTCTCCTATCCAGGCTTTCTCCGACTAAAAAGTACCTCCTGATTGACTACAAGTATCCCAACGAATCCAGTCGGTCCCTGTCGCTTTCGGCGCCGTAGACGCGCGACACTGGGAGCGGCTCGGGCGGACGCAGGTCGGGCTCGCGTTCCCCGCTGTCGACGCCGTCGGTCTCGGCCCACGGCACCGCCAGCAGCGCCGGGACTGGCGTGTGCATCGGATGGCCGTACAACCCCCACTCCCCGAAGAGATTGCCGTGGTCGGCGGTGACAGCGATGCGGCCGTCGACGTTTTCAGCCAGCGCTTCCACCTCCCGGAGGACATACCGGAGGTTCGCCTCGTAGGCGTTCCAGACGCGGTCCGACGAAACCTCCCCGCGGCGGAGCGCGACCCACGGGTTGGCCGTGTTACTATGACTCCCGGTGCGGGCAAGCCCGCCGTCGCCGTCGAGCGGCTCGGGGACGAACGGGTGATGTGGTTGCATGTAGTGGACGACCAGCCGCTCGGGGTCCAGCCGCCGGGCTAGCGCGATGGCCCGGTCGGTCACGGCTGCAGCCGGGACGGTGTTCAGGTCCTCGTCCCACGCGTACTTCCAGACCTCGTCCAGCGCAGCGAAGGCGTCGGCATCGAGATACCGGTCGGTCCACGTGTTGCCGGTGACCATGACGGTTTGAGCTGTTTCTGGATGACCGGAGAACGTGTTTTCCAGCCACTCCGAGGAGGAACTCCCGACCGAGCGGACCGTCGAAACGGTACCGAACAGCCCGGTGTCGGGGGCGATAGCCCGTAACAAGTCAGCACGACAGGCATCGAGAACAACGAGAACGTCCCACTCGCGCTGGTAGACGTTTGTTCCGTACGGAACCCGCCGGCCCAGCGCCTGCAATGCGCGCAAGTACGCTGTCCCGAGCCGGCTCATTCCCGGTTCTGTCACGTCTGGTGTTCGGCGGCGGCCAATAAAATCCCACTGGCGATATGATATATATGCGAGGCCGCCCCCGTTCGAGTGTGCACTGTCTGTTCGTCGGCGCCGGCAGTATCGCGGCGGAGTACGCGGCCGAGCTGGCAGACAGCCCGCTCTCGCTGGCGGGCGTCTGCGACCTCGAAGAAGACCGGGCGACAGCACTCGCCGCGGCGCACGACTGCCCGGCGTTTACCGACCTCGACACCGCGCTTTCCGCCGTCGACGCGCCGCTGGTTGTGAACCTGACGAACCACGCCGCCCACGCGCCGGTGACCCGAACGGCGCTCGAAGCGGGGCGACACGTCTACTCGCAAAAGCCCCTCGCACTGGACGAGGCGGCGGCCGCGGAGCTCTTGGCGCTGGCCCAGGACCGGAATCTGGCATTGGGCTGTGCCCCGGGGACGCCCGATGCGCCCTCACAGCGTCGCGCCGGGCAAATGCTCGCCGACGGCCGTATGGGACCCGTTCAGCTGGGGTACGCCCACGCCCACGTCGGTCGCGTGACAGATTGGCACGACCGACCCGGCTCGTTTCTCTCTATCGGGCCGCTGTACGACGGGGGCGTCTATCCGCTCGCGCTGCTGGTCTCGTGGTTCGGCCCTGTCAAATCCGTTCAGACCGCAACGACACTCGATAGCTGGCCCGAGCGAGAGCCAGAGCGACCGTCTGCGCCCAGCCACGTCGAGGCGATGCTTTCGTTCGACGGAGGGCTGACGGTCCGGCTGACCGCGAGTTTCTACGCGCCACATCGGAGCCGCGAGTTCTACGGGCTCGAACTCCACGGTGACGACGGGTCGCTATATCTCCGTGGGACCGGCGCGATGGCTGATAGTACGACCGCCGTGCAGTACGGTCGTGTCGGCCGCGAATACATTGATGCTCCCGCACAGCACCCCACGCAACCCTACCGCTATCTCGACCCGGTCGAGTCGCTTGCGGCCAGTGTCACCCGGGGGACCCCATCGCGGATGACGGGTCGCCGCGGTGCCCACATTGTTGCAGTCTGTAACGCGATTGAGACGGCTGCCGAGACGGGCGAGTCTGAGACTGTGTCCGACTACGGCACGGCGGCGGACCCAACGCCACCGCCGACTGTCACCCCAGACAAAGACTGGGACGGGAGCCGGGAGCAAGCGATTCGGCTCCCGGCCATCGGCTTTGGCTGTTCCCGATATCGTGACGGAACGTACATCGACCGTGCGGACTCTATCGCGGCGGCCCTCGACGCCGGCTACCGACTGCTTGACAGCGCTGAACTGTACGGGAACGAACACCGTATCGGCCGCATTCTGGCTGCCCCCGGTGCCCCCGACCGGCGTCGGGTGTTCATACTCGGGAAAGTCTGGCGCACGAACCACCGTCGGGAGCATATGCTGACGGCCTGTCGGAGCAGTCTCGACGAGCTCGGTATCGACGCGTTCGACTGCTATGCCCTGCACTGGCCCGAGGCGTTAGCTCATCGCGAGTCGCTAACGCGACTGGCCGAGAAATCGGTCGCGCGTCAGGAGGCGTTGACCTTCCCCGAAGACGATAGTGGCGACATCGAGACGGACTCGGTCTCACTCCAGCGCGCCTGGGAGAATCTGGAGGCCCTCCACGAACGAGGCTGGACGCGCACGCTCGGGCTCTGTAACGTCTCGCAGACACAACTGGAGACAGTCATCGAAACGGGGACTGTCAGGCCGGCGCTGGTACAGGTCGAGCGCCATCCGTACCAGCCACAGACAGACCTCATTGAATACTGCCACGAACGCGGCATCAGGGTTGTCGCTCACTCCCCGCTGTCAGCCCCCGGACTGCTCGACGAGCCTGTTCTGGCGGCTATCGCGGAGGAGTACGGCCTATCACCAGCCGGCGTGGTACTGGCCTGGAACGTCACACAGGGCGTCGTTCCGATTCCGTCCAGTACGACACCGTCCCACATCGTCGAGAACCTCGCCGCCGCTGGGCAGCGACTCGACGCAGAAGCGTGTGCCCGCATCGAGGCACTTCGACAGCCGGATTTCGAGCGGTAAGCGGTGCAATTGGCAGTATCATTATGTGACTGAACGCCGAACCTAGCCCATGGCCGCGACGGAGACACAGGGACGTTCCCTCGACGTAGCCTCACTGGATAGCCGACACTGGCTTGGTATCATCGCGGCACTCGTCACAGCCGCGATACACCTCCTTCTCGGCGTCAGGCTGGCTCCATCCGGGCTCGGTATCAGCTTCATCCTCGCGGGACTGGGGTTTCTCGGCGCTATCGCGCTGGTCGCCCTGGGTATCCGCCGTCGCCTCGTCTACGCTGTCGGTATCCCGTTCACGCTCGTCCAGATACTGCTGTGGTACTACGTCAACTTCGCCGCCGGGCCGAAATCGTTCCCGGCTGATGTCGGGACTCTCGGCGCAGCCGACAAGCTCGCACAGCTCGTCCTGCTTGCGGTCCTCGTTGCGCTGTTGCGATGAGCGAAGCTAGCACGGCGGCGAACAGCCGGGAACCAGGAGGGTTTGATGGCCGAGCAACACGGTGACAGCCCAGTTCCCGTCGAACTCTCTGTGGTCGGCGGGTTCCTCATAGCCGTCATCGTCGGCATGCTGTTTCCCGCCGATGCGATGACGCGCTGGATGTTCCACCCGGCGGTCGTCGCGGGCTGTTGCTGGGCTGGACAGCTCTGGTACGTCGGCCGAAAGCTCAGCGTCCCGCCGGCTGCCGGTAACCCCTGGCGCTACATCTTCGGGATGGCGAACACCGTGACGTTACTCCGCGGTGGGCTCTATGCTGTCGTTGCGGGCTTTCTCGTGGTGCCGGCGACGACCGACCTCGCCTGGGTCCCGGCGGCGTGTTACGGCGTCGGCGTCGTGCTGGACAAACTCGACGGCACCGTCGCCCGAACAGTCGGCGAACAGACCCAACTGGGCACGCGGCTGGACATGGCCTTCGACACCTTTGGGTTCGTGGTCGCACCACTCGTCGCGGTCCTCTGGGGCCAACTCCCCGTCCTGTACCTCTCGCTGTCGGCGGCCCGGTACGCCTATGTCGGCGGTATCCGCTGGCGGCGATACCGGGACCGACCGGTTTTCGAGCGGCCCGACAGCAACCTCGGGAAGTATCTCGCCGGCGTCCAGATGGTGTTTATTACTGCCGCACTCGTCCCTGCAGTACCGACAGAACTCGTCTTCAGGCTCACGCCGGTCGTCCTCGCACCGTCGCTGGCGGTGTTCCTTCGTGATTTCCTCGTTGCCAGTGGGCGACTCCCCCGCGAGTGGTTCGACCGGCAGCGTTGATACGTCTCTGTACCCATCATTCCATATGCTCTTTCTGACACACCTGCTCGCGGCCGCGATTCTGGGACGTGTGTCACGGCTGTCGCCGCTGTGGCTGGTGGTCGGGACCGCCGTGCCCGATGTGGTCGATAAGCCGCTTGCCATGGTCGGTGTCACCACCCTGTATCACTCTGTCGGTCACTCTGTTTTGCTCGTCATTGTGGCTCTCCCTCTAGCGCTTTCTGGGCGCGCCGGACTGTCGGCAGCACTCGGGTGGGCGCTGCATCTCTCCCTCGATGCGCTTCACGTTGTTCTCAACGGCCGCCCCGGCGACGCGGTCTTTCTGCTCTGGCCTGCTGTCACTCCGACGGACCCACTGGCGCTCCCACCGGGGTCGTTCTTCCTGTACTACCTCTGGAGTCCATCGTTTTTTCTCGAAGTTATGCTCTGGCTGACTGCCGCGGGGCTGCTCATCAGGCACGTCACAAGAAGCGCCCGTGCTGGCCCGCGGGACCGAATCGATTGACCGACTCTGCTCCTGCGTACACTACAGCACGCATTACAGCCCCGAATCGTTGCTGCATGGAGACTACCGACACTGCTGGACTGAATCAGTCTCTGCCAACAGAACAACCAAATCGACAGTCTCTCGGACAGCGGCATCTCTTCTCACCTCAAATCACTGCCCGGAAAGGCTGACACACGCCTATACCTCCATTAGACGGCATTGCGCTCGGCTGTGGCCTGCTTGACGTACGCTTCGACGACATTTTCGATAATCGCTTCGCCGGCCTCGGCGGTTGCCGCCGTCGGATCACCGAGGACGCCGTTTTCAGTAATTGATTTGAATCCGTCACTTAGCAACCGAGCCGGCGAAATATCACCTTCAGGCCCGGGTTCGACATCCTCCATCCTGACGAGTCCCTCGTCGATGGCCAGCACAATCGCTGTCTCGGCGGCCCCGGCGTGAATTACATCTTGCTCGTACTCGATACCGGCCTTGCTGAGTCCCTGATTCAGCAGTTGCATGTGTTCGTCGAGGTCGGCGAGCGGGATTACGGCGGCTTCGAGTTCACGTGCGATATCGGGTGCCACGGTTTTGACCGGTCCGAAGTTCCCACCGTGGGTCGGGACCAGCACGATGTGTTCGAAGCCGTGGGTATCGAGTGACCTGCAGTACGACCGGATGACATCCATCAATGTCTCGGGTGGAACGGTTATTGTCCCGGGGAACTCCATGTGATGCCCCGAACATCCGGGGCGGATTGTGGGGGCGGCAAGCGCATCACCCATCTCGGCCGCTATTCGCCGTGCGAGTTCATCCCCATCCAGCGTATCCATATTCAGCGGCAGGTGTGGGCCGTGCTGTTCGATCGAACCGACAGCTACGACCACTGTCCGTGTTCCGTTTTCGAGGGCAGACTCAATTTCTGGCCATGCCATCTCCTCAAGACACACTGACCTGCGAGAAGACATTAGTGTCAGTTTTCTGTCTTGAAACAAATACCTGCCGAAACCTGCAGACGATCATCTGTCAACTGGCAGTGGATCCACTGTTGCCTCGCTTTTTTGTACTCAGAACTGGCTTTAGTCCTGCTGTGTCAGTAACTCGGTGTTAGCCTTCTACACAGTCAGTGCAGCGGCCAGCGCCGGGTAGCGAGGGCCCACCGCATTCTGTGCACGCATCAAGGCCTGCGCTGGGCTTTTCCTGTGGGACAGGTATTGTATTCAGTGCTTTTCGTAGCCGCTTCTTCATGTAGCATAGTATTGCGGCCAGCTATTTTAGTATTTGGGGTAAACGTGACTTAAACAGTTCAATCAGTGTGCGAAAAGACATATAATCTGCTGTGCGTGGCACAAAATAGTGCATTTGTACACGCACAACTACAACCCCTAGTTCAGTGAGGCCGATAGCAGCGCGGCCGGTCAAAACAGGGTCAAAAGATGCCGACGGTCACTGCTGGCCAACAGCGCGGCCTGACCGTTCCTGCGCTTTCAGTGCCCACACGTTGGGATTCTCCTGCAGTTCGTACTCAGAGAGTAGGTTTGACTGGTATGCGTTATCGGCGAGTGACTCACGTGCGGTGTCCCATTCGTCAATTTCAATACGGCTGAGCGGGCCGGCGACGATCACACTCCGCCATGCACCGTCCGGACCAATATCGAAGGTGGTGAAACTCGCTACGTCAGCTTGCTCCGCATACGTCTCCTTTCGGAGCTCGGTGGTTGCGCCCAGAAACACGAAGTACAGGGTGTCCTCTCCGTCGTATCCGAAGGAGAGCGGCACGCCGTATGGCACTCCTTCAGCGGCCATCGACAGCACACCAACACCCCTCTCAGTTAGTACCTCATCAATGACCGAATCTTCCAACTCCGCGCCCAGTAAGGGCTGGAAATCTGAACTCATAGCTAAGATATGTTCCTGATACTGAATTAAAGCTGGATAAGATTCCCGGGAACTCGGAATCCGACTCCCGATTAACGAACCCGGGACGCACAGGAGCACAGAGCATCAATATAATAGGTAACAGCCGACGCCGGCCCCTGTCACCTGCTATCTGATTGCAAGCGTTTGTTACCTGTCAGCCCGAACGGGAGGTATGGCGATCGACCCACTGACAAACGACGAAGTTCTGGCGGCCCTCGAAGACTGTGAGGCGACGGCGGTCCCGACAGCACATATCTCTGCACGCCTTGCGGCCCCGAAACCGTATGTCACGACACACCTCCAGCAGCTCGCCTTGAAGGGACTCGTCGGATTCAACACACACAGAGGCGTTCGCCGCTGGCGGCTCACGGCTGCTGCAAGGGCAGCAAGTGAGTAAGGTACAGTCGCTCCTTCCTGCTGTCGTCTGGGCACTGCTGCCTTACAGAGCGCCGGGCTATGACCACACGGCTACGCGTCGGCGCGAATATCCCGATCGACGGCGTCCTTCGCAAGCGTGTCGAAGCGGTCCTGTGCGTCGTCTGCCAGCACGTAGCGCTCGTGGACATCATCCGGCTCTCTGCCGCGCCCGCTTGCCAGACCAACGACATGAGCGATTTTCTCGTAGTTATCTCTGACGAGCGAGCCAACGAGATCGGGGAGCCCGGCGCGGCCGGCGAGTTCCTCGGCGGCTGCACGGCCCGCGTACACCTGCTGTGCCGGCCGGTCGACTAAAACCATTGCAAACGGCGGCTCGTCGAACTGGGCCGTCAGAAACGACTGGGCAGACTCATCGTACCACGAGATCGCGCCGATATCGTCGACCTGTTCGAGGGCTTTCGCAGCCACTGAGCAGTACGGACATTCACCGTCGTAGATAAGAACCGAGCTAAAACGGGCCATACATCTACTAGGGGTTCTCGCTGGATATATTGTTGGATTGGGAGGGCTGTAGGTAGTGTCAGCGGCCAGTTCGAACAGTAATTTGCCTGTCTATTTCCTTGGACTGTTTCGTAATCAGTTCGTTCATACGGCACTAGCTATCACCACGGAATAATGCCCTCCACCGGACAGCTCCTCCGGACAGCGGATAGCCGTCGGACAGACCTCCTCGGCACTATCGCCTCGAATTCGCTTCCAATTGTTGGTGTTGCGTTCCTCGACTGGAGTGCGGCTGCATTGCTGTTTCTCTACTGGTTTGAGCTTGGTGTCGACTCAGTCTGGGCACTCGTCCGGGCAGTGTTCGCTGGTCGCCCGCCGGAGATTGAGACCGGCACCTTACTCATAGGACCGTTGGCGGCACGACAATACTCTCTCTCCGTCCCAAGAACCGGCCTGCGAGTCTATCTTACGACGTTGCTCGTGCTCCCAGTTACCATTCTCATCTTGGCGGCCGTCTGGTTGTTTACTGGGGCCCTGCTTGTCGGGCCACTGCCGGAACCCAGCACAGAGACGCTAACTGGTGTGCTACTGGCAACTGTCGGGATTTTCGTTCTGACGGGCGTTACAACGGTACGGAAGTACTTTTACAACGGGGAGTATCGGAACCACAACTCGACGACGGCGTTTCGTGGCCTGTTACCTCGGATATGCACCGTCTTTTTCGGTGGGATACTCACTCTGACACTGCTAACGGCCGCTACGGAGGGGCCTGAAGCGGAACTCGGCAGTCTTGATCCATCTGTCGTTGGACTGCCGCTATTACTTATGGTCGTTTGCTTCAAATTCATGTCTGACCTCTTGGGCGTCTATAGCGACCGCCTTGCCGTCTATTTTAAGTCATACGACCAGGAATACGGCTGGCAAACGGCCCCGCCGAAGGCACGGTCTATCGACGGGACACGCACTGCTGCACCTGAGTGCGCTCGCCCGGTTCGGTTGGGGCGGGTCATCGGCGGCCTCCTCAGACTCCCATACCACCCGGGAAGCGCATCTATCGGCGGTATAGGACTTCTCGTTGCGGCTCTGTTTGCAATTGGGGGTGCGTGGGACACCGTCGCCGTCATTGTTGCTGCAAGCGTTAGCATCCCGATTCTCCTGCTGTGTCTCGATCAGCTACTTCGATACGGGACGATCGAATACCGAATTGACCCTGATGCTGGTGTCCTCGTCGCATATGATCGTCTGTTTGGCACAGCACTCTGGCGCATCGAGTCGTGGGCGGAAAGCGGCCTGCGCGTTGAGAAGACCCCTCTCGATTCGCTGCTCGGAACAGAGACGGTTACTATCAAACACGCCGACGGCGAGTATCTACTGCCACATCTACCTGATGCCGCCGCAGTCGTCGCGGCGTTTGACCGGCAACCCGAGCGGTCAGAACCGATAATCCCCGGTCGGGCTGGTCTACTCGGGTGAGTCGTCTGCGTGGCCCGCGGAAGGGTCGTTATCTATCCTTGGAGACGGTGTCACCGGTCCACAGGTCATAACCGACGACAAGCGCCATGCCACTCGTCGGTATGACCAACAGCAGTCTGCCAACGGGTGAGAAGCCGGCCATCGAGAGACCGATGTACGCAACAGCGAGTACTGGTGGGACAGTGAGGGCGGCACCGAGTCGAGTACTGTCTGCCCGCAGGTAGCCGATGCCCCAGCCGATGAGTCCCAGGAGTATGAGCGGGATCGCAAGAGCCCAGATGAGGAAGGCGGTGAGTTCTCTCCCGATATCGTCCGTGCCGGCCGTGGTGAACAACAGTGTTCCAAGCAAACAGGCCCCAGTCCCAAAGAGAGCGCCGAATGCGAACGCGCGCTGCAAGCGTGACATCGAGGTGCTGTCACGCCCGAGCACTGCACTTAGACCGACTACTAGTAGTGCATTTGCGCCTATGATGAGTCCGGGCCTGAGCGTCTGTTGCACCCAAATTGCGCTAAACGGCGGCGGGTTGAACACATACGAATCTCCCGGTCGCGGTGTCGGCCAGAGTTCAAGCGGCACTGTGGTGACGAGCAGACAGACTGCACTTAGGCCGAGGAGCGAACCGGCGATCTGAGATGAGCGACGCCACATAACAGGTCACTCACCTCCGAGAGCCACAACAGTGCCATCCGGAGAGACGCCCACGACTCCGCCATTGAGTATCGCCAGTGAAACAGCCTGATATTCGACCGGATACTGCCACACTGCCTCGCCGAAACGCGTTGTGAATGCGGTGAGACCATCTTCGCGCTGGAACGTGAACACAGCGTCATCAGCCGCGGCAGTCACCGCTCCACCGAGCTTGATTTCCGAGCACCACCGGGGCTCCGGTGGGCCGTCATCGACCCGGTCAAACGCGAACGTCGCGCTGGATGCCTCACCCGGGCGCTCGATTGCGTACACGCCTTCGGGCGTCACGACCGGAAACTCAAGTGACCGCCTGTTGTCGAGACGCCACTGCTCGCTCCCGTCTGTGAGTGACCGGCCGAGCAGGTCGCCGTACGTGTTGCTCACGTAGACCGTCCCATCGGACACGACAGGATGTCCACCGGGCCGGTCCGAGCGTCGCCACTGGACCACCCCGGTTGCGGCGTCTATCGCAACTATCTCCGTACCGGCCACAACGACAGTGTCGTCTGCCACGGCCAGCCTCGTCCCGTCGGCGTCTGCCGTCCACTGCCGGTTTCCATCGTCGGTATCAAATCTCGCTACTCCGTCAGTCGTGGGAACGAATAGGGCGTCATCAGTCACTGTTGGAACGCCCGCCCCGGCCGTGTCGGTGTTTCGCCACGCAACAGCGCCGTCCGCAACTTCGAGTGCAGCGATACCGTCCGCCGTCGCGAGAAAGACACGACCGTTAGCAATCACTGGTGACGTTGCGCCGTCTCCAATGTCGACTGCTGACGGGACTGTTGCTGGTGTGAATTCGCGCCGCCACTGCTCTGTCCCGTCACGGAGCGACAGCGCGACGACACCGGTTGGAGTCGCTAGCACGACAGTTTCGTCCGCGACGACGACCGCGCTTACACTCGTGTCTTCACCGCCAGTAGCGGATGGAGAAACATCTGCTTGCCAGCTGACCGATGGTGCTGTCGTTTTCATCTGGACTGGTGCATAGCCCGTGTTCGCTGCATCGAACCGCGGTAAGGGCCATGAGCCATCGGGTACCGTCTCGAAGCCGGGGTTCTCGATACCCGATTCAACGGTATGTGATGGGTC
Organism: Haloarcula sp. R1-2; assembly: GCF_011627385.1. Lineage (NCBI taxonomy): Archaea > Methanobacteriati > Methanobacteriota > Halobacteria > Halobacteriales > Haloarculaceae > Haloarcula > Haloarcula sp. R1-2. The sequence goes on from NZ_JAANTG010000003.1 coordinate 195,056, forward strand.
TGGCGCGCCCTCATCGGGGCACGTCGACGAACAGCCAGCGACGCTGGCGACTGTTCCGGTGGCGACCATTCCGAGGAATGTCCGCCGCGATGTGGAGGGCATCGACTGTTCGTTTCGATACCTGCACAAAAAATGTTAACAAGATATCCCGACGAGCAGGAATTTCTCTCCTGGGGACACAGACCGTTCAGTCATCTCCAAGCCAATAGTCGGATGAAACCCGTTCTACCATGTATTGGCGGCTCTGCCTGTGATAAATCCAGCAAAGCTTAGTGAACCGTTCGCAATAGCGTTTCCATGGCCGAAACGACACTCGCGACGATGGACGAATTATTGGAAGGCGCTTTAAATGACGTGGACGACCCTGAAGTCCGATATAAACTCAGAAGTGCGCGACAACTTCTGCAAGTCGTTCAACAGCGGCAGGATATCATCGACGAAGCCATTGACACTGCCATTGAGGATGAGGCAGTCCTAGAAAACCTCCGCGATCTTGGCTATACTGAGTAATACGGCACTAGCTGCCTGTTGACACAGAACAAGTCTTTTGTCCCTCTCAACCAACGTTTTGGCATGACAGCAGATACTGCTGAGCAGCTCAGAGCGGAATTAGAGTCGGTGTTCACGAACGCAGAGTACCCCGTCGAAGAACCGATGGAACTGGTGCCAGCCCTGCCGGACGGTCCCGGTACGACATTTGAGGCGGGTGATGTACGCGTCGGGGTGATGGATTTCGGTGCAGAATACGCCGAGTATCAAGAGTACCCGTACGAGACGGCAGAGGCCCTCATTGACGATATGATGACTGGGTTTCGGGAAGAAGGACTGTTTGACTGAGCCGGATTTTCCGTCTCACCTCTCTACGGGGTGACAGCCATCCGCTACCCAGCAGTGGCAACAAAGCCGTATCAACAACAACTACTACACTATTCACCACTGGCTGTCTCAGGTCCCCGCGTCATACCCCGCATCCTCCACAGCGGCGATGAGTTGTTCCGTGCTGACATCGCCGTCGACAGACACCTGCTCGGCGTCTCTGTCGGCTTCAGCGTCTTTGACACCGTCAAGGGCCTCGATGGCCTCCTCGACGGTCTGCTCACAGTGACCGCAACTCATCCCTTCGACGGTCAGTGTCGTGGACATAGTGATTTAAACAAGGACGGCATGGAACTTTTCGATTACGAAGTAACTACCAAAACACTAGCAAATAGTTTCAGGCAAACGATGATTCAGACTTTCAAAAACTTTGTTCAGGAGCGGCAGAATCTGTACGGAACAATTTGTGTTGTAACTGAGAGTCACAAGAGCTTTTTACTTGCTTGGTAACGTTGCACGTGGGTTCTGCTACCCGGCCCTACAGTCAGTGTGTCTCCCCCAGGCTACTGACGTACCGGAGCACAGAACCTGTCGTCGTGGATGGCGACTCCCACGGTGGGTTGCATACCGTTTCTCCCACCCCACCCCCAGCAACCCACCTTTCGTTTGACCCGAACTGCGGTCAGTGTGTCTTCCCTTATTGACAGAGAGACTGTCATGTGCCGACTTTGGTGTTGTTGTGAGTAAACCAAGACCTGCGTTTTCAAGGGTCGCTACCGCAGCACTGTGCTTGCAGTCGCTGCCGTCCAACTCAAGCAACAAAGTGTGATAACTGTCTCCCAGTGAATACACACGGTCGCCTGTCGTAGCTGTTGACCCTTAGCGCATACCTGACCGCATGACAACAGCGCAAATAGTGAACGAATCATATTGAATAATAGTGTATATTCTTGCACTATCCAGCGTGTATTAATCAAATTTGATAATTTCATGAACAGTAATATAATTTCTGAGCGTTTATAAGAGATATGGCAAATGGTAACATGACAGGTGCTGGAAACATTGGAAGTCAGGACACCACCGGCGGCGATGGTGGCTTCCTCTCGACCATCCCGGATGGGAGTTCAATTCCTGACGAGACGTGGCAGCGCCGCCACAAATATTTCATAATCACAGTTCTGTCGCACATTCCGTTTTTACTGGCCCTCGGGCTCGTTGAGACGACGCAGAGCCCAATCATTGGCGCAACCATCCCCTCGATACCAACCGGACGGGTGCTGCTTCAGATTGGTCTTATTGCTGGGTTTGCGTTCGCCGCAGCCCTACCGCAACTCAGCCGTCGAGTGCGAACTGTGCTAGCGGTCACGGGACTCGCGTTCTGTACCGGCACGCTTGTACACTTCAGCGGCGGGTACATCGAGGCACACTTCCACTTCTTCATCGCAATCGGTATCGCCGCCATCTATGAAGATTGGATTCCGTTCGGCATCGGCATTGGATACGTTGTCGCGAGTCACATCATCTTCGGCATCATCGATCCCACGTCAGTCTACAACCACACGGCGGCGCAGCTGAACCCCATCGCTTGGGGCGCCGTCCACGGCGGGTTCGTCGCAATGCTGGCTATCTCACTGACGATCCACCTGAGTTCCATCGAAAAGTCCCGACAAAAGGCACAGACAGAGATTGAACGTGCCCGCGAACGGGCGAATAAGATCGATAACCTGGAAGAAGAGCGAGCCGAAATTGAACAGCAGCGCGAGGAAGCCCAACGGCTTAGAGACGAGGCCGAGCAAGAGCGTGAAGAGGTCGCTGCGCTCAACAGCCATCTCGAACTGAAGGCCCAGACGTACAAAGACGCAATGGAGGACATGGCTGACGGCGACTTCACAACGCGTGTTGATTCGGACAGTATGAACGACTCGATGGCTGAAATCGGCGTTGCGTTCAACGGTATGGCGGACGAACTCGAAGCGACGCTCGGTGAGATTCAGTCGTTCGCTGCTGCCGTCGATAGACAGGTCACGGAGTCGGACTCAGCGTTGCAGGAAGTCGCGACAGCGAGCGACGGTGTGAGCGGCTCTATCCAGCAGATCGCTGCCGGTGCTGATGAACAGCGGGAAATGGTTGAAGAGGCGAGCGCCGAAGTCTCGAATTTCTCAGCGGCGGTCCAAGAGATCGCGGCGTCAGCTGATGAAGTCGCACAGACTTCTGCCGAAACCGCAACAATCGCGACTGATGGGCAGTCACTCGCCGAAGACACGCTAACTGATGCGAAAGATGTCAAGGCGTCTATCGACGAAACGGTGGAGACAGTAACCGAACTTGACGACCAGATGGCAGAGATCGCGACAATTGTTGATTTCATCTCCGATATTGCCGAACAGACGAATATGTTGGCGCTGAACGCGAACATCGAAGCGGCCCGCGCTGGGAACTCCGGGACTGGAGATGCAGGCGACGGCTTCGCTGTTGTGGCTGACGAGGTCAAGACACTGGCCGACGAGACCCAGGAATCTGCGGGGAACATCCGAACCCGAATCGAGAACATTCAGGCCCAGACCGGCACTGTCGTCAGTCAGGTTGAACGGGCGAGTGAGCTAGTGGAAAAAGAGATCGAAGCCGTTGAGCGGTCCGTTACTGCGTTCGAACGGGTTGCTGAGAACGCCGCGGAAACCGATACTGGTGTCCAAGAAATTAGCGACACGACTGATAGCCAGGCAGCGACCAGTGAAGGCGTTGTGTCGATGATCGACGAGGTAGCGGAGATCAGTGTTGAGTCGGCAGACGAAACGGAATCCGTGTCCGCGACAGTCGAAGAACAAACTGCTTCGATCAACGAAGTGAGCAATCGGATGGAGTCGCTGTCCGACCAGGCACAACAGCTCGAAACGCTGGTCGGGTCGTTCAGCGTCAGAACCGATGTCGCTCAGTCACAGTAACTAGGGACCCGAATTTCTAGTTTCCGCCTACATCAACTACCGCAGCCTGCGACGACTGACGAACCGCGCGCTTACTCCGACTCGGAAACGCCAACAGTGAGGACTGGAACGGACGACTTCGTGACGACCTTCTGTGCCGTGCTCCCGAGCATATTCTGTTCATATTTGTCTGCCTGCGTTCCCATCGTAATCAGATCAATATCGGCGTCTTCAACGTACGACACAATGTTGTCTGCCGGTTTGCCCCGCTGGGTCGCTGTCGAGACCTCGATTCCGTCCTGTTCCAGTGTGTCCCGGACTGCCGACGTGGCTTCTTCGCCCTCCGCTCGCAGGTTCTCAAGCACTTCGTCCTGCATCTCGTCATCCATCGACAGGAACGCCCGGTCGTCGATGACATACAGCGCGTGGACGGTGACATCCCGCCCGTCGGCAATATCGATCGTGTGTTCCAGTACCTGCTCCATTGACGCACTCCCATCCGTTGGAACGAGAATATCGCTATACATCGTTCGTACAAATCAAGTTGCGACAAACATCCCTTTCGATTCTGTTCAGGCATCGCAAATACGACAGCTAGAGGACGAGTGTGGCGGACGATGCTCGGTTTCGGCCTGATTAGCACCGTTTTAGAGATAGCCGAGTCGCTCCAGCCGCGACTGGAGATCTATGTCCTCAAAGCCATCGATGTCGTATTCTGCCATTTCATCCTCCCCGGCGGCGAGTTGGGTGATTTCGAGCGTCTCACTGTGCGCTGCGGAGTCAGCGACAACGTCCGATGGCGGGCGGTCAATAGGTGTGTCGTCGCTCGACTCGGACCGCCGGCCCCGCACGACCGCTTCGTACTCATCATCCCCCCACGCTGCGCACTTGTATACGGTGTCGCCGGGCCCATCACGATACACGAGCGACGCAGACTGTCGGAATCGGTCCGGTTCGTCAGTGTACTGTTCGGCGTACTCCGCCGTCTGCCCGGTCGGTGGTGCCTGATATGCAGTTGTTTGCCCATCGGGTGCGACGAACCACCCAGAGTCGTCTGCTTCGCCGTCAAAGGCAGCCAGCACAGCGTCGGGAAACTGTGCCAACGTCGCCAGGGACTCGATTCGCCGTCCCCCGGTCTGCCCCGGTCCGCGGACGACCAGTGGGACGTGAAACAGTTCCTCCTGCGTGCCCATCCCGTGCATGACGGCCGGTGGCTCTGTGGCGGCCTGTGGCGGCTCTCCGAACCCATCACCGTGGTCCGACGTGATGACCACGAGCGTATCGTCTAAAACACCACGTGCCTCCAGAGCACCAATGACCTGCTCCAGAATGGCGTCAGTCTGGCGAATCGCGCCGTCGTACAGCGGCTCAAGCAGTTGTCCGACGCCCGCCGGGAGTTGCTCCCCATAGACACTCCACTCCCACTTGATCGGGAGTTCGTCATGCATTGCCCAGTAAAAGTCCGCCCCCCACTCATCGTAGGCGTCCCGCGTTGCGTACGGCATATGCGCATCCATCAGATTCAGGCACGCAGCCCAGGACTCCGTTTGCTCGTCGATCCACTCTGTCAGCCTGTCAGCGTACCAGAACCCGTCGACACCGTTGCGGGTCTCGGATGGGTCGTCGACGTCCGTCGAATCGGGCCGTTCCGTCACGATGGTCTCGAAGCTGTCACTGAGCCCGGACGGGTGAACCGTGAGATACGGGTTCTCGGTGAACACGCCGGTCTCGTAGCCCTCCCCATCGAGGAAATCAAAGATGGTCTGGCCGGGTTGCAGCCGTTCGGTTATCTGGAGTTTATGACCCTCGGACGGAACACCGGTAAATAGGCTCGTATGGGCCGGCAGCGACCAGCTCGCGGTCGTTCGTGCCTGCGTGTACACCGTCGCCTCACGACCAAACTCTTCGAGGAAGGGTGTGGTCTTGCGCCGATGACCTAACAGCGAAGTGTTCGCCGCGCGTACACAGTCAAGAACGACGAGTAACACGTTTGGCCGACCCATTGTCAGGCTTTAGGAGGTCTTCACGGCAAAAATATGTTCTGTAACCGTTCTCTTTCACGACAGACTGGCTGTCATATCGATACGTCTGGGAATCACATCGAATGCCCGGAGAGCCAGTCGCTTATTCGACGGTTGCCGGCGGAGAACTCTTCTGTCAGTAAGCGCCAGAGTCAACTCTTGCTACCGTTGCACACCGGCTACGATTTTCCCACCATTTCGAGGCAACGGGTCACGTCTGGGACTATGACAGAAACCCGACACACAGGCTCTGTTACAATCTGCAGCAAGTACTAGTTTTGTCTCCCAATCGTCCAGTACTGCGTCGAGACTGCGCCCCTTACTGACCGACTGTTTCTCCCTGTTTTTTATTTGAAAAGTAGGGCTTCAGTAGAGCCAAGACACAGTGTGCCAGACCCCACGGGAGTATATTTTATATGGGTCGACAGTCTGATGAGTAATACGTGGTCAAGTCAACGGTCCGGTTCCCCGAAGCGGTGATGGACTGCGTCGAGGAGATGGTAGAAGAGGGTGTCTTCTCGAACAAGTCCGAGTTTCAGCGGTTCGCCGTTGAGTACGTTCTTTCGGAAATCGAGGACTACGAACCGGAGATGGTTGATTTCGACGAACTCCAGAAAGAGGTCTTTCAACACCAGGCGGTTTCCAGTCGGGCCGAGATGTCGCCGGAGATCAACGAGAACTTCTACGAGAACGCTGCGCGCGTCCGGCAGTTCGCTATTCGCGGTGATATCGAGACGGCAGAGGAGTACATCGACACTGCCTACCCCGTCACTGACCCTCGTTGCTTGCTGCTTGACGACTTGCTTGAATCCTATCGACAGCGCGACACCGACGACGAATAGTTGCTTTCCGGAGTCGATACTCGGTTGCCTTGCCGTATTTGATTGAACTATCCTTCGGAATGTTAGTCGTCGTCAGCGCGGGCCTCTGGCGCTTCCTCCGACCGTGGCCCGGCAGCATGCCCCTCGTGGGTCAGCGCCGTGGCGAACAGTTCCTCCGAGACAGCGGGCACCTCCACATCTTCGACCGCTCCCTCGGACTCGATGTCGTCGACTGAACGCGGGTACTTCCTGAGGTCTTTGTGGATCGCAATACCCGCGTCTGCGCCCTCACCCATGGCGATCGGGATCTGGTTGTGGCCCGGCGTCAGGTCTCCGACAGCGTAGACACCGGAGACACTGGTCTCGCCGTGGTCGTCGACGGCCACCGTCCCGTCGTCGTTTCTATCGAGCCCCAGTTCATCGGCCAGTTCCGCGTGGTAGTCCGACCCCAGCATCGGGAAGCCACCCTTGTACTCCCGAACGCTTCCGTCCTCGAATTCATAGGCGGATAGCCAGCCGTCGTCGTCGGTCTGCTTCCCGGAGAGTTCCGTTTCGACGATCTCGACCGGGTGATTGTCGAGCATCGTCTGCGTCTCGTCGCTCCACTCCGGCGTTTCGCCGCGGGTCAGGATGTCAACGTCGTCGGTGTAGTTCAGCATAATCATCGCGACGTGGGCCGCGGCTTCGCCGGTCCCCATGACGAACACCGGCTCACCGACAAACATGAACGCGTCACAGTGGAGACACCAGTGCAGCCCCTTGCCGGTCCGTGGCAGCGGTGGGTCCGGGCGCTCATCGGCGAACCCGGTCGCCAGGACGACGCGCTTGACCGCCAGTTCGCCGTCGCTTGTCGTCACCGTGAAGCCGTCCTCCTCGTCGGCGAGTGGGTCCACTGACTCGACAAAGCCCCGCTCGTAGGTTCCGCCGTAGTCCTGCACCTGCTCGCGCGCTGTCTTCAGGAATTCGTTCCCTGAGACATCCTCGGTCACGCCGATGACGTTGTGCGTGTCTGTCATCATCGCAGCGCGGCCCCCACCGCGGTTGATAACAATCGTGTCCATCCCCAGCCGGGAGGTGTATAGTGCGCTCGTCAGTCCGGCAGGCCCGCCGCCGACAACGGCCACGTCGTAATCGTACTGCCCGTCAGTATACATTACCGTAGTGTACGTGCTCAAGGAATAAAAACAGCAGAACGGCGGCGACCGACACAGCAATCTGACGCTGGTGAGCCACGCTATGAGTGACGCGAACGACCGGTTCGCTGGCAGTCCTCTCTCACCCCGGGCCAAGGGCTGCGATGTCGGCCCCGACCGTCGCCTGTGCATCAGCCGGATTCGGGTCACTGTCGGCCAGATGCGTCCACTCGTGGGTAGGCAGTGCCGACAGATGGTCCGTGATTGCGGTGCTGTACGGCGTCGCCTTCACGGTGCTCTCACTGTCACCCCAGATATGATTGATAACGGTCATCGAATCGATGCGTATCTCAACCGATTCCGGGTCACACCGTGTCGCCAGCGCCTGCAGTCCAAGGTGGAGGGCAGCGTATTCGGCGACGTTGTTGTTTGTCCGGGAGCCGACCGGTCGTCCGAGTTGGGCAATCGGTGTCTCATCAGCCTGAATCACAGCACCAGCACCAGCTGGGCCGTTACTGTGTGCGCTGCCGTCCACATAGAGGACGACTCGTGACGCGGCGTCGTCGGTCGTTTCTTGCTGTGTCGGGGGTGGGCTGGATTCGAGGAGATCATCGATTGCGGTCCGTATCTCAGCAGCAGACGTGTCCGGGTCGAACAGGCCGCCGTAGCCGGCAACGGCAGCATTGATCGCATCGATAGCGGGGGTGAGCTCGTAGCGATACAGCGCAAGCAGCTCGTCGACCCGTGTTGCCAGCGGCGAGAGCGTCTCGGCTGGCAGACGCTCTCTGTCACCTGCCGGCTGATCGTGACGGTCCATCAGTAGAGTGTAACTGCGGGCGAGTAAAAGACACTTCGCCGCGACAGGCCCAAAACGGCCGAACACATACTACGGCTATTGGGTGATGACTGCGCCAACGCTACTCGTGAGCCAGTCCGGACAGCTCACGCAGGGGCTGTCTGCGATTGTTTCGCCACACAGCGACGGACCGGTTACCACGTTCGTCACCGACCGCCCGGAGGACAACCAGTACTACCTTTCGCCTGCAACTGTCGAAGCCGTCGAACAACGCTGTTCCGACTCCGACGACGGGCCCGCGACTGTGGTTGTTGACGGTGAGATGCACCCGGGACAGAGCGTTGATTTGCAGACGCGGCTTTCGCCGGTCACGGTTCGAGATAAGCGTGCCGCAGTCTGGGAGTGGCTTGGCGAAGCGAACCCTGTTGCAGCGACGTGTCTGGAACTCCAGCAGGCTCGGATTGCCCGCCGCGCGGCCGCCGCCGAGCAACGCGACGCAGCGGAACAGGGCCCATCCGGGACAAGTGGCTCCGTCACAGCGCATGACGAACGGATACAGGAGCTACGGGACACACTCGAAAAGCGACGAACAGCGGCCCGCCAGCGGGTCCAGACCAGCTACTCGTCCGTCGACGGCCGGGTAGTGCTGCTCGGTCGGGTTAGCGCTCCGACGACCCCCATCTGGGCTGCCCTCACTGAAACAACTGCAACCGCTACTGTTGGCCGACCGGCCCAGCCGACGACTGCGACGGCGACAGTCGGGCCGCATACGCTGGCGGTGACCGATACGCCCGGAATCCTCGGCAGCCACGGTGTCCCGGACTGGCTGCAGAACGCCCTCCCCGGCTTGACAGCGGCAATTGAACAGGCAACGTGCGTGCTTGGCGTCGGTGAGGGCTGTGAGACTCTGCTCACCGCGGTTGCTGAGGAGTTCGATGTCCGGTGCCGAACCCTGCTATCCGACACCGAGTCCGCGGCCCGCGACGCGCTCGACACACTGCTCGAAACGTCGGAGTTCGCGGTCAAACTCCCCTACAGTGACACCGCACATGCGCTTGTGTCGGACTTACACGGGGAAGCGACCGTGCACGCAACTGAATACGACGATGCGATTTATGTTCGTGTGGAGGTGTCACAGGCAACAGCACGTGACCTTCACCGCCGCGTCTCGGAAGTCGACGGTGATGTACAGCCGTACAATTCCAGTGAGTGATGCACTAGCTGTGACGCACTTGTCCGGTCGCGTTGGCCTCGCCTCCAGTTATATTAGCGACGACAATCGTACTGTCTGCTCTCCCGCACGAACAGTGTTATTCTCCCGGAGAACCATATGTCCTGCATGGGTCAGACGACGCTCACTGGTGTCGACATTGCGTCGCTTCGGGAGACGTATCTTCGGAAGGTCACTGAAACCCTCCCGGCGCGAGCACGGGCGAGCGGGGACTGGCCAATTCACCGAGACCACTGTTTCAGCCGCGTCGTCTTGGATACCGTGTTTGAAGACGAGTGGTACGACCACGTCAACGGGCGGCCGGCGTACGAGCACCTCTCTGTGGCGGAACTCACGCGAGCTATCGACATCGCCGACCGGATGCTTGCGGAGGGCCGGCCTGCGGTTGTCGAACTGAACAACAATTCGCTTCGGTGGCGTGGAAAACTCGAGTAGCAGATACCGTACAGCTACCCAGCGGTTGCCGCGTTGCTTGCTCCAATGACTGGACGCGGCGGATGGGAGCCCAAATAAGCCGTCGCTGCCTACCGGATAGATATCTGATGACCGTCGACCGAATCGAAGTAAGTCACACCGCTGCAGAGAAAGCCGACCGATATCTCACGCCAGGACAACTCAAGACCGTACTGCGGGACCACACTGGGTACGTGTGCCGGCGCGCGTCACCGAACCACGACGACCTGTACCCGGACAACGAATTTACACTGCGGGGTGAGTTTTACGGACTACCGCTTGACATCGTGTTCGCCATCGAAAGCGACCATGTCGCAGTCATCACGCAGATGTCACAGCACAGCGACAGCCTGCGCGGACAGTTCTACGAGTACGTCGGCGATACCGCCAAGGACGCCGTCGAACACGCCCGGTCCTAAAGCGCATGATTGCAGCGGACTGTCCGCAGTTGGGACCGCAGTTAACAGCACTGAGACCGTAGCTGTGGCCACGATGGACAGACGGACCTTCCTTGCTTCGAGCGGGCTCACGGTCGCAGGGACACTTGCGGGCTGTAGTGCCCCCAGTGACAACCAACAAGGGGACGGCGACACAGCCACGGATTCTAGACAGACCGACGACTCAGCGACCGCTGTGACTGTCGAAACCGTCGCCGATGGGCTCGAATCCCCGTGGAGCATCACGCCGCTGCCTGATGGCTCGCAACTGCTGGTCACGGAGCGCGTCGGCAGCGTGGTGCTGGTCGACTCGGCCGACGGTACAGTCACACCGGTCAGTAACGCACCGTCTGTGTATGCGAGCGGCCAGGGCGGGATGCTTGATGCGGCGTTGCATCCAGACTTTCCGGACCCGGCGTGGGTGTATCTGACATATTCGAAGACCAACGACAGCGGTGAGTCGGCCACACATCTGGGGCGTGGTCGCCTGAACGTGACTGACGCGCAATTCGAGGAATTCGAACACCTACACGTCGCCGAGCCGTTCGTCGACTCTGACGGCCACTTCGGGTCCCGCGTCGTGTTTGGCCCTGACGGGCTGGTGTACATGACTGTCGGCGACAGGCAGTTCAAGAACTTCGGGCCTGACCACGTCGCGCAGGACCGGACAAACGAACTCGGAACGACGCTTCGACTGACGCCTTCGGGCGGAATTCCCGATGCGAACCCGTTCACCGACGACCCGGACGCGGTCGATTCGATATTCAGCTACGGCCACCGTAACGCACAGGGAATGACCGTCCATCCTGACACCGGCGCTATCTGGCAGGCCGAGTTCGGCGAGCAGGACGGCGACGAAATCAACATCGTCGAACGGGGCGCGAACTACGGCTGGCCGGTCGCCGACGAGGGCTGTACCTACGGCAGCGGCGACCCGATCGGTGTCAGCCATGCGGACCGCGACGATGTCGTCGCACCAGTGTATTCGTGGGACTGTGGTTCCGGTGGGTTCCCACCCAGCGGCGCGACTTTCTACACCGGTGACGCATTCACTGAGTGGACTGGTGACTTGCTCGTCGGCGGACTGGCGTCGCAGTACCTTGCCCGGTTTACCGTCGACGGGCGAACGGTCGAAGAGGCGACACCTCTCCTCGCCGACCGCGGATGGCGCATCCGCGATGTCGTGGTTGAACCCGGAAGCGCACATATCCTTGCTGTCGTTGATGCGTCGAATGCACCGATTGTCCGACTCCAGCCCGCCTAAGTCGGGAGACTCGGCGACAACTGTGTGGGGCCGGCGACCTGTGCATAGGGTCTAATTGGTGCGGGAGAGGTGCGGCAACGGTGACTGGATACCGCTCCGGTCGCATCGGTGCCGTTCTAGTCGCAAAACGCCACACAGATTTGCATCGTTTAGTCCCGAACCCCGAGCTCCGGACCGGGTCATTTTTGCTTCTGAACCCGCTAAACCGGCCGTGAATCAGACTGCGATTCTGCACGCCGCGTTCGGAGTACTGATCGTCGCAGGGTTCCTCGTTTCGGCACCACTGAGCTATGGCCTGTACGGGCTGGGAGCTGCGTGCTTCATTGCTGGCATCGTACTTGCCCGCCAGGATAGCGATGAGCCGGAAGCCGCTGATAGCGTCTGATAGCTCAAACATAAACGCTGCTCTCAGGACGAGATAGACGGTTCCGCGGAGCTGTACCGGCCCGTAAAACCACACCTGGCCGCGCACGGACCGCTACCTGACCGGTCACGCTTCTTGCAGTCGACCACCGTCGATGGCCACGTTCTGGCCAGAAATGTACGCAGCCGCGTCACTACAGAAAAACAGAATCGGTGCCGCAACGTCCTCGAACGTGGCTGCCCGCCCACGCGGAAACTCCGAGACATCCACGACAGTGTTCTCGACCGCGAAGGGCGACACAGCGTTGACTGTAATCCCGTCGTCCTGTGTATCATACGCCAACGTTCGCGTGAACTGCAGGACTGCCTTTTTTGCCGCGAAGTACGGGAAGTTCATCGGGACTGCCCTGTCATCACGCGCGTCTGCCACGCCGAAGTTAATAATCCGTCCCCAGCCGGCTGCCCGCATCGACGGGAGCGCTCGCTGCGAGCACAGATACGTCGAGTATAGACACCCCTCAACAGCGGTTTTCCACTCGTCGAGGGACAGCTCATCCCACCGCCCCTGTGGGAGCGGACCAACTGCGTTGACCAAGATATCGACATCCCCCAGTTCCGATTCACAGTCCGAGAACAGCGAATCAACGGCGTCAGGCTCAGTTACGTCACCTTCCACGGTCGTTGCCTCAACGCCGTGATCCTGTGCGTCGGCTGCTGTCTCCGCCGCCGCTTCTTCGCTCGTCCGGTAATGCACGGCGACATCGGCACCGGCAGCCGCCAACTCAAGGAGCATCTCTCGGCCGACTCGCTTCGCAGACCCTGTCACAAGAGCAGTGCGCCCGTCTAGCTCCGGTTGAATTGCTACCACCTCTCAATATACCGCTGTGACAATCAAAAATGCGCGGGTACTCACAACTCTCGATGACTGGCTGCTGTCCGGTCATGACCTCTTCTCGTACTGGCAACCGGCTCGTGAGTTCGATACGTCGCTCGGTCGCAAATAACCGTACTAGCCGTTCCGTTATAGTTGCAGAGACAGTAGTACTACCATGGCGAAACGACCCGCGGAACGGGCCGGTGTCGCGGATATCGATTGCACGGGCATGCAGGTACTTGTCACCGGTTCGACCAGCGGTATCGGGCGCGAGGCGGCGCTGTCTCTGGGTCGCCTCGGGGCGGATGTTATCGTGCATGGTCGGGACGCTGACGCAGGTGCGGCGGTTGTCTCTGAATTGTCGGGGTTGGGCGTCGACGCGGCGTTCGTCCAAGCCGACTTCGCTGCTGTCGACGAGGTTCGGTCTCTCGCAGCCACCGTCCGTGACGAGACAGACGGGCTCGATATCCTCGTGAACAACGCCGGCGGACTGTTCCGTCAGGGCCGGCTTACGGACATCGGTGTTGAATACACGTTCCACGTCAATCACCTCGCGCCGTACCTACTAACCACAGAGCTGCTTGACCATCTCAACGCTGGCGCTCGTGTCGTTACAACCGCCTCAAGCGCGCACAGAGGGACATCACTTGATCTTGACCGGGTCACCACTGTTGACAGCTACACGGGGACGTGGGCATACAGTCATTCGAAGCTCGCGAACGTGTTGTTTGCGACAGAGTTGGCGCGCCGACTCGAGACCACAGGCCGGGATGTCGTTTCGAACTGTCTCCACCCGGGTGCGATCCCCGGGAGCGGGTTCAGCCGGTTCCTTCCCGGCCCGATCCCGCAGTTCGTCAAGCTCTTCGATGCTGTGCCGGGAATCACGTCTGTCGAAGACGGGGCAGCCGAAATCCTGCATCTCGCTGTGTCCAGCCGAATCGGCGATGTTTCTGGCCGGTACTTCGCTGGCCAACGCCCGGCGACACCCTCACACGCTGCTCGGGACCGGGCGGCTGCAAGCCGGCTCTGGCGGCGAAGCGCTGACCTACTGGGAATCGATGTGCCACTCGGCGATGTACAATCGTCCGCTCCAACTGAAAACTGACTGTCGAGTGAGATCACAGGACTGCTGATCGGGGGTCTCGCGTGCCGAGTTCTCCGTGCGCGACAGGGCTACGTTCAGTGTGTCTCAGGCGTCTGATTCGTCAGCGTCGCTGTGTCCGCCATCGCTATCACCGTCGGCATCGCTGTCAGCCTCAGCATCACTGTCAGGGTCGGCCGACGCGTCTTCATGCTCGTTTCCTGCTACGTCTTCCTCTGACCCACTCTCGGTGCCGTCATCCTCGTGTTCCGCGTCTGTCGTCTCAATCGTAATCGGTTCATCGCTGTGCGTCTCGTGGCCGGTCGCTGCGTCCTTTGCTGCAGCGCCAGCGACGTACCCAGTGGTCCCACCGACGAGTCCGCCGAGCATAGCGCCGGGGAGCCCGCCGCGCTTCAGCCCACTCACCGTTCCGACGAACCCGCCGACAAGCGAGAGCGCCGCAGGATTCGGCTCAGTAGCTGGCGTCTCCGTGGCGTCGTGCTGTTCCGATGCCATACTAGGCAGTATGTTCTGTAGATACAAATGCTGTCGCACGGCCAACACCAAGCGAATTAACCATCTACGCGGCCACAGCGAACGCCACTCCAGTAGTTGCCTTCTGCCGGCACCGGGCAGTCCGGACTTTCTGTCCCGGCCGTGCTGATTTCCGCTATGAAGAGCGCGCTTCGCTACTGCCGCGTCGGCCGCCGTCTGTTCACTCTTTTTGCGCGATAACGGCGACAAGCGGGTCGTTTTCCGGTTGCGCTGTAACCGTCTCTGTTACCGTCAACCCACCTGCACGACAGTATGCCTCAACCAGCGTCGTGCGCTCGTCCATGTCGGCAACGCGCCACGCTCGGACTGCTTTCGTGGGGAACATCCGGTTCGTGAAGCTGATGATGACACGGCCCTGCGGTGCCAGAATCCGGTCGAACTCACTGAACACAGCAGCCGGATACTGGAGGTACTGGACCGATAGCGCGCACAATACTGCGTCGAACGCATCGTCATCAAGCGGCAGCGACTGCTCACGATTGAGGTCCTGCACGAACCACTCATCGAGTGCGTCGTTGGCCGCAAGCTCGGCTGCGTTGAGTCCGTGACCGACAGTCCGACCGTAGTCCTCGTCCGGCAGGTGTGAGACCCAACTGCTCATACAATCGAAGATGCGGTCGCCGGGAGACAGCACCGACGCGTAGATGTTTGTCAACTTGTTTATGAAGCCATCGTCGGCGTGTGTCACGAACCGCGGGCTATCGTAGAAATTGTCGTCGTCGCTTTCATCCCGCCGAGATCGCCCCAGTGAGGTAAGGACCGACGCCATATTACCGGTTAGAACTCCATCAAGAAAACCCGAACGACGGTCTAAATGGGCCCATCTCAACACCGAGCGTACTGATGCGTCCATGTATCGCCGATGGCTATCCTGTGACACCATTCCTGCGTCATCCGAGCCAGCGTCCATCGGCCGACACACCACCCCTCAAGTACCGCCCACCAACGGAGTACAACAATAGCGATTGAGGCGTATACCGCGGCGTTATCTCAGTCGTCGGCGGGCGTCTCGGCTTCCTCCGTGGGACCGAGCGGTTCCTTGGGCTTGATCGGGTCGCCAGATTCCAGTCCCTTTTCGGCGAGTGCCATACTCCCCATCACCTCGATGATGAGTCGGTTGGCAAGCCCGCTGGTGACACCACCGTTGTAGGAGCTGCTGTCGCTGGTGTCGTAGGCCGGGGAAACCTCGACCACGTCGAAGCCGAAGTCCTCGGGGTCGAGCGCCTTGACAACCTCACGGACCATGTAGATGGCTTCACGCGGGATGAGGCCGCCGGGTTCGGGTTCGCCAGTGCCGGGCGCGTAAGCTGGCTCCATCACGTCCACGTCGAAGGAGACCCACACAGCGTCAGTGCCGTCGGTAGCCCGCTGGACGGCATCGGTGACGATGTCGTCGAGGTCCATCCCACCGACTTCCATGGAAGTGTACCACTTCATGCCGGCCTCCCGCATCTCCTCGTAGGTGTCCGGACCGGGCCAGAAGCCACGCGGGCCGATCAGGGTGTAGTTCTCGCCGGCCATGAGGTCGTCGTCGAAGACGCGCTTGACCCACGCGCCGTGGTCGTACTCGAAGCCGGTCAGCCCTTCGTCGCCCGTGTCCGCGTGACAGTCGAAGTGGATGAGGCCGATGTCGTCGTAGTCGTTCGCTTCGGCCCAGCCCTTGATGTCGGGGTATGAAATAGAGTGGTCGCCGCCGATGACAATGGGCGTCGCCTGCTCGCTGATCTCGTAGACGGCATCCTCGATGTTCAACTGGCTCTGGCGCGTGTCACCGGGAGAGACAGCAGCGTCACCGGTGTCGGCGACGCTAAACGTGTCGAATGGGTCGATACCGGTCTCGATATTGAAGTGCTCGTAGGGTGGCGAGGGGACCGTTGAGGCAGCCCGGACCGCACGTGGGCCGTAGCGGGTGCCCGGACGAATAGTCGTCGCCGTGTCCAGCGGCGCGCCGAGAATGCCGATGTCGACGTTCTCTTCGTCAAGCGCGTCGCGCTCGACCTCCGGGAGTTTGAGGAAGGTTGGGATGCCGCTGAAGATGGGTTCGTTCGCTTCTTTGTGCTTTTCGCCGTAGATGTCGTCGCCGTTTCGGTCAGTCATGATATAGTTGTTTCCCGGGCTCGAACTGGTCGAACCCAGCGTGTGTATCGACAAAAGTAGATGATTGCGAACTACGGATAAGCGTTCCTTCGGATGTGTAAAACCCACTCCTATGACCACGAGTGGACATGTACCGTTCGAGTTTCCTTAAGGAATTTAATGCTGGCTCGCCCCTCTCGGTCAGCAGTTACTCCCCGGTGACCAGCGAGGGGTCATTCCGGAAGGCCAGATGCGTCGCAACCGAGAGGCTATCGCGAGCGTGTCTAGCGCTGCGTTCAAGCAGGACCACAGCGCGCTGGAGCGCCAGCAGCGGTTCGGGACGCTCTGATTCCAGATGTGCGTTCAGGTCGGCGATCCTGTCGTCGACCAGGTCGAACGCGGCGCGGGCGTCTTCGGTCGCGTCGTAGTCGGGTGTCGTCACCGCCGACCGGGTTGCGCTGGCTGCGTCGTCAAGTGCGTCCCCAAGTTCGGTGAGCTTTGACGCAGTCAACTGATCGGGCGTCGCCGAGTCGGTCGCCAGACTCGCGATCTCGACGGCTGTGTCAGCCATCAGAACCACGTCCTGTGCGACCGAGCGGTATCCGATAAGGGGGAATCCGGTTTCCAGTCCCACGGCCTGGTTCAGTCGTGGGTTCCGGTAGATGGTAAACACCAGACGGAGAAACAGATAAAACAGCTTCTCGACCTGTTCTTGACGGCTTTCTACTGTTTCGATGAGGTCGGTGTCTCCCTCAATGAGCGCGGAGATTGCGTCCCCACGTATCACTGCCTCGGTCCGACTGAGTCGGCCCAGCAGCGTCGGGAGGTCGAAGTCCTCCGGCGCGACTGAGCACCGTACTGTCACTGTCGTTTCGGCCTGTTCAACGATGCCAAGGCCCATTAGCCGGCGCTCGGCGTTCATAACGGCGTTACGGTGTTCGATCCCCAGTGGTGCCGTCGCCTCAACCCGAATGAGTTGTCGGCCCAGAACGTACTGCGTGATGATGGCCCGCTCCAGTGCATCGGGGGTCAGGGCGTCGGCGTCGATGGTCGCCTCCACATCCTCGATGGTTGGCTGTTCAGGGACGACGAGCAGCGACCCGCCGTTCTCGTCGCGCTGGACGATGACCTCGTCACCCTTCGAGATGTCGTGTTGGCGCGCCCAGTCGACGGGCACTGTCACCGCCAGCGTGGAGGAGCCCAACTGCTGGACTTTCCGTTTCATTCGAATCGGGTCGGGCGTCACTGCCTTGTCCTCCTGAGATTTCGAGCTTCGTGCATTTATTTCTCTATTTCGTGTCCGGTCAGGCCGCATTTTCTACTTTGGGTTGGAACAAATACTCCAAGCGGGCGTAGAAGTAGACAGATTTTCACTCAATTTTGGGATGCCGTATTAAAACAGTCTTAGGGAACATATTCAATAAGGTACTGTACATATGTCCATTCACCTACGCCTACAGTCCATGGACGTTGCGGGATAACTCCACTGTGTAAACAATACTGTCACAACGTCTTTATGTGGTCCTCAAAACGGAACTCATGTGACTGAATACTACCCAAACCCAAACTGTATCGGGAAGAAAAGTGCGAGAAGTAGGGTAAAAAACGTTGATACCTGTTCAATCGTCAACAGTGGTGGTTCGCCGTGAGCGTCATCCTCTACGGACTCGCCGCCACCATCGTGACGATGATGGCCATCGGGTTCTATGTTGCCAAGAAAGTCAACGGCGACAGCATCAACTACATCGTCGCCGGTCGGGGACTTATCCTTCCGCTGGCTGCGGCGACGCTGATGGCGCAGTCGCTCGACTCAAACGCAACGCTCGGGAATACCGACCTCGCAGCAGGCTTTGGCTTCTGGGCCGGCGCGGCACTGCCCGTCGGGCTGGCGCTCTGTCTGTTCCTCACCGGGCTGTTCTTTGCGAAGCCGATGAACCGACTCAACCTCACGACGCTGCCGGATTTCTACCGCCGGAAGTACGGTCGGACCGCTGAGATCGTCGCAAGCATCATCATGTCCGTCGCCTACGCGTTCCTGCTTGCGGGGAACCTTGTCGCCGGCGGGTACCTCTTCCAGATTTTCGTCGGGACGAGCTTCCAGCTGGGCGTGTTCATCATCGCCGGGCTCGTGCTCGCGTACACTGTCGCCGGCGGTCTGTTCTCGGTCGCCTACACCGACGTGTTACAGGCAGGCGTCGCGTTCATCGGCTCCATCGCGCTTATTATCTACGTCACGACGAACTACGGCATCACCATTCCCACCGGCATGGGACCGACGAACCTCGGACAGCTCACCGACCCAAGTCAGGGGGCGTACATCAACCTCGCCACCATCGTCGCTCTCGGCCTCGGTGACATCGTCGCCATCGACTTCATGGAGCGGGTGTTTGCGGCTGATAGCCCCGAAACCGCACAGAAGGCCTGCTTCATCGGGGCCGCCGGCACGCTCGTCATCGGCGTCCCGTTCTCCGTCGTTGCGCTGTCGGCGAACCCGATTCTCGCCTCCCTCGGTGTGGAAGCCGGGAATCAGGCTGTGCTGTACACGCTCCTCCAGAACGCTGTGCCACCGTGGCTGGCTGCACTCGTGCTCGCCGGCATCGTCGCCGCCTCGTTCTCGACGAGCGACGGGGCGATTCTGGGAACGTCGGCCGTCATCGCCCGTAACATCGGCAACATCCGCGTCGACGAGGAGAGTTCCAGCAGTCCGGCAGCCGCCGCGGACGGCGGCGTCGATGAAGGCTTCTTTGGCTCGGAGAGTGACAAACTGCTCACCGTCACGCGCCTGATGTCTGTCCCGATTACGCTGCTTGGCGTGTTCCTTGCGATACGCGTCTCTGCGACGGGAATGTTGCTCGTGTTGGCGTTTGATATCATGCTGGCCGGCGCGTTTGTCCCGCTGGTGATGGGGCTATACTGGTCCGATATCGCGACCACGCCGGCAGCACTCGGCTCGATGATCGCCGGCTCCGCCACCCGTCTCGTGCTCTTCGTGCTGGTGCCGACGACCTACGCCTACGAAAACACGCTCCTGTATATCCCGAACGACATCTTCACCGCCGCTTTCGACGGCCTGCCGACGTTCATCGCCGCCGGGGTCGGGCTCGTGTCGTTCCTCGTCATCGCCTACGCGACCAAGGACGACTACCCGATCTACAGCGTCGAGAAACAGAGCAACCCCAACATTGTAGCTGGCGGCGAGGAAGACTAACCGGACGTATTCGACCCCACTTGATAATTGTTTTCGCCCGGCACACAGCAGTCTCGAAGCGATACGCCCCTACAGCCCCTCAAACAAGCCGTGGCAATCTGGCTGGCTCTTCTTGGGATGCTTCTCCCATCACTGGGACCTCTTGCCAATTAAACAACCCCAGTCGGAACAGCCGGTAACTGTAGGGCTCCCCATGTGGGGCAAAGACGACGAGCGCGAACCGGTCACGGATGTTTTGTCGGTCAGTGCCCGTCAACCCTGATGGTGTCGACGCTGCTGTGTGTGAGTGATAGAACACCCGTGGCCCTGCTGGAACGGCACCGGTGTCTGTGGCGACAAACCGACGCCGCGGTCTGGGGGAAACGTTGTCGAGCCGAACGTGGTCGGTCGCGTACAACCGACTGTCCCGTCGCGTACACGCCAGATATCCACCGGCCTCGTGGGGGTGACGCGCCGCGATATGCGCCGCCATTGTGTCCCGGATGTCGTCGGGAATGATGAGCGCCTGAGGATGATGACTGAACCGCACAGTACTACGTAGAGGTGACCTACGCATAGAATTGTTTCGACTGGCTGGGTGTGCTGCTTAACCGAATGACTGGCTTCTGAAGCCACAACTGGGGTCTCACCCGACTGTCGAGAGACTCCGATACGGCCCGATATCCTCATAACGGCCTGTTCACTCCGTCTTACGGACAGTTACCGCTGTTATCCCCGGCGTCTGCTATGTCTCCTGCCGGCGGTTTTATCAGACAGGTGGGATATTCTGTCACATGGCTGAACAGCCTGTCGACGTTGACCCTGCGGGCGAGAACATCGCCGGTGAGGCACCTGCTGAGGAGCCGGAAGCCGTCACCGACGACACAGTCGTCCATGACGACGACGTTGAACTAGAACGGACTATCGGGCTGGTCGGCGGGCTGGCAATCGGGATTGGGACGATGATCGGAGCCGGAATCTTCGTCTTCCCGGGGCTGGCGGCCGCAAACGCTGGGCTCGCAGCTACCCTTTCGTTTGCTATTGGCGGCCTGATAGCGTTGCTCGTGGCGCTTCCGACTTCGGAACTCGCGACAGCGATGCCACGGAGCGGCGGCGGATACTACTTCATCTCGCGGGGGATGGGGACGGCCTATGGCGCAATCGTAGGCCTTGGGCTGTGGCTGGGCCTGATGTTCGCGTCCGCGTTCTATCTGGTTGGGCTCGGCCACTACGCGAGCGCTGTGTTCGCCGAGCTCGGCATCGGGCTCCCGTTCAGCCCGGTCATCGGCATCGGGTTGCTGTTCGGGGTCGCACTGACGGCGTTGAGTATCGGCGGCACGGAAAACACCGCGAAGCTCCAGAACGTCGTAGTCGGGGTTCTCCTCGTGGTGTTGACGGGCTTCCTTTCCTACGGCGTTCTTGATGCTGTTGGTGTGTTCGGCGGCGGCACCGTTCCGGAGCAGTTCTTCTCCAGAGGGTACTTCCGGGTGTTGACGACCGCTGCGCTGGTGTTCACGTCGTATCTGGGATTCGCACAGGTCGCCACTGTTGCAGGTGAAATCAAACAACCGAGTCGGAACCTCCCGCTGGCGATGGTGGGCTCGGTCCTGATCGTGACCGTATTTTACGTTGTCACAATTTTCGTCGCAACCAGCGCGTTTGGCGCTGAACGACTCGGCGAATTCGGGGAGACAGCGATGGTCGAAGTAGCCCGTGACTTCCTTGGGTTGCCCGGTGCGGTCGCGATTCTGGGTGCCGGGCTGCTGGCGACGTTTTCGAGCGCGAACGCGTCGATTCTCAGTGCCTCGCGGGCCGTGTACGCGCTGAGCCGCGACGCGTTGCTTCCCAGAAAGGCGAGCGAAGTCAACCTTCGATACGGCACGCCACACGTCGCGTTGCTTTCCGCTGGCGGCCCGATCCTCGTCCTCGTCGCGACTGGCCGGGTCGAACTCCTTGCGGAAGTCGCCTCGTTTCTCCACCTGATTATGTACGGGCTGATGTGTATCGCCCTGCTCGTGTTGCGCCGTCGGAACCCAGAGTGGTACTCGCCAAGCTATCGAGTACCGGGCTATCCGTTGGTCCCGGTCGTGGGCGCGCTCGCGAGCTTCGGACTGATCGTCTTCATGCAGCCCGCGTCAATCGGTATCGGCGTCGTGGTCATGCTTGCCTCGTACCTCTGGTACCGTTATTACGCTGGGGACGTGACACTCAAGGGAGATATCTGAGTATGACTGACCGTCTATCGATACTCGTCCCGATCCGTGTCCTCGAGGGAGAATCGGTCCCGGAGGGTGTCCCCGAACTGCTCGCCCATGCGCACGTCGTCCTGCTGGGATACCACGTCATCCCGGAACAGACTGCCCCCGGACAGGCACGGATGCAGTTCGAGGACCGGGCAACGGAACGGCTCGACGAGTACCAGGAGATGTTCGAGGACGCCGGAGCCACCGTCGAGCGGCGACTCGTGTTCACTCATAACGGACAGAAGACTATCGACCGTATGATTGCTGAGCACGACTGCATGGCTGTTCTCGTTCCGAACGCCACAGGGCCGGTCGAAGACGTACTGGTCCCAGTCCGTGGGGCCATCGGGGTCGACCGGCTTGCTCGCGTTGTCGCCAGTGTGTTCGGAGAGATGGACGCCGACGTGACGCTATATCACGTCGCGGATGAAGACACAACCGACGACGATATCCAGACACTGCTCGGCGGGCTGGCGGACCGGCTGGCAGAATTCGGTATGGACCCCTCGACTATCGAGACGCGGATCGACCGCGACCAGAACCCCTTTGACGCAATTGTGGACGTTTCTGATGGGTTTGACACGGTCGTGATGGGTGAAACTGACCCGTCGCTGGCGACATTCGTGTTCGGGATGCCGGCTGATCAGGTCGCCAACCGGTTCCTCGGGCCGGTGTTCGTGGCCCAGCGCGAACGCCCTTCAGCGGATGAAGACGAGTAACACAGCCTGATCCAGCAGCCGGTCGGCTGGAGGGCTGTCGGTGTCTGCTCGCTTCTCAGTGCCCCACCGCCCACGGATAGCCACCCGTCGCCGCGTGGGCGTGGTCGTGTTCACCGTCCGCTGTGCGCTCGTTTGTGCTGGTTCGCACAACGTCGTCGACCCGAAGGATCTGTGTCACAACGGCGACTGCTCGTTGCAGCGCACTCCTGAACACCGCGGCTGGTTCCAGAATACCCGCGTCGATCATGTCGCGGGGATGGCCATCGGGGCCGACACCGACCGTCTCTGCGCCGGCGTCGTGTCGCTGTTTTATCCCCGTCAGCGTGGTCAGTGGGTCCGTGCCCGCGTTCGCGGCCAGTGTCCGCGGGAGGGCTTCCAGTGCGGTTCCGAACCCATCGAAGACGAGCTGTGTCCGGTCCGGGATCTCACGGGACAGCGCGGCGAGGTCCATCGCCAGTGCGGTCGGCACCGCACCACCACCCGGCACGAACACGCCGTCGTCAAGTGCGACACGAGTAACGTCGATACAGTCTGCCACGATGCGGCGGACTTCCTCTGCGACGTGTGGCGTGCCGCCACGGAGCAGTAGTGTTGCTCGGTGTTCCTCCGGACAGCCCTGCAGCACGAGCGTCTGTGCAGTCCCGACCGTCCGCTGTGTGACCGACCCAACAGTGCCGGTGTCGTCCGCGGTCAGGTCGTCGACAGACATGACTGGCGTGCTTCCTGTCGCTCGGGCGATAACATCGAACTCGTCTCGCCGGGTCCGTTCGACAGGGAGGACACCCCGCTGGGCGAGCGCGGTCCTGACTGCTTCGTCGATGGATTTCTGACAGAGGAGCACGGTCGCACCGGACTGTACCACCTGCTCTACCAGTTCGGTCCTCCGGTCCTGTTCGTGGGCCTGAAACGCGTTCCGCTGTGTCGCGTCTTGCAGCTCCACCGATTCGACATTGTTCGGTTCTTCGATGCCGATTTCGGCGTCGACCATCGCGATAGCCGGCTCGTCATGGGTCCGGGTGCGCGGGTGACTGAGGGCGTTGAGGGATGTCGATGATGTCTCTAGATCGACCAGCACTCCGTCGAGACAGACGGACTCGCGGAGTTCGCCGCCGGGGTAGGACTTGAGCGTGAGCCGCGACCTGTCGAACCCGATTGCCTGCAGCGCACTGAGAGTCAGTTCGGCGAACCGGTCGGTCGAAGCGTCGTCCCACCGTCCTGTGACGGCAGTCTTCGCAATCTGTGTCAGTCGGTCGTCCTGCCGGCTGTGCAGGCCACGTTCGTACTGCGCAAGTTGGTCAAGAGCGGCCTCGACGGCTCTGCCGTAGCCGTCGATGATTGTCGTTGGATGAAGCCCGGCTGAACGAAGCGTTGCAGCCTCCTCAAGAAGCGCGCCGACCAGCACAACCGCCGTCGTCGTCCCGTCCCCGACGGTATTGTCCTGTGCAGCCGCGGCCTGCTCGACCAGCCGACCGACTGGATGCGTGATATCCATCCACTCGATGATTTTCGACCCGTCGTTGGTGACGATGACCGTCCCGTTCTCGCCGACGACCATTTTATCCAATCCGTTGGGCCCGAGTGTTGTCCGGATTGCGTCGGCGAGTTCGCCTGCGGCGGTCTGTGTGGGGTTCGGCTCGTTATTGCTGTCGTCATCGGTCGTCTCTCCCAACATCAGTGTCGACAGCCCGTATTGTCTCTAGCTCTCATTACAGCGGGTCGTCAGTGACACAGAGGTCACCGCGGTCGGCGCTGTTGTGCTCGATACCTTCGGGGGACGCGTCGAAGTCGAACGCGCCCGTTGGGAGCGCCAGCGTCGAACAGGCGTTTGGCACGTCTACGACGCCGCTCTGTCGTCCCTCGACCGGGACAGTCCCAAGAATGTGCAGCGCCTGCTGGCCGGTGTAGCCGAACTGCTTGAGGTAGTCGATAGCCTGCAGACAGGCCCGCCGATACGCGGTGTGGGAGTCGATGTACTTCTGTTCACCGTCCTCCGTGACGGAGTAGCCACAGAAGGTGACGTAGTCTTCGAAGTTCGGCCCGCGGTGACCTGGCTCGAAGATCGGGTGGTCGACGCCGAACTTCTCCATCCCGTCTTTCACGAGGTCGAATTCGAGATCGACGTAGGCGGCCATCTCGATCGCGCCACAGAAGGAAATCTCGCCGTCCCCTTGCGAGGCGTGGAAATCCCCGATACCGAACTTCGCTCCCTCGACGTAGACTGGGAAGTACACCGTTGAGCCGATGGAGAGGTCCTTGATGTCGTGGTTCCCGCCGTGTTCTCGAGGTGGCACGGTTCGGGCCGCGACTTCTGCTGCCTCCTCGGCCTCGTCGGGGTCCATCTCGCCCATGAGCGCGCCGTCGGGTGTCGGCGGGTTCGCCACGGCTGGCTCCTCTTTCCCGGTCGGATGGTTCGGTATCGACTCGGGGTCCTCGGCGTGCTTGTCGATGAGTTCCTGTTCGCGCTCGTTCCATGCTTCCAGCAGTTCCTCGCTTGGCGCACAGCCTGCGAGACCGGGATGGATCTTCCCCTCGTACTCGACATCGGGGATGTGGCGCGAGGAGACCGTGTAGCCGTCGATGTCCCAGATGGATTTGGCCGCCTTCGAGAAGTGATCGGTCAAAAAGCCGCCGCCGTTTTGCTGGGAGAACGTGCCAGTGAACCCGAACTCCGAGCGGTCGTTGAGCGGCCCCATGTCGTGGAACTCGACTTTCAGCAGGTCACCCGGCTCGGCACCGTTGACGTGAACGGGCCCTGCGAGATAGTGCACCTGCGAGAGGTCCACGTCGCGGACCTCATTGGCGTTGTCGTTATCGGTTATTTGTCCGCCGGTCCAGTCGAGTGCCTCTAATCGCATACTCTCGCCAGGGTCCGCTTCGACGACCGCCGGAATGTCCGGGTGCCACCGATTGAACGGGTTCGCGCCCGGTTGTTCGTCTGGCGCGCTGTCGACATCAACCTCGAACTTCGCTTCTGGCATTACGACTACAGTATCGAATAGATTACACATAAGTGTTAGGACTATTGACGTTTAGAATGTCCACTTCTGATACAATATACGAAATCTTATCTCTGTATTCTTCGAGATATAGCTACATACTCATCTTAATACAGAGGAAATCTGTACAGACACTCTCACCAAAATACGGATATAATATGCAAAAGTCTTGTTTTTGATAGTGTTACATGCCCATTCATGACACGCCAACTATCACGGCGTATCAGTTGAGACACGACTGCTCTCCTAAATCAACGAGACGCTGTCCTCTATGACGTGATTTGAGCGGAACTTGCCAGAGAGTACGCGGTACACAGTGCCCCGGTAACACGTGATGAGAATGTCAATGTGCGGTTCGCCTCAGTTCAACGCCGTCTGTCCGGGTCCGGGAACTGTTTTTTCACTGTGCTGTGGTTTTGCTCACACCCACAGTCCAAAACCACGCGAAAGCAGGCGAACGACGGTTTACGAGAGTCACACCAGATTCTCCAAATATTCGAGGGCACAAGTACTGCGTATGCGCCGACGGACGCTTCTCAAATCGACGGGTGCGGCTGGAACAATTGTTGGAGTCGCCGGCTGTCTCGGTGGTGGTCGGCTCGGCGACTCGAATCCCGACGTCGTCCTCGAAGAGCCCGACCGGGAGTTCGAGAGCAACGACCTTCCGTACCCCGCATGGGGTGAGCAGATTCCGGACGTGCGTGTCGCCACACCGACCGCATCCCGCGAGGTTCGACTGCGGGATATTGAAACGCCGACCCTCCTCACATTCTTTTATAGCCACTGCCAGACGGTGTGTCCAGTTCTCATCTCGACGCAGCGAAACATTCAGAGCCACGCCCAGAACAACGGCTACGCCGCTGGCGTCCGGTTCATCCCGATGACGTTCGACCCCGCTCGTGATACCGCAGAACGACTCGGGGTGTATGCCGACAAAATGAATGTCGACGCCGATAGCGAAAGCTGGCAGTTCCTTCGACCGGCGTCGAAGCAGCGGGCGAAGGCTGTCATACAGGACCAGTTCGGGGTTATGTTCCAGCGAACTGAACCGGAGGACATGGATATGTACATGTTCACGCATACAGCACTGACGCTACTGGTCAACGCCGATGGGTTTGTCGAGCGTGCCTACCGCTCGAAGTCACCGGACGAAGAAACCATTATTGCTGACCTTGAAACGGTGAGAACCGCGTGAACCGCCGGCAGGTTGTTGCGGCCATGACCGGGCTCGGTCTCACCGGGGGAAGCCTGTGGGTTGCCCAGAACGGGCTGTCAGGTATCCGGTCCCAAAACACAGACCAGCTTCCGGTTCGCGTTGAGACGCTCGATGCACGCGGCTCGTCGGCAGGCGAGACGCCCGTACCGACGCCGGGAACCGTCACGGTAGTCGACCTCTTTGCTACGTGGTGTGCACCCTGTGACGACCAGCTCGAGATACTCGATTCGATTCGGCCCGAGTACACCGATGTCTCGTTCATCTCAGTGACGAACGAGCGCCCGAGCGAGACTCTGACGAGGGCTGACATTGGTGAATGGTGGAACCGGAACGGCGGTGCTTGGACTGTCGGCATTGACCCCGGTAGTGAGTTGCTTGCGGCATTTGGGGCGGACGGACTTCCGTACATTGCGATTGTCGACGAGCGCGGGACCGTCCAGTTCGGTCACAGTGGGCTCGCCGGGAAAGAGACGCTCCGAGACGAACTCGACGCACTGGTGTAAGATGGCGGATGTTGCCGTACTCGGGACACTTGCGTTCGCCGCGAGCGCTGGCATCGCGACCTTTTTTGCCCCGTGTGCGTTCCCGCTTCTCCCGGGCTACATTGGGTACTACCTGCGTGAAAGCGGCGGGGATGTGAGTATGCTGCCACCGGCCACCGCCGCTGCTGGCGGAGCGCTTGCTGCGCTCACCCTCGTTGCGCTGCTCGTCCTCGCACTTGGGCAACCGCTCAAGAACGCACTCCCGATGCTCGAACCGGTCATCGGACTCGGTCTGGTCGTGTTCGGCGTCGTGATGCTCCTGAACCGCGAGCCCGAACTCCGCGTCCCGCTGCCAGAGCGACCGGCGTCGGTAGCCGGGTTCGGCGTGTTCGGTGCTGTGTACGCGGTTGCCGCAGCGGGCTGTGTCGTGCCGCTGTTCTTCGGCGTGGTTACCCAGGCGCTCGCATTGCCAGTCCACACAAGTATTCTCGTCCTCACAGCGTACGCACTCGGCGTCGCGGTTCCGCTTGTCGGCGTGACACTCCTCGCGGGCGTCGGCATCGGGCTCTGGCACACTGTCGGCACGTACCTGCAACGGATACACCAGATCGCAGCCGTCGTGATGATACTCGCCGGTGGCGGGCAGATTTACCTCGCCGTGTTCGAACTCGGCGTGTTCTAATTCAGTCGAATGGGGGCTGGCCCCGAAAAATGCGGACTCGTGTGGCATTCCCACGGAGAGATGTGACCCGCCTCGAGGTCAAGCCCCGACGCATTCGGCCTGTTCCGCCCGTAGATTTACACCACAAGCAATTTATCGGTATATTAACTACTTCGGTACAGCAATGCGTTGTTCCCGCCGCCACGCCCTCCGACTCATCGGCGCGTCCGGGGTGATCACCGCGACCGCCGGTTGTCTCAATCCCGGCAGTCTCGACAACTACGCGCTCATCGCCAGTGAACAGGACCTCTCATCAATCGGTCGGCCGTATCTCTGGCCCGACCCGACCGCAATTGATGCGACCACCAGGGTCGACTTTACTGCCGAGACGAAACAGCAGTATACGTCAGAACTGTTCGACACCCGTAGCGTTACCGTCCAACAGTGGCCGCTCGTCGGACGAGACCGGTGGGGCAAAGACACGAGGCCGCGCCCGACGTTCCTCCGGCAGGACGGGATCTTTTATCAGGTCCAGATAAACGAGGCACGGCAGCTCGAACGGGACCGCTGGCACTTTGCGGTCACACGGTCCGAGGAGACGCCGCCGGACGACGCGACGGTCGAGAGACGGCCCTTCGACCGCTCGACACAGGACAAACGCGTCCTTGAGGCTGCGCTCGACGCGGTCTACGCGGGCAACGATGGGTTTCTCGGCGACCCTCAATTCGAAAACCTGCAGGCCGTCGAGTATCACCAGCACCTTGACGCTGAAGCCAGTGAGTTCGTCCCATCGCCGCCGTTCGATTACATCGAGTACGAAGACGAATACTTTCGCCCCGTCACAGAGCAGCGGACGGTAACTGTCCCAGAATGGACGTACACTATCGACGAGATCTCGAACAATCGCGAAGCGTTCCAGGAGTACGCACGAACGGCGGTTCTGGAACTCGATCTGAGCTCACTCGACCTCTCGGAGGCCGCTCGTGGCGTGATCGACGACGCGATCAGCGAGGAGCCTCGCCGCTACGAAGAGGGCGCACCGCCTTCTGACGGACTTGCTGAGGTTTTGGACGCGCTCGGCATCGCTGGCGACCTCCAGCCGATAGACAGCTACGACGACCGAGTCGACTTCCGGGGTGTCGTCGCCGAATACCAAGGCACCGTCTATTGGTTTAGCCTGATCGTGACCCCCTGACTGGTCGTGACCAACCGGAACGCTGCAAAGTCACGAGGACCTTGACGGGCCTCAACGGGCGGAACTCTCGGTCGCGTTCTCAGAAGCGACCGCTCGGGCTGTGTCGACCCAACTGTGGTCCGGGAAGGAAGCGGGACGAACGTCGTACGTGTATCGGTCGGTGCGTCCGTCTCTGCCAAACGTGATATCGAACGCGTAGACGATCCCATCCTCGACTCCGAGCGAGAGCGTGCCGTTGCGAAGCGGTGGGGCGTCGTCGGCGGCGGTCGCTCGTTTGCCCGTGACGCGATACGTGATGACGGAGACGCCGTGGTGCGTCGTCCTGTTGGTGGCCGTCCACGTGTACCCGTCGAGGAGGTCAGGATGTCGGCCGATGTTCGTGGGCGCAATCTGTCCGTAGCGTGGGTCGTACCGGTAATACGCGTCGGTGGCGTCGTGGTAGACGTAGCTGTCGTCCGATTCCAGTTCCTCCCTCTGGCGCTCGTTCGGAATATCGTCGACCGGTTGAACGGCCGCATACGTCGTCCCGTTCCGATAGACCGTGGCGTTGTGCCACCGGTCAGCGAGTATCTCCCCCGTGTTGGAATTGATATAATAATCGCCTTCTATGAGCGGGCGGTCGGGTGGTGCGGTGTAGATGATAGCGTACGAGTCCCAGTATTCACGGGGGGTGTGCGAGACGTTCATATCGTCTTCCTCAAGCGCCGAGAAGTTGATGTGATCCGGACCTGCCCCTGCAGGATACGTCTCGTCCAGCCCAGGTGAGGTCGTTTGCGGGGACCAGGGGGCCGTGAAAGCGGCCAGTCCGATACCGATTGCTACGAGCGCGACGGCGAGACCAATGACGTAGCGACGGTCCATGCCGAATCAAATCACAGCACCACTAAGTAAGTGCTCAAGACTCAAAACAGAACTTGTGCGTTACGCATGACCACAGAGCCCATTCACTCTGTGAGCGATATGGCCGCTGTGCCTGCCCCGCGAGCGACTGACCGTTCGTTGTTTCGCAGCATCGACGGCGACAGACTAACGATGTCGCTGCGAACACTTCGATACGCAACGGCAGAACTGTCTGGTAGTGCTTACCGAATTTAGGAGGATTTCAAGCCGAGCTACAGCAAACCGCGTCGCTCACTGGAACTCAAATCAGGTATGAATGGTGGCGGCGAACCGCGTTTCCCAGAGGCTCGCGCACTCCAGTACTCCCCGGAACGCTGGCGGGCTTATCTTCCGTGTTCGAGATGGGTACGGGAGGCAACCCCGCCGCTGTGGCCGCCTATACGATACCTCTCGTGGCCACAGTTATAAGCGTAGCTACTTGGAGACGAGAACTACCCGAACACAGTTCGACACTCACTAGCACAGCACCGAAGGGCGCACGATACGACTCGGTTCAGCGCTCTGTTTCAGGGTGCCGACTCCCCGTCCATGGTTGGCGGTAACGAAGAGATACCTGGGTTTCGCTACGCTCTCAGCTGGGTGCAGAACGCACCTGCTCGCTCACTCGAACCGGCCGCTGAAGACGATTTCGTCGAGCGGCTTCCGATTGCTCGGCTCTTCACGCTCTTTGAGGTCGTCAGGCAACGTCTCGGGATCGGCGCGTTCACCGACAGCGACCATCGCCTCGGCGTCGAATTCGTCTTCGGGGACGCCCAGAGTGTCGTGAATCCGGTCCCAGTCGAAGCCTGCCATTGGATGAACAGCCAGGTCGCGCCGAGCGCCTTCGAGAGCGAGATTCTGCCACGCAGCGCCGGTATCGAAAGAGCGCGTCACAGCAGCTTCGCCGTTGTGGTCGAGGGTGACCTTCGAGAAGACGGCGATGAGCGCGCCAGCGTCGCGTGCCCACGAGCGGTTGGCCTCGTTCAGCAGGTCGAGAAAGGAGTCCCACTCGTCGTCTTCGCGGGTGGCGTAAACAAACCGCCAGTGCTGGTTATTGAACGCGGACGGGGCCCAGCGTGCGGCTTCGAACAACGAATGGAGGGCATCCTCAGCAAGCGAATCACCAGTCATCGCACGTGGCGACCAGCGATTGACAAAGAGCGGGTCGACGTTGTGGACGGGGTCACGGTATTCAGCAACTTCATCGTCGAGATTGTGACCAGTATTCGTCTGTGACATCGTGTATTTCTGTTCGGTTCACGCGCTTATGTACTAATGGCAACATAAGCACAACCAGGTAACATCGATGCTATCCTCGGGTAATTATCAAAGAGTATGGCATAGAGTAACGCGGGAACGCACTGCCGATCAAATCAGGGCACGACCGTGGTTGCCCACGTTGTCCTGACACGTCTAAACCGGTCTACTCAGAGCCGAACCGAATGGCGTGTTTGCACTGCGGTTGTCGCCAGAGAACTGGTCAACAGCCAGATGAGGGAACGCCAAGCGAGACGCCGGCAAGGAAGAGAGGGAGACCGGCGACAGCAACGGCAGCAGCGCTGGCCGTTGCGATAGGGATGAAAAGCACGCCCAGTCCAAACGGCGCAGGCAGTATCGGGAGGATTGGTAGCATCGACAGCACGAACCCGATGGCGGCGGTCTTCAACGCCAGCCGGCGGTTCCCATGGCCGACTGCGTACCCGGCCGGGAGAA
The DNA here is from genome assembly GCF_011627385.1 of Haloarcula sp. R1-2. Lineage (NCBI taxonomy): Archaea > Methanobacteriati > Methanobacteriota > Halobacteria > Halobacteriales > Haloarculaceae > Haloarcula > Haloarcula sp. R1-2. The sequence goes on from NZ_JAANTG010000003.1 coordinate 227,189, forward strand.
GCACAAACGCAGGTCCAAGAACCAACAGCGCTGACACCGGGAACGTGAACCCGTCCCCGACAACCATCGGCGCCGCCGCTATCGTCACTCCGAGCGCGATGCCTGCGCCGACTACTGCGCCGCCAACGACCGTCCGATAGCTTGTGCGCTCACGGACGCGCCGCTGTGACAGTGCGATGCCACAGATGAACAGCGCGGTGCCACCGCCGAACAGCGGTGCCGCTATGCCACCCAACCGCAAAACGCCCGTCGCTCCAAGAAGCGACAGAACAGTCGCTAGCGCGCCCACGCCGGCGAAGACGATGCCCGCGGAGTCCCGGACGCGTTTCAAGTCCCAATCAAGCCGGGCGACACCCCCGGCGGCAGCGCCGATCAAGAGGGTAAACACCGCTGCGGGGAGCGTGGTGTATGCGAGCGCCTTCACCGCCATCACGGGTCCGAGCAGTGCTCCGACCGCGAGTAGACTCAACAGCGGCCCAACGGCCGTGTCACGGGGAACGAACGTCACGATACGCCCGTCGTTGAGTTCGGTCAGCGTCATCCGCTGTCCGTCGTCTGAGACGGTTGCGCCGTCGATGGCTCGCTCGACTCGCATCCCGTCGGGAGCAACGACGACGAGCCGATCAGCACCGAGGCCATCGAGGTTTCGATAGCCGTAGGCTTCAGTAAACTCGCCAGTCCGGACTGTCCCGCCGACGGACTGCTGAGCGAAGTTGGCCTCGCGGTACCGTAGCGTTATGACGCCATCGCCGGACACGTTCGCGCTCAGGAGTTCGGTGTCCCACATCGCCCTATCGGCGATAGCGGTCCGAAGGCTCTCGTTTGCTCGAAGCCGTGCAACACCTTCTGCGTTAGACAGACGATTGTGGACGACCCACGTTGCGGTTCCGTTGCTGTTGACGGCGACGGTTGCATTGCTGTGTGTGACAGTGACCGACACACCGTGAGACTCGGCCGTCGATTCAAAGGTGTCACCGCAGGCGTCACACAGCGGCCTTGGCGGGGGCGCTGCGCCGACTGGCATGGCGGTACAGAGGAGCGACACACAGACCAGACAGAGGAGGGCGAGGTGGTGGAGTCGATGCGGGGCCATGTAGCATATCTATCCTGTCATGTGTTAAGAGATATCGATTACTCAAAGAATGGTTATACAAACACGGACTACAGGTGACAGTTCGGCCGATACATATCTGCCAAGTATCCCGCTCAATACATATCGCGTCCGCTATGTCGGCCAGATTCAACTTTCGGCGGTGTCAGCGTGGTCGTTGAGCGGAGCAGACGCCGTCGCTGCTTCGTCGAGCATCCCTGACGCCCACTCGACCACATCGGGAGGCGTCCAGTGGAACTGTCGAATCCACTGTTACGTTCGCGGTCAATGGTCAGAAACGTGGTCTCGTCGTCGATGAGGTCGATACTGCAGGGCACAGATTCGTCAATTTAGATGCACGTGTCCCCGAAACCGCTGTCAGACTATCTGGAATGTTCTTATCTAGTATAATAGCTTATACGGACAGAACCACGATGGTCGGCAGAACGCCGTGACAGCAATCGAGATCGAGTCGCTTCGGAAGGCCTACGGCGACATGACCGCGATAGCGGACCTCTCGCTCAGCATCGACGATGGCGAGTTCTTCGGACTGCTCGGGCCGAACGGGGCCGGCAAGACCACCACAATGGAAATACTCACCGGGCAGCTCAGTCCGGATAGTGGACAGGCAGCGGTACTCGGTGTCGACCCGGCAACGCAGCCAACAGCGGTCCGCGAACGAGCGGGGATTCTCCCTGAAAAAGAGTCACCGCCGAGTTTCATGACGCCACGCGAGTACTTCGACTTTGTCGGTGCTATCCGAGATATGCCCGACGACGCGGTAACAGCGCAGACCGAGTCATGGGCCGACCGTCTCGGCTTCACCGCGAAACTCGACACGCTGTCCTCGGACCTTTCGCGGGGCCAACAGCAGAAAGTGATGATCGCCGGCGCGTTTTTCCACGAGCCGGATGTCGTGTTCATCGACGAACCGCTGGCGAATCTCGACCCAATCGTTCAGGAGCGGGTCAAGCGCTTCCTGCGCTCGTACCGGGACGACGGCAACACGATTGTTGTTACGACACACGACGTAGACGTTGCTGCCGAACTCTGCTCGCGGGTCGGCATCATGTATGGCGGCGAACTCGTCGCTGATGTCCGGCCGGCAGAACTCGACGCTGATGTGACGCTCCTCGACGTGTTTCTGGACAACGTTGACGCAACAGTGGACCAGGGACCGAAATCGCTGACACATGAGTGACGGACGAGCGCGAAGGGTGTTTGTCGAGATGCTCCGGGAGGAGTGGCGACTCCACAGTCGGCTCTTCCGCGGCAGTCACTTCTCCCTGTTTCCGGTGCTTATCTGTCTGCTCGCTGGAGCCGCGGCCAAGCTTCTTGCTGTTACCGGGACCGAGCCGAAAACCGTGTTCGCCGTCCTCCACGCACTGGTGTTCGTCTTTGGTCTCCACACGGGGTCCATCGGCTTTGTGGGACGGGATGCTCTCCGGAACCTCCTCGGTGATGTGACGCTGCTGGTCTTTTCGGCTCGCACGCTCCCGCTATCGCAGAACACGCTGCTGGGACTGTTCGTCGTCAAGGACAGTGTCTACTACGCAGTGCTGTTCCTGTTGCCGATTTCCCTCGGAACGGTGCTTGCAGTCAGCGGAGCAGCCGGGCCTCTCCTCGTAGCTGAGACGGTCCCACTTCTGTGGACGACCCTCGCACTGACGTTCGTCCTCGGAATGGGCACGACGATTGCGGCCCTCGGCCTCGCTGGCCGTGGCGTTCCCGGACTGGCGCTACTCGCGGCCCCACTCGTCGCCGTCGGTGCAGCGCTGGCAAGTGGTGTCGATATCGTCTTCTACACCCCCTACGGTCTGTTTCTCGCCCAGACCCCTGTGCGGGCCGGAACTACGGGTGCCAGTATCCTCGTCGTCTTTCTGCTCAGCGCCGGGACCTTCGATGCGACCGCCCCCCGCCCCGCTCGAACGGTCACACCGGCCTTCCGCCGCTGGTGGCGACGGATCGGTGACCCAGTTGCGACCAAGAGCCTGCTTGACATCCACCGGAGCGCTGGCGGGTTCGGGAAAGTCCTCTTTTCGGCGGCGATTCTGTTCGGTGTCACCGCCGCGCTGGTCGATTTCGCTGGACAGATTACGGGTGTGCCGCCGTCCACTGGTATCTCATTCGGTGCGATTCTCGGGCTCTCTGGGTTTACAACCTACAACTGGCTCACACAATCCGATGACGTGAGCCTGTATTTCGCCCATCCACTCTCTGTGAAAGCCGTTTTTGTGGGGAAATTCCGGGCGTTCCTCCTGCTCGGCCCGCTAGTTGGACTCGCGTTCTACGGACTCGCACTCGTCTGGCGTGGCGGGTCGGTCGCCGAGGCGGCTGTCGGAGGCGTCCTGCTCGTCGGCGTTGCCTGCTACATCTTCGGCACCACCGTGTACCTCACTGGCCTTTCTCCGAACGAGTTCCTCTTCGATACGGCCCTGTTCGCTGTTTTCGGCGCGGCAATGGTCCTCCCGCTAGTCCCGATCCTTATCGCTGGGTTCGCCATCTCGCCGCTGTCTGGGACCCTGCTTGCCGCCCTCGGGGGGTCTGGTGGCGTCATGGCTGTTGTCGGCGTCGCCCTCTACCGTCGGTCGTTACCCAAATGGTCGACGCGGTATCAGCAGGCGTGAGTGGCCGCTTGGGTTCGTCCGCTCCGGCCCCAGCACCGACTCGCCATCATCATCGGGTTTGCCGTTGCCTGTGTGCCCTAATCCGGCTGGGATAATCCGAACGGACAGCAGCGGTCTCACTGCGGTTTTCGAATAGCTTTACTTGATCAGCCTTGGCACTGAAATATGGACCGTCGTACCGCGAGGCTACTCAACGGTGCGCTGGCGCTGTGCTGTCTCGCGCTTGTCTTCGCCGCTGTGTATCCGTTTACCACTGTCGATCCGCACTCGAAGCAACCGGTTGATGAGCGGTTTACAGTGCCTGAGGCCGACGAGTACCGGGCGACGGGAGCGATTGTTGCGGACAGTGTGACCGCGCTCGAATTCGAGGGTGTTGTGACTGCTGACGGCGGGCGCTACCTGTCCATTGACGAAGGTGCTGTCCGAACAGAACAGTATCAAGCGTCATCGGACGATCCGGTCTACAGTCGTATCACTGTCGAGGATGACGGCAGTACCGACCGCCGACGAGCACAGATCCAGAGCGATACCGATCGAGAACTCCTCCGGGTGAACCAGACTGAGGGGGCTGTCACGTTTATTGTCAAGCAGGAGTCAGAGAATGTGGCCGACGAGGTCTCGGGAGCGGCGTCAGTAGTCGTCATGAGCCTGTACCCCGTCGGATACGAACGAGATACCGACACCTCTCAGGCGACGGCCGTCTACAACCCGAAAAACGGCTGGTACGAGGGGAGAGAAACGTACCACATCACCGGAGCGACAGGCACAGTGCGAACAACCGGTGACACGACTGCCGTTCGCTCCGCGACGGTTACGTGGGACCAGACGAGGCCCGCGGGGACGTATGCAGAATTTGCTCTGGCCAGACTGACAGGTGATGACCCGAAAACGATCGACATCTCCTTCCAGTTCGAGTCGAGCGAGACGACAGTGACTCGGCCGGCGTGGGTCACCGAGGTCGGAACCGGAGCGGAGGCCGGACAGTCACGGGACGCATCGTACGGAAAGGCTATCTCGTACGGTCTGTGTGGTGCCGTCACGCCCTTGCGAACCGTGCGAGAGTGACGACGAGGCGTTGTCGAGACTGGGGATGCAGGCAGCAGGGTGGCAACCGCGTTTCGGCGTTCTCTCCACGAGCTGAAAGTGCGATTCTGCCGTGTGTATGGTCGGTTTTTATTTTTCTCCCTGTGAACGCCCGGACAGCATGGCATCTTACGACGCGTTTGACCCGGCCGTCGAAATCAACGGGCAAACGGTACTCACGATAGTCGAGGCGGCGATGGGGAAGTTCTCGGATGAGTACCGGGAACGGGCGTTAACGGCGCTCGCTGCCGAGGGAATCACCGAACCAGCGGCTGACGAGTGGTACCCACAGCAGGCTTGGCTGAACGCGTTCGAGACGATTGCCGATGACCTGCAACCGCACGTCCTCGACCGACTCGGCGAACAGATCCCTCACGTCGCGGATTGGCCGGACGACTTTGATACTGTTCCGGCGGGCCTCCGGTCCATAGACGAGGCTTACCAGCGGAATCACCGTGGCGGAGACATCGGGCAGTACCGCTTCGAATCCGTGGGCGACCGGACCGGCGAGGTGACCTGTGAGAACCCGTATCCGTGTCCGTTCAACCGTGGCCTCATCCGTGGGGTTGCCCAGCAGTACGCGCCAGTCGACGCGTTCGTCTTTATCGAGGAGACGGGCGACACGTGTCGCCGGAACGGGGACGATGTGTGTACCTATACGGTCTACTGGTAACGCGGCGACTACTGCTCGTACGCTTCGAGCGCCTCGCGGAGTTCGGCGGCCGAGTAGTCCGACGCGAGCTGTACGATTTCTTCTAGGTCTTCGTACGTCTCGCGGAGGTTCTGGATATGCTCCTGCTCGCGAGCATCTGGGGGGACCTGCTCTTCCGCTCGGCGGATGGTCCGGAGCGTCGTCTGGACTTCTCGCTGGATGTATTGCTGGAACACGTCCTGCAGGATGAACCAGACATCGCGTTCGGCCTCGAACCTGACGCGTCTGCCGCCGCCTGCAGACGACTTGCGGTGGATGAGGCCGACACGCGACAGCGTCCGTGTGACGTTACTCACCGTCGATTTCGCGTAGCCAGTTTCGTCGACCAGTTCTGGGATAGAGAGCGGTTCTGTAGCGAAGTACAGCACGCCATAAATACGCCCAGAACTTCGGCTGAGGCCGTACACCTCGGCTGATTGCTCCATCGATTCGATGACGCGTTCTCGTGCGACCGAACTGTCAGCATCACTCATGCATACGAACTGGCTGCCCTGTTTGCCACGTACCCTGCTGCGTCATACCTCTGCCTATTGCTTCCGTAAGTATTAAATTGTTTGATTGGTTTGTTCGGATTGAGCCGAACAAATAGAAACGACCGTCACTACCCACCCTACAATTCATGGCAAGCGTCTTCCCCCACCACCCGCCGGTTGACTATGCACCCCGAGAGCAGACGAACGTCGTAGTCAACGGTACCGAGCCGACTGATGTCCTCCAGATCCTTTCATCTGAGGCCGCTCAGGAGATACTTGGGGCGGTCAGGGATAACCCGCGGACAGCATCGGATATCGCGGACGCAGTCGACCGCTCGCTCCAGAGCGTTTCCTATCACCTCGACCGCCTCTGTGAAGCTGACCTTATCGAACCCGCAGAAACGTGGTACTCGGAGAAGGGGACGGAGATGACCGTGTACGCTCTCGCCACGGAGCGACTCGTCGTGCAGTTTGGGGCCAACGCTGACCGGTCCGTGTAGTATCCAGCCGTTTCGAGCACTGCCTGTTCTCGGAAGTCTGCAGTCAGGTTCGGACAGCTTTGTTTCCCCTGCCGAGACAGAGACAAACAGACCTATTGGACCGCTTTTCGTACGCTGAATATGGACGACGGGACGGGCGCGAAACGAACGAAGGCGACAGTCCTACAGCGGGTTTCGAGCGTACTGAACGCCGACGCTCACGACGCGACGGCGCTCGACGGCGGAGAAGTCGGGTCGGTCTACCGTGTGTCGTTTCACGACCGTCCTGATGTGGCGGTGAAAGTCGACGGCTCGCCGCTCGGAATCGAGGCGGCAATGCTTCAGTCCCTCGACCGTGACACGCCTCTCCCGGTTCCGGAAGTCCTCCACGTCGAACCGGAACTGCTCGTACTGTCGTTTATCGGCGGTGACGGCCGATTCGACGAGCGGGCCGAACGCGACCTCGCGCGACACGTTGCGGCTCTCCACGACACTTCGGCTGACGCGTTCGGCTTTCCGTTCGATACCCTTTCGGGCCCATTCAGTCAGTCGAACCCGTGGACCGATTCGTGGATCGATTTCTTCCGTGCGCAACGGCTCCTCCCTTTTGCAACGGCCGCACGGAACGAAGGGGCCTTGCCAGCCGGCGAGTTCGACCGAGTGCAGCGACTGGCGGAAACGCTCGACGCTCGCCTCGTCGAACCGGCCACGCCGTCCTTGCTGCACGGCGATATCCATCCTGGAAACGCTGTGGTGGCTGACGGAACCGTTCGGGCCGTCCTCGATCCAGCGATCTATTTCGGTCACGCTGAAGTTGATCTGGCGTACGTCGACCGACTGGATTCGATCGGGGCGGCGTTCTATGATGAATACCGACAACACCGCGACATCTCTGCGGGATACTTCGAAGAGCGACGCGACGTGTATGTCGCCTTTCACGCGCTGGAGAACGTCCGGTTTTTCGGCGAAGACGAACTCCCGAGGCTCGAACGTGCGTTAGACCGTCTCGGTATGTGAAACAGACGCAACCGGTGGCTTCGCCGGCCGTTCCGATGGTCGGCTCAGTCAGCCAGTGAGATGTTCTGCCGGAGGTCGTCTTCGATTGCCTCAAGCGTCCGGCCCTTGGTTTCGGGGACGTAGCGGTAGACAAACACCAGTCCCGCGAGACTGCAGAGGCCGAACAGCCAGAACGTCGCAGAGGTTCCGACGCCGTCAGTCAGGACGGGGAACGTCAGCGACACGAGGAGATTTGCACCCCAGTTGGCGACGGTGACGAGGCCCATCGCCGACCCACGAACGGAAAGCGGGTATATTTCTGAGATCAGGAGCCAGAAGACTGGACCGAGGCCGATCGCGAAAAAGGACACGAACAGCATCAGACTGATCGTGGCGATGATGCCGAGGCCGCCTTCAAGCCCGGGCAGGTAGAACACGGTGCCGAGGACGGCGAGGGTTGCAACCATTCCACCGACACCGACAAGCAGGAGTCGGCGTCGACCGACGCGGTCGACGAGCATGATTGCCACGACCGTCATCACGACGTTAATTGTCCCGATACCGACTGTCGCGAGGATCGAGGCCACATTTCCGAGGCCAGTGGACTCGAGAATTGTCGGGGCGTAGTAGATGACCGCGTTGATACCGGTGATCTGCTGGAAGACGGCGAGTCCGAGTCCGACCACGAGCGCTGGGCGAAGCCATGGAGCTAGCAGGTCCCGAATGCCGGTTTCGGACTGTGTTTCGACGGTCTCTTGGATCTCGTCGAGTTCCTGCTCGACACCGCCGGACCGCGTTCGCTTGAGCACGGCTCTGGCCTCGTCTGTCCGCCCGTGTTCGAAGAGCCAGCGTGGGCTTTCGGGCATTTTCAGAATACCAATAGCGAGCACGACGGCCGGGACCATCCCGGCACCGAGCATCCAGCGCCACGCGCCAGCGTCGGCGAACGCGTAGTTGACAAAATACGAGAGCAGGATTCCGGTGGTAACCATGAGCTGATTGAGCGAGGTGAGTCCGCCACGGATCTCTGGTGGTGCGATTTCGGAGATGTACAGCGGACCGACAATCGACGCGAAGCCGATAGCGACGCCGTCGATAAGCCGACCGGCGACGAGGACGGGGACGGTCGGCGCGACGGCCATCGTGAACGATCCGACGAAGAATACGATGGCCGCAATGAGGATGAGTCGACGGCGACCGAGGCGGTCGGCTAACTGGCCACCCACGGCTGCACCGGCCGCGGCCCCGGCCATCGCGCCACTGACGATGATCCCCTCGACAAGCGGCGACATGACGAACGAGTCCTGGATGAACAGGAACGCGCCCGAGATGATCCCGGTGTCGAACCCGAACAACAGTCCGTTCAATGCGGCTAACGCGGAGACGATGTAGACGAACCGGTCGCCGTCACCGCGGAGGACGTTACGTATGGTCGCTGTGGACATCTATGTAAAATTGAACTTGAATCTGTGTAAAAATCTTTCCAAGTCTATTCGCACGACGGCGGAGCCACTGGGAGACGCCTGTAACGGGCTGTGCTGGAAAATGGTGCCGTCATTCGTCTCTACCGTCGGTGATAATCGTCGCGAGGTGATCTCGGTCGAACAGGTGCGTCTCTGTGAACTCCTCTGGGAAGTAGCGCTTCGCGTACCGTTCGATCATGAATAGGTTATGCAGCGGGCCGGCGTAGATCGGGCCGCCGCGAAACACCATGTCATTCTGGACGGCCCGCAACTGGCTGCCCACTTCGTGGTCTTTCATAGAGGCGAGTACGGAGTTCTCGAATTCCTCCCGGGTCTTCCCTTCGCGATGGTATCGCAGAAGGAGTGAGTCCGGATCTATCTCCAGTAACGTCTCGTAATCGAGCGACTCCGAGCCGGAGTACCCCTCAACTCCGGTATCGGCAAAGGCGTCAGAAATGCCGAGCGTCTGGAAGTGTTCTTTGTTGGCCCCGTTCCCGCTGATCCGATACGGCGTGAACGCCTCCGGCTCCTCGCCGGCGAACATGAGCGCGGCGTTTGGCCGATCCGCTGGCGCCGGGAGCCGAGCCTGCACCGTTTCGACCAGTTCGTCGTGGATTGAACGGATCGCCTCAAAGCGCGTCCGTTCCTGAACCATTTCAGCCACCTTCTCGAACGCCTCGTACAGCGAGTAGTACCGGTAGTCGTGCCAGTCGTCAGTCTGGCGAAAGATGAGATTCCCGAGAAACGGTGCGACGTTCTCCCGAATTTCTGTGAGGTCCGACTGATCCCACGCTCCAAGCCAGTTTGTCAGCCCGTGTGGGTCGATGAGGTGCAGGTCCGAGTTCATCTCGTAGAACGGCTCCTTCGAGATACCGTCGCTCCAGAGCTGTGTGAGCCTGCCAAGGTCGATGGACACCCCATCGAGTTCCTCGTAGTGTAGCGTTTTGTACCGACCGCGGTACCAGATCGACTGTACTGCGTCGCCGTGACCGAGCGCGACTAGCATATCGATGTAGTCCGCTGTGAACGGGGCGATTGTCTCGGGCACCGTTTCGAATTCGACGGTTCCGACTGGCTCCATCGTCACTGAATATGCCCCGTCGGAAGTCGCTGGATCGGTCTCAGTACCGCCCGCTCCGGTAGCTGTGGTCATGTCGCTGCCCTCGGTCACCAAAGACTCCTGACCACTCTCGCCCGAACAACCGGCGAGGAAGCCGCCGAAAGCGAGTGCCCCGCTACTTCTGACTATATCTCTCCGCGTCGGCCATTCGCACGCCGCTCTATCTGGATCAGTCATTCGAAATCACCCGTGACGATATCGGCGATTTGCTGCCGGTCGAACAGTTCGGTATCCGAGGTCACGTCGCCGAAGATATCGGGGTAGAGCTGTTGGGCCGCCCGTTCGGTCAAAAAGAAATTGTGAATCGGCCCCTGTCGGAGGTAGCCACCGCGATACACGCGCTCGTTCTGTACCGCAGTTAATTGACTGCCGACGGTGTGGTTCTGCATGAACTGCAAGATGGTCTCTCGGAATTCAGTCGCTGATTTCCGCTCGTGGCCGCGGATGAGGATAACGTCTGGATCAACCGATAGAAGCGTTTCGTAGTCGTATTCGCCCCGATTAGTCGTACTGAGGTTCTCAATATCGGTTCCGGCAAGCGCATCAGTAACGCCGAGGTCACGCCATTGCTTCTTGCTCGTGCCCTTGTCGTTCAGTCGATAGGGAGAGAACGACTCCGGCTCGTTGGTACCCTCGTAGGTGAGGAGGACGTTCGGACGCTCCTCGGCCGGCGGGAGTTGACTCTGGAGGTCCGCGATGTAGTCGTCGTGTAATTGTTTGAACCCCTCGTACCGTGCCTGTTCCTGAAACACCTCCGCGACCTTCTCGAAGGCCTGATAGAGCGTGTAATACCGGTAGTCGTGCCAGTTATCCGAACGACGGAATATCAGATTCCCGATGAACGGAGCGACGTTCTCAGTGATTTCGTCGATGTCCGACTGCGACCAGTCGAACCAGTTGACGAGCATCTGTGGGTCATAGAGGTGTACGTCGCTGTCGAGTTCGTAAAATTCCTCTTTCGTTCGGACCTCCGGATTCGCGTCAATCGTCTCTTGATCGACGGAAACACCGGGAAGCTCATCGTAGACGTACGTGTAATAGCGATCTCCCCCGCCAATACCTGTGAGGCCATCGGCCTGTCCGAGGGCCACGCCCATATCGGCGTAGGCGCCACCGTAGGGAAGCCATCGCTCGGGAACCGTCTGGAACGTAACGTCGCCAACCGGCTCCATGGAGACGGTATATGATTCCGTCTCGGTCGCCGTGGCTGTCGCTTTATCCTCAGTAGCGGTGGATTCTGAGACTGCATCGCCGGCACACCCGGCGAGTAAACTGCCGCCGACAATCACCCCGGCACCCTTGATATACTCTCTGCGCGTTGGGCGTTCAGACGATGTCCTCTCGGCGTCAGTCACTGTCCCGCACCCGTGATTATGTCAGCGACCCGCTGGCGGTCGAACAGCTGTTCCTCGGCGGGGATTTCGGGGTACGGATCACCGTCGACGTAGCCCGGCCACTCGCCGAACTGGTTGGGGTACAGTTGTTTCGCGGTCATCTCAGTCTGGAACAGGTTCAGAATCGGACCCTGCCGACGGGCACCTTGCGCGTATATCCGCCCCTCTTGGACAGCAGTGATTTCTCTTGTAACCTCGTTGTCCGCCAGTTGTGACCGAATATCGTCGAGATTGTGGGACCCCGCCATTGGCCCGGGGACGAGCAGTACGTCTGGATCAGCTTCGAGAAGTAGTTCGGTGTCGAGTGTAATATTCCGACCGTCGTCGCCGTACCCGTCACCGACAGCATCGGCTAACGCATCGGTCGCACCCAGCGGGCGGGTGTGAGCAGCGTAGTAGCCCGGGTGGTTCATCTTATAGCCCCAGATTTCCTCGCCGGATGTGGAAAACAGGACCAGTGCCGCGCTCGGCCGTTCACTTTCCGACGGCAGGCCCGCGTTGATAGCTTGCAGCATCGAATCACGGACAGATACGAACGCCGCATATCGGTCTCTTTCCCGAAAGACCTCCGCGATCTTTCCGAAGATTTCCCAGAGCGTATAGTAGTCATACGCATCAGCCCAGCCTGATGGCGGTTCCTGCTGCGTGCCGCTGAGTGTGTTCCCAAACCACGGGCCAACGTTCGATTCTATCTCCTGGAGGCTGTTGTTGTCCCATCCCTCGGCCGTCGCAACCTTCGCTGGGTCCGCTATGTGCACATCGCTATCGAGTTCGTACAGTTTCTCTTTCGACGGCGGCCACGAGGAGTACAGCCCGTCCCAGTCGATTGAGACGCCTTCCAGTCGGTGGAGGAACTTCTGATACAGCGACTGGTGGTATTTGGGTGCGTGCATCGCGTTGATCGCGTCGCCTCGCCCAAGCGCGACCAGCATGTCTACGTGGTGGCCCAGTATCGTGAACACACTCTGGGGGACCGTTTCGAACTCGACGGTTCCCATGGGTGACATTGTAACGGAGTACCCGTCATCAGCCGTGGTTGGTTCGGCCATTGAGGTCGACCCGTCGCCTGTGCCTCGCTCGCTCGGAGTTGACTTGGAGTCGGATTGACCTACACAGCCCGCCAACAACCCCCCACTCATCACCGCGCCACCATACTTCATGTAGTCACGTCTGGTCGGGGACTTGTGGTTTGTATCATCTCTCGACATGATTGTTAGGCTCACCTAAAAATATATAACTGCTTCGGAATTTAGGCGCGCCTGAAAACTGGCCGCCGTCACGGACTCGGGTCGGTTGTTCCGGCAGTTCGTGTCACGTCTGCTCGTCGAGAGCGCAACTTCCCCGCTGTTATCCACCCTGAGACATGCTGCATCTATTCACAGGCTGCGGCTGGCGCGTTCGAGACCTCGCTGCTACCGCTGACAGACACAGCAGCGGTCTCGGGGAACGTACAACAGTAAAGTGTCCTTGCTGTGGACACACTAGTATGGCTGACGAGGAAATCGACGCCGTCGACAGAGCAATCCTGTACGCATTACAGGAGGATGCTCGAAACATGTCGTCCGGGGACATCGCAGAGAGAACGGATACGTCCGACAGCACCGTCCGCAAGCGCATTAACCATCTCGAGTCCAGCGAGGTAATCAAAGGCTACAGCGCTGATGTTGACTATCAGCAGGCGGGCTACCCGCTCCGGATGTTGCTCTACTGCACTGCGTCGATTCCCGAGCGAGGCGATTTAATCCCCGAAATCCTCGATATCGACGGTGTGGTATCGGTACAGGAACTGGTCACCGGCGAGGAGAACCTCCTTGTGACGGCTGTCGGCGAATCGGATAGCGATATCACGCCCGTTGCGCAGGCACTTCTCGATATGGGCCTGACGGTGGCCGACGAAGTACTTGTCCGGAGTCACGAGACGACGCCCTTCGGTAAGTTCGATTCCGAGAACGAGAGCTAGCTGCGAGCGGGGCTGCTGCTGTTGCGGAGTTGCTTGTCGGACGACTGCGCCCATGGGACTACACGGCCTGACACGTTATCGAAGTAACTGACGCGCTTCAATCACCGCCTGATTTTCGAGCTGCCCCAACGAACAGTTTGGTAATCTCGCCCCTTTTCGATATCCAATTCGCTCCTGAGAGCCGAACCTGTGTGCACATGAGTAGCGGACCCGCTGTGCAAGAAGATTACCGACACAGGCTGTGAAGTACCTGGCTGCTACCACGGTAGTGCTTATCGCCGGTGCATCAGACGCAAAAACATAATGTTCTATAATCTACTTCTTTTGGAACAAATTGGTAGTATAGAAGGATTTAATAACCAGTACGTTCGCAGTAGGGGTGAAGACAACCAGAATCGGTCGATCACATTCCGTGATTACCGTGATCGGCCACGAACAACGATGTCAGGACGCAACTCACCGAAGACGGTTGGATCACTCCCGGACACGGCGGCTGACTCGCCGCTCGTGCCCGTCGCACTCACATGGCTCGTGTGGTCGATGTTTGCCGCGAGCATTGCTGTGCTTGCCGTCCGAATCCGAACTGGGTTCGCGTGGGAGATACCCGGCGTTGTCGCCGTCGACGGACTGACAGTCCTGATGTGGGTGGTCGTCACCTTCTTCAGCGGTATCGTTCACAGCTATTCGCGCCGCTATCTGGCAGGCAGTCGCCTCAAAACCGGCTTTTTCGCCACCGTGTTCGGCTTCACGGTGGTTGTGATGGGACTGGTCGCGGCTGACCACCTCGCCCTGTTCGGCGTGCTGTGGCTCGCGATGGGGCTGCTGATGGCGAAACTCATCGGTATCGTCAGCGGCTGGGACCAGGCACAGGCGGCTGCGACGGTTGCCCGCAAGTACTTCATCGCCAGCAGCGCGCTTCTCGGCGTTGCGCTGACGGCACTGTGGTGGGCGACTGGCGCGACTACTGTCTCCGGAATTGCGGCGGCTGCCGACACGCTTGCCGGTCCAGTGTGGCTGGTCGCTGCAGGCGTACTCGTGCTCGCCGCAATGATTCAGTCCGCACTTGTTCCGTTCCACGGCTGGCTCCTCTCCTCGATGACCGCACCAACGCCTGCCTCCGCGCTGATGCACGCCGGGTTCGTCAATGCGGGCGGCATTCTGTTGACTCGCTTTGCTCCGGTCATCACCGTCGACCCCGCGCTCATGCTCGGCATCGTTGCTGTCGGCGGTGCTAGCGCCATTGGCGGAAAACTCCTGAAATCAGTTCAATCGGACATCAAGGGTAAGCTCGGCTGTTCGACTGTCGGTCAGATGGGATTCATGATTATGCAGGCCGGCCTCGGCTTCTTTGGGGCTGCTATCACCCATCTCATCCTGCACGGCTTCTACAAGGCCTACCAGTTCCTCAGTGCCGGCGGACAGGTCGAACACACTACCCCGAGCGAGGGGACGCCACACACGATAGGAACGACGGCGAGCATTGTCGGTATCGTCGCCACACTGCTGACTGGCATCGCCGGTGGCGCGGTGTTTACAGTGCTGACAGGGAAGGGAACGCATGTCGACAGCGGGCTCCTGTTGACCTTCTTCGTGGTGTTTACGACCCTCCATGCGGCGCGCAACGCCGTCCAGCACACCTCGCTTCCGACGGCGGCCCGCTACGGGGCCGTCCCAGTGGTCTTCTTCCCGGCCATCGTTATCTATGCTGTTGTCTATACGGGTGTCTCGGGGCTCATGCCTGTCGGCCCCACAACGACCGAACTGACGCTGCTCCACGGCATAATCGCCGTCTTCTTCGTCGGCATCTACATCGGCATCGAGACTGGGATCCATGAGCGCAGCCAGCGTCTCTACGTGGCGCTATTGAACGCCGGCCAGCCATCGGCCGACACCGTGCTGACCACGACGGAGGACTACAATGAGTACTGAATCCACCATCCACGACAGTATCGACACCGCAGCGACCACCGTCGGCTCCCTCTGGCCTATCCACTCGTTCGTGACGGCAAACCCCCTCGCGGGGTTCGAGGACCAGCCGTTCAGCGAGGCGGTCACACAGGCAGCCGACCTGTTGGGCGGCCGTGGCTACCCCAGCACGAGGACGTTCCATGCGGCGCTGCAGCGCGGCCAGATAGACCCGGAAATTCTCGACGCGGAACTCTCCGAGGCCGGGTACGAGAAGGAACCCGAGATATTGCTCGACCGAATGGCCGAAGCGACCGATGCCGCGGGCAGTGACTCTGACATTGCAACCGACCACGTCGATCAGGTCCTGACGAAATGGCTGTCAGCATTCCTCGATGAGGGGAGCGCCCACTGGTCGATGCCGAACCGCGAAGCGGGGTTCTACGCTGCATTCCGTGGGGTTGCCGAGCACGACAGCGAAATCCCGGATGCAGGAATTACCGCTGAGCTGCCTGAATCGCCCATTGAAACCATCGAGACCGTGCTTGCATCCCACCCGGAGAATCAGTGGGTGCCCATCTTCGAGGAGCAACTGGCCGCTCTCCCTGGCTGGACGGGACTCATCAAGCAGCGTGCCGACGACGAGGGCGCGTGGCAGTCGACGTACCCGATTTCACTGGTTGGATACCTCGCGGCGCGTCTGGCCCTGTCAGACGCCGTCGGTGCTGCCATCGCTCCCTCGAACGACAGCATCGACCCGGACCCGGCTGCCGAACTCGCCGGGGCGTTCCTGCGTGCCTGGGAAGCGAGCTACCGCGGCGACCTCGTCGAGACCGTTGCCGCGGAGAGCCAGTCGCTGGCTGACAGCGACCGTTCGGGCCGCCCGGACGCACAGATGGTCTTCTGTATTGACACCCGCTCTGAGATCATCCGCCGCCACATCGAGGCCACGGGCGACTACGAGACCCACGGGTACGCCGGCTTCTTCGGCATTCCAATGGAGTATCAGGGCTACGACACCGATGTGTCGGTCGACGCCTGCCCCCCGATTCTCGATCCACAGCACCACGTCACCGACGTGCCGATCGACGACGACACGCAGGAGAGCCACGACCGCTGGTCGGGCATCCGTGACACCGCCGACGAAATTATCGAGACGCTAGAGGCCAACGCCGCTACGGCCTACGGCTTCGTCGAAACTGCTGGGAGCGGGTACGGCCTCGCGCTCGCGGCCCGCACGCTTGTCCCCGGACGCGTGCACGACCTGTTCGATGCGGCTGACGGCTCGGTGCCCGACGACCACGAGTTCTGTGACCCGCTCGTCCACCACCAGCACACCTACGCCGGTGACCTGCCGGTGGGGCTGACCACCGATGAAAAAGTCGAGTACGCTGCCACTGCGTTCGACCTGCTGGGCTGGGAGACGTTCAGTCGCCTCGTCGTCTTCACCGGGCACGCCAGTGAGACGACGAACAACCCCTACGATTCGAGTCTGGACTGTGGTGCCTGCGCCGGCAACCCCGGCGGCCCGAACGCCCGCGTGCTGGCGACGATTTGCAACGACACCGAAGTCCGGTCTGCGCTTCGTGACCGCGGCTTCGAAATCCCTGAAGATACCGTCTTCATGGCCGGCGAACACAACACGACGACCGACGAAGTAGAGCTGTACGACAGCGAGGTGCCTGAGAGCCACGCCGACGACCTCAAGCAGTTGCGCGCCAACCTCGCCACCGCCCGCGAGAACGCGGCTGCAGAGCGTGCCGAATCAATGGGGAGCGATGCATCGTCGGGGGTCAGCGAAACGCAACGCCGCGCCGCCGACTGGGCAGAGACCCGCCCCGAGTGGGGCCTGGCCGGCAACGCCGGCTTCGTTATCGGCCCCCGCGAACTGACGAGCGATGTCGACCTTGACGGCCGCGCCTTCCTCCACTCCTACGATTGGTCGACCGACCCTGACGGCGAGGCGCTGGAGGCGATACTCACCGGGCCGATGGTCGTCACGCAGTGGATCAACACCCAGTACTACTTCTCGACAGTCGATAACGCCGTCTACGGGAGCGGGTCGAAGGTGACTCACAACCCTGTCGGCAACGTCGGCGTCTACCAGGGCAACGGCGGCGACCTGATGACCGGCCTCCCGCTACAGTCGCTCATGGCGGCCGACGACGACCCGCACCATCAGCCGCTCCGCCTCTCGACGGTTATTCACGCTCCGGTCGACCGTGTCACCGACGTACTCGCTGACCACGCGGAACTGGCGACCCTGCTCGACAACAACTGGCTCTCGCTGACCGTTGTCGACCCCACGCAGGACCACCATGCCTTCGAGTACGAGCGCGATCTGGAGTGGTCGACCGTGTCTGAGGTGTCCGAAGCTGACCCAGCAGAACCGACCGCCACTGCAGTCGCAGACGACTGAGTCGGTCGGAACAGGCTGTATCTGAAACCGTTTGGGGCCAGTCAGTCCTGCGAAAGTGGATTTTATATCTATATAATAAAATTTCGACCTATAACTCGCTTTGAACGGGAATTATACCACCGACTACCCTCAAATTAGGTGCGTATACACTCGAAATCGGTAACTAACGTATAGAAAACCCAAATCGGGCTTTTGAGTGGGATTTTACTGGTACAACGTAGATGTACGGGATGATAACACAGTGACCTGTTCCCGTTCCACTCCAATAGAAGTGGTTAGCGTGGTGTGAGGCCGACACCATCTGCGAGCAACTCGTGGGAGCGGAGTGCGTCAGCGTGGTTGCCGACGACGTGCTGAATCATCACCTCATCGACGCCAACACGGTCAGACAGTTGTTCGAGTATGTCGCTGAGTGTCTCTGGACTGCCGGAAATCGCCCGCGGCCACTCACCGGCATCCAGCGTGGCAGGCGTCGGTTCGGGCACAGCCCCGAGCTCGTCGATTGCTTCCTCGACAGATGGTGTCGTGCCGACAACCCCGCGTTCCATCCGCTTGAATGACGCTTCCGCCACGGCGCGGAGCCGCGCCGCTTCCTCGTCGGTTTCGGCACAGACCGCGTTTACCGCGACCATTCCCTGTGGCTCGTCGACGCCGCCGGCCAACTGCGAGGATTCGAAGTGGGTTCGGTATTCCTCGAAGGAACGGGTGGCTAACCCCGGTCGGATGAACGCGGCGAAACAGTAGCGCAGACCAAGCTCGCCGGCCAGCGCGGCGCTCGACGGACTTGACCCGAGAACCCACGGGACTGGTGTCTCCCCACCTGACCGGGGGATTTCAAGATCACTGTACGCGTGTCCATCCGGGTAGCCGTCGTAGAGGTGCGAAACGACGGCTTCGATTTTTTCGGCGTGGTCTTCGTCGGGGTTCCGGACACGTCGGTTCGTCCCGAGTGCCCGGTCGACGGCCGGAGAGCCGTTGGCCCGCCCAAGCCCCGCGTCGATGCGTCCCGGCGCGAGCGCGTCGAGCGAACCGAACAGTTCTGCGACCTTGAATGGACTGTAGTGATTGAGCAGGACCGCTCCCGATCCGAGGCGGATTGAGTCGGTTTCGGCGGCGAGGCTGCCGAGCAGTACCTCGGGTGTTGTTCCTGCGAGCTTATCACCCATCCCGTGGTGTTCCGCCACCCAGAACCGGGAATAGCCAAGGCGTTCGGCCTGCTGGGCTGCGTCGACGGTGTTCGTATACGCGTCAGTCGCAGTTCCGTCATTTGGGACCGGAGAGAGGTCAACGATTGAGAGGTCCATATCCGCCCACAACGGTGGCGAGGTTTAACCGTTCGGCTACTCACAGTGCCTGGCTATCTCACTCGGACACACCACTGTGATGGAACGTCCCGCCAGGGTATAACTAAAATCTAGGAAATCAACTGTTCTGCGAAAGCCTCTCTCAAATAGAATACCTTACTTCGCTCTACTGGCTATCTCTGGGCAGTGTGAAAGTCGGAGAGTTATCTCTCGGGTACCTTCCGAAACCCTCTGGAATCCCAAATCAGTGGGCTTTTAGCGATATCAAGCCGTCAATTCAGATAATACACCGCCTCAATGATTGTTTCAGAGTTGCGTCGCGGGGTCGTGCGTACAACGAACCTGCTGAAATTCCTTCCAATGCTCAGCAATATCTGTATAGCTATTATATCACGCTTCTTTGGGAACAACCTTCCCAATGCAGTGCCGGTTACGAATCAAGTGATATCATGCCCTTGACCACAGTCGGCTCCATGGATCGGCGGAACGCGTCGTCGATGTCTTCAAGTTCGGATTCGAAGTCGATTATGCCCTCGACGTCGACTTCGCCGTCGGCCAACAGGTCGACAGCCGCGTCGTAGGTGTTCTTGTACCGGAAGGAGCCGTGGACGTCGACCTCGTTGTCGATGAGTTCCAGCACGTCGAATGGGACCTCCGCTTCGCTGGCCAGACCCACCAGAACGACCGTGCCGCCCCGACGGACCACGTCGATTGTCGACTTGATCGACGGCTCCGCACCGGAGGCTTCGACGACCACATCAGCACCGACGCCGTCCGTGTACTCGGCGACTGCCGTATCGAGATCCGTCTCGGTAACGTCGACTGTCAGGTCTGCTCCCCGCTTTTCGGCGAACTCTAGTTTTTCCTCGACAACGTCGGTCAGTATTATGTCCGTCGCGCCTGCGGCGCGCGCGGCCTCAAGCACCATCAGCCCGATAGGTCCCGCTCCGGTTATCAGCACTGTATCTCCGGTTCCGACGCTACCGCGGCGGCAGGCGTGGATTCCGACCGAAAGCGGTTCACACAGTGCCCCTTCAGCTGTAGAGACGGACTCCGGAAGCGTGTAGGCGAAATCGGCCGGCCACGAGACGTACTCTGTGAACGCGCCGTCGTGTGGCGGCGTCGCCATGAACCGAACTGATTCACAGAGGTGGTAGTCGCCGCGCTTGCAGTGGGCACAGCGACGGCACGGAACGCCGGGTTCGAGCGCGACGCGGTCCCCCGGTTCGTGATCAGTAACGTTCTCGCCGACTTCGACGACCTCACCGGCGCTCTCGTGCCCGAGGACGAGCGGGTCTTCCACGACGTAGTCCCCGATACGACCGTGTTCGTAGTAGTGGACGTCGGAGCCACAGATACCCACGTCGCGCACGGCAACGAGTACCTCGTCGGGGCCGGGCGACGGTCTGGGACGGTCCTCCAGCTCGAACTCAGTTGGTTCTACCAGTACAGCAGTTCGCATACCTGGTGGCACGGAACAGAGCCATAAAAATACACAGGGTGGGTCGCCCCATTCGTACCGTGTCCAGTTACCACTCCGCGACGCTTCCGTCCTCGTGGTGCCAGACCGGGTTGTACCAATTGACCTCCGTCTGTGCCAGTTCACGGATGAGAGCCTCGTCGATCTCGATACCGAGTCCGGGGCCGGTCGGCCGTTTGACGTAGCCGTCTTCGAACTGGAACGTCTCCGGGTCCTCTAGGACCTTGAGTCGCTGGCTCGTCGCCGGGTCGTGTAGATCGAGGTCCTGTTCGTGCAACACGACATTCTGGGCGCAAAACCCGACCTGCAGGCTCGCTGCGAACGCGACAGGGCCGAGCGGGCAGTGCGGAACGACGGCCACGTCGAACGCTTCCGCCATCGATGCGACCTTGCGCATCTCGCTGATGCCACCGACGTGGGTCACGTCGGGTTGGAGTATCGACACCCCGTCGTCGACGAGGAGGCGCTTGAAGTCATAGCGGGAATAGAACCGTTCGCCAGTCGCTATCGGAACAGTCGTCCGCTCGGCGATACTGGCAAACGAGTCGTCGTGTTCGGGGAGCAGTGGCTGATCGATGAACATCAGATCGAACTGTTCGAGTCGCTCGACGAGATCTGCGGCCATCGGTTTCGAGACGCGGCCGTGGAAGTCGACGCCGACGAGGGCGTCGTCACCGACGGCGTCACGGATTGCGGCCACCCGTTCAACCGCATGATCGACAGCATTCGGCGTCTCAATCGGCCGAAACTCCCGGGCGAAATTGAACTTGAACGCTCTGTAGCCGCGTTCCCGGTCCTCTCTTGCGGCGACAGCCACGTCCTCGGGGTCGTCGCCACCGAGCCACTGGTACACGAGTAGCTTATCGCGGACGTGCCCGCCGAGTAGTTCGTGCACCGGGGCACCGTAGTGTCGCCCCTTAATGTCCCAGAGCGCGTGGTCAATACCCGCAAGCGCGCTCATGAGTATCGGGCCGCCGCGGAAGTAGCCGCTCTGATAGAGCTTCCGCCAATGATACTCGGTTCGGAGCGGGTCGGCCCCGAGGAGATACGCCTCGATAAGCTCGGTAACAGCGGCACGGACCGTCTCCAACCGGCCTTGAACGATGGGCTCACCCCAGCCGACGATCCCCTCGTCAGTCTCCAGTTTTAGAAGCAACCACCGCGGTGGCACGGCGAACAGTTCGAAGTCGGTGATTTGCATAGCTATGTTATCTGTGAGGGAGTACTTGTAATGACTGGCTGCCGATATCGGCCGCGGAAAGGTGTGGCAGAGATAGCCGTACATTTATGTTGGAGGCTACCAGAGCACCAAGCGTACGCATGAGTGTACTTGACAGTTTCTCCCTCGACGGAGAGACAGCTATCGTCACCGGTGCGGCGCAGGGGCTCGGCAAACAGATGGCGACCGGTCTCACCGATATGGGGGCCGACGTCGCTATCGCGGACGTGAACGTTGAGAAAGCGGAGCGGACGGCCTCGGAACTGGACGGCGAGACGGACGTCATCGCGACGGAGGTCGACGTTACGGACGAAGGCTCGGTCGAGGCGATGGTCGAGGATGTGACCGACCGCTTGGGGCCAATTGACGTCTTGGTCAATAACGCCGGCATCGTCGAGAACTCCCCAGCGGAGGAGACGAGCGTCGAGTCCTGGCGGCGGGTCGTGTCGGTCAACCTCGACGGCGTCTTTCTCTGTGCCAAACACGTCGGTCAACAGATGCTCAACCGCGGTGAGGGACGCATCGTCAACATCTCCTCAATGTCGGGGTTCGACGTGAACGTCCCACAGAAACAGGCCAGTTACAACACGACGAAAGCCGGCGTCAGGATGCTGACCCAGTCGCTGGCGGTCGAGTGGGGCGATCAGGGTGTCCGCGTCAACGCTATTGCGCCCGGGTACATGCGGACCGAACTCGTCGACGAGGTGCTCGAAGAGAACCCGGAGATGGAGGAGACCTGGCTGGAGAACACGCCGATGGGCCGTCTCGGTCGACCAGAGGAGCTGAAAGAGCTCGTCGTCTACCTCGCGTCGGACGCCTCGTCGTACATGACGGGGTCGACCGTCGTGATGGACGGCGGCTACACCTCGCGGTAAAAGCGTCAGGCCCCGGACAACGAATCGTCGGTCAGTGCAGCCAACCGATCTTTGGCGTCGTCCCACTCGCCACCAGCCTGTGGTTCGTAGGTCGTCGTCTCGAACGCCGACTCGACCAACTGCCGCCCGGTTTCGATGTCCGGCACTGTCCCGGCCGCGACAGCCTGTGTGAGGACGTTGCCGACAGCTGTCGCCTCGACTGGGCCAGTCGACACTGGGCGGTCGGTAGCGTCAGCCAGCAACTGACAGAACAGCTCGTTTCTGACACCGCCGCCGCCGAGAACGATACGTGACGGTGGGTCCTCGACGACTGCCGCGAGCGCGTCGAGTTCCAGCGCCGTCTTCGCCGCCAGACTGTCGAGGAGACAGCGGACGATACCGCCCTGCCCCGTCGGCATGGGCTGGCCCGTTCGTCGACAGTAGGCCCGAATCTGGTCAGGCATCGGCTCGTCGATGCCGAAGGTGTCGGCGTCCGTATCGACGAGTGCGGTCCGCGCCGGGGCTTTTTCGGCTGCCGACAGTAACGTATCGTAATCGGCTGGATCGTCCGCATCGCGCCACGCTTTGCGGCATTCTTCGAGCAGAAAGAACCCGTTGATGTTCTTCAGGAGCCGAACGGTCCCGTCGACGCCGAGTTCGTTCGAAACGGCGTGCTCGAAGGCGGCATCTGTCCGTACTGGTTCGTCTCGCTCGACACCGAGAATGAACCACGACCCGGTGTTGAGAAACGCGGCGTCCTCGACTAGCGGGAGACCGGCGACGGCCGCCGCCGTGTCGTGGCTCGCCGGCGTCACGATCTCCGGCGTCGAAGACAGCCCAGAAACGACGGTATCGTCGACGGTCCCGAGACGCTGACCGGGTTCGGACAGGTCCGGGAGTAGGTCCGTCGGAACCGATAGCTCCCCAAGCAGGTCGGTGGCCCACGTTCGCGCCTCAGGATCGACCATCTGTGTGGTCGAGGCTATCGTCACGTCGCCCGCCGGCTGTCCCCCTATCCGTGCCGAAAGGAGCTGTGGCATCATGAGCAAGCCGTCGCTTTCTTCGAGAAGTTCGGGCTCGCGGTCGGCGATAGTGTGGAGTTGCCACAGCGTGTTCGGTGTGTTCCAGTTCGTGATGCCGGTCGCGTCGAACAGCCGCCGCTTCCCGACAGCCTCGAAAACCTGCTCGCGCGTGGCCGTCGACTCGGGGTCGCGGTAAGAGACCGGGTCCCGGAGCAGTTCGCCGTCGGACAGGAGTCCGAAGTCGAGCCCCCAGGTGTCGATACCGACCGTGTCGAGGCCGTCGGCGCGGTCGTCGGCCGCACGGAGCCCGTCGCCGATGTGGTCGACCAGCGCGTCGACGTCCCAGACGTAGCGGCCGTCCCGTTCGACGGGTCGGTTGTCGAACCGGTGGACCTCCTGTACCGCGAACGAGGACTCGGTCACCTCGCCGAGGAACACCGTCCCGCCGCTCGCGCCGATGTCGATTGCGACGTGGTTCATGGGTCAGTTGGGAGCGGCACGCGTGGTCACTGCCCGTAGCTGTCGAGCTTGTCGGCCAGCCGGTTGATCTCCTCGTCCGGGAGGATTTCCGGCTCTCCGATGGCCCGGGCCTGGTGGTGGATGCGCGCGCAATACTCGACCATCAGCGCGACCGTGTAGGCGTCGTCCAGCGTTTCATCGGCCGTCAGTACCCCGTGGTTGCGCAACAGCGTGGCGTTGAACGACTCGCCCAGCGCGTCGACGGCCGCTTCGCCGAGTTCTTCGGTCGCGTGTGTCCGGTATTCGGCGACGGGGACCTCCGTCCCGGTAAACGAGAGGAGGTAATGCGAGGCCGGTATCGGCTCGCCCAGCGAGGCGAAGGTCGTCGCGTACGGCGAGTGGGTGTGGACGACGCCGCCGACCGCCGGTCGCTCGCGGTAGACGGCCAGATGCATCGGCAGCTCCGTCGACGGGTCGACGTCGCCCTCGACGACAGTGCCGTCCGTGTGTACGATCGGAACGTCTTCCGGTTCGATCTCTCCATAGGGGATTCCCGACGGGCTGATCGCGATGTGGTTCTCGTCGAGCCGGGCGCTGAGGTTCCCGCCAGTCCCGGTTGTCAGGTCGTCGTCGAGCAGGCTCCGGCCGTACTCGCAGATAGCGTTACGCGTCTCGTAGTGTGGAATATCTTGAGCTGTCATGTGTCGTGTGTCGATAACTGTCGGTTGCGGCGAGTGAGGCGACGACGGGTATCGCCGTCACTCGGCGGGTTTTATTTGCTCTTCGAGCGCCATCTCCGCGTCGTCACCGAGCTGGCGCTGGTGGATCGTCTCGCCGCTGGCGGCGTCGAACAGGTGTACGTCCCGATCCGGAATCTCGACGTAGACGTGTTGGCCCTCGCTGATCGGGCGCTGGCCGTCCGTCTCGACGATGAACGTCTGGTCGTGGCTCTGTGACCGCGCCCGGAGATAGACGTAGGAGATACTCCCCATCGGTTCGACGACGTCGACGACGGCCTCGAACTCGTGGCCCGAGTTCGCCCGGTCGTGAAGCGTCATGTCTTCCGGCCGGATACCGAGGACGAGTTCGTTTCGACTGCTAACAGCGGACTGCATCCGCTTGGTCAGGTCGAAGTCGAAGCCGTCCGCGCGGAGCGTTCCGCCCTCGACGTTGCCCTCGAAGAAGTTCATCGACGGCGAGCCGAGGAAGCCGGCGACGAACTGGTTGGCCGGACGGTAGAAACATTCCAGCGGCGTCCCGACCTGCTGGAGTTCCCCGTAGTTGAGGACGACAAGCCGGTCGCCCATCGTCATCGCCTCTGTCTGGTCGTGGGTGACGTACAGCGTGGTCACGTCAAGGTCGTTCTGGAGCCGGTTGATCTCGGTCCGCATCTCCGCCCGAAGCTTCGCGTCTAAGTTTGACAGCGGCTCGTCCATCAGGAAGACGTTCGGGTCACGGACGATAGCGCGGCCGAGCGCGACACGCTGTTGTTGTCCCCCGGAGAGTTCGCCGGGCTTGTCGTCCAACAGCATGTCGATGTCCATCATCTCGGCGGCGGACGTGACGGCTTCTTCAACCTCGTCGGCGGACATGTCCGTCGACATCTTCAGCCCGAAGGACATGTTCTCCTCGACGGTCATGTTGGGGTACAGCGCGTAGTTCTGGAACACCATCGCAATGTCTCGGGCGCGCGGGCCGAGCTGATTGACCAGTTCGTCGCCGATGTGAATGTCGCCTTCCGTTTGCGTTTCCAGCCCCGCGACGATGCGCATGAGCGTCGACTTCCCGCTCCCGGACGGACCGACGAAGACGATGAACTCGCCATCGCGGATGTCCAGCGAGACGTCGTCGACGGCGACGATTGACTCATCTCCTTCACCGAATCGCTTCGTAACGTCGTCGATTGTGATCTTTGCCATTATTTTGCCTCCGATGTGCGGCTAGTTGAAGCTACCGCCGCCGCAGGGGCGTCGTTTGCGGGCGATGCCTTTCGTGGTGTGGACGGCGTGGTCATTCTTTGATCACCACACCGAAGCTGAGGCCGGCTGCGAGGTACTTGTTGACCGCGATAAGGAAGATGACGACCGGGACGATCATCGCCGTCGAGGCGGCCGCGAGCATCCCCCACTCGATGGAGCGGGAGCCGATGAACGAGTAGACGAACAGCGTCACTGGCACGGCCTCGAAGCTCGTCAGCACGAGCCCGAACAGCAGCTCAATCCACGCGAAGATGAAGCTGATGATGGCCACCGAGAAGATGCCCGGCTTGGCCGCCGGCAGGACGACCTTCCTGAAGCCCTGGAACTGGGTCGCGCCGTCAACTCGGGCCGCCTCCTCCAAGGTCTCGGGGATGCCGTCGAAGAACGCCTTCATCACCCAGACGACCAGCGAGAGGTTGATGCTGACGTACATCAGCACCATCCCGATGCGCGTGTCGAACAGATTGAGCTCCCGGAAGATAATGAAGAACGGGAGCACGACGGCGATGGGCGGGAGCATCCGCGAGGAGAGTATCCACACGAGCACGTCCCGCTCCATCGGGATGTCGTACCGCGAGAGGACGTACGCGGCGGGCACGCCGATGAGCAAGACGAGGACGACCGACGCCGACACCATCACGAGGCTGTTGGCGAAGGCCGCGACGAACCCCGAGTCCTGAATCAGCTGGATGTAGTTGTACACCGTCGGCAGGAATATCCAGTCAGGCGGCAGCGAGTTCGCTGTGCCCGGCGGCTTCAGCGACATCGAGGCGAGCCAGTACAGCGGGAACAGCACGATGAACGACCACGTCAGCAGAATCGTGTGTCGAACGACCGTGACCAGCGTCTCCCGGGTGTCCTTGTCGAGTCGCTGTGAAGCGGAAGGGGAATCGCCGTCAGTCGTCGCCATCAGTCCCACACCCCCTCGAAGCCGACCTTCGCGATGATGACGTTACACAGCGCGACGACGAGGACGAGGTAGACGATGGCTATCGCCGCGGCCACGTTAATCTGGTTGTTGATAAACATCTGCTCGTAGATGTTGATGCTTACGAGTTGGGTCGCCGTCCCCGGGCCGCCGCCCGTGAGGCCGTACACCACGCCGAAGGTACGGAACAGGTCGATAAGCCGGATAAGCGTCGCGACGAAGACGACGGGCTTCATGTAGGGGATTATGACGTGGACGTAGCGCCGCCACATCGGCGCGCCGTCGACCCGCGAGGCCTCGATGAGCGTCTTCGGCACCGACGAGAGGCCGGCGTAGAAGATGATGAACATGAACGGCGTCCAGTTCCACGCGTCAAGAAGGATCACCGTTAGCAGCGGGACATCAGAGAGGAAGTTCGGTGCTGCGAACGGGGTTCCGGTGTTTATGACGTATGGAATGATGCCGATTTCGCTGTTCAGCATGATCCGGCCGATCGTCGCAAGCGAGACGGGGGCGACGGCCATCGGAATGATGAACAACACCCGATAGAACGACTTCGCCCGGTTGGAGCCGACACCGGCGACGAGCGCGGCGAGGAGGAACCCGAGCGCGGTTTCGAGGAGCAGTGCACAGGTGACGACGGTAATCGTGATGACGAACGAGTGAATCGCGCCGCCGCGGGTAAACGCCGTCTCGAAGTTTCGCAGTCCGACGAACTCGGCCGAAAACACGTCGAGTGCCGGCTCCGCGATGAGGCTGAGATACAGGTCGTAGGCACCGGGGAAGAAGGTGATCATCACCATCACCACGACCATCGGTGCCATGAACCAGTACGGGAGGTAGTCGTTCCACAGGTCCCGTAGCCTGGCGAAGGTCGATTGTGGTGTCGTTTCCGTTTGCGTTGGTGTACTCATTTGTGGGGTTTATTTTGGCGCAGGTGTGGCTTAGAGTTAATTGCTGTAGATGTCTTCCGCGATGGACGCCGCCTGAGTCATCGCTTCCTCAGCGGACTTCTGGCCGGCGATTGCGCGCTGCAGTTCCTCGGAGTAGCGCTGGCCCCACTGCGGGTACTTCCGGTCGAAGGGGTCCGGCGCCGCTTCCTGCAGGGATTCGAGCGTGACCTGCGCGAAGTTCTCGCCCACGCGCGAGCGGAACTCGTCGTTCTCCCAGACGGATTGTCGGACGGAGAACGCGGCGTCGCCCTCGACGTGCATCCAGGTGTTGGTCGGCTGTGAGGACGCCCACACCATGAACAGGAACGCCTGCTCGGAGTTCTGTGCGTTCTTGGACGTGGAGATCTGCCAGTTGAATGCGTTGGGCGAGAACTGGCCGTCAGCCGGGCTGGGAGCCTTCGCGATACCGATGCTGTCAGCGACCGAGGAGTCAGAGCCGGTGAGTCCGGGCCAGAACAGGTTTGCGTCGGCGACGATGTGGCCGGCGCGGCCCTCCTGCATCGTCGAGAGCACGTCCGACCAGGTCTGGGTTGAGGCCCCTTCAGGACCGTAGTCCTGCAGCAGGCTGACGTACCACTCGGCGGCGTCGATGACGCCGTCGGAGTCGAGGCCGGAGTCTGTCGGGAACTCGGTCCACAGCGAGGTGCCGAACTCTCGCAGGAACGTGTTCAGGATGTAGATGTTCATCCCGTAGCCCTTGTCGCCGCGGCCGACGGTGCCGACGACGTCCGACTCGTTTTCGTGGATGGTCTGGGCGTTCTGTCGGAACTGTTCGAGCGTCTCCGCGACCTCCAGGTCGTGCTTGTCGTAGAGGTCTTTGCGGTAGAACTGCGTCTGGACTTCGACGGTAATCGGCATCCCGGTCCACGTGTCGCTGTAGCCGCCACCGTGGGCCTGCCAGCGCGACGCCTCGAAGAGATCGTCGGGCTCGTACCAGTCCTCGTCGAAGAGACTGTCGTCGTCAAAGAACGGGTCGAGCGGCTGTATCCAGCCCTCTTCACGGAACTGGTTGACGACTTGGTCCATGTAGAAGACGTCGAACTGCCCGGCGCCGGTACTAACGTCTGTCTGGCGCTTGGTTCGGAACTGCTGTTCGGGCAGGACGTTCCAGACGACGTCGATTCCGGTCAGTTCTTCGAAGACGGGGACTGCGGGCTTGATGGCCGAAACCCAGGGATGCTGGACGGCTCCGATGTTGATCGAGGACCCCTCGAACTGTCGCCAGTCGATATCGGCGTCCTCGTACTCGCTGAGCGGAATTGCGAGTTCACCGTCGCTGCCGCTGGTGCTGGTTCCGCCATCGCTGCCACCGCTTCCGTCGCTTCCATCGCTCGAACCGTCGCTCCCGTCGCCGCCTCGTGTGCAGCCAGCGAGGCCGCCGAGTAGTCCGACACCTGTCGCTTTCAGGAACTTCCGCCTGTTGGAGTTGGTCATGCCAGTTTGCCTCGTCACTATCGAAATACCGATGCATAATAAAGGTAATCATCTGTAAGGTAGAATACCCATCTCACTGGGCGAGAACAGACGATATACAGTACGGAAGCCCCCATCCACGAACTCATCTGTCTCCGGAGTACGGGGAACCGTGGCAAGATTTTAATACGCGGTCCGAAAATATCGGGAGTACGGATCGTAGCCAAGTCCGCTGTGTGTCCAGCTCAGTTGGACTAGTGACAACGGGCTACGGCCCAGACCACCCATGACCCGACCCACACCAACTCACGAAAGAGGTACTGCTGCAGTGACGACCGCGATCCGACCGTTGGAGGACGACTGATGCGCGCCAGCACGTTGACCGATGTCGGCGAAATTACTGTGGAAGACCGCGACCGACCGGACCCTGCGGATGACGAGGTTCTCGTTCAGGTAGGTGCCTGTAGCGTCTGCATGACCGACTATCACATGTATCACGGCACCTTCGCAGCCGAGACACCCCTGGTCCTTGGCCACGAAGGTGCCGGGACCGTCGCGGAAGTCGGTGCTGACGTCGATCGCTTCGCAGTCGGTGACCGCGTCGCAATCAACCCCACCGTCCCCTGTAACGCCTGTTCGTACTGCAAGAGGGGTGAGACGCACCTCTGTGAGAACAACACGAGCATCGGTGGTGCCGGTGACACCATTCTCGACGGTGCCTTCGCCGACTACGTCCGCGTCCCGGCCATCAACGTCGAAGACATCGGTGATATGTCCTTCGAGCGGGCCGCGCTCGCCGAGCCGCTCGCCTGCTGTGTTCATGGCGTCGAACAGACTGACATCAAACCGGGAGACAGTGTCGGTATTATTGGCGCTGGCCCGATCGGCTTGCTACTCTTGCAAGCGTTCCGCAACGCGGGCGCTGCTCCAATCGTGGTTTCCGAACTCGATGACGAACGGCGAGAGTTGGCCGCCGACCTCGGCGCAGATGCCGTCATCGACCCCAACGAAGAAGATCCCGAGGAAGCAATCCCGGCGGCGGCCGGTGGACCGGTCGACGTCGGCGCTGAGGCCATCGGGCTCGTCCCGACAATCAAGCAGGCTAACGCTGTGACTGCGCCCGGCGGCTCGACGCTCATCTTCGGCGTCCCGGATCAGGAAGCGACGATGGAAGTCAGTCCGTTCGATGTCTTCTTCGACGAGGTCGACTACCGCGGTTCGTTCTCCCTGACGACCGAGGACTTCGAGCGAGCGATAACACTGCTCAGACACGAACGCATCGACGCAGAGACGCTCATCACCGAACGTATCGGGCTTGACGACCTCCCGGCAGCGTTTGAACGGATGGGCAACGCTGAGGGACTGAAGAAAGTAGTCGTTCCAGGGGACTCCGAGTGAGCGAGTACGCCTTCCTTGATACTGCGTCCGGAAACGCGGTCGTCGTGGCGCTTGACCACGGTCTCGGAATGGGCGCAATCGTCGGGTTTGAAGACCTGCGGGCCCGCGGTCTAGTGATGGGACGCAGCGTCTGGCAGACTGCGGACCCAGCTGCTTTTGTGTCCGCGCTCCGCGGAACCGTCCACGACTCTGATGCACCTGGAGTAGCCTGGCCGCCCTGAAGCGAATGTTTCTACGCGTTCGTGAGTTAGCTGCGAGCTGAACACATCTGTTCTGTAGAGCAGAACGAATAAATTTCGGCAGTTAGACATCGTAGCAATCTCGTTTGGGCCAATAAATAATGTAGAATAATTCATGTTACTAGTTCACAAAACCATGACTGTTCTGCTCTAGTGAACAGACTTTTCACAGCATAAGTTGAAATGATACCCAATGACTGACGAACCACAGTATGCGGTCGAAGCAACCCAAACGTCCATTGCTATCCTCGAAGCGCTTGTCAACGCGACGGGACCCATCGGTGTGACAGAGGTTGCCAATACCGTCGGGGTATCCAAGAGCGTCGCTCACAACCATCTCTCGACGTTGCGTGCGGCTGGATACGTTGTCAAGCGCGCAGAGAAGTATGAGGCATCGCTCCGCCCGCTGGCTCTCGGTGAGCGAACGCGTGACGGGCTCAGTTTCTATCAGGCAGCGGAGCAGCAACTGGACAACCTCGCGACGGCGACAGGGGAGACAACGACGCTGTTTGTCCTCGAAGAAACGTCCGGTGTCCCGGTGTCGATCTCCGAACCTGAGGACGGCTGGTCAACCCCGTTCCACGCGGGCGAACGGTTGCCACTCCACGTCAACGCCATGGGAAAGGCATTGCTGGCGTCGCTTCCGAGTGACCGCGTCGAATCGATTCTCGATGAGACGGAACTTATTGCGCCGACCGACGCCACGATCGTAGATCAGGACGAACTCGCCGAGGAACTGCGCCGAATCCGCGACGACGGCATAGCGTTCTGCAGAGGAGAACAGTACGAAGGGATCATCGGTGTTGCCGCCCCGCTCCCTGATGTCAGTGGCAATCGGGTCGCTGCGCTGGGGATCGCTGGCCCTGTTGAACGCCTGAACGGCCGATACCTCAGGGAAGATATCACTGGGCAAGTCCTCAGCACGACAAAATCCATTCAGGTGGCCCTTACATCGAATTAAGAGATTCTGGAATAACGGACGTACCACTGTTATTCTATCGGTGGCCGCCATCGAAGTGGACAAACGACCCCACTGCTACACACCGCTACCGGCGACGCCTGATCTTCATGCGTTGAAAGGATCGTTCGCGGTCACCTCGGCATCAGACGCAATCTCGCCAAGGGATCGTGGCTTACTTTATCCTCCCTTCCACTGACTGTGAGATCAAGCATCACCGTGTGAATGCCACTGCTGTCAATCGCGTGCTGTTCTCTATAGCAGAACACACAGCAGGTTTGAATAGCAAGGTGCTATGTGAGGACAGCCGAACCAGCTACACAGCGGCTATTGGTCCCTAACTTCGCCCTCCCATCAAATATAAACCTATAATGATGTAGACTCAAGACATATGTCCCGAAGTTGAGTATAGAAATGCTAGATATATATTTGTCTTATCCAAGTCGGTATGTCCACTGGCGATGTCCGGTCTCCCACGGAAGTAGATGTATCTGATATGTCCCGCTACGAGACGACGCAGCACCAGAGAACCTACTGCAACCGTGGCCCTGCCAGAGACTGAGACATGCGATTTCTGCGTAAACTGCAGGAAAACCGACCGTATCCTCACAATGGGGTGCCACAGCCCGGGCACAGCGGAGGGGCGGATTCGGGGAGTGAAAGCCCGCAGTGTGGACATCCATCATCTCCTTCTCGTGTCCGGATTTCCGAAACAATCTCGGCTGTCTGCGTGCGGATTGCATCTCTCGTGGCTATGCCTGTGAATCCATTCGCAGATTCCGTCCCGCGATGCCGGGACAGAGCGAATTGCGCTCGTTTTGCAACAAATTCCTCGGCAACGGTGAGATCGTCAAGTTGTGTTTGCGGAAACGATTCTATGCTATCAGTGCCGGCAAGCAACCCCAGCGCTTCGGCCGCTCGCCCACGAACGTATCTGCTTTCGTCTTCGAGACACGAGACGAGTGCTTCCCTGGCGTCTACAAGCCGTTCGGGGCACGCAGACCCGATAACGACGAGAGCTGTGCTTAAGTGATATCGGACAACTTCACTGTCCGATTGAAGATGCTCGGCGAGTGAGTCGACCTGATAACGGAGTCTCTCGGGACTACCCAAGGTAACGTGGGCCAGCGCCTTCGCTAATTTCTCTGTTACTTCTGGTTTGTCGAACTCTAGACCGATACGAAGGTCTGCCACGACCGCAGGCGAGACGACGGCGTCGGGATGGTCGACGGCGACGTAGCCCAGCGCCTCTGCACATCGAGCACGAACGTAGTAGAACTCTGACTCATCCGCCAGTCGCTCGGCAAGCGTTGGGACAACCGGAACCACGCTGTCCGGCGCGCCCTCGCTGATCGTGACGACCAATTTCGCTGTCGTGAGCCGTGTTGGCCGCTCGCTGTCCTGTAAAAAATCGGTGAGCGATGGCAGTACGCCGTCGAACAGTTCCGGCTGCTCGTCGGCAGCCGCTTTGAGTGACCGCAAGCACGCCTGTTGGGTAGCCGGTCCGGCTGTCGAAAGCCGCTCAAGTGCCGCAACTGCGTCAGCTTCGTTCCCTTGTTCAAGTAATGTCGCAATCTCTGTCTCTGGAGGTCCACTGGGTTGGTCGTCCATCGGTCCGTTGTCGGTGCTTCTCAGAGAACCCACAAAACCCCTTGCTTCCCGGTTATTGCCCGATCTGATAACAACCACTCACCGGTGAAGCTGCTATACCGTGATTAAGCCATCATATGGCAGTGGATGCATCATTGCCACATTTACTTATCGAATATATCGATACGGAATACCAAAATTTGGTTATATACTGAGTGTCGTTTCTATGAGCAGCGACCGTGATAGAAGCCAAGTGCACCAACAGTGCAACCAGTTTAGGCCACCTGATGAGTCACCCGTTTCAGACAAAAACTAAATGATGATGTAGGTTTTCAGTTCGCGTATAGATGGAAAGCAAACGCGCGTCGTTCGAGGGTGCTCTCGAAGCACTGGGTGTGACAGTTTCTAGCACTTCTGAGTCTGAACTCGAAGCCGCTGTTACGGAAGCAGTCACGGAGCCTGCAGTCGGAGTCGCGCTCGACGAGACGGTTGGGGACGGGACGTTTTCGCTCGTGGAGACGCCGATAACCGTCGACCCGACGCCGGCCGCGCTCCGCGAGGCGACCACCGGCGTAACGGGGGCCGAACTCGGTGTCGGCGATTACGGCTCACTCGTCCTCTCGATGACTGAACAGGCTAGTGAACTCGTGAGCCTATTTGTCGAGCGCCACGTCGCCATTCTTTACGAGGAAGACATCCAGCCCGATATGGACGCAGCAGTGGCAGAACTGGACGAGCGGTTTACCGAAACTAACGGGAGTGCGATTATTGCAACAGGGCCGAGTGCAACGGCCGACATGGGCGCGCTGGTCAAGGGCGCACACGGTCCCAAAGAGGTCCACGTCGTCGTCGTCGAGGGGGAGGACTGACAATGGCGACTGCCGATGAAATCCGCGAACTGATGCGGACCGAAGGTGCGGCAATCGCGGAGAACACGCAGGGATTTAATACGGGACGCTACGACTCTGTCGGAGATCTAGAGGACTACGAGGACCTCAAGCGAGCGGCCCGGGGTATCAAGGAGGACGCCATCGAGGAGCTACCGGAACTTCTCGACCAGCTAACGGAGACTGTCGAAGCCAACGGCGGGACGGTGTACATCGCCGACGACGCCGCTGACGCGAACGAGTACATCCGCGATGTGGCCCACGAGCGCGCGGCTGACCGGGTCGTCAAGAGTAAGTCGATGACCAGCGAGGAGATCGAGGTCAACGAAGCGCTCGAAGCAGATGGCGTGGACGTAGTGGAAACGGATCTGGGCGAGTGGGTGTTGCAGATCGCCGACGAAGCCCCCTCTCATATCGTCGCCCCGGCCATTCACAAGTCACGCGAGAGCATCGCGGAGCTGTTCAACGAACAATTCGACCCCGACGAGCCTCTAGAGACAGCGGCGGAACTGACCCACTTCGCCCGCGAGAAACTGGGTGAGCAGATCATCGACGCAGAAGTCGGGATCACCGGCGCGAACTTCATCGCGGCCGATACCGGGACGATGGCGCTGGTCACTAGTGAGGGCAACGCTCGCAAAACGGTGGCTGCGACGGACACACACGTCGCCGTCGCTGGCGTCGAAAAAGTCATTCCGACAGTTGCAGACCTCCACCCGTTCATCGAACTCATCGGTCGGTCGGGCACCGGGCAGGACATTACATCGTACGTCTCGTTGCTGACCCCTCCGGTTGACACGCCGGTCGTCGATTTCACCGACAACGAAACACCGCTGTCGGAATTCGATTCCGACCGCGATTTCCATCTTGTATTGATTGACAACGGCCGACTGGAGATGCGAGATGACGAGCAGCTTCGGGAGACGCTGTACTGCATCCGATGTTCCGCCTGTTCGAACTCGTGTGCGAACTTTCAGAGCGTCGGCGGCCACGCCTTCGGCGGGGAGACGTATTCGGGTGGCATTGCGACGGGCTGGGAGGCCGGTATCGAAGGGCTGGACGTGGCCGAGGAGTTCAACGACCTCTGTACTGGGTGTACGCGCTGTGTGAATGCCTGTCCCGTCGGTATCGATATTCCCTGGATCAACACTGTCGTCCGGGACCGCATCAATCGCGACAAAGAGGCTCCTGGAGAGTGGCTCGTCGATGGCCTCACTCCTGACGAAGAGGACGACGGCGCACCACTGCAGAAGCGCTTCTTCGGTAACTTCGAGACCGTGGCGAAACTGGGCAGCGCCACCGCGCCGGTGTCGAACTGGCTGGCGGACACGACACTCGCTCGGCAAACGATGTCCCGAGTTCTGGGCATCGACCCGCGCCGAGACCTTCCAGCGTTCGAACGGGAGACGCTCGTTGACTGGGCTGGCGACCGTGACTCACAGGTCACAAATCCCGAGCGCCGGGCGGTGCTGTATCCGGACCTGTACACCAATCACGTGCAGGTAGAGCGGGGCAAAGCCGCGGTAAGGGTGCTTGAGTCGCTGGGTGTCGACGTGGTAGTGCCGCCGGCTCCGTCCAGCGGCCGCGCGCCGCTATCACAGGGTATGGTTGCGACGGCGACAGACCACGCTGAGCGGGTCACAGAGGCCCTCGAACCACATATCGCAGACGGCCGCGACGTGGTCGTTATCGAGCCGAGCGACCACGCGATGTTCACCCGCGAATACGAGCGACTCCTTGATGAGTCGTCTTTCACTGACATCGCGGCGAACAGCTACGAGGTGTTCGAATACGTCTTCGGATTACTCGACAACGGCGCATCCGTCAATTCACTCTCGACCGTCACCGGCGCGGAAATCGCGTATCACAGCCACTGCCAGCAGCGAACACTCGGTCTTGAAGCTCATACCGTCGCTGTCCTCGAAGAATGTGGCTACGACGTTGTTACATCCGACGTGGAGTGCTGTGGCATGGCCGGGAGCTTCGGGTACAAGTCCGATTACTACGAACTGAGCATGGACGTTGGCGACCGACTCCGGACCCAGTTGGAAGACGACGGCGTACAGGACCGGCCCGTCGTCGCCAGTGGGACCTCCTGTCTGGAGCAGATCGACGCGCTACTGGAGCGGCAGCCGCGCCATCCGATCGAGCTGTTGGCGACGTAAGCGACCGCTGCGGCTTGTTATTTGCGTGCAGGCAGGAAACATTGCACCTAACGCGTGTACGCCCGTTATTTATACCGTGCTTATATCCATCTGTATGTCGGGGGCGTACGTCGGATTGGATCCCGGGATCTGAGGTCGCGCATCCGTGCTCTGACGACCTTTATGTACTATTGCTTGTCCTGTTCATGCTCTGCAGTCCAAGTCCACAGGTCCGCTACCGGCAGCTACTCGCGAAGCGACGGCGCGACGAGCTGTCCGTTATCGAACTCAATCGGTGACGGGTCTTCGACCACACGAAGGTCGTCACGGTCGCGTGCGGCCTCGACCAGCGCCGGCGATGCGTAGAGCTGGTGGAGATGCATCGTGTCGGCTGCACGGAGGACTCGAACGGTGTCGGTGTCGACGACCCCTATCGTCGACAGCGCAGCGACGATGCCGGCGCGGTCGGTTTCGACCACCGGCGGCAGTTTCACGCCACGGATCGTGCTTGCAGTAAGGGCATTGATCAGCGACGTTTCCGCGTCAAGTTCCGCAATAATATCAGCATGGATGATATCAGCTGAGCCGATGCCCATCGCGTTCCCGTGGGTCTTCTCTGTCAGCCCGCGTGTGAAGATGCGTTTGATATCCGGTGTCTCTGGAGCCGGCTCGTTTATCGAGAACGGTCGGCGGCCAATGACGTTTGTATCGAGTCCCTGACCGCTGATTTCTTTCCCCTGACGGTCGAACACCACGAGATCCAGCTCTTCGAACGGGAGCGTCGGCATCAGTTCGTAGGCGGTCTCTAACAGTTCTTCTTCGCGGTCGAGGAAGCCACTCGGCGGCACGCCCTCTATCAGCGTTGTCTCGTCGTGCTGGTCCTCGACGATTGCGACGCCGCCGACGATGGGCAACTCTTCGAGCAGCCGGCCAGTAATCTCTGGAATCATCTGGCGAAACGACCAGTCGACGGCCCACTTGTGGGCAATCTGTGCGCCGCGCTGCTTGCCCATGCCGATGACGAGCATCTTCGAGAGCCCGCTTTCGACGGGGCCGTCGAAGTCCGTGTGCGGTTTGACGCGGTTGATTGGGATGATTGCATCAGCCGCCACAGCGTTGTCATCGGCGACGACAGGCACGTCACGGTCCGGTGTTCGTCCGACCTCGACCACGTCCATACTCGACCGGATTTCACAGCCGATGGTCGACTCGGTCACGCCCAGTTCGTTCAACATTGTTCGTTGCCCCTCGCCGGTCGCACCACCGTGGCTTCCCATCGCCGGGAAGACGAATGGCTCGTAGCCGGCGTCAGAAACTGCGTCGACGACACCAGCGACAATAGTAGGCAGATTCGCGATACCGCGACTGCCGACACCCAGCGCGACTTCACCGCCGTCAGGCACGTCCGCAAAGGACAGGGATTCGGCCGCTCGGGCTGCGTGTGTTGCGACATGGGCTGGCGTTATCGGGTCTGTCTCCCAGTTCTGTTCAATGATACCGAATTCGGGGAGCGGTGGATCGTCACAGGCGTCGACGATCGTCTCTTCCGGGACCGAGAGTGCGTCCGCCGCGATCTGTTGATCTGATGCGTTCATACGCGGCATATCAGTCCGTCTATTGATAAACGTGACCCACGGTCCAAACGGCGGCTGCCACCCCTATCGTCACTCAGCAGTTCGGTAGTCCCACTCGAAAGCAACCACCGTGTACCGGGGCCTCCGTTACTCGCTTGGGCCCGGAATAGCGAGCGCGATCACGTCGTTGACGTTTGTCCCGGTTGGTCCGGTTTCAATTGTCGCCTCGATTTCTGAGAGGTACGAGCCGACATCGTTTGCAAGCAACGCCTCGCGGGCCCGTTCGCGGTCGCTAATGGCGGCCCCATCCGCGATAGCACCAGCCACATCGGAGCTTCCGTCTTCGCCGTCAGTGTCGACGGCCGCGATGACCGCGTCGCCGTCGTGGGCCAGTGCACCGGAGAGAACAAATTCCTGATTCGGACCTCCCTGTCCGCCATCCCCTGTTACGGTGACGGTCGTCTCGCCACCGGCAAGGAGAACAGCCGGCGGTTCGACCGGTGTTCCCGTCGCTGTTGCCTCTTCGGCAATTGCGACGAGCGGTTTCGCCACTTCGCGGGCTTCGCCGCGCAGGCGAGACGTGAGCACGAGTGGTTCGTACCCCGCCTCCCGTGCGACGGCCGCGGCGGCGTCAAGTGCGGTTGCGTTGTCCCCGATGAGATGGTTCGTCACCCGGTCAAAGACTGTGTCACCGGGAAACGGCGTTTCCGATACTCGGCCATCTCGCCCGGATTCGAGATAATTGCAAACGGCCGGCGGTGGTGTGAGGTCGTATCGTTCGAACACGTCACGGGCGTCCTCGTACGTGGTTTCATCCGGAACTGAGGGACCGCTACCGATGGTTGAGAGGTCGTTTCCGACAACGTCGCTGATTAGTAACCCAGCGACAGTGGCGGGAGCCGCGCGCCGTGCTATCTGCCCACCTTTCAGGTCTGAGAGGTGTTTCCGAACCGCGTTGATCTCCGCAATCGGGACGCCGCCACTGAGGAGCCTGTCGGTCGTTGTCTGGAGGTCCTCCAGTGTCAGGTCCCCGGCCGGAGCCGATAGAAGCGCGCTGGCTCCGCCGGTCAGAACAAACAGGATGAGCGTCTCCGCATCGGCCTCGTCAACGGTTTCGAGAATATCGGCCGTCGCCACAACGTTCCGGTCCGACGGTAACGGGTGATCTCCGACAGAACTCCGGACGGTTTCGGTGTCAATAGTCTGCTTGACGACCACGTGGCCACCGCTGAGTGTGTCCCCGAGAATAGATTCAAGCGCCCGTGTCACACCGCCTGCGGCTTTCCCGCCGCCGACGATGACGACCTCGCCGTACTCGTCAAGGTCGTATGTCGTCCCGCCGACCGTCAGCGTCTGGTCTTCGCGGCCGATGGCTGACTTGGTGGCGGCCTCAGGCGCGGCCGCGTCCACGGCAGCCTCGATACAATCGAGTGCGATCTCGTGGACACGATTACTAACGACCTCGGCTCGGTTGCGAATCATACGACTGCTTCCGACCAGACCAGTAAAAGTCTGGCTCAGTCGCGGGTTCCACTGTTTTCCGCACCACACCTGTTGATATCGAACGTTCTACGTCGGGTAGTCGCAGGCAAGACTGTGGATAACAGTGTTCGATGGTTCCAATAAATAGTTAGAATTCATATACAGGTGTGGTCGTGGAACGGATACTAGTTTCCATCCGGTACTTGCGTCTATATTTCATAGATAGACGGCCAAAAACGCGGACAGGCACTCGGCAGCAGGGTTACTGTGATTCGAAATTGGTAGGACGTAGCTTCTCGGATGAGTTTTCCTCTGAAACGAGCCAATATCCGGCTAATCGATTAGGTTTTTCCGGTCTGCAGTGAGTGTGTCCCCTCCGGCCGAAGGAATGGTTTCGATGTGCGAACGTGGTAAAGACCGTCTTATAAGCCGTTAGCTGGATGCTATTCCACCGCTGAGAATCGCCTCCTCGAACAGCTCTCGTAAGTAAACTCCTAACAAGACATTGCACTCGAGGAGGTCGGCGTATGGGGTTTCTCGCAGCGTCCTTGCGATACAGGTGTGATCGTCGAAA
Source organism: Haloarcula sp. R1-2 (assembly GCF_011627385.1). NCBI lineage: Archaea > Methanobacteriati > Methanobacteriota > Halobacteria > Halobacteriales > Haloarculaceae > Haloarcula > Haloarcula sp. R1-2. The sequence goes on from NZ_JAANTG010000003.1 coordinate 267,367, forward strand.
AGTGACTCACGTCTGTTCGGCGTCGAGCGTCACTTCGAGGCCCTTCCGGAGGGGCAGGGACGGTTCGTACCCGAGCAGTTCGCGTGCGTCACCGAGGTCTGCTTCGCTCTGTTGAATGTCGTTCGCGCGACCGGGGACGTGCTCGACCGCGATGTCCGTACCGACGACGTCTCGGACCGTTTCGGCGAGTTCGTTTATGCTAATGCTCCGTCCGGTCCCGACGTTGAACGGCCGGCCGATGGCGTCCGTCGTAGCTGCGAGCAGGTTCGCACGCACAACGTCGTCGACGTGGACGAAGTCCCTCATCTGTGTCCCATCGCCCTCGACCGTGAGCGGCTCACCGGCCTGGGCCTGACGGACGAATGTGCCAATGACACCGGCGTACTCTCCGTCAAGCCCGCGTGGACCGTAGACGTTGAAGTACCGTAGCGGAACCGTCGGTAGCCCGTACTCCTCGGTGTAAAACCGCGCGTACTGCTCCCCTAGGTATTTCTCGAAGCCGTATGGACTATTTGGTTCGGTTACCGCGTCTTCCCCAATGGGAACGTCGTCAGGGGCGCCGTACACGGCGGCGCTGGACGCGAACACCACCCGCGTGTCCTGCCGCCGAGCGCAGTCGAACACGTTGACGGTCGCCGTGCCGTTCAGTTCGTGGCAGTCGACCGGTTGCTCGATTGACTCTGGGACGCTGACCATCGCCGCCTCGTGAAACACGACGTCGACGCCCTCTATCGCCGCATCGAGCGTCTCCCTGTCCCGAACGTCACCCTCGATAACGGTCACGTCATCGGGGAGGTTCGCCCGCCGTCCTGTCGAGAAGTCGTCGAGGACTCGCACATGGTTGTCCACAGCCAGTGCCGACGCCAGATGGCTCCCGATGAAGCCACCACCTCCGGTGACCAGTACCCGACGGCCGCTGAAGGTATCTGTAGACATGTCGTTCGGAGACGCGGTTCTCACGGTTTAAGTTATTCGTACGCATACGGTCGTCTTCTGCGACCGGAAAATGTGTCTCACAGGCTGTACACCAGTCTGAGTTGCGCTGTGGCTACCGCAGGGATATGCCGGCTTGCTCTGAGTAGTACTACTGTTTGTTATCTGCTCACTGCGGATGGCGCAGAATAACGCTGCCAGCCGAAAGCTGGGAATAACAATATGTCAACTCGTACACAGCGGAGCACAACGGAGTCCACTACCCGACACAATGATGCCAATACGCGTACCGGAGCTCGTGGACGACCACACTGAGCGACCGCTGCCGAGTGCGGTTCGAGAGTTGGGCTGAAATGTCTGACAGAATCCAGCAACCGCCCGCGAGTGACGGTATTCGCGAGGTTTCGAAGAACTTGCCAGCGGTGGGACTGGTCGCAACCGAGTCAAACGCCGAGTGGATAGCGGCCGAAATCCTCCGCATACACTCACGGGCACATCAGGTAATCGTCACGGCGGCCGTCGACGCTGACCCGCAGGCGCTCACTTTTGCCCGCTGGCTCGATGCGGAGGTGGTCGACCCGTCCGGGAGTCAACCCCAAACTGATACCCCCCGCGAGCGACTGCGGCGGTACGCTAGACAAGCGGGATATCCGGGCCTCGTGTACCACGGCGAGGGGGATGGGTCGGTCAGTCTCCCGGCGAGCCGTGAGGCGCTGAACAGTGCCGAGACGTTCACTATCGATGCCCGCATCGAACCGGTCACCGACCCGGAGCCGACCGTCATGGTCGGAATTCCGGCGTACAACGAAGCGGGGACAATCGGGACCGTGGTTGAATCGGCCAGAGAGTACGCCGACACCGTTCTGGTCGTCGATGACGGGAGCACTGACCAAACCGTCAAAGTCGCAGAGGCAGCCTGCGCAACGGTGTACGAACATGAGCGCAACGTCGGGTACGGAGGTGCGCTCAAGAGCATCTTCGAACAGGCGGACCGGAACGCCACCGACCATCTGGTCGTCCTCGATGCCGACGGTCAACACGACCCGAGCGACATCCCAGAGTTGGTCGAACGGCAGCGGGAATCGGAGGCGGAGATTGTCATCGGGAACCGGTTCGGTGAATCCACCGAGACCGAGATGCCGCTGTATAGGCGGTTCGGGCTGTTCACGGTCAATGTCATGACCAACCTCAGCCTCGGAATCCTCACGCCGACCAATCGAATACGTGATACGCAGAGCGGCTTCCGGGCGTACAGCCAGACGGCGATAAGCTCGCTGGCTTCGGACAGTTCGATCGGCGACCGGATGGACGCGAGCACGAATATCCTGTATCACGCCCACTCGAACGGCTACCAGATAGCGGAGGTGCCGACGACAATAGATTACGACGTGGAGGCGTCCAACAACCTCGGTCCGGTCGAGCACGGACTCACGCTCGTCGGGAACATCATCCGGACAGTCGAGCGAGAACACCCGATTATGTTGCTCGGCGTCCCCGGTGTCTGCTTCGTTCTCGCCGGATTCGTGTTCACGTACCTCACAATGTTCAATTATTTCCAGAGTGGGACCTTCCCACTCGGGCACGCGCTGGCGAGCACTACCTTCACCATCACCGGCATCCTTGCCTCCTTCACTGGAATCATTCTCCACTCTCTGGAACTGTACCGGCAGTAGCCGGCGACGCGACGGCAGGCCGGCTATTACCCTGTGCCTCACTGTCTGTCAGGCAGTGTTTACCCGGTGCCTGTGGCCGCCGACCGTACACAACTTCTGCATAACAAAGAGTACCGTATCTCATTCGTAGGCCAATGGGACACGAACCCAAACCGGACTGTCTGGAACGAGGACAGCGCCGTGAATCATCCGGGGAACCACGGGAGGCCTCGGAAAGGTGACTATCTGCGTCCACGGGCTCGGATACATTGGGCTCGCGACCGCGGCACATTTCGCCAACAACGGTACCGAGGTCATCGGTTTCGACGTCGATGAAGACGTGCTTGAACGTCTCAGCGAGGGCGAACCGACAGTCAGCGAACCGGATTTCGAATCGTACGTGCAGGACGCACTGGAGGGGAACTTGGCGCTGAGCCGCCAGCCGCAACCAGCCGATGTACACGTAATCTGTGTGCCGACGCCGTACGACGAGATGAACGGCGAAGCGGACCTCACCTACGTGAAAGACGCCGGACGGAACGTGGCGAGCGTACTCAGGTCAGGCGACACCGTAATTCTGGAGTCGACGGTCCCGCCGGGAACGACCACCGAAGTCCTGGCCCCGATTCTTTCCCGAGGGGGGCTCGACGTCGGAGACGACGTGGAGTTAGGATACACGCCAGAAACAGTGATGCCGGGGAACACGCTCAGCGAACTCCGCACGAACGACCGCATCGTCGGCGGCGTCGACGAGGCGTCTGTCAGAACGATCAAGGCACTCTACGAGTCGCTCACCAGCGGGGAGATCCATGTCAGCGCTGACCCGACGACCGCCGAGTTCGTGAAACTCGCACAGAACGCGAAGCGGAACGTCAGCATCGCCTACGCGAACACGCTTGCACTACTGGCCGAGAACTACGGCGTCGACGTGCGGTCTGCCATCAGTCTCGCGAACAACCATCCGCGGGTCGACATCCTGAATCCGGGACCCGGCGTCGGCGGACACTGTCTCCCCGTCGACCCGCACTTCCTGAGCGACGGGACAGGTGCGACGGAACTACTCGACGTGGCGAGTCAGGTCAACGACCGGATGCCGGAACACGTCGTCAGAATGGTTGAAGACGCCGTCGGCTCGCTACACGGCAAGACTGTGGCCGTCCTCGGAATCACGTACAAGGGGAACGTCAGCGACACTCGGAACAGCCCCGGCCTAGAGGTCGCGAAACTGCTTGGAGACATCACGACAGAGGCTCGTACGGCCGTTGACGGCGGGTGGGGCGAGAGCTCGGTTACCATCCACGACCCGCGAGCGACGGATTCGAGGCTGCAACTCGTCTCGCTCGAAACGGCAGTCGACGGCGCTCATGCGGTGATATTCGGGGCGTCACACGACGAGTTTGGCGACCTCGACCCGGAAGCTATTGGTTCGAAGATGTCGGGACGGACCGTGATCGACCCGGTCGACGTTATCGACGCGGAGCGGTGGACCGATCATGGATTCGATGTCCGGACAATCTGAGCTAGGCACATCCCTGACAGACGATGCAGTGACGCGCAGAACCGACGGCGTAGGAAGTTTATAACAATTCTGTTGGTTGCTTACGAAACCGGTATGGAACCGACTGGACGCGACTGGTATCGGACGCCTGACCTGCGAAACCGGGGACCACAATGACAGGAAGCAACGTCAGCTTCGTGCTCGGAACGCGTCCGGAGATAATCAAGCTCGCACCGGTAATCCAGGAGTGTCACCGGCGCGGTGTCGACACGCACGTAATCCACACCGGGCAGCACTACTCGGACTCGCTGGACGCGGTCTTCTTTCGACAGCTCGGGCTATCGCCGCCGGATGCGAATCTGGAGGTCGGCTCCGATGATCACGGGGCCCAGACCGGAGCCATGCTCGCCGGCATCGAGGAGGAACTCCACGACATCGAACCGGCAGTCGTGTTCGTTCAGGGGGATACGAACTCGACGCTCGCGGGCGCACTCGTGGGGAGCAAGATGGACGTCGATGTGGCCCACGTTGAGGCCGGGCTTCGGAGCTTCGACGACGATATGCCCGAGGAAACCAATCGGGTCATCATCGACCACATCTCCGACCACCTCTTCCCACCGACTGAGGAGACGGCGGCGCTACTCCGGAACGAGGGCATTCCGGAAGACCGCATCACGGTTACCGGGAACACGGTTGTGGATGCAGTCCAGACCTACGACGATAGAGCCGCGAGCGAAAGTCGGATTCTGAGCGAACTCGGCCTCACTGAGGGGCAGTTCGATCTCCTGACCGCCCACCGTGTAGAGACGGTTGATGACCGTGACGCGTTCGAGCGAATTCTCAGCGGCGTCTCTCGGGCGAGCGCTCAAGCGGACCAGGAGGTCATCTACCCGATACACCCCCGGGCAGAGGACCGCCTCGAAGAGTTCGGTATCGCGGTCCCGGCCCGGATCCGACTCGTCGAGCCGCTGGGGTTCTTTGATTTCCTCCGTTTGGAGAGTACAGCGGACGTGGTGTTTACCGATTCAGGCGGGGTTCAGGAGGAAACAAGTATCCTCGGGACGCCGTGTGTAACGCTCCGCTACGGGACCGAACGGCCCGAGACGGCGTTCGTCGGTGCGAACTGCGTTGCCGGTCGGGAGCCGAGCGCTATCGTTGCGGCGGCGACACAAATGCGTGGAAAGGCTGGGGACTGGAAAACGCCTTTTGGAGATGGGACAGCCGCCGTTCAGATTCTTGATACGATTCCGGAACTCGCCGTCGGCGAGACAGTCACGGCGACGGAGTAAGCGGGGTCTCTGGCCGGGCTTACGAGAGCGGGACGCCCGGTCCCACCGGTTGCCCGTGCCAGTAGTAACTTTCTTATTTTATTACTCCGCCCTCTCCAGCCGGTAATGGCAACTGACGCAGACGCAGGCATCGAGGTGGACGCACTCCCGGTCGACCTGTTACTGGTGGGACTCCTCGGTCTTTGGCACCTCGCCGCGGCCCAGGGGTACGTCGGACAGTTGTCCGTCCAGGCCGTTCTGGGGCTGGCAGCGGTGCTCATCGCGCCGGGATACGCCCTGGTTTCCCTCCTGTTCCCGCGCCGTGCCTCCGAGGCGGGGCTGTTCGAGGACCGAGGAGGCCGAATCTCGCCCGGTGAGCGGCTCGTCCTCTCGGTCGGGGTCAGCATCTGTCTGGTCCCGCTAGTGGGGCTCGGGTTAGTCCTCCTGTCGTACGGCGCGACCACCGGACTGTTCCAGTTCTCTATCGGGGCCACGACCGTACTGCTCACCGTTGCTGGGGCGGCCCGACGGCTGCGAGTCCCACCGGCTGAGCGGTTCAGTCCCCTGCGGTGGGTGACGAGCGCGCGGTTCCGGGCGTCCCTGCGGCCGTCCGGCGGCGTCGGGGCGTTGCACGTCCTGCTCGTACTCGGGCTTCTCGTCTCCGGGACCGGAATCGGGTACGCGGCCATGACGGCCGAGCGGGGCGAGCAGTTCACGGAGTTCGGGCTGATGGCGGAGTCCGACGACGGGGAACTCGTCGCCTCTGAGTACCCGTCACAGGTGCCGCTCGGCAGTTCGGCGACGGTGCAGGTCACTATCGGCAACCACGAGGGACAGGACATGGACTACACGGTGGTCGTCATCGCCCAGCGAATCGAGAACGGCACCGTCCTGAGCACCGCACGGCTCGACCGGTTCGACGCCCGTGTCGCGGCGGGCGAGACGCTCACGCGGCCACACGAGATGACGCCCTCGTTGGTCGGTGAGAACGTCCGAGTGTCGTATCTCCTCTACCGCGGCGAGGCCCCGGCCGGAGCGAATCCGCGCCCCGCGAACGCATATCGGCGCACTCACATCTGGGTCGACGTCACCAACAGCTGAGGGCACAGGATACATCTGATAAAGGCAACGTTATCCGGGTCGAGGTCCCGCCGTTGCCCGTGGTTTTTTCGCGACAGCGGACACGATTCCAAGACCCGAATCGGAGAAAAGCGGCCGTTGAACTGTCCAAATCGTGTCATCTGGTAACGCACACATACTTTTGTTAATTGTAAAACATGTAGGAAGGTCATGGTATCGAAAAGTCGCTGGCAGGAAGCACAGCGAGCGGAGACGAAGTTCCACCAGGAGATATCGCGGGGAGAACTGGAGTTACGCTGGATAGACGAGGAGTTCGACTCCAGCAGGGACATTCTGGACGGACGAGTGTTGGAGGTCGGGTGCGGGACTGGCGGGCTCACGTACTCCGTCGCCGAATCCGTATCGGAGGTACAACTGGTCGGCGGCGTCGACCCAGTGTTGGGAAAGCTATCGAACCCGGCACTCAGAACCGAGCCAGTCGTTCAGGCCGCCGGTGAATCGCTGCCCTTCGAAGATAGCTCGTTCGATGTCGTCGCAAGTCTCAATATCATCGACCACGCTATCCATCCTTCCACGATTCTAGACGAGATTTCGAGGGTGTTGAAGACAGACGGGACGTTTCTATTTAAGATTAACACCTTTTCGCTTCCAAAGTTCGTGAGAAAGCGGATGAAATACGTCGACCGGCCGCATCTACACCACTTTTCACCCGCAGAAGTCCGAGACGAGCTCGCGGACCACGGGTTTCGTATCGCACACGAGTCCGTCAACTCCCGCGAACTGTTCAGCAGGCGTCTCAACGACTGGGACGCGAAGTGGATACTCGCCACGACCGTCTTGCGGCTGAACACCCACTACATGAAGTGCTTCGTCGATTGATTCGGTACACTCACGAACAGAACTGGGTCGAGGACAGTGCTCAAACTCGACTACTGGATGACGCCGGAGACACGCTCGAACAGGACGTACAGAGTGACGAGCCAGCCGGCGAGTTTGACCAGGAGCAGCCAGCGCCACCACTGCTCGTCGGCCACCGGAGGGAACAGTTCGCTGGTCACGAGCAGCGCCAGAAACATCGCAACGAGGTATATTTCCGCGCCGGTGATGCCGACGGCCCAGAGGGCGACCGACGAGACGATACCCAGCGTCACGAAGGAGAGGAGAAACCACCGGAACCGGCTCCGCGTAGGTACTGACACCGACATGGATGAGACCCACTCGTTCATCGACATGGATTGCGTACCACAACCTAGTGCAACCTGACCAATAGTAATGCCCCTGAATACCTGTCGGCGCGGTCGATAATACACCGACTACCACGCGTCGGTTCGCTCGATTGCGTGTTATCTACCCCGTAATCGGGGCGTTCGGCCCGCCGTAGGGATGTCGTCTCAAACCGGCGCGCCACGGCAGCCAAGAGGGACCCCGGCGTCCGGTAGCGATGTTGTACTTAACTGTACTAGCCCACAGAGCGTAAAATAGGACACATGCCGACAGGAGGAAACACCGACGACGAGGCGCCGCTCGTGAGTGTGGTCATACCCACGTACGGTCGGGACGAGGACTTGCCGGACGCGATTGCGAGCGTGTTCGACCAGCAGTACGAGCGGCTCGAACTCCTCGTCGTCGACGACGGCTCGCCGACGCCCGTAGCGACCACGCTGCCCGAGCGGTTCTTGAGCGACGACCGGATGACGGTCATCCGCCACGAGCAAAACAGGGGTGCAAACGTCGCCCGGAACACGGGCATCCGGGCCGCGGACGGCGAGTACGTCGCGTTTCTCGACGACGACGACGAGTGGGACGAGACGAAGGTCCGGAAACAGGTCGAGACCTTCTCGCGGTCCCCGCCGGAGACGGGCGTCGTCTACACGTGGGTCAGACGGGAGCACCCGGCCGGGACGACGGTCTCGACGCCGACCGCGTCGGGAGACGTGGTCACCGACCTGCTGACGGGGTCGAACTTCGGACAGTTCTCCTCCGTACTGGTCGACGCCGAGGCGATTGCCGACGCCGGCCTCCCTGACGAGCGGTTCCCGGCGTGGCAGGACCGCGAGTGGTTCTTCCGGCTCGCCCAGTCCTGCAAGTTCCAGCCGGTCGAGGAGGCGCTTACGTACCGCCAGACCGGGCGAAAGGACAGCATCACCGTGAACTTCCAGCAGAAGCGCGACGTGGCCTATCCGCTGTTCGTCGAGAAACACGGTGACCTCGCGGCGGAGTACGGCCGCTACTACGAGCGGACCTTCCGCGCGTCCATGCGACGGTCGCTCGCCCGGTCGGCGATACGCGCCGGGGAGTACGGCGAAGCGCGGAAGTACTTCTTGCTGGCGTTTTTCGCCAACCCGCTGCACCGCCCCGTCTACCCCCATCTGCTGCCCTCGCTTGGCGGCAAGTGGACCTACGAGTCGATTGCGTCCCTGCGCCGCCGGGTCGCCGAGATGGTCCCCGTGTAGCGGCCGGCGTTACGCCCGTCTACGGAACGCTCGCCCTTCTCGGACTCGGAGCAGTACTACACGAGTTCGCCTTCTCAGCCCGTCGACACGTCGACGCGAAGCGAACGCTCGACTCGACCCACGGGGTGGAGTCGGGCGACCACCCGGGTAGACTGGAGAATCCGCGTCGTCGCCGCGCGAATCCAGTGACTAACAAAGACTATCGGACGGCACTGCGACGGTAATGGACGCGCCGACGCTTTCGGACGACGATGGACTCGCTGCCCCGACGCGGGCGGAACGAAGTAGTTCGGTAGCGACAGACAGGCACCGACCGCTACTAGCGTTCTTCATTCCGGACCTCTCGGTCGGCGGCGCGGAGCAGGTCGCAATCACAATCGTGAACGGGCTGGCGGAGCGGGGGTACGACATCGACCTGCTCCTGTCGCGTGCGAGCGGCGAGCTCCGGTCGGAACTCTCCGAGCGGGTCTCTATCGTCGAACTGCCGCCGTCCAAGACGCCGGCGGTGGGGGTCGCCGCACACCTTCCGGCGCTCGTTTCGTACCTGCACAGGGAGAAGCCGGCGGCGCTATTTCCCCACCTCGAACACCCGAGCATCGTCTGTCTCACCATCAACAGGCTCCTCGACACCGAAACCCCCGTAATCCCGACCCAGCACTCGGCGTTCGGACACGAGGTGGAGGCGACACCGAAAGACCGAATCGTCGAGCAGGTAGTCCCGCGTCTCTATCCCGCCTCGGACCGGATAATCAGCGTCTCGGAGGGCGTCGCCGACAGCCTCGTCGAGCAGACGCCCGTCGACAGGGACGACGTGTCCGTGCTGCACAACCCCGTCGACGTCGAGCGAATCCGCGAGCGCGCAAGCCGGCCGGTCGACCACGAGTGGGTGGAAGACGGCGACCGGGACGTGGTCCTGTTCGTCGGGCGACACGCGGGCCAGAAGAACCTGGACAGCTGGGTCCGTGCGTTCGAGCGAGTCGTCGACAGGAACCCGAACGCACGCGGGATAATTGCCGGCAAGGGACAGTGCCGGGACGACATCGCGGCGCTGGTTGAGCGGCGCGGGCTCTCCGACGTGGTGTCCCTGCCCGGATACGTCGACAACCCGTACCGGTACATGGCCAAGGCCGACACCTTCCTCCTGTCGTCGCGGTACGAGGGGCTCCCGACGGTGCTGATAGAGTGTCTGTCGGTCGGCTGTCCGGTCGTGTCGACGGACTGTCCGAGCGGTCCCCGCGAAATCCTCGCGGACGGGGAGTACGGGCGGCTCGTACCGGTGGGAGACGTGGACGGATTGGCCGACGCGGTCTGTGACACGCTCGCCGACCCGCCCGACCCGGACCGGTTGCGGTCCCGCGCCGACGACTTCTCGCCCGAGCCCGTGTTCGACGAGTACGAGCGGTTCCTCGACGAACACGTCTTTGCAGCCGGGGCCGGGCGCTAGTTCAGTACTTCACTCGCCGGGAGTTGGCCGTCGTCGAGAATCGCTTCGTGGAGAGTTGCCAGTCGTCGGCCGTGTGCGTCCCACGTCCAGCCCTTCGAGACCAGCCGCGCCTTGCCGTTTGCGCCCAGCCGCTCTCGCTTTTCGGGGTCGTCGATGAGACTGTTCAGAGCGGTAGCGAGCGCGTCAGGGTCTTTGGCTGGAATCAGAATGCCGGTCTCGCCGTCTTCGACCTGCTCCGGAATGCCGGACACGGCGGAGGCGACGACCGCGGTCTCGCTGGCCATCGACTCGTAAATCGTGTTCGGCCGGCCCTCGGCGTGGCTCGGGAGCATGAAGATGTCGGCGGCGGCGAACCACCGCCGGAGCCCGAGCGGCGGGACTTCCCAGAGCACCCGGTAGTTGTCGTGGTGGCTGGCTTTGAGCGCGCCGATGAGGTCCGTGCGGAGGTCGCCGTAATGGCCGACGAAAACGAAGGCCACGTCGTCGCTCCGGATGTCGTCCAGGGCCTCGCATATCTCGTTGATACCCTTCCGCTCGGTGTAGCCACCGCAGAACATGACGACAGTAGTATCGCGGTCGATGCCCAGCTCCTCCCGAATCGCCTGCTCGTTGTCCGTCGGGTACCGCGACGGGTCCGCCCCGTTCGGGAGCACGGTCGCTTTCGGCGTGTCGGTGATGTCGTTGGCGATGCGGGCGAGCGACTCGCTGACGCAGAAAATCCCGTCGGCGTACTCGAGGGTCCCCCTGATTTTCCGCCGGCTTATCTGTGAGAGGTCGTAGAAGTTGTTCAGAATCTTCCCGCGGCCCATCACCGTCAGTGGGACGTCGTTGCTCCAGCAGTACGACGCCAGCCCGTAGCCGTCGTAGTGGATGTGGCCGGCGTGACAGATGTCCGGCGTCTCGAAGTGCGTCGAGATGTACTCCGGGAGCATGTCCGCGAACGACCGCGACGAGAGCGTGTACTTGAACAGTTTCTGCGGTAACAGGTAGAGGAACCTGGGATAGTGGACCTCGTGGGAGCCGTAGTCGTGCCGACTCGGGATTTCGCCGAATTCTGAGTAGGGGCCGACCGGCGGCGCTCTCGGGCGGGGGGTCACGACGTCGACCTCGGTTGCTGTCCTACTGAGGGCCCTGATGGAGCGGAAATTGAACAGCCCCATGTAGGGGTTGAACGGGTCCGGATGGTTCATCGCGCTTACGACCGCACGGTACATGGACGATAGCTGGCAGGGTCCGTCATTAAGTATGCATCTGATACCGAGCGGCCTACTCACAACCGGCATCGCCGGGGCCACCCAGTCGGAGGCTACGTTCGCCTGCGCCTCTGACGGACCGGAAGACGCGGTACGCCCCGTGGCCGGCGTTCGGGTGGCGCATTCGGGGGCTTCCGGGTAGAAGATATATAACTATACGATTCTCTCCGGATGTCATTGCCGTGAAGACGAATATACGCGATTGGCTGCGAACTCTGACGGGAGGCCAGGTCAAGGGGGGCGAGACGGGGCTCCGGTATTTTCTAGGTGGCGCTTACAACGGTCTCTATTTCTCGCTGACGACACAGCGCCCGCTCGGCACGAACGTCTACGACAGGGAGTGGGATTTGCTCATCGTACTGGACGCCTGCCGGGTGGACGCGCTGCGGGAAGTCGCGCCCGAGTTCGAGTTCATCGACAGGGTCGACAGCGTCTGGTCCACGGGGAGTTCGTCACACGAGTGGCTGTGTAAGACGTTTACCCAGGAACACGCCGAGGAGATATCCGAGACGGTGTATCTCTCCACGAACCCCCACACACAGCCGACCTTCGAGGACGGCAAGCGGCCGCCGCGGAAGTACATCACGCCGGTCACGTGGGCGGACTGGGACGTGGTCGACGGGAGCCAGTTCAAGCTCCTGAAACAGTTCTCGCGTCACCACCGGTACGAGGACCACTTCGACACCATCCCGCCGAACGTCGTGACAGACCAGGCGATTTCGGCCGGACGGAGCCTCGACTACGAGCGAATGATACTCCACTACTATCAGCCACATCGTCCCCACGTGGCGGCCGCGTACAGGGAACAGCGGGACATCACCGATGCCGAGGACCATCCGTGGGAGGCCATCCAGCGCGGGGAGATATCCAGAGAGGACGCCTGGGAGAACTACCTATATAACCTCCGACTGGTTCTCGGTTCGATACGCCGACTGCTCGACAACGTAGACGCGGAGCGGGTCGCCATCACCGCCGACCACGGCGAACTGTTCGGAGAGATGAAACAGTACGGCCACCCCGAAGGGATACCACACCCCAATCTCAAGAAGGTCCCCTGGGCGCTTACCTCCGCCACGGACAACGAGACGAGCACGCCACGCGCGGACATCACGGAGCAGGCGGAGCCGTCGAAGGAAGAAGTCGAGGACCGCCTGGAGCACCTCGGCTACATATAAACAGTTCCGACTCCCGAGCGTCTGTGAGTGGCTGGCCGGCAGTCGGACATACGAACTGGTACGTATGTCGTGTTCAAGAAACCGTATCGAACAATCAAATATCTACATAAAGTAACAATTTATAATACCGTACTCGGGTCGAAGTCGGTACGGCATGTTAAGACCGAACTACTTTGCGAAGGGAGCTGTTACTGGAGTGAGGAGTCAGGACGGAGCAGAAGGGCGAGAGTCGCGTAAGAACGACTCTCGTGGGCCGATAGCCGCAGTTAGGAACAGATTTACCGCGTGTGGTGGGACAACTTCGGGCACGAGTCTGAGTGTGGCCCTCGAAAGGAACGCGGCCACCTCTGAAGCGTGGAGTGCTCGGTATTCCAACACGTTTGGCGAGGGTCGTCAAGGAGGGTACCAATGACGAGACCAGCCTACGTGCCCGACAGCGCCGAGGACATCACCGACCACGGGATAGGGAGCGACCACAACTCCAGCGACCCGGACCTCCGGTCCGCGCGGGAGGTACTGAACGCGATTCACAGCGCGATGGACGCGGCCGGGCCGAACGGGTCGATATATGTTCCGGCAGGCACCTACTACTTCGGCAGTGAAGACGTCTACAGCCTCATCAAGATGGGCGGCGGCCAGCCGCGGGGCATCTCGGTGTACGGCGATGGACCCGACGCGTCCACGCTCGCGGTGACCGAACACATGGACCCCGCGGCCATCTCGAACCAGACGGCGTTCATCTACGACGGGGACGCCGACCACGGCGAAGTCGAAATCCGTGGGCTCACGCTGGACGTGAACGCCCCGAACCTGGGCAATCTCGACCGGCACAACGGCGGCGCTGACGGGTTCTCCCTCGCCGGCCGGTCCCTGTCGTTTTCGCTGTACAACGTACGGATTACCGACACGTACACGCGCGGCATCAGGTGTCGACAGTACCTCTCGTCCGCCCGGTACTGCACGCTCGAGCGAATCGGCATCGAGTATCACAAGGACAGCGGGTCGAACACCCACCCGTTCGACTCCCTCCAGACGCCGGGGGGCAACACCACAGTCATCGAGAACTGCAAAATAAAGAACTGCCCGGGGAGCGCGATAAACATCCGCTACAACGACGGGACCTACCGGATTCGGAACGTGTACGCCGCCGGTACTGGCAGTCAGTTCCTCAAGCTCTCCGCCGGGGAGTCGGTGACGCTCCGCCGCATCAACCACACGGCGTACACGTCTGAACTGGAATCGCTGCTCCCAGACGAGCCAAACGACGGGTTCCTCGGCCGGCACTTCATCCAGAGCCTGGGTGACCGGGGAGACACCAACGTGACGCTGGACATGGAGGACGTATCGACGAAGAACCACACGTCCTACGCGTTCCAAGTGCGTGACACGGTCGGCGGCCCGTCGGACCTCACCTGGGTCGGCGACCGAATCGCCTTCGCCGGCTCGAACATGTACAAAGACGACGAGGTCATCCGCGACCGCCAGGGGGTCGCGTTCAGGAACGTCGACGTGGGCGAGATGTCGGTCCACGACACCGACGCGAAGGTGTTCGAGACAGAGGACTCGGACGGGTCCATCGCCACGCTCTCGACGGGCAACGTCGGCGGCCTCGGAAACACGGGCGGCATCGACGTGGGTAACCACCTGTCGGGCGGGAGCCCGGTGAACGTGGACGTTCCGGCCGAAAACGAGGTCGGGGCGAAGACGCAGGACACCACCGAGGAAGAGCCGACCCAGACCGCGACGGAGGAGGAATCACAGACCAGCCTCCCGGACTGGACGCCGCGGTGGGACGGCGACCCGTCGAACTGGTCGGTCGTCTCGGGCGATTCAAACACCGGCAACGCCTACGTCGAGTTCAGCGCTAGCTCGGCCGACTCACACGCCATGTCCTGGGACGACGTCGGCGAGCACGCCGACACCGAGGTGCTGGGACTGGTCCGCGTCGGGTCGACGGACACCGGGAGCGACGGCTGGGGCCGCCTCATCGGGCGCGGCGGCGTCGACGCCAGCGGGAACATGGTCGGCTATTCGACCTGGTTCGTGCGCCACGAGGGCGACATCAAACTGCGCGTCGAGAAGGACTTCGGCGGGTCACAGACCACGCTCGGCGAAACCGTAGCCGCTACCACCCCCCTCCAAGAGTGGAGCTATCTCCGGCTCCGCATCGAGGGCACGTCCGTGAAAGCCAAGAGCTGGAGCTACGGCTCCAGAGAGCCCGACTCGTGGGACATCGAGGTAACGGACGGCGACGTCACCGACCCCGGGTGGACCGGCATCGGCTCCTGGTCGGGCGACGTGCAACTGCTCGACTTCTTCAGCGTCGGTACGAACGGCGAACCGGCGCGGCTCGACGACGCCAGACCCGAGATAACGTGGCAACAGCCACTCGGCGAGGAGACGGTCGAGGGGACGGTCACGCTCCAGATTAGTGCGACCGACGCCGAGGATTCCCCCGGCACCCCGAACGTCGAGTACCGCGTCGACGGGGACGCCTGGTCGACCGCGTCGTACAACTCGAACACGGGGTACTACGAGGCCGCCTGGGACACCTCCGCGCTGTCGGACGGCACCCACACGCTCGACGCCAGAGTGACCGACTCGGCCGGGAACACCGATTCGAGCAGCACCACGGTCACTACCGACAACAGCGGGACCGGCCCCGCCGTCGACAATCTCTCCGTGTCCGAGGTCGAGACCGACACCGCGGACGCGGCCTTCGCGGTCGATTGGGGCGTCAGCGACCCGGACGGCGACCTCTCGACCGTCGACGTGGGTCTGTACGACGAAACCGACAACGAGCAGGAGGAGGCGGTCAGCGTCGACGTCTCCGGGAGTTCGGCGACCGGCACGACCGAGCTGACGGCGAGCGGCGACGGCGGCTCCGGCAACGAGTACAACGTCGTGGTGACCACGACCGACGACAGCGGGAACGGCACGTCCGCGACCGCGACGGCATCCGCGGCGGCGGACGGCGCGAAGCCGGAAATCGGTCGCTTCAGCGTCTCCGAGTCCCAGCAGGGCGACGGCAGAGCCGACATCACCGTCGTGTGGGACGTCTACAGCAGCGACAGCGACCTCCAGTCGGTTACCATCGCCGTCGCCGACTCGAACGCCACGGTAGAGAACGTCCAGTGGGACGTCGGCGGAAATACGGCTTCGGACATCGACATGTTCAGCATCAACCAGGTGAGCGCGAGCAGCTACGACGTCGCGCTCACGGTCGTCGACAGTAACGGGGAGTCCGTCTCCGCGACCAAGTCCGTGAGCGTCTGAGCATGCCGTCCTCTGGCGCTCTCGGTATCTGCGAGGTTCCGCGTTCGTCCGGTCCGCGCTATTCTCTCTCGTATTCGCCTGGTCACGTGGGACTCAGTGCCGACAGTCTCTGCAGACACGCAGCGGGTTAGGAGCGCACTAACAATGATATGGACTGGTCAACGGACGTAGTACGAATGACGGTGGCGCTCTCGGCAGGTACCGGACTGGGCTGTACGAACACCGGGCGAGTGAGCAATGTCTGTGGGTGAGCAGCCATGAGCGACGGTCCAGCACGCACCTGGTTCGCTGACTCGCGGTCCTCGGGAGCCATCGCGGCCGTCGGCGTCCTGCTGCTCGTGGCCGCGACGGCGATTGTGCTGACGACGCCGACGGCCACCGAGTACGAGATATCGCTCTACGAATCGTATCCCGCGCCGTTCTGGGGCTGTGTCGTCGGGTCGCTGTTTGCCGGTGCGCTACTGATATTCGGGAGCATCGGGAACCCGGACGAGCGGTCCTGGGTTTTCGGCACCGTGTTGATGCTGGCGACGGACGCGCTGCTGGTGTTGATGCCGCTCATCCGGGGCTACGTCATGTACGGCGACGCAGACCCGCTGACGCACCTGGGGTACGTACAGGACATCGCCAACACCGGTGCCACCGGGGCGAACATCTACCCGCTCGCGCACCTGCTCGTGTTCGCCACCGCCGACGCGACCGGGCTGGAGACGATGACGCTGGCGATGCTGATACCGGCAGTTTTCTCCGCCGTGTACTTCGGGGGGATGATTTACCTGCTGTTTCAGGTGGCCGATTCCCGGCGGGGGTTCCTCCTTGGCCTGCCCTCCGTCTTGCTGCCGATACTGGGCAACAGCCACCTGCTCTTTCGCCCGTTCGACTTCAGCATCCTGCTGATACCGGTCGTCCTGTACCTGTTTTTCAAGAGTCAGCGGTACCCCACCCCCGCAATCAGAGGGGCGCTCGTGCTCACGCTCCTGAGTCTCCTCCTGTATCACCCGCTGACCGCCGTGTTCGTCGCGGGGGTGTTCATGCTGTACTACGTCGTGCAGTACGTCCCGCGGATACGGACGATATACCGGAGTCCGACGAGCAGTTTCGGGCTGTCGCTCGCGATAATCGTGAGCTGGTACTCCAACTTCTCCGGAGTCATACTGCGGTTCGACACTATCTATCGCGTGCTCTTCGGCACGAGCAGCAGCGAGGCCCCGGTCCAGGCGTACACACAGACCGCACAGGAGGCGACGCCGGCGCTGATAGACATCGTTCGGTTCATCACCTTCCGGTTCGGCACCGAGATGGTGCTGTTCGCCCTCGGGGGCGGCCTGTTCGGGGTCGCACTCTTGCGCAGTTTCAGGCGCCGCTACGAACTGGACACCCGGACGACCGTGATGGGCGCGGTCGTGGGCGTGTTCGGGATCGTCGGATTGGCGTTCCTACTGCTGGACCTCATCGTCACGCAGCAGCGGCCCTGGCAGGTGGCCAAAATCGGCGCGGTGCTCCTGCTTGGCCCGCTGTTCCACGTCCTCCGGAACCGCCACAGGCAGCGCAGTCAGTCGCTTGCCCGTAGCGTGCGGTCGGTCGCCACCGTCACGGTGCTGGTACTCGTCGTGCTGTCTACGCTCACGCTGTACCCGTCGCCCCTGTCGGGGATGACCAACGACCAGGTCACGGCGATGGAAGTCGAGGGCAGCCAGTGGCTGACCGAACACGAGACCGGGAACAACGAGCTGTACCACTTCGACATAGAGTACCGTCGGTTCCACCACGCGGAACACGGCGTCAGCGAGGGGCTGCCGTTCTGGGAGCAGTTCCTTCCGGCGCATTTCAACTATACTATGAACCGGTACTTCGGCCAGAACTACGACAGCGGCAAGTACGTGATGATAAACAGGAAGGGGCGCATCTTCTACCAGGAGACGTTCCCGGATTACCCACAGCGGTGGAAGTACACGCCACAGGACTTCCAGCGGTTCAACCGGGACAGGACCGTCGACCGCTCCTACGACAACGGCGACCTCAGGATTTACTTGGCGAACGGCACCAGCGCACAGGGGGCGTAACGGGGACGAACGCCGCCGAGGCGGATTAGAACCGCGTTGGGGTCATGCAGATACATCTTCGCTCGACTGGCACCGTAGAACGGAGCCGGGACTGCGTGGTGACAGCCATGGACACGCGTATGGAGAAGGACAGCCAGCGCGCAATCAGTGAACTGAGAACGGTCGTCGTGCAATCCGCGAACAGAGAATCCGGGACTTCCGGGGCGGAGTCAGTCCTCGCCCGGGACGAGCGGGGCCACACCGACCTCGTCGATAGTGGGGACCGTCGGACGGAACCACTCCTGGCTGAGGGAGCTCACGTTGATGGAGACGTCCCCCGCGTCGCCGATCCCGTCCGTATTGGAGTAACTGAACGTCTCTATGGTGCCCTGGGAGTCATCGAGCATGAACACCTTCGCGTTGGAGTTGTGTACTGACAGCCGGGAGATGTCGATGTCCGAGAACCGCCCGTCGCCGTGGCCTCGGATGACGGCGTCGTCCCGGGCGCGGTTGGTGTTGTAAATCTCTATCATGTCCCCGCGCCATATCACGTTCATCGGCCCGTCGCCGATTTCGCTCTGTGCCTGGAACGCGTAGTCGGCCATGTCCCTGGAGAGGACGTTCTCCATAATCACGGTGGTCGGGGTCGTCCCCCGGTTTCCGAGGTTGTTGATGAAGAACCGCCCGTGGAAGTCGGGGCCGATGTCCCGTTCGTCGACCTTCCGTTCGAGCGAAGGGGTGTTCGCCCTGTGGTAGATGTTCTTCAGTTCGACGAGCTTCCCGGCGGACATCTTGCACAAGCCGGAGCCCGTACCCCGGACGTAGCAGTTGTGCATCCTGGTGACCCCGTCGCCAAAGCGGATGTTGAGTGCGTTCCCGGCACAGTCGAGAAAACAGCTGTTCTCGATGACGAGTTCGTCGCCCGCCTGCGGTCGGACGGAGATGTGATGGGAGTTCGACTGCCCGTCGGTCTCGTTGTGTCGCCCGATGCCGTTGTCCTGGAACGTGCAGTTTCTGACCGACCTGAGGACGGCACGGCCGCGGACGCCCGCCAGGTGCCAGCCCCGTATCCACGCGCGTTCGAGGTGGAAGTCGCCGGCCGTCGACATCTGCAGCCCCCAAGAGCCGCCGCCGTTCTCGGCGAGGCCGGTGACGTGCTCGTAGTTGCCGTCCAGTTTGACGTCCCTGACTTCGACGGAGCCGTGTTCGTACCCGTCGTACCAGATGAACGCGCTCTGGTTCGGCCGGGTGTCCGCAGCGGCGTGGCTGGTAATCGCAAGCGTCGACTTGTCGGCCCCTGCGCCGATGATTGAGACGCCCGGCGGTCCGGTCTTCCCGAACTCCACGTACGGACTGAAGCCCGAGTCCTCGCTGCCGAAGTAGTACTGACCTTCCGGGACGTATATCGTCCCGCCCTTGCCGGCGGCCTCGGCAGCCGCGCGGATAGCGTCGAGGTTTCGCCGTGCCGCGTCCAGGCTGGAGTCGTCCGGGTTCGGCTCCGAGCCGTAGTCGCTGATACTCTCGGCGTTCTGCGGCACGTCGGGCTGTTCAGTGGGTCCCGCGGGCGTCGCGGTCGGTCGGACCGACGCCCCTGCCGAGCCGGCAGTCCCGTTGGAGGGGTCACCACCACCGGTGTCGATACCCGGAAGCCACCCGTATAGCGCGCCCGAGACGGCGGCCGCGGTACCGCCGGCGAGAGCGATGAGTTTCCGACGGCTGAGCACCCCAGAGCCAGCGGTCATGACAGATATGTACAGGTCGTAGTGTCCCGTTGTCCGGATTGAATAGAGTGGTACCGTCGACGGATGGAGGGAATCATGTCTATCGTCTCAAACTGAGATGCTCGGGACATTAGTATAGGCCTCTTACAGCGAACCTCGGCCAGCGTTCCCGAATCCACCCCCGTCGTAGCCCTGCCGAAGCGAGAGAGTCGCGTCCGTCCCAGCGTGTTCGCTCCGGGATTCGGTCCCTGTCGAGCGGCGGCACCAGGAACCAGCGCCGACTGCACCCGGCACAGTTCGCGCTTACGGGTCGATAGTGGGATACAATCCAGTACTACCAGTAATGCGAGCCGAAACGGAACACCCCACCCAGTGCAGACTCGCTCGGCAGACTCGGTTGCCAGTCCTCCCCGCTACACGTACTCGCTGAAATCAGTCATGTGGGTGTTGGTCTCCTGACCGGAGGTGCTTGCACCCAGACTGCCGACACCGACGGCCGCGGTCACCGCTGTCAACCCGAACTGGAAGAAACTCCGCCTGTTAAGGTGTACTTTACCGCTTTCGTTTGCGCGTAGAGTGTCTGAAAGGCCCGATTTATCCTCGTCGTCAGCCGCGTCGTTCTTATCGAACATACACATGCGTTTGAAGTAGGTATATGCTAATTAGCCGTTCTTACGCCGTGTCGACAGGGTAGCTGGTTTTAGCTACGTATGTGAGCGGAGTAGTTACCAAATAACGACTCGTACGTATCTGTTTGCTATGCGTGCGAATCAAATATGATAAAGTAATTATATACTAACTGAACGGAAAGGAGAGCCAAACCGGCCGGACGGGACCGTGTCCAGGTAGATTCCGTAGTCGGTCTGGCCGCTGGAAACGGACGCACGTTCCGGGGCACGCAACTGTCGTGAAGTGGTCTCGGGGGCAAGAGGACGTATAACTGACCCCTCCGTGAGCCGCCGGGGGAGTATCAAATGCATACTAATGTCCCTGTCAGGGATACGGTTGGATAATCCAATGCACAGCGACAGGCCGACCGACGCGTCACCGTCGTGTGAGAATCGTCCGGGAAGGAATGCGGCACGCACGTGGCTCCGATGACGACCGACTGCGTCATCGTCTCCCAGCGGTACCCGCCCGAAAAAGGGGGGAACGCGTCGAGAATCCACGACACGGCCGTCAACCTCGACGACGACATCGACACGACAGTCCTGGCCCCGTCCCCGTGTTATCCGCCGGGGAACTTCGAGCGAACGTGGGAGCGCAAGCGGAGGGAACACGACGACGGGGTGGTGGTCCACCGCCTGTGGACGTGGCAACCGCAGACGGAGAACCCCTCGCTGCTCCGGCGGCTGCCGTACTACCTCTTTTTCGCGCTTCACGCGGCGCTCTGGCTTGTCGTGAATTTCCGGCAGTACGACGTCGTCGTGACCTCGACGCCGCCGATTACCACCGGGATTCCCGGGCTCGTGGCCGTCGCCATCGGGAAGCCGTGGGTCGTCGACGTACGCGACCTGTGGATAGAGAACTCGATTGCGCTGGGGTACATCACGGCGGACAGCCCGCTGGTGAAAGCCGGGCGCGCGTTCCAGTCGCTCGCGTTACACACCGCCGACCGGATTACCGTGACGACGGAGACGCTCGGCGACGCCGTCGCCGACGCGTACGGCGGCGAACTCCGGGACCGGGTCCGTGTCATCCCCAACGGCGTCGACACCGACCGGTTCACGCCGGAGGGCGGGGCTGACGAGGAGGACGACCGAATCGTGTACACGGGGAACATCGGGAGCGCCCAGGCACTCGAACCGTGCATTCGGGCGATGCAACACGTGTCGAGCGACGACGCCGATCTCCGGCTGGTCGGCGACGGGGACGAGGTGTCCCGGCTCGAAACGGTGACGGAGCGCCTCGACCTCGAAGACAGCGTCGAGTTCGTCGGACTGGTCGACCGCGAGCGGGTCCCGGAGATTCTCAACGACGCGACCGTCGGCCTGGCACCGATAAAGGACAGCCCGGAACTCGATTACGCGATGCCCACGAAGCTCTACGAGTACCTCGCGTGCTCGTTGCCGGTCGTAGTCACCGGGCACGGGGAAATCGAGCGCTTCGTCACCGACAGCGAGGCGGGCATACACACGGAGGCCGACCCGGAGCGCATCGCGGCGGCAATCGACACTCTCCTCGAAAACCCCGGGCAGCGCACGTCGATGGGGCGGGACGGATACCGCCTCGTGACAGAGGAGTACGACCGCGGGGCCATCGCGGACCGTCTCGGCGAGGAACTGCGGGCGCTGACGGCGAGCGAACGACAGGCACCACGCGCGGCTCCGAGTCCCGACGATGACTGAGCCGACCCGAATGCTCCCGGCGGCCGCCAGGCTGTACGGGCACACGCTCACGCGGCTGGAGCCGGCACAGGTCCTCGGGATGGCCGAACGGACGGCCCGTAACACCGTACTCGCCAGGCTCTCGGTCGACTTCGACGGGCGGTACGACGATGCGGTGCCCGAGCGGCTCTCGGTCGCGACGGGCCCGCTCGAAGCGGACCTCGACGTGCTTCGAGGGGAACTCTCCGACTCGACCGTCCGGTCGTTCCAGCGGCGGAGTCGACGGGCGGCCGGCGGCGAGGTAACCTTTCTCAACGGGACGGTCCAGTTCGATTCGCCGGCCCACCCGGACTGGTACGACCACGGGGCCGACGGCTATCCGCTGCTCTGGTCGCTGAAACTGTACGCGTTCGAACCGCTCCGGTGGGCGATGCTGGGGTACGAAGACCCACAGGATGCCCCCGATGAGGTCGTCGCGGTGTTCGACCAGTGGGTCCGGGACTGGACCGACAGCGTCGACATCGGCCGGCCCGGCTACCTTCGCAGCGCGTGGACGCCGTGGGCAGTGTCGCTCCGGCTACAGACGCTGGCGCGGTATATGGCGTGGCGAACCGGGGGCTCGCACGACGGCGTCCCCGAGGGCCTTACCGAGGCGCTCGCCGGGGAGATATACCGGAACGCGCTCTTCCTCGCCAACCACGTCGAGGGAGACGTCGGCGGCAACCACCTCGTCGAGAACGGGCTCGCGCTGCTCATCGCCGGGTTGCTGTTCCCGGAGGCCGACGAGCCCTGGTTTGCCACGGGCCGCTCGATTCTTGGTCGCACCGGGGCCAGGCAGTTCCTCCCCGACGGCGGCCATTATGAACGGTCGCCGATGTACCATGCAATCGTTACAACGCGGTTCGTGACGGCCTGCTCGCTACTGGCAGCCAGTGATCGGTCAGCCCCCAACTGGCTGACAGCGATGACGAAACAGGCCGTAGCGTACTTGCGATACCTCTCACCGCCGGATGAGCGGCTCCCGCTGTATAACGACGCCGTGTTCGGGCAGTCGCTCCCGTTGACGGCCTGCCTGGGATACGCCGGGGCCGTCGGGTTCGGGGCCGACGACCGCCCGGTCCCGTCACACAGTCCGATGGGCGGCGAGACGGGGTACTACTGGCTCGACACCGACCACGGGCAGTTACTGGTAGACGGTGGGCCGGTGGGGCCCTCCAACTTGCCGGGTCACTCCCACAACGACATGCTGAGCGTCCTGCTCTGGGTCGACGGACAGCGCGTGCTCACGGATACCGGCGTGTACGATTACGCCGACAACGAGCGGCGGCAGTACGCCAGAAGCGTTGCCGGCCATAACACCGTCCAGGTCGGCGAGACGGAGCCTATCGAAATCGGCGGCAAGTACCTGATGGGCGCGCGGACGGAACCGACGGCCGAATACGAGGGGGCCGACCCAACTTTCTTCAGGGGGCATTATGAGACAGCCGCCGCAGCACCGGCGTCGTACCGGCACGACAGGACGATTCTCGCCAGCGACGACTGGTGGTTGGTTCGGGACGAACTTCGGGGACCCGACACAGAAACCGAACCAAGCGTCTCCCGACTCCACTTCCATCCGGAGGTCGCTGTCACAGTCGAGGACTCGGGAACGGTGCGGGCGACTGGCAGTGACGAGAGCTCGGCCCTACTCAGCGTCTATCCGCTCGGCGTCAGTGACGTTCGGACGACGACGACCGAGTACTTCCCCGAGTTCGGCGTCACTGAGGAGCGACAGACGCTAGAACTGGAGGCCGGCCCGGAGTCTGGGACGACGGCCTTCGGGTACCTCCTCGACCCGTCTGCTGGTGGCCACAGAGCGCCTAGCTGTTTGGATGCGGACAAATAAGCTAGCCGGGACCGCTACCGAGACGGTCAGTTTGGTGACCAGAGACGTGTTCGGTCTGTCAATCGGAGCTGTCACTTCTCGGTGTGAAAACCCGCGCCTCAACTGAACAGACGCTTCAGCCGCGCAACGAGGCTCTTCGAGCGATCGCCGCCGCGCCGGCGCTGCTGGTCCGGCCCCGCTGAGGCTTCGGAACTGCCAACGTCGGTTTCTGTGGCGGGCGTGTCGCCGTCAGCGGCTTCGACAGCGTCAGCAATCATTCCTTCAGCGTCGTTAACAGCGTCTTTGACGGTTCCGTCGATTAGCGGGACACCGCTGAATCGGTCCTGACTGACCGACGTATCGGAGGCGATAATGGCGGCGTCGGCGGCTTCAATGTCGGAATCGGAGAGTTCGTTCTCCGCGCCCATCGCTCCCTGAACTTCCACCTTGATATCGTGACCCTGTTCTTCGGCTGTCTGTTCGAGGTTCTCGGCTGCCATCTGACTGTGTGCGATCCCAGTCGGGCAGGAGGTGACTGCGACGAGTTTCATGTGTCTAGTGTGGTGTGGACTTCGCTGCGCGTTGCGGCGAGTTGGGCGCGGTCCCCGCGCTCGCTCGCGGAACTGTACGAGGTTTCGCTGACGGCCGTCTTGACCTCCGGAATCGTCACGGCACTCATGCTGAGTTCGTCGAGGCCGAGACCGACAAGTAACTCTGTCAAATCTGGGTCACCTGCCATCTCGCCACACATCCCGACCCAGATGTCTTCGGCGTGGGCTGCGGTGACTGTTTGCTGGATGGCGCGGAGGACGCCCGGATGAGTCGGGTCGTGCAGGTCGCCGACGCGCTCGTTCTCGCGGTCGGCGGCCATCACATATTGCGTGAGGTCGTTCGTCCCGATAGAGAGGAAATCGACTCGTGCGGCGAGTTCGTCGGCCATGAAGGCGGCACTCGGTGTTTCTATCATAACGCCGACTTCGGGATCAACGGCGTCGGCGTCGTAGTCGTCAAGACCGGCCGCCGCCTCTAGCGCGTCGAGTGCGGCGTCGAGTTCCTCGATAGTGGCCACCAGTGGGAACATGATGGCGAGGTCCCCCGCCCCATCCGCGGCAGCGCGTAGGAGCGCACGGAGCTGTGTGGCGAACAGGTCCGAATCCGGTGCGAGTGAGCGCCGGATTCCGCGTTCGCCGAGGAATGGGTTCTCCTCGTCTGGCAGGTCGAGATAGGGAATACGCTTGTCGCCACCGATATCCAGCGTCCGGACGACGACGCGCCCATCTGGGAACGTGTCGAGCGCCTGGCGGATTGCCTCGTACTGCTCGTCCTCCGAGGGGGGCGTCTCGCGGTCGAGGAAGAGGAACTCGGTCCGATAGAGGCCAACGCCGTCAGCACCCCGTTTTGCTGCGGGTTCCAGTTCCGCCGGCTGGCCGATATTTGCCGCCACTTCGACGTGTCGTCCGTCAGTTGTTTTGACTGAATCATTGACGACAGCGGCTCCCGACTCGTTCGCTGCGGCCGCTCGTTCGGAGTCGTCAGGACTGACCAGCAGGGTCCCGTTGTCGCCGTCGACCACGACCTCTGCTCCGTCTTCGAGGGTGTCGAGATCTGTCCCGATACCGACGACGGCTGGCAGAGCGAGCGAACGGGCGAAGATAGCTGCGTGGGACGTCCGCCCTCCAGTGACTGTGGCAAAGCCGGCGACGCGTTCTGGGTCGAGTTGTGCCGTGTCGCTGGGAGTCAACCGCTCGGCGAGGACGACACTGCCCGCCGGTAGGTCACCGAAGCCGACCCGCTCGCCGTCCGTCAGCAGACGGAGGAGTCGGTCACGCACGTCACGAAGGTCGTCTGCGCGCTCGGCCATTCGACCGTCCATTCCCTCGAACTGTTCGATGTGTTCGCCGAACACGGCGTCCACGGCGTTGGGTGCTGGGCCCCCATCGGCAATCATCGTCTCGACTGCGTCCTCGATGGTCGGGTCCTCAAGGAACTGGATGTGCGCATCAAACACCGCGGCCTCGTCCTCTCCGACACGTTCGGCAGTCGCCTCACGTTCAGATTCTAGTTCAGCGCGGGCGGTGTCGACCGCGTCGGCGAACCGCCGGCGTTCTGTCTCAGGATCGACTTCCACGTCGTCTGGGTCCGGGAGCGAGATGTCGCGACCGTACCAGACAACTGTCCCGACGCCTGAGCGCGGCGTGGCACCGGTCCCGTGGAGCGTGCGTTCAGCCATCGTCAGTGTCCAGTTCCGCTTCCGGCGTTGTCAGTATTCGTTCCAGCTCATCGAGTACGGATTCTGCATCCGAGCCGTCGGCCACCAGTTTGATATCATCGCCCTGTCCGACGCCGAGGCTGGTGATGGCGATCATACTCGCCGCCTGGACGAGATCATCGTCCGGCCGCCCGGCTGAGACCTCGGCCTCGTGGTCGTTGACGGCCTGGACGAACGCTGACGCCGGCCGGGCGTGCAGACCGGCTTCTGGAACAATCGTCACAGTGCGCTCGACCGTCATGCGATGGCCTCCCGGAGTACGTCCTGAACGGTCGCTTCGTCCGCCGCCGCGTGGAGTCGGTCCCGAACGTCGTCGTGCATCAGGGCTCGAGAGAGGGAGCTGAGGATATTGAGATGCTCCTCGCCGCCGGCTTCCGGGACGAGAATCATGAAGACGAGTGTCGCAGGCTCGCCGTCCATGGAGCCGAAGTCGACGCCCTCTTGCGAGCGGGCGAACGCGAGCGACGGGCGACTCACAGCGTCAGTCTTCGCATGTGGAATCCCGATTCCCATGCCGACACCCGTGGTGGTCTCCGATTCACGCTCAAGCAGTGCTTCGAGTGCGCGGTCGCGGTCCTCGACCCTGCCACTGTCGACCAACAGGTCTAGCAGAGACTCGATACACGCCTCCTTCTCCGCTGGTGGTTCGGACAGCGAGATGTGGTTTGCCGGAATCAGTTCTTCAATATCGTCCGCTGAGATTGCGTCTGTCATTGTACTCACCGTAATTAGTCATCCGTTGGTTGCGTGCTGCTCGCCTCTGCTCCGGTGTCGACGCGGTCCTCGAAGTCCGGCTTGATAACTGTCGCAACAACAGCCGTCACAAGCGAACCCAGCAGGATGCTGCCCAGGAACGCGAGCGGCTGGTTTGACAGGAGGACAACGAAGATACCGCCGTGGGGCGCAGGCATCGTGACGCCGAGGGCCATCGATGTCGCACCGCCGACAGCACTGCCAGCGACAATAGCCGGGATAACGCGGAGCGGGTCCGCGGCCGCGTACGGAATCGCACCCTCTGTAATGAACGACAGACCGAGCACGACGCCGCTTTTTCCGTTCTCGTACATCTCAGCCGCGTACTTGTGCGGGGCGATGAAGTTCGAGAGCGCGAGGCCGATCGGCGGAATCATCCCACCGATCATCACCGCCGCCATCGGCGCGTAGATTTCTTCGGTGATGAGTCCGGTCGCGAACACGTAGGCGACCTTGTTGACCGGGCCACCCATGTCGAAGGCCATCATCCCGCCGAGGATGAGGCCGACGACGATAGCCTGACCGCCCTGCATCGACTGCAGGAAGGACGTCAGCCCCTCGTTAGCGAGTGCGACGGGGACGCCCAGAACGAACAACATGATCGGCGTCAGAACTGCCATCGTTGCGACAGGGATTAGCAACACCGGCATCATCGGCTGGATGAACTCGGGGACATCGAGGTTCTTGAAGAAGCGTGCGACGTACCCAGCCAGCAGCCCAGCGACGATTGCACCGAGGTAGCCGGCACCGGCCTCGCCACCGGAGATACCGATTACTGTTGCCGCTTCGGCGACGACGTTTCCCTGCTGGAGAATGTACGCCAGCAGGAACCCCGGGGCGAGTCCCGGACGGTCGGCGATGGCGTACGCGATGTACCCGCCGAGGATCGGAACCATAATTGTCAGCCCGGCTACGCCGATCTGTGCGAGGAACCAGCCTGCCGAGCCGGTGTTCTCGAACACTGCCTGTGTGTCCCCTATCGCGTACGCGACGGCGAGGAAGATACCCCCGATAGTCACGAAGGGAATCATGAACGATACGCCCGTCATCAGGTCCTCCTTGACGGAGGTTACGTGAGCGCGAAGCGCACTCTCGGCCCGGTTTTGATCTGTCATGGTCAACGACATCGACAGCTACGCCCATTGTGTGATATAAAGATACACGTTTGAGCGTGTTATTTACTGAAACTGTTTGATATCTGTATTTGGGCGATTGTTTCTGCATGGAACTATAGCCATGAATTCGATGGAATAACAGACATATGCTTGTTAGTCGCCGGCAACTATTGGGGTGAAAATCCGAATGGGCGGTGCCACGCGCGTCATAGTACTTATCCCCGTCACTCGCACACACCGAAATATGGGTTCACTCTCGGTATCCGGGGAGGTGGCAACCGTCACCGTCGAGAAGATCGGGGGGATCGACGAGACGACAGTCGAGGTTCCACCAGGGGTGACAGTGCTTCGAGGCCGGAATGCGACCAATCGGACGTCATTTCTTCAGTCGGTGATGGCCGCCCATGGGAGCGAGTGGGCGAGCGTGAAAGGTGACTCAGACCAGGGGCGCGTCGAACTCTCACTGGGAGAGGAAACGTACACCCGAACACTGACCAGAACTGACGACGGGGTTGCCGGGTCTGGCCTCGGCCTTCTCACTGACTCGACAGTTGCGGACCTGTTCGCGTTCCTGCTCGAAGACAACGAGGCCAGGCGAGCCGTCGAACGGGATGTGGACCTCCGGGAGATCATTATGCGGCCAGTCGATGTGGCATCTATCCACCGACAGATACGTGCGGCCGAACAGCGCAAGGAAGAGATCGATGCGGAACTCGACCGTATCGCGTCGCTCAAGCGTGACCTCCCGGATCTCGAGCGGCAACAGGCAGATCTACGCGACGAGATTGCTGAGACCAGAGATGAACTCCAGCGAGTGGAGGACCGAATCGACGAGCGGGACGCAGATTTCCAGACGACTCAAAAAAACAGGGACGAACTCGAGACGGCTCTCGATGAACTCCAGGCGACTCGGTCCGAACTGAAACGCGTTCGAGATGATATTCAGTCGGAGCAAGAGAGTATTGTGGCGTTACGCGACGAGCGGGGTAACCTCGCAGTCGAACGGTCTGGCCTCCCGGAATCGCCGACCGAACGACTCGAAGCGCTCGAATCAGACATCGACCGGCTTCGGGAACGAAAGCGGGAACTCTCAGAGTACACCACCCGACTGCAGAACGTTATCGGGTTCAACGAGGAATTGCTGTCCGGCGAACACCGTGAGATAACCGACGCTATCGATGCAAAGCCCGAGAGCGTGGGTGACATCACTGATCAGTTGTACAAGGGGTCAAAGACGACCTGCTGGACCTGTGGCTCGCAGGTGAAGCCGGAGCGTATCGAGTCGACGCTCCAGAGTATGCGTGACCATCTTCAGGAGAGGGTGTCGGAGATCGGCAGTATCGAAGATGAACTCGATGAACTGACCGGCCAACGTGACAAAATTGCGGAGACACGCACGCGGGCACAAGAACTCACGGCGACAATTGAGGACGTTGACGCAGAAATTGAGCGACGGCAGACGACGGTTACTGACCTCCGAGAGCGACGCAACAACCTCTCGGCTCGCGTCGAGGAACTTGAGGAGCGGGTCACGACGCTCCGGACGGAAGAGTTCGATGAGGTGCTCGACCTCCATACGAAAGCGAACGAACTGGAACTGGAACTGGACCGGCTCGAATCCGAACGAGACGAGGTAAGCGAAGAAATCGCCGACATCGAGTCAGAGATCCGCCGGAACAACGAACTGGCCGCGCAACGGGAAGAGGTGGTTGACGAACTGATCGACCTCCGGTCGCGTATCGACCGTCTCGAAGCCGAAGCGACCGACCAGTTCAACGAGAAGATGGACGACCTGCTCGACATCCTCGGTTATGGTAATATCGAACGGATCTGGCTTGAACGGACCGACACACCAGATGACCCAGTCCATAATAGCGACGACAGCGTCACGGGGTCGACGTTCACCCTCCACGTCGTTAGGAGCACCGACAGCGGAACTGTCTACGAGGACACTGTCGGCCATCTGAGCGAAAGTGAGCGCGAAGTGACCGGGCTGGTGTTTGCACTCGCGGGCTACCTTGTTCACGACGTGTACGAGGAGGTTCCATTCATGTTGCTTGACTCGCTCGAAGCAATCGACTCGGAGCGTATCGCTTCACTCGTTGAGTATTTCGCTGAGTTCCCCTCCTATCTCGTTGTCGCGTTGCTCCCCGAGGACGCACAGGCGCTCTCAGATAGCTACAACCGGATTACCGATATCTGACCCGGTTGTAGCTCTCCTCAAAGACCGGATTTATTGAGCGATTATTCACAGTCACAGCCGCCGCGGTCGAGAAGGTCACTGATACTGTAACGCATTCCACAGTCCTGACAGCGAATATCAATGCTCACGAACACTCGATACTCGCCGACAGCGAGTTTGTCTGCGGTGTTCAGTCGGTCGACCGTGTCCCGAACGATTGTCTCGACGCGGCTGCGGAGGCGGTCGATAGTCCCGCGTTCCTGCTCAACCTGCTCAGTTTCTGATTCGGAGTCATAGCTCACACCGCGAACCTCTGTCAGGTAGTATCGAATCGCCTGATACGTGACGAACTGGTCTTCCAACGTATCGACGTCGATGCCGGCTCGGTCGAGTCGATTCCGCGCCTCGATCCGTTTCCCCGCACTGACATTGTCATCCGTCAGAAGCCGATAGAAGTTCGCCGGTTCGCCGTCGATCACATCCATGCCCGCATCGCGGATTGCAGCCATGAGCAGAGCTTGATTGAACCGATCAGCGAGGTCACGGAGACTCTGTCGTTCCCCGGTGTTCCCGAGCCAGGCGCGTTCCAGCTCCGCGCCCATCGACGCCAGTTCATACGTTTCGATCAGCTGTGCGACTTTGGACTGCGCTGACCCCATTATCGCCAGAATGCGCCGGTCCGGTTTAGCCGTTTTGTTGCGAACGGATTCGTCTGGTCACTGTTCCGTGGTCCTATCTATTTATTATAACCCTTGTCACCCAGATATGCGAATTTGAACCTAAATACGTGATGTATAGACTAATATACCTCGGTATAGTGGTATACTGTCAGTATTTGAAAGTGTATCAGCATCTACTGGTATCGAAATTTGTAGCTGAACTTCCTCTGAATGGTCTGCTGTGATCTGAACAACCACGAGAATTTTATACATGACATTACAAGCGAAACATTACACGATGGTCCCCTCCACCCGACGCACCCTCCTCCACAGCGTCTGCGGGCTAGCGACAGTTCTGGCCGGCTGTAGCGGGGTTTTCGAGAGCAGCGGCGAATCAACACGCACCACTTCCAAAAACAACGATTCGAGTGCCCCCGGAACTGGATCGGTATCTGACCCGGATACAGTTGTCACACGTGTGGACGCCGACCGTCGGCCAGTCTGGCTCGATGATGGAGACGGTCGGCCGACCGAAAGCCCACACACCCGTCGACTGGAGTCCGAGGTTATCGACACGACATCCAAGGCCGACCGGGTCACCGCTGCTGAAGACGTGGACCGGTCGCTAATCAGGACCTTCCTCGACGAGACTGACTTCGACACGGAAACAGTCTACGTCCAGACTGTGATGATCGAGGAGTGCTTTCGACTAACGCTCTGTCAGATCCGGTGGACGGCGGATAACATCACGACCGACTACGGTCGGGTGAGTCGACCCTACGACGAACCCTGCACAGCAGACAAGGAGGTGTACGCGGTCTGGCTCATTCGGATTCCCGATACGGTCAACGCAGACGACATCTCCAGTTATTCCTCCTCCATTGGAGGCAACAGCTGCGAAAGACAGCGAGTCGGTGCAGAGGGGGAAAGTGGAGACGGAAGCGAGGCAGCACCGAGTAGTGACCGACGCACCCAGATCGGTGGTGAGCAGGCATGACAGATGAGGCGTCTGAGACTGGCGGGAAATCCCCTCGGCTGACCCGGCGGGGTGTGCTCGCCTTAGCTGGGACCAGCGCCATCGCTGGCTGTAGCAGTATCGACAGTCTGGGTGGAGGAAGTAAGGCAACTATTAATACCTACAATTTGCCCGACATCTCGCGCGACGAAGAGCGAGAGTCTCCTGTCCCCCCTTCGGTCCCGGTTACTATCACATCTGGCCATTTCGACGCCACACGGGAGCGGGTTCGCTCGCTTCTGGCGACGCTTCCCACGCCACTCGGCCCGGAAGAGATCCCGAACGGTCACATTCGCAAGCATCTGACTGACGCCGCAAGCGATGCAACACAGGGTCTCGGTGATGCACGGACGGCCCGAACCGGCTTGATGGCGCTCCGGTCGTTGCGGCGCGCTCGTGAGAACGCCCGCTATGCCGCTGCGGGGTGGGGCGTCGTCGACCGTGGCCTCACCGCCGCTCCACTCCAGGATGAGTACAACCGGACCGTGTCTGGAGCACGCGAAACCCGGCAGGAGCACGAATACGTCGGGGCAGATCCGGTGCGTGCGGCGCTGGTTCACGCCCGAATTGAAGCGGGACTGGAGCGGGCCACTGACACGGATGTCAGGCCACGGGAGGAGTCAGCGCTGCTGTCTGTCGCCGAATGGGGCGAGACAGCCGAGGCGGCCCAAGTGTATCTTAGTGATGCTCGCCACATCCGGGCGCAGTTCACTGCCTCGCTTCCACCCGATGCGGGGTCAGTCAGGCAACCACTGACCGCCGCAGCAAAAGCATTGCTGGCAGACATCCGCGACCAGCAGTCGACCCTGGCGCCGGAACCGAACACGGACGACCGCACCCCTGGGCGGATGGTTTTCGACGAACTCCGTCGGGAAGCCCAGAGCGGTATCAGCCGTCTTGCGTATGCTATCGGGCCCGCGAGCGCTGTTGTCGATGCGAACAGTCAGCTCGCTCGCCTCCGAGCGCTCGACCGCATTCAGACGCGGCGGGAGGCAGAGGAACTCGCTCGGCCATCGGATGCGAAAACGGTTCGAGACATCAGACAGACCGCGTACGATGCACTCACTGCGGCCCTTGAATCGAGCTCACGGTCAGCACTGGCCCGGACGGTTCTCGTCGACGCCGGCCACAAGGTGATGGCCGCTGACCGTGAATTGACCCATCATCAGGGAGAGATTGCGGCGTCCACTCTCGATAGAAGCGTTGCGGACTACTGGTATGCGACAGCACTCGCCCGTTCAGCGTCAGCAGCCACCCAACAGACCGTACAGGCGCTGGAAGGCGATTGAAACACCGGTTCGAAAACAATATTGCGGCTGACTCGCCGGTCAAAAGAACCGTGTTGACTGCCGTGCAAAAGGACTTATTGAACGTTGTTGCAATACATGAAATTCATAGCCGGTGATACGTTGTGGTACGAAATCACAATGTTACCACTGTTATTCCAGTACTGAACTACTGGGGAACAGAGGCTTTGTACGTTGAGCCCTCCTGTTTGTTTGTAATGGATTCCCGGGAACAGGAGCCTACACAACAGCACGATACTGCAACCCAACCGACAGACGGCTTTGACGAAGAGAAGGCACGACGTGGTGCTCGTCTCCTACTTGAAGCCGCTGGCCGTGACCCCGATTCGGCAGGACTATCGGATACGTGGAGTCGGCGTGTCCCGGACATGTTCGAGACGCTAACAGAATGCGCTCGGTCCGAGTCGAAACCGATAATGCGTACCTTCGACGCGGAAACCGATGGTCTCATCGTCAAAACCGGAATTCCGCTCCACAGTATGTGCGAACATCATATGCTCCCTTTCCGGGGCGTTGCCCATGTGGCGTACAGACCCGGGGATCAGATGGTGGGGCTGTCAAAGCTCATTCGATACGTCCGGTGGCAGTCACGCCAGCTAACGACACAGGAGACACTCACACGGGATATCGCAGCCGGCCTAGCCGACGAACTCGACGCTCACGGAGTCGTCGTTGAACTGACTGCAACGCACATGTGCGAAGTCATGCGAGGCATCGAGACGGAGACTAAAACGACGACCAGAGAGCACGTCGGAACCATCAACGAAGCGGACCGCACGCAGTTCAGGGAGTCGGTTCGACGACACACCGGCGGTCCCAACGGCCGTTGAGTGCTAGCGGAGGGTCAAAACTCATCGTATTAGACTAGTGACTGTCTGAGTGTGCTGCCTGTTTCGTATAGCACCAGAACGTGAGGGTGTGCCCATCGCGGGCCAAGAGACACAACCGGGACTGACCGCGGGACTGTCAGGGTCCCGATAAAGTAGCCACCACAGCCGGGTCTGAGAACGAAAGGTCATGGAGATAGCTGACATCGAGATTCCGCGGACACCGACGGGGAAACAATTAGGTGACACGTCGGGATAGCTGCAGTATGGACAGACAACCGCTACCTGAAACTACTGTGCCCGCCAGATGACGTTCGCGGACCAGCCAATCGGCGAGTTTCTCGACGCGGTTGCGTCGGAGCAGGTGACCCCGAGCGGCGGTGCGGTCGCACCTGTCGGCGGTGCGATGGGCGCGGCGCTCTGTGAGATGGTCTGCATTCACACCGTCGACACAGACGGGTCCGAGACAGCGGCCGATGAGCTCATCGATGTTGGCGGGGCTCTAGCTGACCAGCGGGAACGGCTGCTCGACCTTGCTGACGAGGATGCAGCAGCGGTCGATGCGGTCGGGGCCGCATTCGAGTCTGGGGACGCTGATCGGATTCAGGCGGCCTCGAAACGCTCAACCGAGGTGCCACTGGAGACGGCCGAGGTCTGTCTCGACGTGGTCAAGCAGGCCCGTACGGTGACTGCGAAGGGGGCGCCGGTCGCCGTCCCGGACGCAACTGTTGGGGCGCTGCTTGCCGCGGCAGCACTGCAGGCGTCCGTCTCAACTGTCCGGGCTAATCTCGACATGCTAGACGACGAATCAGTCGTGGCAGCGATGAAGCAGCAGGCAGGCAAGGTAGCGGCCGCCGGCGAAGCGGCGCTTGACGAAGCGGTCGCAAACGCGGAGCGGTGAGCGCCGTCCATTCGTTGACGGCTGAATGGCGTCCACTCAACGTCGAGACGACGAAACGCGAAACCTGGAACGCAGGACCGGGTTTCAGAACAGTCCCGAAATGTTGCCGTCCCCGTCGATATCCATGTCGGCCGCGGCCGGACGGGCCGGTAGGCCGGGCATCGTGAGCGCGTCGGCCGTAAGTGCGACGAGGAAGCCCGCGCCAGCGGATGGGTACACTTCGCTGATTTCGAGTTCCCAGCCCTCCGGCGCACCCTTCTGGCTCGCGTCGTCGCTCAGCGAGTGGAAGGTCTTGGACATGACGACCGGGTAGTCGTCGAAGTCGAGGTCGTTCATCTGCTCGATGTCGTCAAGCGCGCCACCGGTGTATTTCACGTCGTCAGCACCGTAGATCTCGGTCGCGACAGTGTGGATTTTCTCCTTGATGCTGTCATCGTCGTCGTACAGCATCCGGAAGTCCTCCTCGTTGCTCTCCTCGGTCGCCTCGATGACGTTCTCGGCGAGGTCGACGCCGCCCTCGCTGCCGTCGGAGAACACGTTCGACTCAGCCGCTCTGACGCCGAGGTCCTCGCGGCAGTGGTCCAGCACGGCCTGAACCTCCTCGTCAGTATCGTCCGGGAAGCGGTTGACGGAGACGACGACCGGGACGCCGAACTTCTGGAGATTCCGCGCGTGCTTATCGAGGTTTGAGAAGCCCGCTTTGACGGCTTCGACGCCGGCCTCGTCGATCTCGTCGTAGTCGACGGGCCACTGGTCGAGTCCGTGATACTTGAGCGCACGAACCGACGCTACGAGTACGACGGCGTTTGGCGTCATGTCGCCCTTGCGACAGACCACGTCCATGAACTTCTCGGCCCCGAGGTCGGAGCCGAAGCCGGCCTCAGTGACGAGGTAGTCGCCCATGCCGAATGCTGTCTTATCGGCGACCAGCGAGTTCGTCCCGTGAGCGATGTTCGCGAACGGTCCGCCGTGGACCAGTGCCGGCGTCCCCTCGATAGTCTGGACGACGTTCGGTTTGATCGCATCCCGGAGAAGCATGGTTGCTGGGCCGGTCGCCTCGATGTCCTCGACGGTCACCGGGTCGCCGTCTTCGTCGTAGGCGACGATGATTCGACTGACGCGCTCTTTCAGGTCCCCGATATCGCTGGCCAGACAGAGGACCGCCATCAGCTCGGAGGCCGCCGTCAAAATGAAGCTATCCTCTCGCGGGGTCCCGCCGGTCTTCCCGCCGAGGCCGACGACCGTCTCACGGAGTGCGCGGTCGTTCATGTCGATAGCCCGCGGCCAGGAGACGTTGTTGATATCAATATCCAGGTCGTCGCCCTGTGATATCTTCGCATCGAGCATCGCGGCGATAAGGTTGTGTGCTGAGGTGAGTGCGTGGAGGTCGCCGGTGAAGTGGAGGTTAATGTCCTCCATCGGGAGGACCTGCGACCGGCCGCCACCTGCTGCGCCGCCCTTGACCCCGAACACCGGGCCAAGCGACGGTTCTCGGATCGCGATCATCGCCTCCTCGCCGACGTGATTGAGCGTTTGCCCAAGACCGACGGTGGTTACCGTCTTCCCTTCGCCTTTCGGCGTCGGCGTCATCCCGGTTACCAGCACGAGGTTCTGCTCCCTGTTTTCGGCCTGTTCGCGGAGGCGCTCGATGGCGTGTTGTTTGACTTTCGCGGTGTATTCGCCGAAGTACTGGAGGTCGTCGAGGCCGAGTCCCCACGGTTCGACCAGTTCCCAGATCGGCTCCATGTCGGTCGACTGGGCGATGTCGTAGTCCGTCGGAATCGGCTCCTGTGTTTCTTCGGTCGCGGATTGCTCATCCTGTGAAGACATCTCGACTAGCATTTCCCTGCACCGTCGTAATAATGTTAGTGAAGCTGACACTACCGGGATAGGATGTGTTCGAGATGCCGTTGCAGACCCCGAAAGCCACATCATGTATCTCGGCTTACGAGAGTAGTTCTCAGACCCAAGAGCAGGCCGGACAGTAGCGGCCGCGAAGTCGAGATTTGGGAGCATACTTGACCGGTGCCTCAGGCCCAGTATCGGGCGTTTGCGCCGATTCAGCCCGAATTGTCATCGGACCGCACTATCGAAACAGGTCCTCTCTGGGGATAAATTAATCAGGCTGCCGCCGCCCAATTGTGCTATGGAGTACCACGAGTCGGCGGACTACCTGCAGTCGCTACAGCGTCGTCGGCCCAAGTTGGGGACCGATACGACGGCGCGGATGCTCTCACATCTCGGTGACCCGGACGGCAGTTTCGACAGCGTACAGATCGCCGGGTCAAACGGAAAGGGAAGCACCGCCCGGATGACCGAGAGTGTGCTTAGAGCCGCCGGGCTAGATGTCGGCCTATTTACCTCGCCAGGGTTGAACGGCTTTCGGGAGCAAATCACGGTCAACGGCGGTCGGGTACCGAAAGCGCGGGTGACGGAGTTTGTTGAACAGATAGAGCCCTGTATCAACCAACTGGCTGCCGAGGACGACAAGCCGACACATTTCGAGGTACTCACTGCGCTGGCGCTCTATCACTTCGATGTCGAAGACGTCGACGTGGCAGTCTTGGAAGTCGGTATCGGCGGCCGATACGACGCAACAAGCGCGGTCGATCCCGTCGCAAGCGCTGTCACTAGCATCAGTTTAGAGCACACCGACCTGCTCGGCGACACAATCGAGGAGATCGCTCGCGACAAAGGGCAGGTCGCCCCAAGCGACGCCCCGCTCGTGACGGGAACGGCCGGCGCTGCCCTTGATGCAATCCAAGAGATTACCGACACTATCACTGTCGGTAGTGAGGCGGCCGATGTGACCGCCACGGAGAACGGCATGCGCTCGGCTGTCGAGAACCGCATCTCACTCACGGGCTCTAACTGGGCCCTCGAATCGAACCTCAAGCTGCTTGGCCAGCATCAGGCGGAGAACGCCGGCGTTGCTGCGACGCTGGCCCGACAACTCATCGACGTGGACACGGAAACCATCTCCGAGGGACTGCGGGCCGCGACGCTGCCGGGCCGGTTCGAAGTCCGGTCGACCGACCCGATGGTGGTCCTTGACGGCTCTCACAACCCAGGTGCGATGGAGACGCTGACGACACTCATCGGGCGGTATGAGTACGACGACCTCCACGTGGTCTTCGCCGCGATGCAGGACAAGGAGTACGAGCAGATGATTGCGACGCTTCCGGCTGTCGAGACGGCCTTCGCGACGCGACCGGCGGTCGACCGAGCCGCGAGCACCGAATCGCTCGCTGCCGCGTTTGAGGGGCAGGCAGCACAGATACAGCAGGTTGAGTCCGTCCCCGAAGCCACCGAACGAGCAATAGCTACGGCCGGCGAAGACGACTTCGTGCTCGTGGCGGGGTCGCTCTACTCGGTGGCCGAAGCTCGGGACCGCTGGAGTCGGCTGGTCGTTCCCAAGGAGAACCTCCAGCAGGCGTCCACGGGAGAGACTGCTGGAGTCGAAAACGAGCCACAACTCCACCAGCAGATGCTCTCGGTCACATTGCGGCGCGACCAAGCGGGAGTCGTCAAACAAGAGTTCGAAGACTGCGGCGGGACCTGTACCTGTTCGACTGTCGGGATGCCGGAGAAACTCGTCGACACGACGCTTTCGGGGACGCCGCGACAATTTCAACAGCTCACCGACCGGCTGGCTTCGGCGGGCCTGGGGCTCGGTTGCCTCGCCATACAATTCGAAGAGATGCTGTCTGAGCGGTCGTTCCCGCCGCCGTTTGACGGTGAAGAGGCGGCTGTGATGGGTATTCTCAACGTCACGCCAGATAGTTTCTACGACGGTGGCGAGTACAACCGTCGAGACCTTGCTATCAGTCACGCGGAACAGATGATCGAATCCGGGGCCGATATCGTCGATATCGGCGGCGAGAGCACGCGTCCTGGGGCAGAGCCGGTGTCTATTGAAACGGAAATTGATCGCGTAGTACCGGTCATAGAGGCCGTTTCGTCGCTTGACACGACTGTCTCCGTAGATACACGAAAGGCTGCCGTCGCTGACGCGGCGCTGGACGCCGGTGCCGACATCGTCAACGATGTGTCGGGACTGTCGGACCCCGAGATGCGGTTCGTGGTTGCCGACCACGACGCGTCCGTTATCCTGATGCATAGCCTGTCTGCGCCAGTGGACCCAGGTCGGACTGTGACCTATGACGATGTCGTCGATGACGTGCTTCGAGACCTCACGGAGCAGATACTGCTCGCCGAGCAGGCCGGTATCGACCGTGAACAGATTATCATAGACCCCGGCTGCGGGTTCGGGAAAAACGCCGCCGAATCGTTCGAACTTGTCGACCGGCTCCACGAGTTTCAGGCGCTCGGCTGTCCGGTGTTGGTCGGGCACTCCCGGAAGTCGATGTTTGCCGAGATGAGCGACGCAGAAGCGGACAGACTGCCGCCGACGCTGGCAACGACAGCGCTTGCCGCTGAACGCGGGGCTGACGCCGTTAGGGTCCACGATGTCTCCGAGAACAACGCCGTGCTCAAGACCGTTTCAGCGACGGCGGCTCGGCCATCCCGGCTTCGACAACAGTGATACCTGTGCAGCCCCAAGAACGTGTATGGTACAGTTTCCGGTTCAACTCGGCTCGGGTCTGCTCGAGTCCGTCGGGCAGGTGGCAGCAGTCGCTGGAACCGTCGTCCTTCTGTTGATACTCGTCGGTCTGGGTGCCTTCGCGTACAAGAGCCTCGTCGGAGACGGCATCCGCTGGCCTGATGAGCAGGAAGAGATGGACAGTGACAATGACGACGGTGTCGTGCAGGGAAGCCGTGAGGACGACTGGAAGTACTACTGAAGGCGAATCCAACTCGCGTGTGAACGGACAGGGTCCACTCTTGATCCTGTAGCCGTTTCGAAGCACCATACAGTCGGCCACACGACGGCACTCCGGTTAGTGTGTATTGTCTAATCGGTACTGTGGTCGTAGGAGTGTTCAAACTCCCAGTGGTACCGACAGTCCGTACAGGTCGCCCACTCGGGGATGTCGAACCGCTCGGGATGTCGTTTACCGTGTTCCATCCGGCTTCGACAGACCGGGCACGTGAAATATAGGAGGGTCATGTCAGCGAATTCGTCGTGGCCATATTCACCGACACACCGTGGACAGTCGATGCTGTCACGCGCGTTGTGCTGGAAGATTTCCGACTCGCATCGTGGACACTCGACTGTCGCTGGCGGCCGTCTCGCCCACCCGATGTCACCGTCGTATGTCGTTGTTGCCGTGTCCATGCTCGACAGCCTGAACTTGTTCGGCCCGTCATTACGCTGGAGCGGCGCAACGACCCGCTTGCCAACCCAGACAAGCTTCGAGAGCAGAACTGCGGGCCATTTAGACACTGTGACATGGTATGTATTCTGACCGCTTAAATCTCCGGGCGGGCCGGCGCTAACCCAGTGCTGTGCGGTCGGTAGGTTTTCACGGCGACCCACGGTATGTGGAGTATGAGTTTTGACGCAGCTGCCAGCGTCGCGCCGAGCCTCCTGAGGCTGGCGGCAACCATTTGGAACCCCGTTGTGGGACAGCTCGCGCCCGGCGTTAGCACTGAACTGTCCAGACCGCTCCGCGGGCTCGGCTCGTTCGTTCTCGTGCTCGTGGCTGGCGCACTGGTACTCCGCCTGCGGCAGAGCTACGTCGACGAGTCGGTCAACGCGATTTTAGACAGCCCGGCGACGGCTGTCCTTTATGGCATCGCTGGATACATGATCGTCGGTATTGTCGGCCTCTACGGGGCAACGACGCTGGCCCGCCTCAGTGTCGCTGGCGGGGTGTTCGTCCGCATCGCGATTCTTGTCAGTAGCGTGTTCGTCCTGGTCCTCACAAGCTTCGGGTTTCTCGTCGTCGGCACGCTCGTCACCGATACTCTGTCCAATCGACAACCGGTGTTGGGCCTGCTCATCGGCGCATCACTCAGTGCTGTTCTCTGGGTCCTGTTTTCACCTGCTGGCAGTATCGTGTCTAGCCTTGCTATCGCCGCGTTCGGAATCGGCGGTGCTGCCCGGCTCTGGATACACTCTGAA
The DNA here is from genome assembly GCF_011627385.1 of Haloarcula sp. R1-2. NCBI lineage: Archaea > Methanobacteriati > Methanobacteriota > Halobacteria > Halobacteriales > Haloarculaceae > Haloarcula > Haloarcula sp. R1-2. The sequence continues at coordinate 308,409 of NZ_JAANTG010000003.1, forward strand.
CGGACGGTCGAAACAGAACTGGGTGGTCGGTAGTGTGAGCAGTTCCGACCACTGTTAGCGATAGCGCCCAGATCTGACCGGGCGAGACGGAAAACGCCAAAACGCGAGCGCTTCAGTCAGTGCTAGTTGCCGTGTCGTCTCCCGGGTCTGAGATATCCGTCACCATCTCGTCGCCAGCGGTCACGACATCTACGTCATCCCGTTCAGAGAGATCCTGAATTGTCTCTGCGAACTCTTCGGATTCGAGTATCTGGTACTCGTTATCGAGCCCCAGATACACCGTGTAACACATCAGACACAGGATGAGCGCGAACGGGAGCCCCGTGGTGATTGCGGCCGTCTGGAGCGCCGTCAGCCCGCCCCCGATGAGCAGGATCGACGCGACAAGCCCCTCAGTGAGGGCCCAGAAGATCCGCTGTGTCCGTGGAACGTCGTGTTTCCCGCCCGAGGTCAGGTGGTCGATGACCAGAGACCCCGAGTCCGACGACGTGACGAAGAACGTGATGACCAGCAGGGTCGCCAACAGGCCGCTAATCACGCCAAGCGGGAACTGCTCCAGCAGGGCAAACATCGCAACGGTCTGGCCGACTTCGTTGTACGTCGCCAGCGCCTGTCCGTTCCCCATCAGTGAGTTGAACATCGCGCTGCCGCCGAACACCGACAGCCAGAGCGTCGAGAACAGCGACGGAAGGAACAGGACGCCCAGAACGAACTCTCGGACGGACCGGCCCTTCGAAATGCGTGCGATGAACATCCCGACGAACGGCGACCACGCGATCCACCAGCCCCAGTAGAACACGGTCCATGCGGTGGGGGTCCCGTTCGCCGCTTCGTTGAGCGTCCCGGTAAAGAACCCGAGCGCGAGGATGTTCCCGAAGTACGCGCCCAGCCCTTCGGTCCACGTCCCGAAGATGTACACCGTCGGGCCCACGATGACGAGGAACCCGAGCAGTGCGAACATCAGGTAGAGGTTGAGCGTGCTCAGCCGCTTGACACCGCCATCAAGCCCCGCCGCGACCGAGAGGGTCGCGATGAGCGTAATCCCAGCGATGAGGGCGACTTGCGGCCAGGTTCCTGTCGGGATATTTACCGCGCCGAGCATATCACCGCCCACGTAGGAGAGTCCCGTATTGACCTGCGCAACACCGAGTCCCAGCGAGGTTGACAGTCCGAACAGCGTCGCGAACACCGTTACGAGGTCGATGATGTGGCCCGGCCAGCCGTAAATCCGCTCGCCAAGCAGGGGCCAGAATATCGACCGGAACGTAAGTGGGAGCCCGCGGTTAAACGAGAAGAACGCGAGACCGAGTCCCACGAGGCCATACACCGCCCACGGGTGAAAGCCCCAGTGGAAGAACGTCTGTGCCATCGCGGCGGACGCTGCCGCACCGGTTCCAGCTTCGGCCCCAAAGAAACTCGGCGGGTTCTGGAAGTAATACAGCGGTTCTGAGACGCTGAAGAACATGAGGCCAATACCCATGCCGGCGCTGAACAACATCGCCATCCAAGAGAAATCACTGAACTCTTTTTCGGCTTCAACGCCGCCGATTCTGATATTGCCGTACTTGCTGAAGGCGAAGTACAGCAAAGTAATGATGAACACGTTCACCGCCAGCAGGTAGAACCAGCCGAAGGTGTCACCGATGGTGTTGAACAGCCACGTGTACGCGGAGGCTGCTGTGTCGCCCAGCAGTATCGTTATGGCGATAAATAACGCAATAATCGCCAGCGCCACCGGGAAGACCACCGGGTGGATATCGAATCCAGCCGCCTGGATGTTCGTGTCACCGGGCTCGCGGTCGGACTCCGGGTGGAACAGTTCTACCTGGAGCCCGTCCGACATTCCGCCGGTTTGGTCGTCACTATCTGCCATACGTTACCCCTCTCGAACGCGGTAGTGATCTGTGGTGTCTCATTGTCGTCGTTTCGGTCTCGCTCTGTCATGGTCCGTTGCTACCGTCATGCCAGCGACATCCCGGCGTCGGGCGTCTGCAGCATTCGCATCCTGTTTATCTCACTGTACTCGCCTGTGCGGGCACGGCGTGCCCGCGGAGCTATTGTCGACGTGTTTTATGTGCTACACAGTCTCATACATATGCACTGATGCAACTCTAATAAAACTTCACCTTAGACAGCAGTATATCATGGACTGAGGCGCTATACTGCGGTGGTTCGGCAGACACGTACTCAATCTAGTACATTGAGGTTTGCTGGCCGTCGGTGAGTCGTTCGATCATCTCGCGTTCCAGTGGGCGCGTATTTATTTCGGAATCCCACCTACCACCAGTATGGGACGACTTCTGGCAACGGGGGCAGCTGCGGTGGCAGCACTGCTGATGGGCGTCGGCCTCATCGGGATGACAGTTGGGGACTTTCGGCTTGCAGGATTCAGTTTCCTCAGCGCCAGTCTGGTGATCTACATACGCGAGACGCGATTGATAGACGCGTAGTAGAGTTAAATATCGTTGACACTCATCCGCTGGCTGATGACTGGGATGCTCGACGTTCGGACCACCTTGTCCGTCGTTCCGCCGAGCAGGTTCCCGAGTTTTCCGCGGAACGCTGAGCCCAGAACAATCGCGTCCATGCCTTCGCCTTCAGCAAACTCGACGATCTCTTCGCTGGGCGCGCCGGTTTTGAAGTGCGTCTCGTAGTCAACACCGTGTTCTTCGGCGACAGTCCCGAGATTTGCCAGCACCTCCTCCCCGTAGTCTCGGTACTCCTCGCGCATCTCTTCCTCGTCATCTCTGAGCGCAAGCGCACGGGGCGTGCCCGGCAGATCGATTACGTACAATGCATGGACTGTGGCGTCGAGTGCAGCGGCGAGTTCGATGCCGTGTTCTGCCCCTTTCCGGGCCTCATCGCTACCGTCATACGGGACGAGTATGTGGTCGTACATGGTACCTGACTCATGTGTACTTCCATCACACACCTGTTATAGGTTTCCCCGCTCACGGCGTCGGTCCATCAGTCTGAGCGCCGGTTCCGGCTCACAGTGCGCCGCTTTTGGCCTCCCGTGCAACGTTATCGACGGGATAGCCCGCATCACGTATCGCCGTGATAATACTCTGTGCGTGCTCGGCACCGCTCGTTTCGACGTTGAATACGAGATACGCCTCCCCGATTTCGAGATTCTCGACGGACCGTTCGTGCCGAACGTCGTGGATGTTGGCTCCCTGTCTGGCGATGACGCCAGATATCTCCTCCATCACACCCGGCTGGTCATCGATCCGAACCCGGAGCTGGAGGAGCTGCTGGCGCTCCGTGAGTGCATGAATGAGAACTTCTCGCATCTGTGTCATGTCGAGGTTCCCGCCACAGAGCAGCGGCATCACCGTTTCACCCGACACGTCGAGGCTGTCACTCAGTATGGCAGCCACGGAGGCGGCCCCGGCACCTTCCACGACCTGTTTGGCTCGTTCCATCAACAGGAGAATCGCCTGTGCGATATCGGTGTCCGAAACCGTCACGACTTCGTCGACGTTCGCCTCGATGATGTCGAGCGTCGTCTCCGAGATACCGCCCGTAGCGATACCGTCGGCGATGGTATCGACTTCATCAAGCACGACCGGAATCCCTTTGTCAAGGCTTTCATGCACCGTCTCAGCGCCGGTCGCCTGCACACCGATGACGCGCGTCTCGGGCGAGAGGTGCTTGATTGCGGTCGAGACACCGCTGATAAGTCCGCCGCCGCCAATGGGGACGATGACTGTGTCGACATCGGGGCAGTCGTGGTACATTTCCGTTCCGAGGGTCCCCTGTCCAGCAATGATGTCCAGATCGTCATAGGCGTGAACGAACTCGGCGTCGGTCTCCTCGACGACAGCTTTGGCGTGGGACATCGTCTCCTGAAAGTCGTTGCCGACCAGTTCGACGCTTCCGCCGTAGGCCCTCGTGGCGTCGATCTTGGCCTGTGGCGCGTTCTCCGGCATGAAAATCGTTGACTCTGCCCCACATTTCGTCGCGGCGAGAGCGACACCCTGGGCGTGGTTCCCGGCGCTGGCGGCGACGAAGGACTCCACGTCATCGGCAACGTCCTGCGAGATCTTGTTGTACGCGCCTCTGGTTTTGAACGACCCTGTCCACTGGAGGTGCTCCATCTTCAGGTACACCTCGGCGTCGACGAACCCACCAAGGGACGAGCTCCGTTCGACTGGCGTCTTTTTTACAACTGTGTCGTCGTCCAGACGTTCGCGGGCTCGTTCGATGTCTGCGTATGTGACGGGTAGCGTGTCCGATTCGGTATGTGTCATATGTTGATATCGTCTCGGGCCTGCTGTCAAAGTTGTTGGGGCATCGCGGTGTCCTGTTATTTGATGATCCGGTCTCGGGTCGGATCGAACAGCGGCTCGTCGCGTACGGTCGCGTCGTATGTCTCGCCCTCACACTGTATCTGAACCGACGTGCCGGCTTCGGCGTGTTCGGTTGGAACGTATGTGTATGCAATCGACTCGTCGATGCTGTAGCCGTAGTTTCCGGCTTGCACGTAGCCGATTGCGTCGCCGTCTTTTGTCACTGGCCGCCCACTCAGCATGATATCTGTCGAGTCATCGAGCGTGAGTGGCGTGATTTTGCTCTCAATACCCTTCTCACGCGCGGTTTCGAGGGCCTCCTTGCCGATAAACTCCGTATCCATGTCGACGGCGAAGGGCAGACCGGCTTCGAAGGGATTCGAGTCCGTGTCAATGTCCGTCCCCCAGAGCCGGTAGCCTTTCTCTAATCGCATGGAACTGAGCGCGCCGCCACCCATCGGTCGGACACCGAGGTCCTCGCCGGCGTCTTGCAGCGTCTTCCAGAGGCGCTGGCCGTACTCCGTCGGCGCCCACAGCTCCCACCCAAGCTCGCCGACGTAGGAGACCCGTAATGCGATGACCGGCACGTCGCCGACGTACATCTGCTTGGCGCTGAAATAGGGGAAGCCGTTGTTGGTCACATCCGCGTCGGTGCATCGCTGGAGAAGGAGCCGCGCGTTCGGCCCCCAGAGGCCGATTGTGGATTTTGCACCTTCCTCAACATGGACCGACACGGTTGCGGGAGCCTCGTCTTCGAGGTGACCGCCGTGGATGCCGGGTGAGTTCCCGCCGCCGGTCGTCACCATGAACTCCTCGTCGTCGAGTTTGACGACAGTGATATCGGCGAGGATGCCGCCGCCCTCGTTCAACAGCAGCGAGTAGCGGACCTGTCCAGTATCGAGGTCCATATCGTTGCTACAGACCCGCTGGAGGAACGCCTGGCTCCCCTCGCCCTCGACCATGATGGAGCTGAACGTCGTCATGTCGAACATCGACACCTTCTCGCGGGTGTGGAGATGCTCCGCGGCCTCGATTTTCGAGCGATTGATTCCCTGCCAACCGCCCTGGTCGGGAATCCGGTCCTCGTAGGTCTCGACTAAGTCGGCGTTTGACTCGTACCACTGTGGCGTCTCCCAGCCGCCGCTCTGGTAGAACTCCGCCCCGAGTTCCTTCTGATGATGATAGAACGGGCTGGTCCGGAGTGTGCGGTGGTCATCAGGCTGCCACCGGGGCTCGACAATGCTGTAGACCTGCTCGTAGCGCTTGGCCCCGCGGTCAACGAAGTAGTCCTTCTCGCCCGCGTGGGGTTCGAACCGTCGGATGTGAATGCCGCCGGTGTCGACCGGCCCGGACGGCAGGCGCGGAACGCCGTTCTCCATCCACTCAGCGAGGATGCGGCCGTAACCCCCGGAGTGGGTCCACCAGATAGCCAGCCCTGTCCAGAGACCGTCAACCTGTGCCGTCTCCCCGACGGCCGGCATCCCGTCGGGCGTGAAGACGAAGATGCCGTTTTCGGTGGCCTCGTACTCGACGTCCTGTGTCGCCGGCAGTAGTTCGTCGAAGGCCTGCTTCGCGGACTTGTCCCGGCCACGGTGGGTTGGCGTCTCCCAGTGTTCTTTCGTGAACCCTCTAACCGATGCCTGGTGTTCCTCGGAGTTCTTGCCCATCGCCTCAGGGTCAACCGAGAGCGTCTCGTGGTTGTACGACCCCATCCCGAGTGCGTCACCGTGAGTCCGGAAGTACAGCGAGTGGTCCTGATCGCGACCGACGGGCTGGTGTGGCCCTTCGCTCATGTACTCCGCGATAGAGCGGTCCCCCGGAACCTCCAGCCCCGTCGTGTTGTCGCCGACAGAGGACTCGACGCCGGCGAGTTCATCCATCGGCTCGGTGACCACGTACTGATGTTCAACCGGGGCAATCGGAAGGTCGAGCCCAGCCAGCTGGCCGGTCTGGTAGCCCCAGTTGTTCGTCGCAATAACGGCTCGCTCGCAGTCGATGCGGCCCTGTGCGGTCTCGACAGCGTTGATTTCGCCCCCCGAAACATCCAGATCGGTGACCTCAGTGTTCCCGTAGAACGACGCCGTGGAGTGTTCCATGTACCACTGGAGCGCGCCGATGCCGTCGACGCGTCCGTCAGTCGGCGAGTAGTAGCCACCGAGAATTTCGTCCTTGTCAACCAACGGAAGGTGTTCGGTGACCTCCGCAGGCGAGAGCAATTGTGGTTCCGGCAGCCCATAAGAAGTCGCCCACTCGACACGCCGACGGAGGAAGTCCATGCGCTCCTCGCTGCGGGCCACTTCGATGCCGCCGACCTCGTCGTAGACGCCGGCGTCCGAAAGGAGCCGACTGGTGTAGTGGGCCGTCTTCGTCTGTATCTTCGACGGCGAGGTCTGGAACATTATTCCAGGGGCGTGGACCGATGAACCGCCGGTGACCGGGAGCGGTCCCTGGTCGATGACGACAACGTCCTCCGCGCCGAGTTCCGTCAGGTGATACGCGACACTACACCCGACGGCCCCGGCACCGATAACAACAGTATCCGCCCGAGACGGGGGAGTCTCTGTGCTCATGTATCTCGTTTGGGACTGTTTCTGTCACAATGTTAAATACACCGGTGGCGACAATCGCAGTTTGGCTTATTCCTGTCTTTTAGCCATTCTACCTGCGTAATAATCGGCATCTGTAGTTTGGGTCCAGACCACGGCAGGGGTAAACGACGCCGAACCACAGCATACTCCGTCGCTGACAATATCTGGTCTCCCGGCAGCTGCAACAGTCGTTGGCGGTCGCTTGGTCGCAGATATCGCGCGATAGCAGGATTACACAGCGGCTCTAGCCTGCAAAGGTGACTGTTTCGGTGATGGACGGCTCGTCAGACCGGGCGGAGATGGTCAGACCGGGGCTCCCAGAGCGACCCGTCCATGCGTACGTCGTGTACGTCTGCCAGCGTGTCTTTGACTGTCTGTCCCTGTTTGCTCATCGCCGCGGCGAGGATACCCAGCGGGACACCGCTCTGGAAGTAGTCGTCCAGTTCACGGAGGACGTGGACGACGCCGCCCGAGGTGGGGGCCTGTGAGACAGCGCGGTGCTCCGCGGTGACCCACTCGATGTCTGTGTCCATAAGCTGCTGCCGGCGGCGGTAGAACTTAACGACCTCGTTAGCTGTGGTGGTTGCTACCCTGGCATCGGTCCTGACACACTGCGCGACGAACGGGGCATCGGCCCGCTGGCTCTGTCGTGTCATTGAGGTCAGGCCTCGTAGGCTTCCTGAGCGAGCCGATGCAGTCGGTGGACGGTGTGCTCGTTCGGTCCCAGTTGTGCCTGCGCGAGCGCGCCCGACTTGAGCCCCTCGTACTGGCGCTCGACGAGTTCGAAGTCCTCCTCCTGGAGTTGCCGGCTCGTCTGGACGAACTCCTGTTCGGCGTCAGTCATCTCCTCGTCGCTGAAGTAGTAGTCGGCGATGAGTTGGAAGCGACCTTCATCAATCGGGTCGATGATGTACGTGCCGTATCCGTCTGCCGTCCCATACATATTGACGGTAAAGTTCGGCCAGAAGTAGTAGAACTTGGCCTCGTGTTCGTCGTGAATCCGCATTTCGTCCTCAACATCTTCGTCGTGGGTGTAATGCAGAATCCAGTGATAGTCGTTGACTTCGAGTTCCGACTCCGCCAACTCGATGTCAGTTATCCAATCCTGATGGTTCGCGTGGCAGTGGTCACACTCGGAGTAATTGCCAGCGAATGTCTTCCAGTTGCACTCGACCTCGGAGACGTACCGCGCAGCGTGTTCATACTCACCAAGCGGCATGGCCTCGAGTTCTAATTTTAGCGTTCCCGCTTGCTCGGCCAGCGGCATTGGGTCCTGGGCGAAGTTGAGGAAGACGAACGGCCCGATTCGGTCGGTTTCGACTTCGCTGAGGCTGTTCTCACTGGCGTCCATGCCACAGACCTCATCGTCGCTCAGGTCCGGATTGAGCCCTGCTTCTTCGAAGCTCTGTGGCGTACTCTCGAGGTCACCGTCGAGGTCGTACGACCACATGTGGTACGGACAGCGGATTCGCCCCATGTTTTCAGGGTCGGTCATGGGCGTGTCCTCGACCATCTTCGAGCCCCGGTGGGCACAGACGTTGAAGAACGCCCGTATCTCGTCGTCGTGGCCACGGACGATGATGACTTGCCTGTCGCCAATGGTCCGGGTAAAGTACGCACCCGGCTCGGTAATCGCGTTCGCATGCCCGGCGTACACCCAGTAGCGACCGAATATCTTCTCCTTTTCCAGTTCGTGTATCTCCGAGCTTGTAAAGTATTTAGCTGGAAGTGCGTTCGTTTCGTCGGTTATATCGGAACTAACTGCTGCGATATCGTCATTTGACTGGTTCCACCTCGTCATACGTGTGGTTTTGGCCTCGTATACCACATCACCATTGACCACAGATAGTACACCCGTTTAAGCGGGCCTGGAAAGTTCTGACTCCTTTCGGAGACACGCGACACCCTCAGACCGCATCTGTTGAAAAAGTAGCTACCGGTACCACTCAGGAAACCAGCGGTTCCTCGCGGACGGTTGCATCGTACCGCTCGCCCTCGTAGAGGATTTCGACGCTGGTCCCGGGTTCGGCGTACTCGGGTGGCAGATACGTGTACGCGACGCAGGCCCCTTCGGTGTAGCCGTACTCGGCGCTGTGGAGATAGCCGATAGTCTCGTCGCCGTCGAGGACCGGCTTGTTGTCCAGCACGACGGCGTCCTCGTCGTCGAGCGTCAGGCACGCGACCTTGTGGTCGATGTTGTCGCCGTCGGCAGCCGCCGCGACCGCCTCCTTGCCGATGAAGTCGGTTTCGAGGTCGACGGCCCACCCGAGGCCGGCCTCGTACGGGTTGTGCTCCGTGTGGAGGTCCTTCCCCCAGAGGCGGAACCCCTTCTCGATTCGCAGCGAATTCAGCGCGCCGTTGCCGTACGGGCGGATGCCGTACTCCTCGCCGGCCTCCATGATGTGCTCCCAGAGGCGTTCGCCGTACTCCGAGGGCGTGTAGAACTCCCAGCCGAGCTCGCCCGCATAGGAGACGCGGAGCGCAGTCACGGGAATGTTCTTGACGAAGAACTGCTGGCTCGTGAAGAACGGGAAGGCGTCGTCGGAGAGGTCAACGTCGGTGACCTTCGAGAGGACTTTCCGAGCGTTCGGGCCAGTACAGACCATCGCCGCCAGGCTCGACGTGACATCGTTGACGACCACGTCGTCGGGGGACTGCTCGCGCACCCACGCAACGTGGTTGTTCCCGACTTCACGACCGGTGGTCAGCAGGAGGTAGCGGTCTTCGTCGGTTCGCGTGACCGTGATGTCCGCCCGGACCCCACCGCCTTCGTTGCACATCAGCGTGTATTTCACGTCGCCCACGTCGATGTCCATGTCGTTCGTACAGAGGTACTGGACGAACTCCCCGGCGTCGCTCCCGATGACCTCCATCTTGTTGAAAGAGGTCATGTCGTGGAGACCGACGTTGTTGCGAACGTTCAGCGCCTCAGCACCTTCGATTGGTGACCAGTACCTCGCTTCCCAGCCTTCGCGGTCGGGAATCCGGTCGCCGTACTCCGCCAGCAGGTCGGCATTGGAATCGAACCAGTGTGGTTCCTCCCAGCCGGCCTCGGCCCACAGTTCAGCGTCGTACTTCTTGTGGGTGTGGTACATCGGGGTTCGGCGGATGTCCCGCTGTGTCTCGGTCCAGACCCACTTGGGGTGCATGATGTTGTAGACGATGCGGTACTCCTCGCCGCCGATATCCCGGGCGAAGTCCCAGCTCCCCTCGTGCTCGTCAAAGCGGTTCACGTCACAATGGGCGAGGTCGATTGGGCCGGAGGGGAGCCGCGGGACGCCGTGTTCCATCCACTCGGCAAGCGCCTTGCCGGCACCGCCGGCGTGCGTGACCCAGATAGCCGCCGCCGTCCAGAGGCCGTCGTACTCCTGTACGGGACCCATCACGGGGAGTCCGTTCGGGGACTCCGCGAACATCCCGTTGTACTTGTGTTCGAGCTCCTTGCCGGCTGTCGCGGGGAGCAGTTCGTCGCTGGCCTGACGAGGCGCCTTGTCCGGCCGGTCCGGATGGGTCGCGTTGTTCATGTGATAGTCCGTGAACTCGTGGACCGACCCCTGCTCGCCGCCAGGGTCGTTCCCACCGAGGTCCTGCGGGTCGGGCACGATGGGGTCGTGATTGTACGAGCCGATACCGTAGGAATCCCCGTGGTTCCGGTAGTACATCGCGTTGTCTTGGTCACGGAGAATCGGCCGATCCGGACCGACAAGAAGCCGCTTTGCTTTCTCGCCGGAGACGTTCTCGTAGTTCTCGAACAGCGGGTGGTCGGTGATATCGACCGCGCTATCGGCCAGTTCATCGAGGGACTCCGTCATCGTGTACTGGTGTTCGACCGGCGTTACCGGCAGGTGCACATCAAGTTTCTCGCCGAGTTGGCGGGCCCAGATATTGGTCGCCACCACCACCTCGTTGCACTCGATACTGCCGTTCTCCGTGATGACAGCTTGTACCGAACCGTTCTCGGTCTCGACATCCTCGGTGCGCGTGTGTGGAACGAACTTCGCGCCCCTCTCCATCGCTTCTCTGGCAAGCGCGTCGCAGGCGACGACGCCGGAGACCTGCCCGTCTGTTGGGGAGTAGTAGCCGCCCTTGATCTGGTCGGCGTCGACCAGCGGGAGGTGCTCGGTGACCTCTTCGGGTGAGAGTAACTGCGGGTCCTCGAGGCCCCAGGCTTTCGCATACTCGACGCGGCGCTGGAGGAAGTCCATACGCTCCTCGCTGCGTGCGACTTCGATGCCACCTGTTTCGTTGTAGGCTTGGTGCCCGTCGGCCCCTTCGAGGTCCGAGTACAGCCGACGGCTGTAGTCCGCAAACTGGCTGAGAACCTTCGGTTCCGCGGTCTGAAACATGATTCCGGGGGCGTGCGTCGACGATCCACCCGTGGTCGGCATCGGCCCCTGATCGACTACGACAACGTCCTCGCGGCCGAGCTCTGTCAGCTGGTAGGCGACGTTGCAACCGACGATTCCAGCACCGACGATGACGGTGTCGGCTTGATCCGGCAGGCTATCGGTAGGCTCCATAACTCTGGGTAAAACGTGCTATGGCGTGGCAATATAGTTACCGCCTGACCCGCCGCTTTTGCAAATTGACATTGAAGCATCACGTAGTGTTTCAGAATAACAGGAGTACCATTGTTAATAAATTTGGGTCCCCTATGGTGGTTGTCAATTCTGTTCGAAGCCGTCTAATTGCTCTCAACTGCCCTATTGTATCATCAAGTTGTATGTTACCAGTCAGCTCTAATGACTTCCACACGATGCGTTCACACCATCGATGGCCCTGTATCAGGCAGTGCCTCTGTTTCGAAAGAGTATCACAGCACCGCTCCATGCAGCACAGCGGTGCTTCTGCTCCCAGCGTTTTTTATTTGCGCGACGCTAGACATTGATATGGATTACACGGCCGTCACGCACACGACGACTGACCGACGGCTCGGGCGGTTGCCGTCGGGTCGGGACGTGTCTGTGACTGTCCACCGATACGTCGGCGGCCCCGGACCGACGGTGTACATCCAGGCGGCGCAACACGGCATCGAACTCAACGGCCCAGCCGCGTTACGTCGACTGCACGACCGCCTGACTGACGCAGCCATCGCTGGGACGGTGCTTGTCGTCCCGGTGGTGAACCAGCTCGCATTCGACCACCGGTCATACATGACTCCCGGCGAGTACGACGTGATGAACCCGAATCTGAACCGCGTGTGGCCGGGCGACGAGTGTGGGAGCCTCCAGAAACAGTTTGCCGCTCGACTGTGGGAACTTGTCCAAGACGCCGACGCGGCGGTCGACCTCCACACCGGCACAGCAGATATGCTGGAACACGTCAGATGCCGGGCGGGCGACCCGGCCGCTGAGCGCCTCGCTGAAGCGTTCGGTACTTCTTACAGACTCACCGACAGGCCCGAAGACAACGGCGGCGACGGGTCCAGCGGGACGTTCCGTGCTGCGACTGCGGAAGCCGGGATTCCGGTTATCACTGCAGAACTGTCGAACAGTCGTCGGATAGCACAGGACGCGGTTGCGGCTGGTGTCGACGGGATACAGAATCTTCTGCGCGCGCGGGCAGTCCTTCCATCGGAGCCGGAACCACAGGCTGCGCAGACGGTACTCCGAAACGATGCGGAGCCAGTCACCGCATCGGAATCGGGCTTGTTTGAGTGTCGACCGGACATCGCCGTCGGCGACACCGTCGACGCCGGGGAGCGATTAGGGACTGTCTACGAGCCCGCCTCGTTCGAGAAACAACAGGTCGTCTCAGCGACAGAAAGAGGAGTGATATTCTCGCTTGCCAGGGAGTCTGTTGTCGTGAAAGGGGAGCGCCTTGCAGGCATCGCAATACCGCGATAACCAACACGAGTCCGAGGAATCGTTGACGGGCATAAATGCTTTAGGCGTGCGTTGCTGGCCGCAGTATTGTGGATGTTTATAAATGGGTTCGGTATTCCACACCTATCTCTACACCATAACGTGTCATAGTCTCTCAATGACATGGGACTTCACGCCGCTTTCACTGCGCTCGCGGAGGTCATCGATGCGTACGAATCCCGCGGCCGGTCAATCGAGACCGTCGAAGCATCACCGGCCGGCACCGGTGATGCAGTCCTCGATGTGACGGTAGCGATGCCGGTCTCGCTACGTTCCGGCGGCGGCGCTGATGCGGGCCTCACGCCGGAGACGGCGGGGCTGACCGAGAGCGGTGACCTCGAAGTCACGTTCTCACCGTCGGCTACTGAACTCCCGTCGACTGCCGGTGCTTCATTGTCGATAGCCAATGCCTCGGCGACAGTCACCGACGACGGCTTGCTCCTGACGGTACAGCTGACAATCGACGCGACGGCGGCGGGCGAGGCAGCCAGCGTCGACTGTAGACCGAAACAGGCTGACGCCGCCGATACAGCAACCGCCACCGCAGCACATTCGGCCGATACCAGCGAGGGTGACGATGCCTCGCTCGACGGGTCGGCTGTCTCGGATTCGGAGTCTGTCAGTGACGGAGACGACGGTTCACAGGAGGGCCTACAATCAGACGGCGCGTCTACGGCGGATACGCAGTCTGATAGCGAGACCGACTCCGAATCCGACCCATTCGCCGCCGTCCGAGACGACTCCGTGCCACCGTACGAGGACACCGACTACCTGCAAGCACTGTACGACGAGTGCGACAACTTCAGAGCCATCGCTGAGCAGATACAGATGGATGTCTCCTCTGAGACGGTCCGCCGATACATGATAGAAGCGGATATCCACGTCCCGAACACGTACAATACGTCCAGTGATGACGAGGAAGACCCGTCGGTTGAATCAGAGACTTCGGATGAGGACGCGGCCCAGTCTGGGGCTATGGATGAGGACGAGCAGATCAGCGTGACGGAGCCTGTCTCAGCCGAGTCGTCCGGTCCCGCCGGAGAATCGGTCGGAGAACTCCCTGACGAGCAACTGGTCACTGACGGGATTGGACTCCCGACTGATGTTAAACTGCAAGACGTTGCGGATGCAGTCGTCGATTCGGACACAGTGTACGAGGTGCAGCGATACCTGAGTCTCGACCGTGGCCAGACCCGGGACCTGCTGGAACAGCTTAATCTTCTAGATCTCGTCCTCTGCCGGCTCGCAGACGAACCGGACCATGCTGTCTCCTACGGGACTGTTGCCAGTCGAATCCGGCAGTGTGCCCCTCATAGCGCGTGATACAAAGAACTTCTTATAAATGGGTTCGATGCCCCACCCACAGAGAAAAGTACGGGTACGCCCTAGCTCTGCCAACTCATGGCCCTCGGAACACGCACGGTCTCAGACAGTCAGGGTGTCCGGACGCTGCTGACGAGCGCCCGATTCGAACTGATGCCGTTCGAGAGCTTCGACGAGGAGATTTCCCACCTCCCGGACAACGCGACTATCGCAATCACGACTTCGCCACAGCTCGGCATCGAGAAGACAGTCGAGAAGACGGCGGAAGCCGCCGAAATGGGGTACGATGTTGTGCCACACATCGCGGCCCGCTATGTGGAAGACAGAGAACAACTCGAATCGATAGCCGAGCGACTGGAACAGGCAGGTATCACGGACATCTTCGTCCCCGGTGGCGACCGTGAGGAACCGGCTGGTGAGTACGAGTCAGCGCTCGACATGCTTGAAGCGCTCGAAGAGACTGAGTACTCCTTTGAGGAAGTAGGAATTACAGGCTACCCCGAGGGCCACGACTTCATCGACGACGAAACGCTGGCGGAGTCGATGGCACAGAAGGCACCATACGCGACGTACATCGTTACACAACTCTGTTACGACCCGGACGCCGTGTTAGAGTGGGTCGAAGACATCCGTGCTCGCGGTATCGAACTCCCGGTCGAAGTGGGTATCCCGGGCGTCATGAACTACCAGCGACTGATGCAGATATCCCAGAAAGTCGGCGTCGGTGACTCGATAAAATTCCTCAGGAAGACCACGGGCATTCTCGGGTTCGTCAAGCAACTGGTCGGCTCCCGCGGGACCTACGAACCTGACGAACTCATCGACGGCCTCGCACCCTACGTCGAGGATGATGAGTACAACATCCGCGGCGTCCACATCTACACGTTCAATCAGACGCCCGACACCGAAAAGTGGCGGCACAAGCGTCTGGATAGTTAGTCGCCGGCTTCCGTAGCCGTCATCTCTCCGTCACTGCCGCCATCACCGCCGCCTTCATCTGACTGCTGGGCGCAGCCAGCCAGCGACACGACACCGGCTGTGCTTCCGACCCCAAGTCGTTTCAGAAGATCACGTCTGGTCTGTTCAGACATGTGCATTGGTATGTATGACCAATTCTCTTATGAATCTGTGTTGAGATGGAATATTGGCCTCACACTGGGTCGGGCGCACTGGTGATGCTCCGCCCCCGCTGCTAACCGAGGGGGAGTCCACTTCGGAGCCGCCGGATTTCACGAAAAGGAACTATGCGTTTCCTAACAACGTGTGCGAATAAAAAGAGGGACAGGCGGAGTGAGGGGTTAGTCGTCGCTTTCGGCCTCTTTCCGGGCGTTGAGCTTCGCCTGCTCACGAGCGCTCGGGTTGACAGACTCCTTGAACGGCACCTTCGCGGCGGTGGCGAACACCGGTTCGCCGGGTTCGTCGGCGTACTCGTCGGGGAGATGGACCTGGAACTCTAGGTCCAGCTCCTCGTCGTAGATCGCGTCGTTGAGCGGCGTGTCGGTGACTTCCTGAATCTTCTCAGCCGGGACAAAGCCCATGCCGATGTTGGTCTCTAGGTCCGGGTTCCACCACGGAGAAGTGAGGTAGCCGCATTCCTCGCCCGTGTCCGGGTCGGAGATGAGCCAGAAGTCGGGGGCGTAGTCACGGATTGGCTCGCCGGCGATCTTCAGTCCGATGAGCTTGTGCTCGAACGGGTAGTTGCCGTTCTCGATCTGTTCTTTTTGTTCTTCGAGAACCTCTTTGCCGATGTAGTCGGCTTCCTTGTCGTCAGGGACGTGGTAGCCGAGATTGACCTGGAACGGTGACGTCTCATGGTCGAGGTCCTGACCCCAGGACATGATGCCGGCGGCAATCCGGCGGTGGTGACCGGGTGCGATCTGACGACCGCCGTGGTCCTTGACAGACTCCATAACAGGGTCCCAGACGCGCTCGGCGTTTTCCATCGCGTCTTTGACGTAGACTTCGAAGCCCTTCTCGCCGGAGAACCCAGTCTGGCTGATCAGTACGTCGCAACCGTCGATCTCGGCCTCCATCAGACCGTAGTAGGGCACGTCTTTGACCTTGTCGCCGACGACGTCGACCATCACGTCAAGCGCCCTTGGGCCCTGAATCTGCATCGGCGCGACATCAATCTCGTCGATTTCGACATCAAAGTCGTTGTCGACGTTGACGCCCTGAAGCCACTGCATCAGTGTCGAGTCCGAGATAGAGAACCAGAACTCGTCTTCCTCGGGCCGGAGCAACACTGGGTCGTTCAGGACGCCGCCGTCCTCGTTACAGAGGATGACGTACTTCCCGTCCATCGCGTCCATGCCCGTCACGTCGCGAGTGACCACGTAGTTCGTCAGCGCCTCAGCGTCAGGCCCTTTGACACGAATCTGGCGCTCGACGGCGACGTCCCAGAGGGTGACGGTGTTGGTCAGTGCGTCGTACTCCTTCATCACGCCTCCGTCCTCGGGCTCGATAAGACCGCGCGGGTGATAGAGGCGGTTGTAGACGGTAGCCCGCCAGGCGCCCTCCTCGTTGAAGGACTTGTGGAAGAACGGGGACTTTCGAACGCGCGTCGACACCAACATCTCGATGTTGGGGTCACCAGTCTGGCGGAGGTTCCGTGGTACTGTCCGGTCTGGCTGGTCGACACTGGGATAGTTAGGATGTTCCTCGTTACCGGTCATGCCTCTGAAAGAACATGTGAAATGCTAATAAAAGATATTGTTACTTGCTTCTGGGGTTTATATACGGGGTGGATTTTGTGGGCCACAAAACGCTCGGAACCGTTGCCTAACAGCCCGTGAGCATGAATATTCTACCGGGAGCGTGGCTGTATTACTCAGGCGATACCGATGGCTGTAGTAGCCCGAACCGACCGGCACAGAACACGACCGAGCAGCCGCTGTGACTGTTCGGAAATGCGTCATGCTGAGTCACTGCTGGTTCGGGTGTACCTCACAATAGCGAACTCGCTGTGGGTCGTTCGTTCCATCTCTGTCCAGTTCGACCAGTCGACAGTCGGAAAGACAGTATCGCCGTCGAAAGCTGCTGCTAGTTCGGTCAGAATTAGCTCGTCAGCCTGTGGGAGAAACTGCTCGTACACCGTCGCTCCGCCGATGACATACGTCGTAGATGCGTCACTATCGGCTGCTTCGGCTACCGCCGCCGTCGTCGAGGTAACGGCCGTGACGCTGTCAGGAAGTTGGTGCGGCGTCGTGGTCAAAACAATGTTCAGTCGCTCCGGCAGCGGGCCATCAAGATCACGACGAATACTCTCGAAAGTTCGCCGCCCCATAATGACTGGATGACCGACAGTTGTCTCTTTGAAATGTGTCAGATCCTCGGGATACTGCCACGGAATGTCGCCGCCAGCACCGATCACTCCGTTTTCCGCGACGGCGGCGATCAGCGAGAGTTTCATACACATTTCTATGTTGGGCTGCTAGTAATAGTTCTATCCTAGCATGACTTCCTAACGGCAGTGCCACCCCGGACCGTGATAGCGTATCTCGCGCGCGACTTATGATGTTCAGCCATATAAAGTATCGTATGGATACGATTCACCTGTCGCCCGGTCCCGCCGCCGCTCAGGCGTTTCGTCTGGGGATCGTTGCGAGTGCTGTCGGTGGACTCGCCGGGATCGCGACACTGTATTGGCTAGACGTCCTGACTCCGGTCCTTGCTGGATACACACTCGTCCTTCTGTTCCCGGTGTATCTTGTCTTCGCTGCGACGGCGTTGAGCGTCTGGTTAGGCTATAACAAAGACGCGACAGCACTACGGCCAGTCTACCGTCAAAAAGATTCAAACGGACGATCCGAATAGGTCTTCGCAGTTAGGTGGGTCTACTATCTGTCCCGGTACATCTATTTTTGACATCTTTGGACACATACTATAGAATCTGGCCTCAAACATGGTTCGGTAGCACGGGAGCGGATTAAAATGGCCACGCTAATCGGAGCGCCCTCCAAGCACTCACCGATACCGGTTCCGTGAACTCACTCCTCTCTGTCAATTATCGTTGCCGCAATGAGGTTCCGCATCCCACGGCGGAGTCTACCGCTCATTGCTGTCGAGGACAGTCCAATTTCGTCGGCGACTTCGTTCAGAGAGATATCTCTTGGTTCTCCAAAATAGCCGTGTTCGTATGCAGTTATCAGCGCGGTCAGCTGTTCGTCGGTCAACCCGTACGACGATTCACCGCCGGTGTCCGTGTTTCCGTATATTTCGATGATATCGAGAGAAATGCCGTTCTCGTTTGCGTACTCCCAGATCGTATTGAGCGCCTCGCGGTCAGGGAGCAAGAGTCGGACGAGCCACCCGTTGCCCTTCGTCTCTGTATGGACCAGAAATCCGTTGACATCGGTAACGACAGTGCTGATAAGTTTCGTTTTCGGGGTGTGTTCGATGTAATATATTCCGGTCTGGTCGGTCCAGTCGACTAGTTCGTAGCTCTGGACTGTCGGATCGGCATCAAGCATCTCTTCGAGTCGGTCCCTGTCGCGATACTCGATGAGGAACGGAAACACAGTGGACCCCGGATCAGTATTCCCCTGTGTGATGACACGGATGGCTATGTCTTCGAGGTTCTGTAAGGTTGGAACCAGCGCGAGGCGTTCGTGTTCGATATGTATTTTCGTCGTTATTGACATTGTGTGGGAAGCGGACTGCTATCGAGTCGTCACAGATCAATACTGGCTCGACACTTGAACACAATCATCGGTGAGTTGCCGTGTATATGCTGGGACTCCACGTCAATGTTTACATACACAGATGCACACACGAGGGCAAAAATATAAAACTGGCTGTAATCCGAGGACCTGCATAGTGCTCGGAAGGGTTTGTTTTCACCGCTGAAAACAAATCTGGGATCTGCTTTGGAGTCGGAACAAACCTAAAACAATCCAAGGGCCATCTGTCACTCGTTCGGCATATTTGGCGAGAAGCACGCGTTCTGAGGGTAATCTATGCTAACAATCATTAAAATTACCCGTAATAAATACCCGTAATTATCCACCAACGGGCTTAGAATGCTATAGCAAGTATATAATATTGAAATGAGTAAATCACAAAAGAGAGCTACCGAGAACAGCAAGTTCTCGAACGACGATTTCTATCTGCCGGCCGTCGCCCTCCCACCGAACTTCGGTCGTATTGAGTCGGTTGTGTCCGACCTCTTCGATTTCCACGGTGTCGTGTTGATTCCCGACAGTTACAACAAGTAATACTTCGACCATCGTTTTGCAGTCCGTTCAAGAATGGACTAGCTGCGGCCGATTAGCCGACTAATTCGTCGACGACTGCTTCGACAGCCTCGACAGGAACATCGTACTCGTCGGCTATCGCCTGTGCCCGTGCTGCTGAGAGCGAGCCGTTTCCGGCCACGGCATGCTTGCTGGCTTCTTGAGGCTGTGACGGCGCTAGCGCCTCGTCGCTGATGGACAGATTGACGGCGTCCCATCGGGTGTAGTGACCCATCGCATCGAAGTACGCCTTTGTCGCCCGGCGTTCGTCGTCCCTGAACTCGGCAGTCAGGAGCCCTTCCTCGCCAATCAGTGGACCGGCTTTGACAATCCCCGCCGGGTTGACCAACATACTCCCGCCCGCGGCGACGTTGAATCCGAGTTCGTCCTCCGAAAATCCGTCCGGCACAGCCTCGCTCATGTACGCCGAGCACGCAGCGACGAACGACTGGGTTTCGAAGGCGTACTCACGCATCGCGGGATAGACATCACAGGAGTCTACAGCTTCGCTCGTCTCCGCTCGGGTTTTGTCTCCGGGATGACCGTGCTGTTCCCAGAAGCCGGGCCAGACAGCAGCGTGTATCTCCTCACCCATTGTAGTCAGCGCCGCCTTAGAGAGCGTCATGTGGTTCTCATAGCAGATGAGGCCGCCGAGTCGGCCGACATCCGTTTCGTAGGTGGCCAGACTTGACGGGTCGCCACGGCCCCAGATGGCACGCTCCTCGTGGGTTGGCATTAGCTTCCGGTGACGGCCCATCAGCTCCCCGGTATTGTCGAAGTAAAACAGCGAATTGTAGAGCGTCTCGCTCCCCTGCCGATCACTAATTTCGTTCGTCCCCAGCACAAGCGTGAGGTCGGCTTCCGCGACTGCCTCGCCGAGTATTTCGATAGCCTCGTCGTCAACGTGGAGACTGTTCTTCTGGAGGTCCACCATCAGATCAGTCCATCTGGAGATAGAAACACTACCCCGCCAGTATGGGTACCCCGGGAAGTACGTCTCCGGAAAGACGACAATGTCTGCACCGTCCCGACCCGCCTGCTCGATATACCGGCATGTCTTGTCCAGCGTTCCCTCCTTGTCGTGGTAGACGGGCTCTACCTGCGCGGCCGCAAGTGTGAATGATTTGGCTGGCATTCGTTTGCAATACACAGGCTACCGGCAAATCAGTTGAGCCGATCTCTCCGGGATGCGGTCGTAGAACTGTGTCGTGAGAAACGGGGTTGAGCGCGTCTTATCCTACTGGCGTCCAGGCTCCGGGGCCTGCCATGCAACAACGATACCAGCGATAGCGACCGCACCGGCCAGTAAAAACGCCGGTTCGAATCCAGCTCTGTTCACCACGGCGCCGCCGACAATCGGTGCAACAAACGCCCCCGCGAGGCCGATACTAGTCTGGAATGCGACTGCCGTTGCAGCGACGCGCGGGTCGACGAGTTCGCGGACGTACGTAAACGAGAGGCCAAGCGTCAGTTGGACCGCAAACCCGATCAGCAGGAGGACAGCAACAAGTAGTGCCAGCGAGCGAAACTGCGTAAACCCGAGGAGAAGCGGAGCGGCGAGACCGAACGACCACAGCACGACCGGTCGCCGTCTGCCATCAAAGACCCGGTCCGAAATGAGTCCGCCGCTGATTCGAGATACCACCCCAACAGCGGGGAATACAGCAACGACGAGCCCGCTCACGGCCAGAGAGAAGCCCAGACCCTGTGTGAGGTACGACGAGCCCCAGCTATTCACGAACAGGTACAGCGCGTAACCAAGGAAGCCGAGGACACCGACAAGCCAGACACTCGGGCTCCGGAGCACGGCCCCGAATTCTCGCAGGGACGGGGCATCGCCGCGGCTCCCACCGTGCCCGTGGCTCGCTGGCCAGAAGACGGCCAACCCCACGATTGCGGGGACAATGAAGGCCAGAAAGACAGCCGGCCAGCCGAACCGGTGGGCAATGAGCGGCCCCGTTCCCTGTCCGAGTGCAAAGCCGACCGGGCCGCTCGCAGTGAAGATGCCCACTGCTGTCGCGCGGTGAGAGCCATCGACGGCCCGGCTTACCATATCGATACCGGCGTTCCAGACGACGACATACGCGGCTCCCCCCAGTGCACGAGATGCAAGGATTGACTCGTACTGGCCACGCCGGCCGGCTCGCCATCCCCACACCCCGGCGATGACCAATATGCCCACCGCAAGGGCCATCGCGGTTCTTGAATCGGTCCGGTCCAGCACAGCACCGACAGGGAGGCTGACGACGACAGCGGTCCCGAACATGACCCCAACGACGAGACCGGCGGCTGTCGGCCCGACCTGCAGTGATTCCCGAATAAGCGGTGTAACGCTTGCAGGAACGATCTCGTAGGCAGCCAGTCCCATCGAGATGAGGCTTGTACCCGCTACGAGCCACCACGTCGAATTGGCTGTTCGGACAGGTGATTCAGCAGTGGTCTCGGAAATATCGGAATCAGTAGCCTGTGGTGTCATTCTGTCGGGCGAGGGCGTCCTGTCACTGCAGTGGGGTGGCTGGTGTCGAAACTAGAAGTACGAAGCGCAGTCAGTTCAAAAGGCGATCCTTTCGCGAGCGGTTCCCGAACAACATGGAAAGAGTTGCGTTGGCGGGAGCAGTGGCGACGAAGACTCACTATGTACCACTGAGATAACAGGGCGTATTGAAACCCTATGACCTGAAGCGGATGCTACAACAGAATCGTTGCCGAGTTCGCCGTAGTATGAACGTGGAATCCGTGGCATGACACATATATAAACAGGAGCAGAACAGATATATCGGCGCTTCGGCAGGTTTAGAGATTTCCATAGAAATAGGAGCCAATATTTACCAAGTTTGCTTCTATTTTTCGGATTACGCTACCAGCAAGCTCGTATTCGGAATTTGTTTGGTGTATATTCAACGTAGCTATGGCAGATACGCCTATACTCGCAAGAGCTATTACACAATTCGGTGTATTTCATCAAACAAGTCAATCAGAACCCGCCTGCTCCACGCGTGAAGGCGGGTGCCAAAATAACGTGCAAGATACCGTTGGAGGGGTGCTAGCGCCGGTTTTCGTGATTCTTTCACTTCAGATTTCAGGGCTGTCGAGGTTGACGTACACCGTTTTGGGTTGCTGGTACTGCTCTACCGCCGCCCTGCCGAGGTCGTGGCCGATTCCCGACTCTTTGAACCCGCCGTACGGACCTTCGGGTCGGATCGGTCCGTATGCATTGATGTAGACGACGCCTGCATCTATGTCTGCGGCAGCTTGGTGGGCGATATCAGTCGATTCTGTCGCGACCCCTCCAGCAAGGCCGAACTCCGTGTCGTTCGCCAGCGCGATGGCCTCATCATACGTCTCGAATGACTGGACAGTCTGGACGGGGCCAAAGATTTCTTCGCGCGCGATTCGCATATCGGGCTCGACATCTGTGAACACAGCCGGTTCAACGTAATGACCGTCAGCGAGGGCGCGGTCATCCGGTGCAGTGCCACCAGTGGCGAGCGTAGCACCCTCGTTTCGGCCGATGGTGACATAGTCCGACACAGTCTCAAACTGGTCCTCGTTGGTCAACGGCCCCATCGTCGTCTCATCATCGAGTGGGTCACCGAGCGTGTACGATTCAGCCCGGGCCACCAGTCGGTCGACGAACTCGTCGTGGACGTCTTCGTGGACAATTGCTCTGGACAGTGCATCACAGATCTCACCGGTGCTGTAGTAGACGCCTGCTGCGGCAGCGTCGACAGCCGTTTGCATGTTTGCATCGGGAAAGACGACAAGCGGCGACTTCCCGCCCAGTTCGAGCGTCACGGGAGCGATACGGGCGGCGGCAGTCTGCATGACTTCCTGACCGACGCTGCCACTCCCAGTAAACGAGAGCTTCCGGACACCTTCGTGTTCAGTTAGTGTGGCCCCAGTCGTCGACCCACCACCGGTGACAACATTGATCACGCCGTCGGGGAAGATCCCATCTGAGAGCTGTGCCATCCTGACCGTTGTCAACGGGGTGTACGCGGATGGCTTCAGCACAGAACAGTTGCCGGCAGCCAGGGCAGGCCCGAACTTCCATGCGGCCGCCCACGCAGGGAAGTTCCAGGGGGTGATCTGTCCGACAACCCCGTATGGCTCCATTCTCGTGTACATATGGAGGTCCCCCTGTGCCGGTATCTGACTTCCCTGTTGTGTCCTGGCAACTGCCGCATAGTATTCGAGCGTCCTGAGCGCGCCTTCGACTTCGCCGCGCGCTTCAGACAGTGGCTTGCCAGTATCGAGACACTCTAACAGGGCTAGCTCGTCGAGGTGCTCCTCCAGAACGTCAACCCACTCGCTAAGGCGCTGTGATCGGTCCGTGGGTGTTCGGTCACTCCACGTTTCAAAGCCGTCCCAGGCGACTTGCACAGCTTGGTTGACCAGCTCGTCATCACAGACCGGGACTGCCGTTATCGGTTCATCGATGACCGGGTCGCGTGTCGGAATCGGCTCTGAACCTGAGACCGAGGTCCCACCTATCCACGGCTCGATAACGATGTCCGCCAGCGCGTCCTCGTGGGCCTGCAGATGTCGCTCCCGCATAGCGGTTCGCGTCTCGCTGTCAGGCATAGCTCAGGCGAACTCGTTGACAACGGGAATCCCGATTGTCTCGTAGTCGGTCATGGCGGCCAGTTCGTCGCTAACGCCCTCCAGACCGATTTTGTCGGTTATAACGGCACCGGGGTCGAGCTTGCCGTTCTCGACCATCCGGAACATCTCACCGTACTTCGACGGCGGGAGGCCGCTAGAGCCCTGCACCTGAATCTCGTTCATTACGATCGTATCCGTGGGCAGCGAGTTGTACCCTCGCTGTTCTTTCGTCGTCAGGCCGATCTGGACGTGTCGCCCGCGCGTTCTGAGCGATTCGATAGCGTTCTGGCAGGTCTCCTCAATCCCCAGTGCGTCTAGAGAGACGTGCGCGCCGCCGTCCGTGATATCTCGGACCGCCTGTACGACATCGTCCTCTTCAGCTGCGTTGACGGTGTCGATGGCACCCAGCTCTTCAGCCATTTCGAGTTTCTCGTCCATCAGGTCGACACCGATGACGTTTCCACCCAGTGCGTCCGCGATGTGGACCGCTGACAGTCCGATACCACCGAGCCCCTGAACGACGACGTACTCACCGCGACTCACGTCGGCCTGATGGGCCATTCCACGGTACGACGTCATGAAGCGGCACCCCATGCCAGCGACCTCGACGGGGTCCACACCATCAGGGAGCTTCACAGCGTTGATGTCGGCGTTTGGAATCGGGACTTCTTCGGCAAAGGCCCCCGGCGCTCCGGGCTGGAAGCCGAGCCCCAGATGGTTCTCACAGAGGTTTTCATAGCCAACACGGCACTCGTGGCAGTGGCCACAGGCAAAATTGAACGGGATGGCGACCGTGTCCCCTTCTTTGACTGTGTCAACATTCTCGCCGACTTCGACGACCGTCCCCGACGGTTCGTGGCCGAGAATATGGCCCCGCGGTGGCTTGTAATCAAACCAGTCCCAATTGCCGACCCATCCGTGCCAGTCGCTCCGGCAGACTCCGCAGGCGTCAACCTGAGCGACCACGCCATCCGGGTCCGGCTCCGGCCGTTCGACGTCTCTGATAGCTAGCGGCTCCTCGTACTCCTCTAACACAGCTGCTCGCATACGTATTGTGTGACGGTACCACATTATAAAAATATTTTCCCGCTCTGCTCTTCAGATGGAATGATATGTAATTTTTTGAGAGTTGCTTGATAGCGTCCTAGTCATTTAGTCTTGTACCAAAAATATAGTAATCTCAGAAATTCAGCTTCGTCTGTTAGTCCGGCGATTTTACAATCGAAACGGCCCCCTGAAATTTCAGGACAACCGTTTCGCCACGAATTCGATATTTGTGGCGAGAGCAGCGGCGAGGAGCCCGACAACGGAGATGAGGATGAGGAATGTCGAGACGACACTGACGATAGGCGTAAGCGACTGGCGCAGGGAGTTCCAGGCAAGCACTGGAATCGTCTGCGTCTGATAGTTCGACAGGAACAGCGCCATCACGAACTCCTGCAGGCTGATAATGAACGCCAGCAGCGCAGACACAAGTATCCCGCTTTTGACGTTCGGCAGGATGACGTGGATGAACACACGGATCGGATTCGCCCCGAGGTCCATTCCAGCGTCGCGCAGTTGCCAGTCGAACCGCTGGAAGACGGACTGCATCACGAAGAACACGAGCGGTGTGGCCCAGAGACTGTGGGCCAAGATGATGCTGAGATACGACGACCGAAACCCAAGCCTGCTGAAATACACGAGCAGCGTCACCCCAAGGATGACCGGCGGAATGAGCAATGGTAGGATGACGATGGGCGTCAGGATATCACCGAACCGGCCTCTGTGTGCTTCAAGACCGAACGCAGCCGTGATGCCCATAAACGTAGCGACGACCGTCGTTCCGACACCGACGACGAGACTATTATCGAACGCTCGTAGCCACACCACATCGGCAAAGAACGCGCTGTACCATCGTAGGGAGAGCGCTTGCGGCGGGAACTGCAAGTTCCCCGACGCGGAGAAGGACGTTGCAATAACAATACCCAGCGGTAACAGCATGACAACGAATATCGCTATATAACCGATGCGAAACGCTGCCGTTCCAAGCCATTCGAGACTACGTTGCATTGGTCACGTCACCTCCAAAGCGGCCGAAGACAGTGTAGATGACAAGAATGCTCACGAACATCAGGACGAGCATTACCGTCGAGAGGGCAGTGGCTATCGGCCAGTTGAAATTGACTAGCATCTGCTCCTGCACTTCGAGTGCGAACGGGCGGTCGCTCCCTGCACCGAGCAGCGCCGGTGCGGAATACGCGCCGACGCTCCAGGCAAAGGAGATAACAGTCGCGACGGTGATTCCTGGCATAATCTCTGGCAGAACGACCGCAAAGAAAGACCGGATTCGGCTGGCTCCGAGGTCCCTGGCCGCCTCGACAAGCTCCCATTCAACGGTTGTCAGGACGCTGTAAATTGCCAGCATCGCATACGGGAAGACGATATACACTTGTCCGATGACGACGCCAAGCGTGTTCGGGACTATCTGCAGGGGTGCCTGAATGAGGCCGACTGCGAGCAAGAGGCTGTTGGCCGTCCCGTTCGGAGCCAGCAACGGAACCCACACGTACGTCTTGATTACGAGTGTCGTCAACAGCGGCAGCACAACCGAAAATAACAGGGCCGATTTCCGCACCCCGCTCGCGCGCCAAGTGGCATATGCATAGAAAACCGCGAGGACGACTGTGAGTAGCGTCGCAATGATGCCGAGCTTGAACGAATACACGATGATTCCCTGGAGCAACTCAGACTGGAGGACCTGCACGTACGATGCGATGGTGAACGTCCCCTCGGCATACGGGAGGCCCTGTGACTGTTCGCTGAAACTGATGCGAACCAGCAACAGAAACGGAACCACGAACACCAGCAACTCGAACAGGATCAGTGGGCTCATCAGCAACAACGAGCGGCGAGAGCCAGACTGTCCCTCAAATAGCGACCAGAGGCGGTCTAACACAGTCGTTCTGGAGTCGACACTCATTGTCGGTCCCTCACCCTCGTGCCGTCGGGACGGAACAGCAGTATGTCATCGATATCCCAGCTGAGCTCAACCGTATCTCCTTCATCAATTGCTGATTGGTCAGTAACGCTCTGTTCGACGAACAGTTGCTCCCCGCCGATGTCGACGACATGGCGGATGCTGGAGCCGCGATAAATAGTACTCTCTACGGTCCCGGAAACACCACCACCGCCGTTACCGTCGGCACGGGTCTGGTGAGATGCCTGGGTTGATTCATCGGTGAGAGGAGCTATTTGCATGAACTCGGGACGGAGCGAGACAGTAAGGGACGCTTCGGGCTGGATTTTCGAAGTCACCGGTACACGGATCTCCGAGTCGAACTCCGTCACCAGATAGCTGTACTGGCCGTCACTGTCGCTTACAGTACCACTGACGAAGTTTGTATCACCCAGGAATTCCTCGACAAACTTGTTTTTCGGGTCCCGATACACTTCATTCGGCTCTCCGACCTGCACCAGTCGCCCATCGTTCATTATGCCGATACGATCAGCAAGGGTGAACGCTTCGTCCTGATTGTGTGTGACGTGAACGAACGTTTTCTGAAACTCTTCGTGAATATCTTTCAGCTCGATCTCCATCTCCTCACGCAGTCGCTTATCCAAGTTCGAGAGGGGTTCATCAAGCAGTAGCACGTCAGGGTCCACTGCCAGCGACCGTGCCAGCGCGACACGCTGTTTCTGGCCACCCGAGAGGTCGGTCGGACTGTGACTTTCATACCCATCCATGTGAACGCGGTCCAGCATCTCGCTGGCGCGGTCACGCCGCTGCTGTTTTCCCATGCCACGCATCTTGAGACCGAACGCAACGTTCTCAAGTACGGTCTTGTAAGGGAACAGCGCCCAGTTCTGGAACACCATCGAGGTGTCCCTGTCGTAGGCCGGTTCGTCGGTCACGTCCGCATCTCCGATGTAGACTGTCCCGGACGACGGTGTCTCCAGCCCGCTGATCATTCGCATCGTCGTCGACTTGCCACAGCCACTGGGACCGAGTAAGCACAACAGTTCCCCGTCCCGAACGGATAGGGAGACATCTGTCACCGCATCGAGCTCCCCGAACGATTTCGAGAGGTTCTGTAGTTCTATCTCCGACATGAGTTATGCAATTCGTGTTGGCCACTGAGACACTGGTCCCTTGTAAACATCGGTCCCGACATCGCTAGTTCGAACTCGCCTCCATCTCCGAGATCCGCTGGTTGAAGCTGTCAAAGTTCGAGTTGATGTAATCGAACTCCGGCCAGGCGACGAGCGCTGCTTCGTCACTGTTGTTGGGGAGGTCCTCGTTGAGTTTTTCAGTCGCGTATTCCATGTCCGTATTCGTAAACAGCGTCGGACTGTTTTCCGACCACCGTGTCTGGGTCTCGGCGTCCAGCAGGAAATTCAAGAAATCCTCCGCCATCCGCCGTTTGTCAGTGCCACGGACCGGGCACCAGTGGTTGACGAAACCGCTGTTTCTATCCGGTGCGGTGTGGCTCAGGTTAGGATAGTCGTCAATATCGTACGCGGTCTGTTCGTAGTACCACTGCGCGTGGTCGATAATGCCGTTCTCGAACAGTTGCCAGATGTCTTCCCCGGAAGAAGCCCAGCCCTGGATGTTCCACTGCTCCTCCATATAGTCAAACACGTCCATCGAGAGGTCTTCATCGTACACTTCCCCAGCAAGCTCCTTCGCATCCATCGCGACAGCAGCGTCATGCTGTGGGAACCACCAGAACCCTTTGTCGATACCGATTCCATTCCCGTTGGCGGCTTCTGGGGCGGCAAGGTCGGCCCAGGTGGTCGGTTCGAAATCTAGATCGTTTCGATAGATGAGCGTCGTCGGCGCACCGTCGACGGGGACCCCGAACTCCGTGGTTCGGAAATCAGTGTAATAGTCAATGACGCCATCCAGATTCGGCACGTTCTCCTCTCGTACCGGCAAGAACAGGTCATCGTTGCGACCAAGGAGGTAAAAATACCCCTCCGTGATGGTGACATCGAACGGTGGCTGATCCTCCGGTGCTGATCTGATTTTTGCCAGGATCTCGTTCCAGCCGCGGTTGACCTGTAATCGACCACCAGTCCGCTCTTCGTACATCGGTTTTATCGTTTCTTCGAAGCGGTCAGCGTAGTTCCCGCTCCAGACCATTACGCGCAGTGTCTCACCGCTGAAATCCTGGCCACTACTACTGTCGCCCGTGCTGGCACCGCCACTTTCACCACCGGTCCCACCGTCGCCGTCATCGCTGGCCAACGAAGCGCATCCAGCAAACACACCGACGGTTCCAGCTCCGGCGGCGGTCAAGAACCGTCGACGGCTGGTTCCAGACTGTCGGATCGGTTCGCTCTCGGTATGCTCGTTATTGCCACACATTGCTATACGCACATATTCCACGCATATTATAAAAAACTACCTTCGATACCCCACTCTGATGCAACCACAGTCCGCGATTCCAGCAGAAAGCATCGCTTGGGAAGAAATGAAGTGGGATGTTCCAGCCAGAGACGGACTAGTAGTCGGTGGCTAGAAAACAGGGTGTTGTTACGAAACGCGCCGCCAAGATTAGTTCGTCGTTCGGAGACGCTCTTCAAGTTCGTCAACGACATCCCTGAGCGCATTCGGAACTTCCTGTTCGAGAACCATCCCATCGACCCGATAGGTCGGGCCCGAGACACTGAGCGCGCCAATCACGTCCCCCTCCGGCCCGTGAACGGCTTTCCCAATGCTTCGCATCCCGTCAGTGTACCCCTGATCGTCGACAGCGTAGCCGCGTTCTCGAATCTGCTCCAGTTCGGCGTGCAACTCTTCCCGCGACGTGATCGTGTGGTCAGTCCGTGCAGGGAGCCCCCACCGCTCGATAACGTCTTCGACCCGGGACTTGGAATAGGTGGACAACACTGCCAGCCCAGACGCGGTCGCGTGCATGTGATAATATGACCCCGTTCTGGCCCGGTACTCCTTCGATGGTCCGTCAGTGGTCGTCCCCTCGAACTTTGCCCACTTGTGGTACGATTCGGCGATTGTGATAACCCTGCCACGGTCCGGAGCCACGAAGTCACACTCTTCCTCTGTCCGTTCGGTGAGGGCTGCGATTGCTTCCTCGATATGCGGATAGCCGGGCCATCGGCTTCGTGCCTGTTCACCGTAATTCAAGAACCGCAACCCGACCTGATAGATTTCGCCGCGTTTGACCAGAAAGCCGCTGTCGCGGAGCGTGGTGAGGTGCTTATGTGCAGTACTCTTGGCCACGTCTACCTCTTCAACGATATCCCGAAGCCGTGCACCGTCACGGTCGGAGACGATATCAATAATCTCGATCGATAGTTCCGTGGTATTCACAGACATATGTCGGCTGTGTGTCTGATGGGATTTAGTAGTTCGGTAGAACAAAACCAGAATCATGAAGTGTCATTCGCTATTATTTTCTGTGTGAGTGTGTGACACTATTCGCGAGGCTAGTTCGATTGAGCGAAACAATGTCGGCACGGTCTGATTATCACGCAAAAAGAATAACAGAAGTACAGGCGTTATATGATGTAGGAGGTGACCCGAGACTTAGTCGTACAATCAAAATGAAGAAGAGACTCAGATGGCTTTCCCACGGTTTTTCTAGTTCGATCATATGAAACAGTCGAATCGAAACATAGGATATAGGGGTTGAACCGACAGGAGCCAATACCTACACGGTGAAGTTCGGAGACAAAAGCCGTCCTAGACTGACGCTACGTTTCTATTTTGTTTGTGGTGCTGAGCGTTTCACTATCATATTCTTGTCTATCCGTCTATCGTACTGTATTCGTAGTACTGACTTCGAACTTCGATTTCGTTTTTCGTATATCGAAGTATCTCAAGCAGATTTGCCATGTATCTGGAGGTGAATCGATCTCTGGGCCCAGTAATACCAAGAGACACCATGACTTCCTGTTCGTCGTTGAATATCGGAACAGCGACACCTCGAACACCTCTGAGATGCTCCTCGTCGTCTATCGCATAGCCCTGGTCGCAAATTCGTTCAAGCGCCGCTTCGAGAGCAGACCGGGATGACAACGTGTTATCAGTCCCTTTCGGAAGCCCATGGTCGGCAACGATTTCGTTTCGTTTTTCCACCGGAAGATGCGCCAGAATTACTTTGCCCAGCGATGTCCAGTGCATCTCTGTGTGATTCCCAATGGGAATTTCGTCGCCTGCAGCCTTTCCGCCTGAGCTCCTGTAGAGAATGACCCGCTGGCCGTTCTCCTCGATGCCGGCACCAGCAATCTCGCCAGTTTCTCTGCTGAGTTCTTCAACCTTATTGCGAAGCAGTCGGCCGATGTCCAGTCTTTGCCGAACGCTGCCACCGAGCTCAAGAAAGCGGAACGATCGACGATACTGCCCGGCTTCCTTGACAACGTAGTCCCGCTGGACAAGTGTGTTGAGGTGGATAAAGACAGTACTTGTGGGGATATCAAGATGAGACGCAAGCTCGGAAAGACCGACTGGTTCAACTTTTCCGAGAGCGGCGAGAATGTCCAGCGTTGTCTCGACCGCGCTGATCGTTTTGTTGTTTTGTGAGGGCATGGATGCGCTTTTTCTTGCAGGGTAAAATAGATTCCGTCGAGAGACAAAATGTTTCCAATCATATTGGAAACTGTCGGTGTCCCGTTAGAGACGATATTCTAACAAGGGTACGAGTGTTATTTTCTGCACTCTCCTTACTCTCGGGGAGTGGCAACAAACCACATGAACATGTGGGCTGGAGGCTTCAACACCTGATTCAGCAGTTACAGACACTCTGGCGTCGTTTTGTGACATTCGTGTATTCCGTACGAGCGTCCCACGTGACTTTCAATCTCATTGAAAGGGTTTGGAAACGTTCTGGTATCCTGTTTTCTACGCTTTAGTCGGTCTCTGCTCCGTATTCTGCAGCATACTATAGGTCATACTTGCGGGTGTAACGTTTGGCCTCGGTGCAGAACTGCCGGCTACGCAGTTATATCCGACGGTGCTCCACAGGCGGCCCGCGGGTTTCGATGTGATTGGTCTGCCTGACTCTGCCACCACTACCAACATTTATTAATGATGATTGCGATGCTTCTTCTACTCGGTATGAGCGAAGTTACACTATCAAACGTCAGCAAGGTATACGACGACGATGTCCTTGCAGTTGAGGACCTTTCTCTGGCCGTCGAGGACGGTGAGTTTGTCGTCGTTGTCGGCCCATCCGGATGTGGGAAATCGACCACACTTCGGATGATTGCTGGGCTCGAAACAGTCACCGACGGTGAGATTGCTATCGGGGGGAACGTAGTCAACGACGTTCGTCCACAGGACCGGAACATTGCGATGGTGTTCCAGAGCTACGCGCTGTACCCGCATATGACCGTGCGCGATAACATGTCCTTCGGGCTCCGACTGTCAGGCGAGTACGATGATCAAATCGAACAGCGCGTGACTGAGGCCGCCGAACTGCTGGAGATTGCGGACCTCATGGACGACCTGCCGAAGCAACTCTCGGGTGGCCAGCAACAGCGTGTCGCACTTGGGCGGGCTATTGTCCGCGACCCGGACGTGTTTCTGATGGACGAACCGCTGTCGAATCTCGACGCGAAGCTTCGGACACAGATGCGCACGGAGATCCAGCGGATCCAAGAAGAGTTGGACGTGACGACGATTTACGTCACGCACGATCAGACGGAAGCGATGACGATGGCCGACCGGATCGTGATTCTCAATCAGGGTGAACTCCAGCAGGTCGCGCCACCGGAACGCTGCTACGATGAGCCCAACAACAAATTTGTCGCGGGGTTCATCGGGTCACCATCGATGAACTTCTTCGAAGCGAGTGTAACCAATAGCGGCGGGCACGCGACGTTCCACTCGTCAAATATTGAGTTTACGCTCAACGTCGACATTCCGGACGGGGAGTACACGCTGGGCGTCCGCCCGGAAGATTTCGTCGCCGAGGACGCCGGCGAGTACATCAATACAGTTGTCGATGTCGTAGAACCAATGGGGTCTGACAACTTCCTCTATCTGGAGACTGCAGGCGGGTCGAAAGAAGTCGTTGCCCGGGTCAATAGCGAATACCGCCCAGAACGGGGGGATAAAATCGCGCTCGGGTTTCATACAGAGGATATGCATCTGTTCGGTCCAGATGGCGAGCGTGTGGAACTGAATCAGTTGCAGCGGACAGAGTCGGTGTAATATGTTGTACGATACTATCGGTCGGAAAGAGAGCGAGTGGGCTGGGATGACTGCGGGTCAGATCCGAAATGTCGGCGAACAGCCGGGCTCAGTTCTCGTTATTCCCGTCGGAAGCGTCGAACAGCACGGGAACCACCTCCCGGTCGTCACCGACACACTCCTCGTCGAGGCGATGGTCGACACTGCTATCGAGCGCCTAGATGGCGTTCCTGTCGTCGTGACACCGCCGGTCTGGAGTGGGTTCTCGCCACACCATCTGTCGTTCGGTGGGACCCTCTCACTCGAGTTCGCGCACTTGCGAGCGACACTTGAGGATATCGCACACGCTGGCATCCAGAACGGATTCGACGCGGTGCTGTTCGTCAACGGCCACGGCGGGAACAGTTCACTCATCGACGCCGTCGTGAGTACTGTGGGCGTCGACACTGATGCGGAAGTACTCGGGACGACGTACTTCCATCTGGCGTCGGATAGAATCGAGGAGCTCCGGACCACCGAGACAGGGGGGATGGCTCACGGCGGTGAGTTCGAGACGTCCCTCATGCTTGCGCTCCGACCAGACCTCGTGGGTGACCCGGCGGTCCGCGACGGTGAACCGATGGACGAACACTACGGCTGGGGCGGGCAAGACTTGCTTGACGGGGGCAACGTCTCTGTCTACCGCTCGTTCGACGAGTATTCCTCATCCGGAGCTATCGGGACGCCGAAGCAGGCGAGCGCGGAGACAGGCGAACGAATCCGCTCGGTCATCGGCGACGAACTCGCGGCCCTCATGGTTGCGATTCACGAGAACAATGCCTGACCAATGAGCGACACAACACAAAGAATTATGTACATGGAAATAGGTGACATTAACGATGCAGCCCGATAACAACGACAGGTCTGTCGAGGATAGTATCGACCGCCGACGGCTTCTCCAGGCGCTTGGCGCAGGCGGCGCCATCGCCATCGCCGGGTGCAGCGGCGACGGTGGGAGCGGCAGTGACGGGGGTGACGGCGACAGTGAGAGCGGCGGTGGCGGCAGCGACGGCAGTACGCAGAGCGTGCAGTTCCTCACGATGGGCGTCGGGGACAACATCAAGCAGTTCTTCGAGGAGAACAACGCGGCCTTCGAGGACGAACACGGCGTCGACGTAGAGTTCACCAGCGTTACGTGGGACAACGCACGGCAAACCGTGAACAACCGTGTCGACGGCGGCGAAGCGCCCGACGTCAGTCGGTGGCCGGCACGCTGGATCCCCCAGCTGGTGGGCAAAGACGCACTCGAACCGCTTGATGACATGATGGACGGGGAGTTCGGCGAGCAGTTCTACGACGGCGTGGCCGAGGGAACGATGTACAACGGCTCCCACTGCGGCGTGCCGTGGGCCGCCTCGAACAAGTGCCTCTACTACAACAAAGATGTCTTCGAGACGGCGGGGCTCGACCCGGAAGACCCGTCGCTTGAGTCGTGGCAGGATATGCTGGATGCCGCAACGCAGATCCGTGACAGTGATGCGAGCGTCCCAGCACTGGGCCTTGCAGGGGCCGACGCAATCGAAACCGGGTCGCAGTACTACCACTACCACTGGTCACACGGCGCGGACCTCGTCGACGACGAAGGTATGCCAGTCGTGAACTCCAGTGGCGCTGTTGATGCCCTCTCGTTGTACACCGACCTTCATCTCGAACACAATGTCACGCAGTCATCGCCACTCTCCTCAACTCGGCAGGACATCCGACAGCTGTTCGAGAACGGTGACCTCGGGATGGTCATCGGGCACGTGTACACGGGACTCAACATCACCGCCGCGAAGGAAAACGGTGACGTCGACTTCGATTACGGTATCGTGCAGGTACCGCGTGGCCCTGAAGGTCGGTACAGCCTCTTCACTATCGACACGCTCGCCATCCTGAGTCAGAGCGAACACAAGGACCTCGCCCGGGACCTGATTCGGTTCTACTTCGACGAGGAGCGACGGTTCCAGTACTCGAAGCAGAAAGGGTTCCTCCCCGTCGTCGAAGCCGTCGGGGAGCGCTCGTACTTCTCGGAGTCGAAGAACTGGGGACCGTTCGTCGAGGCGGGGCAGTACGCCCGCGCCCGACCGAAGCTCGGTAACTTCAGCGAGTTCAACGACCGGATGGTCCAAGCCATTCAGGAAGCACTGGCGGACCGGAAGTCACCGCAGAAAGCGCTCAACGATGCACAGAGTGATCTCGAAGATGCCATGGAGTGACAGACAGGGATGAGTCTGGCAGAGGAATACACCGAAACGTCCGATGACTCACGTCTCGAACGAGGGCTGGCGTACGTCCAGCGCAATAGCCGAGCGTACCTCCTCATTGCTCCCGCAGCGGTGTTCCTGCTGGCCGTTGTCGGGTACCCGATCATCGAGACGTTTCGGTTGTCACTGTACCAGTCGCCGGCCGACTCGAACATCGAGACGTTCGTGGGACTCCAGCATTACGTCGAAATATTGAACAGCGACATCTTCTACCGACTGCTCTGGCAGACCGGTCGCTGGGTCGTCGCCGGTGTCGCGGGCAAGACACTGCTGGGACTGCTCATCGCCGTTCACCTCAAGGGAGATATCCGCGGTCGGAAGTTCTTCCGCACGGCGTTTCTCATCCCGTGGGGGATTCCCTACGCGATCTCCGCTGTGGTGTTCCGGTGGATAGAGCACCCGCAGTTCGGCTACCTCAACGCGATCTTGCTAAAACTCGGCATCATCGAACAGGGTATCGGTATCCTCGGAAACCCGAGTCTGGCGTGGCTCGGCGTCGTCGTGGCTGATATCTGGATCGGAACGCCGTTCATGGCGATTATCTTCCTCGCGGGCCTGCAGTCGATACCCCAGGAACTGTACGAGGCAGCCGCCATCGACGGTGCCGAGAAGTGGCACCAGTTCCGGTACATCACGCTCCCGCAACTGAAGAGCGTCGTCCTGATTGCCACGCTACTGTCGACGATATGGACGTTCGTCAGTTTCGACGTCATCTGGACGATGACCGGTGGCGGGCCGATTAGCTCAACAGCAACGCTCGTTATCCACATCTATCAGGTGGGCCTCCAGAACGGGAACCTCGGACGCGGGGCCGCCTACAGCGTCATCGGGTTCCTGTTCCTGTTCGTCTTCGCTATCATCTACCTGCGCATCTACACGCGCGGCGGTGACGAGCTATGACGATGGCAGGCCACGACCGGAGCAGTCTCCGCAAAGTCCGGCTCTACGGCGTGCTGATCGGACTACTCGGGCTCATGATGTTGCCGTTCTACGCGATGTTCTCGAGTACGCTCAAGCCGGAGTCGGAGATCTTCGCTGCACCGGCGACTCTGGTCCCCAGCGACCCCAGCCTCCAGGCCTACCTGCAGGTCTGGACACAGACCGACGTGTTGCTCTGGGTCGGCAATAGCTTCATCATCTCGGTGGGGACAGTCGTGTTGACGCTTCTGCTGGCGATACCGGCCGCGTACTCATGTGCCCGGAACGACTTCGTGGGGAAGCGAACCTTCCTGCTCTCCGTGCTGGTCGTCCAGATGTTCGCACCGGTCGTGTTGATCGTCGGCCTCTTCGATGTTATCTCCCAGATGGGACTGTTCAACACCTATCTGGCTGTGATCGTCCCGGCGGCGGCATTCACGCTCCCGTTCAACGTCTGGATGCTGTACGGGTATTTCAAGACGATCCCCGTCGCGCTCGAAGAGTCAGCGCGTATCGACGGCGCGAGCCAACTGCAGATCCTCACGAAGATCGTGCTCCCGCTCACGAAGCCGGCGCTGGTCGCCAGTGTCACCTACACCTTCCTCTACGCGTGGAACCGGCTGCTGTTCGTGCTCACCTTCCTCACTGACAGTGCGAAGTACAATATCCCGCGCGGGGTCTTCTCGATGGTCGGCGCGCTGCAGACCGACTGGC
Organism: Haloarcula sp. R1-2; assembly: GCF_011627385.1. Classification (NCBI taxonomy): domain Archaea; kingdom Methanobacteriati; phylum Methanobacteriota; class Halobacteria; order Halobacteriales; family Haloarculaceae; genus Haloarcula; species Haloarcula sp. R1-2. Next base: position 345,371 of record NZ_JAANTG010000003.1, read on the forward strand.
GGATGATGCTCACTGTGTCTGTGATTGGTATTATCCCACTCCTGATTTTGTTCGCCTTCCTGGAGGAGTATATCGTCGCTGGCATGACGGCTGGCGCAGTCAAGGAGTAACCGCCTCTACTTTTATTATCGCCGCGATAGTTGGTCGCGTATGGAATTCGCGATGTGGGCGTACCCGTGGGACCTTCTGGACGAAGGGCCGGCCGAGGTGGAAACACGACTGCGTGGCGTCGGCGTTGACGAACTGAACCTTGCGACGAACTATCACACTGTGCAGGCATTCACGCCACACAATCCGGAGCGGCGGACGCTGTTCGCCCGCGCGAGTTCGTATTTCGAGCCCGGGCCAGAGTACGGGGACCTCGAACCAGTGCCGTATGAACAGATGGACGGGGACTGGGTCGCGGACATCGCCGCCGGCCTGTCAGAGCTTTCACTCAATTCCTGGACAGTCGGCTGCCACAACTCTCGGCTCGGGATGGCCAACCCCGAGTACACGCTGGAATCTGCACACGGTGACGACCTAATCTTTGGCCTGTGCCCGTCCCAACCCGCGGTCCAGACGTATCTCTCGGCACTGGTCTCGGATCTGGCGGCCCGCGATACGTTTGCCCGTATCGAACTGGAAACGTTCGATTACTTCTACGGGACGGGCTTTGGATGGCACCATCAGAAGATTCACGCACGGCTGGGGGTGCTCGGAGAGTTCCTGCTCGGGATGTGTTTCTGTCCACACTGTCAGGAGAATGCGACGGCTGAGGACGTCGATGCTGAACAGGCACGCGAGACGGTAGCCAACGCGCTGGACGATATCGTCGCTGGCGAGCTGTCACATGACCGCTCACCGGAGGCTTGGCTTGCGGAGCACAGTACTGTCGCCGCGTACGTCGATGTCCGCGAACGGACGCTGTCGTCACTGTACGCCACACTGGCTGACGCCGCGGGAACAACACCGCTTGGCTACTACGTCGGCGCGCCGGAACCCGGCCGCGAGTGGATCGTTGGGGCCGACCTACAAGCGCTCTCGAACCACGTCGATTACTACTGTCTGCCGGCCTACGAGTCGTCAAGTGACGCAGTCATAGGTGCGTACAACGCCGTTGAGACGGTGATTGATGACGTGCCACTCCACGTTGGTCTCCTGCCGGGCCATCCGGCCATCGACGACGAGGCGACCGTGGTCGATATCGTGGAGACTCTCGACTCGAAAGGAGTGCCGCGGCTATCCTTCTATAACTACGGACTGCTTCCAGAGCAGTCACTGGAGTGGGTCGAAACCGCCATCGAGACAGTGAGCTGAGAGGGGGAAGCGGTACTTTGATATCGGTTCCCGGACGACAGAATGGCATGGAGATAACTGGCGTGTCAGCGGTAACTGTAGATGTACCGTTGGCCGACTTGGATGAGCATCTCGGAATCGGGCCGTACGTGACCAACCACGGAAAGTTACGTTCGATGGAACGCGTCCTCGTCCGTGTCGACACAGATGAGGGCCTTAGCGGCTGGGGCGAGATGCGTGTCTTCCTGTCACCGGAAGCCACCGAGTCGATTATCGAAGACGGAGTTGGGCCGATGATTGAGGGCCAGTCGCCGTTCGAAATCGAGCGACTCCGCCGGCAGGTGTTCGTCGAGTACACCAACGTCGATATGTTCTTTGCCGCCGTCGAAACGGCCTGCTGGGACATCGTCGGGAAAGCCCTCGATAGACCAGTGTACGAGCTGCTCGGCGGATGGACAGCACCGACACAGGGGACACAACAACACCGGCAAAGCGTCGATGGCGACAGTACTGCTCCTATTGAGGTCCCTGTTGCCTTCTGTCTCGGCATCCTCTCGCCCGAGGAGTCTCGTGTCAAAGCCCGAGAAGCGCACGAAGCGGGCTTCACTGTCCTCAAAACGAAGGCGGGACGGGACTGGCGACAGGACGTGGAGCGAATCAGAGCGATGCACGATGAGGTCGACGGACAGCTCGAATTTCGACTCGACCCGAATCAGGGCTGGACGCTCGACCAGGCGGTTCGGGTCGGCGCGATGCTCGAAGATGCGGGTATCTACCTGCAGTATATGGAACAGCCGATTCGCGTCGATGCACACAGATCGCTAGCCCGACTCCGACAACGACTCCGCCAGCCGATCGCGCCGAACGAGGACACGTATATCTCGCATAATCTGCAATCGCTTGTCGAAGCTGGCGCGATGGATGTCGGCGTTATCGACCTGACCCCAGCCGGCGGCATCAGTGGAATTCGACAGCAGGCCGCCATCCTTGAAGACGCCGGGGTTCCCTTTACCCACCACTGTGCGTTCGACCTGGGGACTCGAACGGCGGCGATCCTCCACGCGTTCACCGGCATCCCGGGCTTTTCCTTGCCCCCAGATTCGACGTACTACGGCTGGGAGGCAGACATCATTGAGCGGCCGTTCGAGGTCAGCAACGGCTGCCTCCCGGCCCCGGACGGTCCTGGTCTCGGAGTTTCTATCGACATGGCTGCCATCGAGGAGTATCGAATCACATGAACGGCCAAGAGCAACTTTCAAGAGGGCAGCTTACGTGGGTGCCAGTGTCATGGTAGAGCTATCATTAGCGGACCGGCCAGCCATTGTGACTGGCGCGTCACGGGGTATCGGGCGCGAGATCGCGGCCCGGTTCGCCGAAGCTGGTGGCGATGTCGTCGTCTGTTCGCGCACCTACGAGGACGTGGAAGCGGTTGCGACGGAACTGACCCAGACACACGATGGCCGCGTTGTTCCGGTCGAATGTGACGTTACAGACCGGGAGGCGGTACGGGACCTTGTCGACACGACCATCCAAGAGTTCGGGGACATCCGCGTGCTTGTGAACAACGCTGGTGGCGCAGTCGAATCCGCCAATCTGTTGCACCGGTGTGACGAGGAGACCTTCGAATCGATGGTCGACCTGAACCTGAAAAGCCAGTTCCTCCTGAGCAAAGAGGTACTGCCAGCGATGGTCGCCGCTGGCGGCGGGTCGATAATCCATATGGGATCAGTCAACGGCCTGTTCGGTATCGGTCTCTCCGGCTACTCCGAGGCGAAAAGCGGACTCCTGGCGCTCTCCCGAAACATCGCCGCCCACTACGGGCAACACGGGGTCCGCTCGAACGTTATTTCGGCGGCGACCATCGAAACAGCGAACAGGCGGGCGGAGATGGAAAACACGGAGGAACGGACCGGTGAAACGAGCGCCCGGGAGCGCTGGCTCGACCAGTATCCGCTCGGGCGGTTCGGCACACCGCGAGAAGTCGCTGATACGACCCTATTCCTTGCCTCCGAAATGTCGAGTTTCTTGACCGGTGAGAATCTGGTGCTTGACGGCGGATTGACGACGAGCCTGCCGACATCGTTCATCAACGAAGTCTACGACGCAGACGACCAGCCGACAACCAATTGACTCACGACCCATGGAAGAACTAACAACTGACGACGCCCCCGATAGTATCGGCCCGTACTCGCAAGGAATCGCTAGCGGTGACCGCATTTACGTTTCCGGTCAGGGACCGGTCGACCCGGATACCGGCGAGGTAATCCAAGGCACGCCCGGTGAACAGACCCGGCGTACACTCCGGAACGTCGCGGCCGTGTTGCAGGCCGGTGGCGCTTCGCTTGACGATGTGGTGAAGGCGACGGTGTTCGTGAAGGATATGCGATACTACGACGAGGTGAACGAAGTGTACGGTGAGCTCATGTCACCACCCTATCCTGCACGCAGTGCTGTTGAAGTCGTTAAATTGCCAGTCGATATCGACGTTGAGATAGAGGTTGTTGCAGAACGGTAGTATGTCGCATCTTGTAGTGTTCGACTTTGATGGGACGCTCACTCGACAGCGCGGCGGGTTCGAGCTGTTGCACACCCTCTACGGAACAACACCGGAAGCCGAGACGCTAATGAACCGGTTCGAGGCCGGAGAAATTACGTTTACAGAGTGGTGTCAGGGAGCGGTCGACGTGTGGCGTGCGAACGATATCACCAGATCAGATATCACTCGTGCGACCCGGGCCCTCAAGCCGAAAGCAGGTGCTGTCGACCTCCTCGCCCACCTCCAGCAAACGGATATCCGATTCGGCATCCTCAGTGCCGGCGTTGCGAACCTTGCAACGCGATTCGAGCCGTACGAACCGGCGTTTGTTCGTGGAAACTGGCTTCGGTTCGAGGATAGACGGGTTTCAGCTATCGATATCGGTGTCGGTCCCAATGAGAAAGGAGAGCTACTGAGAAAAATTCGAAGCAAACAGAATCCCATCTCAATCACCTATGTCGGCGATTCACACACTGATACGGAGGCGTTCATCGAGGCAGATACCGCGGTGTTATTTGACCCCGATGAACGCGTTCCCGAAACAGCAATCGACGCAGCGGACACAATCATTGAAAGTGCGGATATAACAGAGGTACGGAACTGCATTCCAACGGCATAGCCCGCTATTCGCCGGTATAGACTTATATCCAGATAGGGTGTTTTCTTATTATTTCTGCAATATATGTTCTCAAATATGCAATATGCTCACCCATATAGTTCATATTACATCCAAATTCCGGTTCTGAAGCAGGCTTAGCTTTCGGCGTGAGAACTGGACCGCTGTCGACGTTACTCACTACTACACTGGTCCCAACCGTGTATTCCCCGGACAGATGCCGCCCGGTCATCGGCACCGCGTCAGTGGTCGCTGGCGCAGTGGCAACATCTAGCAATTTGCAACAGGCTTCGACGGCCCTTTTACCGTCGGGTGGTGACCGGCAACTGAATGAGTCGCTATCGAACGACCGGTTGCTTTCTCCTCCTGGCTGCAATCTGGGGTACTGCATTCATGGCGACAGATGTCGGCCTTGCCGACCTGCCGCCAGTACCGTTCGCTGCCGTCCGCTTCGACATCGCCTCCGTTCTCCTGTTTGCCGCGCTGGCTGTCACAGGCGCGCTAGAGCGGCCACAGACCCGCGACGACTACGTGTACGTCCTCGCTGGGGGTTCGCTTATGATCGGGGTGCATCACGTATTCCTGTTCACCGGGCAACAGTACGTCACCGGGGCCGTCGCCGCCGTACTGCTCGGTCTCGTTCCCGTCGTAACGCCCGCGCTGACGAAGCTCGCGTCGAGCGATGACACGTTCACCGCGAATACTGGGGTCGGCGTGGTACTCGGCTTCGCCGGCGTTGTCGTCATTGCTGACCCTGACCCAGCGAATCTCCTCAGCAGTACTATCGGAATCGCGCTCGTGTTCGCAGCAGCACTGGCGTTCGCCATCCCGGCCGTCGTCACGCACGACACCAGTCCGTCGATGTCGTTTCTGGCCACACAGGCGTGGTTGATGGCTATCGGAGCCGCTGTCCTCCATCTCACCGTACTCGTACTTCCCGGACAGTCGTTTGCGGACGCATCGTGGACGCCGTCCGCGCTTGCGGCGCTGTTGTATTTGGCTGTCGTCGCCGGTATCGGCGGTTTCCTGCTGTACTTCCGGTTACTTGACCAGCTGGGCCCTATCGAGATGAGTTTCATCGAGTACGTCATCCCCCTGTTCGCCGCGCTCGCCGGCTGGCTCGTGCTCGGTCAGCAGGTCACGCTCGCCACCGTCGGTGGGTTTGGATGTATCCTGCTGGGATTTATCGCGGCGAAGTGGACGGCGCTGCGAGCGGAGCTTCGTCGGGTCGTCGAACCGAAAACCAGTCCACCGGCCGACTGACCACAACCGGGTGAGCAGGCCGTCACTGACTGGACCACTCTCTAGATACGGGAAAATCGACAGCGAAGCGAGAAACGGTAAGAATGACCGTCAGGCAGGAGTGCCAACGGCGTCGCGCTTCTGAAAACAAGCGAATTCCAACCGCTATTTTGCTATCCTTTTCAGATGAACGGCTGTAACACTTGCCATTTGACGACAGACCCGTCTGAAAACGGAACCTTGTAAGAGAAAACCGCATCATAGCCGCTTGCACATACTGGCGGGGCTAACGGGTTTTTATAAGACTGCCCGTTGCTGTGTAATATGATACAACCCATTCGCACGCTATGGATCCGGTATCGATCTATCCCGCTCATCTGGCGCATCTTTGTCGCCTTCGTACTGGGAGCAGGTGCCGGTATCGTGTTCGGGGAGCAGATGGCTGTCGTCAGACCAGTAGGCGACCTCTTCCTCCGACTGCTCAATATGCTGGTCATCCCGATTATCGTCTTCACACTGCTGACCGGGATTCGACAGCTCTCACCCGCAAAACTTGGAAAAATCGGCGGTGCGACAGTCGGTCTCTACGCCCTGACGACGACCCTCGCAGGAATCATTGGTCTCGCGGTTGCAAACGTGCTTCAGCCGGGTCGTGGGCTTGAATTCGGCGGCGGTGAAGCGCAATCGAAAGCGCCGCCGTCGTTGCTTGATGTCGTTCTCGGTATCGTGCCGAACAATCCCGTCGCGGCGCTCGCAGAGGGGAATCTGCTGGCGACGGTTTTCTTCGTCATCGTCTTCGGAATCGCGCTGACATACGTCCGCGCCCGGCAAGACGCGCTCGCAGAGAGTGTCGATTCAGTGTTTGAGGCCTTCGAAGTGGGTGCTGAGGCGATGTTTGTCATCGTCCGTGGCGTCCTCGAATTCGGTGTGCTCGGTGTGTTCGCGTTGATGGCGTCCGGCATCGGCACTGAAGGCATCGGCCTGTTCTCCTCGCTGGGCGAGCTCGTGTTGGCAGTCACTATTGCAATCGGCATTCACATCGGCTTCACCTATCTCGTTCTTTTGATGAGCGTGATTGCCGACGTGTCGCCGATTGCGTTCCTCAGCGGAGCGAAGGACGCGATGGTGACTGCGTTCGCGACTCGGTCGTCGAGCGGAACGCTCCCTGTTACGATGCGCAATGCGGACGAAGACCTGCAGATCGCTGAGCGAGTGTATTCGTTCACGCTCCCGGTCGGTGCCACGGCGAACATGGATGGTGCTGCCATCCGACAGGCGGTCACCGTGATGTTTGCCGCAAACGTCGTCGGACAGCCACTAGTGCTTACTGAGCAAATTTTCGTCTTAATTGTGGCCGTCCTCATCAGCATCGGAACCGCTGGCGTTCCGGGAGCGGGGATCGTCATGCTCACTGTGATTCTCACACAGGTCGGCCTTCCGCTGGAGGTCGTTGGATTCGTCGCCGGGGTCGACCCTATTCTTGGGCGGATTGCAACTATGAACAACGTCACTGGCGACCTCGCAGTTTCGACCGTTGTGGGGAAGTGGAACGACGGACTCGACCGTGGTGAGGGTGTCTGGTCACGAAACCTGAGCGGAGTCGCTGAGTTCGTTCCCGGTGACGACTAAAGCGAACGGCGGGAGCGATTCCAACAGCCCCTAATGCTGGTACAGTTGTTATTCTAATCTATTAGAAGAGGAGTACTTCTCGCGACTGGACAGACAACAACAGTATGAGAGGTCCTCGGGCCGGGTACACCAGTCAGAAGCGTTCGTCCAGCCAATTCGTGGTATCTTTGCAGTCTCAGAAACCGGGCGATATCGGTCCCGATTTTACTTGGTTCGTTTTCGTTCCTGTGTCGGGTGGTCTGTGACGTACACTTTCGTATCGTCCGGAATGTCGTCAGTGACCCAGGAGTTCGCCCCAATGCTGACGTGGTCACCAACGCTGATGGCACCCAGAACTTTCGTGCCCGCGCCGATGACGACGTGGTCGCCGATATCCGGGTGTCGTTTGTAGCCCTTCTTTAATCTGTGTTCGTCGCTCTCGTCGGCCTCGAAGTGGAGCGCGCCAAGCGTCACGTCCTGATAGAGGCGGACCCACTCCCCGACAGTTGTGGTTTCGCCGATGACGACGCCAGTCCCGTGGTCGATGAAAAAGTGGTCGCCGATTTCAGCGCCGGGGTGGATGTCGATGCCGGTCTCAGTCTTGGCGTATTCGGTGAGTTCGCGAGCGTACTCGGAGGCTCCGGCCTCGTAGAGGGTGTGTGCGACCCGTTGTACGAGTATTGCCATGAACCCCGGATAGGACCGGATTATCTCCATATACGTCTTTGCCGCCGGATCACCTTTGAACGCGGCCTCCACGTCCTTTTTGAGTCGTGTGCGAACCGCCGGGAGCTGATCGATGACGGCGTCAACTGTTTCAGCCGGGTCCGACCCAGAGTAGGGTCTAATACCGGCAAAGAAGAGGCCGCCCAGGGTGTCGAGACGGTCCAGAACGGCGAGCTCGTCCCGGACCAGTTCAGCAGCGTTCCAACAGGTCGGGAAGAACAGTCGTTTGAGGATGTCGATTTCCGGTCTTCGGTGTTCCCGCCGCGGGAACTCCATCTGCGTCTGGGTCGGGAACGGCTCTTCATCGGCCCGGTACGCCGCGAAGAGTTTCTCGTGTGTGTCGCCCGTGTAACAGTAGTCCATATCGGATTGTTGGGCTGAAGCATCTTAGTTTTGAAACAATAGTTGTCTTTTCCGCTATATGTTGTGTTCTCGCTGACGCTGTAGAATTGAAAACGAGCAGCATCCCACACTGAGAGGTAGCTATTTGATACTGGCTTGTCATCGATTCTGTATGAACGGCGAGTGTTACTTCTGTCACGGCATCGTTTCAGCACCGGAAGAAGGCCACATCTGGCTGCGTGAGCACGACAGCCACGAGGTGTATATGCACGAACAGTGTGCCAGCGGTCACAACGTCATAGAGGGAGAACAGGACCCAGCAGGTGAACTCCTGATTACATGCCCGGAGTGTGGTGCGGTCGAAACGATATAACAGTCCACGCGGGTAGTCCTGCGAACGGGCCCTACGGAAGCCTAATATCGACGCCGGACTGGAGACTGGCCGCTTTCACAGTGTTATACAGCAGCATCGCGATGGTGAGTGGTCCAACACCGCCGGGAACCGGGGTGATGGCGTCCGCTTTCTCTTTAGCGCTCTCGAAGTCCACGTCCCCGACGAGTTCGTACCCCTTCTCCGTGTCAGCATCAACCCGGTTGATGCCCACATCAATAACTGTCGTACCCGCCGAGAGCATCGACCCGTCTATCATCTCCGGAACCCCGGCGGCGGCAATCACGATGTCCGCGTTGCGAGTCTTGTCCGCAAGGTCATCAGTTCGGGAGTGGCAGACGGTCGTTGTCGCGTTCCCGCCCGGCCCGTACTGGATGAGCAAGTTTGCCATCGGTTTGCCGACGATGTCCGAGCGACCCACGACGACAACGTCTTTCCCCTCCGTCACAACACCAGTTTCGGCCAGCATTTTCTGTATTCCATGGGGGGTGCAGGGCTTGTATCGCGCATTCCCCGCGACGAGTCGGCCGACGTTTTCGGGATGGAACCCGTCGACGTCTTTCATCGGGTCAATGCGCTCCAGTACGTCGCGCTTTGGCACGTGGTCGGGGACCGGCATCTGAACGAGGATTCCGTGGACCGCCGGGTCCGCGTTCAGTTCGTCGATGGTCGAGAACAGCGTCTCAGCTGGCTCATCCGCACTGATTTGATGATGAAACCCCTCAATGCCGATTTCATTACAGGCCCGCTGTTTCATCGAGACGTACGTTTCACTCGCGCCGTCGTCGCTCATCAGCACAGTCGCCAGCCCCGGTGTGACACCCTCGCTGACGAGCGTGTCCGTACACGCCGCGACGCCCTCCGTGATCTGGTCGCCGATTTCGTTCCCGTCGATTACTGTAGTCATTGTTGCTAGGTTTGCTGTCGGCCCCGAAGTCCCCAGTTAGATGTTCAGAGTGAGCAGACTGCTGCACGGTCAACTGCTGGGGTTGGCCAAGCATTCGATGTTTCCCTCAAGCCCCGTCGGAATAGTGAGTGATGCGGAATAGTCCAGCCTTTGAAATGATATCGGCTATTCGTCCAGTGTTTAGCCGTAGTCAGTCGACAGTTCGGCAGTATTTCGGGCAGTAGGAGAGAGTACCGAAGGTTTTTGTCCTGACCCATGCTTGGTCTACACAACCACACCGAGAGGCAGGGCCTCTCGCTTAGGAGCAACTGCACTATGACTGAGATTCGATTCAGCACCGACAAAGAATCGTTCATCGAAACTGCGAGGGCAGCAGCGGACGGCACCCGTGTGCCGGTTGAGGCGCGCGTCACCGTTGCCGACCCGTTCGAAGCGTATCGCCGCGCCCGCGACGAGAACACAGACGGCTTCTATCTCGAAACGACCGGTGGGCAGTCGGGCTGGGGGTACTTCGGCATCGAGCCAATCGAGCGCGTCGAGGTGTCCGCAGGAGCGACACCCGCACAGGATAGCGGAAGTCCGAGTCTCGAAGCTATCGACGACCTACTCGACCGCGAACACCTAGAACGGGGCGACTGTACGGTTCCATACCCGTGTGGCGCGTTCGGGTGGCTTTCCTACGACGTAGCACGGGAACTGGAAGACATCCCAGAGACGACCGTTTCGGATGGCCTCCCACGGCTTCAGTTTGGCGTGTTCGACTGCATCACCGCGTGGGAGGAGCCACACGACGGCGACGTCGAGATACATGTAACGGCCTGTCCCACCGTCGACGGGTCGCCTGAATCGGCATTCGAGCGTGGCCGGACGATGGCCCGAGAGCTAGCACAGGACGCCATCTACGGCGAGAAACACGTCCAGTCCCAGCCAACCGCTGCAAGTCAGGCCACGTTCGAGAGCGAGTGCGGCGAGGCAGCGTTCGCCGACCGCGTCCGACAGATAAAACAGTACGTCAGGGACGGCGACACGTTCCAGACAAACGTCTCACACCGGCTGACCGCCCCGGCGGCCGTCCACCCGGTCGACACCTTCGACGCCGTCCGTCGGGTGAATCCGGCTCCGTACTCAGCCCTGCTTGAGTTCCCCGGCGTCGACCTTGTCAGCGCCAGCCCGGAGCTGTTGCTGGACGTCGATGGCGACCAGTTGCTCACGGAGCCGATTGCCGGAACGCGGCCGCGAGGCGCGACGCCGTCCGAAGACGAGGACCTTGAGGCAGACCTCTGTAGCGACGAGAAGGAGCGGGCTGAACACGCCATGCTGGTCGACCTCGAACGCAATGACCTCGGCAAGGTCAGCGAGTATGGGTCCGTCGACGTCGCCGAGTACCGCCGCGTCGACCGGTATTCCGAGGTGATGCACCTCGTTTCCCTCATCGAAGGGGAATTACGCGACGCGGTGAGCATCGCCGACGCGGTCGCAGCCGTGTTCCCCGGTGGAACCATCACCGGCGCGCCGAAGCCGCGGACGATGGAGATTATCGACGAGGTGGAGCGGACCCGACGAGGGCCCTACACCGGCAGTATCGGGATGTTCGGTTTCGACGACCGTGCGACGCTGAACATCACGATCAGGACGCTGGTTCACTACGACGGCGAGTACCGCCTCCGCGTCGGGAGCGGCATCGTACACGACTCCGTTCCAGAGGCGGAGTACAGGGAGACACTGGACAAGGCCCGGGCGCTCGTTACTGCCGTCGACGAGGCGCTCGGCGAACAGGGGTCGTTCGCCGTCGAATCCGAGACCGAACCGATGGAGGGGATGCGATGATACTCATTATCGACAACTACGATTCCTTCGCCTACAATCTGGTCCAGTACGTCGGCGAGTTCGACGATGTCACGGTCCGCCGGAACGACGCTATCGATGTTGAGGGCATCCATGAACTCGACCCGGACGGCATCGTCGTCTCGCCGGGGCCCGGGACGCCCGCAGAGGCCGGCGTGTCCATCGACGTGTTCGCCGAGACAGAGTACCCGGCGCTTGGCGTCTGTCTGGGCCACCAGGCGCTCTGTGCGGCCCACGGGACTCCTGTCGGCCACGCGCCGAGCGTGGTCCACGGGAAGCCCTCGGAGGTCCGCCACGATGGAACGAGACTATACGACGGCGTCGACGACCCGTTTGAGGTCGGGCGGTATCACTCGTTGGCCGTCAAGGCATCGGAACTCCCAGACACGCTTTCGGAAACGGCCCACACGAACGACGAGCAGGGCATCGTGATGGGCGTCCAGCACGCCGAAAAACCGCACATCGGCGTCCAGTTCCATCCGGAGAGCATCCTCACTGACGCCGGGAAACAGATCGTCGAGAACTTCTGTACCGGAATCGCCAAGGCCTAAAATCACAGCACCCGCGCCGTCTATTTCTTTTCAGGTGGGTCGACGTCGTGGTGTGTCTGAATGTCCGGCAGTTTCCTGACGGCGCGTCGGAAGAGGGAGGTGTGGCCCTGCTCGTCCCGGTACCAGGTCACGGTCAGCCCGCCGACCGCCACAAGTGATATTACGGCGAACGGGCCGCCAGTCAGGACGGCCAGGGCCTGAAGCGTCTCAGCACCACCGAGAAGCAACACCGAAACGGCGACTGAACCCTGAAAAATACCCCAGAAGACGATATGCGTCGCCGACGGTGCCATCCCCCGTCGCGTTGCCAGAACAGAGACGACGAGCGTCGAGGTGTCCGCCGACGTGGCCATGAACACGATGATGAGCGCGAGAAACAGGAACATCAGAAGCTGTCCAAGCGGTAATGACGCGAACAGCGGGAAGCCGGCGACCGCCTCCGAACCGCCACGTTGTGCGATCGCGGCGAGAATATCGGCCTGCCCCGTCTGCTGGATGAACAGCGACGTACCACCGAGCAGTAGGAACCAGACCATCGTCGCCGCCGAGGTCGCAACGACACTCGTGAACACGACAGTTCTGACCCGGCGACCGCGGGAGAGTGCGGCGATGAACAGCCCTGCGAAGGGTGCCCACGAAAACCACCACGACCAGTTCCAGACGGTCCACGCCGCGACCCACTGCCCGCCCGTGTGAAGACTCAACGGAACGAACTCCACCACGTAGGTCCCGAGTGCCTGCGTTCCTCGCTGGAGAATGAACAACCGTGGACCGACGGCGGCGATGAGAAGCGCGAACAGGCCAAACAAGACGATATTGAGGCCGGCGATGCGACGGATGCCACGGTGGATCCCAGTCGCGCTCGAGACAACAAATATCAGGGTCAAGCCGCCGACGAACAGGACCGGCCCGACCTCACCGGCTGCCACGTCCCACTGGTAATTGATCCCGGCGAGGAACTGCTCGCTCACGAGTGCGACCGAGGTGGCGATGCCCCCGATAGTGGCAAAAACGGCCAGCGTATCGACCAGTGTGGCCCAGGCCGAATCGAGCTCATCGACACCGAGCAAGGGGGCCAGCACTGTCGAGACCCGGAGCGGAGCGCCCCGCGTGAACGCGAAGTACGCTATCGGGACGCCGATGACAGCGTAGGCGCTCCAGGCCGAGACGCCCCAGTGAAAGAGGGTGTACACAAGCGCGCCGTTGACGGCGCCCGGCGACCCGGCTGCTGCCCCGATGTGCGGCGGTGGCTGGTCGTAGTGAAACAGGGCCTCAGTGGGGCCCCAGAACACCAGTCCAGCCGCGATGCCGGCGGTGAAAACGAGCGTAAAGTATGTCGGATACGTGTAGCTTGGCTCCGTGTCCGGACCGCCGAGTTTGATTTCGCCCCAGGGCCCAAGCAACAGAAACAGACAGTAACAGACCGAGAGGAAGACCGTGGCGAGAAACAGCGGGCCGCCGCCGCGAAGGACTGTGGCAGCAGCGGCGTCGACGGCACCCGTCGTCCGTGCAGGGAATGCGATCTGAAGCCCGAAGAACGCGGCGAACACGAGCACCGGGAACGCGAGGATGGCTGGCTCGTGCTGTGTGAGGAACTCTTTGATGGCCCGTTTGACCTTTGTCCGCCGGACGCGGAGCAGGACATCGGCCGCGGCCGGCGCAGTGGCGTCTTCGGAGTAGGGAAGGAGCGCGATGTAACAGAGTCCCGAACTGAAAAACACGAGCGCAATAGTCAGCCACGCCGGACCAGTCACGGCTTCGCCGACAAGCGTCGGAAAGAAGAACCCCGCGAGCACGAGCGCCCCGGATGCGGCACACAGTGGCACCAGTAGCCGGCCGACGATCTCCGAAATGCCACTGGCGTCCGAGGTGGCCATGCGTCAATATTCAGTATCGAATACATATATTACTATCCCACAGCGCGATGCAAGCCGGTCGACACCGTCGCTGGCGAGCGTCGGGACCGTTACTCTGTGGTGGCTCCGCTCTCCCCGTCATCCGCAACGATTCCGTCCAGTAGTGGTTCGCTCGACTCACGGCCCAACACCGACTTTCCCAGAAGCCGTCCGCCGATAGAACGGGGGTTGATAACTTCGTCCGCCCCGACCGCGCGGAACTTCTCGACGTGTTTCTCGGCAGTCGCCGCTGCGACTGTGCGGATGTCAGGATTGACGTTCTTCGTCGCGATGACCGCAAGCACGTCGCGGGCATCGTCGTTACTCCCCACCACAACACCGCTTGCGGTCCCGACGCGTGCGTCCCTGAGGACATCCTCATCGGTGGGATCACCGGTGAGCAGATTCACGCCCTCGCCCTGCAGCGACGCGACCGTCTCCTCATCGGGGGTAACAACCACAACCTCCGTCTCGTCGCCCAGTTCCTCAAGCAGCGATGCCGTAACGTCTCCGTACCCAAGAACCACGACGTGGTCCTCGAGGAGTGTGAGTTCTGATGCTGTCATGACTCCAAACGCTGTCGCCATTCTGGATTCGATAGCGGGGCCAATGAGCGCGCCTACGGCAACGGTGAACGCGCCGGTTCCGAACAGGATGATAGAGAGCGAGAACCACCGTGCTTCCGCTGTCACAGGTGTGATATCGCCGTAACCAACCGTCGCGATTGTGACGACGACGTAGTACACGGCGTCGCCCCAACTGTCGAGTTCGAGGAACTGGCCTCGCAGTCCGTAGGCACCCACGGTCCCGTAAAGAACGACGCCAAAAATCGCCGACAGCGATGCGATCTGAATCGGCGAGAGGTCAAGAGACTGGTCGAACCGGTGACGGTTGCGGACCAGCAGCGGGTACGTGACCAGCGTCAGCAACAACAACGGGATGTCAGTTGGCTGAAACGTGGTAAGCGGCAGTACTACCAGACCGAGAAGCACGACGGCCGCCACGCGCCACGCGAGTTGTTTGCGCCGCTGGAGCCCGACCGTCACGATGCCGAGGACGAACGCGAACAACACCCCACCGAACCTGACGAACTGTAGCGGAAGGTCGACGACGGCGGTCAGCGGGCCATTAAGTGCAAGCGACGCCTGACTCAGATTCGAAAGGCCGGTCACGAACGCCAGCAGCGCGACCGTCCCGGTCAGGACGACCGTCGGTTTTGCGCCGGATAGCTCGTCCCACTCCACGAACGGGACTCTGTCAGCCGGATAGAACACGTCCTCCAGCGTCCGGTCCGACGAGTCTTCTGGGACGTTAGCCATTAGCATACTTTTGTCGGAGTCAATATAAAAAACACGCGGCGAGCGGGCACCGAACTCAAGTCAGCGGGCCACATACGACCGAATCAATGCGTCGATTGCACGAGCATGGGTGTCGCCGTTCGCCAAGGACGCTTAGAGAGAGTTGGAGCCGACTCATCTGGAGAGCGGACAGATGAACGCCGCCGTCCTGTTCGGACTGGGAACGATGATAGCTTGGGGGTTCTGGATAGCGTTTGGCAACGTCGCGTCAAGTACAATGGACCCGGAGACCGCGGCGTTCGTGTCCTACGCCGCTGCAACGGTCGTCACCGGGATATACGTCGTTGTCTCAGACGCATCGTTCGTCGTCACGAACCGGGGGATGATGTTTGCCGGCGCGGCGGGCGTCGCGGCGGCCGTCGGCGTGGTCTCGACGTTCGTCGGCGTGACTGTGGGGCCCACGTCGATCGTGTCCACCATCGGCGGGATGTACTTCATCACTGCCGCAGTCATCGGCGTTATCGCGTTCGGGGAGTCCATGACGTTGACGAAAGCCGCCGGCATCGGTCTGGCGCTAATAGCGATTGTCGTCATCAATCAGTGACTGGACACAACTGGTTGGCTTTCGAGAACGTTGTGTGAGTGTCCCCCGTCACAGCAGGGGTTTATGAGATGGGGGCAGGTACGGCCGGATATGAAGCGCGTAGTCAGTACCGACGAAGCACCGGCCGCGGTCGGCGCGTACAGTCAGGCAACGTCGAACGGCGACCTCCTCATCACCGCCGGACAGCTCCCGCTAACGACAGACGGCGAACTCCTCGACGGCGAGCCAGTCGCCGACCAGACGCGGCAGTGTCTTCACAATGTCGCGGCGATTCTGGAGTCAGAAGACCTCTCGCTGGACGACGTACTCAAGACAACCGTCTATCTCGACGACATCGACGACTTCGACTCGTTCAACGAGGCCTACAGCGAGTTTTTCGAATCGGAGCCACCGGCGCGGAGCGCCGTCGGCGTTGGTGCGGTCCCGAAAGGTGCAGCGGTCGAAATCGAAGCTATCGCGACCACCGAGTAGCGAGCGCGGCCGTTCCGTATCTTATCGCAACTCCATCTGTTCTGCTCGCTCTGCGGCGAGCGTCGTCAGTTCGTCGACGCTACTGTCCGAGCGGTCCGCGAGGACGCGAAGCAACATTCCGAGCTGTATCGCCGCTGCCTCGCGGAGTTCGGCCGCCTCCTCGGTGTCGTTACCGAAATAGTACTCGTGGCGGCCGTCCTCGTGGATAATGCCGGTGTACACCGAGCGCAGGTCGGCCTCGGTTATCGCGGCTGACGCCTCCGTCTTGACTTCCTCGAACCGTGGATTCATGATTTCGATTGGGGTAACGTCCCGCTGCCTCATTGTTTCGACGGAACAACCCGGCCAGCGCTGTCCCGTCAATGTATGAACGAGTGATATGTTGTGTGGGTCGATGACGCCACTGCAACCAGTGGTCCCGGGACCGCTCGGCTGGGGTTTTTAATCGTTCAACACGAGGCACAGAGTATGACACGGGAAACCACGGCCCTCGCTCATTCGACCGCCGTCCGGGTGTCGACGGACGGCCGGTCACAGAACGGGGACCGGGTCCTCTCCGCGGCGCGGACGACGGCGGACTCGACACCGGTCGTCAGGACGGGACCGACGGGCATCACAGCAGCCACACCGCTAGTGATAGTCACGCGTAACGGACGGACGGCCTTCTACAGCGACCCGTCACCGGCGACCGTCCGTGACCTCATCGACGAACTGGAAGCGGGGACAGTACCGACAGCCGATGCGGACGCTGTCGTCGAGCACGACCCCGAAACGGCGTCGCTCCCCGCCCCGGAGCGCGGTCCGCTCTCAGTCGGCCGCCGCAACGTACTGGGCCCCTGTGGCTGGGTCGCCCCGCTTTCGCCGGCCGACTGGTCGTTCGTCTCGACCCAACGGACCGCCGACGTTGCAGCGGGAGCCGGGCTGCTGGGCCGCGGTCGCGGGGACGCCACCGCTGACGAACCGGTCGCCGATACGTGGGAAACAGCCAGCGAAACCGACGGTGACCCAGTGGTCGTCTGTAACGCCAACGACGCCAGCGACCTCCCGACGGGCGACGACACGCTCCTGTCCGGCGCACCGATGGCGGTCCTCGACGGGATTGCGGCGGTCGCTGAGTACGTGGACGCTGGCGACGCTGTCGTCTATGTAAACGAGTCGCAGACCGACTTGCAGGCGCACCTCCGCGAGGCAATCGACGCAGCCGCCGACACCCTCCCTGTCGTTCCACAGTTGGTAGCCGGCCCGGACGAATTCCGCGCCGGCGAGCCTACGGCGGCGCTCGAAGCACTGGAAGGGGCCGACCGCATCGAGCCGCGGCTCCAGCCGCCATCACCGGCCAAACGGGGCCTGTACGGCCGCCCAACAGTCATCCACACACCGCGGACGTTTGCGCAAGTCCAGCAGGCCGTCGCCGACCCCGGTAGCGTCGACGCTGACGCGGCGGACCCCGGGACGCGAATCGTAGCGGTCGCCGGCGACGTTGCGGACTCGGCGACAGTCGAACTCAGGTCAAGCGCAAGCCTCGCAGCGGTTCGCGAGGCGGTCGAGATGGACGGGTCGTTCAAAATGGCCTGTGTTGGCGGCGTCCTCGGCGGTGTCACGCGCAGTCTGGATATGGCACCGACCGCACAGTCGCTCCGGGCTGCCGGGCTCGGAACCAATGGCGTCGTCGAACTGTTCGACACCGGTCGATGTACCGTTGAAACGGTTGGGAAGCGGGCGCGGTTCGCATCGATGGAGAACAGCGGCCGGTGTGTGCCCGGCCGTGAGGGAACGAAGCAGCTCGCTGAACTGCTGCGCGACATATACGACGGCTCGTTCGAGAACGACAAGATACGCGAATTGTCCCGGGTGATGCGCCAGTCGAGTAACTGTCAGACCGGCGCGCACGCGCCGCGGCCAGTGACCACAGCTATCGACGAGTTCGAACCCGAGTTCCGCGCTCACACTGACGGACATTGTCCCAGCGGCACCTGTACGGAGAAGCTATGAGCACAGACAAATCGATTCCACGAGTTCCGGACCTACACGACCCACAGCCTGAGACGCCAGTCACTCACGAGTTCGAGACCGGCACCGCCAACGACCCCGACGTGGGGACCGACACAGACGACCCGACGACGCTTACCGTCGACGGCGAGCGGGTCACGGTCGCTCCGGGGTCGACCATCATCGACGCTCTGCAGGACCTCGACGACGATATCGTCAGTGTCGACCCCGGTGCGGAGGGCGTCGAAGACGACGCCGATGTTCCGGCCCTGTGTTACTACGACCGCGACGGGGACTGCAGCGACGAGGTCGGCCCGCGCAGCGAGTGTCGCACCTGCATGGTCGAGACCGAGGAACACGGTCTCGTCCCGTCGTGTTCGTTCCCCGCCGAAGACGGGCTGTCTGTGTCAACGGACACGCCCGACGCCGAGGAAGCCCGCAGCGTCAACCTCGACCTCGTCCTTTCAAACCACAACCTTCGGTGTACCACCTGCAACGGCAATGGGCGCTGTGAACTGCAGGACGCCGCCATCAGCGAGGGTGTCGACCACCCCCGCTACGGCGTTTTCGACGAGCGCGACCAGTACGAACCCATCGACGACACCTCCTCGTTCATCCAAATCGACCGGAATAAGTGTATCCTCTGTAACCGGTGTGTCGACGCCTGCAACGACGTGCAGGTCGAAGGCGTCCTCCGGATCGAGGGTCACGGCGAGGACACTCGCATCGGTTTCCAGTCCGACGCCGAGACGATGCACGACTCCGAATGTGTCTCCTGTGGCCACTGCGCTACCGTCTGCCCCACCGGCTCGCTGACCGAGAAGGGTATCGACGGCGCGGCGACGCTCCCGCTGCCGGGCTTTACACAGCGGAACTCGATCGGGAAGGTCATCGAACACGAGGACGCTGAGACCATCGATGATACTACCGCTCCCAACCGCGGGTTCGAGCCCGGCGACCCGAGAGCGGCGAAGAGCAAGCAAGGTCTCGCCAAATTCGCCTCGCAAGCAAAACGCCGGGCCGGCGACATCGCCAAGGACTACGGCAAGAAGGCGTTTCTCGCCGGCGAACACACCGCCGAGAGCATCGCGGCGAACACGATGCCCGAGGGCCGGCTGTTCGACATCGCCGACATAGTCAGCGACTACCGGCTCTCGAAAATCGACAAAGAGGAGACGACCTGCGGGTTCTGTGCCGTCGGCTGCCGGTTCGAGATGTGGGGCAAAGACGGGGACTCGCTCGGCGTCGTTCCGGTCGACGACCCCGACGACGCGCCCGCGAACAACTTTTCGACTTGCGTAAAAGGGAAGTTCGGCCACGAGTTCGCCAACAGCGAGCAACGGGTCACCGAACCGCTCATCCGCAACGACGACGGCGAACTCGAACCGACGACCTGGGACGAGGCGCTTGAGTATGTCGCCGAGCGCTTCACCGAGATTCAGGACGCCCACGGCATCGACTCGCTTGGCTGTCTCGCCTCTTCGAAGGGCAGTAACGAGGAGGCATACCTCGTCCAGAAGTTCGCCCGACAGGTGCTTGGCACGAAGAACATCGACAACTGCGCGCGGCTGTGTCACTCCTCAACGGTGGCGGCACTCCAGCAAACGCTTGGCTACGGCGCGATGACCAACCGTATCAACGAGGACATCGGCGAGGCCGACGCCTACCTCATCAGCGGCTCCAACACGACGGAGTCCCATCCGGTGCTCGCCACGCGAATCAAGCAGAACGTCCGAGACGGGGCCGACCTCGTCGTGTTCGACCCGCGGAAAGTCGGTATCGCCGAACACGCCGACCAGTACACCCGGACCAACCCCGGCTACGACGTGGCCTGGCTCAACGGCCTGATTCGGTACATCATCGAGCACGACCTCCACGACGAGGCGTTCATCGAGCGCAACACGAAGAACTTCGAGGAGGTCAGGGAGAAGGTTCAGGCGTTCACGCCCGAGAAAGTCAAGGAACTGGCAGGCGTATCGCCTGAAGAACTCGCCTCGGCTGCCGAGACACTCGCCGAGGCCGATAGCGTCGTCTTTGGCTGGGCGATGGGGATGACCCAGCAGAGCCACGGCACGGAAAACCTCATCGCGATGGCCGACCTCGCGCTCGTCCTCGGGCAGGTCGGCAAGCCGGGAGCCGGCCTCTCGCCGTTCCGCGGCCAGAACAACGTGCAGGGCGGCGGTGGCGACATGGGGACGCTTCCGGGGAGCTTGCCGGGCTATCAGAACCCAGCCGACGACGAGGTCGGCGAGAAGTTCGCCGACGCGTGGGGCGAGCGCCCGCCCAAGGAGCCCGGACTCAAAGTACCAGAGATGCTCGCCGAGGCTCACGCGGGGAACCTCCGCGGGATGTACGTCGTCGGCGAGAACCCGGCGCTCTCAGAACCCGACATCCAGCACGCCGCCGAGGCCCTGGAAGACCTAGAGTTCCTCGTCGTGCAAGACATCTTCATGACCGAAACGGCAGACTACGCCGACGTGGTGCTGCCGGCGGCCACCTCGCCGGAGAAACACGGTACGTTCACCAACACGGAGCGACGCATCCAGCGGGTTCGGCCCACGTCTGAGCCGCCGGGCAAGGCCCGCCAGGACTGGGAAATCACGCAAGCGCTGGCCCGTCGGCTGGGCTACGACTGGGACTACGACCACCCGCGGGAGGTCATGGACGAAATCAACTCGCTCGCGCCCATCTACGGCGGCGTCACGTACGACCGGCTCGAATCCGGCGAAGAACATGGCCTGCAGTGGCCTTGCTGGGACGAGGACCACGATGGCACGCCGTACCTCTATGACTACGACGAGGGGAACTTCAACTTCGAGGACGGGAAGGCCCGCTTCGTTCCTGCCGACGGCGGACACCCCGGCGAGATTCCCGACGAGGAGTTCCCGCTGACGCTTACCTCCGGGCGCGTGCTGTATCACTGGCACACAGGACAGATTACCCGCCGTGTCGAGGGGCTGATGAGCCACGTCGGCGAGAGCTTCGTCGAAGTACATCCCGAGACGGCCGAGAAGCTCGGCATCGCCGACGGCGAGTACGTCCGCGTCGAGTCCCGGCGGGGCGATATCGTCGTCAAGGCACAGGTCACCGACCGCGTCGGCCCGGGGACGCTGTTCATCCCGATGCACTTCGCGGCTGGTGCGGTCAACAAACTCACCGGCGAGACGTTCGACCCGACCGCCGGCATTCCTGAGTACAAAGTGTCGAGTGTTCGCGTGGAAGTGCTGGGCCCGGAGACGGACGAGACGGTGCTCCGGACGCCGGACGCCGGCGGAAAACAGATCCGGAAGCGAGGGACAGGCGACGACTGAGTCGGCACATCCGCTTTTGATCAGTATGCGGGATCGTGAATGGTATCGTGACCGCCTCAGACAATCACCGAATATACAGACATATTTGCGGACTATTTACCACTACCCGTTAGCGTTGATAATTATTTCGCCCGCATTTACACAAGCGAATTTTTCTTACTAAGAGAGTAGGTGTGAACTATGTTGAGGAGGAACCAACTAGCGTGGTTTCAATAGCAGCTATCTGCGTTTTTCTTCACCGCTTACTCACGCGGTCCGACCGGCCGATTCGCGATTTCATCGAGGAGGTCGACGAGCGACTCGGTTGCCAGGTCCAGTAGCATCTCCCCACGTTCGGCGCTCCCCTCGCGCGGGTCGCCGACGACGCCGTTCTGGGTAAATTCGTCGGAATCGAACGCGAGGTTGACGCCGCTCTGCCACTCTCCCCAGCCGTCGCTGCCACCGTCTGCGGCCTCATCAAGCCGGTCCTCGTGGACTATCTCTGGGTTCGTATGCTGGAGCAGCGAGGTTTCCAGCGGCCCACCGTGGCCCATATCGGCACTGTGGTCTCCGACCGCGTTGAACCAGGTGAATGGGACAGCAAAGGCCTCGTCGTGGCGGGTTATCGTGCCCGCGACTTCCCGCAACGCGTCGATGTTGCCGCCGTGGCCGTTGACCAGCACCACGTGGTCCCAGCCGTGGCTGGCGAGGCTCCGGACGATGTCGCGGACGTAGGACCGAAACGTCGATTCGGAGGTCCACAGCGTCCCTGAAAAGGCCCGATGCTCCTCGGCGACGCCGACGGGGACTGCCGGTGCGACGACGACGGGGTCGTCGTGGCGCTCAGCACCGTGTTCGGCGACCACTTCGGCGTCGAGTGTATCCGTTCCGAGCGGCGCGTGTGGCCCGTGTTGTTCCGTACTTCCGACGGGGAGCAGCGCAAGGTCCGTCTCGACCTCGGTCATATCAGTCCACGCCTCCGTCTCCAGTTCCATGGTCGCATCTCTGGCCGGGGCGAAATAAAGCCATTCGCTCAGCGGGTGTGACAGTCAAAGTGCTGGCTTGCGTTTCCAGTTGGCACCCGGACACGGCTTTAATACGTGTTGACACGTGTGTTGTGATAGCATGGCTACCGATAGCTCGGACTCGGTTCCAATGACGGTCATCAGTGGGCCACTCGGCGCGGGGAAGACAACACTGGTAAACAGGTTGTTAAGCGAGCCCGGAGGCAGGCGAATCGCCGTCGTCGTCAACGATATGGGGGAAATAAATGTTGACGCCGAGCTTCTTGCGGACGAGGCAGAGTCCGGAGAAGAGGGCGTCGTGGACCTCTCGAACGGGTGTATCTGTTGCCGACTGCAGGACGACCTCGTCACCGAGGTGACGCGACTTGCCGAGGAGCGGACGTTTGACTATCTCATCGTCGAAGCCTCCGGTATCAGCGAACCGATTCCCATCGCCAGAACGCTGACAGTCGGCCCGGACGGGGGCGACCCGCCCGACGGACTGCATCTAGATACAACGGTTTCAGTTGTCGACGCCTACGGATTCTGGAAGGCGTTCGACCCCGAGGAATCGCTTCCGGAGGCCGCCCCCGACCCCGAACGCCCGCTCACCGAGGTCCTGGTCGACCAGATAGAGTTCTGCGACGTACTCCTCCTGAACAAATGTGACATGGTCCCCGCGGACGCGCTGGACGCCGTAGAAGCCGCGGTTAAGGCGCTCCAACCTCGAGCAGCCATCCATCGAACCACGTACAGCGAAGTCGACCCTGGCGACGTACTCGGGACTGGACGCTTTAATTTTGAGGACGCCAAGCGACGACAGGGCTGGAAACAGGCGTTAGCCGGGGCAGAAGACCATGCCGACCACGAACACGACGACGAGATGTCGGCTGCAGCGGCACACGGCGTCGAGTCGCTCATCTATCGGCGAGACACGCCGTTTCACCCTGTTCGGTTCAATGACTGGCTCGACGACTGGGACGGTGCTATCGTCCGCGCGAAGGGGTTTGCGTGGGTCGCCAGCAGGCCCGAGACGGTGCTGGGCGTGAGTCAGGCCGGCCCATCTGTTCAGGCGGGACCCATCGGGGAGTGGGGCAACGACGACCCGTCCACGCGGCTCGTCTTTATTGGACAGGAGATGGACGGAGATACACTCATCGCTGAACTTGACGGCTGTCTGACTACGGACAAAGAGCGAACGGAGACGTTTGCCAGTGACCCGTTCCCGCGGGAAGGGTGAGTCAGGTTGCGCCGTAGCCCACTTCCTCGCGGAGTTCGTCCCACGACTCGTGGAACCCGTAGGTGGACTCGGAGTCGCCGCCCATCGCGGCCTGATAGACATCATCATAGGACAGTAGCTGCGTCCAGCCGTCGTGGAACCGGTAGCTACAGTACTGACACATAGCTGTCCATACCGGGTAGCAGGATGTATAGCTATCGCCGAAAAATGGGCTGGTGTTCTGGTGTCAGGGCTCCAGCAGGACCTTGGTGACACCTTCTTCTCTGTTGTCGAAGGCCTCGTACATCTCGGGAGCCTCTTCAAGCCCGACCCGGTGAGAGACGACCCAGCTTGGGTCGGCGCGACCCTCGACAATCAGGTCACGTAGTTCCCGGTTGTAGGACTTGACGTTACACTGGCCAGTCCCGAGCGCCTGCCCCTTCTCGAAGAGCAGTCCGAAGTCGATACCGAGGCGGCCCTGCGCGGCCATGTCGTCCGGCGCGCCCGGGTCCTCTGGAACGTAGAGCCCTGGAATCCCCAGTTCGCCGGTCGGTTTCACCGTTCGGATGAGGTTGTTGATGACGACGGCCGGGTTCTCTCGCGCCGGGTCGTACGCGTCGTCAGCTTCCTTATCCGGGTCGATGGCCTGATAGCCGACAGCGTCTACGCCCTTGTCGACGCCACCACCGTGTTGCGCTTTGATCTGCTCGACCGGATTGCCGTCCTCGAAGTTGATTGGCGTCGCGTCGCAGTGTTCTTCCGCGAGTTCGAGCCGGCTCGGAACGCGGTCTACGGAGTAAATCTCCGCTGCGCCCTTGATTTTCGCGCTGTAAGCGGCCATCAGCCCGACCGGACCGGCCCCGTAGATGGCGACGGAGTCGCCCGGTTCGAGGTTTGCGAGTTCTGTCCCGTGCCAGCCTGTCGGGAAGATGTCCGCCAGCAGCGAAAAGGCGTCCTCGTGCTCATCCCCATCCGGGAGTTTGAGCGCGTTGAAGTCTGCGTAGGGAATACGGAGCTTCTCGGCCTGCCCGCCCTTGTATGGCCCCATGGCGACGTACCCGTAGGCTCCGCCGGCGAAGCCAGGATTGACGTTCGTACAGAAGCCGGTGTATCCAGCCTCGCAGTTCTCACAGAAGCCACAGGCAACGTTGAACGGCGCAACGACGCGGTCGCCTTCCTCCAACGAGGAGACGGCCTCCCCGACTTCGGTGACGATGCCCATGTTCTCGTGTCCAAACACGATACCGGGTTCCGCTGCCGTCCGCCCCTCGTACATATGGAGGTCGGACCCACAGATGCACGACGTCGTGATGTCGATAAGTACGTCGTTCGGGTGCTCTATTTCTGGTTCATCGACTTCTTCGACAGCCACTTCTTTCGGTCCCTTATACACAACAGCGTTCATTGACATTGTCTAACACAACCATATACCACATAGAATAGCTGTCACTTATAACTAATTAACTATAATGAACAACCTAGAGACAGCTACTGGCAGAGCAGTCTGGGGCTGCTCCGCACCTGCAGACGGGAAGAACGTACGCAGCAAGTCCGGAACTCCCGACACATCCTACTTCTCGGTCGAGGCAGATATCTCCCGCCGTGACCCGGTAAGGGGTGAGCCGTCGTGCCCTGACAGACGGACAGTCAGGTAGACCAGCGAAACCATGACAGTGTATTCGAGCACACTGACCACCAGATGTAGCTCGGACGGGATGCTCACCGATACGATGACCGGCGGATGATTCATTGATGCATGGAACAGGGCGACGAGCCAGAGGTTGCCAGTCAGCGCATAGACGCTCCCGTAAGCGAGCCCCATAAGCGTCAATCCGAAGAGTCTGGCCGCAAGTGCGGAGCTAACGCCGTGCCCTGAAGCGAGAAACCACCGCGGCAGGTGAAAGAGGGCGAACAGGACCGCAACGAGAGCGATGCCAGACAGCACCGCCCGCCGAGTTGTCCCACCGGCCAGCCTCGTGACTTTCTGTTGCAGGTACGTACGGAAGAGAAGTTCTTCCGGGATGGCAGTGAACAGCAGCGAACTGAAAAGTGCCGCGAGATACAACAGCGGGTGGGCAGCGGTTCTCGACAGCGAGACTTCGAACCCGGCGATGCCACCCATGGCGAGGGCGACCGCAACAAGGTTGTACAGTCCCCAGAACGCGGTGACCACCTCAATCACGGGAGCCAGTGTGCGAACAGGCGGGAGTAGCGAGCGCAGTGAGACGGTCTCGATTCTGAGCGCACCAGCCGTGAGTACAACGAGGAAGACACCCCAGATCATTCCCAGGACGGGTGGCGGCGATGCGCCGGGGGAGATGGTCATCAGTCCGGAGAGGACCACAATCACCAGGAGGTACGTTGCAACGGGAACCAGCGGCCCGCCGCTGAATCTCGGCAGGCCAATGTCAGGGCGCAACATCCAGTCGGAATCCGATGGCCGACCCAAAATTATCTTCCATCTCACACTCCGGTGCAACTCTGTTGACGACGAGTGCACAATATGTGGGTTGTGGCCAACCACGCGACCTGACGTTTAAAACTAGTTTTTAGTCTCTGGTAGCTTTACTATGCTCCCGTCCAACGATTCAAATGCCGGTGACCGCCTGTAACAGGTCCCGGCTGCCAGCGCCCTCCCCGTGTGCCGCCGGTTTCCACGAACCGGACTCCATCCCAGCCCGGATGTCCACACGACAACGGGTACAGCCCGCCTTCCCCGTTGTCGACCGCTCAATTCACAGTGCGTTGGCACTACAGTTGGGTCCCACACCACACAGACCGAAAGTAACGATGAAACGACGTGTCCGCCGGCTATGCTGTTGTTATGTCGATGTGCGTGTATCGGTTTTCACAGCCGACGTGCTCTGCAATGTGTCTCACCGAGTAGCCAAGCATCTCGGTACCCAACCAGTGTTCACTGCAAGACCCGCGCCCCCCGGACCGGCGGTATTATCGCGGCAGGTGGTCAGGGGTGCGTGATCGGACTGTATTGCTGCTAGCCGTCATCGCGATCGCGTCACTCACTGGAAGCATCGCGATGCTCGCGGTGGCAGGTCCGACAGATTCCCGCCCGGACAGGGCCGATGACGCGTCAGTATCGGTGTCAGACGGAGCAGCTGGCCGATTCGCACGGCTCCACGCGGCCGGAGTCACAGGTTCGAACGTCACGGTCGGCATTGTCGATCCGACCGGATTCGACACGGAATCGAAAACGATTGCCGGCCAAGTCGTCAAAACACGGAGCTTCGGGGTTGGTTCCGTGCACAATACCCACGAGGCTCACGGGACTGCAACGGCCGCCGTCGTGTCACGGACCGCACCGGATGCTGACCTGTATCTCGCCCGGGTTGACAGCATCGACAGTTATCAACAGGCAGTCGACTGGCTGGTCCGAGAGGATATCGACGTGATCGTCGCACCCGTTTCCTTCTACGGGCAGCCAGGCGATGGAACCGGGCCAGTCGCCCGCAGCGCAACACAGGCGACAGAGCGTGGGTCAGTGTTCATCGCCCCAACTGGTAATCTCGCACAATCCCACTGGTCAGGGCAGTACACCACTGATACCGTCCAGGATCGGACAGTCGCGTTTACCAACGGGAGCAGGCAGAATTACATCAGAGGTGGGACCGAAATCACGGTCTGGCTCTCATGGGAACGAGCATACGCAGACGAGCAGTACACAGTCGAACTGCACTGGACAAATGGAACCGACTCCCGCCTCGTCGCTCGCTCACAGCCCTACCGCGGCGACGACGTGCCAAACGAGCGTATCGTTGCCGACGTCAAGCCAGGCGACTACTATCTCGTGATTCGCGGGCCAGCGTCGCCGACTGGCGCACGGTTACGGCTCGTGTCTCCGACGCACGACCTCCAGCACACGGCGGCTCGAAACAGCATCGTCGCTCCGGGGACGGCCCGTAAAGTGATTACTGTCGGGGCGTACAACAGCCGTGTCGACCAGCTCGAACCGTTCAGTTCGCGTGGGCCGACAGTCGATAACCGGGTCGGCGTCGACATCGTGGCTCCGGACAGGCAGTTCGCCGCCGCCGCACCTGACGGCTTCGTCGGGTCTTCGGCCGCAGTCCCCTACGTCGGTGGCACCGCGGCCCTGCTGCTGGACGCAAACGAGTCGCTGTCCCCCCACGAAACCGAGCACCTGCTGGAACAGACTGCGAGGGACGTGGGACGGCCGGGACTCGACAACGAGACCGGTCACGGGGCGGTCGAACCGGTCCGCGCGGCCCGGGCAGCACAGAACCGTACTGATGGTTAAAACTCGTTTTAAGCCAGCCACAGACCTTTGATGAGTCCCGTATCATATATCCGACAGTGACGCCATGTCGAGCCCGATCGAAACGATACAGGAGCGGACCGGGACAGCAGACGAATCACCGCGGGTACTCGGTGTTGCGGAGAACGAAACCGACGACGTGCTCGATGCGCTCGCCTCAGACACCAGCAGGTCGCTGTTTCGCACGCTGTACGACGAGCCTGGAACGCCGTCGGAGATAGCGGACCGGTGTGACACGTCGGTCCAGAACGTCCACTACCACATCTCGAATCTCAAGGATGCGGAACTCATCGAACCGGTCGAAACGGTGTACTCCTCGAAAGGTAACGAGATGACCGTGTACGGTCCCGCCAGCGACCCGATTGTGCTAGTCGGCGACCGCGACCTGGCACCGCGTATCCAGCAGTCGATGGCGAATGTTGTCACGGGCGTGGGGCTGATCGGTTTTGCGAGCCTCTTCGTCCAGTGGGGGGCGGAGAAGCTGGCGGACTCAGCCGGGAGTAGTGGCGTTCTAGCCCCAGCGAGTCCGCAAGCAGGACCGGTCAGTGGAACCAGTACACTCGCGTGGTTCGTTTTCGAAGTCGTCGAGCCGGGCGTGCTGTTTTTCTGTCTCTGTCTCACCGTTCTCGGTCTCGCTGCGCTACTGACTGGCGAGTGACTGTCCGCGAGACAGTACAAAGAACGACAGTTCAACCGTGACCGGTTTCCGGGCAAAAACGCACGGCTCACCGATCTAGCCCCGAGGCCGCGGTCGTGGGTACACCAGTGAGAGCAGGCCTCTGACAGTGGATGCCATTTTAGAAACTTTCGAGATGGGTTCAAAAACCGTGTTTCGAGACGACTGTCTTGGGATCAGTTCATGACGGACCGAAGGCAGATCCCCACGCCAACGATAGCGAGGATGCCGCCGACAGCGAGAGCACCAGCACTGATCCCCAAGTCACCAGCCTGTGACTGCTGTGGAGCCGATGTTTCGCCGGTAACTGAATCGACGCCGTCGGAAGACGCGTCTGTAGATGTGGTGTTCCCATCTGTGATGAGCAACGTGCCGACCGTGTCGGGCCGGCCATCCATCTCAGTCCCACGGTACAGCGACAAGTCGTAGGTGCCCGCGTCAAGTTGCGAATCGAGGGCGACCTCCGAGCCGGATTCAACCGCCACGGCATCGGCATCCGCAGCGGTTTCGAGGGTCGGTTCGTCGTGGCCGGCCGCCGTGGTGTCAAACAGGAGAGCGACACGGGCATCGCCGTTCCCGTCACGGACGGTCGCATTGATCTCGTAGTTGATTTCCGGGCTCCCGATAGAGATGGTGGCCGCGTCAGCGGTCGCAAGGACGACATGGATTCGAGCAGTCTCTCCTTGCCGCCCTTTGACGACTGGTTCTTCCAGCCCGAAGTCGGCCGATTCTTCGACCTCGAACTGCTCGTTTGCTGTCCCATTAGCTTCGATGATAAGCCGGCCGACAGTCGGTGTCCCGTCAGTCGACTGCCCATCGAACACGCGGTACGGGTACGCGGCGGGGTCAAGGGTCGACGGGAGGTCCGGCTCCGACTCGGTCACGGTCAGCGAGTCACCATCGTCTGCCACGCGAAGCGTCGCCCCCTCAGTGCCGGCAACCGCAGTGTCAAAGAGGACCAGCACCTCGCCGTCGCTGTCGTCGTCACTGACGGTCGCGTTGATCCGGTAGTTGGTCGCCTCGCTTCCAACAGAGAGCGTTTTGGTCCCTCCGTCAGTCATAGAGACCGGTATTTCGGCGGTGTCGCCCTGGGAGACCGTGACAGTGTTTTCGCCGTCGTCAGTCTGCTTCGGGGTCGCTGTCTCCGGTACCGTATCAGTACAGTCGCCGTCACACGGGGCGATGGTCTCAGTACGTTCAAACAGCGTGTCGCCGTCGACATGAGCGGACAGTTCGTAGGATATGTTCGCTGGCATGTGCGACATATCGAACTGGGCGACGAACGTTCCATTGGGTTGCACTCTGACCTGCCTTTGAGAAAGGAACGGGTTCGACGCGTTGGCTGACTTGATTCTGACCGTCATCTCTGTCCCGGGTTCCAGTGTGGTCTCCCCAGTGACCACCTGTTGTTCGTCAGCGTGCAGCGGGAAGCTATCCTCTGAGACCGTGGCCTGCTGCTCCGCGGCAGCAAGCCCCGGACCCGTCGCTGCCGCGGCGATAAGCACCGCGGCTAGCGCCACCGACCGGACGCTCACAGAACCACCTCCCGTGGTGCGAGCGACTGTGCGTGCGTTTGAGAGCGATGCTGCCAACAGTACCGCATCGCAAGTGGAGGGCCATTCGCTGGCATACGGGTAGCGGTTACACCGGGACTGAAAAAGCACCAGCGATAGGTTAAAACCGCGTTGAACTCGGTAATGCTGATCTGATCGGTGAGGCGGCGAATTCGCTGCGATATAAACGGTAATATCTGTGACGATGGTTCAGTGGCGACAGTATTCGTGGCATCCACGTAGGCAATGATCTTGCAGTAAGAGGGAAGAGGGCGCAGAGAGTTGTGAGAAATGCAGTAATTTTATGATAATTTCGGTATGATTAACTAGTATGCGAACGGTCCTCGCAAACCAGCTCTCCAACGTCCGGGTCGTGAGTACCGATGGCCGCGAAGTCGGCACACTACAAAACATTACGATCAATACAACTACGGGAGAACTCCAGACGATTGTCATCAACAGCGACATTCAAGAGATATTTGGCGTTGAACGGGATTCCGACGGCGATATTCGATTGCCGGCGTCCCTCATCGAATCGATGCGGGACCACCTGACCATTCAGCCGCCTGCAGAACAGAGTGTTGCAGGCGGCGATGCTGTGGACTCGTAGGCAACCCGTCGGCTGTTCAAACGGGCCGAAACGGGTGTAACTGCTAGCTGTGCGTTTGCAGCAGCAGAGTTCGGTACCGTCGTGACAATATGTCGTCGTTTTTTGAGAGTATGCAGCTAGACACTGAGATAGTCTCGCTCGCAGTGCTAGCTGCTCCCCTCCAGAACAGCGGCGCAGGTGATATCGTACTGTTCCTGTTCAACCTCTTAATTGCCGGTATCCATATTGCCGGGATGTGGATGGTATTCGGGAAGTTCGTTATTGTTGTACTCACAGGTGTTCCAGTCGTTATCGCGCTGATTGCCCTCTGGTCGTGAGATTATTCGCGGTGTGACCGAGGGTTCCAGCTAACAACAGTCGGGACGCTGTGGGACAGCTACAGGGCGGCTGGCCGGTGGGCTACTACTGTAACATCGCGTCGGCGTACTCACTTGCCGTCTGTCGGGCCGTTTCGAGTTCCTCAGTGTCGTCTAGCATCACGGCTCGAGTCCGGGCACCGTCGATGATCGTCAGCAGCGAACGGGTAACGTGCTCCGCGTCGACGTCAGTAAATACGCCCTCGTCGATCCCATGGTTGATGACTGCCTTGAGCATATACCGAACGTACTCGTCGTTCTGTCGGAACCGGTCGCTGAACGCCTCCTTGTACGGGGCTTGACTCCGCATCTCTAGCAGAGCGACCGAGAGGTCGGGGTTTTCCTGCGGTTTGACAAGCAGTTCGTCAAGCAGGAGGTTCAGCCGTGCTTCAGGGTCCGTTGTCTCGACATCGTGAATCGAATCGACGAACCGCTCCAACAAATAATCGAGAAAGGCCGCAAGAAGGTCGTCTTTCGTGTCGTAGTAGTAGTGCACTGCAGCCGTCGATTTGCCGTACTCGTCCGCGATCCGTTGTATCGTGAGGTCAGCGTACCCGTGCTCGCGCAACGCCCGGTAGGTCGCCTGCATTATCTCCTCGGTCTGGTCCGAGAAGGTGCGGTCCGATGGTCCAGCCATTGCGTAACGGTTTCGACCATGGTTGGATAACGGTTGTGACCCCGGTACTATTGCTCAGTCAGATTATTGGTTAGTTAGTCTTTCGGTGCTTGATTCGGCCTATATATCGTTTATAATTAACTTTGTGGGGTTCAAAGCGTTTTTGACTAACCAGTTAGTAAGTTTTGTCACAGCCGTTATGGATGACGATACAGCTACCGAAATTCTTGCGGCGACGTACCGCGCCCTCTGCCAGCACGGGTACGCCGCACTCACGGTCAAAGACATCGCTGCCGAGGCGGACCGGAGCAAAGCGTCGATTCACTACTATTACGACAGCAAAGAGAACCTCTTTACGCAGTTTCTGGACTTCTTGTACGAACGATACACTGCAAAGATATCGGCGGTCGACGGGAATACGCCGCGAGAAGAACTCACTTCGCTGTTAGACACGGTTCTCATTGACGGGCGAACGATACCCGGTCAAGAGTTCAGAACAGCACTACTCGAAATAAAGGCACAGGCCCCGTACAACGACGCCTTCCGGACACAACTGGCCAAGTTCGATGCCGTGCTCTTTGACCAGTTGCGGGAAATCATCGTAGCCGGCGTCGAAACCGGTGAATTCGATGACACAGTCGAGCCGAGTGTTGCAGCGGAGTTCCTCGTGACGACGATTACAGGTGCTCATACCCGGCA
The DNA here is from genome assembly GCF_011627385.1 of Haloarcula sp. R1-2. Classification (NCBI taxonomy): domain Archaea; kingdom Methanobacteriati; phylum Methanobacteriota; class Halobacteria; order Halobacteriales; family Haloarculaceae; genus Haloarcula; species Haloarcula sp. R1-2. The sequence continues at coordinate 377,984 of NZ_JAANTG010000003.1, forward strand.
CGTCGCCACAGACCGTTCGATAGACCGATTCAACGAGACGATTACGCGATACGCTGAGACACACCTCTTTGCGGACGCACCAGCGGAGGCGACCCGCTGATGGGGATTGGGAGTCGCGTTCGTTCGCTGTTCAAAGGCCCAGAGGAATTCGACCTCACGTCGGGTGGCATCGGGAAGCCGCTGTTTTTCCTCTCGATGCCGATTGTCATCACGAATCTCTTCCAGACTGCGTACAACCTCGCGGACACGTTCTGGCTCGGCCAGTACAGCACGGACGCGCTGGCGGCGATCAGTTTCGCGTTCCCGATGGTGTTCCTCCTTATCTCGCTCGGGATGGGGATATCCGTCGCCGGCAGCGTCCTCGTCGCACAGTTTACTGGCGCAGGCGAGGAGCGCGAAGCCGAGTACGCTGCGTCCCAGACGGTAACGTTCGCCGTCATCGTCTCGTTTGGTCTCGGCATCGTGGGCTATCTCGGCGTCGATACGTTTCTCAGCCTGATGGGCGCGTCCGAAGACGTCCTTCCCATGGCGACCAGCTACATGGAAGTCATTTCGCTGGGTCTGTTGTTCATGTTCGGCTTCTTCGTCTTTGTCGCGCTGATGCGGGGCTACGGTGACACGATAACGCCGATGCTCGTCATGTTCGGCTCGGTCGTCCTCAACATCATCATCGACCCGTTCCTGATCTTCGGCTGGACGGTCGTCGAGAACGCACCGCTCGTCGGGACCATCTCGTTCCCCGAACTCGGCATCGAAGGGGCTGCCATTGCGACCGTCTTTTCGCGGGCGCTGGCGCTGGTCGTCGGGCTGGCAATTATGTTCCGAGGGAACCGCGGCGTCCAGATTCACCTCCGCGATATGGCCCCAGACCTGTCGTATCTCCGCCGTCTCGTTCGCATCGGCCTGCCTGCCTCCATCGAAGGGACGGGCCGTGCGCTGTCGATGAACCTGCTACTGGTCATCGTTGCAATGTTCCCAGATACGGTCGTCGCCGCCTACGGCATCGGGACGCGCGTGTTCTCGGTCGTCTTCCTGCCGGCCATCGCAGTTGCGCGTGGCGTTGAGACGATGACCGGCCAGAACATGGGGGCCGACAAGCCGGACCGGGCAGCGAAAGCGGCCGGCCTCGCGGCGACGGTGCTGTTCGGCGTGCTCTCCCTGGCTGGCGTGCTCGTCTGGTTCACCGCCGCACCGATAGCCGACCTGTTCACGACGGACCCCGAAGTCGTCGAAATCACGACGCAGTTCCTCCGCTACGTCGCGCTTTCCTTCGGATTCATCGGCATCATGCGGGCCTACACCGGGAGCTTCCGTGGTGCCGGAAAGACGCTCACCGCCGCAGCGATATCGGTGTTGATGCTCGGCGTTATCCGCTTCCCGATTGCGTGGTTCGCCGCTGTGCCGTTCGGCGAAACCGGAATCTGGATATCGTTCGCCGTCTCAAATGTCGCGGGAGCGATTATCGCGTACGGCTGGTATCGACGCGGGACGTGGCGAGACAGCGACCTCACCGAAACCAAAGTCGACATTGACGAGGCAGGCATCGAGATGTCGGCAGACGGGGACTGACAGCAATGAGTGACGAGCGCGTGTGACACCCTTCAGGTGACCCAATGCTTTCAGGGGAGCCATCGGTACTACTGACGTGTCCCCTGAACCGAACCCCAGTCAGGAACCTTCAGCACCGTTATTTGCGGCGGTCTACGACCCAGCAACGGCGCTCATCGAGCGGACGCTCTTGCGACCACATCGTGAGTATCTGGTAGCGAATCTGGATGGAACGGTGCTGGATCTCGGCGCTGGAACCGGCGCGATGTTTCCGTATTTCGAGAGCGTTGCGACCGCCTCGACGGAGTTTCACGCTATCGAGCCGGACCCGCATATGCGGCGGCAGGCAGCGGAGCAGGCGAACACGCAGGCCACGCCGATTCATATCGAGTCGTCACCGGCCGAAGCCCTCCCGTACGACGAGGACACCTTCGACGTCGTCATCACGTCGATGGTGTTCTGTACGATTCGGGACATTGAATCCGCGATAAGTGAAATCACCCGCGTCCTCAAACCCGGCGGCGAACTGCGTTTCTTCGAGCACGTCATCGACGACGGCTGGCGCGCCCGGCTACAGTCGGCGCTCGCACCGCTCTGGAAACGACTCGCCGGCGGGTGCCATCTGACCCGACAGACGGGGACACGGCTCGTCGCTGACCAGTCGTTCGATGTCGTCGAAATCGAGCGACTCAATCTGGGCATAACGCCAATCCGGCCGTTCGTTCGGGGACGGCTCCGCAAGCGCTCGGTGTCTTCGACGCGGTAACTCGGCGGCGATTAGCTCTGGCTCTGCGTGACAGACCCTTCCTCGTTTGGCTGGATGACGACAAAGCCGTCGTCACCGGTAAACTCCATCTGGATCGATTCCCCAGAGGTCTGGCCGATTTCGAAGGTCTTGTTCATCTCGATAGACGGCGAGAGGTTCGAACTCCACGCAACGGTCGCGTCCGGGTCGGTGAACACCGGCGGCGTCATCACCAGCGGGTCGCCGTGTGTCGTCAGCGCGACTTCGCCGGGGCCGGTGAGGTAGACGTTCGTCAGGCCGCCGGCAGCCATGCCAGAGAGACTGCCGACAGTGTTGATTTCGTAGTCGATAGTTGATTCGAACGCGAGCACGTCAGTGCCGTTGACCGATATCGATTCTCCGTCATCAAGGGCCAGCACCTGTACCTTCTTGCCGTTCTCGGCCACGTAGAGGTGGCCACTCCCTTCGGCCTCCATGACTGGCGTCCCTTCGCCGCTCACGGCTTCCTTGACGAAGCCCGTGATACCGCCTTCCGCCGAGGATTTGCCAGTGAACGTGACCTCGCCGGTGTACGCGACCATCGACCCGGCTTTGACCATCACAGTCCCATCGAGTGGGATGTCAAGTAGCCTGTTGTTCTCTTTCTGGAACCCATCGCCACCATCTGCGGGGGCGTTGGAGCGGACGAATTCCTGTAAGTCCATAGTTACATCGGAACACTCGATAGGCCATGCTCATAGGCCTCGTGAAGGATTAAAACACATTTTGTGTGAAGGTGTCACACATTGAGGGGACAACGCAGTTACTGAGCCGAAAAGAAACTGAGAAATAGTATAGCCGAATAGCTATTCCGTATCGCTATACAGTTGCTCGAGGAGATCAGTGACGCCAGCTTTGGTTTTGAGGTAGCGCCGCTCTCCATCGGGTGTTCGAACAGCGTAGTTGTACACGACGCTGTCCGGGACGTACCACCGGTCGCTGTATGTGGCCAGTGCTTCCTCAGGGTTTCCACCGTCCGTGACTTCAAAAGGTTCGTCAGTTGTATCGGCATCAGAAGCCGTACACTCACCCTCGGATTCAGTCAGTGGTTTCGACTCGGCACCTGTCTCAGTTGGCTGTTCAGTGCCATCACCTGTGATACAGAGGTCACCGGCTATCGGATAGTCACCGGGGATACCTGTAATGAGGTTCTCAGAGCGACCGGCTTTTAGCGCTTCTCGCATCAGGATGTCCTGTGCGCTGATCACGCGCTCGCCGTCGTCCGGATACCGCTGGTGGTACTCGCCGTCGCTGTCCATCTCCCAGAGCTTGCGGTTGTCCGAGAGGAGGAGGTCGAGGGTGAAACGGAGTTGGCGCTGGATTTTGGGGCTTGTCACGGGTGTGACTGCTTCGACCCGGTAATCAAGGTTGCGGGTCATCCAGTCGGCGCTACCGATGTAGTACTCGGGGTCGCCCCAGTCGTCTTCGGTAGCGGGGTCGCCCCGTGCGCCGTTCTCGAAGTAGAAGATACGGGAATGCTCTAGAAAGCGGCCGACGAGCGAGTACACCGAGATGTTTTCGCTGATGCCTTCCAGTCCGGGTCGGAGGCGGCAGATATCGCGGACGATGAGGTCGATGTCGACGCCTGCCATCGATGCGCGGTACAGTTCGGCGACGATACCGGGGTCTTCGAGTCCGTTGATTTTTGCGACAATACGGGCAGGCCGACCAGCCTGTGCGTGCTGTGCTTCCCGACGGATGCACCGGGTGAACTCCTTGCGCATGGTCACCGGTGCGATGAGGAGTTCGCGGAACTCCTCGTCCAGCGACGGCCCGGTGAAGAAATTGAACACCTTGGTCAGGTCGCGGCCGATGTCACGGTCGGCGGTCAACAGTCCGAGGTCGACGTATCCCTTCGCCGTCTCGGAGTGATAGTTCCCCGTACCGATGTGGGAGTACAGTTCGACGCCGTCGTCTTCCTCCCGAACGACCAGCGCCGTCTTCGTATGGGTCTTCAGCCCCACCGTTCCGTAGGCGACGTGGATACCGTTTTCCTCCAGTTTGCGAACCCATTCGAGGTTGTTCTGCTCGTCGAAGCGGGCCTTCAGTTCGACCATCACCGCCACCTGTTTCCCGTTTTCAGCGGCCGTTATCAGCGACTGGATGATCTGTGAGTCGCTTGCAGTCCGGTAGATAGCCGCTTTCACCGCCAGAACGTCCGGGTCTTCGGCTGCTGCTGAGAGAAACCGCTGGACGGTGTCCGTGAAGTCGTGGTACGGGTGATGCAGCAAGATGTCTCCGTCCTGAATGCGCCGGAAGACACTCGGGTCCGTCGTATCCGGCCTCCCGAACGACTGCTGTCGGTGACCGTTGAGACGGGGGTGTGGCTGTGGCGTCCACTCGTCCAGCGAGAGGTCCGGTCGGTCAAGGTCGGTCAACTCCGCGAAATCCCGGTAATCCAGCGGACCCGGGAGGTCGTATATCTCGCGCTCGTCGAGACCGAGCTGTGTCGCGAGCGTCGAGCGAATACGGGAGTCGGCGTCGGGAGAGAGTTCCATTCTGACGACCGACGCGAATCGCCGCTGTTCGAGGACGTCTTCGACCATGTCAATGAGGTCCTCGGCAATCTCCTGATTACGTCGGACCTCCGCGTTGCGGGTCAGTCGGAACAGGGCCGTGTCGACGATTTCGACGTTCGGTAACAGTAGATCAAGGTTCGCACGGATGACCTCCTCAAGCAGTACGTATCGAGTATCGTCCCCGAGTTGGACCAACCGCGGCCTGTTCGGCGGAATCTTGATTCGGGTGAACGTCGGGTCCTCGGCGTTCGGATGCCGGGTGAGAACAGCGAGCGAGAGCGACCGATTAGAAATAAACGGGAACGGATGTGCCGGGTCGAACGAAAGCGGTGTCAGGGTCGGCAACACAGACTCCTCAAAGTAGGTTCGCAGTTCAGACTGTTCCGCGGCAGCAGCGTCGTCGTAGTCGAGAATCTCGATACCTTCCGCAGCAAGCGCGGGGCGAATCGCGTCGCGGTAACAGCGGGCCTGCGTCGCTAGCATCGGCCGCAGGGTCTCGTGGACCGCCGCCAACTGCTCCTCGGGCGTTCGACCGTCTGGGGCCGTTTCGGTCACGTCGGCTTCTATCTGCTGTTTGAGGCCGCCGATGCGTTTCATCGTGAATTCGTCGAGATTGCGAGTGACGATAGCGAGGAACCGGACCCGTTCCAACAGCGGATTCCGTTCGTCCAGCGCCTCGTGGAGCACGCGCCGCTGGAACGCGAGCGCACTCAATTCACGGTTGAGATACAGCGACGAGTCGGTCAGGTCGACATCCGCTGGCTCGTACGCGGGGATGGCGGGTTCTGAATCGTGGTCCATCGGCTTACGTTGATGTCGGCGGGGCACGCTCCGGGTCGACGATGCTATCGGACGACCGAGCTTCGTGGGTCGTCTCCGGGTCCACCGTGACGAACTCCTGCGTCGAGCACTGGTACGCCGTCAACTGCCCGCCGTAGACGCACCCGGTGTCTAGACCAACCGCAGTAGGTGTCTCGAATGGCTCGGAAAGCACCGTGTGACCGAAGAAGACGCGAGGGTCAGCACGGCGCGTTTCGAACCAGTACGGGCGGTCGTAGCTTCCGTCCGGAACAAGTGAGCGCATGTTCAGCAGTTCAGTCAGTTCGTGCTCCGCGATTGACTTGCGGTGGTCGACGCCACCGTGGACGACCAACGAATCGTCCCACGAGATTGCCACCGGGAGCGACGCCATCCACGAGAGGTCGTCGTCGGTCAACGACGGAATCGATTTGCGGCCGTCGATGAGTTTCTGCTCGTTGTTGCCACGGACGGTGAGGAAGTTCGGCGTGTGCCGGACCATGTCGACGACACCAGCGCTGTCCGGACCTTTTCGGACGAGGTCACCAACGAAGACCACGAGTTCGTCCGGGGTGGGGTCTAACCGGTTCAGGAGGCGTTCGAGGGTCGGACGACACCCGTGGACGTCGCCGACAACGTAGATTTCCTCCCATCTGTGACCGCGGATTCGCTGGTGTGGTGCGCCGAGGTCCGGATGAAACGTCGGTGGTGAAGCCATCTATGTAAGGTCGTTTGTGAAACATCGGTGAATCTGGTATAGGTGCTTTATATGAGTTCTATATAGCTGTATGAGAGCGAATATATGCTCGCCGCCTGCTGTCGAACCAACCGGCGGTGACTGGTTGCTTCTCAGTTACAACAGGGCGGAAGTGACATCCTGATTTTTCAGTCCTCCGGCTGAATCACGGGTATGCCGACAAGCGATTACACTCCCGCCGACACGTTGCGCCCTGCAACGCCGGCGGGCTATCAGTCACCCCGGCCGTTTCGATACCCGCCGCTGGTGATACTCGGTCTCGTGAGTGTGCTGGTACCGGTCGCTGCGGTGGTGTTCGGCGGCATACTCTGGTACGCCCAGGGAACCGCGCTCGACGCCGTTTTTTCGGTCGACGAAACCGCCACAGGCATCACGTTCACGCTCGCGTCTGGGCTGGTCGCGGTCACATGCATCGGCACGATTGTCGCAGCTACTGTGCTTCATGAACTAGTTCACGGGCTCGCCTATCGATGGTTCGGCTACGATGTTTCCTACGGCGTGGCCCCACAGCTCGGCGCGTTTTATGTGGCAGCGTTTCATCAGTTTCAGGAGCGGACTCACAATATTATCGTCGGCATCGCGCCGCTCGTTGTACTCGACGCGTTGCTTCTCCCCGTGTTGTTCGTTCCACTCCCGCTTCTCGCGTTCGCAGCCTTCCTCGCCCTGCTGTTCAATACAGCGGGAGCGGCCGGCGACCTCTACTCAGTTGCAACGCTACTCAGAACGCCCGCGGGGTCACTCACGTATGACAGCGATATCCGCCATTCGTATATTTTCTGTCCTGAAGCGTAACCACGGTTTATTTCGAACAGCAACGCTGTGACAGCGCACTCAAACGCTCGTCATTGGTGGACACTTCCCCCGAAACGCCAGTCCAACAGGCTCAGCGAGTTCGATGATTGTAAGTCACCCCTCGACGGCATCTCTGGTGTGTTCGGCGTCCAGCCCGAACAGCAGTCCGGCGAGAAACAGTAGTTCGTTACCCTGGTAGTACTGTTCGACCACGAAGTTTACCAGACCGATATCCGGCGTGGTGACACCCAACAGCACCAGAACGAGCGCAAGAACGGCAGCAAGTCCAGCGACCCACCGGACAACGATGCCTGAGAGCAGCCCCACCACGAAAACGACAACAGCAGTAAAGAGGCTCATGTTCCACTCCGGCGCGTAGCAGCCGTTGGTCTGACAGTAGTTCCCATAGGTGAGATAACACTTCCGCCGCATATAGTTCTATTAGCAGCAGTGAAGGCAGAGCCACATCACTCGATTTCAGCAACGACACGCGCCAGACAGCCCTCACCCGGTTCGAAGTACGAGTAGTGGTCGGCAACGAGGTCAGTGACATTCACGTCTTGGTAGCCGTCGGGAAGCGGCCCAGCGTCACGCGTTCCAGCGTGGCCGACGGCGTGTGTCCGGTCCGACGCTCGGTACACCCACGAGAGGACCTTGTCATTCTGGCTGTAGAAGTTCGACACCGGAGCGTCAACAGCCTCGATAGCGTCGCCGTAACGGCCACCTTGCACCACGCTATCGTAGGGAATAGCGCCGCCGAGTAGTGACACCGAAGCAAGCACGTCTGTCGCTCCTTGCTCGGCAAGCACGCGAAGCGTCTCGCCGGTCACCCGCGCGCCAAGCGAATGGGCGAGCACGTGGACGGGTCGCCCGTCGGTTTCGGCCCACTCCATCAGCCACTGGGCGAGGAGAGTACGGTTCGCCACAGCGTTGCCCTTGGCCTGCTCCCATTCGACGTCGGAATCCCAACTGTATGCGACAACCGGTGCGGATGTGTACTCTCCGAGCGCTAGCTGCGCTGTGTAGGCATTATCTCGCGCCGTCTCAGCGTCGGTACTGAATCCGTGGACGAACAGGAACACCTCCGACGCGTCGTCGAACGACCACGCGCCCTCGGTCTCAGCAGCCGGTTCCTCGGCTGAGTCGAGAAGTCCGCGCGTAGTGACGACTGGCTGTGAGTTCGGCGCAGTATACTCGCCGGAGTCGCCCTGCAGCGACCAGTACACGTAGGCACCGCCACTCCCAAGCAGACCGAGTCCGCTTCCGAGACCGAGAAGCAGTCGCCGTCTGGTCACACCGGTTTGGTTGTCCATAGCTGGTAGCCTGTGGATAGGTCACAGGTGTGCAGATAAGTCAGTTGAGATTGTCGCGCCCGGAAACGGAACGCAACGCAAGCGCTGTGGCACAGCCCACAGGCTTCATGTCTTGGCGGGTGGTTACCGGAGCCATGACGACCTGGGACGAGCGATACCGAACGGGGACGTACCCGCAACGTCCGGACCCACATCCAGTGTTAGAACGATACCTGCCGACCTTTCCACCGGGTCGGGCGCTTGACATCGCAACTGGGACCGGGCGCAACGCACTGCCGGTCGCAGCGGCCGGGTACCGCGTCGATGCGGTCGACCAGTCGCGTGCGGGGCTTCAGATTGCCCGTGAAAACGCACGCGCGGCAGGCGTCGAAGGCGATATCGAGTGGCTACAGGCAGATCTCGAATCGTTCGCGTACCCGGCGTCGACGTACGATGTCATTACGATTAGCTTCTATCGGCCCGTCGACCGCCTCCCCGATATCATTGAGGCGCTGGCCGACGGCGGCTGTCTGTTCATTCAGCACCACCTCCGGACGACCGACGACGTGGACGGCGGCCCCTCGGGAGACCGATACCGGTTCGCCTCGAACGAACTGCTCAGGGCGGGACTCGGGCTGACCGTGCTACACTACGACGAGCGAACCACGACGACGGACGGGACGACCGCCGCCACCGCTCAATTGGTCGCCAGAAAGACACAGGGCGGTCGACAGTCGTATCCAGATATCTCAGAGTGACCGCGCCGCGAGATCAACATAGACGGCCATCGACGGCTGGAGTCACAGTTCCTCGATGACTTCGCTGGCGAACGTCGTCATCGCCGCCGCTGGCTCCGCAGCACGAAGCCCAACTATAACATGGTCAAGGCCGTAGTCGTCGAGCCGTCGGAAATACTCTCGGAACCACTCGACGCCGGCCCGATAGCCCAGGTGAAGCGGTTCGGGCTCGGCCGTCGGGTCATCGGCGAACGCGACCTGCAGGGCAATCGTGAACGGCTTCTGTGGCGCGTGACCGCGCCACGTGTCGAGATACGACTCAAGCGTCGATTCGGGAAGGTGGTAGAATATCCAGCCGTCGCCGTTCTCGGCGATCCACTCCGTCGATTGTCTGGCGTTCCCGGTCGGAAACAGCGGAAGCGTGTCTGTCGTCGGCTTCGGGAGGACATCCAGTTCGCCGTCAATCTGGCCCCAGGAACCCTCGAGCGTCGGGTACTCCTCTCGCCAGAGTGCACGGAGTGTGTCGACGCTTTCACGCACCAGTTGGCCCCGGTTTTCGGGGTCAACACCGAACGCCGGATACTCCGGGTCGCGGTCGCCCGAGGCAACCCCAAGCACGAGACGGCCGTCGGAGAGCCGGTCGACAGACGCGGCCGACTTTGCCACGTGGAGCGGGTGGCGCAGCGGGAGAACAATGCTCGATGTGCCGAGCGCCACTGACTCGGTGTGAGCGGCGACGTGGGACAGCAGTGACCACGGGTCGAAGGCCCCGCCGGCGTCCCCGAACCGCGGCCAGTACGTCGGCACGTCTCGCGCCCAGAGCGCGTCGAACCCGACTGCTTCGGCGTGGCTTGCCAGCCGGAGTTCTGCGTCGATATCCGGCGTCGACTCCGTTTCGTCTGTGAGCGGAAATCCGAGCCCAAACGAGAGCCCCTCCTGCTCGTACAGTCGCCGATACCCGGCGTTCGCGTGGTCCACAGCAGTCATCAGGGACCTTTCACGCTGGAGCCGTATTTGCACACGGGTGGCTTGCCCGCTACGGGCCGCCGTCTGTGGTATCGACCGTCACGGTTCCCGCATGCCTGCTTCCGGGAAGCTGCCAATCGATATGTAGCGCGCGGTCTGGGAACGACGGCTTCGCAACGACTTCCAGCGTCCGGTCTTCCGCCGCCGGTGTGACAGGCGCAGCAATCATCAGTCGGGCTACGTCGGCCCGCGAAACGCTTCCCCAGAGCTTCGCGCCGGGTTCGGCAACGGAGACGGTGTCAGTTCGGGGCCCGTTCGTGAGGACGCCAGGACGGAGAATTGTGTGTCGAACCGGCGCCTCACGGATTGCGGCCTCGGCCGTTGCTTTGGCGCGCTGTATCGGCTGGATGGCAACATCGAAGGCCGCCGCGAGCGGACTGGCCGGTTCGTCGCCGACGCCGATGGCGGATTCCATGACGAACGCCTCCACGCCGGCGTCGACAGCCGCATCGAGTAGATTGGTCGTTCCCGCACCGTCGACGTACTCATCTTGTGACCAGACATCCGTGATGTCCGACCCGACGGCGCTCAGGACGACATCGACATCCGACAGCGAATCGGTCAGCGCAATCGGATGCAGCAAGTCGTCGACGACAACCTCGTCAGCGCCGGCCGCCTGCAGGTCGTCTGTTTTTGCCGAGGTGCTGGTCAATGCCCGGACCGTCGGCACACGCGAACTGAGCAGTCGGAGCGTCGCTCGCCCAGTCCCACCGCTGGCTCCGGCGACGAACACAGTTTCCACGTCAGAAGGGTCCATACCGTAGCTAGGAGCTGCCGGTACATGATTGGCTTGGCCTGTGTCACCGGCAGGAAACCACTGAGACGGTCACAGAACGTAACGCGTCCGCCGCGGTTGTAGTTACCGAGGCGTTCAGTCGTCACACGGCGGCGTCTGCTTCGGCGACGTGTCTTCGAACCGGCGGTAGAGCCGGCGAAGCTCCATCCGGATCGTCACGCGCTCGATGAGGGCAAAGCCCGCAACGACGACGAGGAAGCCGACAAGCGTCCACAGTGACACCGACGAGCCGAGCAGGACCCAGCCCATGAGCGCGGCGAATATCGGCACGACATAGGCGACCAGGTTCGCACGAACCGGGCCGATGCGATTGATGAGGCCGAAGTAGATGGCGTAGGCGACTGCCGTCGAGGGAATGCCCACAGCCACGATGCTCGCAATCGTCTCCGGGCCGATGCCGATGACGGCCGTGGGTGGCTCCCCGACCAGCAGGCTTGCGACGTGGAGGAGCACCGCGCCGACGGCCATCGCCCACGCAGTCAGCGGAGTACTGTCCATCTGCGGACCGACACGCTGGAGCAGCACGCTTCCCAGCGCAACGGCCGCGGCCGCCCCGAGGACGAGCAGTTGCCCGATAGCGCTCGCGTCGGTGAACGTCGACGGCGACGGCTGTACGATGAGGATAACGCCGCTCAGCGCGACACCGATACCGAGCGCGCCGAGCCACGAGAGTCGGTCGCCCAGCAGCCACCAGGCGAAGACGGGGGCGAGTATCGGGTTCAGACCGTACATCACGGACGCCGCTGCGGGCGTTGTCGCGCCCTGGCCAAGGAACAACAGGCCGTTGTTGAGCGCGATCAGGAACAGCGCCGCCATCCCGATACCCACGAAGTCGCCGCGAGTCCGGGGTAGCCACGTCGACCTGGGCCGGGTAAAGACGATGTAGCCAAGCAACGTCACCGCCGCCAAGTCGAACCGAAGGCCAGCAAACAGCACCGGTGGCAGCTCACGAAGCCCGGTTTTGATTGCGACGAACGAGCCACCAAACAACACGGCGAGCAGGACAAACAGTGCGCTATCGCGGTAGCGAGCCGGGACTGAGGGACGCTCAGTGACCGCGGACCGCAGCATAGGCCAGGTCAGTTGGACCACCCGTCAGAACAAAAATATCTCATTACCAATTCAAGGGGTCGAAATGTGAAGAGGGCTGTGGGAGACGTGGTGTCACGGACCGACAGCCGATTAGCAAACTCGACCGAGAAACTCCGACGCCGACTTAGTCCCACGCGGCCGGCCCGAAATCCGGGTCGACACGTCGGTCGACAGTATCGATATTGTCGATACGGTCGATGTCGGCGTCCGTCAGCGACAGGTCAAGGCTCGCCAGATTGTCCGTAATGTGGGCTTCACTCGTAGCCTTCGGAATCGCCGTCACACCCTTCTCACGGAGCCACGCGAGGCTGACCTGCGCTTCGCTGGCGTCGTGGTCGTCGGCGATGGCTTCGATGACATCGTGACCGAACACTTCACCGCGGGCCAGCGGCGAGTACGCGACCAGTTCGTAGTCCTGTTCGGCCGCGTGCTCACGGAGTTCCGACTGCTGGAGGAACGGGTGCGTCTCGACCTGATTTGCGAACACCGGAGCATCGAGCACGTCCATCGCCGTTTCGACGTGGTGCGGTTCGAAGTTCGAGACGCCGACGTTGTCGATAAGGCCGCGGTCGACGAGTTCGTCGAACGCAGGAAGCGTCTCTTCAGGCTCATACTCGCCCGCCGCCCAGTGAACGTACAGCAGGTCCACCGAATCGACGCCGAGTTTGTCGAGGCTCTCCTCGGTCGTCTTGATCACGTCGTCGTGCGAGAGATTCGATATCCAGACCTTCGTCGCCAGGAAAATATCGTCGCGGTCCACGTCAGCGGCAGCGATACCGTCGCCGACTGCGCTTTCATTGTCGTATGCCTGTGCGGTGTCAATATGTCGGTAGCCGGCCTCCAGCGCCGTCCGAACGCTCTCGGCACACTGTTCTGCGTCTTCATTCTGCCAGGTACCGAGGCCGAGCATCGGCATGCCGCTCGCTCGTGGACCTCCATCTGTCGGGGACTGTTGCTGAGTCATTATTGAGTACTGATGCTTGCGCCATTAATCCGTTTGGAAGGCGGCGGGTAGCACCGACTATCGGACGGTCTGCAAATAAGCCGGCTCTCGCAGGGAACACGGGAACGGTCAGAAGCCGTACGACCCGAAAATCCAGAGCGCGACCACAGGCGCCACAGCGAGGAGCAAGCCGAGAACGCCCGTGCCGAGAACGGTCTCCCAACCAAGGTCCCGGAGCGATTTCCCGTACCGCCACAGTTGAACCGTAACGTAGACACCAGCGGTGACCACGCCCCCGAGCAGCAGAAACGGCGGAACCCCGAGTGACGGAAACGACGGGAAACCGACCGCCGGAAACGGCTCCGACCCACTCGAAGCTGCGAAATCAAGGCCGATGCCGACAGCGCCGACAGCGGTGGCCGCGACGACATACGAGATGCCCGCGACCACGTGTCGGAGGACTCCGGCCAGCGCAAGGGACTCTGCGTCGGTCGGCAGGACCGCCGGCGACGCATAGCTCCCGACGCCAGTGTAGAGGAACGGGACCGTTAGAACACCGACGGCGGCAGCGTACGGAAGGACCGACGAGATTGCGACGATGAGAACCGCCACGGTCAGGGCGTATGTGCGTCCGGTCGCGTCCCCGAGAACCAGCACCGGCACGAACAACACGGCAGCGCCGACCACCGTAAACAGACAGATCGGGACAGAGTAGGGCCGGAACCGTCGGAGAAAGCGGGAAACAGGCATGCCAGTGCCGTTTCGGACCCAGGCGCATAGCTTTTCGGCTCTATAGCGAGCGGGGAGTCGGCATGCTTTTACTCTCCGTTGCAGTGTCATTTCAATAGAGTGTCACTATCATGGGCAAAGCGCACTATCACCGAGTCCTGTCCGGACCGTCTCTACCCGCTGATTGCCGGACTCTATCAGACTGCGTTCCCACCCGACACGACAGAAGGAGCCGCAGCAGCGGCCATTCTGGACCGGAAGGAAGGCGTGCCGGCGTCGCTCCCGGCGGCAGCGCTCGAACACGTGCAAGTTCTCCCCCAACGGACGGATCTCCTCGAACACCTGCCGGCCAGCGGGACCGCCGCCGAGTTCGGTACTGGAGACGGTTCCTTCGCCGAATCAATCAGCAGGGTCACGCGGCCGGAAACGCTCTATCTGGTCGACCAGTGGGACAACGACGAAGAGCGGCAGGCTGTTAAGCAACGATTCAGCGGTCATCAGGGCACTGTACATCTGCGGGACGCTGAGCCGATTACCGTGCTCCGTGAGACCGACACTGACTCGCTCGACTGGGTGTACATCAACAGTTCCCATGAATACGAGGCCACGCTGGCCGAACTCAGAGAGAGCCAGCGAGCAGTCGCAGATGACGGGTACATTACGGGCGACGACTACAAAATCGTGAACGGCGTCATCCCTGCCGTCCACCAGTTCTGTTCAGAGACCGACTGGCGGCTGGCGTCTCTCACGCTTGAAACCCATGGGCGACGGAGTTACGCGCTCCACAAGCCGTAAGCGCTGTATCCACAGCGAAATCCAGTGACGCAAGCGGCGCTATCAGCCAGACGGTTTATGTGGCCGGACGGATTTGACCCTGTATGACAGATTTCGGATTACAGGTGCGGATGCTTGTCGTCGGTGCGGTTCTGTTCGCGTTCTACGTTTTCGCCGGAACGGCACTGTCGGTGCTGTTAGGCCTGCCGCTTGTCCCGGTGCTCCTCGTCGGCATCCTCGTTGTGCCGGCGATCCAGTACAAGCTCGGGAAGTGGCTGGCACTCCGTGGCGCGGAGGAGATGCCGGACGACCAGCGGTTCGGCTACGTCCACCAGATGGTTCGGCGGCTCTGCAGAGATATGAATATCGAGGAGCCGCGACTGATGATGATGGACATGGGCGTGCCCAACGCCTTCGCCGTCGGCCGGAAAGGTGCGGGTGTCGTCGTCGTGTCGAGCGAACTGATGCAACTGCTGGATGATGACGAACTGGAGGGTGTCATCGCGCACGAACTGGCCCACATCAAGAACCGGGACGTCATCACGATGGTCGTCGGGCAGTCCATCGGAATGCTCGTCGGCTACGTCGCTTACTTCGCAGTGCTGTTCGGCGGCGAGCGAAACGTCGGTTCCTGGATCATGGCGATGATCGCCTCCTCGCTCGCGAACGCGCTGGTCATGGTGTTCGTGCTGGCGATTTCGAGGTATCGGGAATACGTCGCCGACGCGGACGCGCGCCGCGCCATCGGCACCGGCGAGCCGCTGGCCCGTGCGCTCGAAAAAATCTCTCGCGGTGCGGAGGGGCGGGAATCAGCCGTCGACGACAGCATGAACGCCCTCTGTATTTTCAACGCCGACAAGGGGCTGTTCGAGAAGCTGTTTTCGACCCACCCGCCGACGGAGAAGCGAATCCAGCGGCTCCGGTCCTGAACGAGGAGCTGCCTCGGCGCGGTCTGGTCGGACATCCCAACAAACGCCCCGTACAGCTCTCTGCTAACTGGCCGCTTATCAGCGTCGAGCCGAAAGTAGCGATATGTCTGATACAATGCAAGCGGCAGTCGTACCCGAGCCAGGGGCTGACTTCGAGGTCGTCGAACGAGACGTACCCGAGCCGGACCCCGGCGAGGTACGGGTCTCGGTCGACGCCTGTGGCATCTGTCACAGCGACGTGTTCGCCAAAGAAGGGACCAACCCGGTCGTCTCCTATCCGCGGGTTCCCGGCCACGAGGTGGCGGGCCACGTAGACGCCGTCGGCGACGCTGTCGACGCCTGGGATGTGGGCGACAGGGTCGGCGTCGGCTGGCACGGCGGCCACTGTTCGACGTGTGACCAGTGTCGGCAGGGGAACTTCCTCCAGTGTGAGAACGGTGAAATCACTGGGCTGAGCTACGACGGCGGGTACGCGGAGTACATGACCGCACCGTCGGAGGCGCTCGCAAAGATTCCGGAATCACTTGATGCGGCGGCCGCGGCACCGCTCCTCTGTGCGGGCGTGACGACATTCAACGCGCTGCGGAACAGCGATGCGAACGTCGGCGACCTCGTCGCCGTGCAGGGCGTCGGCGGCCTCGGTCACCTCGGTATCCAGTATGCACACGCGGCCGGCTTCGAGACGGCCGCGATCTCCCGAACGCCCGAAAAAGAATCGCTGGCGAAAGAGCTTGGAGCCGACCACTTCATTAACGCGGCGGAGACAGACGCCGGGCAGCGACTGCAGGAGCTTGGTGGGGCCGATGTGGTGCTGGCGACGGCACCGTCGAGTGACGCCATCAGTTCCATCGTCAGCGGCATCGGTGTCGACGGCTCCGTCGTGGTTGTGGGCGTCCCCGGCGAACCGGTAGCGGTGAGCGGACAGCAACTCGTCCAGACCCGGGGCGCTGTCGAGGGCTGGGCCTCCGGACACGCACGCGACTCACAGGACACGCTTGAGTTCAGTTCGCTTCGCGACATCGCACCGGAAATAGAGACCTACCCGCTCGAAGAGGTGAATGAGGCTTACGGCCGGATGATCGACAACGAAGCACGATTCCGGGCCGTGCTTGAACTGTAATCGGGCAGGTCGCGACACCGGCGGGAACACGTATTCCAGCGACACACCCAGCCGAAGCGACGACCTGCCGCCGTGATATCCCGGAGAGCAACGCCTTTGTCTGTGGGTCAAGAACCCGTATTCAATGGACGGCACCGCCGACGACCGCGTCTATTACGTCATCAGCGACCTCCACATCGGCGGCGACGAACAACTAGAGGACGTGGAGTTTCTGGACGAACTGCTTGATTTTTTATCGCGGCTGGAGACCACCGACGAGGACGTCAAGCTACTCATTAACGGCGACGCGTTCGGGCTGTGGGAGTTCACCGGGATGTCGGGACTGGAGAAGTTCGATGTCCTCGAAGCGACCTATCCGTCGCTGTTCGAGCAGTTGCAAAAGACCGGCGAGAACATCGAAATAACCCTGATCCCAGGGAATCACGACCACGAACTCGCGGCCTATGACGAGTACGCGGAGCGGTTCGCGGCGTACAACGTCAATCTCGTCCAGTCGAAGTCAATTACCCGTCCGGTCGGGGACCAGGCCATCCACTTCGAACACGGCAATCAGCAGGACCCCAACAACCGCATCGAAGACTGGGGCGACACCAACGTGACGCCGCTTGGCTACTACTACAACACGCTGGTGACGAGTCGGGCCGGCCAGCTCTCGGACCGGGGTCGGTACAACTGGCTCAAGGACGTGCAGGCGGTGACGCCAACGGAACGAGTCCCGGTGTGGATGCTTTCGAAGTACTTCTACCGGGAAATGAACCCGCTGTTGCGGTACGCACTCGTCCCGTTCCTGCTGTTGTTCAACGTTAGTGCTATCCTGGCGATTCTGGCGGCGTTGAACCTGCTCGGAGTCTGGTCGGCACCGGTCGAAACGACAACGTCGTTTCTGGGCCAGTTCGGCACCGTCGGGACCGCCATCTGGGTGCTGCTCGTGGTGAATGCGTCGCTGGCCGGGCTCCTGTTGCTCGTGGGCATCCCGCTGTATCTCCTTCGACGGGATATCAAGAAGACCATCAATCGCTTTGGCGTTTTCGAGACAGACCTCACAGTCGACACTCAGACGACGTACAAGGAAGCCGCCCGCGAAGTGTTCGACGAAAAGGAAGACGTGGTTGTCTTCTGCTACGGTCACACGCACCGACCGAGCGTGCAGTCAGTCGACGGTGGGTTAGTCGTCAACAGCGGGACTTGGCTCAAACGGCTCCACCGTCGGGACGGTGTCATCGGGCTGCTTCCCCCGGTGTTTTACCCCTCGTACCAGCTCTGTGCGGTCCGTATCACGGCCGAGGCGGGGCAGGTAATCGTCGACTACGAGGAAGTACAAAAGCCCAGCCCCAGTCCTGAGGAGCTAACACTCACTGAGCGCCTGCTGACGCTCGGTCGGAAACCTGACATCGAACTACCAGAGCGTGCGGTCGTGGAAACCGAGCAGTCGGTGTCTGCACCGGAGCCGGCTGAGCAAGAATTAGACTGATACAACGGAGCGTGGTCGCTGGCGGAGGGAGACTAATGAAGAGGCTTTTTGACACCCCATTGTTGGTGTATCCACTGAGAGGGTACATTCATGCCTTCGTGTGTGATTGATGTCTATCAAGCGTCAGACGGAGGGAAAGTGTTTGCTCCCGAAACGGAGGTTATGCAGAAAAGTCTATTACATACGACTGTAATGGCTACGTATGAGCAATACCGCGGACGATGGTCGGGCTGACGGGTCGCCACCGTCCACGGCAGAGTTCACACCGGAGCGAGTGCTCTCGGTGTTTCAAGATCGGGCGGACCAGGCGAAACCGTTGACGGCAACCGATGTGATGGACGCACTCGGCTGTTCCCGGAAAACGGCACACAACAAGCTCGACGTACTCGTGGAACGAGGGGATCTGGAAACGCGGAAAGTCGGGGCACGGAGTCGGGTCTGGTGGATCCCGTTCTCCCAGCTTGTCGGCTCGGGCGCGGAACCCCAACAGGAACGAGAGCCCCCGGTCGAGCACAGCATCGCCGACGCGGACCTGCCGGGGACGGGGGATGTACTCGACGACCGGCGTGCGGCGCTACGGGCTGCGTACGACTATCTCCGCGAAAACCCCGACACCGATGCCGGGAAACTCATTACCGAAGTGTTTCAGGAGCATCCGGCGGGGTACAAGACCGCTGACGAGTGGTGGGACGCTATCGGGCCTGCGCTGGAGGACCTCCCACAGGTTGACCTAGCTGTCGACCACGGACACGTCTGGCACTACGTCGGTGGGTGAGTTCACCGATGCCAGACGAAAAGCCGACGGAACAGTCGGACGTAGCGGAAGAGACGGAGTCGGAGACAGCAGAGGTGTACGCCTCCCGTAAAGAGCAGCGCTACCCAATCTCCTCGTACACCCCGGTCGCATACGATAACCTCGAGGCGGCACCGGAGAGCGACGACCATCCAGACACGGGGACCGGCGGGCGGTTCAGAGAACTCTCGTTGCCGAAAGTACCGAAGCTCCGCCATGTCGTCGGTCCAAGCGCGATCATGCTCGGGGCGTCGCTCGGCAGCGGTGAGACGCTGTTCTGGCCACATCTGGTCGCCAGCTACGGGTGGGGGCTGTACTGGCTGTTCCTCGTGGCCGTCTGTCTCCACTTTGTCATCAACACAGAGATACAGCGATGGACCCTTGCGACCGGTGAAAGCGTGTTTCGAGCGTTCGAGAGAGTGCACCCGGTCCTCCCACTAGCCATGCTTATAGGCGGGTTCGTCAGTCTCGGCTGGCCAGGGTGGGCTGCGAGCGCCGCACGAATCGGGGCCGAAGGGCTCGCCCTCGGCACGTACGACTTCGCCGGCGTCGACATCGTTGGCTGGCGACTGTTCGGCATCGGGCTCATGGTGTTCATCTGGGTCACATACCAGGTGACGCCGCTGATGTACAACGTCGTCGAGAGCCTCCAGCTAATCCTGGTGGCCTTGTCGATTGCGTTCACACTGCTGCTGTTCGTTCTCATCGGGTCGCTTGACGTACTGGTCAGCGTCCCGGGGAGCCTGACGGAAGTCGGCGACTACTCACCGGTCGGAACCATCGCTGTGCTGGTCGGGGCGCTGGCCTACGCCGGCGCGGGCGGCTACCTCAATCTCTCACAGAGCCTCTGGATACGGGAGAAAGGCTACGGAATGGGTCGGTATCAGGGCCGAATCAAGAACCCCTTCGCCGGCGACGACCCCGAGACGGTTCACGAGGACGGGTTCACGTTCACCCCGGACACGCAGAACCTCAAACGGTGGCGGGGCTGGTGGCGCGTGACACAGTTAGAACACCTGTTGACCTTCCTGCTGGGCCTCCTGCTGGTCACGACGATGCTGGTCGTCATCGCGGTATCACAGGCACCGGGGGCGACGAGTGACGCAGTCGATATGTGGCTCATCGAGATTGCGCCGTCGGTCGGCGGGTTCACGACGAGCGTCATCTACGTCACACTGTTTCTCGCCCTGTTCACGACCGAATACGCGATTATCGAGTCGTTCGTCCGGAACAGCTCCGATATTATCTACGAGCTGTACGGTCGGGAGGCGGGCTGGAGTCTGCCACGACTGTTCTGGGGACTCCTGACCGTCTTCTGTGGCTGGGGCGTGCTCATCCTCACCCTGCCGATATCGATATCCGACCCCTTCGGATTGCTCGTCGTTGGGGCGTCGATGTCCGGGTTATTGATGTGGCCATACATCGTCATCGTCCAGCTCGTCAATACAGTCCGGCTCCCGGAGCACACAATGCCGGGCTGGGGTCGGATCGCCGCAATGTGGGTCGCAGCCGCGTTTTTCGGCTATTTCAGCGTCCTCCTGATTGGAACTGGGCTGGCGACACGGCTGGGATTACAGATGTTCGCCGTGCAGACGGCCGTACTCGGCAGTGCACCGGGCGGGTACGCCCTCTGGGCGGTCTTCCTACTCGTCCAGGTGTATACGATGTATCGGGTGGGACGTGCGAAGGTTGCCTCAGACGGAACGGTCGCTGACGCGGCCACTGCGAAAGGGTGGTTCTCGTGACCGATGAACTCCGCGTCCACTTGCATTACACGATGCGCGGCTCGTACCCGCTCCGGCTTATCGACGTGTTGTTCTGTACGGATCGAGCCTACTTCGTCGAGTACGACTATCTGACACCCGTCGACCTGTTGTTCGGGTCGCCGGACCAGCGGGCTGCCGCCTTCGCGTCACAGGTGGTCGAGGAGGGCGTCCCCGCGGCCATCGAGACAGCCGAACAGGTCGAAACACAGTCATACGACGCACTCGACAGCGTCGATATCCACACGGGTGGCCGAATCGGTCGGCCGAAAATCACCGCACAGCCCCGGACAGACTCCGCGACGACGGTTCGCGTCCACGGTCAGTTCGACCCCGAACCGTTCACACAGGCGCTTCGGGCAACAGTTGACGGGCACGACGTCACGGTCAGGCAGAAAGACGGGTTTGGGTTCTGATCACTGCCGGGGGTTGTCGCTGCATACCCGGTTACTGGATCGCCGCTGCGACCATCTCGATGGGATGTGGCGGCTCAGTCTCGCCATCGCCGAAATCGTCGATCTGGGACCGGCAGGATGCGCCGGGTGCGACGACTTGCTCAGCAGGGGAGTCGTCTATCTGTCCCAGCAGGAGGTCCGCGATACCCTCGCTCATCGAGTAGTGTTCGGCCTCGTAGCCGAAACTGCCGGCCATGCCACAACAGCCCGAATCAAGCGGGTCGACAGCATATCCGGCCCGGCGCAGAACGCCGACAGCGTGGTGGTCTTTCTTTGTCGCCTTCTGGTGGCAGTGGCCGTGGTACGCCAGCGAGTCGCCCGATTCGTCGAAGGGGATCGTCTCTCCCAGCCGGTACGTATCGAGATACTCGCAGATGCCATACGTGTTCTCCGCGACGGTATCGACATCGTCGCCGGAGAGCAGGTCACAGTAGTCGACCTGATACATGACTGCGTCGGAAGGTTCGATAGTGACCACGTCCCAGCCGCCGCGGATTCGTGGCGCGAGCGCGTCCACGTTCGCCTGTGCCGTCTCGCGGGCGTGGTCCAGCATACTCTTGGAGAACGCGGGACGACCGCTGTCGGTCACACCGTCAGGCACGACCACGTGGACGCCCGCCGCCTCCAGCACTTCTACGGCGGCCTTCCCGACGTCCGGGTGGCTGTAGTTCGTGTAGGGGTCGGCAAGCAAGAGCGCCTTTCGGTCAGCTTTGCTCGCCGCGACCATTGCGCCGCCGCGGTCAGCCCACCAGTCCCGGAACGTGGTCCGGTGGAAGCCGGGTAGCGTCCGCTCTTCCGTGATACCGACCGTTTTCTCCATGAGCAGTCCCGAGCCCGGCAGGTCCATCAGCCAGTTCGACACCGGGGCGAACGTGCTTCCCAGCGAGAGCACTGTCTCGACGTTGGCGAACAGCCGGTCACGAAGCGAAATACCCTCTCGCTGGTGATGTTCGTGGACCACCTCGGCCTTGAGCTTCGCCATGTCAACGCCGCTCGGACAGTCCTTTTTGCAGCCCTTACAGCCGATACAGAGGTCCAGAACCTCGGTGACGAACTCCTCCTCGAAGGGGTCGTCGGGGAGGTCCCCGTCCATCGCCGACCGGAGCATGTTCGCCCGGCCGCGAGTGCTCGTGATTTCCTCCTCTGCGGCGCGGTAGGTCGGACACATGACGCCGCCGGTAGTCTCCTGATGGCCGGTACAGCCCGCACAGCCGTGACAGAGTTCGACCATCCCCTGGAACCCGTTCTCGTTGTCCCAGTCGAGTGCGGGGTCGAAGCCCGCGTCGAACTCGTAGTCGGGGTCGTACCGGAGATTCTCAGCCGGGTCGTGCTCACCACAGATGTTGCCCGGGTTCAGCCGCCAGTCAGGGTCGAACGCCGACTTCAGGTCGCGGAACGTCTCCCAGAGGTCGTCGCCGTAGAGCTTGCGGTTCCACTGGGTTCGGGCTCGACCGTCGCCGTGTTCACCCGACACGGACCCATCGTACTGGACGACAAGGTCAGTGATAGCGTCGGAGATGGCCTCCATCGTCTCGATGCCGTCGCCGGATTTCAGGTTCAATAGCGGCCTGATGTGCAGGACGCCGGGGCCGGCGTGGGCGTAGTAGGAGGCAAATGTGTCGTGCTCGTCGAACAACTCCCGGATGTCGGCGATGTATTCCGGGAGATTCTCGGCCGGAACCGCCGTGTCCTCGACGAACGGCCAGTGCTTGTCGTCACCAGTCCGTGACAGGAGAATCGGCAGCCCGGCCTTGCGCATCTTCCAGAACTTCGCCTGTCGGTCCGCGTCGTATGCCTCCAGCGCATCGACAGCGTGGACTGGGGCATCGGTAACCGAACTCGCCTCCTCGCTCGGGGACTCTCTGGCGTCGTAGCCCGGGAGTCGGTCAGCGAGCAGGTCGGCGACCTTCTGAGCGCCATCATCGGGCGAATCGGCGTAGAACTCGACAAGCAGCGTCGAATCCGTCTCTTCGGGGAGCATACTGACGACGTCGGCGAACTCTGGCGTCTCCGCGGCAAGGTCCAGAAGCACGTCGTCCATCACCTCGACGGCCGATGGGTCATGGTCGAGAATCGGGGCGACGTCTTGCATCGCCGAGATGATGTCGTCGTAGGTCAGCATAGCGATGGCCGTAGCGTCGGGAACGGGTTCGAGCGAGACTGTCGCCTCAGTGACAACAGCCAGTGTCCCTTCGCTCCCGGCGAGCAAGCGGGCAAGGTTGACTTCGCCGCGTTCCCTAGCGCTGTCGACCAGTTCATCCAGATTATATCCCGAGACGTTGCGCTTGAGCTCCGGATATCTGGCGTCTATCTCCGTCGCGTCCTCCGAGAGGATCTTCGCGACTTCGGCGTAAATCCGGGTTTCGAGGTCGGCGTCCGGGCCGGCCTCGGCTGCCCGCGCTTCGATGTCCTCGACGTCCACCCAGCCGAAGGTCGTCCGAGTTCCGTCCGCGAGAACGACCTCACACTCCTCGATATAGGCGTCTGTCTTGCCGTATTTCAGCGAGTGTGCGCCGGTCGTGTTGTTTCCGATTGCACCGCCGAGGACGCTCTTATCACCCCACGCCGGGTCCGGCGCGAACTTCAGCCCGTGGGGTTCGAGCCGGTCGTTAAGCCGGGCGATAGTGATGCCGACCTGCGCACGGGCCCGCTGTGCATCCGGGTCGACCGACAGCGGCTCATCCATGTACCGCTTGAAATCGAGGACGACCGCCTCATTGACGGCCTGCCCGGCGAGACTGGTCCCGCCGCCCCGTGGAAGCACCGGAATATCTTCCGCGGCGCAGTACTCCATCACCGCGACCACGTCCTCGGTCGAGACCGGCGAGACGACGCCGATGGGGAGCTGTTCGTACGCGCTCGCGTCGGTTGCGAACAGCTCACGAGTGTACGTGTCGAAGCGTACGTCGCCGTCCACGCGCTGCTCCAGCGCCGAAACAAGGTCCGGTCGGTTGACGCTGTCGCCCTGATAGTCGTAGTTCGCGCTCGGGTCTGTCGCCGGGTCACGTTGCTCGGGGAGTCGGGAATCGTATGCCATGAGTAGGGAGTAGGTGGAGGGTAGGTGGGTAGGTGAGTCGGGTTAGAACGCGCCCGGAGCCACGACGTAGGCGAGAATGAGCGTCAGTATGCCCGTGAACACGCCGTAGTACAGCACCGGAATCAGTTCGAGGCGGATGACACGCCCCTCCTCGCCGATGAGGCCGACCACCGTGAGGGCGGCGACCACGTTGTGAATCGCGATGAGATTGCCGATTGCGCCGCCGACCGCCTGTGCGGCAACGACGATCTGGGTCGGCGCGCCGATCTGCTGTGCGGCCTGGAACTGGAACAGCCCGAACAGGATGTCGCTGACAGTGTTCGAACCGGCGATGAACGCGCCGAACGCGCCGATGAAGCCCGAGAAGAACGGGAACATCTGGCCGGTCCCACTTGCCGTGATTTCGGACAGCAGACCGAGCATCCCGGAGTTGATCGGCGCGGTCTCCAGCACGATTGCACTACCGGTCCGCTGCATGATCATGACCGTTGCGACCGCGAACCACAGCGCGACGACAGCCGGTGCAATGTTCCGAAGCGCCTCACTCCACGAGGCCTTGATTTCGTCGGTGGACATCCCGTGGAGCGCGTAGGTAATCACGGCAACCAGCACGAAGAGGCTCCCCGGGAGGTAGAACATCTCGACGCCCTCCGAGAACGGCGTGCCAAGGATGTTGTTCCACATGAGAACGCCGTTTGTCGCCAGGAACTCCTGAACCGGACCGACGACGCGGGTCACGACGAGCAACGCGGCGACGAGGAGGTACGGCAGCCAGGCCATACCCAGCGACATATCCTGCGAGTGCGAGTCTTCAAACGTTGCCGTGCCACCGTCGGCTGCAACAGTTCCCTCTCGGCTCCCGCCCGACGTGGTGCCGACACCCTCTCCGGGTTCGATGCTGCCGATCCAGTGGTCCGGCCACTGGGCCTGCGGGCCGAAGTCCCATTCCTCATCGGGGAGGAAGTAGCCAGCTCGCAGCGTCGTCGTGACCACGAGCAGCCCGACCATCGCACCCAGCAGCGCCGGGAACGTCGGGCCGAGGAAGTACGCGGTAGCGACGTACGGAATGGCAAAGGAAGCCCACGCGAATAGGCACAGCGGCAGGACTTCGAGCGCAGGCTTGATCGACCGCTCCTCGCCGAAGAACCGGGTCATCATCGCCACGCCGATGAACGGGATGGCGATGCCAACGATAGCGTGGATGAGCGCCGCCCACACGCCAATCTGGGCGACGTAGGCACCGACGCTCGCGAAGCCACCCTGCTGAAGCACCTGCTGTGAGGCGCCCGTGCCCTCCGCGAACACCACGTCACGCAGTCCGATGATCAGCGGCGTCCCGACCGCACCGAAGGTGATTGCGAGGATATTCCCCGTGAGCGCAACGACCACTGCGGCCAGTGGCGGGAAGCCCAGACCGACCAGCAGCGGGCCAACAATGGCTGCGGGCGTCCCGAAGCCAGCCGCGCCCTCGATGAACGACCCCATGAGGAAGACGAGCAGGATGACCTGTACGCGCCGGTCGTCGCTAATCGAGGAGAACCCTGCGTTGATGACCTCGAACGCACCGGACTGTTTCAGCGTGTACAGCAGGAGTATCGCCCCAAAGACGATGACAAGAATTCTGGTCGCTGTCAGCGCCCCACGTATTGATGCGGCGGCGATCAGCGTAGGGGACATCTGCCAGCCGACGAAAGCGGCGATGGCCGCCACCGCCCACGCGATGGGCATCGTCCGTGTCGCGGGCTGGTACAGCCCGACCATCAGCACCGCAATCGTCGCCAGTGGTAGCAGTGCCATCAACACCAGTGTGTGTTCAGACATTGGTTCTCACCCCCGGAATCTGTTCGTCCGGACAGGCCGAACTTCCACCAGCCACCCGCTCCGGGAGGCGATGTCGGACTCTCATTTCGGCACCACCTCGCTACGCAAGTCTATCGCTCGAAACCTTCCGATACAGCGGTTTCTGGTAGGGTGCATCAATCACGCCGTCTGGCAGGGAGTATTTATACTTATCTACTGTTTACATCATCATCTATCCAGAATAGCGGTGGAATAGAAGCGAGAAGCCCTGACGGGACAAAATACAGGGTTTATGATGTGTGTCTGGGTAGAATGGAGTACAGTTGTGTGTACCCGGTATAACGGTGCTTTACGCCGCGATTACACTCAACTGTACTCCTACAGCAGCACCATACAGTCGTCTGTATCTGGCCGTTTCAGGGCGTTATTCACAGTCCTGTGGATACGGTTGGAAATCGGGTCGTATCGGGGGCCAACGTTGCGGCTGTTATGGCCACCGTGGCGCGGCGCTGGCGCGCGGTGGGATGACCCGGATGCTCAGGACCAAGATACACAAAACCGTATCTGAGGCAGCTAAATCTCTTCTGGAGGATTCCCGATGAATGCCCAACAGAGGCGAACCCGGATGGCATCCACTAATCGTACGGATTGCCGCTTGGCGAACGCCGTTACGGCGGAAGAGGAAATCACGACTATGACACGCGTCACGGTCTGGAACGAGAACGTCCACGAACAGGAACACGAAGCTGTCGCGGACCTCTACCCAGACGGGATTCACGGCACTATCGCCACAGCACTAGCAGAGCGCGGGTTCGACACGGAAACCGCGACGCTTCAGGAGCCTGAACACGGGCTCACCGAGGATGTACTGGCAGAAACGGATGTTCTGACCTGGTGGGGCCACGCCGCGCACGACGAAGTTGCTGACGAGGTTGTCGCCCGAGTGAAACAGCGGGTCCTCGACGGCATGGGGCTCATCGTCCTCCACTCAGGCCACTATTCCAAGATCTTCCGCGAACTGATGGGAACGACCTGCAGCCTCAAATGGCGCGAAGCCGCCGAAACCGAGCGCCTGTGGGTCGTCGAGCCAGGCCATCCAATCGCCGATGGCATCGACGAGTACATCGAACTCCCAGAAACCGAGATGTACGGCGAGCGCTTCGACATCCCCGCGCCGGACACGCTCGTGTTTAATTCCTGGTTCGAGGGCGGCGAGGTGTTCCGGTCAGGATGTTGCTACCGCCGCGGGGCAGGCCGAATATTCTATTTCCGGCCGGGCCACGAGACCTATCCAATTTACCACAACGACGCGGTCCAGCAGGTCCTCGCCAATGCCTGCGAGTGGGCCGCGGCCGGAGATGGTCCGGAGCCATCATTTGGCAACGCTGACCCGATTGAGGACATTGACGAAAGCGACGAGCGGTCAGTCCACTGATTTCGGCGTAGGCTTAGCGGAATCGTATATCGTCGAGGTGTGTTTACATCCTATTACACTGAATTCATACAGCCGTGGACTCCATGCAGTCACTATGGAAACGCGGGCTGTGTTTTCTCTCGCCATCGTTCAGTGTTTCCCAGATGGTTTACATCGAGTTGCACCCCAGTCGGAAGTGCCGATTCGAGATGGTCGAACAGCAGGTCAAGCGATGTCTCGACTGGCGACAACACCCGCCACCGGTACGCACCCCCGGTGCGTTCCGATTCGAAGACGACACCGTCGCCGATATAATCGGTAACGACAGCAGGCACCGCACAACACCGGTCAATCCGGGCGTGATACGTATATACAGTTCTGGCAGCCGGCTGCCGGTCGAGAACCTGGTATTCTCGCGTCCCAGAGCAGCCGTGTTCGTCGAGACACTCGTTACAGCGTTCGTCGTTGAGAAAGACTTCATCAAACGCGGGGATAGCGTCAGCGGGACCGTCTACATGATCGATGCGCCACATGGCGTTTTCAGTCACGGTACACGTGGCGTTCCGGAGTCGTAGCGTCGGGTACTCGTGAAACAGGTCCATTACCGGATCAGCACCCACAGTGAACCTGAGGGTGAACGCGAACTCCTTCACAGCAACCACATCGCTCTACGCTCCCATAGTGAATCAGTGGATAATACGGCCAGCCGGGTTGGCGGTCTCGAACCGCCTGCAGCGACGTGATACAGTCCCAATGGCGCAGTTTACGGACCTATTTAGTACCGGATTGGACCGGCGTCGAACACGGCCCGGACCCGTCAGTCAATGGCCGATAGAACGGTGCTGGATGGGTAGCAATGAGAGACCCGTCCCGAGCCGTTTCGGGGTCTACTCTTCGGGACCGAACATCGCGTCGGCGTCGGCAGGCGTATCGAAGTCGTGGAAGTGCTCTCCCTCCTCCTTCGTGAGAATGTTCAGCGCCGCCGCCGCGCCGTCGCCAGCGGAGATGACAGCCTGCCACTCCTCCGCTCGGACCATTCCCCCTGTCGCGTAGGCATCATCGACACTCGTTTCCATTGTCACGTCCACGTCAACGACATCTTCAGCGGTCATCTCACAGCCAAGCGACGCAGCGAGGTCACGGTTGGCACCCGTCGCGAGGACGAGGTAGGGTGCTTCGTACGTCTCGTCCTCAGTTGCGACCTCGAATCCGCTGTCAGTTTGGTGCACGTCAGTCACCTCTGTACCCTGCTTTCGGTTGACGCCGAAGCTATCCACCTGTGTCCGGGCGGTTTCCATGAACGCCGACCCGTCCTGAGAACCTACCCCAAGATAGTTGAACAGGTGTGCCTTGTGCATCCAGGTCCCGTCAGTGTCGAAGACTGTCGTTTCCAGGCCGTTTTTCTGTGCAAACAGTGCCGCACTCAGGCCGGCGGGACCACCACCGACAATAAGAACGTCCGTCATGTTTCTGTGTTTATATTCCATCTTTGGTAATTGTTTTCATCCAATAACACGGCCGGGCGGATGCGACAGACGGCATGAGAACGGTTTTCCACAGCCGACCCGAAACGGATCTATGCGCGCAGCCATCTACCGTGGCCCCGGTGATATCACCGTCGAAGAGGTTCCCCGACCCGAAATCGAATCGCCAACTGACGCGGTTATACGCGTGACCCACACCGCCGTCTGTGGCTCCGACCTGTGGTTCTACCGCGGCCAGAGCGACCGTGAAGAGGGCTCCCGCGTCGGCCACGAACCGATGGGTATCGTCGAGGAAGTCGGCGACGACGTGCGCTCAGTCGAACCCGGCGACCGGGTGTTCGCCCCGTTCGTCGTCAGCTGTGGCCGGTGTGAGTTCTGTCGGAAGGGACTGCACACGTCCTGTGTCAACGGCGACTCATGGGGCGGCGACAACGGCGGCGGCCAGGGCGAGTACGTCCGAGCAACGGAAGCCGACGGGACGCTCGTCCGCGTCCCAGACCGCCACGCCGACGACGAGGACACGCTGGAAGCGATTCTGCCGCTGACAGACGTGATGGGAACGGGCCACCACGCGGCGGTAAGCGCCGGTGTCAGTGAAGGCGACACCTGTATCGTCGTCGGCGACGGGGCCGTTGGACTGTGTGGCGTTCTCGCGGCGCGACGCCTCGGTGCGGAACACATCATCGCGATGGGGCACCACGAGGACCGCCTCGAACTCGCTGAGTCGTTCGGTGCGACAGAGACCGTCGCCGCCCGTGGTCAGGACGCCGTCGACGCCGCGGACGACCTGACTAACGGCGGTGCAAATCACGTCCTCGAATGTGTCGGTGCGGCCTCGGCAATGGAGACCGCTATCGATGTCTGTCGTCCTGGCGGGACCGTCGGCTACGTCGGCGTCCCACACGGCCTCGATGATTCCGGATTGGACATGTTCTCGCTGTTCGGCGATAACATCGGGCTCAACGGTGGCATCGCACCGGTTCGTGCCTACGCCGATGAACTGCTGGCCGATGTGCTGCAGGGCACGCTTGACCCGTCACCGATCTTCACGAAAACAGTCGACCTCGACGGCGTTCCAGAAGGGTATCAGGCGATGGACGAGCGCGAGGCGATCAAAGTTCTCGTCAAGCTATAATCAATCCGCACTGGTTTGCAGCCACACAAATCGCTGCATTACTTGACAGACGTTTGTGGCTAATGGTAAAACAATGTCAACGGAGCAGGCCTCTGTGTGGCCAGTGTTATCGTTCTATACGAGTGCAAGGCCCGGAATGGCGCTAGACTAGCTTTCCGCACGACCGACAGCGAGGGCTGTCAGCCGACGGGTCGTAAGCGAGTGCAACGTCGTTGCAGTGACGGCAATATCGGTCGGAGCCAGTGGTGTATGAGTGCGTGTTTCCTTCGTGTACTAACATATGTTAGTAGATGTCACGGTACTATAAAACTTTTCTGGACAAGTAGATGGCTATGCCCTTATATTCCATATATACTGCTAACAATTGTGTCTTTTGCAGTTCATTCATCCAGATAATCTAGCTTCTTCCTCAATACTGTTGTTCAGGAGTTTGGATAGTGACAGTTAGATGTCGCCGTTCACGATGTCCGCGACCCGCTGGCGGTCGAACAGCTGTTCTTCGGGCGGAATCTCGGGATACGGCCCCTCAGTGTAGGTCGGCCACTCGCCGAACTGCTCGGGATACAGTTGTTTTGCGGTCATCTCCAACTGGAAGAGATGCAGTATCGGGCCCTGATATCTCGCCCCCTGGGGGTAGATCCGGTCGGTCTGTACGGCCGTGATTTCCGACCCAACTGGGTCGGATTTGAACGCCTCCCGTCGCTTCGGAAGGTTCGTACTCGGTTCAAATCCGCCGAGGTGCAGAATGATGTCCGGGTCAGCCTCAAGGAGCGTTTCGAAGTCGACCACTGAGTTCGTCTCCACCGAGCCCTCGAAGGCGTCCCGTGCACCGAATGGGCGAGTGTGTGCGGTCAGGAACCCGGGGTTGTCAAGCGTGTACGCGTATATCTCGTCAAGGTCAGCCGCGGCGAGCATCACTGCCGACGGGCGTTCCGACTCAGGTGGCAAGTTCGCGTCGATGGTCGAGCGCATTTCGTCGTGGATGGCCGCGAGCGCCTCGTAGCGGGCCTGTTCCTGAAACGCCTCAGCCACGAGTTCGAACTGCTCCCAGAGGGTGTAGTACTCGTAGTCCCCCCATCCAGACGGGGGTTCGGCGTGTCGGTCACTCAGCGAGTTGCCGAACCAGGGTGAGATGTTGGTGGCGATCTCCTCGAAATCCTTCTGGTCCCAGTTGTCCTGTTTGGCGATCCAGGCCGGGTCTGCCAGATGGATGTCACTATCCAGTTCGTACAGTTTCTCCTTGCTCGGTTCCCACGAGGAGTACAGCCCGGTCCAGTCGAGCGACACTCCCGGCAGCCGTTCGACGAACTGGTTCCAGAGCCCGCTGTAATAGTCCGGTGCGTGCATTGCCGTGACGGTATCTCCACGCCCCAGCGCGAATGCCATGTCGGCGTGGTGTGTGAGCCGTGTAAAGACGGTCTCCGGTGGCGAGTCGAAGGTCACCGCTCCCGTCGGGGACATCGACACGGAGTACGAGCCGTTCCCAGTGGGTGTGTCCGTCTCCGCCTCTGACTCCGTCCGTGTCGTCCCGACTCCCTGCTCGGCGTCACTGGTGCATCCCGCAAGCAATCCAGCGCTGAGAACCGTTCCCCCGTATTTCACGTACTCTCTCCGCGTCGGTGTCTCGGTGTCTGTGGTGTCGTCAGCCATTGTTTTAGGCTAGCCTAAAAATTATATAGTTGTTCCGGTTCACCGAGCCAGAACAATCCGGTTTCAAACGCGGACTCCAGCGTCCGCGTCAAGAATCCATCGGGCAGGGCCCAATTTCGTGGCTCCTATTCGGCAACGACTTCTTCGGCGCGGTCCGACTCAGCAGTATCGCCACCACCAGTGTGGTCGTCACCATCGTGGCGGGCCCGGATTGGATTCACGCGCGGTCCGCGTGGCGTGGCCGAGACCTCTGCCTCGATTTCGAAAACATCCGCGAGTAGTTGCTCCGTGACCACATCTTCGGGTCGTCCCCGAGCCTGTATCTCGCCGTCTTTGAGTGCGACCATCCGGTCAGCGAGGCGGGCCGCCTGCTCGAGGTCGTGCAGGACGACCACGATGGTGATATCGCTCTCATCGCGGAGCGTTTCGATTATTTCCATCACCTCAAGCTGGTGGTGCAGGTCGAGGAACGTCGTCGGCTCGTCGAGCAACAGCACGTCGGTGTCCTGTGCAAGAACCATCGCGATCCAGGCGAGTTGCTTCTGACCGCCACTGAGGCTACCGACTTCGCGCTCACGGATGTGTCCACAGCCGGCCAGATCAATCGCCCGCTCGACGGCGGCCTCGTCTTCTTCGGTGACACTGTCGAAGAACCCGCGGTGAGGGTAGCGACCGTGATACACCAGATCCTCGACCGAGATGCTGTTTGGCGACGTACTCTCCTGAGAGAGCAGGCCGAGCTTTCGGGCGATCGCTTTAGTCTCCAGCGTCTGGATGTCTTGCCCGTCCAGCAGTACCGATCCCGCGTCCGGTTCGAGCTGGTTGGCGAGGCCTTTCAGCAGCGTGCTCTTGCCCGACCCGTTCGGGCCGACGAGCGCAGTCACGGCCCCGGGTTCGGCGGTGATCGATTCACCGTCGATGACCGGTTCATCCGTCCCCGAGTACGAAAGCACCACATCGTCGCCGACCAGCGGCCGGTCCCGGCGACCGGACTGGGACCCAGCAGCGATGTCGTTGGCCGTGGCGATACCATCCGAGTTAGTGTTGTTCTGTGACATTAGATCTCACCCATCTGTTCCTGTCGCCGCATCAAGTAGAGGAAGTACGGGCCGCCGACGACGCCAGTGACGACGCCGACCGGAACCTGTGCGGGATTCAGGGCCAGCCGTGCACCAACGTCCGCAACGACCATCAACGCCGGCCCGACGAACACGCAGCCGATGAGGAGTCGGCGGTAGTCACTCCCGACGATGAGTCGGACGATGTGTGGAACCACGAGGCCGAAGAACCCGATGATCCCCGCAACGGAGATTGCCGTACTGGCCGCCAGAATGGCGACCGCGGACAGCATGAACCGGACCCGCTCGACACTCATCCCGAGCGAACTCGCGGTCTCCTCGCCGAGCAGGAGGAGGTTCAGTTGCCGTGCGCCGGCCAGCGCAAGTAGCGTCGCGGCCAGCGTCGGGATGACAGCGATACGGAACTCCTCCCAGCCGACGCCCGTGAGCGAACCGGTAATCCAGGCCAGTGCTGACTGGACAACGCCCAGATCGTCAGCGAAGAAGAACAGCCCCCGCTGGAGGGACGTAAACACCATGTTGACGATGACACCGGCCAGAACCAGTCTAACCGGACTCGTTCCGCCCTTCCACGCGATCATGTACACGAGTAAGAACGCGATGGAGCCACCGACCGCAGCAAACAGCGGGAGAAGCGGGGCGAGACTGCTGAACAGAACGAGAGTCAGCAGTACGGTGAGTCCCGCCCCGGAACTCACGCCTAGCACGAACGGACTTGCCAGTTCGTTACGTGTCACGGCCTGGAATATCGCCCCGGAGACGGCGAGGCACATCCCCGCAAGCACGGCGACGATTACCCGCGGCATCCGAATGTTCCAGACGATGAGCGTCCGTTTCGGCAGTTCGGGAAGCTCTGCCCCGAAGAAAAACGACTGCCATGCCTGAACGCTGAACCACACCTTCGGGTCGAACACGGCTTGCCACGCCTGAAGGATCGTCATCGAGTACGCTCCGAAACTCACCTGCAGGAGACCAGCCCCGAAGGCGACGGCAACGCTCGCAACACACAACCCGAACAGGGACCCGTCGAGAGTGTCGAGCCAGGCTCTGGCTTGCGACCATACATCGGTGGCTCCGCGTGTCTCGCTGGCCATTACTCGCTCACCTCCGCGCATCCGTCGCTCGCGCCGAGGTAGTTCCGGATCGTTTTGTCATCCATCGCATCGAGAACAGCGGTCTGGTCGAGCCCCGAAACGACCGCCGCGGGGTCCAGATAGCCTGCCAGTGCTTCTTGCCCTGTTTCTGTGCGATCAGCTATCTCGTCGGATGTTATATACGACGAGCGCCGTTCATCAAGAGCCGCCTCACGGACCCGCTGGAACCGATCCGAATCGGGCTCGACCGGAGCATCCTCGGCGTACCGGTCGTCGAAATATTCGACCCAGGTTGCTCGTTCTGTCCATTCGTCGTCTAGTTCAGCTTCGCGTCGGACCCAGTCCACACCGTCAGCGACAGCCTCCCACCAGCCGTCGTCAAGTCTCGTCTCCGCGATCACCCGACGTGCGACCCGTCCGCCTCGACCGGCCGCAATGATAGCCTGCATATCAGCGGCTTCGGACGGTGATGCAACGTAGAGACCCGGAACCGGTGTTGTTCCGTCCGCGTCAGCATACCCGCGGTCGAAGGTTTCCCGTTCCTCGCCGTCGTGTTCGTACGTCTCAAATATTGCCGCATCGTCGTCCAGACCACGCATATACTCGCCATCGTAGCGGGTCGCCGCAATGACGCGACGGGTCGTGGCCGTCTCTCCGTCCTGCGTCTCGACGACAAACCCCTCCCCATCATCGGTTCTGTCGAGCGAGTCGACCAGATCGGAGACGATGGTACAGCCGGCGGTTTCGGCGTGGTCCTGAATGCGGTCATACAGCGTCTCAATGTCGATACCGGCCGGGAAACCGAGGTAGTTTTCGAGGTAGGCACAGCGCTTGAGCGACGACCGGCCGCGGTCGTAGATGACCGTATCGAGGCCCGCTCTGGCCGTGAACACCCCCGCCGAACAACCGGCTGGACCGCCCCCGACGATGATGACATCGTGGTCGAACGTCGTCTCCGTCAGGGTCCCCGTTGTCGCCATGTTCACGACGCTCCGTCCGGCGTCGGTGGCACTGACAGCCGGTGTGTCGGTTCCGAAGTGTCGATCGATTCGTTCAACATACTGTTTAGGCCAGCCTAAATGGATAAAGCGTTTTCGAAGTTTAGGCAGACCGAACATCATGTAAAAAATCTGCTGTTCCGGTCAGAGCGACACTGTCTGGGTGGGCAAATCTGAGAAGTGATGAAGTCGTATTAAGAAGGGGTCCCCCCGACGACTCAGTCGCCAGCCGCCACCCGGAGCTCGGGGAAGTATCGGCCGTGGAAATCAAACGGGGCTGCGTGGGGGAGCGATGCGCTGGCGCGCTCCTCGAACGTCTGACCGTCGAGGACGAGCAGCCAGGACCGATCGGCGTCTGCATCCAGCGCAACGACTAGCACCACGCCGTCATCCTCGGTGTCGCCGTCGGGTGCAGGGACAAACACCGGCTCGCCGAAGTAGTCCCCTCCGTCGTCGAACGTCTCGACAGCGCCCGTGTCCGTGTCGAGTTTCAGCACGCGCCGGGCCCACTCGGTGACTGGAGTATCCATCCCCATCGCGTACACGTACCGGTGCGGACGACACCAGCGAGCCGGTGAGACGGTCGGCAGCGCACTGCCGTCAGGGTACAACATCTCGCGTGACACCGCCGCGTCGACGTCGCCGTAGCGAGGGGCACCGCTTCCGGTACCGAGGTCCACAGTGAACCGCTCGATGCGGCCGACGATAGCGCCCATCTCGCCTGCACGAAGGTTGTCCAGATATAGCGAGTCGATGGTCGTCGCGTCGGGTACTGTTTCGAGGTCGAACACCAGTTCCCTGCCCCCATCTCGCTCGAACGCGTTGACGTGGTGAAAGCCGAACACGGCGTCGATGACCGGCTCAGCGACGACGGTTCCCGTAGTCCGGTCCATGACGATGATTCGGGTTCCGCGGTCTGGTGCCCACTCGAACTGCTCGATAAACGGTGCCTGCCGGCCGGGCTTGAGAAACCGTCGCGGGTCGAGTCGGAGTGGGAACTCCGTCAGCACAACGTACCGCGGCGTGAGCGCGAAACTGTGCATATATGCCGGCTGGTCGGTGTCGACACTCCCAACGTGTCGCCGGGCCCCATCGGGTGACATGGCAGTGACGTGGTACTGGCTGGTCCGTCCGAACGCCGTGTCGACGTTCACGAGGACGCCGCTCGTCGGGTCGCGTTTGAGGTGGGCACAGGAGAGTTGCCCAGTCGGGACGCCGTCGTCGTGTTCAACGTGACCCATCGTTTCGAGCGTATTCGGGTCGAAGCGCACTTTCCGGGGCGATTCGGTCAAGGCGACGTACTCACCACCGAACCGCTCGGCGATAATGTTCGTGTTGTCGTACGGGTCAGTCAGGAACGTCGCCAGCCGCGAGCGGAGCGTCGTCTCGCCGGTCGCAAAGCCGCCTTCGAACTCGCCGCTCGTCGCCGCCTCGTACGCGTCCGTCCGGAGGAAGCGGTTCCGATAGTGCACGGCGTCACTGTCGGGGTCAAAGGTGAACCGGTACAGCATCGCGAACCCGTCGAACCAGTGGTCGACACTGCTACCGTTTGGGAGGGAGAACGCGCCGGGTCCGTTCCGGATGAGACTGCCACGGAGCCAGTCCGGGAGGTCACCGGTCACGGAGATGGATGCCGCCGTCTCGTCGTGTAGCGAGTGGAACCCAGGGTGGGAAGTCATACCGTTACAATGGGTGACAGCGGCTAAGGCCTGACGCCCATGCTATCAGGGCATCACTCTCGTGTCGTGTACGCGTTCCCGCTGACGACGACACAGTCGTCCTGTGGCCCGTACGGTCGGTACGACGGCGAGTCTGTCCGGCGGCGGCGTAGCGACCGGAGCACGTCGGCTTTCACCCACGCGAAGCCGACCACGATGACAGCGAAGCCGGCGACGGTCACCGGACCGAGTGTTTCACCGAGCAGGAGCCAGCCGCTGATAGCCGTCACTGCTGGCACCACGTACGAAACCAGACTGGTTTCAGCGGCACCAACTGTGCTTATCAGGCGGAAGTAGAGGAGGAACCCGATTGCGCTGGCGACGATACCGAGATACGCGATCGCAGCTAGCTGTTCAAGCCCAACGGTGACGGTTCCGAGTTGCTCCGAGGGCAGCCCTACGCTGACGGCGTGCAGGATGGCAGCACCGAGCAGCGTCATCCAGGCCTGCAGGCTCACGAGCGGGAGCGAACTGGTGTAGCGTTCGGTCAGGACTGCACCGACAGCGAAGGCGACAGCGGAACTGATGAGGAGGGCGACGCCGAGCAGGCGGCCGCCGACCGCTCCCGGTGTGGGGTTCGCAATAATAACCACGCCGATAAACCCACAGACGGTGCCGATGAGTTCGTGCGGTCGAGCCCTGTAGCTCGGAATCAGTGTCGATGCGAACGCCGGCGTCACAACCGGCGTGAGACTGAGCAGGATTGCGCCGAAGGAACTCGGGACGTACTGCTGTCCAAGGAACAGAAGCGCGAAGTGTGCGCCGATGAGGACAGTCCCGCCGATGAGAATCAGCGACCAGTCATCGCGGGTCTGTGGGCGCAGTGACCGGCCTCGCCAGAGGGCATAGCCAAGCAGGACGACTGCAGCGATGTCGTGTCGGACAGCTGCCAGCAGCACCGGCGGGACGCTTTCGAGACCAGTCTTGATCGCCACAAAGGAGAGTCCCCAGATGAGTGCAAGCGCAGCAAACAGCAAGCCGATATATCGTGTCGAGTGTGTCATTCCAGTAGAGACCAATCGTATGTGCTGGAGGAGTATGAAGCTTCTATCGCCACTGTGACGCACACACACGGCCTCTACGGCCCGGACTGCTGTTCAGAAGTTCTCGAAAACAGTGTGTATCCGCAGTGCTTTCGAAGCCAGTTGTACCGAGACGTATTGTTCTACTCTGGTCCGTAACACGGAGTTCTCATTCGGCCACCGAACAGTCTCTCGGTCCACTGTTAGTAATCTCAAAAACGAGGGTGATGCCCACGTCGGCAGTTCCGAGCGGATGCTCCGAGTCAGCATCCAGGTGTATGGCCCGAGTCAGGTCGACACCGTGTCGAAATGCCAGCCCGGGTCGGTCCCGGTTTCGTCAATGTGCTCCGACCGGCACGCCGGACAGCAGTCAGGGACAGCAGTTTCAGACCGGGGAACGTACACCGCGCCGTCACATTCCACACAGGCGTCCGCGACGACTGTCACGCAGTCTGCACAGAGATTGAAGTCGTCGACTGTGAGGTCTCGCAGGGGTTCGAGTTGTTTGTCCAAGAGGTACTCGTCGATAGCCGCCTGACAGTTTTGGCACAGTTGCATAGCGATCCAATTTGATGCATGATACCGTGACACAAATAGTTGCTGCCCGGTTATCGATTGTGAATGTCCCGACGGGTAGCTGTTCGATTATGGAGTCGCCCAGAAGTGACAGATACCAATGCGGGCTACGGCGCACGGAACACGCGAATAGTGTCCCGAGAGGTGGGTTCTCGAATTAGTTGTGCGAACCCGAGCTCTGAGAACACCTGCTTCCAGTTGCGGTGATACAGCGGGAAATCGTCATCGACGTAGCTCACGTCAGTGTCTGCGCGTCCACGTTCGGGGCTGTTGCCTTCGTTTTCGGCGATTACGAGGAGGTCGCCGGCAATACGGGCGATTTCTTCGAACACCCATGCGTCGTCCGGGTGGATGTGCTGGAGCGTCTCAACCGAATAGGCGACATCGAAGGCATCGTCCTCGAACTCAGTAACAATGTCTTCGAGGGCACCGGTGTGGAACGTCCCCGAATCCGCGAGCTGCGGGTAGTGCTCAGCCATCACGTCAAAGGATTCGTCGTTGATGTCGATACCAGTGAGATTCCCGTATCCGCTGGTCTGCAGGTGTGCCAGATGGCGGCCCGAGCCACAGCCCAGTTCGATGATTCGGGCGTCGTCGTGGACGTAGTGGTCGAGCACGTTGACCAGTGTCTCACTCACCTCATTCGGTCCGAGTTCGGCGTAGTACGCCGGCGAGAACTTCCCGGAACGGGAGGCCCAGTCGTCTCGAACGTCGTCCGGGTCCATACCCACCGTACACCGTTGTAGAATAAATGTACCACGAAGTGCGTGTCAGGCAGTCGTGGGCGCAAGCAGGGTGACACAGTTTACGCTGCTACGGGTGACGCTCCTTCCGCCAACTAACAGCGGCTGAAAACTGCCAGTGTCGTGGCCTATGACTCGTGCTGGAGCAAGCGGTCAGCCCGCGTTTCAAGTTCGTTCTCGTCAATCTCACCGGATGCGTACTGCTGTTTAAGCGTTTCCAGTGAATCCGGCTCAACCGTCGCCTCGCGCTGTAGCTGCACGTACAGCAGGCCCCCTATCGCCACAACAGCGATGATGAACGCTGCGAGCACCAGCCACCAACCGACCGGAGTCGTGCCCATACCCATTCCCCCACCGTGGGGCCCCATCGGTCCGTGCTGGAGTAGCGCAGTTGTTGGCGGTAGCATCTGGAACACCTCTGTTTGTATATACGGGCCTCACAACATAATTACGTGCGCTGGTTCCCGAGAAGTGAGAACGCAAGCCGCGACGCGGAGCAGCGAATACAGCGCTCCAGAGGAGTTCGATACCCGCTGCTGTTAGTGGATTGCAACACCGGTTTCACCCGACTCGGAATTCACGTCCATACCAGTCGTCGATTCGAAGTTCGTACGGCGTCGTCGTCGATGTGTCGTCCCAGCTGACTGGGTTCGGGGCGAACTGTGTGTTGCTGGCCAGCGAGGCAAGGGCCGGTTCTACCTCGCCGTACGTCGTCTCTACTAGCTCACCCGTGACCACGACGCTTCGCCAGACCGATTTGGGCTCGGTTTCCTCGTACACCATGAACCCGACGGTGGCGTCCGCGGTCAGATACCGGTGTTTCTGGCTATCGTCGCTCTCTGACAGGTGAAACGCAAGGCTATCCGTCGCCGGTTCGTACCCGAACGCGACCGGGAACGGATACGGGGCCGCCCCCGTCGGGCCGGACAGCGCCAGCACGCCGATTCCGTTGTCAGTGAGGACATCAACGACCGCTTCGTCACGTAATTCTCGCATCCCGGATGCAACGTTATCTGGCAACTACTTGGAGAGCAGACCGCATTTTCATTCGGTGAGAACGTGAGAGTTGCTTTTCAAATAATGGGTAACAGAACAGGTATGGGCACAGATTCGACAGGGGAGTTCGCCGAGTGGGATGACGAACGGTACAGCACGAATATCGAGCGGTTCGATGAACAGCACAAGCGCCTGTTCGGGCTGCTGAACGACCTCCACACGGCGATGAACGAGGGCCATTCCGAGGAGGAGGTCGGTGACATTCTCCGGGAACTCGAACGCTACACGGAGTACCATTTCGGTGACGAGGAAGAGTTCATGCAGAACTGTGGCTACGCCATGGACTGCAGCGACTGTTTCTACAACCACCGTGAAATGCACGAGGAGTTCGCCGACAAAGTGCGAGAACTCCGCGAGAAACACGAAAACGGGGAGTACGTCACGATGGAGGTCCTGACAGTTGCCCGGGACTGGCTCGATGCGCACATCGCCGCCGGCGACGAGGACCAGAACTACGCTGACTACTTCCAGACAGAGGTCAGCGACGACTACGAGTACGAACCCGGGCAGCTCTATCATGACCGGACGGCATCAGAAGACCCCGTCCCAGTTGATCGCCAGAGCGAGGACGCCGGCGTGCGCCTCGACAGCGACATCTACGACAGAGCCTCGCTTTCGGTCCCGGACGGGTCAGTAGCGGCCTGGTTCGAAGACATCGTTTCGGACCACGGGGACCGGACCGCGGCGCTCGTCCGAGATGACGGCGAGTTCGTCGAACGGAGTTTCGAAGAGCTGGCCGAGCGGGCGAAGGCAGTTGCGGGCGGCCTCCTCTCGACGGAACTGCGCCCCGGGGACCGACTGGCAATCAGAGCACAGTCCCAATACGAGTGGTCCGTACTCGACCTGGCCTGTCACTTCGCCGGGCTGGTCCCGGTTGCACTCTACCCGTCCGCGAGCGACGACCGGGCAGCCCAGATTATCGAGCGGACCGGCGCAACCGGACTCGTGGCAGCGGGAGACGTGGCCGACGACCTCGCGATGGCCGTCGAAACCGTGCTCGATTTCGAGGACTTACCGACTGCTGAGGCGAGAGTGCTGCCCGGTCTGCAGACGGACGGTGACGAGGTTGCGACAGTCGCGTTCGACGTGGCTTCCCCCGCAGAGAAGGCCGGCTGTGCGCTGACACATCGAAATCTTCTGGCGGCAGCAGAGAGCCTCCGCGAGGCGCTTCCTACTGGTCCCGGAGCGACCGGGACCTGTTCGCTTCCGCTGGCACACATCTATCAGCGTGTTTCGACATACTACCTCTGGGCGACCGGGAGTGCCGTCGCATACCTCGGGGCCGAGGAGTTTATCGACCAACTCGCGGCTGTTGAGCCGGAGGTGCTCGTCGGTGTCCCAAAGATGTACCAGCAGCTCTACGGGACGATACAGGACCGTCTGGGTGACATGGGCTGGATGAAACGGAAGGTCGGCGGTCGAGTGGCGTCCTACGGGGAGGGTATCGTCGAAGGCCAGGGAACGCCGCTGAAATACAGAGCCGCCAACCGGCTCGTGTACAAGCCGCTGCGGCAAGAAGCGGGGTTATCAAACCTCACCTACGCTCTCTCCGGGACTGGCCGACTCGACGACCATCTGCTGTACTTCTTCCGGGGGCTTGGCGTTCCGGTATGCGAGCTATACGGTTCGGTCGGAACAACCGGTGTCGGCGCACTGAACCCGGCAGAATCCTTCGTCCAGGGGTCGATTGGCGACCCAATGCCGGGCGTTGAAATCGCTGTCTCCGAAAACAGAGAACTACTGATCCGTGGGCCAACCGTCCTCGGTGGGTTCCTCGACGACGGCCAGACTGGCTCACAAACGCTTCGGGACGACTGGTATCACACCGGCGAAGTCGGTGAGGTGGGGCCGGACGGCACGCTGTCGGTCGGCGAGTGAGCGCCGTCAGGCGGGCAGTAAACACCCCGGTTACCGTTCAGCCAAAGAGGATTGCGCTTCAACTCAGGTCAGACGATCCGAGACCCGAGTGCGACGAGTGGCACGAGGACGAGTAGATACGCAGCCGCCGAAATCGCCCAGTCCCGTCGGATGTCCGCCATCCGAGCCGACGGCAGTCGGGAACGTGGGAGCACGACAAAGACAAAGAAGCCAACCATCAGCGAATAGAGGACCGCAGCAGCGACTACTGTCGCGAGTATTGACTGGCCACCGAGAAGGCCTTCGCTGGTGAGAAGCATCCAGACGAACAACGGCCCAGTCAACCAGCCAGCGATGTAATGGACGACGTTCGCAAGCCGACCCGGCGCGTCGGCTGGGACACTGTTTGTTAACACACCGGAGGCAATGAACGGCGGTGTTTCGCCTTCCGGCAGTCTGGCCATTACCAGATCCATCACAACCGTCGCGGCGACAGCGGCAACCACCCCGATAACAAACCGAAATGACACCGTAAGCGCCGTAACAAGAGGTACCGACTCCATGTACCACTGAGAGGGCGGGGCTGTATTCTGTCTGACGGTTCAGGCCGACTGTGATACCGATTTGTTGGGTGCGAAAGCCTGTGAGGGCGTACCCCGTAAGGGCTTCATGCGCACACAGGATGCAGGACACCGAGCGGCAGCAGTCGCTGCTATCGCTGACCGCGATTATCGGCGGGCTGGAGATGAATACACGCGGGCTGGGTGGCGAGTTCTCTCGGACCCGCGAGAAGGCATTGAGCCGTTCGGTGCTGACGAGAAGGGCTGGGTCGGTGACGGGCTTCAGTACCTCGCAACAAGCGCGGTCTGTTACCGTGTCGCCGGAAACGACACACGCGCCACCCGTCGTGGCGTCGAGGGCGTCGCCGTGGCCAAGGATTTGACCAACGGGCTCGAGCATCCGGTTCAGCACGCTTGTCTCGATGAGTTCGTCGCGGATTTCCGAACCGTTGCAGGGCTCGACGGTGTCGAGGCGGCGTACCGCGAGGCGGAATCAGCCTACAAAGACGCTGGAAGTGCTATTGACAACCCGCAGGCGTGGGGGACGACGCCGCTGTTCGAGTCCGCTGCAACGCTCATCCAGCAGGTCGCCCGTGGCCCCGCCAACGGCGAAATCGCTCTTCCCTGGGAAGACCTCCATGGCACAGACCCGGGCGACCCCGGCAGGTTCCTCGCACAGCGAGCTGTCGTCAAACGCCAGCGGTTCCCAAGTCTTATTCAGCAGGTCATTAACGACGGCTTCCTTGCGACCCCTCGGGGGACGACGGAGTACGACACCGACCACCACCGCTGCCCACACTGTGGCTCGACAGATGTGAACTGGGTCGCAGAGAGCGTTGTGTGCCTTCGATGTTCCCGTCCAACAGACGAGACCAGCTAATACGCAGTGTCTGTTTTCAAAGTAGGGCAAGATGTTAGCACTGTGGGACTATATTTCGACAATACGGCTACAAATATGACTTGTAGAAGGCTATCTTGGCTATTTCTCTCTTGTTTTAATATCACTTCGTCTATCTTAGTCGTGTGTGAGCTTACTCAGACTGTGAAGAACTGAAGTCGAAAGATATCTATGCAGACCAATTGCGCTGGTCACGTTGTCGGTTCAGTCGACTCGGGTAGTGACTCCGAGTCGGTACGGGCTTGGATTAGAAGTCGCCGATTAACAATGTGATCGACAACGGTAGTGCTATCGAGAATTTCCGTCTCACTGTCGTGGGTTTCTGGGTCGCCGGTGTACCGTCGTATCTTGAACGAATCCATTGCGTTTCGGTTCTCTGAGACTGGTTCGATAACTTCGAGGTACTCACCGGTGGTGGTGTTGCGATAGGTTTCGCCCGTGGCAAAGCCGACAACGGGGACATCCGCAGGCCACTGCCATGAGAACTGCCGAAGATACTGGTCGAACTGCCAGACGAGATGTGCCGGGTCAAGATCGTCATCAAGCGCTCCCACAGCGGCGGAATCGAGTGTCCGGTCCCAGTAGTCCACGACACACTTCTTGAGGTCGTCTTGCAGACAGTCCTCAACCAGTTTCTGCTCGATCGGATAACCGATTTCGATGGCAACGATAGCGTGTCGGTCAAGATGGGTGAGACAACGCTGGCATTCGATCTCGAACACGGACAGGCCAAGTGGGTTATCCGCAGTCAAGTGCGCCAGTTCGTTTCCGCAATTGGGACACCAGAGAAACAACACCCCGTTGTCTGCACCGGACAGTTCACCGAGCACAGTCAGGTCATCAAACGCAGTGTCAGGTTCGTTCGTCCGAGACTCGGATATCGACTCCGGAGCGGCCTCTGCGGCATCATCCGCGTATTTGGC
This sequence comes from Haloarcula sp. R1-2, assembly GCF_011627385.1. Lineage (NCBI taxonomy): Archaea > Methanobacteriati > Methanobacteriota > Halobacteria > Halobacteriales > Haloarculaceae > Haloarcula > Haloarcula sp. R1-2. The sequence continues at coordinate 422,146 of NZ_JAANTG010000003.1, forward strand.
CAACTTTCGGTCTTTCAGTAGTGACTTGATAACCGAATCGTGCGAGGAGTGCGACTCCGTGTCACGTATCTTCTCTATCTGTTCTTTTGTCCAATCACGTACGCGGATAGTTGCCATTTGCCACACATTCAAACCAAACTGCAAAAACAGTTTCCTTTTATAATGATGGTTAACCTTCGCGCACAATCACCACGTAGAGGGCCGTTAATGACTGGCAGCAGAGATACGCCGCTTGATTTCGGCGTTCGAGACACGTATCTGGTTGGCTGCCAGTCGATGAGTGACGAGGTCGAGGAGGTCCAGTTCTGACAGTAGTCTCCGTGCATGTGTCTGGCTCAGATCGAGACGCTGGGTCACCTCGTCCAGAGAGTTGGACTGGGTAACAGTCTGAGCGAGCTGGGCCACGGTCACGTCCTGAGAGATACCGAGTCCATCCGCAACAAGGTTGTCGTCGCTGTCCTGCGAGTCAGCCTCGGCAAGCAGGTCAGCGACAGATCTGGCACCCAGTCCGTCCGGTTCTTCGGGTTGACTGTTGTCGCTCACCCTGTCGTCAGAAGGGTCTGACCCGGCATCGGGACCTGCATCGGTGTCAGTATCGGACTCTGCCTGCACGTCTGCAAGACTGAGTCCGCCTGCCTGTGGCGTCGTGTCCGTCGGGTCGTGGATATCGTACTCCACCATATACCGGCGCACAGTTTCGGAAGTCACGTCGGCATCAAGCGCCTCGGTCATCTCCGGGAACGTATCGCAGGCATCGTATGCTGCCTGGAGTGCCTCAGGGTCCTTGTACGCTGGCACGGAATCCGACTGCGAGAGGGTTTCCGCCAGTTCGTTGGACGTGTCCCCCTGATCGCCTGATGGGACCGGTATGTTGGTTCCAACAGGGACGGTAACCGTCACGTCAATCTCGATCCGTTTATCAATCACATCAAACTCCTCAGCGTCGACGGAGACGTCATCATGTATCGATACGCCACCGAATACCGGCGTCGCGAGCGTCAGGTCGGCACTGATCTCGTCGTTATCCGCGGTTGTCTGGCCCCTGACTGAAACCGATTTGACCTCAGTGTCAGACGAATCTAGGCATTCGAGTACCTGCGTGAACGTCTCAAAGGCGTCACTAACTACCATATGTCATCCACGCTCACAGTCCCACTATTACATACGGGAAGAGGAGAAATTTGCCACAATAGACGAAAGAGACAGATTTGGTCCCTCAACCACGCTACAGTCAAAATACCGTGTGTACAGAATGTGCACATTGACTGCGATAGCGAAATATTGCCTGTCATTTTACACCCTTAGAGTGTAAATAAAATTGCGTTCATAGACTGTACTTTCCAGAATGTACCAGCAGATTATATTTACACCCTTAGGGTGTATATCAGTAGGACCCCCAGTAACAGCGAATTGAAACCATCTCCGTTTGGTGACCGCCCTACAGTCGTTCCCAGAGTTCGGCACTGGCATCGCCGACAGCAGTCATGTCCGAATCATCGACGCCAGTGACGCCTGATTGCTGGTCGTAGACAGACTCTCCGTCGATTATCGTCCGGGTAACGTCCGCACGGCTTGCAGCGCTGACGACGTAGTAGGGTGCACTCCCGTCCAGCACCGGGTTCGGCCCCAGATCCAGCGTGACAAAATCACCGCGTTTGCCGACCTCGATACTGCCGACAGCGTCATCCATCCCCAGCACCGCCGCACTGCCGATTGTCGCCCATTCGAGGGCGGTGGCCATGTCGAAGCCGCTCGGGTTGCGCTGCTTGAGTTTGTGGATACCGACGGCTGAACGCATGGTCTCGAACATATCCGGATCCCACCCGTCGTCACCGAGCCCGATTGTCATTTCGTGGGCTTGCATCGTTTCGACATCGGCGATACCGACGGCGTTGTTGATATTGGAATAGGGGTTGTGAGCGACGTTAACGTCGTTTTCTGCAAGTACTTCGATTTCGGACTCGGTGGAATGGACGCAGTGGGCAGCGATGACCTCAGCATCGAAAAAGCCCATGTCTTCGAGCGCGAACACCGGTCGTTCCCCGTAGTCGGTGATGGATTCGTGAACGTCGACCAGTCCCTCTTCAAGATGGATCTGGATGGGACGGTTGTCATCGGTAGCCCGGTCGACACACTCCGCGACGATGTCTTCGGTGTTGGTAAACAGCGTGTGGAGGCAGTAGTGGCCGGACACGGTGTCGTACTGGTCCTCCGCTTCGTCGATGAACCGCTGATTCTCCGCGATTCCATCTCTGGCCTGGGCTTCGGAGTTTCGGGCTGTCGTCTCGAACGTAATCATCCCGCGGATCGGTGTCTGTGCGACACCCTCTGCGACGGCGTCGAGACCGCCCGGCAGCGTGTTTGGCCCGGAGTAGTTGTCACAGAAGGTGGTGACGCCGCTCTGGAGCATCTCGACAGAGGAACCCAGTGCGGACAGGCGAGCGTCACGTTCGGTAAACGCCTCGTCGACGTTCCACCAGATGTCGACGAGCGCTTCGTAGAAACTCTCAGGTGACGCAGCGAGCGGCGCGCCGCGAATCGGGAGTGCGTACATGTGGGTATGACAGTTCACCAACCCCGGGATGACGACTTCCTCGGTGGCGTCAACAACCTCGTCGCCCGAGGCGTACCCGTCCTCGATAGCGACGATTTCACCGTCCTCGACAACGACATGTACCTCTGACCGGACCGTGCGCTCATCGTCCATCGTGATGAGCGTCCCTGCGTTCAGTATCACAGGTTGGGGGATATCAGCAACTGACTAAAAGCTACTCCGCCCCAGAACAGCCTTAGCAGCCACTCTCTCACAACCACCGTGTGCGACGGATGTGGCGTCTCACACACCAACTGTTTTCGTCATTCGCCCGGGCTGTTCTATCATGACAGACATTCACATTAAAGACGCACAGGTGGTGAGGGCATCGGGTGTCCAGCACGGTGAAATCACGATGTCCGACGGAACGATAGACGCTGCTGGTCCGGCGTCGGCGGTCCCAACCCCCAGTAATCCGGACACCGTCATCGACGCGGACGGCATGGTCGCGCTCCCGGGCGCTACCGACGTGCACACACACATGCACGACGACGAACTGTTTCCTGATGGTATCGATTTCGCGTCCCAGACCGCGAGTGCGGTTGCCGGTGGAGTGACGACAGTCATCGAGCTACCGACCCAGACACCCGTCACGACGCCGGAGGCAATACAGAGGAAAGCGGAGACGTGTTCGACGCTGGCCCACATCGATTTCGGCCTCGTTGCGGGCAATATTCAGGACCCCGATATCGACGTGTCTGGCATCATGAGCGCCGGAGTAGCGGATTTCAAAACGTTTACCGCTGACCCGTATCTGGCGAGTGACGCGTCCATCGCAGCACTCATGCGGCACGTCGGCGATGCCGGCGGAACAGTTCGCGTCCACTGCGAGACGCAGGGACTCCTTGACGACGCGCGGTCGACTATCGTCAGCGATGACCCTGAGGTGTACATGGATTCACGACCGCTCGAAGCCGAACTTGACGCGATCTCTCGGGCGGGCTATTTCGCGGAATACGCCGACTGCCCGCTGCACGTCGTCCACATCTCAAGCGGGAGCGGCGCGTGCGAGGCCGGTCGTTTCAAATCCCGAGCAAACGTTCCAGTCACGCTCGAAACCTGTCCGCAGTATCTGGCCTTCTCGAAGGAGGACGTTGCCGACAAGGGACCGTTCCTGAAGGTCAATCCAAGCCTCAAGTCCGATGCCGAGCGGGAGCGGCTCTGGGATGCGGTTCAGGACGGGACGATCGACCTCATCGGCACGGACCACTTCCCGACGTACCGCGAGACTCGGGATGTCGGCTGGGATGACATCTGGGAGCCATACGCCGGCCTCCCGGGCGTCGAAACAATGGTCGAGTTCCTCGTCAGTGAGGGCGTCCACAAGAGTCGGCTTTCGTGGCCACGGCTCTGTGAGCTCGTATGCGCGGCTCCGGCCCGAAGTGCTGGCATCTACCCCCGAAAAGGTTCACTGCAGCAGGGCACAGATGCGGACGTGATTCTCATCCGGGACGAGGAGTACGAAGTTACCGCCGACGACCACACGTTCGTCGGTGGCTGGACGCCATACGAGGGACAGCACTGGAGCGCGCGCGTGGACACAGTCATCGCTGGCGGTGAGATTGTCGCAAAGGACCACAGGGTTCGGTCAACGGCGGGCCGCGGCCAGTTCCTGAACCGCCCGTTGTAGCGTTTTGCCGTCCATTGACCTGATAGCCAGTTCACAAATAGATGTGTGGCGTGTGCGACCAGTGTGTGAAGGTGTGTCAGCCACAACAGAGGGGGATCGCCTGACAATCGGGCTGAAGCCACAGTACGGTTTTATACCCAGTTGTACTGAGGAAGTAGTATGGGCATGACGCAAGTCACAACCCTCGAGTGTACACTCTGTGGGGCGGAGTACGACCCGAACCGGATCATCTACACCTGTCCCGAACACGAGGGCGTGAAGGGAATTCTCGAGGTAACGTACGACTACGATGCTATCGATGATGCGTTTGACGGCGACCTCGGCGGGCCGATCGCAAGTCAATGGAAGTACGAGGCGTTTCTGCCAGTCGCAGCGGACGCCGATATCGTGACGCTCAACGAGGGCGGGACGGACCTCTTCGACGCGCCGAATCTCAGCGCTGCGCTTGGCGTCGAGACACTGGTCAAAGACGACGGACGGAACCCGACCGGCTGCTTCAAGGACCGCGCCAGCGCTATCGCGGTCACGAAAGCCAAACACGCCGGGCGCGATATCATCACCTGCGCCTCCACCGGGAACGCCGCCGCGTCACTGTCGGGCTACGCCGCCCGCGGGGGGATGGACTGCCGTATTTTCGTCCCCGGTGACGCCCCGACGGGGAAACTCGCACAGCCGCTCGTCTACGGCGCGGATGTCCTTGCTGTCAACGGCAACTACGACGAAGCCTACGACCTCAGCGTCGAGGTCACCGAGAAGTACGGCTGGTACAACCGCAACGCGGCGATCAATCCGTTCCAGGTCGAGGGCAAGCGCACCGTCGGCCACGAGCTCGCAGACCAGTCTATCGCCCGCGGACACGTCCCGGACTGGGTCGTGTTTTCGATGGGCGACGGCTGTACGATTGCCGGGGCCTGGAAGGGGTTCAAGGAGTTTTACGACCTCGGCTACGTCGACGACCACCCTAAAATGCTAGGGGTTCAGGCTGAAGGGGCGTCGGCGATCCACGACGCCTTCCACAACCACGAGGATATCGACGACATCGCCGAAACGCTGGCCGATTCAATCGCAGTCGGACGGCCGCGGAACACGATTAAGGCTTGCCGCGCGCTGGAACAGAGCGGTGGCACCAGCGTGCTGGTCTCCGATGAAGAGATTCTGAAAGCCGAAACGCTACTTGGCAGCACCGAAGGAATCTACTCCGAGCCGGCGGGAGCAGCGCCTATCGCGGGCGTTCAGACGGCGCTCGACCGGGGAATCATCGAACAGGACGAAACGGTCGTCGTGGTGTCCACCGGCTTCGGCCTGAAGGACACGAAAAGCGCCGAGAAGGCGACCGGCGGGGTGGATCGAATCGACCCCGAAATCGCAGAGGTCGAAGGTCTGTACGGCACGGCCGAAGAAGCCGCGGCCGACGACTGACGACCGGACAGTTGCCCCGACACGGGCCCGCACACTGCCATTTTGCGATCAGTTTCAATACACTTCCGAGTCGATGGAGTTGCAGTTGCAAAGTATAGCAAGTCGCATATCCAACGAGTATCACAAATTAGTGAGACATTCGAATAGGTATCTCGGACAGAGTTAAACACATATATTGATATAAGGATTCTAGTAGGTGGATTGAAAAGATAGGGGGCTGGATGGCGTCCCATGAGCGGTCCAGAGGCAGAACAGCAGTCAGTCGTACTGTACGATATCGAAGACAAACCGCCGCTGGGGAAGGCGATTCCACTCGGCATCCAGCACGTGCTCGCGATGTTTCTGGGCAACGTCGCGCCCCCGCTCATCCTTGCCGGGGCTGTCGGCTCCGTCACAGGGGAGACGACGTTTCTCGTCCAGATGGCACTCATCGTCGCCGGCATTGCGACCATCGTTCAGGCGTACCCGGTCGGCCCCGTCGGCGCGCGGCTCCCGGTCGTCATGGGGACCAGTTTCGCGTTTCTCGGGCCGCTTATCGGCATCGGCAACCAGTTCGGTATCGCCGCCGTCTTCGGCGCGTCACTGCTTGCCGCGCCGGTCGAGGTCATCATGGGCGTCTCGTTCGACCGGTTCCGGCGGTTCTTCCCCCCGCTGGTCACCGGTATCGTCGTAATGCTCATCGGATTGACGCTCATCCCCACGGGCATGAACTACGCCGCGGGGGCCTCGGCCGGCCCATCAGCGGAGGGATACGGCTCCTTCGTGAATCTCGGCCTCGCGGGGCTCGTGCTGATAGTCACGGTCGGGCTGAACCAGTTCTTCGAGGGCTTTCTCCGCGTCATCAGCGTATTCGTGGGCATCATCGTCGGCTACCTCGCCGCGCTTGCGCTAGGTGTGGTTGACCTCTCGGCAGTCGCCGCTGCCGGCTGGGTGACGGTTCCCGTTCCGCTCAAGTACGGCCTCGCCTTCGAGCCAAGCGCCGTCGTCACCGTGGCCTTCCTCTACATCATTACCGGCATGGAGACTATCGGGGACATCTCGGGGACGGTATCCGCAACCGGTCGGAACGCCACGCGCGAGGAAATCCGTGGCGGCCTCGTCGCTGACGGCGTCATGAGCGTTTTCGGTGCGGTGTTCAACGCGCTCCCGAACACGTCGTTCTCGCAGAACGTCGGCCTCGTGAACTTCACCGGCGTCGCCAGCCGGTACGTCGCCGGCATCGGGGGCGTCGTGCTGCTTGCACTCGGATTTGTCCCAAAAGTCGGCGCAGTCGTCTCGGCGATGCCCGACGCCGTGCTGGGCGGCGGCGCGCTCATCCTGTTCGCGATGATATTCTCCTCGGGCGCACGCCTCATCACGCAAAACGTCGAGTTAGACCACCGCAATTCGACCATCCTCGCGATGTCGATGGCGCTCGGCCTCGGCGTCGCGTTCCGCCCTGAAATCCTCCAGAACTTCCCGTCTGAGGTACAGACGCTGTTCGGGTCCGCACTTGTCACCGGTGGGATGGCCGCCCTCATTCTCAATATTGTGTTCCCCGGCGGGAGTGTCGGAACCGGGCCAACTGAGTACACCGCAGGACTGGAACCCGATCCTGTCGAGACGGGAGCGGGCGCGCCGCCGGTCGACGACGACTGATACTGTCGGCAGTACGTCTGCGCCACCACGAGGGAACGAGTATCCCGTCTCAACCACAATTAACAACAGGAAGGGGGGTCTGTGCCGCGTGGCTGCGCGCCGTCCCTGGTTACAGGTAGCCGTCCGCAAACTCGTCGATCATCAGCCGCCGGTCGTCGCCAAGCGGATAGAGAATCGGGCACTGACAGCCCGTCTCTGCGTACTCCCGGACTTTCTCCCGACACTGTTCGGGCGTGCCGCTGGCGGTGAGTTTGTGCACCACGTCGTCCGGAATGAGGTGCATGCCCTCTTTGATGTCGTCCTTGTCGGCCGGCCACCCGCCGATGGTCTCACCCACCTCGTCGATGAGGTCCTGGCTGACGCCGCTGGCTTTCATGATGTGTGGCTGTTGCCCGAGGTACTGCGTGATGAGTTCGCGGGCGTTGTCCAGGGCTTTCTCTTCGTCGTGGTCCATCGAGCAGACGACGAGCTGGGGCCGGTCGATGTCGTCAAGAGAGCGACCACCACGCTCCGCCCCGGTCTCCAGTGCGTCAAGGGCCTTCTCGTTGTACTCCGGGCTGACAAGGTAGTTCAACAGGGCCCCATCGGCGAAGTGGCCGGTGAGTTCCAGCATCTTGAAGCCGGTCCCGCCAACGTAGACGGGGACGGTTCGCGGCCCGTCATCGCCGTGGACCACGTCCAGTTCCACGTCGCGCATCTGGACGAACTCCCCGTCATAGGTGACGTTTTCCATGTCCAGCAGGTCCTGTGTCACCTCGACACATTCGCGCATCGCCCGGAGCGCGCCGCTACGGTCAATACCGACCTTCTCGGCCAGCGGGTCCCACCAGGCCCCGATACCACACATGATGCGGTCCGGGCCGGCGAGTTCCTCGAGCGTGCTCATCGACTGTGCGATCAGCGCCGCGTTGCGCGTCCAGTTGTTGATGACGCCCGTCCCGAGTTTGATGTCATCGGTGACCGCGGCGTACGCGCCGAGCGGGGAGACGGCGTCGCGTGCGAGTCGCGATTCAGCCTGCCATATCTCGTCGATACCCTGCTCTTCCGCGTACTGCACGAGTTCGACGTTCTCTTCTAGCGAGTGTTTGTCCTGCAAGTAGATACCGACACGGTCGCCTCTCTCGAAGACCTGATTGGCGCTCATGAGACATGCTGGATTCTCCGAATACCGATAAATAGATTTGGCCACACACACGGTCTGTGGGAGGTGTGGCCGCCGGTATTGGCCCGCGTCGCGGACCGCTCAGTCCGTCTCGCGACTGTAGGACTGCAACAGCGCCGAGGGGACGGCAAGCTGGTCGCTCTTGGTCCGGATGACGGCGTACGCCAGCACGATAATCGTCGCCAGATACGGGTACGTCCCCATGATCTGTGGCGTCATGAGAAACTCGACGATGGGATTGATGACGCCCGCGAGGGGCGCATCGGGGCCAAGCGTCAACGAGATCGACTGGGAGCGAATGCGGAGCGCGTCGAGCAGCCCGAACAGATACGCCCCCACGAGCATCCGGCGGGGCCGCCACTGCGCGAAGATAACCAGCGCGACAGCGATCCAGCCCCGGCCCGCGGTCATGCCGGGGACCCAGAGCTGTGAGAAGGCCAGCGAGAGGTGAGCGCCGGCCGCGCCAGCGAACCCGCCGCCGATGAGCACCGCGAGGTACCGCAACCTGAACACGGACACCCCCATCGTATCCGCCATCTCTGGGTCCTCACCGACGGCTATCATCTCTAGCCCGAGGTTCGAGTGGTACAGGAAGTACCAGACCACGACCAGCAAACCGAGCGCGAGGTAGTCCGTTGCCGTGCTCCGGAAGAGGGCCTCGCCGATGACCGGGATACCGACAAGGTACTGACCGACGAGCGGGAACGTTATCTGCGGGAAGCCGCTGATCGATTCTTCGACCCAGCCGGAGCCGAAAAAGGTTGTCAGCCCGGTCCCAAGCAGTGTCAGCATGACGCCGCTGATGACCTGGTTCGACTTCAGCGTGATACAGAGGAACGCGTGGACCAGCGCCAGCACCATCCCGAGGAGGATGCCGACGCCGAATCCGAGCCAGTGGCTCCCCGTGAGGACGGTCGTGATGAATCCCCCGAGTGCGCCGACGAGCATCATGCCCTCGACGCCGAGATTGAGGACGCCCGCTCGCTCGCTGATGAGTTCGCCCATCCCAGCGAGGAGAAGCACCGTCGCCGCCTGAACAGTCGCATCGAGCAGGCCGGCGATGAAGCTCACCATCAGTCGTCACCCCGCTGTGGCTGGGCTGGCGTCTCCGCTGGCCCGCGTTTTAGGTCGATACCGACACGGTAGCTCTTGAAAAACTCCGCCGTGATCAGGAAGAGAATGACCAGCGCCTGGATGATCTCGACCAGCGCCGCGGGCACACCGAATGCCACTTCCATGCTTGACCCGCCGACGAACAGCACGGCGAAAAACAGGCCAGCGAGCATCACCTTGAACGCGCTGTTGCGACCGAGCAGCGCGATGGGAATGGCTGTAAAGCCGTATCCGGGTTCGAACCCGGCACGGTATCGACCCTGTGCGCCGGCGATCTCGCTGATGCCGCCCATGGCCGCGAACGCGCCCCCGACGACAAACACGAGCAGATACACGTAGAACTTGCTCATCCCGGCCTGCTGGGCGGCCTCGTCGTTCGAGCCGACGAACGTGATTTCGAACCCGAGTCGCGTTCTCGTCATCAGGACATACGTCACGACGACCATGCAGAGGGCGGCGAGCAGCCCAGCGTGGACACCGCCGAACAGTTCCGGAATCGTCGCGGCCTCGGAAAACCGGTCTGATTGCGGGA
>NZ_JAANTG010000004.1:0-337984 GCF_011627385.1 Haloarcula sp. R1-2
AAGTCGTCAACCTGACTGTCATTACTACTGTCGGGACCGGTGAGATGTCCGGCGTTGAGTCCAATTAAACCGCAGGCTCCTCCGGTTGTGGTGCTCCCCCGCCAATTCCTTTAAGTTTCATCCTTGCGGACGTACTTCCCAGGCGGCTCGCTTATCGTCTTCACTACGGCACATCACGTGCTCATGGCGCGTGACATACCTAGCGAGCATTGTTTACAGCCAGGACTACCCGGGTATCTAATCCGGTTCGAGACCCTGGCTTTCGTCCCTCACTGTCGGGTCCGGTCTCTCAACGTGGTTTCCCCATTGGTGGTCCGTCCAGGATTACAGGATTTCACTCCTACCCCGGACGTACCCGTTGAGTCTCTCGGCCCCAAGCTGTGTAGTTTCCACCGGACGCCGACCAGTTGAGCTGGTCGATTTCCCAATGGACTTACACAGCAAGCTACGGACGCTTTAGGCCCAATAATATCGGCCATCACTTGGACTGCCGGTATTACCGCGGCGGCTGGCACCGGTCTTGCCCAGTCCTTGTTCCTGAACCACCTTACGGTACAGAAAAGCGAGGGCTATATGCCCTCACACTCGGAGTCCCCCTATCGCACTGTCGTGCAGTGTAAAGGTTTCGCGCCTGCTGCGCCCCGTAGGGCCCGGTATCTTGTCTCAGATACCGTCTCCAGGCTCTTGCTCTCACAACCTGTACCGATTATCGGCATGGTGGGCCGTTACCCCACCATCTACCTAATCGGCCGCAGCCACATCCTACAGCGCCGGAACGTTTCTAACTCTCTGCACTCCAGCATGAGAGTTATATCCGCTATTGGCCTCAGTTTCCCGAGGTTATTGCGGTCTGTAGGGTAGTTTGGCCACGTGTTACTGAGCTATATGCTACGAGTCTAAACTCGTGCAACTAGCATGGCTAAATCGGACTCCGATAGCAATGGCCTCCGGCAGGATCAACCGGAATGTGCTGATATACATCAGCGGCGGAAGTGGTTGCACTCCGTCGGAAGCTAACACACTGGTTCCTACACCAGTGTTGACTACTGCATGGGTCCGTGGGCTCACATCAGATTCCATCTTAACGGCGGACCGCAGGGGTGGAATCCTCATAGGGTGGATCTCGCAGGCCCCAGAGGGGAAGGCGAGATCCTCTCGTAGCTCAAGCCGACCCAGGTGGCCGACCGAGCGTGTCGACCCGGGCTCGCCGCCCGGTGCGACCTTCGCATTAATTCAGAAGACGGGGGAACATATAAATGAATCGTCTCACACCCGCCCTGTATAGGACACACACGACGCATACGTAACGTGATGGCGTGACACGCATAATCGCAAGACAGCGCCAGTCTGTCTATCATCCAATGTGTATTTGTTCTTGAATCCTGACATGGGGTTCAATGACCGGAGGTCAGAAAGCCATTATATATCAATTGGAAGGGGTACAGACCTGACGGTAGACAGTCGTAGTATACCAGACACTATGACGAAACAGGCGTCGGGTGACGCAGGAAGGCAGCAGTCAGAACAGGGGCCCGCCGGGGTTGTGATAGAGAACTATCTCAGGTCGTTGTGAACCAGGACGCGGGTACAGTGGTAAAATTAGGCGGTCAGCGAGTCAATGTGGCCTTCCGAACGGAGCTGGTCGGCGTCTTGCCCCTTGTAGCGCCATTCGATGTTGGCCTTCTCGTCTTGCCAGTCCCACGGTTCGGCGAGAACGATGTCATCCTCGTTAATCCAGGTCCGGAACTTCATCCGACCTGGAATCCGGCCGAGTCGGGTTTCGCCGTCCTCACAGCGAATGCGGACGTGGTTCCCGCCAAGGTGCTCTGTTACCACTGCAAACATCTCGTCGTTTGTAGGCATGCGGAGATTCCGCCGCCCTGAATCGTCGCTCACAGCATAAATACGGTCGCCTCCCGTATAAGTCGTTTGAGAGGCGGGATAGCGTGTACCATGGATCCGACACAACGGCCGTACCACGGCAAGAGCTGACCAATAGCTATCGGAAGCAGTGAAACGATAAGAACGGACTGGCGACAGTGCGTTGATTCAGTCGGCAGTCAGGGCCTGTGGCTCGTCGGCTTCCTCGGCCATCGCATCCGTCAGTCCGGACGCGAGCGCAAAGACCCCTTCTTTGTGGTCTGTCTTCGATTTGTGGATTGATGTCGGTTTGACACCAAGGTCAGCGTAGAGATCGTGCTCAACGCTTGTGTCCGCCTCGTGCTCGTAGTGGTGTTGTACCTGTGCGAGAAGACTGTGAAGGTGAATGAGTTCTTGCTTCTTCATTAGTATCCAATCTTATGGAGTGAAGGGTAATAGTACTACCTTGCCAATGACCCACACGTAATGCTCATTCGGATGCAACACTCACCAATCTCAGTTGCAAAAATAGAGTTGTCTACCGGCGCAGTACCGTTTACCTCTTGTGCTTTCGGTTACAGATAGTAATATTCTTCTTTCAGGCCCTAATATTAAATGTAACGGCGGAAACTTTGTCGTGTCAATTATCACTCAATACTGGTTAACGGAATTGAGTGGGCTACTGACCTGCGAAGCGCTCTCAATCATGAAAAACCACGACAATATATTAGTTATCGAACACTTCATGACTGCTGAGCACGTACCTATAGTCGTAATGAACTGGAAGCACCCACGAGACAAGACTGCGGCTATGGCGAAACAAGAAGAAGCAAATAGCGGGACGGAGTGGTCATTCATCGCGGCGCTGATGACTGCTGCATAACGGCTTTCCCACCGCTCAGGACTGAAATCCCATAGCGACAGATCTGTGCACCGCGTACAGAGGCCGTTAGGTAACGGTACGGATATCAACCGTTGTGTTGTGGACGACAGCGCGGCTGATGCCTGTACACTGGTACGTGTGTGGTTCCGAGTGGCCCGACCAGTTTGGTAGTTCCTGCTCAAATAGACGGTGCCACGCATCCGGGTACGCAGTCTCCGAGACGTTGATCAAGACGGTTGTCGCGGACGGTGGCTTGCCAGCCTGGGGCGAAACGAGCGTCTTATTCTGGACAGCAGTCTCGATTGTGACGCGACTCGACGAGGAGAAGTCCGTCTGTCCGTCAAGCGAAAGGACGGAGAGGTATGCACTGCTGCTATCAGGGGTACACCGGAAACTGGGTTTCCGTGAGACGACCAGTCCCTCCTGCTGGACCCGATACACTGCACCGCTGGTGTAGACGATATCCGTCTCGGAGTCAGTCTCCCGGATGAACGCTCCGGTCGAGATATTCGTTGACCGTCCGCCAACAGTTACGTTCAGCGTTGACGACCGGATGGAGAGCCCGTGGCCCTGGAGTTTCATACTCGTGGTCCGTCGTGGGGCATCGCCCTGGATGTGGTCATCTGTAGTCTCCGCGAACCCGATCATCGACGTTTCGGCGACATCAGTTGTTGCCCCCTGTTGGATAGCGTCGAACGCACCGAGCCCACCGAGCGTCACCAGCGCAATGCCAGTGATGATGATACTGAACGTAAGCGTAAACGCAAGCAGATCGGACACGCCACGGTCGTGACTGTCTGGGATTGACAGTGGTGATGTCATCCGCGTGTCACCTCCATGCAGTCGGCCGTCGCATTGTACGAGACGGCTAGTGGCCCGCTGGAAACGACAGATGGGCAGACATTAGTTTCATTTTCGAATCGGACGACAGCGTACCGATTCAGTCCTGATGCATTCACGTACACGCGTGTGCGCGAAGTATCTGGAGAGACCTCGACATTGTACGACTGGTCAGCGATCCGCTCCGGATACGTCGCACGAAACGACACCGTCGAATTGAGGCTCTCAGTGTTGAACGCATCCAGACGAACCAGGTCGCGCGCGATACCATCGCCGACGTTCTCTAGGGCTTCTTCGGTCACTCGCTCACGCTGTGAATCGACCATCTGGCTCCCGCCGATGAGGAGACCAGTCACCAGCAGCGACGTGATACCGATAGTGAGCGCCTGCGTGACTGCAGGTGAGACGCCACGGCTGTCGGACAGGAGACGGTCGAGGCTCATCCGTCGTCCACCTCCACAAGGACTGTTCGGTTGTAGCTCGCAGATGGTGTGTCGTATGTCGTGTCTACAGCAGGGACGATAGTATAGCTAGACGCAGAGACATTGCTTGTAAAGTTTCCAACTGCCGCAAACTGGGATTTCCCTTTAGCCTTATTTCCGTTCTTTATTTCAACAGAATATGGCGGTTTGAGGTTGTGATAGCTATCAAATGAACTGTTGATGCCGCCTACAGCAGTACACGAACCAGCCACGAGATCAACGCGAACAGTGCCGGGACCGCTGCACTGGGTTGTTCCGTTGACTATGACACTGTTGCCACTACCAGTCGAATCGATTGTCAACGTTAACTCTCCATCGCTGTTTCCAACAATGACAGTGAACGCGGGGCCGCCAAAGACCTTGTCTGCGGTGATATTGAACACAGCGATGCGAGTAACATTCTCGACGACTGTCCAATCATTTTTAGAGGGACCAGATGGACTCTGGAACTTATTATTGGATGACCTCGTCAGGTTGGCTTCCTTTCCAGACGATGCGGACTCGTTCAGCGTCGCGTTGAGATAGGTGCCACCGCTGCTTGCGACGACCCGGTTGTGTGTCCGCGTGTAGTTCTGGAGTGCGTTCTCGTATCGCCCCTCGAATCCGTCGAGGTCATCGCCCCGCGTTTGGGCCGCGAGCCGTCCAAGATCGCGTTCGATGGAGGCTTCGCGGTCAGCCGACCGCTCAATAGTATCTGCACTCCCGGTGGTCGTGATGCCGTCAGTGACGGCGAGACTGTGGGCAAATAGTATCGTACTGAACACGACGATAGCGATGGCGACGCCACCGATCAACAGCAGTTGTCCGCGCTCGTTGGCTACCATACGACCAGACGCACCTCCACGACGTTGTAGACGACAGAGTCTGGCTCTGCGTCGGGAGCGAAATACCCGTCGACAACTGAGAGGGACGGGCCGGTGCCGCTGCAGTCGCCGATTCGGGCGGGCATATTGTCGGTCAGGGTCACCGTTTCGGTTGCGACAGCTGCATCAGCCGGCCGCTCAGCGACGTTGTCATCTGATTCCTGCGAGGCAAGAACTGTCTGGCGCACGCCTGAATCCGAGTAACTGAAGTAGAGATTGTACTGTTCTCCCTGACGGTCGAAAGTACGGTTCAACATCCGCTCGAACTCGGTTGAGCTGCCCGTCTGGTTACCGTTGAGTGTCGGTGTGCCGACGCTGTAACACGCCGTCGCGTTGTGCAGCGCTCCGGTTTCTGCCGCCAGTGATAGCGTGTCGCTTGCGCGGGTTTCCAGTGCCGCGGTTCGTTGCTGGGCGCCGGTCTGGAACGGCCCGGTGTCGACTGCCGACAGGCCGTAGACGGTCGCGGTCACAACGACGATAGCCGCGAGAACGCCTTCCAGCGTGTAGGCTTGGCCGCGCATCGTTACCACACCCTCACAATGAGCCAGCAGACCGGGTCGCACTGGCCGGTTGCGTTGGTCAGTTTCACCACACGGGACGTCGACGCGACGTTGTCTCTGTTGGCGACATCGGGCCCCCAGGCGAGCCGCTGGCCGTGGTCATCAACTGCTGGGTCTCGTGTTCCTACTTCAAGCGATGACGCGTTGACCACCGTTACGTTCACCCGCGGGTTCACGCGACGTTCCGTCGCGACATCGAGTCCAGCGTTGGTCTTGAGGCTATCGAGTTCGGAACTGTCCATGTTGAGGGACTCGTTGATCCCACCGCTCGCGTTGTATCGAATGAGGTTCCGCGTCCCCTCAACCGAGTGGTTTTCGACGAGGTACGTTGCCGCCCTGTCCGCAATTGGTTGGTTACGCTGTACGTCTGGGGATTCGTACACACCGACCGCACTACCCTGTACGAAGGCCAATACCCCGATTATCGTCACGAGCAGGACACTCACCCCCACGGCGAAGTCCTGCGGTGTTTGTGCTCTTGAATCCATATCCCACACACCCTATTTATTATCTGATACGTCCGCTGTCGAACCGCGAGTGAGGCGCTAACCCACGGCGATCCACACCACCAGTGCAATCGTCGACAGGACGACTGCAAACTTGACGCCTGCGACGAGCTTCACTTCCCGAATGTAGCCGGCGATAAACGACGACAGCAACGCCTGCAGCGTCACTGCGTGGAAGAACAGCATCGACAGCAGTTCCGTGTCGACGCTGCCGCCGAAGCCGCCACCGGGCGCGCTCGAACTGCTTGACCCGGAGGCCTGCGTCGCCAGCCCCGACATCACATCAAGGAACTGTGTCTTTAGCAACGCCATCACGCCGAGCAGCGTCAGGTAGGTCATCAGGATGATGACCGTCTGCATCCGCGTCCGGGATTTGCGCTCCCGTTCGATGTCGTCCTGATTCTCCGAGGCCTGCGCGGCCGTCGAGAGCACGTCCTGAATCTGGCTGGAGGCTTCCTGTGCCTCCGCGATGAGCTTGACCGTCCGCGCCAGTCGTGGGACGTTGTACTTGTTGTTGAATTCTCGAAGCGCGTCTTTCAGGCTCGTTCCGTAGTTGACCTTTGCGTGGATGGTCTCGAACTCGTCGGAAAGCTTTCCGGAAGACGTCTCGGAGACCACCTTGACCGACTCTAGCAACGTCATCCCGGTGTCGTTGGCCGATGCAAGCTTCCGGAGGTTTTCCGAGAGTTTCCCGATGATTGCCTTCCGCGAGCGCTGGTTCCACTCGTAGAAGATCATCAGCGGGATGAAGTTGAGGTACATCGGGACGTACACCCAGAAGAACGTCGAACGAACCGGGACAGCGATCATCCCGTCTAGCGATAACGGGGCCCAGCCGATGACGATAGCCGCGACAACAGCGAGAATTGACAGTGGAACCGTCAGCCACAGCACCAACAGGGGATGGTCACGGAAGAACAGGTCAGGCCGTGTGAGGATGGCGAGAAGTTCGTGAGTTCCCTCCCGACTCTTGATCCGGTCGAAGACGCTGTAGGTCCCCGTGTAGCTCTCGATGAGCCCGAGGTTGAACACGCCGACGCCCTCATCGACGACGAGTTCCTTCTCGCCGGGGCTCGAGCGCAGATAGCCGTCCCCGATTGAGTCCTGCGTGACAGTCGAAACGAGGACGAGAAAGCCCAGGCCGGTCAGGGGAATCAACCCGTACACAGTCCCATAAATAAGCGACTGCTGTGCGTTCCCCATCATCGACATGATGACCAGAATGATAATGAGAAGCAGTGGAAACAGCGAGAGCGTCATGTACATCTCGCCGAACAGCTCCAGCGTCTCCAGCATCTTCTCCTGTTCCTGCCGGGCGGTTCGCATGTGCTTTTCCTTCTG
The DNA here is from genome assembly GCF_011627385.1 of Haloarcula sp. R1-2. Taxonomy (NCBI): domain Archaea; kingdom Methanobacteriati; phylum Methanobacteriota; class Halobacteria; order Halobacteriales; family Haloarculaceae; genus Haloarcula; species Haloarcula sp. R1-2. The sequence continues at coordinate 7,336 of NZ_JAANTG010000004.1, forward strand.
GTCTTCGAGGAAAGAGGTCATGTCACCGCCGGAATTGATGATAGAAAGCATATCCGTCAGGAACTGCGACAGTTCGTCTGAGGGCGTCTGAAGCGCCTGGTTCCGGACGGCGGTTCGGTAGTCGGTATCGAAATACTCCGTCTCCAGTACGATGGACTGGAACTCTTTTGCGACTTCACCGTACGTGTCTTCGGCTTTCCCCATCGACTGCAGGATTTCGAGTTGGTTGAGCCCACCCACGGACAGCGCATACATGAACGAAATTGAGTCGGACAACAAGACGTTGATTTCGCGCTCACGCGCGCTCGAACGGAAATACGGAATCGAGACCAGCGACCCGAAGCCGATACCGAACCCGATGGCACCGAAGACGAAGCCGGTCACGATGACGAGGAAGGGGAGTTTCAGCACGGCGAGAATCTCTGAGACGCTCTCAGATACTGGAATCCCGATGAGCGTCGGCGCTTCTCCACTGGCAAACAACAACTGGACCAGCAGATACCCGAGGAACGTGCCGACGAGCCACAGCGCTAGACCCGCGATGACACCGACCGCGAGTGCGCGTGCGAGGAACATCTCTACGTTGTCGGCCATCCGGGCCTCCGCGAGTTTGTTCTCGACACTGCTGACGAAGTCGCCCTCGTCGTCGAACACCATCTGGTACGCCGGGTAGAACGTGTCGCCGAGCGCACCGCCGCTGCCGACCTGTTGCTGACCCGGTGTGTCGAGGCTCATTCGCTATCTGCCTCCGCACCGGCCTTCGGAACGAACTGACCGAAGTCGATGCTGTCTTCGTCAGCGCTCTCCTCGGAATCGTCCATCAACGCTGAGACAATGTCCGGCGTCTCGCGGCTCTTGTACGTGTTGAACAGCGGCTGGGCGTTGTCGAGCACCTGCTTTGTCTCCTCGACCATTTCCGGCGGCGCGTCCGGTCGGGGTACCATCTCCTCTTTCTCCGGGTCGATATCGATTTTGACCGATTCCATCTCCCGGAGGTCTTCGAGTGACAGTTCGAGCTGGTCGTTGGCGATGAGCGTGAGGATGGTGTCGGGGTCATTAATAAACGCCTGGATGGTCGCCGCAACCTGCGTGTAGGTGTTGAGCCCCTTCTCGATGAGATATGCGAGGACGACTTTGCGCTTAAACAGCTCTTCGTCGAGTTTTTCTTGGGTCCACCCACGGTCGAACTTGATCTCTTCAAGCGTGTTCGAGTTCCCCATCTGGATGTACTCATCCGTCTCGGCGCGCCACTCGTACACGTCCCGGACGTTGATCTCATCGTTCTCCGCGGAGTACTCGTTAATTTCGGTCAGGGACTTGTTTCGGCGAACCTTGTTGCCGTCGACCCGCGTCTGGGTCTGAATCGACACCAGATCAAGCGCGGTAAACAGCGTCTTCGAGACGTTGATCGGTTCGGTGGTGAACCGCTTGATGACCTCACCGACCGAGTCGGCGTGGAACGTGGTGTAGGTGGTGTGCCCGGTCGACATGACCTGGAACAGCGTCCGACCTTCTTCACCGCGGATCTCACCCATGACAATGTAGTCCGGACGCTGACGGAGTGCGGCTTCCAGCAGGTCGAACTCGTCGACGTCACCCTTGTCGTCTTCACCAAAGGAAGGGCGCGTAACGCTTGCCACCCAGTTTCGCTGTGGCAGTTCGACCTCACGCGTGTCCTCGATGGAGACGATCTTGGAGTTCGATGGGATGAACAGCGAGACGGCGTTCAGGCTTGTCGTCTTCCCCGAGGCAGTACCGCCGGCGAAGATGAGGCTCTTGTTGTTCTCGATACAGAGCCAGAGGAACGCCATCTCGTCCAGCGAAAACGTGTTCCAGTTGATGAGGTCGATAGGGGTAAAGGGGACGTCCTTGAACTGCCGGATAGTGTAGTTCGTCCCGTGGTCGGACACTTCCCTACCCAGTGTCAGCTGGGCACGCGACCCGTCCGGGAGCGTCGCATCGACCTGTGGCTGGCGCTTCGAGATACCCTTCCCGGACCGCTGTGCGAGCTTCACGACGAAGTCGTCGAGTTCCCCTTTGCCGTGTTCGACGTTCGAGATGATCTGCTCGTAGTCAGTGTGATAGACGAACACCCGGGAGTTGTACCCGTCACAGGAGATATCTTCCACGTTGATATCGTGTTTGACGCCGTCGATGCGGGCATAGCCGACGAAGTCCCGCTTGAGCATATACAGCAGCTTCTCGACCTGATACTCGTTTAGCTTCGGTTCGTCGTCTTCAAGAATAGCCGGTTCGGGACGTGTCGAAATGCCGGAGAGTTGTCCCGTCGTTTCACTTTGTGTTTCCTCATCCAGCCCGAACAGTTCCTTGACCTGTCCAAGAACGCTCTCTTCACCACGGCTGGAGACTGAGCCGTCGTAGAGGTCATACCGCGAGAGGAGCTGTTCGGCCTCCCGCTGGATGACCTGTGCCCGGTCAGCATCAGTCCCCTGAACGATCACGTCGTCCTCAGAGTACTTGATCGCGGTCTTGAGTTTGCCCGAGAGGAACTCTCGAAGGTCGATCTCAATATCGGTGAGATACGGCTCAATGACGTAGTACTTCTTCTCGTTCTCTTTCCGTGAGTGGAAGATGATAACGCAGGCGTAGGGTTTGTTGACCCAGTACCGTTCCAGTTCGTTGAAATGTGATTTCTTCGACTGGGGAACAGCTTTTTCGAGGTCGTAGCGGTTGACGACGGTCGTGTGGCCGTCCCGTGTCGAGAAGAACTCGTCTTCGTCCAGCTCCGGGTTCACGTCAACGGTGTTTTCATCGACGTACTCGTGCAGTTCACTGGCGATGTCTTCAGCGGCGGACAGTTTGTTTTCCGTGTGTTCAGAGTCGAAGTGCAGATACTCACTTGCATCAAACGGAATAACTTCGCCGTCACTGTCACGGGGGAGACTGCCGTCCTCGTAATAGTACTCCTGTTTGAAATGCTCCCACGTGTAGATGTCTTTCGCGACTGGTGTCGTAGTTGGGTCGAGATACTCTTCGAACGGCGCTTGCAGTGTTTTCCCGGCACTCGCCGCGTCTTCGAGTCGCTGACTGAGTTCTCTCGGCTCGAAGCCGAGGTACACGCTCCGGTCGAACCGCCCCCCATCGTGTACCTCTCGCCGGAGATCATCCCACGTGTATTCGCCGACCCGTACAGGCTCGTCAGTCAGATTCCCCCCACTGTTGACCTGTTCTGACTCACCTCCCCCAGTATCATCGATAGCCATTGTTATTTATCTCCCGTTAGGCAGGAAAAAAGTTTATCCCCACCAAATGTCGATGAAAAAGAAGTTCCGGTTGTTCGTATCACGGTCTCCTTACGGTAGTAAGTGGACCATACTGAATGTTTCGCCGATCCTAGTTGTCAATTAAGGAATGACTCAATCCGGGCCATTGCTTCCTTGAGATCATCGAGACCCGTCGCGTATGACACTCGGAGATGGCCCGACCCGCCCTCCCCGAACGCGGTTCCGGGGACAACCGCGACCCGCTTTTCCTGAAGGAGACTCTCGGCGAACTCACCGGCATCGTCCCAGGGACATTCCGGGAACGCGTAGAACGCTCCGGCCGCCGGGAAGCAGTCCAGCCCCATCTCTTCGAAGCGCGTGAGGACGTACTTCCGCCGGCGGTCGTACTGAGCGGCCATGTCCGTGACCTCGTCGCGGCAGTTGTCGAGCGCCTCGATAGCGGCGTGCTGAGCCGTCGTCGGGGCCGAAAGCATCGAGTACTGATGGATTCGGTTCATCGCCTCGACAGCCTCCGGCGGTGCCATCGCGTATCCCAGTCTGAACCCCGTCATCGCAAAGGCCTTCGAGAAGCCGTTGAACACGACGGTCCGCTCACGCATCCCGGGGAGGGTAGCAATAGACGTATGGTCGTGTTCGTACGTGAGATCGGCGTAGATCTCGTCGGCGAACACGAGGAGGTCGTTTTCGCGGCAAAAGGCCGCAACATCCGCCATCTCCTCGGCCGTCATCGTCGCTCCGGTCGGATTGTTCGGGAAGCAATATACGAGTGCGTCGGCCTCCGCCGCACCGGACGATTCCAGCACCTCTTGGGTGAGTTTGAACTCATCTTCCGCGCGCGTCGGAACGTCGATAACGTCGATACCAGCGAACGTCGCACCGGGGACGTACGAGACGTAGCACGGCTGGGCGATAGCGATCGAATCGCCGGGGTTTAGCAGTGCCCGAAAAGCGAGATCCAGGCCCTCGCTCGCACCCGCCGTGACGAGGATTTCCTCATCGGGGTCGTACTGCAGGTTGTGCGTCGCCGCTTCGTAGTCCGCGATGCGCTCCCGGAGCTCCCGTTTCCCGCGGTTGGCGGTGTAGGAGGTCTGGCCGCGTTCGAGCGACGCAATAGCGGCTTCACGGGCCGACCACGGGGCCGAGAAGTCCGGTTCGCCGACCCCGAGCGAGATGATGTCGTCCATCTCCTCGGCCAGTTCGAAGAACCGACGGATGCCTGATGGCGGCACGCTGTCGACTCTGTCCGCTGCTTCGAATGTCATGGTGAGACGGACAGGCGGTCGTCGTCGTCGTGGTCGTCGAACTCCATCCCCTGCTCCTTGTACGACTCCATGATGTAGTGGGTTACCGTCTGCGTGATTTCGGGGATCGGCGCGATTTTGTCGCTGATGAAATGCGACACTTCGCGCATCGAATCGCCCTCGACCTCCAGATCGAAGTCGTAGTCGCCGCTGACGAGGCGTAGCGAAGTCACTTCCGGGAACTTCGCGATCCGGTCGGAGATGTCGTCGTAGCTGGTCTCACGGTCCAGCGTGACGTTGAGTTCGACGGTAGCGCGGACGCGCTCCTCGTCGTTCTCGACCGCGTTCCAGTCGACGACTGCCTGATAGCCGCGAATGATGCCTGCCTCCTCGAATTCGTCGATAATCTCGGCTACCTCGCTCTCGGAGTAATCGGTCAACCGAGCGATGTCCTCGGTCGTGTAGCGAGCGTTCTCCCGTAGCAGGTCGAGTATCTCGCGGCGACTGCTCATACAGTGCCAGCAGAGTGACGCGGACAAAAGCCTTGCTCAATAGTGAGAGAGCGTCACATCATTCGGTCGGGAATGCACCAGACGGTTTTAATATCTCTGCTGGTTATATATCGCTTAATGTTCGAAGAGGGTGGCCAGCGGGCTGATTCTGACACTGGATGGGCACATGTCGCGAATCACGACAAGGCGGCAACAGTTATTGACACGATACTCCGCCTGGACGTGGACGAGACGTACACGAAAACGGCCCTGAGTGAGGAAGCTGGCGTGCCGCTGAAGACGCTATACCTTGACGGGACGCTTGAAGAGCTAGTGACGGTCGGGCTGCTGGAAAAGCACGAAGCGGAGGGCGAAGAGACGTTGTTCTCGGTCGATGACGGGAGCGCAGCGTTCGAGGCAGCGAAGGCCTTCGATACTGCGGCAGCGACATCCAGCGACGTGGATAGTTGATCGAAAAACGGCTGTCACAGAAGGCAGCCTAGCGTCCGTGGACTTTTGACGGCGACAGCCGTAGTGGAAGGCGATGGTTTCACTCGATTCGGAGTCCGACGTGCTCGGACGTGGGGACGAAGCACCGACGTTCGAACTGCCGGGGGCCGACGGGGCGACGTACTCACTGTCGGATTTCACGGACAAGGACGCACTACTAATTGTATTTACGTGCAACCACTGTCCATACGCGAAAGCGAAGATAGACGAGCTAAATCGCCTCGCGACAGAATACGACGACCTCGCTGTCGTCGGGATTAATGCCAACGACCCCGAGGAGTACCCCGACGACTCGTTCGAGCGGATGCAGGAACTCGTCGAGCGCGGAGAGATACAGTACGACGCGTATCTATTCGACGAGTCACAAAATGTCGCAGCCGCGTACGGTGCCCGCTGTACCCCTGACCCGTTCTTGTTCCGGAACGACAATGGGGCGTTCAAACTGGCGTACCACGGCCGCCTTGACGACGCGCCGAACCCGGACGACGAACCGAGCAAGCGGGAGATGGCTACACACGTCGAAACGTTGCTGGATGGCGACCAGATTACGGCGGTCGAGAAACCATCCAGAGGGTGCTCGATAAAGTGGAAGCCCGGTAACGAACCCGCGTACTGGGACGTTTAATCGGGATGGCCCGGCGTGGGCAAGACAACCGAGACAAATGCGTTGCCCGTGCTGAGATGGTGACCCAGTAGACGCACTAGTTATAACTTCAATCGTATCTACGGGCACCTTAGGTAGTGGTTAGGTGTCAGTAGACATACAGTATAAGAAACTCAGCACCGAGGTGAAGACGGTCGTCAACGAGATGCTCGACGACCAGTCAACTGAAGCCAGTTCTGGAAACCCGGGCGTCGATACCTGCTGTTAGATTTCGTCCAGAGATTCGAACCCGCTCCAGCACTCGCAGTCGAGGTCGTCGATGGACGTGACTTCGTCCGGAAGTGAACTTATCGGCATCCCATCATCAAACTCATCACACTCCTCGATATGAATAGAAAAGTCGCTACTCGACATGACTGGCATAGACAGTGATACGGCATCGTACCGCAAAAATCCTCGGACTTGAGACGGTATAGAATAGGCACTAGAGGCTAGTTGTATAGAGAGAGCCGAGACGAGCACTGTCTCGTATTCGAGTGGCGCTAATCAAAAGTTACCGTATGTCAAGGGAACGCTTATTTGTTGATGGCTTTATGGTTCCAGATACGATACAGTACGCAATGAACTCCGGGAGTGGGACAGTTGACCAGCCTCTGAAAGAGGCTGCGTCCGTATTGGTGTTGGCACGCAATGCAAGCGACGCCGAACGAGAGGGGTGTGCCGGGTTTCTGGCTGAGCAGGAGGTCAGTAAGTCGAAGGCGATCTGTGTCACAGTGTCCGAATCCCCCGATTCGCGCCTCTCGCTGTGGCAGCAGCACCTCGACGACGAGATGCCCGAAGAGGCGATCATCGTCGACGCCGGCAGCGAGTTACCGGCTACCTCACAGGCAGCAGCGTCTGGTGCGTTTCCTTCATTGACGCTTGATACCCTTCCCGCAACAGTGGCGCCGATAGACATCAGCGCGACCGTCTCTCGCCATCTCGGTCGGTTGGAGCAGGAAGATACACCGCTGCTTCTGTGCCTGCATTCGCTTACTGGGTTGCTTGAGTCCTGGGAGCGTGACCGCGTCATCGCGCTGGTGACTGCGTTGAACCGACAATGTGCCGAGATGGACGTCTCGGGCCATCACCACATGGACCCCGAGGCCCATACGGAGGAGACAGTCGAGATGTTTCGGCCACTGTATGATGTCGTGTACGAGTATCTCCCGGACCACGGCTGGACCGTCACGGCGTCGCAAGACGCAGAAGAGACGCCGACGTTTCGAGACACCGTCACCCCACCCGGCGGCGTCAAGAAGGGCGACCCGGAGGAGCCCGAAACGATTCCGATACCCTACTCGTTTGACCAGGTACTGGAACTGATCTCCGCTCCGCGGCGGCGCAGTCTCCTGTATCACCTGAAAGACCGGTCTGAAACCGAGGTCCCACTGGACGACCTCGTCGACCGCGTCTACGAACGCGAAAAGGCTATTCCAGCCAGAACGACGCCAAAATCACGCGATGAAGTGGGCGTGTCGCTGGCACACAATCACCTTCCGCGGCTGGACGATCTGGGGATTCTCTCATACGAGACAGCGGACAATACTGTTGAGTACTACGCCAATCCCGCGCTGGAGTCCGTGATTCAGTACGTCGAACGCCTCGAACTCGGCTAGTTCCGGTCCGGACCCACTCGTTTATGTTGCCGCTACCGGCATAGCCTGACATGGACGAAACCCCGCTCCCGGAAGTGACAGAGCAGTTCGCTCGCACACTGGCGCCAGCCAGCGATGCAATTATCGATGAGATGGACGCCAGAGCCGACCGAGAGGGATTCCCGACGGTCGGTCCCGCAGTCGGCGGGTGGCTCCGCCTCGTCGCCCGGATGGTTGACGCCGACCGTGTCTTCGAGTTCGGCTCCGGCTTCGGCTACTCGGCGTACTGGATGGCACCCGCTGTGTCCGACGATGGACAGATTGTCCTGACGGAGATCGACGCCGACGAACTCGAGGATGCCCGCGAGTTCCTCGACCGCGGCGGGTTCGCCGACCTGGCCGCCTTCGAGCACGGTGACGCAATCGAAATCGTCGAGAACTACGACGGCCCGTTCGACGTGGTGCTTATTGATAACGAGAAACACCGCTATGCAGAGGCCTTCGAGGCTGTCCGGGCAAAGGTGCCGGTCGGTGGGGCCGTGGTCGCTGACAACATGATCGAGGCCGGGCCGCTGGAATTTGCAGATGTACGGGCGTTGCTGGCTGGCGAGGACATCGACGCCAACGAAACGAGTCGCGGTATCGCCGCGTATCTCAAACGCGTCGGCAGCGACCCGGCGTTCGAGACCGGGCTGCTACCGCTCGGTGAGGGCGTCGCTGTGAGCGTCCGGGTGGAGTGAGCAAGCGGCAGCAACACGCTCCGATTCTCGCCGACGAAAATGCGGGTGCATAGCTTATGTATGAGGGCACACAACTCAGCGGCAACGCTGGTCCTAACGAATGAGTCTGATGATAGATATTCGGAAGCTCGGGTTGTTCAATCAGATGGCTAAGGAAGGCGGTAACACCGTTGCGAACCACCTTAGCCAGATGACTGGGATGGAGACGGAGATGGAGATCACGAAGATCAACTTCATCGATATCCCGGATATCAAAACACACGTCGGCGACGAGAAGCAGATCGGTATCAGTATCGAAATGGTGGAAAAGCCCCATGGGCACATCCTGTTCCTGTTCAACGCCGCCAGTGCAAAGGACCTCGCCACCGGGATGATCGGCGATATGGGTGAGACGGACCCCAACGCGAACGGCTTCACCGACATGGAACGCTCGGCGATTCAGGAGATCGGCAACATCATGACCAGCGGCTTCATCGACGGCTGGGCAAACGTTCTCGATACCACCATCGACATCTCCACGCCGAACTTCACGTTCGGCCCGGGGAGCGGGATGGTGGACCAGCTCGTCGGCGACCGGGACAACGAGATGGCGCTGATGTTCGACTCCCGCGTCCACGCACTGGAGTCCGACATCAACGTGAAGGTGTACACATTTCCGGAACTCGAAGAGCTGGTCGACCTGATGCAGGAAATCGAAGTGTAAGCGGTCCGAACTTATTCTGGCGGCGGGAACTGCGGATGAACTCCTTGTCCCTCATGAAAGATTTAGCAGTGTTTCTTGTACCGTGGGCCCTTGCGTCATGATATGCCAGGAGGCAGCCCGCAAACTCTACGACCGTTCTTGTGGCGTGCAGAAACACTGTATCCGGACACAGAGGTCGTCTCTCGTACCCACGAGGGCATCGTCCGCCACGACTACGCCGAATATGCCGAACGGACGGCACAGTTAGCGAACGCGATCGAAGAAGCCGGCTACGGCGACGGTGAACGGCTCGGGACGTTCTGCTGGAACCACAGCCGTCACTTCGAGACGTACTTCGGGGTACCCGGAACCGGTGCGCAGCTACACACTATCAATCCGCTCCTGCCCGACGAACACATCCAGTATATCGTCAGCGACGCACAGGACGAACTCATTTTCGTCGACGAATCGCTCCTGCCGAAACTCGAAGGCGCTGCAACAGCGGACCCAGAGTCCTTCGAAACGGTCGAGCAGTTCATCGTAATGAGTGACTCCGTCCCGGAGACAGAGCTTGATGCCGTTGCCTACGAGTCGTTCATCGCCGACCAGCCGACGGAGTACGACTGGCCCGAGCTGGAGGAGGACCGCGCTGCCGGCCTCTGTTACACGTCCGGCACGACCGGGCGACCAAAAGGCGTCGAGTACACCCAGCAAATGCTGTGGAGCCACACGATGGCGATTCAATCGCCACAGGGAATTCCACTCGACGACGACGACGTGATGATGCCCGTCGTCCCGATGTTCCACGTCAACGCGTGGGGTCTCCCGTTCTCGGCAACTGCCGGCGGGGCCAAGCACGTCTACCCCGGCCCACAGCCGGAGCCTGCGGACCTCGCGAAGCTCATCGAAGAAGAGGACGTCACCGTCACCGCCGGCGTCCCGACCGTCTGGCTGGGACTGATGGAGTACATCAAAGAGAACGACGTTGACCTCTCATCCCTTGAGCGCCTCATCGTCGGCGGAAGCGCCGCACCGGAGGCGATGATCCGGTTCTTCGACGACCGCGACGTGGAACTCGTCCACGCCTGGGGAATGACCGAGACGGCCCCGGTGGGTGCCGTGGCGTCCCTGCGGAGCGACCTGGAGGACGCCGACTACCAGACGCAACTGGACAAGCGGGCGAAGCAGGGACTCATCACACCCGGGCTGGAGTTCCGTGTCATCGACGACAACGGCGACGAGGTCCCACATAACGGCGAGGACTTCGGCGAACTCCACATCCGCGGGCCGTGGGTGACGACAGAGTACTTCAAGCGGCCGGAAGCGAACGAGCAGGAGTTCGAGGACGGCTATCTGAAGACTGGTGACGTGGTGTCCGTCGATGAGGACGGCTACATCAAGATCGTCGACCGAGCAAAAGACGTTATCAAGAGCGGCGGAGAGTGGATCTCTTCGCTCGAACTGGAAAACGAACTGATCGCCCACGACGACGTGAACGAAGCGGCAGTCATCGGTGTCCCGCACGAGCGCTGGCAGGAACGCCCACTTGCGATGATCGTTCCGACGGCCGATGCCGACGAGGAGACGCTTGGTGATGAACTCCGTGAGTACATCCTCGAGTCCTACCCCAAGTGGTGGGTCCCGGACAACTTCGTCACCATCGACGAGGTTCCGAAGACGGCAACCGGAAAGTTCGACAAAAAGTCGCTCCGTGACGAGTACGCCGACGAATCGCTCGTCGAGGGTCGCGTCCCCGACGACGCCGCGCCGGAATAGGAGAGTTGGCGCGTTTTCAGCCGCTCAGTAGCGCTACTGGACGCCAGTGACGAGATTCCGGACTTCTGTCCGATAGGTTTCGGGCTGGAGTCCGAGGTCGACATCGACGGTGACTGTGATGCCGTCACTCAGGTCGTTTTCGACGACCTGCTCGAAGTTCTGTGCCGGGTACGCGCCCCCGGAAATGACGACGAAGTCGCCGTGGTGCCAGACGGCGAACATCGCCGAGATGTCGATGTCGCTGGCTGGTATCTCGACGGCCTCGTCCTCGGTCACGTCGAAGGAAATCCCCTCGAATGGGTACACGGCGGACAGTTCCACCGTCTCAGCTGTCTCTCCGGTGTCGATATCGATTGTCCCCTCGCCGGATTTCTCGATGTCGGTCAGCCCCTGCGCTTCCATCTGCTGTTCGAAGCTGTCGCGGGCGTTTGTTTTGACTTCCGCCAGCAGTTCCTCGCGCCCCACGCCAGCCGGAAGATTGTCCAGATTGGGGCTGAAATCCACTCGGGTGGCGAAAAACACGGAGAGTGCAGTCTGAACCTGGTCAAGAGTACGGTCGGCGACACGCTCCTGTAGCTGTTCGTCGACGTACTGAACCGTACTGGAGACGGCCTCGACCGAAACCGGGCCGTAGCTCCGGTCGAATACTGTTTCCGAGGACTGGGCCGTTTGCGTCCAGCCACCGTCGTTCAGTTGCGCTGTCGGAACGTCCGGTGGCGGTGCCTCGGCTGCGGCCAGAAACGAACACCCCGCAAGCCCGGCAGTTCCAAGGGTGGCTCCGGCGAGCAAGTAGTCTCGACGATTCATGTCAGAGGAAGGCTACAGCCATGGAAAAGCGTGCTGGCCGATTATCAGGAGTTTCCCAGAAACAACTACGACGGTGTTTGGCAGAGTTCCACGGAGTATATGAGTACACAAACCATGATAATCTCTATGGACCTGCTATCCGAGAAACTCGTTCCGGAGCACGCACACGAGGTCAAGGAGGAGGCTCGGGAGTTCGCCGCGGAGCACATCGAGCCAGTCGCGGGTGAGTACTACGCGTCCGGGGAGTACCCCTGGGACGTGCTCGAAGCGGCGACGGAGGCCGGGCTCGTCGCACAGGATATCGGCGAAGAGTGGGGCGGGAGCGGCTACGACCTCCAGCAGATGCTTGCGATGGCAGAGGAGCTGTACAAAGCCGACGCAGGAATCGCGCTGACGATCCAGCTCGCCAGCTTCGGGGCAGAGATCGTCGAGGACCACGGCGCGGACTGGCAGAAAGAGGAGTTCCTCAAGCCCGTCGCTGCCGGCGACCAGCTTACCGGTCTCGCCGTCTCTGAACCGGAAACGGGGAGCGACCTTGCTGGGATGACGACGGCCGCTGAGAAAGATGGTGACGAGTGGGTAATTAACGGCGAAAAATACTGGATCGGCAACGGTGTCGAGGCGGACTGGGTGACGCTGTACGCCAAGACCGGTGACGACCCGAACGACCGCTACGGGAACTACTCGATGTTTATCGTCCCGACGGACGCCGACGGCTACCACGCCGAGCACATCCCCGAGAAGATGGGCTTCCGGGCGTCCAAGCAGGCCCACATCGTGCTTGACGACTGCCGGATTCCGGAGGAGAATCTGGTCGGCGTCGAAGGGGCCGGCTTCTATATGCTCGCCGAGTTCTTCAATCACGGCCGCGTCGTCGTCGGCGGACACGGTCTCGGGCTGGCTGCCGCAGCCATCGAGGAAGCCTGGGAGTTCGTCCATGACCGCGAAGCCTTCGGCAAGACCGTCGACGAGTTCCAGGCGGTCCAGCACAAGCTGGCCGATATGCAACTCAGCCTCCAGTCCGCCCGGACCCTCACCTGGCACGCGGCCGAACGCGTCGCCAATCAGGAGAACTCCGGCTACTGGGCCGCACTAGCAAAGACCAACGCGACCGAAGCCGCAATGGACTGTGCGGAGAAGGGGATGCAACTTCACGGTGGGCGGTCCGTGCTGACGGAGAACCGGATTTCCCGCGTGTATCGCGATGTTCGGATTCCGGTTATCTACGAGGGGGCCAACGACATCCAGCGGAACCTCATCTACAAGCAGGCTCCGATGTAACGGAGAGAGTCGTCGGTCACTGTCGATTGATTGCGTCGCAAACGGCGTGTTTTTCGCGGGAACACCACCCTTCGAGTGTTCTTTAGAGGAGCGTGGCTGGCCAGCTATCACTCCAGCGGCTGTTCACGACTGGACAGCCTGTACAGCCCGGATATACCAACCAGACAGGGATTACGCTACTGTACGAAGTCCATGCGAGTGATACTGAGTCGGTACACCACCCTACAAGTGTTCTGACATCACCAGACAGTTGACCCGACACCACCATACAAGTGTTCTATCACCACCCTGCGAGTGTTTCCAGTTCGAGTACAGCCAGACCAGAATGGTGAACACGTGTTCACACACCACCCTGCAAGTGTTCGCACGGAAGGTGTGCAAGCGTCTGAATCTACGAAAACACCACGCTGCAAGTGTTTTTGTAGCGTTGTTCCGAGTTCCGATTCGCCCTTGCACACCACCGTGCAAGTGTTTCACGTACTGCTTGAGATGTGTGAGAGTATGCTGAGACACCACCCTGCAAGTGTTCGAAAAGGCCGTTTTGGGCGGTTTTCCCGTCGGATCGGGTTCACACCACCCTGCAAGTGTTTTCGAAACGGAATACGTAGGGTCGTGGTGGAACCGGACGGACACACCGGTCTGCAAGTGTTCTACACACTGCAGCGGGGAACAGATACCAGATAACCGCCTGTTTGCACCCCCTTTCACTGTCTACTGTGGGGACACACACCACCCTGCAACTGTTCTGGACGCCACAATAGTTAGACCACCGCTGAACACACACACACCACCGTGCAAGTGTTCTGCCGTGTGAGCCGACGGGGGGTGGCTACGTGAACTGCCAGAGGTTCTGTTGCTCGTCGTCAGTAGTGTCCGGTGCCTCGAACTCAGTCGCCTCGTCTTCCAGATAATGTTCGAGAATCCCATTGACGTTACTCGGCACAGCATCGCTGTAGGAGGACTGGAGTGCAGCGTTGATGATGTCGGTCGGGTCATCAGTGACTTCATAAATATACTTGCGTCCGCCCTTGCGGCCAAGGTTGCGTTCCGCAGAACGGACCAGTCCCTGCATTGAGAGCTGGTCAAGGAACTCGTATATCTTCCGCTCGGATTTCACGCGGCGACCGCTCGACTCCGCGATAGAGGAATAGAGATTGTAGATCCGTTTTGTCGACGCCTCGTGTTTCGGCTCGATGAGTGCAAGCGTCGTGGCGAGATAGGTCAATGCTTGTTGTGAACTCAGATCGTGCTCGAAGTAATCCAGCAGTTCATCGGTTTCGATGGTGTCCGTCGCCCGCCGTGTATGTGCCTCCGTTACACCCTCTGCACCCTCCATCCGCGCGTACTCCCCGGCCTTTTCGAGGATTCGGAGTCCCTGCCGAACGTCACCGCGTTCCTGTGCAGAGAAGGCTGCTGCCAGCGGGACGACATCTTCGCCGAGCACGTCCTCCCGGAACGCGATGTCGGCGTAGTAGCCAAGAATATCTCGAAGTTCAGTCGCGTCATATGGGCCGAACTTGATCTCTCGCTCCCCCAGCGTCGATTTCACCTTGGGTTCCAGCACGTCGACGAACTTGAGGTCGTTTGAGATACCGATAAGTCCAACCTTCGCATCGGTGATCGGCGTGTTCTCGTTCGCTTCGGCCCGCGGCAGTTCGTAGAGAAAGTCGTTCCGTGCATCCGCAGGAATGTTGTCGATCTCGTCCAGAATGATAAGCACGTTCCCGCCCACAGCCTCTATCTCTTCGTAGAGGAACTCGAAGACGCTGTCAGTGCTGTAGCCGCTCTCCGGGAGCTGGTTCTCGGGATCCCGGAACTCGTTGACGAGCGTATTTACCAGTGCATACGCCGACCGGTAGTTCCGGCAGTTAATCGGACCGACAACGGTGAGCGGGATATCCTCAGCCTCGGCTTTCTCTTCGAGTTTGTCTCGTACCCACTTTGTAACAGCAGTTTTGCCGACTCCTGTTGGACCATAGACGAAGACGTTGTTGGGGTCGTGGCCGACAATGACATCCTGAAGTGCGTTGATGTAGAATTCGATTTCCTCGTCGCGGTGAAAGATTGTATCCGGCGTGAACGTGTCTTTTTTCAGTGGTTGTTTTCGTTCGAAGATCGAATCAGTCCCGTCGAACGGGTTCTCGTTCACGTCGACCATCGTATTCCACCTTTTGAGTGGCTCTATATAAAACCAGTGACCACCGTTCAAGTGTTTCAAGTGTTTTCACGCCGAACAGTCACACACCACCCTGCAAGTGTTTCTCCGCTCCCACTCGAAAACAGTTACGAGCGGCCTGCTACACCGATACCTGACTTAACACACTTGATTCCTGTGATTCTTCATTCTCTAGTCAATGACTAGATATGGAACTAGAGACTGTTTTTATATCTTATGGTATATGCAATATAATCTGGTTGCTGTTTAATAGCACAGTCTATAGAATCCGCACCAAAAAGGGTCTGTAACGGCTAAATCTATGTATTCAGGTACAGTACCGACCACACAGTCTCGGCGAGACAGAACAATCTCCACTCTATTTAAATATAGTGACGTGGTTCCGCCACTCCCCGCCCCCACCCCCTGCAAACCCCAAGAACACTTGCAGGGTGGTGTGTGTGGGTCCCGCTCTGTCACGAATATTTTGGCATAAATCTCACTCAATGTCCACACGGCATGAAACCCCATTCCACAGCGAAATGCGGTTGGTGCACCGAGCCAGCCCACTGCGCACGGCATCGTCTTTACTTTGTGACAGGCCGTAGACACTGTATGGACGACCTCACAGTGACATTCATCGACCGGGGCCGCGTACAGGCTGACCGAAACTTCGTCGTTGACGGCCACAGCGTCGCGACAGCCTCTCACCGTGACCCGGAGCACGAGTACGAAACGTACGTTGTATGGAACCTCATCATCGAGACGCCCGAGCTAACCGTCCTCTGGGACACCGGCTCTCACCCAGAGGCCGGCGACGGGTACTGGCCGACGCCGCTGTACGAGGCGTTCGCACACACCGATGCCGCCGAGCATGCCCTGCCGGCAGATCTCGAAGATGCGGGCTACAGCATCGACGAGATCGATGCCGTCGTGATGAGCCACCTGCATCTGGACCACGCTGGCGGCCTGCGCAATTTCGCGGGAACGGACGTGCCGATCTACGTCCACCGCGAGGAACTCCCATACGCGTACTACAGCGCCAACACGGACGACGGTTCTATCGCTTACCTCGCCAGCGATTTCGACCGCGACCTGAACTGGGAGATCGTTCACGGCGACAGCTATCACCTCACCGATGGTATCGAACTGCTTCACCTCCCTGGCCACACCCCAGGGCTCATGGGTGCATTCATCGACCGCCCGGACCAGCCGCTCCTCGTCGTCGGCGACGAAGCCTACGTTGAGGCGAACTACGCGGGCCAACCAATGGCGACGAGCCTCCTGTGGAACAACGGCGCGTGGAAGGAGAGCCTCGAACGGTGCCGCGACCGCCAGCGGGCCACGGGGGCTGAAGTCCTACTCGGCCACGACCTCGGGGTGTTTGAGGACGTAGCCGGGGCGACAGACTGAGACGCGGTTCGTTGGGTCAGTCCGAGACAACGACGAGCGTTCGGCGCTCGCCGTTTTCAGTTGCCACGATCCACCGGTTATCGTGCCGCTCAACGACTGCCCACACGCCGAAAAACAGGTGTAACTCCAGTTCGAGACCGTTGACGCGTTCGCCGGTCTCTTCGATACGGAACTCCCGGGACGCAGCAACGTTCGTCATGTCACAGACGAGATGGCAGCCAACGGCGTGCCGTGGCAGTGGCCGCGTTGGCCCGTTTGCGCGCGGCTGTCACTGTTCGAGATAGCCGTACGTCTCCTCCAGATAGTCGATGATCCAGTCGACCGTCGACTCGTCGTAGGTCCAGAAGCCGTAGAACTCGCGCGGTTCGCGCTCCTCGGCCAACAGGGCGCATTTCTGGGTCGGGTCACCCCCGCCATCGAACACGACGAACCACGAGTCGGCGATCTCGTTTGACCGTTCCAGATGCAGCGAGAACGTACTGTACTCGGGCGGTTCGACGTCAGGGACGGCATAGGCGTGAACATCCACGTCGGTCTCACCCAGTCGTTCATAGAGGTCGAGTTCGCCCTGAAGCGTCGAGAGTGTCTGAAAGCCGGCGTGCAGGGTTCCCTGTCCCACTCGCCATGCGCGATCCTCTATTTCGCGCGATGCGGCGGTCATCCGTTGAATCGACCACGAGGTGAACATGGTCTCATCAAGGTGGTCGAGAATCGACACGTACGGGCTGTTGTCACGCGTGATGTACTGCCGACCTTCGTTGAGCGCGTCCGTGAACGAGTTGAGGCTCGCGGCCGCGATCACCTCTGTGTCCTCGCTGAGGGTGATAAACTCGCCCGGTCGTCCGCTCTCGGTCTGCTCGGTCTGAACGTGGACGTTACGGTCCGCGAAGCGCTCGCGAAGGTCCTCGGCCGCTGTCGGCCCGGCGTTAAAGATAGTCAGCGTCTTCTGATGGTCCTCGACGCCGGTGATGAGTTCCGTTAACGACATCTTCGACTGTACATCGGTATTCACCGTGTTAGTCGTTGCGGGAGGGAGTTACGCGACTTACTAGTAGCGGCTGACACGTGTGGGTTAGCTGAATATATCGACCCTATGAATCTGTCTCACTAGTGACGAACCTCATTTCGAAAACGGCAATCTGAGGTGCCTGAGCCGAAAGATAACGATTAATGAGTGGTGACATAGTGGAAAATCTTTAGTCATGGCCCCCCAACGGAATGATACGGCACCAGAGCTGGGGCCGAGGATTTCACCATGACAGACAACGAACTAATCTGGCGAATCGCCGGTGGTTCCGGTGACGGAATCGACTCGACAAGCCAGAACTTCGCGAAGGCCTTGATGTGGTCGGGGCTGAACGTGTTCACACACCGTCATTACCCGTCGCGTATCCGCGGCGGCCACACGTACGTGGAAGTACGTGCAAAGGACGAACCGGTACAGTCCCGTGGGGACGGCTACAACTTCCTGCTGGCACTGGGTGACTCCTTCGCCCGGAACCCACAGGAAGAGGCCTACTACGGGAAAGAAGAGCTCAAACCGCTGTACGAGAACTTCGACGACCTCCGAGAAGGCGGCGTTCTCCTCTACGACGAGGGGCTGCTCGACGACGAGGATGTCGACGAAATCGGGCTCGAAGAGGCTGCCGAGGAGAACAACTGGCACGTCGTCCCGATGGACCTCCGCGGCATCGCCAAGGAGCACGGCCGCGAGATTATGCGGAACACGGCCGGTATCGGCGCGACAGCGGCGATTCTCGATATCAGCACCGACGAGTTCGAGAAACTCATCACACAGAATATGAGCGGCGACATGCAGGAGGCGAACCTCAACGTTCTCGAGGACGCCTACGAAGCCGCCAGCGAACTCGATATCGACCACGATATCGAGGTCCCCGAGGGCTCCCACGACGAGGAGCAGGTCATTCTCTCGGGCTCGAACGCGATTTCCTACGGCGCAATCGACGAGGGCTGTCGTTTCATCTCGGGCTACCCCATGACTCCGTGGACCGACGTGTTCACGATCATGTCACAGCATCTGCCCGAGTTCGGCGGCATCTCCGAACAGGTCGAAGACGAGATCGCGGCCGCCGCGCTGGCGCTCGGTGCATCCCACGCCGGCGTGAAGGCCATGTCCGGGTCCTCCGGCGGTGGCTTCGCGCTGATGTCCGAACCGCTTGGACTGGCAGAGATGACCGAGACGCCTATCGTGCTGGTCGAAGCGATGCGAGCCGGCCCCTCGACGGGGATGCCGACCAAGCCCGAGCAGGCTGATCTTGAGCACGTCCTGTACACCTCACAGGGCGACTCCGCCCGCGTCGTGTTCGCACCGGCGAACATCCGCGAGTGTTACACGCAGACCCGCTCGGCGTTCCGCATCGCCTACGAGTACCAGATCCCGGTCATCGTTATCTACGACCAGAAGATTCAGGGCGAACTCCGAAACCTCCCGGCCAGCCACTTCGACGAGGAGCCAAACGCCGATCCCGGCTCGGTCCTCACCGAAGAGGAGATTCAGGACGCCGCACACCACTCCTCCGGGAAGTTCCAGCGGTTCCTCCACGAGCCCGAGGACGGCTCGAACGTCAGCCCGCGCTCCGTGCCGGGCCAGAAGGACGGCCGCTTCCTCGCGACAGGCAACGAGCACAACCCATCGGGTCACATCAGCGAGGACCCCGAGAACCGCATCGCCCAGATGAACCGTCGGCTCAACAAGCTCGACGACATCCGTGCTGATCTGGACGAGAACACGTCCCACCAGACTTACCACGGACCCGAGGAAGCCGACTACGGCATCCTCGTGTGGGGCAGCCAGCAGGGGACCGTCTTCGAGGCCGTCGACCGACTCAACGAGAACGGCCACTCCGTGAAGGCGCTTGGCGTCTCCGATATGGCTCCGTACCCGAAGGAAGAAGTCTCTGAGTGGCTCGAATCAGTCGACGAGGCACTTGTCGTCGAGATGAACGCGACGGCCCAGTTCCGCGGTCTGACCCAGAAGGAACTCGGCAAGTACGGCGACAAGCTGTCGAGCTTGCTCAAGTACAACGGCAACCCCTTCGAGCCCGCCGAGATCGTCGACGGGTTCGAATCCAGCATCGACGGCGAGGAACTCGCCGCGAGCAACATGAAGTACGTACCCGCGGCAGGTGACTAACCTATGAGTGCATTCTCAGCAATCAACGAAGAACGCGAAATCGAGCGCGACGAGTTTACACCCGGCATCGAACCCCAGGCGACCTGGTGTCCGGGCTGTGGCGACTTCGGCGTCCTCAAGGCGCTCAAGCAGGCCATGCCGGAAGTCGGCAAGAACCCCGACGAAGTCGCGCTGTTCACCGGTATCGGCTGTTCGGGGAAGCTCAACAGCTACTTCAACAGCTACGGCTTCCACACCATCCACGGCCGCTCGCTGCCCGTCGCCCGGGCCGCGAAGCTCGCCAACCCCAACCTCGAAGTCATCGCGGCCGGTGGGGACGGCGACGGCTACGGTATCGGTGGGAACCACACCATCCACACGGCCCGTGAGAACCACGATATGACGTATATCGTGTTCAACAACGAGATCTTCGGGCTGACAAAGGGCCAGACATCCCCGACATCGCCGAAGGGCCACAAGTCAAAGACACAGCCCCACGGCTCGGCGAAGTCGCCGATCCGCCCTCTGTCCCAGCAGCTCAACGCCGGTGCGACCTACATCGCCCGGACCGCGGCTGTCAACCCGAACCAGGCGAAGGAAATCATCGCCGAAGCCATCGAGCACGACGGCTTCGCGCACATCGACTTCCTGACCCAGTGTCCGACCTGGAACAAGGACGCGAAACACTACGTCCCGTACACGGACGTCCAGCAGTCCGACGAGTTCGACTTCGACGTCTCGGACCGCGCGGAAGCCGCCGAGATGATGCGAAAGACCGAAGAGCGACTGTACGAAGGCGAAGTGCTCACCGGTCGGATGTACATCGAAGACGAGCGCCCCTCCTACGGCGAGGAGAAGCGCCAGATCGGCGAAATGCCCGAGGAACCGCTCGCAGAGCGGTACTTCGACGAGGACGCGGAGTGGGAGCGGACCTACGACAACCTCCTCGAACACCACAAATAAGGCTCGCTGCCGGACTGCGGATACCCCCCGAACGTGGGTTTCTGGTTCGGAAGATATTTTTTCATGCACCGAAAAGATTAGTGCATGAGTGCCGAGTCTACGGAGCGTCGAATCCTGTCGGTCCTTGAAGAGGACGCACAGGCCTCGTACGCAGAAATCGCAGAGCGAGCGGAGGTATCGAAGCCGACAGTCCGGAAATACATCCAGAAACTCGAAGAGGAGGGTGTCATCGTCGGCTACTCCGCCGATGTCGACCCGAAGAAGCTGGCGGGCCAGTCGATTGCGCTGGTCGGCATCGACATCGCGAGCGACTGCTACGTCGAAGCCACGCGGAACCTCAAGGAGATTCCGGAGATGGAGGAACTGTACACGTCTAGCGGCGACCATATGCTGATGGCGGAAGTCCGGGCGATGGACGGTGACTCGCTGGCGGACGTCATCGAAGACAAGATCCTCGCTCTCGACGGTGTTACCGCCGCACATCCGTCGTTTCTGCAGGAACGGCTGAAGTAACGGGTTTTTAGACGCTCCAGTGCTGACTGCACGGTATGCTTTCTCGGCTGGTGCTCGGACTCGGGCCGACGGCCGCGGACCTTCTCGACGCGATTAGCGACGACCGCGGCGAGCTGGCGGTCGTGACCCAGGACGAGCACCGTGCTGAAACGCTCCGGGCGGACGGCATCAACGTGCTCGAAGCCGACCAGGCCGACCCATCTGTTCTCGCCGACCTCGACTTTCACCCCGAAAGCATCATCGTCGCCAGTGAGGATCCCAAACAGAACGCCGACGCGGCAACGGCCGCGCGTGACTGCTTTCCCGATGCGTTCCTCCTCGCATACGCCGGCCACGGCGCGACAACCGACCAGCGCGACCGGCTTGACAGCGTGGCGGACCGGCTGGTCACACCGGAGACCGTCGTCACCGACTACGTTACCCAGTCGGTCGGCGACGAAGGAACGCGGGCCAGACAGCTCCATCAGGTACTGCGGGACATCGACGACCATCTCGCTGTCGTCATGCACGACAATCCCGACCCTGACGCGATTGCCAGCGCTGTCGCCCTCGGAGCGCTCGCTGAACGAGCCGACTGCGAGGTGACGATCTGTTACTACGGGGAGATATCCCATCAGGAGAACCGGGCGTTCGTCAACCTCCTCGAGTTTGACCTCCGAAACCTTGACGCCGATTCACCAGACGAACTGGAAGCGTTCGACGCGTTTGCGCTAGTTGACCACTCCAGAGCCGGTGTCAACGACCAACTCCCCCCAGAGACCCCCATCGACATCGTCATTGACCATCATCCGCCACGCGTTCCGATCGAAGCCCGCTTCGTCGACCTCCGAAGCGGCGTCGGGGCGACGAGCACACTGCTGGTCGACTACCTCCAGCGGTTCAACGTTGACATTCCGACACCTATCGCAACGGGCCTGCTGTTCGGCATTCAGGTCGACACGAAGGACTTCCGCCGGGAAGTCGCTGCCGCGGACTTCGAGGCCGCCGCGCATCTCGTGACGAACGCCGACATGGCGACGCTCCAGCGAATCGAAGACCCAAGCGTGAGCCCGGAGACGCTGTCGGTCATCGGCCGCGCGATTACAAACCGCGATCAGGAGGGCTCAGTGCTCCTGACTGGTGTCGGTGAGATCAGTGACCGGGATGCACTCGCACAGGCGGCTGACAGGCTCCTCGACCTCGAAGGCGTCCAGACGACGATGGTGTACGGCGTCGTCGACGGGACGATATACGTCTCCGCTCGGGCACGTGGGGCAGATATCGACCTCGGCGAGGCGCTGCGGGACGCCTTCGGACAGATCGGGTCCGCGGGCGGTCACGCCGATATGGCGGGCGCACAGATCGACGTGGGGATGATCACCGTCGACGACCGCGAGGAATCACTGGAGGAGATTGTCCGCGCTATCGTTTCCAATCGGTTCCTCGACGCTGTCCAGTCGCGGTCCCACCGGCTGCTTGGGCGCGTCTACGCCCGTGCTGACTACGACGTGGCCGCGTTCACGGAGTCGACGGCGCTTAGTCAGGACAGCGACGACACCTCAGCGACGGCCGAAGGCGCATCTGGAGAGGCTGGTGACGACGGCACAGCGGACTGGAACAGCGATGTGATGTTTCTGGAGAACGGCGACGAAGACGGTGGTGACGATCCAGACCAGGCAGCCGACGCGGCTGAACCGACAGACGACGAGGCAGAACAGGGAGAGGACAGCCCGGAAACGCTCGTCGAACCCGACGACGGCGAACCGCTGTAGGCGAGCCTTTTTTGCTGTCGGTCGAGAACCCAGTGCCGATGGAGGATTCGAATCGCCCGACGGTCGGGGACTATATGACACGCGAGGTTGCCACCGTCGAACTCGACGACACCGTGGGAGAGGTCGCCCGACGAATCGCCGACAATGACCACTTCAGCGGGTTTCCGGTGACTGACGGCCGCCGGGTCGAGGGATTCGTTAGCGCGCGCGACCTGCTGCTCGCAGAGGACCACGAGCCGATGTTCCGCGTGATGACCGACGATATCCTTGTGGCACATCCAGACATGGCCGTGCAGGACGCGGCGCGCGTTATCCTGCGGTCGGGCATCCAGAAACTCCCGGTTGTCGACGACGCCGGCCATCTTGTCGGTATCATCTCGAACGCCGACGTGATCCGCTCCCAGATCGAACGGGCGACACCGGGCAAGGTAGACAAGCTCGGCCGGACGCTCGAGAATATCCACGGGATCACGACACACGAAGGCCGCCGTGAGGTGGACCTCGATGACCTGACGCCAACACAGACAACGGTGTACGCCGACGAACTCGAAGGCCGGGTGTACGAACTGGAACGGGGACTGGCGGAACCACTCGTCGTCATCGACAACGGCGGAGACCTCCTGCTGGCGGATGGCCATCACCGCGTGAAAGCCGCTGCCAGACTCGACATCGACGAGATGGACGCCTACGTCATCGTCCTCGATGAGACGGTCGAATTGGGGATGGCCGAGACGGCCGCGGACTCCGACCTGGAGTCCATCGACGATATCGAGGTCGTCGACTACGCACACCACCCGCTCGTACAGACAACGGAACGACTCCAAGACTAGTCCCTAGCGGTGTGATCGACGGTAGCACCCCGCTTTGCCCGAACCTTCTTACTAAATCATGACATACACCGGAGTATGTTCGACGAGTCAGACCTCCAACGAATCCGCGAGCAGAAAGACGAGTGGGAAGCCGAGACACTGGACCCCGTACTGGACGCTTACGGCGAACGCAAGGAGCGGTTCGCGACGGTCTCAAACCTCGATGTAGACCGGCTGTATACGCCACGCGACGTGGATGGCCTCGATTACGAGGAAGATATCGGCTTCCCCGGCGAGGAGCCGTTCACACGCGGTGTCTATCCGACAATGTACCGCGGCCGGCAGTGGACGATGCGACAGTTCGCGGGCTTCGGGACCGCTGACGAAACCAACGAGCGGTTTCACTACCTCATCGACGAGGGCCAGACCGGGCTCTCGACGGCCTTCGATATGCCGACGCTGATGGGGATCGATTCTGATGACGTGATGGCCGACGGCGAGGTGGGCAAGGAGGGTGTCGCCGTCGACACACTGGCGGACATGGAACGGCTGTTCGACGGCATCAATCTCGGCGAGGTGTCGACCTCTTTTACTATCAACCCCAGCGCTCCCGTCATCTATGCGATGTACATCGCGCTGGCCGACCAGCAGGGCGTCCCACGCGAGGAAATCCGTGGGACGCTCCAGAACGATATGTTCAAAGAGTTCATCGCACAGAAAGAGTGGGTCATCCCGCCAGAGCCGTCGCTGAAGCTTGTGACCGACACCATCGAGTTCGCCAGTCAGGAGACGCCGAAGTTCAAGCCCATTTCTGTGTCGGGGTATCACATCCGGGAGGCCGGCTCGACAGCGGTACAGGAGCTCGCGTTTACGCTCGCGGACGGCTTCGCCTACGTCGAGGACTGTCTGAACCGTGGGCTGGATGTTGACGAGTTCGCCCCACAACTCTCCTTTTTCTTCAATTCACACAACTCCATGTTCGAGGAGATCGCGAAGTTCCGCGCGGCCCGGCGCATCTACGCCCGGGTAATGGGCGACTGGTACGACGCGGAGGCCGACGCGAGCAAGCAACTGAAGTTCCACACCCAGACCGCTGGCCAGTCACTGACTGCCCAGCAACCGCTGAACAACATCGTCCGGGTGACGATTCAGGCCCTCGCAGGTGTGCTGGGCGGGACCCAGAGTCTGCACACCAACAGCTTCGACGAAGCGCTTGCGCTCCCGTCCGAGCAGGCCGTTCGCGTCGCCCTCCGGACACAGCAGATCATCGCGGAGGAGTCGGGGGCCGCCGACATCGTCGACCCGATGGGCGGCAGTTTCGCCATCGAGTCACTGACCGACGAGGTCGAAGAGAAGGCAATGGCCTACATCAATCACATCAGAGATGAACTCGGCGACGGGTCGGTCCGGGACGGCGTCATTCAGGGGATTCAGGACGGCTACTTCCAGCGTGAGATTCAGGACGCTGCCTACGAGTATCAGCAACGCGTCGAGAGCGAGGAAGAAGTCATGGTCGGCGTCAACAAGTACACCGTCGAGGAAGACACCGAACCCGAGATTCTCACCGTCGACGAGGACGTACAGGAACGCCAGCGGGACAAGCTCGCGACGGTCAAAGCAGAGCGCGACGACGCGGCCGTGGAGGCGGCGCTCGATGACCTACGGCAAGTGGTCACCGACGGCGGGAACGTCATGCCCATCATTATCGACGCGGTGAAAGCCTACGCGACGATGGGCGAGATTATGGCTGTCTTCGAGGCAGAGTACGGGAGCTATCAGGAAACGGCGAGCGTCGCGTAACGGCGAGCGTCGCGTAACGGCGAGCGTCGCGTAACGGCGCTCTCGTAGCACGCTGCCCGGACCTGTCGAGTCACGATAGGCGTCTCATCGCAGTGCGTTCGTGTTGCTTCGTCGAAAACGCCGCTGATCACCGTGTCGCTCTGGTCACGAACTGGCCGCGTCGTCGATTCGCTCGGAGACGTATATGACGAGGCCAAGCAACACGCCAAGGACGATACCGATAGTGACAAACCCGTAGATAGCGACACCGAACGGCGTCGGCGGTAGTGCGATTACACCGAACAGTTCCGGTTCGAGGTCCTCCGGACGAATGCTTCCAAGGACGAACCCCATCACACCGGCAAGCACAACGATAGCAACATACAGGCGAAGGACGATTTGCTGCCCGGATCTGGCCTCGGCTGACTCGCTCATGTGAGACCAACGGCTCGGAGACGATTAGCCTTTTTCACTTCCACGTCGTAGCTATCCTATGTCACAGAAAGAGCTACTGTTTCTCGTCCTGACCGGAATCGCGCTCATGATGTTCGTGACGGCTATGGTACTGGTCTCTGGCGCAAGCTAACAGGCACTGTCCGTTCTGGCTGCGAACGAAAAGAAGCAGACGAAAACAGGGTTCGGGACGCTTACGAGTCGTCTTGTTCTTCTTGGCCGCCGTCAGCGAGCAGCGATGGGTCCTTTTCGGGTGCCTCGGCTTCGAGTTGCTCGTCGAACCACTGGAACTCGCGGTCCAGCATCCCGTCGCTTTCGAGGTCCCACGGGTCGCCGTCCTCGACTTTCGGGCCTTCGAGCCAGGACTGGACAATGTTCCAGACGAAGAACAGCTGACCGATGAACAGGATGAATGCGCCCACCGTCGCCGCCTGATGGAACGTCGACACCTGCGTCAGCGGTGCGATAGCGCCGTCAAACTGGTAGGTGGCGTACCGTCGTGGCATCCCCAGGTAACCCAGTGCGAGCATCGCGAAGAACGTGATGTTGGTCCCGACCATCGAGAACCAGAAGTGGGCCTTCCCGAGGGTGCGCTGGTACATCCGACCGGTGAAGATGGGGAACCAGTAGTAGATGCCCGCGAAGGCCGCGAAGCCGATGGCCCCCATCACGATGTAGTGGAAGTGCCCGACGACGTAGTAGGTGTCGTGCAGGATCAGGTCAACGGGGATGGAGGCGAGGAACACGCCCGTCACGCCGCCGATGATGAAGTTCGAGACGAAGCCGATACAGAACAGCATCGGCGTCGTCAGACGCAGGCGGCCGTTCCACATCGTCGTGATCCAGTTGAACGTCTTGACCGCGCTCGGTATTGCGATAGCCAACGAGACAGCCATGAACGAGGCCCGGAGCCGCGGGTCCATGCCCGTCGAGAACATGTGGTGGGCCCAGACACCGAACGAGAGGACGCCGATGGCGAGCGTCGAGTAGACAACGAACTTGAAGCCGAACAGCTTTCGCCCGGAGAACTTCGGCAGGATGAGGCTAACCAGTCCCATCGGCGGCAGGACGAGGATGTACACCTCAGGGTGGCCGAAGAACCAGAACAGGTGCTGCCACAGCAGCGGGCCGCCACCTTCGACAGCGAAGAACGTCGTTGCGAGGTTCCGGTCCAGCAGCAGCATCACGATGGCGCTCCCCAGTAGCGGGAAGGCGAACAGGATCAGTGCGGACTGGGTGAGGATTGTCCACGAGAAGATATCGAGGTTCGCCCAGTTGACCTCCTCATTGCGCTCCGTGAAGATGGTCGCAATGAAGTTGATCGCCCCCATCGTCGCTGCGACGCCCGAAAGGTGCAGCCCCAGCAGCATCAGGTCGACACCGGGGTTCGCCTGCTCGACGGACAGCGGCGTGTACATCGTCCAGGCCGTGCGGGCCGGCTCGATCATGTTGTCGGTCACCGGCGCGAGGAAGAACCCCGCCCAGATCAGCAGTGCTGCTGGTGGGAGCAGCCAGAACGCGATGGCGTTGATACGCGGGAACGCCATGTCGTCAGCCCCGATAAGCAGGGGGATGAAGTAGTTCGCGAACGCCGCGATGATGGGCGTCCCGAACAGGAACAGCATCGTAATGCCGTGACTCGTCAGGATGGAGTTGTAGGCGTTGTTGCCGAGGATGGCCCCTGCGGGCGTGACGAGCTGGATACGAATGAGCATCGCCATGATCCCACCGACAGCCAGGGCGATGACCGCGTATACCCCGTACAACAGACCGATGTCCTTGTGATCGACAGTTGTTAGCCAGCGAATGATACCTGCGGGTTTCTCACGGTTGATGACCGCCGTCTCGTCACCCGTGACGGCCCCGCCACCCGCGAGCGGCGTATACGAACGCCAGTTCTCGACACGGGTGAGAAGCGCGGCGACGCCGACGAGGAGGACGGCCATCAGCCCCGTCAGCACAATATCTCCTGCTACCATAGTCGTCCTTCAGGACTGGGACATTATCAAAGGGTCGATTCCTGCAGCAACGA
The DNA here is from genome assembly GCF_011627385.1 of Haloarcula sp. R1-2. Lineage (NCBI taxonomy): Archaea > Methanobacteriati > Methanobacteriota > Halobacteria > Halobacteriales > Haloarculaceae > Haloarcula > Haloarcula sp. R1-2. The sequence continues at coordinate 35,351 of NZ_JAANTG010000004.1, forward strand.
CCATAAAATACGGCTCCCATCCAGCATTACAGCTTCAAAAATAAGGGACCACTCACACTGTCGCCCGGTGCCAAGCGCGGGCGTCTTCGAAACGGTCTGTCTGCAACTGGCCGCTCAGCCTTCGTGGCCCAGTTCGTCGTTCTCTTTCTCGGCGTTCTCGACAGCCTTCCCCGCGTAGTACGTCAGGACAGCGAGCAACAGGAACATCGAGATAATCAACGCGAACTGCAGCCCGGAGAAAACGGGGTCCGTTCCGAACGCCGGGAACACGGCAAATGCAACGATGAAGAAGAAGAGGATCCCAAGCGGAATGATGTTCACGGTGAGGTCGAGCAGGGTGTCTTTTTCGAACCCAAACAGTGCCATGTCTGCCCGTTAGCACAGGCCAGTAAATAGATTGTTGGTTTCCGTATCGGGCAGGGACCCGTCTCAGACAGCGGTCTGTTCCATTATCGAGGCAACGCCACCCATTGCGATCATCACTGCGCCCGCCACGGCGACAGCCACCAGCCGAGTGAACAGCGGCCCGGTCCCGACATTCGAGAGCGCGATGTCGGCGACCGGAACCTGCCAGAGCGTAAACGCAGCAGCGAGGACAATGAGAATGACGCCCACACCCAGCATGGTCGGCCACGGCCGCCCCACGTACCCGGACTCCGTGAGGATGCCGGCGATACTACCGCCAAACAGTATCAGCCCGAAGACAGCCACTGGAAAGAGTCCGACGAACACGCCGATCTCTGACAGTGCTAATCCCAGTGCAACGAACAGCGGCCACGGACTCGCAGTCGGATACTGGTCGCTTAGTCCCGGCTCCTCTGCCATACCAACACTTCGGTTCGAATCATCATATGTCCATCGGACCGCGCCCGTGGGCACAAACTATTTGTTCACCATCCGGCTTGGTGGGAGTAATGAGTACACGCACGGTCGAGCGGGTCGACGGGTGGGAGTCGGTTCCGTTCGACGGCGGGTTCGCGGGCCTACAGGACCTCGCCGGGCAGGAGTTCTCCGGCGCGGTCATCACGGGTCCGACGCGCCTGTTCATGTTGAACGGGACCGTCGTCGGCGTCCTCGACGGCACCATCGAGGATTTCGAGGACGCGTCGGGAACAGCTAAGCGGTCACCGCACGAGGCCTTGCCACTGCTCGCAGTGATGCAGGAGCGCGCCGACGAGGTGAAAGCACAGTACTACACTGAAGACACGGCGCTTGCGGAAGTCGACCAGACCCTGTCGAGTGGCAATTTTACCGGCTTTATCGAACTCTCCGAGAATGTCCTCTCGGGCGACTACTACACCGTCTACCACCAGGGCCGCTCGATGAGCGTCGCGTGGGTCGGGAACTCTGACAATCTGCTCACTGACGATGAGGCGTTCGAGACGGCCAACGACGAGGTCGGCATCTACGAGGTTATGCCGGTCGACATCGAGCCGATCGAGATTCCGAAACCGCCGGAAGACGAGACGGACGAGCAGTCAGCAGACCCGGCGGCTGCCGGCGTTGACCCGCTCGACGCTGGTGACGAGACAGCCGCTACCGACGAACCGGCTGATGCTGGTGTGGCGGACGCCGCGGCGACAGGCGAGGAAGAGCCGGACGGGGCACCGCAACGCGACGACGCTCGCAGCGACGAGTCGGTCGAGACGCCACCGGAAGCCACCAGGGACAGCGGAACCGATAGAGCCGACGACGCTGGGCAGACTCGGACCGCAGCAGAGTCGACACCGGACCGCGGCCCTGCAAGCAGCGGCCCGCCGGGGTCGAAAGCTGCCGGTGCGAATCCGGGCCGGTCCCGCCGCAGTTCCGAATCGGACGAGCAACCGAACGTGGACGAAAAGCCGAATGCGGACAGCCGGCCAGACAGCAGGGTGACCGACCGGGCGACGGCAGACACCGACACCGCGACACAGACGGAACCGACTGAACGGGAGACCGGGGTGCGTGAGACTACCGGGGAGACAGAGCCGAAACGCCGGGGGGCCGAGCCGTCACAGACACGGGAAGCCCAGCAAGCCAGTACCCGCAGTTCACCGGCACAGACCGACCAGACGGCTTCGACAGACCGCCACCCTGAACCGACCGACTCGAAACCGAACCAGAGCACCGAGCCACAGCCGTCCAAGGCACAGCCCGGGACTGATTCGCCAACTCCGACACCCGAAGCCGGCTCTGGCGGGGCAAGTACGGACCTGGAGACGCGCTCGGTCCCGTCGCTGGACCCGAACAAGTCCGGCGGTGCGCAGGAAAGCACACCCTCCAGCGTGTCATCCACCCAGACGCCACCAACAGGTGGGCAAGAGGTATCGACGCCACGACGTGACCAGCCAGCCCAAGACGACCCGACATCGTCAACCGAACCCAGTGTGCAGGGACCAGCACCGGCTCAGGAAAGCCGTGGCACACCTACGAAAGACCCACAGCCGGTCGATACGCCGCAGTCCCAGCCGTCGACAGGGGACCAGCGACAGTCGCCTGCCGACGAAGAGCCAACACCGCGCGAGGGGGAGCGCGTCGCAGAACTCGAATCCGAACTCGAACAGCGAGCCGAGACGGTGTCGGAGCTCGAATCCGAACTCACCGATCTGGAGGCAACAAATCAAGAGCTTCGTGACGAACGCGACCGCCTGGAGTCGGAGCTAGCCGACGCGCGGGCCAAAATCGACCAGCTGGAAGAACAACTCGACGAGCAAAACGACGACGCCGCAGGTGGTACCCGGCTCAGCGCCGGCGAGGCGATAAACGGGACGAACCTCTTCGTCAGGTACGACTCGAAGGGCAAGGCGACGCTTGAAGAGGCCAAGGACGGCGAGGCGAGCCGCGAGGAGGTCGAAGCGAACCTCAGGCTGGAGTACCACACGCAGTTCGAGGCCGAGGGCGCTGCGGTCAACGGGACGCCGTTCGAGGAGTTCCTCGAAGACAGCATCCAGTACCGCTTTGTCAACTGGCTCATCCGGAACCTCCTCTACGAGATTCGGGACACCGGACACGCGGGCGCGATGAAGGACCTCTACGAGGGCCTCCCAGCCATCGACCGCGCCGAATTGAACGGCAACGTCACGGTGACCTACACCGAGGATGGACAGGAAAACCGCTCGCAGGAACGGTTCGACGTGGTCGTCCGCGACCGGATGGGGAACCCGCTGGTTGTTGCAAACATCAACAACTCGCGCGAACCGGCCTCCGAGGGCCAGATGTCGGATCTCATCCGGAACGCCGAGCGGGTCGGCAACGCTTCCGGGTCGCTCGCGTCAGCGTTTCTCGTCACGAGTAGTTTCTTCGAGCCGGGCGCACTCGAAACCGCCGAAGAAGCTACCTCTAGCGGGCTGTTCAACCGGGATAAGCGGAAGAGCTTCGTGAACCTCTCGCGCAAAGAGGGCTTTCACCTCTGCCTGTTAGAAGCGAGAAACCAGGAGTTCCACCTGGCGGTCCCGGAACTCTGAGAAAGAAGCTTAGCCTTCGATTTCGGCTGCGTCTTCGATCTTCATACCTTCGAGCTTGTCGATGATTTCGTCGACCTTCTCGTCAAGGTCGTCGACGAACTCACCAGTCTGTTCGGTCGTGATCGCACCCTGGCTGGAGGGCTCGATGAGGTTCTCCTCTTCGAGAACGCGCAGGGAGTACCGCACCTTGTGGTGCGGGTAGCCGGTTTCGTTGGACATCTTCACGATACCGATAGGCTCGTTCTCGATAACCATGCGAAGCACCTGCAAGTGGCGCTCCAGCATGTCAACTTCCTTTTCAAGCCTGTCTATCATGGCAATTGTTAACTTGTGTTTGCGGTATTTAAAGGTTCTCCCTCGGATAATCGCTACAACGTTGATACGTTTGAACAGGGGTGTCTTAAAACCGTCGTAACGATTCACATGGGTACTGCTCACGAGCGTGAGTTCCGGACCGTAATCTGTTTATCACGGTGGATGGAAGGTGCGTGCGATGACCGTAACCATCGTCGGCTCACAGCTCGGCGACGAAGGGAAGGGCGGCATCGTCGACCTGTACGGCGACGACGTGGACGTCGTCGCGCGCTATCAGGGCGGCGACAACGCCGGCCACACCGTCGTCCACGAGGGCGAGGAGTACAAGCTCTCGCTGGTTCCGAGCGGAGCCATCCGCGGCAAGGTCGGCGTACTCGGCAACGGGTGCGTCGTCAATCCGCGAACGCTGTTCGACGAGATAGACACGCTCCAGGAACGGGGCCTCGACCCGGACGTTCGCATCGCCGAACGAGCACACGTCATTCTTCCGTTCCACCGCGTGCTCGACGGTATCGAGGAGGAACTAAAAAGCGAAACGGATGACGAAGTCGGGACGACGGGCCGGGGTATCGGCCCGACCTATGAGGACAAGGCCGGTCGTCGCGGCGTCCGCGTCGGCGACCTGCTCGACCCGGACGTGCTCCGCGAGCGCCTCGAATACGTCGTTCCGCAGAAGCGGGCCGTCGTCGAGGACGTGTACGACCTCGATGTCGACGAGCTTGACGATCCGGACGCCTTCGACGTGGACGCCATCTTCGAGGAGTTCCGCGAGTTCGGCCGTCGCTTCGAGGCCGAGGACATGACCGTCAACGCTGGGGCCTTCCTCAGCGCGACCATCGACGAGGGCCAGAACGTCATGCTGGAGGGCGCACAGGGGACAATCATCGACATCGACCACGGGAACTACCCCTACGTCACGTCATCGAACCCGACGGCCGGCGGCGCGGCGACCGGGACCGGACTCAGTCCCGGTGTCGTCGGCGACGGCGAAGTCATCGGGATCGTGAAGGCGTACCTCACCCGCGTCGGCAGTGGCCCGCTGCCGACCGAACTCGGCGGTGTCGTCGGCGATACGCCCGGCTACGACGAGCAGGGCGAAGGCGAGAACGAGGAGCTAGCGAACTACATCCGCGAGGAAGGCGGCGAGTACGGGACCGTTACCGGCCGCCCGCGACGTGTCGGTTGGCTCGACCTGCCAATGTTGCGCCACTCCACGCGCGTGTCCGGCTTTACCGGCATCGCCATCAACCACCTCGACGTGCTCGCCGGCCTCGACGAAGTGAAGGTCGGCCACACCTACACGCTCGACGGCGAGGAGCTGGCATCGATGCCTGCGACCACCGAACAGTGGGCCAAGTGCGAGGCGAACTTCCGGTCGTTCGACGGCTGGCCCGAGGTCGACTGGGCGGACGCCGCCGAAGAGGGGTACGACGCACTCCCCGAGAACGCGAAGGCCTACGTCGAATACATCGAATCAGAACTCGACACACCGGCCTACGCCATCGGCGTTGGTCCCGGCCGCGGCGAAACTATCGTCCGCGAACAGCCGTTCTGAGCGCCCTTCCTCTCGGGTTCGGCGTTTGAGTGCCCACTTACCTTCGCCCAGCGGTGGGGCGGTACCACTGAGAGAGCGGCAGACTTTTGCGACCGCCGGTCTTGGTCGAATGTATGAAAGAGGACCTGATGGAAATTATTTGCTGCCCTCTGGACAAGCACGACCTCGACCTCGAAGTGACGGAGCACGACGACGGCGAGATTCTGTCGGGCGAACTCACCTGTACCGAGTGTAGCGAGACGTTCCCCATCGAGGACGGCATTCCGAACCTGCTCCCGCCGGACATGCGCGACGAGGCACCGGCCTGAACCTTTTTTTCCTCGCCACGCGGAGTCACATCCGTGCCTGACTCCCTGCCCGTGCACCTCAACCGGACGGACATCCACAGCCTGGACGTTCCAAAGGAGTTCGACGCGACAGGGAGCTTCGATGTACAGCTAGTCAATCACGGCGAGGCGCTGCACGTCCATCTCCACCTCAGCGATTCGCTCTCTTCTGTCGCCTCGCTTGACGCCACAAATCACCACGTGCGGGCCGAAACCGACCGATTGGCCAGAGTGACCGTCGACGGTGACGGACCAGTCCGTGGCAAGCTAAAGGTCGTGACTGGATACGGCGCTGAGACTCGATACATCGACATTTACATCCCGGAAGGCGGGACGGAGAACGAACCGGTCATCGTCGACGAGGAACTGTCAAAGCCACAGCCGAAACCGGCGACGGACTCAGAACCCAGCCTCGAAGACCTGTCGGCTGGACCGATACTGGCGGCTGGCGGTTTCACAGCCCTGATTGCGGGGCTCATCACGCTGGTACTCACCGAAAGCGTGCTGTTGACCGTTGCCGCCGTATTTGCGGTCGCAATCGTGCTGGGACTCCTGTCCGTGACTCTTCGCTCGTCCTGAAACCCGGTTACTGCTCCGTCTCGACGCCGCCGAGGTTCTCCTCGTCGTCGAACAGCTTCGCCCGCAGGAACCGTGCGCGGTACCGGTTGGCTCCCTCGTAGATGTCCGCCTCGCGGATGTCGTCTGCCTCGCCGTCGGCGACAGCATCAATGATGGCTTCCAACTGTTCTTTCTCGCTTGGCGTGAGTTCGAACTCGTAGGTCTGGGACTGCTCGCCTTCGAGTTTCGTCCACTTGCGTGCGCCAGCGATGACGAGGGAACAGGGTTCACGGCAGGGGAATTTCCCCGACCCACCGTCGACGTCAAGTTCCGTTTCGTCGTCGTACTGCCACTCCCGGCGCTTGAGACACTGGGAATCGTCACAGCAAGCCTCGGCGACCCAGTTGACGTGTTCGTAGCCGTCGCCGCGGTCCCAGGTCTTGACAACGCCGTAAATCCCGGTCTGGCGGTCGACGGTGTCGCGCCAGTGGCTCACGTCCAACTCGCCCTCACGCTCACGGTGCCAGTTCGAAATCGTGGCCGGATAGAAGAAGTCCACCGCCTGGACTAGCTCCGTCGGTCCGAGCTCGGGAAACACCCAGCCTGACTGGAGAGTGGGGGCTGTTTTCAGCGGGCGGTAGCGGTCACGGTCGTCGTGTTTGGCGAGGGTACGGGCGTCCAGTGGGTCGTCGTACGCGTCCAGCGAATCGGCGTCTGTCCCCGTGTCGTCGACGTGGCGGAGGTCGTACACCCGCTCGTCGTCCTCGTCCAGTGTCACGGTAATCGAGAGCTCACCCCACGTCGTCGTCAGCCCCTCTCGTAACTGGTCGTATCGGTCCGGAATCGGCGTCGACTCAGCGTTTTCGAGCCACCGGAGATACGCCCAGCGAGGCTCCGCCTGAGGCGCTTTTGCGTGCCAGAAGTACCAGTTCGAGATGTACTCGGGGTACGACGCGGCCAGGCCATCGAGGTCCGCGATACTCGTACTCTCTGCTTCCGCTGTCGTCTCGACGGCGTAGCGTCCACCCTCGACCGCTGCCTCGATACCGTCGAACGCGATACCGTCCGACGCTGCCTCGGCGAACGCCTCGACATGGGTGTCGTCCATACCGCCGCCGTAGGTGTCGCACCGGGAAAAGTCGCCTGTTCCGGCAATCGGAGTGGAGATAGTTCCAAATTCGGTAAAATTATATTTTACAAGAATCGTAGATGATTTATGACAATTTGGTGGGGGCGGTCCGTGTCCGGAGGTGGACGCTGTGGACTGGCCGACTGACCGGGGGTTACAGGTCCGAATGGCGACTGCTGTCGTCCTTGTGGGACTCCTCCCGGTGGGGTTCGTCTACGCGGGCCTTGCACTCGTGAACACGGCCGGAATATGGCTGGCGAAGCTAGCCACCGACTGGGTGCTGGCCGGCGAGTTCTACATCGAGCCGTGGCTGGTCGCTGGCGGCGTCGTGGTCGGGTTCGCCGCGCAGTTGGCCGTTGGCGACACCATCGCCCTGCGGGCGCTGGACGCTCGCCCCGTGGGCCCCGACGACGAACCCGGTCTGGTTGAAAACGTGACACGGCTAGCGCAATCAGTGAACCTTCCGGCACCGGCAGTCGCCATTGCAGACAGCGACGCGCCGAACGCATTCACTGTTGGCCGGAGTCCCGACAGCGCCACGCTGGTGCTCACGACCGGACTGCTCGACGCACTCGACGACGACGAGCGCGACGCCGTCATCGCCCACGAACTCGCTCACATCAAGAACCGCGACGCCACCGTGATGTCGCTTTCCTACGTGCTCCCGACGCTAACCTACAGCCTCGCAGCCAGCACCCTCGGGCTTCTTCAGGCCATCCCCGGTGCTTTCACCGGCTTCCGACACACCGATAGCGACAGCGCCCGGAGCCTCTTACTCGGCATCTTTATCTTGACAGTCAGTGCCTTACTGACGCTCGCTGTCTCAGCCGTGTTCTGGCTCGCCAGTTTCACGCTGTTTCGCGTGCTCTCGCGGTACCGCGAGTACGCCGCAGACCGCGGGGCCGTCGCTATCACCGGCGACCCTGCGGCGCTCGCCAGCGCGCTGGCGACCATCGATGACGAGATGGCGGCGGCCCCGGACCACGACCTCCGGGCGCAAGACGGTGGTCTCGACGCGCTCTATATCGCACCCATCGACGAGACACAGTTCAAAGACGCGCCTGATTTCGTTGCCAACGACGTGTTCCCCCAGACCCATCCGCCAACCGAGGCCCGCATCGAACGACTGGAGGCGATGGCCACGGAGGGACCGACGTGACGGAGTACAGCCGCCGAACGGTTCTTACGGGCCTGACCGGCGTTGTCGGGTCGCTCGCCGGGTGTGGCTATCGCCCCGGCCCGGGCGATAAGAAGTGGGAAACCGCCGACGACGGCGGCCGGCTGGTCACGTTGGTTGACGGGACGCTGTTCGAAGTGACGTTCGATGCGACGCGCTTCGTTGACGACTACCCGGTAGGCGCTGTTGCTCGATACACACTCGCTGATGGGACCAGATTGGGTCGCTTCGAGTTCAAGGGCGTAGCTACGGACTGGGCCAGCGACGGAGCCCACCTATACGTGGGAACGGAAGCCAGCCACGTCGTCGCGGTGGCCGGCGACGGACGAGCCTGGACGGAAACCGTCGACCACCCAGTAGCCAGTGTCGCCGCCGCTGACGGCCGTGTGTACGTCGGGACCGACGGCGGACGCATCGTTGCCTTCGACGGCGAGAGCGGCGCAGAGCGGTGGTCGAAGTCGCTTCCGGTCCCCACTGACCCATCCAAGAGCGACCTGCCGACAGTCGGTGCGGGACACGGCAGCCTCGCTGTCGACTGGGGGACCAGCGAGGAGTCCCAACTCGACGTGTACGCCCCGGATGGCTCGGTTCTGTGGGACCAGCCCCTACAGCGGAGCCTCAACGGCCGGCCGCACGTGCGCGGTGACACGGTTTACGCCCGCTCGGAATTCCTCCGGGCGTTCAACCGCGACTCGGGGGCACCCCGCTGGGTGAACAGGGGCACCACTATTCCGGATGGACCGTTGCGGTTCAGCCGTGACGGCGAAATCGTCTACATTCCGGAGCGTCACGCCCTGATAGCGATTGCCACCGCCGATGGCGAAGAACTGTGGCGGTTCAATGATGAGCGGTTGGCGGCCATGGAACGAGGGCGAAGCGAATTCGAGATAGATCTCGGGGCAACGGGCGCGGTCCCGGCCCCGGACGGCGCGTCAGTGTTTCTCAACACGAAGCACCACGGGCTGTTTCAGTTTGGGACCGACGGCACTCTCCGCTGGCACGAACCTCGTCTCGACTTCAGTTTTCTCTACGCAGTTACCGAGGACATCATAGTCCACTCGGGGACCGAAGCAATCGTCGCTCGCTACCGCTAGTCCCCAGCGGCCGTGGTGCCCCCGCCGGTCTCCTCACGCACCTGCTCGATGGCGCTGCTCACATCGGCCCCCGCGTCGGCGGCCCGTTCGAGCACCACGTCAGCCATTAGCGGCTCCGTCCCGACCGCGCCGGCGTACCAGATGTCGTGGCCCTCGACGGTGGTCGGCACGTCGTAGCCCGTCCGGTAGTCGTCGGTCAGGCCCATGTCTTCGGGAATATCCTCCTGCGTGTGGAAGCCGTCGGCGATGAACAGCGGCACGACGACAATGTCGTCGCTCTCGAAGTAATCCGCGACATCATCGACCTCGGGGTCCTCGTCCATGAACAGCGACTGCACCTCATCAAAGCGGTCCCGCTCGCGGATGCGGTCAGCGTGGTACTGGATGGCCTTCGCGGAGTTCTCGTTGCGCTCCGTGCCGTGGCCGACGACTGCGAGGCCGAACCCGTCGCCGACGTCGGGGTCACCGGTGACGGACTCGGCCCGCTGGACGATGACATCGCTCATCGAATCGTGCGTTCCGACCGGGCCGCAGTAGTGGACCGTCTGGTCCGTGTCCTCGGCGGCTAGCGTCGCGTTGGTCGCGCTCGTCCCGTCGGAGTCCCACAGCTCGGGGTCCCAGTCCTCCAGCCGGAACTCCCGTGGAATGACCTGCTCGGTGAAGTAGCCCTCAGAGATGAACAACGGAACCAGATACACCTCGTCGGCGTCGACGGTCCGCAGTGCCTCCCGGAACGACGGCTCCTCCTTCCAGAAGGATTCACGGACCTCGGCGAACGCGCCGGTCGCTCGAATCGTGTCCGCGTGGTCGTAGGTGGGCGTACTCGACTCGGCGTTCAGGTGGGAGCCGTGGGCCGCGATAACGAGTGCTTCGTCCATATCCACTGGTTGGTGCGAGCCGTCCTTAGGGCCTTCGTTGACCTGCTCGGGTAGCCGGCGAGCTGTGTAGTGTTGCGTGCCGAAAGTGTGTCGTTGCCGACCGATTCTACTTAGTCACAGCCCGAACAGGAGGACGTAGAACAACAGTCCGGCGGCTGCCAGCAGTGCGGCGTGTCCCAGCGCGCCGGCGACCACGACGAGGCCACCAATGACTCGTTCCGCCGTTTTCAGGGGCTGTCCGAACACTTGCCGTTCGCGTTGTGCAATAGCCATTGTCCTTCCCTCATGTAGAGAGACGGCCTCCTGTGGCACAATCCCCTCTGACTGTTCTCAGTCGCTGGGAGTGGTCCCGAAGTTCTGCGGGTCCAGCGCGCCCGTTTACCGTTCATCACAGGACGGCGAGGCCCCTCGGTAGCGAGCGGCCCCGTGGAACCGCGTTCGCTCGCGCCTGATAGAACGACTTTTGCCCACGCCGCCCGTGGCCGACGCCAATGTCACTCGCAGCCGCGACCAGGGATGCCGTCCGCGAGCGGCCGTTTCTCTACGACGCACTCCGGGCGGGCATCGTCAACTACACGGCCGCCGCACGTACGCTCGACATCGACGGCGAGGAGGAAGCCGTCGCGACTGCGCTCCGTCGGTTCGCCGAGGAACTGCCCACCGACCCGCCACACGACAGCGACGCCAGGGTCTCGATGCAGAGCGGGCTTGGCCGGGTCGAGTCCCCCGATGCTGAGTCGGCCGCCGTCCTCACAGTCGGCGACGCCGCCTTCGCCGATGGCGCCGGGTCGCTGACTGGCATCGTCGCCACCGGTGACCTCTCGGCGGCGGCGCTGGCCGAGGTGCTAGGACGCCTGCGAGCGGCGGACGTCTCCGTCGACGCTGCCGGTGTCACCGACGCCGCGCTCGTCGTGGTAGTGAGCCGCCGCGCGGGGCCTGACGTACTCCGAACAGTTGAAGCTGCAGTTCAAAAGTGAGCCGCCTTCCGACGGCTTAAAGCGGGCGGACACAGTTCTCCCGGGTAATGACGCTTCGCGTGACGAACACGTTGACCGGTGAGAAAGAGCCCTTCGAGCCGCGCGACCCCGACTCCGTGTTGCTGTACTACTGTGGGCTGACGACCTCCGACCCGCCCCATCTCGGCCACGCGCGCGGCTGGGTCCACGTTGACGTGATGGCCCGCTGGCTCGACTATCTGGGCTATGACGTCCACCACGTCGAGAACCTCACCGACGTCAACGAGAAGATCGTCGCTCGCGTCGGCGAGGACGGCGACAGCGAGGCCGACGTGGCCCGCCACTACGTCCAGCAGGCCATCGACGATATGCGCTCGCTCAACCTCGGCCGCGCGGAGGTGTACCCCCGCGTCTCAGAGCACGTCCCGGAAATCATCGACCTCGTTGAGCGACTCATCGAGCAGGGCCACGCCTACGAGCAGAACGGCTCCGTCTACTTCGATGTGACGAGCTTCGAGGACTACGGGAAACTCTCGAACCAGTCCGTCGACGACATCGAGTCCCAGGGCGAAGACACCGAAGGGGAGAAGCGGCACCCCGCAGACTTCGCGCTCTGGAAGGCCGGCGGCGTCGACCCGGAGGACATCGCCGACCACCAGCACCCCGAGGCCGCACCCGCCGAGGAAGCCTGCCAGACCGCTCAGATATGGGACTCGCCGTGGGGCGAGGGGCGACCCGGCTGGCACATCGAGTGCTCGGCGATGTCGATGACCCACCTCGACGAGTCCATCGACATCCACGTCGGTGGGCAGGACCTTGTCTTTCCCCACCACGAGAACGAGGTAGCCCAGAGCGAGGCCGCGACCGGCCAGCAGTTCGCGAACTACTGGCTCCACGTCCGCCTGCTGGAAACCGAGGAGGAGAAGATGTCATCCTCACTTGGCAACTACTTCACCGTCGCCGACGCTGTAGAGGAGTTCGGCCCCGACGTACTCCGAACCTTCCTGCTGTCGACGGCCTACACTTCGCGGGCAACATACAGCGATGAGACCATTGCGGAGGCCAAAGAACGCTGGGACCGCCTCTCCCGTGGCTACGAGCGGGCGGTCGAAGCCTGCGACGACGTGGACGCCCACACGAAGGTGACCGACGAGACGCTTCGCGACGCTGTTGAGGATGCTCGCTCGGCGTTCGAGGCGGCACTGAACGACGATTTCAACACGCGGGAAGCGATGACCGCGCTGCTTGACCTGACGGCCGCGGTCAACACGCACGTTGACGGCCACGACGAGTACGACTACCAGGGGCTCCGCCGCGCCGTCGAGACGTTCGAGGAATTCGGCGGCGGCATCCTCGGACTGGCCTTCGGCGACGACGACAGCGGCGACGTGTCGCTGGCCGGTGACGTCGTCGACCTCGTTCTGACCGTCCGTCAACAGGAACGGGAGGCCGGTAACTACGAGCGCGCCGACGAACTCCGGGACGAACTCGAAGCGCTCGGTGTCGAGGTGCAGGACACCGACGACGGGCCGACCTATCGCCTCTGAAGGGACGATGTACCGGCTCTAAACGCGTATCGGTGAGTTCTATAGCCCGGCTGATACCTTGAACGGCCATGTACTTTATATACTGGACACAGTGTAAGGACAACAATGCGAAAGGGGATACTCACGCTTCTTGTCGGGGTACTCGTCGTCTCGTCGGGCTGTACCGGCCTGATAACCGGAGAGACGGTAGCGTTCGACTCCGCACCGGCGACAGTCAGCGACAGTGCGCTCGATGAAACCGGCTACGAGCAGTCGATGGCGGACGAACAAACAATCGAGCGGACGGTCACCGTCGCCGGCCAAGAGCGAACCATCCGTGTCACGAACCACGTCCGACAGTACCAGCGTGGCATCGATCTCGGACCGGTCGGTGAGGTCAACGCCGGTCGATTCATCGTCTTCTCGACGCCCAGCGCCAGTGTGGCGGGACAGACGCTGAACCCCGCCGCGAGCTGGTCCAACGAACGCCTTGTCGAGGAAGTCGCCAGTCGAAACGACCAGATCAACGACGTCCAGTTCGAGCGTAACCGCACAGTGGAAGCGCTGGGTGAGTCCCGTGAGGTGGCTGTGTTCTCCGGGACGACGACCATTGAGGGTCAGAGTGTCGATGTCCTGATCCACCTCACGAGCTTCGAACACGAGGGCGACGTGGTCGTCGCCGTCGCCGTCTACCCTGAGCGGCTTGACGACAGCGAAGGGCCGCGCGTCGATACGCTGCTTGGCGGCCTCTCGCACTCGGGCAACTGATTGCGGGGACACTGTTTTCTTTCGGGCCAGTGATAACGGAGGCATGAATCGGCTGTCTGTCGGCGGTGTGGTGCTCACGCTTGTCGGTATCGCCGGCTACGCCGTCGGGACGAGCGTCGCCTATCCCGGCCGGTCTGTGTCAGTAACGGCGGTGATGGTCGGGCTGACTGTGGCGGCCGTCGGCCACGCCACGCCGACGGAGGACACGCCGTGATTTCCGCAGTGGTGTACGCTGACGAGCAGGCGATAGAGTACGAGGATCTGACGACCGCCCGAACGGCTGCCGGAACGACGTGGGTTCACGTCACCGACGTGACAGCCGATGAGGTTGACGCCGTCAGTTCCGCCTTCGACCTTCATTCGCTGGCTATCGATGACATCAAGAACGACGTCCGGGCGAACGTTCAGGAGTTCAACGCCTACACGTTCGTGCTCGTCAAATCTGCGTCGCTTACGCCCGGCGATACGACCTTCGACAAGGAGGTGAAAACGACGCCGCTCGGCCTGTTTGTCGGCTCCGACTGGGTTGTCACGCTGTCGACGGGCGCCGTCCCATCCATCCAGCGCGTGATGGACGCTGTCGGCCGTGGGGACGAGCGACTCCTTCACCGCGGCCCGGATTTTACTGCCTACCGGGTCATCGACGTCATCGTCGACGCGTACTTCGACTTGCTGGACGAGATCGAGACCGATATCGAACAGATCGAAGAGGAGGTGACTACCTCCACCGATATCGAGACGCTCGAACGGATCAACGACGTTCGGCGTGACCTGTTGTCTTTCCGCAAACAGGTCTGGCCAGCACGGGAGGCAATTGGCGTGCTCGCCCGTGGCGACCCCAAACAGATCCAGCCACAGACGGAGAAATACTTCCGGGACGTCTACGACCACCTGGTCCAGATTGTCGACCTGACTGAGACTTACCGCGACCTCGTCTCGGGGGCGCGGGATATCTACCTGAATACGGTGTCCCAGTCGACAAACGAGGTGATGAAGATGCTGACCGTCGTTGCGACGATCTTCATCCCACTGACATTCGTGGTCGGCGTCTACGGGATGAATTTCACCGACAGCCCGTACAATATGCCGGAACTGGGCTGGGCGTTCGGGTATCCCGCGGTGATGATTGGGATGGTGATCGTCGTCGGAGTCTTGCTCGCTCATTTCCGCCAGCGGGGCTACCTATAACGCCAGCGGGACGAGTAAGACCCCCATCAGGGTTGCTCGCCGGGCTCCGAACTTCGGGGGCAGGTGGCCCACTGCAGTCGCGGCCCCGAACGCGCCCACCCCGACGAGGCCGGCGAAGAGCGCGGAGAGACAGACGAGTACTGCAATCACCGACAGCGAGAGATATGTCGGGTCCAGTCGGCCGACAATTCGGAGGTACCGGTCGCCCAGCGTCGGGACGAGTATCGCGCCGGCGACGGCAGCGATAGCGACTGCCGCAAGCAGCGCTGGAAGCACCAGCGGGACTTCCGCCCGGTCCAGCGCGACGAGGACGCCGGTCCGGGGCGTCCCGAGCGAGATGAGCGCGAACAGCGCAAATACCGCCGTCGCCGTGTTGACGCCGCTCGTCGTCACGATGAACGCTCGCGGTCCCTGGTCGGAGACCAGACCCAACGCTAGCGTCGCCGCGATAGCACTCGAGATTCCCGGGATGTAGCCGACTGCACCCCCACAGAGCGTGCCGATGCCTGCTAAGACGCCGACTGTTCGCCGCGGCGTCGTCACCGTTGCACCGGCCTGTGGCGGGACGCCATCCCCCTCGATAGCGGCCAAGAGCACCGGCGCGCCGAACAGCCCCGAAAACAGCGGGACCAGCACGTCTGACACAGGCAACGCGCCGGTCACTGGCGCATCGAGCAGACTGACTCCGAGCAGCCCGCTCGCGGCGAGCGAACACGCAGCGCCGACCTGCTGGCGGCGGCCGTGCTCCGTGACCACGAGCAGGACGGCGACCCCGACGAGTAGCACCGACAGCCACGGCCGGAGGAGCGGGTACACACGCTTCATTACCAGAGTGAGCGGAACCGCGAGTGGGACGGCAAACACCACGGCGAGCCCGCTCCCCAGCGCAGACAGGCGAAGCGCCTCCCGACCGCGGCCCTCTATCACCAGCTGGTGGCTCGGTAGCGCGCTGGCCGCCATCGCCGGGTCCGGCACGCCCAGTGCCAGCGCCGGAATCACATCGAGAAAGGTGTGTGTCACCCCGGCCGAAAGCATCGCGACGCCGACGTAGAGCCGCGGCCCGGGCAAACTGCTCGCCGCAGCAGCGAGCAAGAGCGCGAACGTGTTGGCGTGTAGCCCCGGAACGAGTCCGCTGAGCGTTCCCAGTCCGACCCCTGCCCCGATCGCTGTGAGGAGCGCGAGCGTCGCTGTCGGGTCGGCGGCAGGAAGCCCCGGAAGCACACTGAGGCGTGGCCCCGTTCCCGTACTTGAACCTCCGCGACGCGCAGCCCGGCTAGTCCTCCACAGCGTGATGCGGGCCGACCGGACCGTGTTCGGGGCAGGTCCCGGCGATAGGGGTGGCATTGAGACAGCAGTGCCGGCTGTCGGTTGCGACCAGTCCTTTCGAGAGCTCGTTCCCACAGAGCCGACAGCGAAGGTCCGACTCAGCCATACGTTCTTGTTTGCCCGAAGCCCCCTGAATCTGGCGAGCTTTTTGGTGTGCCGGCCATTCGTACACATATGAGCAACGAGTCCCGGAAGTCAGCCGGATTCAAGGACCGAACGCCGGTGACGACGGCCAGGGAGACGCTGCTGGACGCAGTGTCCCCACACGAGCGGACGGAGCGTGTCCCGCTGCGTGACGCCGACGAACGCGTCGTCGCGGGTGAAATCACGGCCGAGCGAGCGGTGCCCCACTACCGCCGTGCGGCGATGGACGGCTTCGCTGTCAGAGCCGAGGACACGTTTAGCGCGAGCCAGCGGTCGCCGGCATCGCTCCGGGTCGATGAGGCGGTGACAACGGGAACAGCGGCTCGCGTGCACACGGGGAGCGAACTCCCCGAGGGTGCCGACGCCGTCGTGATGGTTGAGGAGACCGAGGTGACCGGCGACAGCGTCACAGTGTTCGATGCGGTCGCTGGCGGGGAGAACGTCGCCCCTGTCGGCGAGGACGTGGAGCAAGGGCAGACGCTGTACGAGGATGGCCACAGGCTCCGACCGTCGGACCTCGGGCTGTTAAAATCGGTCGGCAACGACGTGGTCGAAGTGTACGAGCGACCCACGGTCAGCGTCATTCCGACCGGCGAGGAGCTGGTCCAAAATGACCCAGAACCGGGGCAGGTAATCGAGACGAACGGCCAGACCGTCACCCAGTACGTCGAGCGCTGGGGCGGCGACGCGACCTACCGCGACATCGTCACCGACGACGTGGACGCACTCCGGGCGGCCATCAGTGACGACCTTGACCACGACCTCGTGGTGACGACCGGCGGGTCCTCTGTCGGCGAGCGTGACCTGCTCCCGGAGGTCGTCAGCGAGATTGGCGAGGTGCTGGTCCACGGGGTCGCACTGAAGCCGGGCCACCCGGTCGCGCTCGGCGTGGCTGAGGGGACGCCGATTCTCATGCTTCCGGGGTATCCGGTCGCTTGCATCGTCAACGCCGTCCAGTTCCTCCGGCCAGCGCTCCGGCAGGCCGGCCATCTCCGGTCGACCGACCCGCCGACGACCAAGGCCGAACTCACGCGGAAGATCGCCAGCGAGCCGGGGACCCGAACCTACGCGCGGGTGGAACTGCACGATGAAGACGCAGACGAGCAAACGACCGCGACGCCGACGCGGGCCAGCGGCTCCGGTGTCCTCTCAAGCGTCGCGCTCGCTGACGGCTGGGTTGTCGTTCCGGAGTCCGTTGAGGGGTACGACGCCGGTGACACCGTGACCGTCGAGGACTGGGAGTGGTCACAGTGAGCGACCGCCGCGAGTTCCGCGACCTGGCGTCACCCGAAGAGGCCCACGAAGTCGTCGCTGGCCTCGACATTGATCCCGAACCTGAGAGCGTTCCCTTTGCGGACGCCCGCGACCGTGTCCTTGCGGAGCGGATCGACGCCGACATCGACGTGCCGGGGTTCGACCGCGCGAGCATGGACGGCTACGCTGTACACGCCAGAGACACCTTCGGCGCTGACGAGGCTGACCCGGTGACGCTGTCGGTCGTTGGGGAGGTCCACGCGGGCGAGGAGCCCGACGTAACCGTCGAACCGGGTTCACTCGCCGAAATCTCGACCGGCGCGGTGATGCCGGCCGGCGCGGACGCCGTCGTGATGGTCGAACGAACGACTGAGACTGACGATGGCATCGAGATACGCACGTCCGTTGCGCCCGGCGACAACGTGATGCTCGCCGGCGCGGACATCGCGGCCGGCGCGCGCGCGCTCGGCCCCGGAACGCGAATCACGCCCCGGGAAATCGGACTCCTGTCCGCGCTGGGCGTCGACGAGGTTCCGGTGCGTGGCCGGCCCCAGGTTGGCATCCTCTCAACCGGGGACGAACTCGTCCGACCCGGGAATCCCCTCGACAGCGCTGCCGGCCAGATATACGACGTAAACAGCTACACGCTGGCGGGCGCGGTCGCGGAGGCCGGCGGCGACCCTGTGATGTACCCCCACGCCGGCGACGACTACGAGGAGATGGAGCGGTTACTTCACGAGGCAGCCAACGAGTGCGACCTCGTCCTCTCGTCGGGGTCGACGAGCGCCAGCGCGGTCGATGTCATCTACCGCGTCATCGAGGAGCGGGGCGAACTCAGGCTCCACGGCGTCGCCGTCAAGCCCGGCAAGCCGATGCTCGTCGGCACTATCGGCGACTCGGCGTACGTCGGTTTGCCGGGGTACCCGGTGTCGGCGCTGACCATCTTCCAGACGTTTGTCGCGCCGGCAGTCCGGGACGCCGCCGGACGGGACCCGCCACGGACAGCAACGGTCTCTGGCACGATGGCAGTTCAGGAACGCTACGGCGAGGGGCGCAGACGCCTCATGCCGGCGGGTCTGGTCGAGGACGAAACGGGGTCGCTGCTGGTCTACCCCGTCGACAAGGGCAGCGGCGCGACGACAAGCCTCGTCGACGCCGACGGGTTCGTCGACGTCCCGCCGGGGACGGACTACCTGGCAGAGGGGGAGGCAGTCGACGTGACGCTGTTCTCTCCGGCAGTCAGGCCGCCGACGCTTCTGGGGATGGGCGAGGACGACCCGCTGCTCTCGCGCCTGCTCGACACGATTGGCCGGCCGCGGTATCTCCCGCTTGGATCTACTGAGGGGCTCCGCCGCCTCGACAACGGCGTGCCCGACGTCGCCGTCGTTGCGGGGCCGGCCGCCGATGACCACGACGCGGCCGACATTGGCGGCTGGGAGCGCGAATGGGGGCTTGTCGTTGGTCCTGATACCGACGTATCCGACTTGGGCGACCTCGTCGACGGTGACTACCGCTTTGTCAACCGCGACACCGCCTCCGGACTGCGACGGAGCTTCGACGACGCGCTCGACGCCCTCGGCGAGGACCGGGGCGTCGGCCGCGCGGAGGTCGTCGATGCCATCGAAGGCTACGAACTCACGACAAAAGCCCACGAGAGTCCCGCTCGAAAGGTCATGGCGGGCGGTGCGGATGCGGGGCTCGGGCTTCACGCTACAGCGGCGAAACTTGACCTCGGGTTCGTCTCATTGGGAACACAGCAGGTCCGGGTACTTGCGAACCCGGACCGACGGGAGAAACACAGCGTCGGTGCGCTGGAGGAGGCGCTCGACGACCTTGACTCGCTGGCCGACGGGATAGCTGGTATGGAACCGCAGTAACGGCGTTTACCCGAACGCGGGGACTTCAGCCGAGAATACGCTGCCGTCCTGCAAGGGACCGTCACGTGTCCGCGTTGCAGTCATCGAAAGCGAAAGTTGTGGCGATTGACGGCTCTGGCGACCTGAAGGCCTAAAGACGAGCGGGGCCGAATGCGTCACACCGATGGCCGACACACCGGTTGCCGGCGACCTTGAGGCCCCGTTTCGGTTCGAGTATGCCCCCGCGACGCTCCGATACGCCCCTGACGCCGTGCGGTCGCTGGGTACGGAGTTAGACGAGCAGGGCTACGACCGTGCACTGGTCGTCTGTGGCACTACCGTCGGTGAGACGCCGGCCGTGATGGACCCTGTTCGGGACGGACTCGGTGACCGACTTGCCGGCGTCTTCGCGGAGACAACGCCAGCCAAGCGGCTCGGCACTGCGTACGACGGGCTTGAACGCTTCCGCGAGGCTGACGCCGATTGTCTCGTGGCCGTCGGCGGCGGGAGCAGCCTCGACGTGGCAAAAATCATCAGTATTCTCGCGGCGACCGACCGCGACCCAACCGCTGTCGGCACGGCGTTCGCTGATTCCGGAACGATAGCTGTCCCCGAAGCAGCACTGCCACCGATTATCGCCGTCCCGACGACGCTGGCCGGCGCTGACCTCTCTATCGTCGCTGGCGTCACAGCCGCACCAGACACCTGTCCTGTGGACGAACCGGCCAGCGGCGGTGTCAGTGACCCGGAACTGATGCCCGCGGCCGCCTGTTACGACCCCGAACTGATTGCGACGACGCCCCGGTCGGTCCTCACGGCGTCGGCGATGAACGGCTTCGACAAAGGTATCGAGACGCTGTACGCGGCCAACGCAACTCCGATAACCGACGCCACAGCGTCGCACGGCCTCGGCCTTCTCACAGAAGGCCTGCTCGCGTTCGGTAACGGTGACGACGACCCATGGGTGTACCAGTCGGTCACGCAGGGACTCATGCTCGTCCAGTACGGTATCTCGCGGGCCAACGGGACGACGCTCTCGCTGATCCACGCCCTCGGCCACGGACTAACCCGGACCGACGCCGTCCAGCAGGGCGCGGCTCACGGAATCATTGCTCCGGACGCGCTCTCGTACCTCTTCGAGCAGGTCGACGGCCGGCGGTCACTTCTGGCCGACGCACTCGGGGTCGGCGACGCTGACAACCCTGGGACGGCGGTCGTTGACCGAGTCAGTGAGGTAGTGACGACGCTGGGACTGCCAACACAACTCCGGGACGTAGCCGGCCCTGACCGGGCGGAGTTTCCCGAAGTCGCCGATGCCGTCCTTGAAGACGCCTTCATGATGAACGTCCCGTCGGGGCTGGAGCCAACCCGGGAGGATATTGTCGGCGTGTTAGAGTCTGCTTGGTAGCGACCTACAGACGGCGGCATATATCAATAGCTACTGGGGAAGGTGGCAGACACGGCATACCGCGCGAGCGGAGCGAACGCGGTTTCACTCCGAGCGCGTTCGCAGAACGCGACTCGGAGGTCGTTTTTAGCGTAGATTTTTACGAACCCGCTCCCCGCAGCGCCGGAGGCGCGAGGAGAGGAGGTGACGTAAAAAGGGACTCGCTACATGTCAGGCCAGGCCTTGGCGGCTCGACCGACACCAGTCATGTCGTTGATCCAGCGGGCGGCAATCGCTTTCTTCAGCAGTTTCGCGGGCATCCCGCCAAACGTCTCGATAGGCATATTCACCACGTCGTGGGCGACGGCTTTCTCGCCGACCGAAACGACCGTGCCCTTGTCCTTGTGGGTCCACGTCTTCAGCGGCTGGCCTCGCACGGCGCGAGCGAGGTTCTCACCGGCGACTTCGGCGGCCTGCCAGGCGGCCTGCGCGGTCGGCGGGGCGGGCTGGTCGCCCGGCTGGTCGATCAGCGCCGAGTCGCCGATTGCGAAGACGTGTTCATCCTCGGTCTGGAAGTTCCCTTCGGCGTGGACGCGGTGGTTGCGCTCATCCTTGTCCAGGTCGACGTCTTGCATACAATCGCGGCCGGTGATACCGCCCGTCCAGACCAGTACGTCGTACTCCAGTTCGTCCTCGTCGCCGATGTAGACCGTCTCCTCGTCGACTTCGCCGATGAACTCCCCGCACTTGATGTTCACGTCGGCGGCTTCCAGACGCTTACGCAGGGCACCCTGCAGTTCCGGGTCGCTGTTGGGCAGGACCTGGTCGAGGCCTTCCACGAGGTGGATGTCGATTGGCGCGTTGTGTTCGTCGCGGAATTCGGCGACCTCGCCGGCGGTCTGAATGCCGGAGAGGCCAGCGCCGCCGATGACGACCTGTGCTGGGTCGTTTGTGGAGGCTTCGCGGGCCGCTTGCTGAACCTTGTCGTGGATTGCAAGCGCGTCGTCGAGGCTCTTGAGCGTCAGAGCGTGCTCTTTGAGGCCCTCGATGCCGAAGAAGGCCGTCTGGGAGCCCAGCCCAACGAGCAAGTAGTCGTACTCGACGGTGTCGGAGTCGGCGAGGGCCACTTCTTGGGCGTCGGTGTCGATGCCGACGACCTCGTCCTGAATGAATGACGTCGACGGCTGCTTGATTTCGTGGACAGGGATGGCGATGTTCTCCTGCACGCTCGGGTCCCGGATGCAGCGGTGGGACTCGTGCAAGACCAGATGATAGTCCGTCTCAGAAATCCAGGTCACATCAACGTCCGTCTGGCCATCTAACTCGTCCTCGAAACTCTTTATTGCCCCCGCGCCGGCGTACCCCGAACCGAGCACCACTACGTTCTCTGTCATAGGCCACTCTCCGGAGTCATTAGATACAAACCCTTTGGAATCGGTCCACGGCTTTGCTGTTGTCCTCGCATGCTGGCTCGCGGTTGTGACCCAGCCCCCTAAGTTTGCAGTCACCTTCGCTCCCCCTCCTGAGCGCAAACAGTTCCTACTGTTCCTGAAAACCCCTCCTAATCACCTACGTGCGGATTCAGGCCGCCGTTTCCAGCCAGTCAATTGAATAGGAGACGGGTCATCCGGGGGCCAATGGCCAGCATAACAATTGTGCTGCTTGTCAGGACTGTCCGGCGCAGGGGCGGTCGGGCTCATTCGGCGCGGCCCACGTAACGGCGTTGTGCAAAAGCTTCTGGACGACCGGCCGGTGGTACACTGGAAACGTCTCGTGGCCGGGCTGAAAGTAGAATATTCTTCCTGCATCACGGTAGTAACAACACCCGCTGGGAAACACCGTGCCGTCGTCACACCAACTTACAGTCACTAGCGTGTCCGGTGTCGGCAGGTCGAACCCCTTTCCGTAGATCTCGGCACGTTCGAGTTCGAACTCCTCGGGTAGTCCATCGGTAATGGGATGGCTCGCTTCCACGACCCAGACGTGCTCACGCTCGCCCTCCTCGCGCCAGCGCAGGGTGCCAGTCCCCCCCATGAGTGCCTCGAACGGCTTCGACTCGTGACTGGAATGGAGCGGGATGAACCCCATCCCATCACGGACGGCCTGCTCGACGCGGTTCGCAGTCGCATCGCTAACAACATCGTGGGCGATATCGCTCCACCACAGTAACACATCAGTTTCGGCGAGCACCGTCTCGGTCAGTCCGTGGGCTGGGTCATCGAGTGTCGCTGTCTGAACGGTGTGGCCGTACGAAGTAAGCGTCTCAGCCAACGTCGTGTGGATTCCGTCGGGGTACATCGCATTGGCCGGGCCTGTCGCCCGTTCATGCTGATTTTCGTTCCACACGGTGACTGCAACCATACAAGAATACACTGAATAACCGGAGAAAAATATGGCTACTCTCTCCCAGCGTAACCGCGCCGCAAGAAATAGCGGAGAGGGACACACTCGGGTATAATAGCTCATAGCTCTGGGTAGGCCTCAGTGTGCGATGTCCTGCTGAGTCTCTCGATGTGGTTCCCAAACGATGGAGTCCGGCTACTTGCACAGGGGTAGTTATTAGCCGACCGCGGCCGAAATCCCGACAAGATATGAGCGATTCACCCGAGAAGCTCTCCGTCTGGTGTGCTGGCGAGGACTGGTGCCCCATAACCACGACGGCGTCCCTTATCGGGAAGAAGTGGCACCCCGTTATCATCCACCGATTGCTTGATAACGGCCCATCAGGCTTTAACGAACTCAAAGAGAACGTCGATGGGATTTCTTCTAAAGTCCTCTCTGACAGCCTTGAAGACCTGCAGGAGAAAGGGCTCGTCGACCGGGAAGTAATCAACGAACAGCCGTTTCGCGTCAATTATTCGCTCACCGAACACGGGGAGTCGCTGGAGTCCGTAATCACCGAAATGGCCGCGTGGGGCGAGACGTACCTGCAGGAACCGACAGAGGCCGACGAGCCCGCGGAGTAGGTCCAGCAGGCAATCCCTTTTGTTGCTGCCCGACGAACCTTCGTGTATGCCTGTTACTTCGGACGACGAACTCCGGGAGATTCTCGAACATGACCGTGTCGCCGTCGTCGGGTGCTCGACCAGCCCCGGCAAGGACGCCCACGAGATTCCGAAGTACCTTAGCGAACAGGGGTACGAGGTAATTCCAGTCAACCCCTTCGCTGACGAGATATTCGGGCAGAAGGCCTACGACTCACTGGCAGAGGTTCCGGGTGAAATAGACCTCGTTGACGTGTTCAGGCCCAGCGATGAGGTCCGCGACATCGTTGACGCGGCCCTAGAACGCGACGACGACGCCGTCATCTGGCTCCAGCTTGGTATCCACGACGACGACGCCGTCGAACGCGCTGAGGCGGCTGGCCGCCGCGTCGTTCAGGACCGCTGTATGAAGCCGACCCACCAGCAACTGATGAGGTGAGTGGACGGGCGACTGTCGCGGACTACCGCTGATCGATGTGTGAACGTCGTCCAGCAGTTTTGGGAATGTGGCGTCAGTCCGAGTTATCCCTGCGCGCTGGCGGCGTCTTTGACATGACCTTCCCCCACTTCGAACGGTTATCCGCGACCTGTCGATAGGCCCGCTCGCGGAACCGCTCGTAGTCCTCGAACTGCCGGAGGAACGAGACCAGCGGTCGTGCTGGCTTGCCGAGTTCGGTGTATGTAAGCGCGGTTTCGATGGATTTCCCGCAGGAATACACGTCCTCCTCGGTCACCAGATGCGAACAGGACTCGTAGTCGTCTGGGAGTCGCTCTAGTAGGTCGTCGCCGAGCGCAGAGAAGCCAACGATTTCGAGAGCAGACCGTTCGCCGATGAAGTCCGCCCACCATGTACAGAAGCCACAGTCGTCGTCGTAGACGAGCGTTGCGTCGCTCATATGCGGTCTACGCATCCGGGGCACAAACACCTGTGGTTCAGCCGGCAGGGATTCATAGCCGGTCACCACAGACGCGGACGTGAATCGGTTGGTCAAACCGGTCGTGACTGGCGGGCTTGTACCCCTGTGACTGGCCGCCTTCGACCGGGCACTGTCGCTCAGTTGGTGCCCACGACGCGACTGTGACGCCAACTGTTTTGCCCGCCGCTCTCTTCAGAACGCGTATGGACGAGGATGCGGTCGCCGAACTCATCGAGGAAGCGCTTCCGGAAGCACAGGCGACGGTCACCACACCGCGGGACCCTGACGACGACAAACACTACGCCGTACGCGTGGTTTCGCCGGTGTTCGAAGGGGAGTCGCTAGTTGACCAGCACCAGCTCGTCCACGACGCGCTGGGGGACCATCTCACTCGCGACATTCACGCCATCGAGCTGACGACGCTGACACCTGCGGAAGCAGAGTAGCCGGGTCTCGGTGATGGGGCCTCACTCGCCCCGTCGGTACGCCTTTATTGCCGACGCCGTTAGTGGCGGTATGGCATTCGAGCCCGAAGAACTTTCCCCGGAAGAGGTCACGGAGCAGGTAGACAGTGTCATCGAGGACAACGAGGTCGTGCTGTTCATGAAAGGCAACGAGCTGATGCCACAGTGTGGCTACTCGAAGAAGGCACTCGCACTACTGCAACAACACCGCGACGACATCGAGACAGTGGACGTGCTCAAAGCGACCGACGCCTATCGGGAAGCTCTGGAGCGCCACAGCGGGCGCGAAACGATCCCACAGACGTTCGTCGACGGGGAGTTCATCGGTGGCAGTGACATCCTCGAACAGCTCGACGAGCGCGGCGAACTTGCACAAAAAGTCGGTCAGTAAGCGCGGTCGGGAGTGGCGGCGTTACTCTTCGTCTTCGTCTTTCATGTCGCCGAGCTTGTCGACGAGGTCGCTCGTGGTCGCCTCCGTCTCGAAGGAGACCGACCCGTCGTGGTCGTTCTCGTGGACCGCAACGCCCTCGCTGTCGTCCGCGTCTACGTCGTTGTCCTTCTGTTCGGATTCATCGTAGCTACCAAAGCCCATATAGATACAACTCGGAGTCCAACACTAAAATTCGCCGGTTCCTGCCGAGACACGACCACGCGATGACATAACGAGACAAGCAAAGGTTCTTTACCGTGCTTGCACTCCCGCTAGATAACGGCAGTCGAGAGCCGTGGTTTTCCGACGGCTATCGGGCCTCCATCTCCAAACTTATGAGTTCCGCAGACGAGACACTTGATCGAATCAAAGCACAGGTCGAAGAAGAGACACCAGACGACATCGAAATCGAATCGGTCGCGTTCGAGGGGCCGGAACTAGTTATTTACACGCCGGACGCGCAGACGGTCGCCAACCGCGACGGCATCGTCAGAAATCTCGCACAGACGCTCCGCAAACGCATCAACGTTCGCCCCACGCAGGAAGCCCTCGTGCCGCCGAACGAAGCCCGGGCCCAAATCACGCAGACGATTCCCGAGGACGCCGGCGTCCAGAATCTGGATTTCGACCGCCAGACGGGCGAGGTATTTATTGAGGCCGAAAAGCCCGGTCGCGTCATCGGCCGCCACGGGGCAACGCTGGACGAGATTTCTGCATCCGTCGGCTGGACCCCCGAGGTCGTCCGGACGCCGCCGATGGAGTCCTCGACTGTCTCGAACGTCCGGAACTACCTCAAACAGGAACGCGAAGAACGCCGAGATATCCTCCAGCGCGTCGGTCGACAGATCAACCGCCCAACCACGAGCGACGAGGACTGGGTTCGACTCACCACGCTCGGCTGCTGTCGTGAGGTCGGGCGCGCCGCCTTCATCCTCTCGACGCCGGAGTCCCGCATCCTCATCGACTGTGGCGACAAACCCGGCGCTGAGGGCGAGGTTCCGTATCTCCAGGCTCCCGAAGCGCTCGCTGCGGGGCCGAACTCCCTCGATGCCGTCGTCCTGACACACGCCCACCTCGACCACTCCGCGCTCATTCCTATTCTGTTCAAATACGGTTACGACGGGCCGATTTACACGACTGCACCGACGCGGGACCTGATGGGCTTGCTCCAGCTGGATTACCTCGACGTGGCCTCGAAGGAAGGGCGGACACCGCCCTACGAGAGCCAGCAGGTCCGGGACGCACTGAAACACACGATTCCGCTGGAGTTCGGCAACGTCACCGACATTGCGCCGGATATCAAGCTCACGATGCACAACGCCGGCCACATCCTTGGGTCGGCAGTGTGTCACTTCCATATCGGCGAGGGCCGCTACAACGTCGCCTTCTCCGGGGACATCCATTACAAAGACACCCGCCTGCTCGACGGGGCCGTCAACGACTTCCCCCGCGTCGAGACGCTCGTGCTGGAGTCGACCTACGGCGGCAAGAACGACTACCAGACCGACCAGTCTGACTCCGAACGGGTTCTCAGAGACGTTATCAACGAGTCTTACGAGAACGACGGCAAGGTACTGATTCCGGCATTCGCCGTGGGGCGGTCGCAGGAACTCATGCTTGTCCTCGAAGAAGCGATGCGGAAGGGCGATATTCCGACGATGCCGGTGTACCTCGACGGGATGATTCGGGAGGCGACGGCTATCCACACCGCGTACCCGGAGTACCTCCGGGACGACCTCCGCCAGCGAATCCTCTACGAAGACGAGAACCCGTTCCTCGCCGAGCAGTTCGAGCAGGTCGACGGCGGCGACGAGATGCGACAGGACATCGCCGACGACGAACCGGCTATTATCCTGACTACCTCCGGAATGGTCACCGGCGGCCCCGTGATGTCCTGGCTCCGATTGCTGGGCAGCGACCCGGACAGCACGATGGCGTTCGTCGGCTATCAGGCCGAAGGCACCCTCGGTCGCCAGATTCAGCGCGGACAGGACGAAATCACCCTTGGCGACACGAGCGGGCCACGCGCCGAGCGGGTGAGCCTCAGACTCAACGTGGAGACGGTCGATGGCTTCTCCGGCCACGCCGACCGACAGGGGCTTGAGTCGTTCGTCGAGACAATGCACCCGCGGCCGGAGAAGATCCTCTGTGTCCACGGCGACGCGTCCACGACGAACCAGCTCTCTTCGGCGCTGTACCAGAAGTTCAACATGCGGACGCACAACCCGAAGAACCTCGAAACGTTCCGGCTGTCCTGAACAGCGGCTTAGCTGTCTTCCGAGAGATTTAACCCGGCAAAGAGCCGCGCCGAAATCACCTGCTCGACAATATCGACAAGCACGGTGTCGTCGCTCGTGTAATCGGCGAAGATGCCAAGCGGGATTTCGCCGCCGGCCATCTCGCGGTGTCCCCCTGCGCTCCCCACATCGCTCAGGGACTCACTCAGAATGTCACCGATGTTGACCCGGGAGTCCGTCGAGCGGGCGCTGAGCTGAATCGTGTCCTCGACAATGCCAAAGACGATGGCCGTCTCGACGCCCTCAAGCGTCGCCAGATAGTCAGCCGACTGCGGCAGGGCGTCCCGCTCGGGCGTCCGGCCGACGTGTGAAATCAGCACCGACCCGCGGACTGTCCGGTTTCCGATTGCGTCCGCGATAGCGTCGACGGTTGCACCGCTGATCGACGGCGAAGAGAGCTGTCGCAACAGGTCCGAATCGGCCGTGTCCGTCAGAAAGCCGGCCGCCCCGTACTCATCCGGCGTCACGCCGCGCAGGAATCCCAGCGTCTCCCGGCGGATGGCAAACAGCAACGCTGTCGCCAAACGGTCATCGAATTCGATTTTGAGGTCTCGGAGGTACTCGGTCAGTATCGTCGCCGTCGCGCCGATCTCAACACGGTGGTCGACGAACCTGGCTGTAATGTCCTCGGCGGGGTGATGGTCGACAACGATATCGACCGAGACATCATCGGGAACCCGGTTGTTCGCCCCTGGAATCGAGTGGTCGACGAAGGCGAGTAGTTCCGAAGGGTCCCGGTCAATCACGTCGGCTCTATCGAACTCCTGAATGTCCATCTCCAGCAGATTGACGAACGAGCGGTTCTGCTGGTGTGATATCTCGCCGCTGTAGAGGATGCGTCGTTCGTCGATGCCGACGGCGGCCGCAATGCAACCGAGCGCGAGCGCGCTGGCCAGACAGTCGGGGTCAGGGTTGTTGTGACAGACAATCGTGAGCGACTCCGCCTCTCCGAGTAGGTTTTCAAGTTCTGTTGCGGGGCGCATTTATTGGTCGACCCTTCGGGCTCCTGCTACAAGCGTGTGGGGGCCAGCCGCTGAGTTACAGCCGGGCACGCAGTTGCTGGACGAGGACGCCGAGGACGAGCGCGAGGCCGAGGTTGATGAGCACGCCGACGACACCGATTGCCGCGACAACTACCAGATCATCCGTGCTAGAAACGCCGGTCCAGCCCAGCTGGAGCGCAATCAGCACCAAGATGACCCCGAGCAGTGCCGTCGGATAGACCGAGATGACGCCGACGGCGAGGAACGCAGTCAGCACGTAGCCCGCACCGAGTAGCAGATTCGCGCCCGGCGTTCTGGCCCCGAATGCGTACTTCCCGGCGACGCCGCCACTCCCGTGACACATCGGGAACGCGCCGAAAGGGACCGCGACCAGATTCATCAGCCCCATGCTGTTCGAGAGCTGGTCCGCAGATACGTCCCGGTCGAAATAATCGGCGAGCAGGACCGACGTGGCGAGGGCGGCGTTGCCGACCGTGACCGCGATCTGTGCGAGGACGGCCTCCCCCGTTTGCAACGATAGCGTCATTGTCGGAAGCATAAACATGGCGTCAACCGCTGGGACGGCCGGCGTCGGAACCCCGGTCTCCGCGAGGGCGATGGCGGCTCCAAGGACAAAAACGGCGAAGGCGCTCTGCCCGCTGTGGCCGACCACCGCAAGGACGGCAACAATGCCAACGGCGATAGTCACGAGTCTTGGGTCGTTGAGCCCAAGACCGATGCCGGTTTCGAGCAGGACCAGCGCGACGCCGAGTTGCACCCCGCGGACAACGGTATCGTCGACGTACTGATTGACCACTTCGAGCGACTGTGTGGTTCCAAGCACGAGCAGGATGCCGGCCAGCAAAAGCCCTGCAACGACGAGTTCGCCAGTCGAGATGGTCCCGGCGATGACCAGCGCGGCGAACGCCTTCATCGGCTCGACTGATATGGGGACACCGTAGTACAGCCCCCAGACGACCTGAAAAACGCCGAACCAGACGAGCATGACCGGGAGCGAGAGCTTCGTCAGCACGGCGACGGCGACAACAACTGGGAGTACCGTCGCCGAGTCCCCGATTGCGCCGGTCAGTTCATTCCACGACAGCGAAACTGTCGTCTGGTCGCGGAACGTGAAACTCATGACGGTCGTGTCCGACGGCGAAACAGTGAGCGAACCCCTCCGCGGCGGCCGCTACTCCGAGTACTCGTAGGGCGCACGGTCCCCGTCGGTGTCGATGTACTCCTCGTTTATCTCCCACTCGCCGTCCTCGGTTTCAATCATGTACTCGCCGTAGTAGGGGACGCGAGTGTCGACCGTCTCGCGGAACGCGGCGCGCATCGACTCTTTGGTCGTGCCGATGTCACGCAGGTCATCGTTGCGGTTCAGACAGCCCTTGAGGTAGCCGTCGTGGGTGAGCCGCACGCGATGACAGTTCGCACAGAAGTTCTCGTTGCCGACGGGGTCGACGATTTCGACCATTCCGCTGTTGTGGTTGTTGACCGGCTCCGTTCGTATCCCGCCGTCGGACGCGGCCAGCGAGGTGGAGGCACTATCACCTTCGACCGTCGCCTCGCCGCTGTGCATCCAGTAGCGCTTGCGGTCGTGCATCTCGCGGTGTTCGACCTTGTCGGCGCGGTCTTCGAGCCAGTCGTGGACGCGGTCGATGTCGATGGCCCACTCCGGATGGCCCGCCAGTTCCGGCATGTACTCGATAAGCTGGAGCTGGAGACCGGGGTTCTCGGCGACGTGGTCGACCATCTTCGGGACGTAGCCCGCGGTCGGCTCGAAGACGACCATGTTGAGCTTTACCGGCTCGAGGCCAGCGTCCAGCGCCGCTTCGACGCCCTCGAGGACGCGGTCGTAGGCCCCGCTCTGGGTCAGTTCGGCGAATGCCTCGCTGTCGAGGGCGTCCTGTGAGACGTTGACCCGCTCGAGGCCCGCGTCGACGAGGTCCGGGGCGCGGCCGGGGAGAAAGGTGCCGTTGGTCGTCATCGACACCTCCATCTCGTCGGGGGCGCGCCGGACGATTTCCTCCAGGTCCTCCCGGAGCATCGGCTCCCCGCCGGTGAACTTCACCGAGTCGACGCCGAACTCGGCGGCGACTTCGAGGAAGGCCACGATGGTGTCAGCAGTGAGTTCGTCGTCCTGTGCCTCCATCGGGCCCCGTGTGTCGCCCAGCCCCTCGTTGTGGCAGTAGACGCAGTCGAAGTTACACCGGTCGGTGAGGGAGACGCGGACACCGGAGACCTCGCGACCGAAGTCGTCTTCGAGCATATCCTTGCTAACTGTTCACAGCACAGCCTATTAAATGGCGTGACTGGTCCGGTTCCGTCATCGGACACGGGGTAACGATTAATCAGGCGACCGCCGTGTACTGCGTATGGATATCGTCGACGCGCTAGACGCACGACATGGGACCATCTGCTTTGTCGGCGCTGGGGGCAAGAAAACGACGATGGCGACGCTCGCAGCGCGACTAGAACACGCCGTCGTCACCGCGACGGTTCGGATTCCGATTTTCGACGGGTGGGTCGAGGACGTTGTCGTGACGGAAACCCCACGGACAGCCATTGACGAGGCGTCTGCGTGGCCGCTAGGCGTCGTCCCGGCACAGGAGCGACCGGACCGCTACCGCGGCTACGACCCGGGGACTGTTGCCGACCTGGCTGATATCGACCATCCGATTCTGGTGAAAGCCGACGGCGCACGGATGCGAGAGTTCAAAGCGCCGAGCGACCGCGAGCCACAGCTCCCCACGTCGGCCTCGACCGTCGTCCCGATTGCCAGCGCCCACGTCATCGGCGAACCCTTGACCGACGACATCGTCCACCGGGTCGACGAAGTTACCGCGATTACCGGGCTCGCTCGCGGTGACGAGATTCGACCGCAAGACGTCGCTGCGGTCCTCGCCCACGAGCAGGGCGGGCTGAAAGATGTGCCAGCCAACGCGACCGCGGTTCCGCTGCTCAACATGGTCGATGACGCGGAACTCGAAACAAGCGCGCGGGCCGTTGCCGAGGCGATTCACGACCAAGTCGACGTGTCGCGTGTCGTCCTTGCTGAGATGCGGAGCGACGACCCGCTGGTGGCAGTCGTCTGAGAGTGAGGCGACACCGGCCCCGCTCGTTCAGAACCGCTCGGCCGCGGCCTCGAACTCCTCACGGGTGTTGAGGTTCTTGAACGTATCCAGTGAGGTGTGAGCGAGCACGTCTTCGCGCTCAACGACAACGTACTCAAGGTCGAACAACGGTTCGACGATTTTGTGCTCACCGCGCTCCAGTGCTCGCTGACAGGCGTCATGCATTGCGTCGGCGTGGTACACCGCCTGTGTCGTCTGAAACCACTCGTCCGGACGTGGGACTGCGGCCTCGTGGGACGCCGCTCGCTCGAACAGGTAGTCGACGAACGTTGGGTCGACAAAGGGCATATCGCAGGCCACCACTGCAGCGTATTCGCTGTCGACGGCCCCCAGCCCGGTCGCGATGCCAGCCATCGGTCCCTGGTCGGGGTCCTCATCGAGCGCGAACGTCGGCTCAAGCGTGTGGTCCGATAGCGCCGTGTCGATGGCCTCGACCTGGTCCTCGCGGCAGTTCACGACGAGTTCGTCGACGGCTTCGCCAAGGCGGTCGGCAACGCGGCGGACCATCGGTGTCCCAGCGAGGTCGGCGACGGCTTTGTCGCTGTTGCCGAACCGCGTCGACCGACCGCCCGCAACGATGACACCTGCGCGCATACCCTGCCTTCTCGGGTCTGGCAGAAAGGTGCTTGGTGCTGTGGGTAATCCTTTAGTCGACAGACGGAAGAGTGAGGTATGATGACAGTAGCCAATCGGGACCGGATGCTCCACGTCGACCTGTCGTCGGCATCGGTCGAGAGCTGTCCGGTTCCGGAGGCCTGGCGTCGCCAGTTTGTGGGCGGCAAGGGACTCGGCGCTCGGTACCTGTACGACAAACTCGACGCCGGCACCGACCCGCTAGGCCCCGAGAACGTCCTGTTGTTCATGCTCGGGCCGGTCTCCGGGCTGCTCCCCGGCGAGACACGCTACGCGGCGGTCACGAAGTCGCCCCTGACTGGCGGCTTCCTCGACTCCTATGCGGGCGGGACGTTCCCGGACACGCTGGCCGGCGCGTTGCAGGACCACACCGGGATTCTTGTCACCGGGCGCGCTTCGGAGCCGGTCAAACTCGTCGTCGAGGCCGACGGCGCGACGGTCGAACCTGCCGACACGTGGGGGCGGGACACGGCCGAAACCGACGCAGCGTTCCCCGAGGCTGCGGTGGCGTGTATCGGCCCGGCGGGCGAGCAGGGCGTCGCGTTCGCGACTATCGCTTCTGACGGCGGCGAACACCACGCGGGGCGGGGCGGTGCCGGAACAGTGATGGGCGCAAAACGGCTGAAAGCCGTCGTCGTCCGCGGTGAGCCGCCGACGGACCTCGCGGAGCTACGGGAGCAGTACGCCAAGCGGTACCGCGAGGGCGACACCGGACAGTGGCTCAACGCCAGCGGGACCGTCGAGACAGTCGATTTCGCCAACGCGATCGGCGCGCTCTCGACGCGCGGCTGGGAAGACGGCCAGTTCGAGGGGGCCGACAGCGTCGGTATCGAGGCCGTACAAGAACTTGCCGCGGGCCGAGAGTACGACGACGCGGACAGTCCCGGCGGCTTTCGCGTCCAGACTGAAGATGGCGAGACCGTGCCCCGCGGGGCGACGGCGATGAGCCTCGGGGCCGGGCTTGGCATCGACGACTTCGACGCCGTGGCGACGCTGGGCGAGACATGCAACCGACTGGGGCTCGACCTCATCAGCGCCGGAAGCGCCGTCGCGTGGGCTATCAAAGCCGGCGACGCCGGCCTGCTTGCGGAATCGCTCGATTACGGGAGTCCTGACGACGCGCGAGCGCTCCTCGAAGAAATCGTCGCGCGGGAGTCGACGCTCGGCGACGCTCTGGCCGACGGCGTTGACGCGGCCTCGGCCCGTCTAGGCGGGGACGACCTCCTGCCGACGGTCAAGGCCATGGAACTGCCCGCGTACGACCCCCGCGGCGCACGGAGCATGGCACTGGCGTACGCGACCAGCGACCGCGGGGCCTGTCATCGGCGGGCGCTCCCCATCGAGCGGGAGGGGTTCGACGGCAACTGGGGCCCCGAGCGGGCGGCCGCGGCCGTCATCCGCGAACAGGACCAGCGTTCGGTGCTGTGGTGTCTCGTCGTGGACGACTTCGTCGGCGACGCGTTCGACGACCTCGGCGCTGAGTGGCTTGATGCAGTCGGACTGGACACGGACGGCGACCTTGCGACAGTTGGCGAGCGGGTATGGACACTCACGCGCCTGTTCAACGTCCGCGAGGGTATTTCGCGGGCCGACGACGAACTGCCGGCAAAATTACAGGAACCGCTCGACTCGGGCCCGAACGCGGGCGCGGCAATCGACACCGAATCCTTCGACGCGATGCTCGACGAGTACTACAGGCAACGGGGCTGGGACGCCGATGGCCACCCCACTCCCGAGACAATCGAACGACTCGGCCTCGCGGACGCCGTCGACCAGTCGACACTACCAGCGGACACAGCACTCGGAGAATGACAGACGAAATAGACCTCGATGAACTCGACGTACAGGACGACGAAGAGACGCCGAACCGGGGCGACTGGTTCTGGAGCGATGAAGGCGACCCCGTGGATGAACCCGACACCGGAGCAACTGGGACTGAATCGGTACGGCCCGACAGCGACGCCGAGGCTGGCAGTCCCGCTGCAGCCATAAATACGAGTCCCGACGCGGCCACTGATGCCGAGAGGAACAGCGGAGAGACGGCCAGCGCAGACCCCGGGGGACAGCCGGTCCCCCACGTCCCGCGGGAGAATAAAGACAAGCCGGTCGGCATTCCGACGGACAGCGGCGGCGCGGGCGGCGCAGCCGCGACTGACACTGACCCGGCCTCGAACGTCGCCGAGGACCCCGCTGCTGGCGAGGCGTCTGTCGAAGCGAGCGGTCCGCACGGCGGCGGTATCGACGACATGACGATGGCCGTGACCTACGACGCGGCCCGGCAGTTCGCCGACCCGCAACTGGTGTTCCGTGAGGCGCGGGGATGGGCCGACTGGGTCGGTATCGTCGGCGACGTGGAGGCGTTCGTCATCAACAAGTTCCAGCGCGACCATGGCATCGACGCCGATTTCTTCAGCGGCGCGGGCCAGGAGCCAGCCGAGCGACTTGCCGACATCGACAAGCACTCTATGTTCTACGCCGAGCGGATGGTCCTCGTCGGCCGCCCGGACGACGAGCCGATTGCAGAGCGGACCGGCTGGGAGTTCATCCCACTCGCCGACGCCGCCGAGAAAGCGGACTGGGACCTCGCTGATGAGTGACGCCGTATATTTATAATGCTTGCTGGTCATTGTCATACACGAACGACAATGACACTCCGAACCGCGGTCCGACAGTCGAAGATACTCACGTTCGTGGTACTGGGTGCCTTCGTCTGGCTGTTACTGACGCTGTTCGAAGTACTGTCGACCATCGACCTCGCGACCGGCACAGCAACGTATGTCGGCCAGAACGCGCTGGGCGGCATCGCCGGGGTGCTGGTGTTGACCATCGTGCTCGGAGCGCTCGTGGTCCTGTACTCCGAGATAACCGAGTCGGACCCGGCCCCACAGTCGTGGCCGCCATCCGAAGAATGACCTACTACAGTTGCGAGGAATGCGGCCAGATGATAGACCTCTCGGCGTTCGAGGGACAGCCGCGCCGACAGGACTGTCCAGTGTGTGAGGAGACGACGCTGTGGACGCCCGAGTTCGAGGGTGAGGGGGTGTCCTTTTGACGCTCGCCTTCGAGGTGAGTGACCGACTGTATGCGGCCGCCGAGGAGTGGGCTGACCGGCGATTAGAGGACATTGACGAGGCGATGGAGACGAAAGTCGAGCAGGCGTTACTGGAGGTCGAGCACCTCGTCTCACAGTCCCACGACGTGGCGTTTGAGGTCGACGGTCGCGAGGTACGGTACGAACCAACAGCCGAACTGGCCGCGTTGCTCCGTCGACAGGCCGAAGAGAGTGGCATCGACGAGAGCGCGGTCCTGAAGATGCACGTCGACCTCTACGCCAACGCGTTCCTTGATGAAGTTACGGACGAGCAGAAACCGCCGGGAACGCCGTCTGAGTGACGGCACCAAAGCTTAAGCCCGACCACTGAGACAGATGATACACAATGGCACACGAAAAAAGCGAGTGGAAACCCAAGGGCGCGACAGAGACATTCAACGACTTCGAGGTCTGGGACCACGGCGTCTGGCCGGGTGACGTGAACCAGAACGACACGACATCGGACGGCGACGAGGAGTGAACCGCTATCGGCGGCAGGTCTTGTCCTATTTTCGTGGCCCACCCTGCACGCGAGCGACAGCTATGGGGCCGGAAAGGCCCGTCTGTCACGCGGCGGGACGTAGAAGTTCGAGCGTGACGCGACTTCGATAAATTCCAGCAGGCCGTTGTTCTGCCGGTCCCGGAGTTCTTCGTGTTCTTCCCGGAGCCACCAGCCGTTCATCGCGTCCCGGACTTCCTCGAAATCACGCGGGCGTTCTTGGAGCGAGAGGAAGTGAATCCCGGCTTGGCCGCCGTCAATCGTGTTGAAGTCGCGCCGGAGGAGAAGCGGCTCCCCATCCTTGCGGGCGCGGGCCACTTTCTCGAAGTGGCCGACCGTTCCCTCGCTGCTCGCGTGCTCGCGGACCATCTCGGCGAAGGGGAGGCTCCCTCTGTCGATGTCCGCCGGAGAGAACTCCGCCGAGAACAGTCGCTTGACGCGGTCTGACTGGGCCAGCTCCCACCAGTTGTCGAAGGCCTCGTTGATTCGTGAGAGGTGTATTGTCGTCCCGCCGGCGTAGGGGCCGTCGTCGATGGTGACGCGGTCCTCGCTGGCCTGCGTGCCGGCCCGGCCGGCAAAAAAGCCAGAGAACATATGTGACTCTTCGGGGATATCGGCGGGGACGCCTTCTGCGTCGGCGTGGGCCGCTGGAAGCCCTTCGCCGACGAACCCGCCGCGGCGGTCTGCGACAGAGAACACGTCGCCGAGTCGACCCTGCACCTCCGCATCCGCAAGCCTCGGCCGCGTGTCGAACATCGCCGACTCGGCGGCGGCGAGGTTCGACGGAACGTCGCTCGCAAGGACGAGCATCGCGTCGAAAGACTGCAAGTCGGGGTCGTCGGTCCGGGAGAGGACCCGCGGGCTGCGTATCGGGGACGAATCGAGCGACCCGTAGGTGTCGAAATAACTCGTCCCCCAGCCGAGCATATGCAGGAGCCCTGCACTGTTGAACTCGTAGGCGTCCTCCAGCGTCCGCATCGCTAGCTCGACGGTCTCCGCGGCAGAATCCGACGGGGCGGCATCAAGGTCGAGCATGAACAGTCGGAAATGACGTGGCAACAGGTCGTTGCCAGCGCCGTCGCTCCGAAGGCGCTCGTTCCAGGCGTGTTGCCGTATCGGGAGGTCGTCGGCCCGCGGGTTCGGGTCGAGGTCACCCGTCGGCGACTCCGCTTGCCTGGCTAGCAGGGATGAACAGCCGCTGAGACCGGCCGCTCCGGTGAGTGCGGAGAGCCGAAGTAGCAGCCCACGGCGCGAAGTCATGGTATACTATCACAGGGTAGGGCTACGCGGAGAAAAACTTTGTCTCATGAGAACAGGTCACAACGGTTTTTTACTTGCCAGTCCGTACCTCACTTCATGTTAACTACACTCATGCACTCGGAATCGGGACTTAACCTCCCGTTTCCACCCGATATGGGTGCGGCA
The DNA here is from genome assembly GCF_011627385.1 of Haloarcula sp. R1-2. Lineage (NCBI taxonomy): Archaea > Methanobacteriati > Methanobacteriota > Halobacteria > Halobacteriales > Haloarculaceae > Haloarcula > Haloarcula sp. R1-2. The sequence goes on from NZ_JAANTG010000004.1 coordinate 73,094, forward strand.
GTCCTCGGTGTCGGGCTGGTCGTCCTCGCTGTCATCACGTACGATATCTATCAGCAGCACTGGGCTGGGGACGGTACCTGATGGCCACCGAACAATCGAACTCCCGGCTGACTGCCGCGTCACTTCTCGGTTATCTCCGAATTCTGGTCTACACCCTCGCTACGCTGCTGGCGTTGTCACTGCTTGTCGTCGGCACGATCGGCCTCATCGCCGAGCTCAAGGGAAGTTGGCACTGGCAGATTCACCTCGAATCGACTATCAGTTACATCGGGCTGTTCGTCAGCCGCCTGCTGGTCGTCCTCGTCCCGCTGTTCGTGGTCCTCGTCGTCGGTCGGCGGGTGGTCCCCGATGCGTGAGCGATTGCGTGCGAACCCATTCGGGGTCGTCGCGGCCGCCTCGGTCACGCTTCTCTGCGTACTGGTCGCGGGCGCGGGAGCGGTCGCGGTCATCGCACAGTCGGTCAACACCTGGCGGTCGCTCTTTCTCATGGAACAGGCGATGGCGTTCCTGCTGCCCGCGGTGAAGGTTCTGATGGCTGTCGGGCTCATCGCAAGCGTCGGGCTCGTGCTCCGAATCCGGTAGCCACCCTGCTAGCCGATCTGGGCGACGATTTCGTCCTCGAAGCGGACGAGCCCTTCACAGATGAGCGCCGCTGCGAGGAACAGTCCGTCATCGGCCTCGTCGCGCATCTCGTCGGCGAATTCGACAACCCACTCGCTGAGGTGTTGCTCAATGAACACCCGCTCGTAGCCGACGGTCTCCTCGTCGCCCTCTCGCTGGCGCTCGATGAGATACCGCAGGAACGCCATTTCGACGGCGATGAAGTCGTCCTCTTCGGGGTAGTTCTCGGGGGGTGCCCAACCCGCCGCGGCGTAGCTGGCATCGACCTCGGCGAGCCCTTCCCCGATGAATTCCGTGTCTCCGCGGTAATTCGTCTCGTGGGGCAACACCGGCGGTCGCGGGCCGACAAGCAGGTCCGTGTACTCCCGTTCGAGGGTGTCCTGCACCGCCGAAACCGACTGGTCGGCGTTCTCGTCGATCCACGACGCAAGCATCTCGAAGCCCTCGTCGAGCTGGTCGTTGATGGACTCTTCCGGCAGTTGCACCTCGCCGCTCAACAGCCGCTCGACGAACGCTTCCTCGGGCACGTCCCAGAACACGTCGATAACGAAATCCACCAGTTCGAGGCGGGCCTCGTAGACGGCCGCGTCGTTCATCGTTTCTCCCCCTGGTCGAACAGCAGACGACTCCGGCAGTCGCTACAGTACTCGAAGACGGAGTGGTCGGCATCGGGAGCCAGACCCTCGACCTGATCGCCGACCTCCTCCTCAATCTTGTCGGCGGAGGCGACGCTGGTGAAGGGCTTGCCACAGCGGACACATTCCAGCATATCGCCCTCGTGGACGGTCACCCAAGCCTCGCCGCCCCTGTTCTCGGGAAGCAGGGAGAGGTCCAGTCCGTCGTGCATCGTAATCGCCGTTTCCGGGCAGCCCTCCTCACAGAGGCCGCAGTTGACGCAGTCCGCGTGGTTGAACGCCAGTTCGCCCTCACCGGTCCGCTGGATGGCGTCGGTCGGACAGAGGTTCGTACAGGTCGGCGTCAGCGTACACGCGTCGTTGACATCCATAACCCCGAAGTCCTTCAGCCCGCGAATCACCTCGCGTTCGGGCTCGACGTGGTCGAGAATAGCTCGAACACTCTCCAAGGTCCAGCCGTGGCTGTCGAAATCGGGGTTTGGGCGAGGGTCCTCCCGGTCGGCGTCGCTGCGGCCGGTCGCCTCGTAGCCGCCGGCCGGAATCGGTGTCTCGTCGAGCCCGAACTCGACGAACCCGGACAGCGACTCGACAAACGCCTCGGGGTTGCCGGCCTCGGGCGCAAAGAAGCCGACCCGGTCACCGAGCCCAAGGTCGGTTGTCGCCTGATTGAGCCGGTCGACTAGCTCTTGCTTGGGATCCGGGCCGGAGTGCAGACACGAGTCGCCACAGCCGACGACGGCGACGCCGTCCGCACCGGCCGCAAGCGCGTGCATGACATGTGCCTCGCCGACCGTGTCCGTGCAGTTGACCGAAACCGGAAGGATAGGCGGGTAGTCGAGGTCGCCTGACTGCACGGCCTTGCGTCCGTGCGCCCGCAGGCGGTCCATCGCGTACTCCGAACAGACGAACGCGATGACCTGGGTGTCGATACCTGCGCTGTCGCCCCGCGAGAGCAAGCCCTCGTCGGAATCGTCTTCCAACAACGCCTCGACTTCGCGGGCGAGCCGTCGGTTCGAGGGCTCGCGGAGCTGTGTCGCGCCCGTCGGACAGGAACTCGTACAGGCCCCGCAGTTCTCGCAGGCCACCTCATCGAACTCCACGGAGTCGATAGTCGGTCGGTCGACCGCGCCGTGAGGGCAGGCGTCGACGCAGGCCGTACATCCCTCCTGACTGGATGCCCCGGCCGCACAGACATCCATCTCGAGGTCGAGGAACTGTGGTTTCTCGATGCCGCCCAGTTGCGATTCGACTGCGGCGATGGTTCCGGCGTCGACCGGCCCGGTGTAGAAGCCCAGCCGGCCGCCGCGAGCGTCGTCGCGGCCGCCGGGGTAGATGACCTGGTCGACTTCGACAGTACGGGTAACGCCGTCCAGATCGATGGCGTCGGTCGGGCAGGTGTTCGTCCACTCGCCGTCGGGCGCGTCCGGATGGATATCAACGGGGAACTCCGTCACCATCCCATCCGGCCCCTCGCGCACACAGTCCATGCAGTCGATACAGTCGTCGGTGACGCGGGCCTCTAACGTGAGCTCGTACTCGCCGTAGGAGCCCTCGATGTCGACGACGCGCCCGCGTTCCATCGTCACGTCACCGAGCCCGTCAACGTCGGCGAAATCCCGCCCGTCCGCGATGAACAACACGTCGGCATCGTCGGTCAGTGACCGCGCCGCGCCGGGGTCGCCCACGATAGCGACGCGGTTCCCAGCGTCTTTCGACACCGTTCGCGACGGCGCTTCCTCACGGAGGCCGGCCTGTTTCGCGTTGATGAGACGGGCCGTCTTGTCGGTGGCCGCTGCCTCGTCGTGGACCCAGGCGCTGGTTTCCCGGTGGTCGACGAACACCGATGCCTCGGGATGAAGGTCGTGTTCGTCGGCAAGCCCGCGGATGCGGTCCTGACACGACGGTTCCGGCGTCGTCGCGATGACCTGATCGAGATCGTACTCCTCGATGACCTGTGACATCCCCGCCAAGCCGTCCTGACAGAGCAGTTCGGAACTGGCGACAACATCGACATCGTCGACACCGTCCCGAACCGCTTCGAGGTCGATGTCACACGATCCCCCACAGGAACACACAAAGGCGCCTGTATTCATTAATCATGCAAAATCCTGTCCCGGTAATAGACCTTGCGGAGTGTTCACACATCTATTCATGAATTCAACCCTAAATACTGGGGAGGCCAGAAAATTTCATGAACTATAATGGCTAACTATGACACATTTTATCATGGAGGGCATTAAATTTGTGCAACGGCTAGATAGACAATGACAAACCAGATTGCGTGGCAAACACGGACAGCATCGGTGATGGGTGGGCACCAGTCACCATGAGTACACAACAGGAACCAGTCTCACTGGATCTCGACCGGCGCTCGTTCATGAAGGCGAGCGCCCTCGCGGGCGGGGTCGCCCTTGGCGTCAGCGGCGCTGGTCGGGCACTTCAGGAGGACGGCGAGGAAACGGACGGGACAGATACGGACACCGAACTGACCAAGACGATCTGCAACTACTGCTCGGTGGGCTGTGGCTTCCGTGGTGAGCGGGAGGGTAATTCCTTCGTCGGCATGGAGCCGTGGCATGAACACCCAATAAATGCCGGGTCGCTCTGCTCGAAAGGGGCCGGCATATACGAGACCGAACACTCCGAGAAGCGTCTCAAACACCCGATGATACAGGAGGACGGGGAGTGGCGCAAACTCGGGTGGAACGAAACGTACGACCGTCTGGCGACAGACATCCGGGCCCTGTGGCCCGACGACGACACCTCTCCGGACGAGGCTGTCGACGTCGACGCGGAGCACAGTCGCGAGAGCGTGATGTTGCTCGGCAGCGCCCATCACTCCAATGAGGAGGCCTACGCCATCAGGAAGCTGGCGGCGTTTATGGGTACGAACAACATCGACCACCAAGCCCGTATCTGTCACTCTACGACAGTCACGGGACTGGCAAACACTTGGGGCTACGGCGCGATGACAAACACCGTTCAGGACTACCGGAACTTCGACCTGAACATCATCATCGGCCAGAACCCGGCTGAAGCACACCCCATCGCGATGCAGCACATTCTCGAAGGGCAGAAACGGGGCGGAACCATCCTCAATCTGGACCCGCGGTTCACGAAGACATCGGCTCACGCCGACGAGTTCATGCGGTTCCGTCCGGGCACCGACGTGGCTCTGATGATGGGGATCATCAAAGAGCTCCGTGACAAGCACGGGCTCGCGATGGACCCCGACGCGGACGAAACTGGGCAGAATATGCTCACTGACCGCGTCCAGGGCTGGGAAGACGTCGACGCGGAACTCGACGAGTACGACAAGGAGACGGTCGAGGAAATCACGTGGGTGTCCGCCGAGGACATCGAGCGCATCGCCGACATGATCGACGAGGCCCGACCACACGTCCAGATCGAGTGGGCGATGGGCGGGACACAGCACAACAACGGGACCCAGAACATCCGCTCGTACGCGGTGGCGAGCCTCGCCTCCGGGAGTGCGGCCCGGAGCGGTGGCGGGCTGCAGGTCATGCGCGGACACGCGAACGTTCAGGGAGCGACCGACCTTGCGGTCGCTAGCCACATCCTGCCGGGGTATTACGGTCTGTCACCGGGTGGCTGGTCGTGGTGGGCTGAAATCTGGGACCGGACGCCCGAGACCAGCGGCGACACGTCGTTTGCGGATATGTACAACCGGTTCGAGCTGATGTCGCCGGAGAAGTACGTCCGCCAGAGCCCGACCTACGAAGGGAGTGAGGACGCGGATTCGCTGCCGCCGAACACCGCCCACGGGCCGAACAACCCGGCGGAGAACTCGATGATGTTCCAGAACGGGCTGACCGTGGCCCGCTGGTTCGAATCGGCGCTTGATCAGGAAGACCGGTATCAGGAAACACCGATCTACCAGCCCGACCAGACGAAAATCGCGGTCTTCTGGGGGCACTCGGCGAACTCTATCAGCGAGATGGAGCAGATGAAAGAGGGGATGGAGAACCTCGACCTGCTGGTCGTCGTCGACGTGTTCCCCTCCGTCGCGAGCGTCCTGCCGGATTACGAGGACGGACCGCCGGTACTGCTGTTGCCGGCGTCTAGCCAGTACGAGCACTACCGGTCGCTGACCAACACGAACCGGTCGGTCCAGTGGTCCGAACCGGTCCGCTCGCCGGCACACAACTCCAAGCCGGACCTCCAGATCATGCAGGAACTGGCTGGCTATCTAGGCTTTGGCGAACACTTCGACTGGGGCGCGGGCTCGGAGCTATACAATGGCAAGTCCTCATACGAGGGCGTCGTCCGCGAGTTCAACCTCGGGACGAACACCATCGGCTACCGGCAGACGCCCGAACGGCTCCAGCAACATCTGGAGTACGACTACGCGTTCTCCAACGAGGACCTCAAAGGAGCCGAAGGAACGCCTGTCGCGGGCGAATACTGGATGCTCCCCTGGCCCTGCTGGGGCGAAGACCATCCGGGGACGCCGATTATCTGGAACGACGATCTGGACCCCAACAACGGGGGCCAGGACTTCCGGACCCGCTGGGGCGTCTCGGCACCCACGCCTGAAGACTGGGCCGATATGCCGACAGACGACGACTACCCGATGCAGGAGACGCTCGACGCTGTCGGCGACCGCTACGAGAGTCAGGAGGAAGCGCTCGATCTGACCCGGGCACCGTACAACCCCGCATGGGCCGACGACGACGACACGGCTGCGGACGGCATGATCCACGGCATCCCGGAGTACCCTGGCTGGAAGGTGACGCCGCCACAGAGCCTCATCGATCCGAATCAGGAGGTCCAGCCGGACGAACTCACCATCCCGCAACAGTACGCACTCGACAATCAGGAGTCGGTGTACACCGCCGCGCAGGCGCTGAACAACCCCGACACCGGGAGCGCAGTGTTCGACGAGTATCTCGAAACGATGATCGGGGAAGGCGTCGACCCCGAATTCTACGAGCAGTACGACTTCAAACAGCCCGACGCGCCGACCGGGCGCGGCCGGGCACGCGCCGTCGTCTGGAGCTTCCTCGATAAGGTGCCGGTGCACCGCGAACCCATCGAGGGGCCGGACACGGAACTGCTGAACGAGTGGCCGGCGAACGGCCAGCAGCGGAACTTCTACCGACTCGACCAGAACAACCTCGTCGAACAGGAACAGGCGACGGACATCATCCACAATCAGGACGACGGGCCAGATCTGGACACGATCATGACCAGCGGTCGGCAGGTCGAACATCAGGGCGGTGGTGCGGAGACGCGGAACAACATCCACACCGCCGACCTCCAGCCGCATATGTACGCTGAGATAACGCCGAACAAGGCGGAAGAACTCGGCATTGACGGCGGCGACCTCGTCGTCATCTCCTCGACGGACCGCGGTTCCGTGCTGGTGAAAGCCCGCGTGACGGACCGGCCGAACGACCGAGAAGTGTTCCTGCCGTACCACTGGGGCGGCGTGTTCAAAGGCGAGAGTCTGGAGGACAAGTACCCTGACGGGCACGTTCCCTACGCTATCGGGGACTCAGCGAACGCCATCACGTCTCGCGGCTACGACGTTGAAACCCAGATGCAGGAGACGAAAGTATCGATGGTCGCGGTCAACCCGGCGACGCCGGAGGTACTGGACCGGTACAATATTGACGTGGACCTCGACTTTGACTTCCCGCAGGACGTGAACGACGTCGGGACGCAGAAGGACTTCGATGTCCGCGACAACTCGACGGTGCAATGAGGTGAGCTAGTATGTCAACAGGCAATGAAGTGATGCACGACGGCGTGATGAGTACCGGCGAGGATGCGCGCATCTTCCCGGATGTTGAGGCGTGTATCGACTGTGGTGGCTGTGTTGTCTCCTGTAAGCGTACGTGGGACGTCCCACGGGACGAACAGCGAATCAGTATCGCGACGATGCTCGAAGGCCAGGAAGCCGCATCGGGGCTCAACGCCAGCAGCGGCCAGGCGATAGGCCAAGGTGAGTCACCCGGCGAGACAGCAGTCCCGATGCAGTGCTATCACTGTTCGAACGCGCCGTGCGTCTCGGTGTGTCCGACCGACTCGCTCATTTCGAAGGAGAATGGCTTCGTACGGGTCCGGGACGACCTCTGTATCGGGTGTCAGTACTGCCTCTCAGCGTGTCCCTTCGGCGCACCGCAGTTCCCCAGCGAGGACGAAGGAGTCGCCAACCTCGTCGGCAGCGGTGGCAACATGGACAAGTGTACCATGTGCGAGGAACGTCAGGATGTCGGCAAGGGGCCGGCCTGCGCCGAGGAGTGTGCCACCGACGCCATCCTGGTCGGGACGCCGGCCCAGATATCGGACGAACTGGACAACAGGGACAGCGGCACGTTCTTCAACGACGTGGCTATGGACATCATCTTTGGCGAGGACGCCAGTGAGTTCCAATGACGAACACAGAAGACCTCCCGGAGGTGAACGGCTACAGCCGCGTTTCGGTGCTCGTCAGCGCGGTCGTCGGCCTCGCTGTCGCGGCGCTGGCGCTGTTCTGGGCACAGGGATTCAGACTCGGCTATGAATCGCTGTACCGGGTCAACCCGAGCGTCGAGGGCGGCGGTATCGGCGCGGACTGGGTGTTCGGCAACACCATCCCCGCGCTCGATTTCCTCATCGCGCTCATCCACGCGGCCGACGTCATCCTCGGCGCGTTCATTCTCGTGATGGTGTTCATCCACTGGGCGGCGTTCCAGCGTCTGGCAGGCAAGATGCGCGAACCGGGTGAGGATACCAGCGAGGCCGTCGCGGCCGACGGTGGTTCGCCGGCCCGCGGCGACGGACAGGGAGGTGACGGCGCATGAGCAATCTCGACCACGGGAAGTTCACGCGCGTGACGACCCTGTTCCACTCGCTGCTGGGGCTGGACGTGTTCCTCCTGTTTTTCACCGGCTACGCCATCATGTTCAACGACGAACTGTGGTGGATGCTGACGCTGATGGGCGGGGCCTCAGGTGTGACGGCGATCCACCGCATCACCGGCATCGGGCTGGTTGCACTCGTCATCTTCTGGATTACGCTCCAGCTTATCTCCTCGACCGGCCGGAGCAACTTCTCGAAAATCCTCCCGGCGAAAGACGACGTCGACGCGTTCATTCAGGATATCCAGTTCGTGCTCGGTCGAGCCGACGAACGACACCCGAGCGCGCGGCAGTTCGCCGGCTACAAGGCCGACGAGGTCCCGCTACTGTCCTACATCGGCAAGGGCGTCGTGTTCATCTTCTCCATCGAGCTGACCCTGCTGGCGATATCGGGGCTGCTCATCTGGAGCAAGACCGGCCTCGCCGCGATGTTCCAGACCAAGGCGGCCGCGATGGCCTTCGTCACATTCCACGGCCTGCTGGGCGTCATCATGCTGATGGGGGTCATGTTCCACATCTTCGAGCACGGGATGCACCCTGCCTTCTACCCCGTCGAGACGAAGGCGTTCATTCCCCGAAGCATGGTGCCCGAACACCACGGTGACGACGACGAGGAGCCGGACACCACGGGGATCGAACGCCTCTCGCTGTCCCCATCCTGGCGGACTGTCTCGACGATCTTCGGCGCGATGACCGTCATCGGCATCGTTTCCGTGCTCATTGGGAGCATCTTCGACGAGGGGTACCCGGTGCCCCGCGAACTCGCCATTGGCGGCGGTCCGTCGAGCATTCTGTTGACTATCGGTATCAACCTCGGCATGGTCGTCCTCGGTGTCGGGCTCGTGCTGTCGATGTACGGGAACGTCCTGCGCATCCGCTGGGAACAACAGCTAGAACGAGACGAGCGGCCGGCCGCGGCCGACGGTGGCGAACCCCAGACCGACGGCGGCCAGCCTGAATCAGACGACAGCGAAAACTGAACCGACTGAGGGCCGTTTTTCCTGCAGCTACGCGATGAGTGCCTGTCCTTCCGGCGACAGCTCGACATCGACGTCCTGCCGGGTCTGTTCCTGAATCTGGTTCAGGTTCCGAGTCAGGACCTGCAGGATGTCTTTTGGCTCCGGGTAGACGAGCATATTACCGTCGCCGTCCTCCATGACCAGTTGTGTATCGGAGAGCGCGACCTGGTCGCCCTCGATGCTGGCGACGATTACATCCAGTGCTTCCGCGCCGCCGGGGTCGCCCTCCGTCACCTTCGTAATATAGAGCGCATCGAGCCCAATGAGGTCCTTGTACTCGCGGACCTGTTCGGCACAGGCGACCATGTCCTGCGTCACCGCCGTCTTTTGGTCGTTCCCATGCTCTCCCTCGTAGCAGTGTTTACAGATTCGTAGTTCGAGGCGCATGCCCCTGACTATGTGATTGGGTCTCATTACCGTTGTGGGGATGGCGATTCGACCACCAGTGTTTACTGTACTGCTGTGGAATGGTATCATATGGCATCAGCGCTTAACGCAGTGTATCTGGCACTGGTCGTCGTCGTCGGCGTCGTCGGAACGCTGTTCGTCGCAAGCATCAGGTCCACAGACGTGCGGTCCCGGTGGCTCGAACTGTCATCGATCGGGGTCGTGGTACTGTTCCTGCTGGCTCTGGGCGTCCAGTTCCTCGCGTAACCGTGCACCCCTGATTTCTTGGGAGATACTGCCGGAACGATAGCTGCTGTTGCGTGCCTACCTGAGCAACATATATGCGCGGATAGTTCATGCTCCCCTTATTATTGACAAAGTATAATTCTATTTACCCAAATCTACAGACGGATTTTGCACTATCGATTTTTCAGAGCCTGAACTAGGTCTATATTAGGCATAGCTGTATATAAAATCGACATTTGGATATATTAGCCATAGCGACGGTGGGTTTTGCTACTATTTCGAGCACAGCCAGTGATAGGAAACGCATAATCGATGTGTCTCGTCTGGAGTAACAGTAGTACATCCATTATTGAGATTGGGACCGTGTCGGAGTCGTGGTCGTATCTCGTACCGAACAGTGTAAGATAGCGTTGGAAAGCCGTTCACTCATCATGAATCGGGTATGGACACCGTTCAGCAGTCAGTGCTATGAACTGGCGGTTATCGAATGCAAGCAGGGACTCATGCGCGTCGTGGATCCAATGCGTGCTGCAAACGCTGCCCGAATGCAGCGCTACTGTCGAAAATGGGCTGTTCAGGTATCACTACCACAAGACTGTAATACCGTTCACCGCTTCCGAACATTGCTGTTATGAATAGGTAACGTTCAGCTCGATAACGTTGGCGACTTCCAGTACTTTCTGTGGGAATTCTTCGCGGAATCGATCGCCTCGGAACCGATTTGTCGGGCCCGAAACGCTGATCGCACCGATAATTTCGGTATCGTGGTTGAGCACCGGGGCAGCGACACAGCGGAGTCCTTCGAGACGCTCTTCATCATCGAAGGCGACGCCGCGCTCTCGGACGTCCGCTAGCTCTTGCTCCAGTGCCGCTCTGCTACTGATCGACTTGCTGGCCTCCCCGCCGAGTCCGTGGCGGTCGACGATCGCATCAACCCGTTCGGTCGGCATGTGTGCGAGAATCGCTTTTCCCAGCGCTGTCGTATGAAGCGGAACGCGTGTTCCGACGTGGGCTTTGACCTGCACGGCTTTGTCTCCCCGAGCACGGTACAGGTACGACCCGCGGCCGTGTTCTTCGACGAGAATATTCGCGAGTTCGCCGGTTTCTTCGGCCAGCCGGTCGACCTCTGGCTTTGCAATCTCGAACAGTTTCTGCCGGTGGCGGGCGTACGCTCCCAGCTCTAGGAACCGAAGCCCAACCTCGTACACACCGTCTCTGTTGACAACGTATTCTTCCTGTTCCAGCGTGCTCAGGTAGTTGTGAACGGTACTCTTTGGGATGTCAAGGTGCTGGGCCAGTTCGGTGACACCGGCTCCGTCGAGATCTTTCAGTGCGTCAAGCACCTCGAACGTCGTCTCGGCGGATTTGACTGGGTTTCGAGCGGTTTTTGCCATACTCGGCCATGTATCCCCTCGTACTAAACAGTTGTTCAAACATCTGGGACAGAGCGGCGGCTTCGGCGGCACACTGGTTTTCTCACGGCATATCGATAGCAAATCACCGCAAACTGACACGTACGCCCTGATCGATTGTCGCAGGTAGACATATCCGTGGAGCGTGCATTCAGATGGAGGGCTGTAATAATTCCGTCGGCGCAAATCCCCGCCAGACCGACACACAGGCACGCAATCGAAACCAGTCGAGAGCCGAGCACGGTATCACAGTGTGAAACCCTCTGCGAAGCGGTTACCAGACCGCCCCGGTCCGATAGCCTTTCACACGACTGTAACTGAATTGTTCAGTGTTCCGATGGACTCAATGTTGATGCTGACTTGATCTCCCTCTTGCAGCGTAAAATCGTCGTCGGGAACGAGCGAGGTCCCGGTAAGTAGCACTGACAGCTCGGGGACTGCGTTGTGCGCGGTGTAGTACGAGACGAGTTCCTCACAGGTGCGTTTCATCTCGCTGGTGTTGGTCTCTCCGTAGTAGACACGGTCACCATCGCGGTGAATCGACATCGAAAGTGCCAGCGAGTGCGGGTCTTCGATGTCCGTGACGACGGCTGGGCCAACCGAACAACAGCGGTCGTACACCTTGGCCTGGGGGAGGTACAGCGGGTTTTCTCCCTCGATAGACCGACTGCTCATGTCGTTGCCGACAGTGTAGCCGACGATGTCGCCCTCGTAGAGAACGATTGCAAGCTCTGGCTCGGGCACGTCCCAGTCTGAGTCGGCTCGGATGCCGACCGCTTCGTCGGGGCCGACAGTCCGAGTGGGCGTCGATTTGAAAAAGATCTCCGGCCGCTCCGCATCGTACACGTCAAGGTACATCTCCGGCGTGCCGCTTTCCTCTGTCCGCGCTTCTTCACTGATCTGGTACGTGACGCCAGCGGCCCAGACTTCGTCGGCAGTGACGGGATCGGTAGCAGTGGCTTCGAGTCGTTGTTCGGACACTGCCTCAGCGGCATCGAGGTGGCGGGCGCTGAGTTCGTCCGGTGCGGTATCCGCAATCGAGGCCGATTTGAGGAGGTCACGGAGCGTTCGAAGCTGCGGTTTGACGCTGCTCAAATCGTACACACCGTCCCCAGTTTCGACCGCTAACCGCTGTGAGTTCCCGTCACGTAGCTGGTAGTACCTCATACAGAGTTGCAAACTGCAACAATACATGAATCTTGTGCTGGCAACGGTATGCTTCTTGCCTGTCGCGAAAGCACTACCGTCGACCGGCAACCCATTCCCAATCAGGCGAGCTGCCGTTCAGCAATACGGAACACTACGAATGACAGGCGTACAGACGTTATTCTGGTATCCCAGTGAGCGTGTCGTGAGACACATACTCACCGCTCCCAAGCCCACTTCTACAACGGAGGGTGATGATACTAGGACGGTTCCGTGTAACACCGCCGTTCAGTAGTTCAGTTCCTATCTGATACACAATTATCGGACTAATGTCAATATAATATCAACGAGACTCCGCTCTGTCACCATCCGTTCAATATGCATTTCTAATGAGCCACAGACACCTCTAAATTTGCACATGAGCTTTCAAAGCACCACCTGCATGTTTACCGCCACATTCAGATTTTTGCCACTCAACTTCGAGCATATATGTATCTATATCAGTTTCCCACCTCAATAGCGCCCTATACAAACCTACTTTCACTACGGCCTACTCAGGTACCTGAAAGATGCGGACAGTATCCCGCTTTCCGTCTATTGAATCGGCCTCGGTAAGTCCACAGTCTGTGAACACCGCATTCCAGTCCCGGTAATACAGCGGGACGTTGTCATCGACGTAGTTTACTTCACCCGGGTCGCCACCTTCGTTCTCGACGGTAATCAGCAGGTCATCTACGATCCGTGCCAGTTCTTCGAACGCCCAGTCGACATCTGGGTGGAGATGCTGCAGTGTTTCGACGGAAAAAACGACATCGTACGTGTCGTCCGCGACATCTGTGACGAACTCCTCGATAGCCATGGCGTGAAACGAGCCGGTGGCTGCGAGGTCGGGGTACGTCTCAGCAAGGACATCTAACGCATCGCCGTTGATATCGACGCCGGTCAAATCCGAGTAGCCAGCTTCAGCTAGTGCAGCGAGGTGCCGCCCGGAGCTGCAGCCAACCTCCAGCACAGCCGCGTCCTGCTCGACATGCTCTGCGAGTATTGACTGCACCAGCTCACTCGTCTCGTCCGCTCCATAGTAGGCATAATACGCGGGAGAGTATTCGCCGGACCGCTCGGCCCACTCGTCCCGAATGTCGGTAGAGTCCACGGTGAAGTCGGGAGGGGAAGACGGAAAGTTCTGCCGGCTCGGGTGTGGCGACGGTGGTTCGACCGAAAGACGCAACAGCCACCCAGACGACCGGTATGCCATGGTCTGGACAGTGATGCCGGACTCCGAGGGGTACGACGAGGCCCACGAGCAGTTCAGCTGGGACCTTCCGTCGTCGTACAATCCGGCGGTCGATTTTCTGCAAAAACACGAGGACCCCGACAGGGTGGCGCTCGAACAGGCGTATCCTGACGGACAGCGCGAGCAGTACACCTTCCGCGAACTGGACGAGCTATCGGACAGACTCGCGGCGGGGTTGGCCAGTCTCGGCGTCGAGGCCGGTGACCGGGTCGGCGTCGTCGTGCCACAAAAGCCACAGAACCCAATAACGCACCTGGCGAACTGGAAGCTCGGGGCCGTCTCGGTGCCGTTGACGGTCCTGTTCGGGACGGACGCGCTCCAGTACCGGCTGGACGACGCTGGCGCGACCGTCGCCGTTATCGACCCGGTCGTGCGCGATGATATCGACGCGATACGCGAGGACTGTCCGACGCTAGAACACGTCCTCGAAATCGAAACTGACGCACCGGCTGGCGATGTCCACGCCTTCGGCGATATGCTTGCTGCGCCGGAAAACACCGACATCGAACCCTACGACTCCACGCCGGACACTGACACGGCGATACTGTACACGAGCGGGTCGACGGGGCCGCCGAAAGGTGTCCGGCACTCACACGCACTGTGGCTCGGACGAGCCGCAGCCGCGTACAACTTTTTCGACCAAGGGCTGGGACCGGACGCGACAGTCTGGACGCCCGCGGACTGGGCCTGGGGCGCGGCCCTCGGCGGGACACTCTTTGCGACGTGGCATCACGGTGGAACCATCGTCGGCTATCCCGCCTCAGGGTTCGAGGCCGAGGCGGCGTTTGACCTGCTGACCGAGTTCGATATCACCCGGTCGTTCATGCCGGCCACCGCCCTCCGAATGCTGATGGATATCGAGGACCCGACAACGACGTACGACCTCGCCATCGAGACGTTTGCCGTCGGCGGCGAGTCGTTGACCCCGGAAATCGTCGACTGGGTGGCGGAGACGTTCGACTCGGTCACCATCAACGAGTTTTACGGTCAGACAGAACTGAATCTCGTTGTCGCCAACAACTCGAACTGGTTCGACACACAGCCCAGCAGCATGGGCAAGCCGTTACCGGGGTATGACCTGGCGATTCTGGACCCCGACGCCGCCGACCGCGGCGTTGCTGCGCCGCTCTCGACCGGCGAACTCGGCGAGATAGCGGTGCGACCGCACGACCGCTCGGTGTTCTTCGACGAGTACTGGAACATGCCGGAGAAGACGGCGGCCAAAGAGGTCGACGGCTGGTTCGTTACCGGCGACTTGGCACGACAGGACGCCGACGGCTACGTCTGGTTCAAGTCGCGCAAGGACGACGTTATCATCACCAGTGGCTACCGCGTCGGGCCGATGGAGGTCGAGAGCGCGATTCTCGAACACCCCGACGCAGTTCAGGCGGGCGTCATCGGTGTCCCGGACGACACCCGGGGCGAAATCATCAAAGCGTACGTGGAAGCATCGGCGGATGCGCCGGCCCACGAGACGCTCCGGTCAGAAATCCGATCTATCGTCAGAGAGCACCTTGCCGAGTACGAATACCCCCGCGAGATCGAGTTCGCTGATGCGCTGCCACAGACGACAAGCGGGAAGATCCGCCGGAAAGAATTACAGGCGTGGAATGCCGACGACAGCGCCGGCGAGTCGCCGTAGTCTCAAGTGTCGCGACCGATAGCCGTCGGATGGACGAAATCAGTTAAGCACTCCAGATATTGACGACGACAGGCTGAAAAGCAGCCCCTTTTATACAAATATACGGATAAGTAGGCGAATTACTATTCTATATCCCTATATTTGTCCATATATTCTTGATATATGGTGAGATATATCTGCTATATCGGATTTTATGGATAAAATGCCCTATTTACATCTAAATACCGGCCTTCGCGCACAATGTACTGAGAGACCTCCGCAAAAACGCGTCCAGTACGACTGTTCACGGGTAGTGACTGTAGGTATGAATGGAACGGACAGCCAGGATGGCCCGGCGTTCGGACGCGGGTAATCCCGTTTGCCTCCTCCACCCCGCGACCCCACGAGCGACGGGTGTTCGATGGTCCGCTGCTCACTTCCGTGCCTGGCGGAGTGCCATCGTTTAACCACGTGGGCGCACCCCTGCAGGTGCGACCACGCGGACCGCCGTCCCCGTGGGACGAGGCTTCCACGTTAGCTCACGGGGTCCACGTCCGTCAGACCGGACGCCCCCGGTGTTCGGTCCCCGCTCAAGACCACAGTGCGGGCAAGGAGGGGGGCCTAGCCCCCCGACCTAGTCCATCTGAAAGTCCGCCGCCGCCCCATAAGGGCCTTTCGGATGCGCCCACAGACCGCTGGACGACGCGCCGGTGGACAGACCGGCCTACAGCAGGTCCAGCGCCCGCGCGAACCATGTCCCACCGAGCGGGATGAGGAGGCCCGCGATGACGACGCCCCAGCGGTGGTGCTCCATCAGCGTCGACTCAGTCAGTCCCAGCACGAGACTCTCGGGGACGGTGACCGCCCAGAGGACACTGAGGGCGACGATGAATACGCCCATGCCGATGCTCGCGCCCGCCGCGACACTCGGATCCGACCGCCCCTCGCGGCCGGCCGCCAGCACAATAATGCAAACAAGCGCGAATACGCCTGGCAGCAGCGGGGAGAGCGCCCCCGAACTGTAGTACGCCCCGACGGCACTCGCCGTTTCGACGAGGCCGTACGGGACCGCAAGTACAAGGAGATACAGAACGCACCCGACGATGCCGACAGTCGGAGCGAGCCGCAAGTCGTCCATATCGTCGCTCGGTCCGGCGGCGTCTTAACAGCGACGTTCGAGCGAAACGAGGAAATGTCGGCTCGCCGTAGCCGAGGCCATGGGACTGGGCTCCACCGCGAAAAAGATACAGAAGGTCGCCGACATCGCCGAGGATCTCTACAAGAAGGTCAACGAGCTGAAGACACAGCTCGAGGACCTACGGAGCACTGTCGACGAGACGAATACTCGCGTCGATGGAATGGAGCAGGAACTGGCCGAACAGCGCGCGCTCATCGAGGCACTCGCCGAAGAACGGGGTGTCGATACGGACGCGATCGTGGCCGAAGTCGCCACAGACACTGATAGCGACACAGCTGAAGCGGTTTCAGAGTAATCCCCTGACTGCGGTACTATCGCGCGGCGGAACCGGTTGGTTTAAACCATAACACCATCATACCATTGTACGTAGGGCGCTTAGCTCAGCTTGGACAGAGTGCTTGGCTTCGGACCAAACCGTCGGGGGTTCAAATCCCTCAGCGCCCGTGTTCTGCCGCGAGCAAATTCGCGAGCGGCTGCCACGGTAAACTGAAGGATTTGAACCACACGAGACGAGCGAGAGCGAGTCTCGCAGTCGGGTGAAAATCCCTCAGCGCCCGTATCGGATTTCGCGGTTCTAACCGCCCGACAGCGGTGGGCTGGTTCTGCTGATGAACGCAATGTAGTTCCTTTCCGTTCAATCATTGAACGGTCCTGAATTGGAGTAGTATCGTCTGGTGATTTGCGTACATCTACATAGAACACGGCGAGAAAACTAAGCACCAATAGGGCCATTGGCACCGCTCGTGTGGGGGACCTCACTGTCTCTGGGAGCAGTCTCGCGTCTGGCAAGGGTCCGGCCTAATGAAGCGCGCGAAGTCAGCACCAAGGGGTAAAAAAGTCAACCATTTCACACATATTGGGAGAAGTTCAGACGAATAATGACGAATAGTGACCGTCTCCTGTCTCGACTCGGATTTTCCGAATCGTCGGGGGCAGGATTTAGTCTGACGTTGGCCGGGTTCATTGGCTTCATGGGGATAATTACCGCTGAGGTCCTCTACCCAAACTATTCGACAAGACAGGACATCAGTGATCTGGGATCGACCCGCCCACCGAACCCCGTGATTCACGAACCGTCTGCGACAATCTTCAACACAACGATGCTGGTAACGGGGGCGATGGTACTCCTCTCGGCATACTTTCTCTACCGGACGATGGACCGACGTGGGTTCCCACTCGCACTCGCAGTATTTGGGTTCGCTGCGTTCGGCGTCGGCGTTTTTCCAGGGAATGTGACACCGTGGCACGGGATATTTGCTCTTCTCACCTTCTTTAGCGGCGGTATCACCGTCGTTCTCTCTTCTCAGGTCGTTTCCAGACCGTTCTCGTTCCTCTGTGGCCTCTTCGGCGGTATCTCTCTGCTGGTTCTTGTCAGTGTCTTCGTCTACGGATTGCTCGTCGGTGGCCCCAGTCCAGTTGAGCCACTCGGACCGGGTGGAATCGAACGCTGGGTCGTCTATCCTATCATCATCTGGTTACCCGCATTCGGTGGCTACCTTCTGGCGTCTTCTGGCGATACGGTAGGCGATTATCCGAATCGACAAACTCCGGAGTGACCCAATTGTTCTCGACCTGTCGTCTCTTCAAAAGCCTTGAGAGACTTGCACTGTGTATGCAGTCTTCAGCATTCATTTGCCCGCACTGCCGGCTGTAACGAACTGAAGGAATTCGCCACCTGAGGTGGTGAGTTCCATCTCGCACACACTGACATGGCTTATTCAGCAATTGGGAGGAGCGCGACGGCAAGATGTAGCGTATCTATTAGTCGATTTGATCGCCCATTTGGTGTCTCGACCGAAGCTCAGGACGCGCCACGCCCTCCGTGAGGCCGGTTGTGTCGTATCGCCACCCAGCGTATCCAACAATCTGTCGACACCGACCACCACGGCTGCGATCACTATGAGTCCGGCTTCCGGGCATTCGGTCTTAGTTCGAGATGGGCATTGATGTGGGAAAACTCGCTGTCGAGCTGTATGACGGCTGATTCAATCGTCCGTGGCACGCCCCCCCCCATTATCAACCCGTTATATTGCGATTTGTCGCCTCTAACTTCATTTTCTCTGTTGGGCACGACGTGATAGATGTGGTGGTCATCGTGCCGCTGGCCAATTCCGATTCTGACAGTCAATGAACAAAAACCATTTATGCATTGATTCCTAGTTTTTTTTATAACAAATAAGTACTAGGATGGATAAAAACCAAGAGGAGAGTGTAGATTCCACGGCGGAACTGCGAAAGACGAAACAGCACTTGAATCTCGTTCTAAAACTTGCCGATATCACCGCCGCTCGGGTCGACACTGACCTCAGGCACACATGGGTTAATGATCAGGGGCCCAACAGTATCTCCGACCCAGAGGCGCTGGGAAAACGGGATGACGAACTCTTTCCGCCCGACATTGCCGAGCCGACGTTAGAACTGAAGAAGGCCGTCTTGGAGACTGGTGAACCAGTCACTCGTAAAGTGACATTCCAGAAACCGACAGGTGACAGGATATACAATATCCGGGCCGAGCCCATGCGTGACAGCGAGGGCAACATCAAGGGTGTCATGCAGGCTGCAGTTGACACAACCGACGAGCATAGACAGCAACAGCAGTTGAGCGTGGCGACGCGGATGCTGCGGCACAACCTTCGAAACAGAGTCACCACATTGCTGGGGCAGGCAGAGATGCTAGACGAGCATCTCTCGACACTCCCTGACAGCGATAGACTAAGGGCACTGCAAGATGTGCTGGAGACGCTTGACGGGGAAGTAGAGACCAGAGACGTTGATTCTCCCCGCACATCGGATCTGCATGCCCGACTTGTGGAGGCTAAACGACTCGCGGAGGACCTCTCGGATCTCTCGGAATCGAATGTTTCGGACATGTCTAAGACCATACGGCAAGTCACCAATCGACTATACAATGTCACTGAGAAAGTCGACCACTTTCTCATACTGGCCGATTCAGGTACATCCTATGACCGGACTCAGGGCACGGAACTGCGACCGACGATAGAGGCAGTACAGGAAGAAGTCACGCAGGCAAACCCAGACGCTGAAATCAGTATCCAGGGACCACTCGACACGACAGTGCTGGCACCATCCAACGAACTCAGAATTGGACTTCTCGAACTCGTCGAGAACGCTATCGCTCACAACGACCAACCCAGTCCGACGGTAGAAATCCGCGTTCGCACACAGGACACTGGTCGGACTCTGGTAGAGGTGGTGGACGACGGTCCGGGCCTTCCGGAACACGAAGCGCGAGTTATCGAGGACACGGTGGAGGCGCCACTCGAACATGGTAGCGGTATGGGACTGTGGCTCGCACAGTGGGTGAGTCTGAAAAACGGTGGGCCACTCCAGATCGACTCCACCGACCAGGGCGGCACAGTGGTTTCGCTGACACTCGCGACAGACAACGACTGACAGGGCGGCTTTGTATTTGCTGGCGCTTCGTGCGCTTCTAACCCCGTCTATACAGTAAAACCCTTGAATTTGGCCGTCTCAAACCTAACAAGCTGATTCGTTCGATAGATGGGCGAGCGCCCCCAGCGCCTGTGTTCTGCGACGAGCAAGTCGGTGAGCAGTAACGGGACCGTCTGAGGAAGCATCGTTTCTACGCGACCAACAGTGAGGTGCCCATCGTATTTTGCGTGAAACGAAGACGAAGAATCGGAACGGCGATTCCGCACCGCATCTAACGTCACACAGACCGCAAAACGTCGGTGTAGGTCGGTGTGTTGCAGTCCCTGACGACGAGGTTGCGCCAGCGGCAGATCAGTCGTCGGCTGGTTCCACGACGCCGTCGAACCCGGTCATCTCCAGCCCGCCGCCGATGGTCCGGTTCGGGTACGGCATGTTGATGTCCTCGGCGTCGAAGCGTTGCTTGACCGACTTGACGTATTCGGCGCGCGTCTTGACGAAGTCGGACCGACTCGGGTTCTTGATCCAGATACGTGACTGCAGTCCGACAGAGGAATCACCGAGTTCAACGAGGCGAACGGATGGCTCAGGGTCGTCCATTATTTCTGGGTGTTCCCTAGCCTCGTCGAGAATGATTTCAGTCGCTTCGTCGATGTCGTCGTCGTAGTCGATGCCGAACACGAACTTCAAGCGGAGCTGGTCCTTGGCGACAGGGTTCTTGATGACGCCATCGGTTAGATTCGAGTTCGGCACGGTCAGCAGTTCGTTGTCGAAGGTCCGGACGCGGGTGACTCGAAGGCTAATGTCCTCGACGACGCCGGAGTTGCCGTCCCACTCTATCCAGTCGCCGATCCGGAACGGCTTGTCAGTGTAGATGAACACGCCGGCGACAAAGTTCGAAATAACGTCCTGCATCGCGAAGCCGATGGCCAGCGTCGCCGCCGCGGCGATGGTCGCCAGCGACTGCAGGAAGTTCCCGTATTCGGCCATCCCGAAGGCGACGGAGATGGCGACGAACACGATACCGATGCTGACGACCTTCTTCAGCGGTTGCCGAGCGTGGGTATCGAGGTCGCGCGACTTGAGCGAGCGGTCGACGATGGGCAGGACAATCGCCTTCCCAAGGATGTAGACGAGGACGAAGACGACGACGAAAACCACCGCCGAGGCGATAGAGCCGGCGGCTGGCACGCCAAAGCCTTCGAGCAGGTCGGCGAGTGGCTGGACCTGCATCATTTCTCGAACACCGCGGTGTGGCCCCGCACCTGAATCACACTGGCGTTGACCATCTCAGCAAGGTCGTCGGCGAGTTCCTCGGCTGTTGTGCCGCCCCGGGACGACCGGAGGAACTTCACCTTCACGAGGTCTGTGTTCTCCAGTTGGTCGTCGAGTTCGTCTGCGACGGATTCGATGCCGTGTTTGCCGACGCGAAGCGTCGCGTCGAGGTCGTGTATCCGCGACTGTCGAGAAGAATCACTCATGTACACCGTTTAGCGAGGACAGCCTCTTAAAACCAGTAGTCGTAAAGAATCCTCAGTCATACGGATAGCGGGACTGTGACCCACAGTCGCACGTGATGACGACGTGGCCGGCCTGGGTTCGAGACCGGGCGTTGTGTCCGTGGAGGAGGTACGTATCACAGGCGTCACACGTCGACCGCTCGAACGACCGTGGCAGGCGCAGGCGGTGGCGTTCGGCGACGCGCCGAGCGCGTCGGACGTACGACCGGGCGCGCTCCTCGTTACCGGCCTGAACGGCCTCGCGAGCGAGCGACTGGAGGCGCTCGATACGCTCGCGGGCGATGGTCGCCTCGTCCGTCATTGGCGGTACTGGGTCGGCGGCGGGAAAATGCCTTCCGAACGAGCTAGCAGCTTCGATATCATGCTTTGGGTACTTTCTGGCTGTTCTGAACTTTTGTGTGGGACGCAAGCACTGCCCCTCACAGGGAAAGTCGATAGGATTTTCGGCCCGGCCAGAGAGCCCCGAGACGTGCGCGTCCTGAACTATCTCGAACTGGCCGACCGCCTCGACCGGTCGGGCATCGGCACCGCCGTAGACCACCAGCGGGCGGCGCTGTCCGAGACCGACATTGAGGTCGAGACGACGCCCTGGCAGGAGGGGCACCCGGCATGGGCGCTGGGGGGCAATATCGCGTTCAACGACCCGATGTTCCGCGAGTTTGACATCGCCCACTGCAACATGATCGGGCCGGGCTCCGTTGCCGTGGCCCGGTACGCGGCGCAGGCAGACATCCCGCTCGTCCTCCACGCTCACGTCACCCGCGAGGATTTCCGGGATAGCTTCCGCGGGTCGAACCTGATCGCGCCGGTTCTGGGCCGCTACCTCCGGTGGTTTTACTCCCAGGCCGACCTCGTCCTCTGTCCCTCTGAATACACGAAAGGTATCCTCGAATCGTACCCAGTCGACGCGCCGATACGGCCGATGACAAACGGCGTCGACATCGACGCACTGGCGGGCTACGAGGATATGCGAGAGGACTACCGGCGGCGCTACGACCTGGATGGGATGGTGGTTTTCGCTGTCGGAAACGTCTTTGAACGCAAGGGGCTGACGACGTTCTGTGAACTCGCCCAGGAGACGGAGCACGACTTCGCGTGGTTTGGCCCCTACGACGCCGGGCCACAGGCCTCAAAGACCGTCTCCCGGTGGGTGAACAACCCGCCTGAGAACGTGACTTTTACCGGGTGGGTCGAGGACATTCGTGGTGCCTTCGGGGCCGGCGACGTGTACCTGTTCCCGACGAAGGCCGAGAATCAGGGCATCGCCGTGCTAGAGGCGATGGCCTGCGGGAAGGCGGTCGTCCTCTCGGACATTCCGGTGTTCCGGGAGTACTACGAGGACGGTCACGACTGTCTCATTTGCGCGGACGAGGCCGAGTTCCGCGAAGCGCTGGAGCGCCTCGCCGAGGACCCCGACCTGCGGGAGCGGCTTGGTGAGAACGCAAGACAGACGGCCAGAGAACACAGCTTAGACCGGGTCAGCCGGCGGCTTGTCGAGACGTACGAAGAGCTAGCCTGAGGGTCGTTCGAAGCGGACAGTTGTTACGCTGAGAGCGGTTCGCTGTTGACAGATATCGTTGATGAGCGCCGCCAGACGACCGCGACTAGCACCGCGCCGACCAGCACCAGCGCGCCGGCGACGCCGAACGCGAGCAGGAAGTCGTAGCCCCCGAGCCAGCCGCCGAGTATCGACCCGACACCGCTCGCGAGCCCGGAGATAGCGGTGTACAGCCCGAGCGCCTCGCCGCGGATCGCCGGCGGTGCGAGCTGGGTGACGACGCTGGCCGCGGTGACGGCGATGACGGCCCAGGCGACGCCGATGAGGGCGAACACGACACCGTTGACCGCTGTGCCGACGAGCGTGGCCGGGAGGAGCAGTCCCACAGCGGCAACAGCCGGATGGAGCGCCGCGCGGGCGAGCAGGCCCCCGACTTGGAGCCCGCTCGGGCTGTAGCGTTCAGCGAGTGCGCCAGCACGGTCGTACCACAGCGCCGAGCCGACGCTGGAGACGAGATACAGCGCGAAGACGAGTCCCGATTCGTAGCCGAGCGTCCGCGAGAGATACAGCGGCAACGGTCCCCAGAACACGCCGAAACCGACGAAGAAGACGATGACAGCGCCAAAGTAGATTGTCAGTGCCGGGGAGAACCGGGCCGCGACCTCTCGGGGGTGTAGCGACCGCGTGAGCCAGTACAGTCGGCCCTGACCGACCGGGAACGTTGCGCTCCGGACCGGCAGTCGACGCGACCGGGCGATAGCCCGTGCCACCCGGCTGGCCCGCGGACGGTCGAGTTCCGTGGGGTCGGGCGGAAGCCACTTCGCTGCGAGAAACGCCGACAGGCCGACGGCAGCCGCACACAGCCACAGCAGCGACTGCTGGGCGGCAATCTCTCCAAGTGGTCCAGAGAGTAACGCCGTCCACACGAGCCCGAGGACTAACCCACCGGCCCAGCCCCAGCCCTGATAGCGGTTCAATACAGCGAACCGCGCCGGCCAGTCCCGTTCGACGGTCCCTGCGGTGACAAGCAGCGTCAGTACCGGCGCGACAGCGCCCGCTGCGAACCATAGCAGGCCGTTACCGGCGATGACAAGCCACGGCTCCTCAGTAAGCGAGACAAGCACCAGCGCAAGGGTCGCCAACCCCAGTGCGAGGAGGACGAGCGACCGACGCTTCCCCGTTTTGTCTGCGATGCGTCCGAAGATGAGTGCGCCCGGCGCACCCGCGGCGGCGGCCACCCCGGCGAGAACGCCCAGCATGAACGTCTCGCCGCCGATGGCGACGAAATACAGCGGAACAAGCAGTGAGCCCCCACCCAGCGCAACCGACGCGAGTGCCCAGGCGTACAGCCAGCCGTCCCGGTCCATTACCCACAATCCACCACGGTGCCTGAAAAGCGCTCTGGCGCCTGTGCTCTGGTGACAGTCGTCTGACGTGTGGCTTGCCAATGGCAACGGTTTAAGCCCTGGTCCTGCTACGCCGCGGCGATGGCACTGCCGCACGTCGCGACGTTTACCGACACGTACCTCCCGACCGTCAATGGGGTGACCTACACGGTCGAGACGTGGCGGGACCGCTGGCGCGACCGCGGCGGTCGCATGGACGTGGTCTATCCGAAAAGCGACCACGACTCATCCGAAAACGAATACCCCGTCCGGAGCCTTCCATTCCCGTTCTACGAGGGGTTTCGGCTCGGGATGCCACAGATACCGAAGGGCGTCCGGGACGCCGAACTGGTCCACGCCCACACGCCATTCAGCCTCGGGATGGCGGGCCAGCGACTCGCAGGGAAACTCGACATCCCGTTCGTCGCGTCGTATCACACGCCCACGAGCGAGTACGCCGAGTACGTCTCGTTCAACGGCGCTGTCGAGTCAGCGGTCCGCTCCAGCGCCGAGAGCTACGAACGCTGGTTCCTGGGCCGTGCCGACACCGTTATCGCGCCAAGCGAGCGCGCAGCGACCCATCTCCGGGAGTCTATTGGCCTCGATACGACAGTGACCGTCGTTCCGAACGGCGTCGACACGACCGCGTTCGAACCGGTCGACACAACTGCGTTCCGGGAGCGCTATGACCTCCCTGACGGCCCTATCGTCGGCTACACCGGCCGCCACGGCTACGAGAAATGCTTGGAGGACATCATCACCGCCTGCGAGGGGCTGGACGTGACCGTCGTGTTCGCCGGTGACGGGCCGGCCCGCGAGTCACTCGAAGCGACGGCCGAGCACAGCGACGCCGACGTGCGCTTTCTCGGCTTTTTAGACCGCGTGGAGCTCCCCGAACTGTACTCGACGCTCGACGTGTTCGCGTTCCCCAGCCCCGTCGAGACGCAGGGTCTGGTCGCGCTGGAGGCAAACTGCTGTGGGACGCCCGTCGCCGGTGTCGACGCTGGCGCACTCAGCGACACTATCGAGGACGGCGAAACCGGCTACACCTACGACGAAGGCGATATCGACGGCTTCCGTCGAGCTATCGAGCGCGTCCTCGACGAGCAGGAACATCTTCGAGAGCGCTGTCTCGCCCGGCGCGATATTATTAGCGTCGAGCACGCCATCGACAAACTGGCCGACGTGTACGACAGCGTGCTGTAGCTGTCATCGGCACAGCGTCTGAGTCACGCAACTCAGGCCCGCGAGTGCGACCAGCCGATACCGAACGCGAGCCCGTTGAGCGTTCCAAGCAGCATTCCGAGATAGAAATCCCCCAGTGACACGGCCAGTATCAGGCCGGCCCCGATGCCCAGGGCCAGCCCCTTCAGGACCGTCGGCCAGTGGAGCCAGCTCAATCGCCCGTCGTCGTCGCTCATACGCTCTCTCGGGCCGCGGGCGAGTAAACTGTACCCATTCGTCACGGCTGCTCGTGCTGGTCGAGGGTGGACTGTCGCTCCGTCAGGGCATCGATGCGGTCGTCGACGGCTGGATGCGACCCGGGCAGCAGCCGCTCGGTGACGCTCTGCCAGCGGCGAGCGAGGCGTTCGGCCCGTCCCTCTGGCGGAGTTTGCTCGTCGGGCGCAATGGCGTAGGGAACCACACAGAGTTCTCGGACGCCGGTCTCGGCGGTTCGGATGTCTGTGTCCGGGCGCTGACTGTCTGTCAGCGTCTCCAGCGCGCTGGCAAGTGCCGCCGGGGAGCCACAGATAGCGACACCGCCTGCGTCTGCAGCGTACTCCCGGATTCTGGACAACAGCCGGTAGCAGGCCGTGCTAGCGAGATACAGCGTCGCCGTGACCGGTATCGCAATGACAGCAAAGAGCAGCATCACAATTTGAATGTTCCCGCCAGCGAACCACGTCCCGTCCCGGTCCTCACCGCCGAGGAACCAGTGACAAAGCCCCGAGTACTGCACTGTCTTCCCGAGCGTGCGAGTAAACAGCGCGCTGACGGTCGGGAGGAACGCGGCCGCAGTCATGACGAACGCGTCGCCGTTCTTGAGGTGGGCCAGTTCGTGGGCGATGACGGCGTCGAGTTCCGCGTCGTCGAGTCGGTCGACGAGCGCCGTGGTCACGAACAGCGTCTGCTCGCCGGGCCGGCTGGCGACGTAGCTGTTGGGCGCTTCGGCGTCGATAACCGTCACGTCCGGTGTCGCCATGTCTACCGTCTGTGCTAACCGAGCCACTCGCCCTTGGAGGCGGTCGGTGGTTTCGCTGCGCCGTACCTCCGCCCGCATCTCATCGATGGACTCGGGATCGGATGCTCTGGATTCCGTTGCAGTTGTCCCAGCACCCCGGAGCGTCATCCGGTAGCCGTAGATGGACTGGACGGCGAGGACGAGCGGCGTCCCGACGAGGATAACGGGCCACAGCGGCACGATATCGAACCCCATCGTCCAGAACAGCGTCCCGGTGTCGTACCCGACCAGCGGCAGGAGGCCAAAAGCAACATGACCCAGCACGTACGCGACGGCGACAGCCACGGCGTCGAACACAACAAGTCCCACTACGAGCGCGAGGAGGCGTGCGCGGAGGGACCACGTAGTGGACAGGAGGGAAGGCATAATTGTCTGTTCGTCATGACGAACAAAAAGTGTACGGAGGGTTCGGCCCCAGCCTCAGGCCATCGGCTCGGATGATTGCTTACTCGCGTGCTTATGCCAGTGCGCTGCCGGCCCGGATAATTTCGCGTTCACCGAACGCCGGCCCGACCAACTGGAGCCCGACCGGCAGTCCATCGTCGGTTTCGCCAGCGGGAACGGAGATAGCCGGAAGGTTTGCAAGGTTCACCGGCGTCGTGTTGGCGTCGGCCAGATACATCGTGAGCGGGTCGTCGAGGCTTTCGCCGCGTTTCATCGGCGGGACGGGCATCGTCGGCGAGGCGAGCACGTCGGCATCGTCAAGCGCCTCGTCGAAGTCCTGTTTGACCCACGCGCGGGCGTCCTGTGCTTTCTTGTAGTACTTGTCGTGGTAGCCCGCTGAGAGGGCGTACGTCCCGAGGAGAATCCGGCGCTTGACCTCCTCGCCGAAGCCCTGTTCGCGGGCGTTCGCGAAGGACTCGTTCCAGTTGCCGTCGTAGCCGCCCGATTGGCCGTAGCGGACGCCGTCGAACCGCGCGAGGTTTGAGGACGCCTCGGACATGGCGATGACGTAGTACGCCTCAACGGCGTGTTCCACTGACGGGAGGTCGACCTCGTGGTAGCTCGCGCCCTGGGCTTCGAGGTCGTCCATTGCGTCCCAGAACGTCTCGACGACCGCTTCGTCAGCCCCGTCAAGCAGTTCCGTCGGAACGCCGATAGAGAGTCCGTCGACGTCACCGTCGGCGGCCGCTGCGTAGGAGCCGTCGGCCTCGGGCGCTTCCTGCGTCGTCGCGTCGTGTTCGTCGGGCCCGGCGATGACATCCAGCAGTTCCGCAGCGCCCTCAACAGACGGCGCGATGGGACCGATCTGTTCGAGGCTGTTAGCGTAGGCGATGAGGCCGTACCGGGAAACCAGCCCGTAGGTCGGCTTGATGCCGACGACGCCACAAAAAGCGGCCGGGCAGCGGATAGAACCGCCAGTGTCGCTTCCGAGTGCGAGGTCAGCGTCGCCAGCGGCGACGACAGCAGCCGATCCGCCGGAGGAGCCGCCCGGCACGCGGCCTTCAGCGGCGGGGTTCTCGACGGCCCCGAACGCTGACGTTTCGGTGGTCGTCCCCATCCCAAACTCGTCCATGTTCGTCTTGCCGGGGATGGTCGCGCCGGCGTCTTTCAGCCGCTCGACGACCGTCGCGTCGTACGGCGGCACGTAGTCTTCAAGCATCGCCGAGCCACAGGTCGTCCGGACGCCCTCGGTGGAGATGTTGTCCTTGACCGCGACGGTCTTGCCCGCCAGCGGGCCGTCATCCGCGCCCTCGATGGTCTCGTCGGTGACGTAGCCGTTGTACTCCGTCATTTACGACACCTTCGGCCCCTTGAACTGCCCTTCTTCGGTGTCGCTGGCGTTCTGGAGCGCCTCCTCTTGCGAGAGGCTCTCTCGTGTCTCGTCGGGGCGCATCACGTTCGAAAGTTCGGCCTCCCGTTCCGTCTCGGGGACATCGTCGAGCGCTTCGAACGCGTCGAGAATGTCGGCAAATTGCTCAGTGAACCGTTCGATCTCGTCGTCTGCGAGGTCGACACGGGCGAGGTCGGCGACGTGCTTGACCTCCTCGGGATCGACGGCGGGGTCGCTCATGTCGGGGCGGAGTGCTGGATGCGCGGTAAGCGTTTCGAAACACCGGCCAGACTTATAGACTAATTAACAATTAGTGAAGGGAATACACAAGATTTGCCAACTCTTGTTTTCCGTTCCGAAAATTGGACTTCTGAAACAGACAAAACTTTTAAGTCGCCGTAGATACAACAATTGGTTACAACACGTTTTTCGGGTACGATACCCGGTTGTCCCACCCCCCAACAAATGACCGATACCAGCATCCGCCGATACTCGAACGAGCGCGAGACGGAGACAGAGCAGACGGAGGAAGAGGAGTCGGAGTCACTCGTCTGTCCGGAGTGTAGCGGTGCGTTACTCTCCGACAGCGAGCGCGGTGAAACGGTGTGTGAAGACTGTGGGCTAGTCGTCGAAGAAGACGAGATCGACCCCGGTCCCGAGTGGCGCGCGTTCGATTCGAAAGAGAAAGACGAGAAGTCCCGCGTCGGCGCGCCGACGACGAACATGATGCACGACAAGGGCCTCTCGACGAACATCGGCTGGCAGGACAAGGACGCCTACGGCAACTCCCTGTCCTCGCGCCAGCGCGAGAAGATGCAGCGTCTGCGGACCTGGAACGAGCGGTTCCGCACCCGCGACTCCAAGGAACGCAACCTCAAACAGGCCCTCGGTGAGATTGACCGGATGGCTTCGGCGCTCGGACTGCCAGAGAACGTCCGCGAAACGGCTAGCGTCATCTATCGTCGCGCACTGGACGAGGACCTGCTGCCCGGCCGTTCCATCGAAGGCGTCTCGACGGCGTCACTGTACGCCGCCGCGCGCCAGGCCGGCACGCCGCGGTCGCTCGACGAGATTGCAGGCGTGTCCCGCGTCGAGAAAGACGAGATCGCGCGGACCTACCGCTACGTCGTCCGGGAACTCAGCCTCGAAATCCAGCCGGCCGACCCCGAGAGCTACGTCCCGCGGTTCGCGTCGGACCTCGACCTCTCGGAGGAGGTCGAACGGCGCGCCCGCCAGCTCCTCCAGAACGCCAAGCAAGAGGGCGTCCACTCCGGGAAGTCCCCGGTCGGCCTCGCCGCTGCGGCGGTGTACGCCGCTTCACTGCTCACCAATGAGAAGGTGACCCAGAGTCAGGTCAGCGAAGTCGCCAACATCTCCGAGGTTACCATCCGCAACCGCTACCACGAACTGCTGGAAGCAGAGGACAACATCCACCCCTAATCGGTATCGTAACCTAAACCACCGATTGTGCCGTTCCATCGGTATGGAGACCACTCGGCATTTTGTCGCCACCGTCTACGTTGTCAGTGACGGCTCCGTCGCGCTCCACGAGCACAGTAAGCTCGATATGTGGCTGCCCGCTGGCGGCCACATCGACCGCGACGAACTCCCTCACGAGGCCGCGCTGCGCGAGACCCGAGAGGAATTGGGCCTCGATGTGGACCTCATCGCACCACAACAGGACATCGAGAGCGAGACTGTTCAGTCGATGCCCCAGCCACAGCATTTCCTGCTCGAGGACATCAACGTCAACGCAGAGGGCGATGTCGGCCACCAGCACATCGACTTCATCTTCTATGGCCGGACGGACAGCCGCGACATCACACCGGGGCCGGGCGAACAGCCAGCTGACGACTGGGAATGGTTCTCTGCTG
This sequence comes from Haloarcula sp. R1-2, assembly GCF_011627385.1. Taxonomy (NCBI): domain Archaea; kingdom Methanobacteriati; phylum Methanobacteriota; class Halobacteria; order Halobacteriales; family Haloarculaceae; genus Haloarcula; species Haloarcula sp. R1-2. Next base: position 103,243 of record NZ_JAANTG010000004.1, read on the forward strand.
ATGAGTTACAGGCCCGAAGTGAGGAACTCCCGGCAGATGTCGTCGAGGTCGGCCAGCGAGCAATCGAATCCGTCCGCGAGGCGTAGCCGCGGCTCACTCCACGAGCGATTCGACGTACTGGGTGACGTGGTCGTCCATCCGACGCTTGTAGCCGGCCTGTCGCGCCAGCCGGTCGAGTTCTCGGGCGGCAAGCGAGCCGTACTGAGCGGCCTTTTTATCCCGGTCCGCAATCTCGTCCGGGAGCGATTCCCGGGCCGCCGCCCGGAGCGCGACCTTTCGCGTCTCGCCGTCGACGAGCAGGTCGCCGTCCAGTCGGAGCGCGGCACCAATAACGCGGTCGTGTAACAGCGGCGTTACCGGCTCGACGCCGGCGGCCCGCAAGGCGAGCACGTCCCGCTCCAGTTGGTCGGGGAGCGAGGCGATGACCTCCCGCTGAGCCCCGCGGACGGTGTCGGCCTCGACGCGAGGGTCTTCTGGAGCCTTGGCGACTTTCGCGTAGCCGCCGAACAGCTCGTCGGCTCCCTGGCCGAGCGCCAGTCGGTCGAAACCGTCTGCGGCGACCCGCTCGGCGACGAGGTACAGCGGGAGCGCTATCTGTACGTCCATCGCGTTCGTGCGTGCGGTGGCGCGAGCGATCTCGGGGACGGCCCGTTCGATGGCGTCGTGGGTGAGTTCGACCACGCGGACCTCGGTCCCCAGCAGTTCGGCGGCCGACCGCGCCGCCTCGATATCGTGGCTGTCCGGGAACCCGGCGACGTACAGCGGCGCGTCGAGTCGGGCCGCGAGCAGCGCCGAGTCCACGCCGCCAGAAAAGGCGATTGCGAGAGAGTCAGTGTCGACAGCGTCAATGCTCGTCTCGACAGTCTCACGGACCGTCTCGATAGCTGTTTCACGGTCTCCGAACGGGTCCAACGACGGGAGCGACCACCGCTGTTGGGTCCCGCTCTCGTTTCGAATATGGCCGGCGGGGAACGACCGCGGGTCGGCCAGCGCCGTCGGGTCGTGGCTCCACTGTCCGGGGTCAAGCCGCGCCTCGTCAGAAACGGCACGCTCCACGAACAGCGGGTACCGTCCGAGAACGTCGCGGACGAGCGTTCCGTCAAGTTCGCCCGCGAAGCCGCCAGCACCCGGGAGCGCGTCGTCGCTTGCGAGGGCGTCGGCGACGGTGTCCGCATCGGCTCCCTGCATCACTGTAGGAGCTCCGCGATGCCGTTCTTGACCCGTCGCTTCGCCCCGCCGGCGGCCTGCCGGAAGCTGATTCGCCACGGCGTCCGCTTACCCTCGACGGTCGTCTTGCCCTCACGGATGGCGTCGAGAATCGCTTCGACTGTCCGCTCGTCCGTGCCGACGTTGGTGACCGCCTGCCCGACCATCTCCGCGATGTGGGCGTCGCTGCCGGCGGTCATCGGCAGCCCCCGCCGTCGCGCGAACCGCTCGGCCTGTCGATTCGACCGTCCGGTCAGCAGCCGCGAGTTGTACACTTCGATGGCGTCGGCAGTCGCGAGTTCGTCTTTCGAGATGTGTTCTAACACGCCGTGGCGGGACTCCTGAAACGGATGGGGAACGACTGCGAGCCCGCCCTGCTCGCGGATGCGGTCAAGCGTCTCATCGAACGGGAGGTGTGGCGGAATCGCCTCCTGAATCCCCAGAGCGAGGACGTGTCCGGCGGCACACGTGACCTCCATCCCGGGAATCCCGACAAGACCGTACTCCGGGGCGAGTTCGGCCGCCCGGAGGCTGGCGTCGATTTCGTCGTGGTCAGTCACGGCCAGCGCGTCCAGACCGACGCCGCTGGCTTGCTCTAAGAGAAGCTCGACCGGGTCCCGGCCGTCGTACGACAGCGACGAATGCGCGTGTAGCTCAACCGACTGCACAGGTGGCGATAACGGGGGGCAGGGCAAAAACGCCCCGGTCCGCCCCAGTGCTCACAGAGAACAAACCGGCCGCCGTGTCCATGGCGGCCGAATGCCCGAAGGAACGCCCATCTGTCCCACGAGACTGAGCGTGCGTTTCCCGACGATACGACCGTCAATCGACGGTCGCATGTGATAGTTGCCGGTACGCAGGAATGAGTCGTGCCCCTCAGCTTGGCGGGGATTAAAATGGGGTGGGACGCTGGCGGCTCAGTCGGCCGAGCTCCCGCTCGCCACCGAGTGCTCACCGGTGTCGAACGGCGGCGACCCGTGGACCTCAGTGTCTTCCAGGTAACACTGCGGGTCCGGGGCGAACAGGTCGTCTTCGACGGTGAGCGCCCGGAGTCGGGACGCCCCGCGGCAGACCCCGGCGTAGCGGCAGTCGGCGCATTTCCCCGTGAGATGCTCTTCGCGGTTCCGAAGCGCCGAAAGCAGCGGGTTCGACTCGTCCTCCCAGATAGCGCCGAACGAGCGGTCCCGAACGTTCCCCAGCGAGTACCCCTGCCAGAACTGCGTGAGGTGGACGTTGCCCTGATAGTCCACGTCGGCGACGCGTTCGCCGGTCGGGTCCCCGCCGTTGACCTGCAGGTACTCGTACACCCGCTTTGCCTGCGCGTCGCTCATGTGTTCGCGAGCGTACTCGACGAGGTAGGCCGCGTCGGCGTAGTTCCCGACCAGTAGCGTCTCGATTTCCTCCCCGCGGTCGTGGTACTCGCGGGTCATGTCACAGACTCGCTTCACTGCCTCCCGGCGGGCCTCGGGCGTGAGGTCAGCGTCGACAATCTCAGTTCCGCGGCCGCCGTAATCTAGGTGGTAGAAGCAGAAACGGTCCACGCCAACGTCGGTTAGCAGGTCAACGACGCCCTCTAGGTCCGCGGCGTTGCGCTCGGTGATGGTGTACCGGAGGCCCGTCTTCAGGCCCGCGTCGAGGCAGTTCTCGATTCCCTGGACTGCGCCCTCGAACGCGCCGTCAACCCCGCGGAAGTCGTCGTTTCGCTCCGGCAGGCCGTCGACGGAGACGCCGGCGTATTTCAGCCCGGCGTCTTTCAGCGACTGGGCGCGTTCCTCGGTGATGAGTGTCCCGTTGGTCGAAAGCACCGGTCGGACGCCGACCTCGTTCGCGTAGGCGACCAGTTCTTCGAGGTCCTGCCGGACGAGCGGCTCGCCGCCGGAGAACAGCACCACCGGCGCGCCGTAGTCGGCGAGGTCATCGAGCAGCGCTTTCCCCTCCGCAGTCGAGAGCTCCCCGTCGGCGATTTCCGTGTCGGCGGCGGCGTAACAGTGGTCACAGTAGAGGTTGCACTGCTTGGTGACGTTCCAGACGACAACGGGTCGGCGCTGCTTTTTGTCCCGTATCTGGCGTTTGGTCGACTCGTTTGCCGCGTCGTATCGGAGCCCGTCCCCCTCAGCGTCGAGGTCACAGAGCAGTTTCGAGACCGAAATCATCGGTTTTCACCCCGGAGCGTCTCCGATTCCATCTCGTCGACGCTCATGGTAGCGTCGTCCCCCGTCTTTCCCGTCCCAAGCGTCGTCTCGTCCGTCTGGTAGCGGCGGGTCTTGTCGGCGGGACACAACCACAGCGTGACGGCGGTCCGTGCGAACAGCGACGCGGCCTGCTCCCGGGCGATGTCGACGGACGGCGCGCTGACACTGCCGACGTGAGTGAGCGGGTCCGCCGTGTCCTCGCGGACGAACACCTCCCACTCGCGACTCGTTGCGCCACGCGGGGCGTCTACCTCGTGGTCGAACTCTTCCATACTCCCCAGTTAGACTCCCCAAGAAAAACGGGACTGGCGCGTTCTCAGCTACTGGGAACTACCCGAACGGTGGCGTCTCGGAGCGACCGGAAAACGCCGCTATCGCCATCCGAACGATATCAGTGACCAGTGCCAACACAGCGCGATATTAGACTGTTGCAGCCAAGCCGCTTCTCACTCCGAGGTCTGCGCGTCACGGAGCGTCTGGGTATCCACGTCCTGTCGGACACGTATCGTGCTCTCGCCCGCTCGCTCGACGGTCGGGTCGTCGAAGACTGGCCAGTACGACAGGCGGAACGTCTCCCGTTCGGCGGACTCTGCGGCACCTCGATAGACGGCTTCGACGGCAGCGGGTTGCGCGGGCGCATCGGGGGCAAACGAGAGCGTGACCTGCATCCGCGCGGTATCGTACGACTGCTCGCTGCTGTTGGGAAAGACGGTACTCGCGAGCGCACCGTAGAGGTCGCCCGCAACGCCCTCGAAGCTGCCCGGATTCGGTGACGGGAACAGCACGCCCTGTGCGTCAGCGGCGACGTAGGCGTCATAAAACAGGGGCCGAGTCTCGGGGCTGGCTCCCGTCCACGACGGCTCGTTGCCCGTTCTAGTATCGAGGAGCGCCGAGGTGAGGTCATCGTCTTGCTCGCCGCTGAACCGGACGTAGACACTCCATTCGTTGCCGCCGATGTACGTGAGCTGGCGCTCGCCCTGCTCGTCGGTCTGGTGATACACCTGGTAGCCGTCGACGGTCGAGTCCTTCGTCATGCCCTGTGCTTCGAACGATTCGAGCAGGGACGCTGTCGGCCCACGGGCGATGACGGCGACTTCGAGCGCCTCGGTCCGGTACGTCATCGCCATCGGAACGCTGTTCTCCGTCCGCGCATCGCTTGCCGCGTCAGCGATGAGTTCGTTCCCGGCTGACGCATCAAGCCGAGCGAACCGCAGGTCGGAGACGCTCACGGTCTGATAGCCGACCTTCTGAGGGGTCGAATACGGGAGCGTCCACAGCGGGGGGAGCCAGCGCCGGAACTGGTACTCCGTCGGCACTCGTTGCACTGTCCGCTCGGGCGTCGGTGTCGCGGTGTCAGGGGGGGTTGCCGTTTCGGTGCCGAACAGGCCGCCGGACGAACAGCCGGCGACTGGAATCGAAAGCGCGGACCCGAGCAATGCGAGCGTTCTCCGGCGCGTCTGGTTTCGATTCACGATTTGGGAGCCTTGTTCGGATGTTTTTCGACCGAACCTATGAGCGTTGTGCAATCCCAGCATCCTCACCGCCGGACGCTGGCGGGACGACGGCGTGAGCCAACCACCGCGCGTGTCGACCGACTTGTTTTTCATCGACGGGACGTACTACAGACCGATGCCGGACCGTCCCGATACCGTCGCCGACCGAGGCACACCGACCGTCGCGGGGGTCGTCGGTGCAGGACTGGCAGCCTGCGTTGCTGTCGGGTTCGGGTACGCGTCCCTGACTGGCACAATCGCGACGTTACGCACCGTCCACGTCTGGGTTGGGACCGCGTGGACGGCGCTCGTGCTCGTGTATGGATTCATCGTTGCGCCGCTGTTGCGGGAGCGTGATACGACAGCGGCCTACGCGATCGTGGGTCGACTCGTGCCGGCGACGATTGTCCTGTTGCCCACCTTGGCAGTCGTGACGATTGCCGCCGGCGTCACGATGGCGCTGACCTACGAGATCGTGTGGCCGATGACCACGCTGATCCGGACCGTGCTCGGTGTCGCAGTCGCTATCGCGGGCATCGCACTGCTCGGCGTGCTGCCGACAGACGTTCTCACGTATCGCGAACTCCAGAGCGCGAACCCCGACCCCGAGCGCGTTGTTTCCCTCGGCGCTCGTACCGCGACGCTGCTCACCGTCCAAGGGGCACTGCAGGTGATGATGCTGTTCCTGATGCTCCGTGTTGCTGCAATGGCCACATAGCACACCAGCGACACCACGCTGTTGCCGCGTCAGATATTCGAGAGCAAGACGCGGTCTAGCTGGAACAGCAGCGCGACACCACTCAGTAGCAAGAGATACCCGGCGAGACGACGGACCGTTTCCGTCTGTTCGACGCCCGGGAGTGCGTCTCTGACCCGTCCGCCGGCGACCTTGCTCCCGTAGGCAACACCGAGCATCGGGAGGCCGAATCCGGCACCGTAACTGAACAGCAGGAGACCACTCTGTGAGACATCGCCAGTCGTTCCCGCATACGCCAACACGGCACCCAGAACCGGGCCGACGCACGGCAACCAGAGGATCCCGATAACGAGTCCGAGCGTGAACCCGGCGGCGAGCGGGTGGGCCGCACTCGAGAGGACGCTGATACCGTCGACCCGTCCCGAGATTTTCGACGCGGTCGCCGCGTACGCTTCGTGGAGGTCGTCGTCGGCCATGACCGCGCCGAAGGCGATGATGACGAGGAACGCGGGCGCCCGAAGCGAGTCGGACGTGAGCGTTCCCAGATAACCCGTGAGCAGGCCGACGAGCGTAAACGAGACGATGCTCCCGGCGACAATCGTGAGCGGTTTCAGCCGATGGCCCACGCTCCCCGACAGGAGCGGCGGAAGCACCGGGAGGCAACACGGCGTAAAGACAGTCACGGCACCGGCGGCAAACGACGCGAGAAGCGAAACCGCTGCCATACCCGTACTTGCATTACAAAAGGTAAAAACATCTGCTGTCCGTGTCTCCGGTGATGGCCTTCCTCTCGCTGTCTACAGTCTCAAAGTATTTCGGCCCAAAGGTCGGTGTTGAGGGGATTACTATCGACGTGAGCCGCGGCGAGACGGTGCTTCTGTTCGGTCACAACGGGTCAGGCAAGACCACGTTACTCAGACTTCTGGCGACGCTGACCCGGCCGAGCGAGGGGACGATTTCCCTGCAAGGCACCGAGTTCTCCCGCGACCGGCCGACACAGCGCGGGGAACTCGGGTTCGTCGCCCACGAGACGTATCTGTATGAACAGCTGACTGCCCTCGAGAACCTTCGCCTGCACGCCCGGTTACACGGGGTTGACCCGAACCGATGTGAGGCCCAACTGGACGCTGTCGGGCTCACCGATAGAGGGACCGACCCCGTAAGCGAGTTCTCCCACGGCATGGCAAAGCGGCTCGCACTCGCCCGGGCGACGCTACATGACCCCGCGCTGTTGTTGCTTGACGAGCCGTTCACCGGGCTCGACGAGGAGTCACTGCTGCGGGTGACGGAGCAGCTACGCGAACTGGAGGAGACGACAGTCGTCTTTGCGACACACGACGTGGACCGCGGGTTCCGCTACGCCGACCGGGTGCTCGTGCTCGACGGCGGACAGCTCGTCCGGGATATCGACACGGCCGAGTGTCCCGGGCCGGACGCGATCAAACAACAGTACGTGAACGCACCTCGACAATCATGATTCGGCAGTATCTGCGCGTCGTCCGAGCTATCGCGGCGAAAGACCTGCTGCTCGAAGCACGGGGTAAGCGCCGGGCCAACGGCGCGGCAGTGCTGGCGCTGCTGATAGTCGTTATTTTCTCGTTTGTGTTCGTCCGTCGCGTGGACGAGCAAGCGGTCATCGCCCGCGGTGGCCTGTGGATCGCACTCGTCTTCGCCACGACGCTCGCCCTCTCCCGCGGCATCGCCGTCGAGGACGACAACGCCGCAATCGAGGGGCTGATGCTCGCACCTGTCGACCGGTCCGCGATTTACCTCGGCAAGGTCTGTAGTTCGGCAGTGTTCGTGACTGCAATCGGGTGGGTAACACTCGTCGCTGTAACGGTGTTTCTCGGCACGCCGTTCGGACCCGCCTTGCTCGTCCAACTGGCGCTCGTGTTCCCACTCGCCGCAATCGGATTCAGCGCCGCCGGCGTGTTGTTGACCGCGCTGACGTTAAACTCACAGGTCAACGAATCACTCCTGCCGGTGTTGCTCGTCCCGCTCGTCGTCCCGGTTATCCTCGCAGGGATCGAACTCACGAGCCTCGCTGGTGGGCCATTCTGGCTGTCGGAGTGGTTCCGAATCCTCCTCGTGTACGACGGGACCGTCATCGTCACCGGGTGGGTGAGCTTCGAGTTCGTCATCGAGGCCTGACCGCGCTTCGACTCAATCGCGATTTCCGGAGCGACGGCCACCGGCGGCACCCGACGCTGGATCGAACAGGAAGACCAGCCCCATGCCGACGAGCATCACTGCGACGCCGAACCAGATCTGGTTGGCAAGCGGGTAGCGACTGATTTCGATCGAGAGCCCGCCCGCGGTTCGAGTCCCCACGACGTACGTGTCGCCGGTGATGCCACGTTCGATGAGCGGGTCGTTCGTCTGCATATCGCGACCGCGATACGACTGTTCAGCGACAGTGCCATCGGCGACCAGCGTGTCGCCCCGGTACAGTTGAACGTCGAACCGATGGTCGACGACCCGCGGCGAGTACACGTCTGTCGGCGGGGCCGACGCCGGTCCGACGTTTTCCCCGTTGGTGTAGACGAGCGCGTCGATGTTCCCGGAACGAGGGTCAGAGAGTGTCCCGCGGGCGACGATCACCGACCCCTCTTCGAACTGCACCGTCCCGCTGTCGGCACCGACCCACACGCGGGACCCGTTGAGCTGTGCGATGGTCGTGTCCTCGAAGCGTTGCACTGCGGTCACCTCTCCTTTTACGAGAATCACCGATGACGAGGGGTCAACGGAGCCGGCTTCGGCCGGCGTCATCGCCGCCTCGGTCATCGTCGGCGTGTTCTCCGGCGAGTAGTTGGTTACCTCGACCGTGTACGGCGACCCCTCGACGTCGCGGACGATTCGCTCGCCGGTATCGTCCAGTTCTGTCGCGCCCACGATACCGACGGACGCTGTCGTCGAGAAGACATAGACGAAGGAGACGGAGACGATGAGCAGCGCCGCGCCGACGTGAATGAGGGCGATGCCGGTCTCGTTTAGCTTCGCCTGCCGTCCGGTCAGTCGGCGGAGACGGCCCGCGTAGCGGACGACCCACGCGCCTGCGAAGTACACGGCCGGCGGCAGCACGGTGACCACACTGAGGCTCCCGATGGCGCGGTAATACACCGGGTCGAACGGCTCAGTCGACGACAGCTGCCACTCAGGTCGTGCCAGCACGACACCAACGGCGAGGGCGGCGATGAGCACTGTAGCGGCGGTCACGACTGTCCCTCGCGTACTGAAGCGCTCTTGCTGTGCGTACATCCCTCCGGCAAGGAGCATCCCGACGACGACCGGGAAGCTCCAGAGGTTGTAGTACCGCGCGTCGACGCTGACTTCGACACCTGAAGCGAGGCTGCGAACCACGGGGAACGTGAGGCCCCAGAGCGAGACGAACGCAAGCAGGATGAACCCGAGCACGGCAGCGTGGTAGATTGTCGCCCGGTCGAGCAGGCTCGCTTCTTCGGCGTCGCTTTGCTCAGTCCTGAACCAGTGGATGAACGCGGGACCGACCGCCAGCGTGCTCGTCGTTCCGAGGAGGAACAGGACGCCGCTCCCGATGCCCCCGCCGGCGAACGAGTGGACGCTCCGGAAGACACCGCTCCGGACCACGGTCGTCGCGTAGATGACGAGCGGGAGCAACGCCGCCGTGGCAGCCGGCGCGAGTACTGCGTACCGGCCGGAGCGCCGGTACTGGTTGAGCGTATGCAACACGGCTGTCAGTCCGAGCCACGGGATGAGCACTGACGTTTCGACTGGGTCCCACGACCAGAAGCCACCCCAGCCGAGGACTCGATACGCCCAGATGCCGCCAAGCGTGATCGCGGCAGTCAGCAGGAGCCACGACCCCCGGAGCCAGCGCGTCATGCTGCCCAGCCAGTCGTCGAAGATGCTCTCTGTCCCCCGGAGCCTGGTAACGAAGTGGGTCACGCCAACGGTAAAGGGAACCACCATGAGCGCGTACGCCGAGAACGTTATCGGCGGGTGGATTGCCATGAACGGGTCGACCAGTAGCGGGTTCAGCCCGCTGCCGTCCTGTGGAATCCCGTTAGCCGCGACCGACGGGTACTCTGCCGACAGGGGAGTAAACGGGCTCTCGTTGACTAGCATCCAGGCGAACACGGTGACAACACCCATCCCAAGGGATTGCGAGAGACGTGCGCCGCGTGTGCTGTACCGGCCCAGAAGCAAGGTCGTCGTGACGACAACGGCCGTGAGCATCGCCCACAGAAGTATCGATCCCGCGTTGGACGCGTACACTCCTGTGACTTTGTACAGCGTCGGGAGGTAGTTTGCAGTGTTGTCCCAGACATACGCGTTGGTGTAATCCCCACTGAGAAACTGCGAAGTCAGGTATAGCAGTGCGATGACGAACGACCCCGTCGCGACGCCCGCGGCAGCCTGGCTGACGCGAAGGAACGACTCGTCGCCGGTCACGTACTCGTAGCCGAGTAGCGCCGTGGCAAGCACGCTTCCGAACAGGCCGATTGCCAGCAGCCAGGTCCCGACTGCTAGCCCGAATACGACTGTTGTCATGTTGCCTCCTCGGACCCCTTCTCAAGCGTTGCAAGCAGTTCGTCCCGCCCGATGTACCCCTCAACGCTCTCGACAGTGTCGCCGTTTGGCGTCATAATCCGGTGTTGTGGCGGATACGTCGCTTGGTGCTGGCGAACCAGCGCTGTCCCGTTCCCCGGGTCGTCGATGTTTATTGCGAGCAGGACGTAGTCATCCATCGCAGCACGGATAGTCTCGTTCCGGTAGTGGTTCTTGTCATACCGCTCGCAGTACGTACACCACGTCGCCCAGTAGTAGACCAGAACCGGCTTGTCCTGTGACTGGGCCGCATCGAGCGCAGTACCGGGGTCGGTTTCCCACTCTAAACCGCCCTGATACGTGTGTGCGTCGTCTCGGACCACCGGTGCAGCGTTCATCGAATAGTAGCCTACCCCAAGGACTACCAGGAAGAACGCGATGGTGATCGTTTTACGAGCGTTCATTTGGTGACTGTGTCAAAATATGTGATGCCAGAAAGGCTGTCGATTCCTGTTACCGCTTGCGCTGGGCGTACGCCACAGCAAGGAGCGCGATGAGCAACGCCGCGGCCATCATGAACGCGGCGGCACTGGTCGGGGAACTCCCGTCGCTGCTACCGCCGCTGACCCCTGCCTGCTGTGGTTCCGCTGTCTGCTGTGCTGCGGCCGTCTCTGCGGGCGTTCCGACCGAAGCAGCGTCGTCAGTGTCCGGCGCAGATGCGTCGCCCGCATCTTCGGGGAGCATCGGCTCGCCGCCACTCCGGGACGGGATACGCGGCATTTGCTGCTCGGGGTACTGTCCGGTGAGGCTGGTCATGAACGCGGTGACGTTCTCGGCCTGCTGGTCGGAGATATTCTGACCGACCTGACAGGACGCCATCACCTTCGTCGCGTTCTCTAGCGTCCGGACCTGACCGTTGTGGAAGTACGGCGCTGTGTGCTCGACGTTCCGGAGCGTCGGAACCTTGAACATATGCTCGTCACTGCTGTCACCGGTCACTCCGGCGCGCCCGGAGTCAGCGTACAGGTTGTATCGGTCGATGTACTGGTCACACTGCGGGTTCGAACCCTGGTAGACGCCTAGCTTCTGGTAGTATCCGTTTCCGTTCTCCATCTGCCACTGCGGGCCGTTGAACGCGGGCCCGGAGTGACAGCCCTGACAGCCCAGCTCTTTGAACGTCTCCATCCCGTTGAGCTGCCGTTCGGTCAGGGCGTCCTCGTCACCTCTGACGTACCGGTCGTACGAGCTGTTCGGCGTGATGAGCGTCCGCTCGTAGGCAGCGATTGCGTCGACGGTGTTGTTGAGCGTGACCGGGTCCTCACCGCCGTAGACATCTTCGTACAGCTCAACGTAGCCCTCGTTGTTACGTATCTTCTCCATCGCCGCCTCGGAGGTCGGCATCCCCATCTCGACGCCTGCGGTGATGGGGCCTTTTGCCTGCGCTTCAAGCGTGTCGGCGCGGCCGTCCCAGAACTGAGTGCTCATGAACACGGCGTTCCACACCGTCGGCGAGTTGCGCGGCCCGGTCTGGCCGTGGACACCGCGACCGACAGTTCGGCTGCCGTCGCCACCTTCCATCACGTTGTGGCAGGTGTTACAAGAGATAGAGCCGGTGTCAGAGAGGCGCGGATCGAAGAACAGTTTCTTCCCGAGTTCGATCTTTGCCTCTGTGTCATTTGGCTTCCGGACTTCCTCATAGGACGGCAGCGGCTGACTGGTTGGTGGTTCGACGGGTAAATCGGACGTCTCGTTGCTACTCTGATTACTCGTCTGTGCGGTCTGTTGCGCTGTCTCGTCAAGCGTGTCGCTCACTGCTTCACCTGACGGCCCCCCATCCACAGCACCGACGGTGCTTACAATAGGTCCGCCAATCAACAGTAGCGACATGCCAACGACGAAGACGGCGCGAGCCAACGGCTGTCGCGACATATACCGCATATGTTCCCTAGCCCTCTTAAAATGGAGCGGTAAATATTCAGGGAGGGGATACTTAAAGCAGACAAGCGCAGTCTATCGGTTCCCGGTCTGTGGTTGATTGAGAATCCGCACAACAGTTTTTTGTGTGGCCTCAAGAACTGAGCGTATGAACGTATTGTCACGGCTCGAAACCCGCGGGATTCCGTATCTCCGCGCGTTGTTTCAGTCTAGCAGTATCAAGTACTTGACCCTTCTCGCTGGGGTTGCATCGCTGGGGAGCATCTTCGGCATGGCGTCAGATTCGATGTACGGCGTCAGCAATCAGATCAACCTGATTGCGTACTGGCATATCGGTCTGGCGACGGCCGCAGCGGTTGCGCTCACAGTGACATTCCTCGGGTGTGCCCTCTATCTGGCGACCGAGACGCCGTTCTGGGAGTTCCTCGCCCATTCGTCGGGCGAAGTCGGGTTCCTGATGGTCACGCTGACGCTGGTGACCGGGAGCGTCTGGGGGAAAGTTATCTGGAACAGCTGGTGGGAGTGGACTGACATCCGTCTGGTCACGTTCCTCGTCATCTGGTTCATCTACGCGGGCTACCTGCTCATCTACTCCGCCGGCGGGGATTCTGCCTCTCTCAAGCGCATTACGTCGGTGTACGGCATCGTCGGGTTCGTGACTGTGCCGCTCTCGTATCTGTCCACGCGGCTCTGGACGCCCACGTTCCATCGACCGACGACCGGGAATCCGGACGCGGACGCGACGATTACAGTCCCGGCGTTACTCCTTTCCATCGCGGCACTCCTGCTCGTCTATCTCTACCTCGTCGGGTCCCGGGTACAGCTACGCGAACTCAAACGTCGGGTCAACTACGCCCGCCGCGACCGGACGCTCGACGACCACGCGATGGGGCCGAGCCAGGGGGGTGATTGAAGATGGAACCCCTCCTTCTGGTCGGCTACAGCGCGGTCTTTCTGGCACTCATCATGTACGTCGGCTATCTCCGTAACCAAGTCACGGCGCTCGAAGAACAGATTTCGGAACTCGTCGATCAGTAACGCAGCTCCCGTCCCGGTTGACCAGGCCGAGCCAGTTTTTACAACTGGACGCTCAAATCGAGCCGACTCCAGCCGGTCGCGCCGTCCGGGAACGGACTTGAGCGCACGCGTGTCTGCTCCGCTCCGGTCCCGTCGATTGCTTTCGCAATGACAGTGTAGCTGGAGCGTTCGGGCTGCCATTCGTACTTCCATTGCCGCCAAGTGTCCGGGTCCGGTAGTTGGTCCGATAGCGTCGCCGTGTCCCACGTTTCGCCACCATCGAGTGAGACAAGCACTGCCCGTATTCCATCTGTTCCGGCATAGGCGTGTCCACCGAGCTGGACCCGCCCATCGGAAAGACGGTTACTCGTGCTGATTTTGACGACCGTATTGACTGTTCCCATCCCGTTCCAGCCTCGTTCTTCCCAGTAGCCGCTCTCCGACTGGTCGACGACCTCGATCTCGTCGAGCCACTTCACGTTGAGTTTGCCCCACCGGTTAGGGAGCAGCGCGCGGACCGGGAACCCGTGCTGGCGCGGGAGTTGGCTCTCGTTCATCCCGTAGGCCAGCATCGCGTCCGAAAGCATCGACATCGGCATCGAGTAGTAGTAATCGTCGGCCGCGCGGAAGACGACGTGGCTTCCGTTCGCGCCGGCTTCGGAGAGGAGGTCCATGAGCGAACAGCCCGTCCAGAGGGCGGTCCCGATCTGCTCGCCGTCGACCGGGTCGCCCAGACAGCGGAGCGTTTTGAACCGGGTGATCGTTTCTCGCTGTCTGAGGTCTTCGTATGTAAACTCTCGCTCCGTCTCGACGTTGCCGGTGACTGAGAGCGTCCAGCTATCCGCCTCGACAGTCGGCGGACGGGGGTTGATATCGACGGTGAAAAACGAATCCGTCGTGTCGACCAGGCCGGCCATCCCCTCGACATCGAACGACCGGTCGGCGGCCGTGGCGAGGCGCTGTTCAACCGGGTTAGACTCGTCTTCACGTTCTGATGACGATGTCGAGAGGTCCTCTGTCTGGGACCCGCTACCCTGCACGAATCCGACAGCGTGCGCGACGACGTTGTAAGCCCCGAGTCCGGCGAGGGTCTTTACGAACGCACGTCTGTCATCAGGGGTCGCCGGCTGCCCGTTGCTGTTGTCGGTCGAGCGTGCAATCACCAGCCCGGTCCCGATTGTCCCGGCGGCGGCAGGTACGATGGCGGGCAGCGGTGCCCAGACAGTAGCGGCGACGAACACCCAGACGGCAAGCAGCGATAGCACCATGCCACCGATGTTCGGAGCCCCTTCGACAAGCCGCTCACCTGTCCGAAAGCCAGCGTAGCTGACCGCACCAGTGACCCCGGCCAGTGCGATTCCGAACACGAGGAGAGCAAGCGAAAACGACAGGTCGCCGAAGTTCCAGATGATCGAGGCGACTACTGAGCTCGGGAGGATGTCCAGCGCGGTTCGGCTCGCCGCGATGATGACGAACTCCCGAGACGTCCCGTACAGTGCGAACGAGGTCCCCACAACCGAGACCCCGCTGGTGAAGACAGTGATTGCGCGGCGGGACCGCCCCTGAAAAATCTCAGACGTCTCACTCATGGATCATAACGTGGTTATTATACCGGCCGTGCCGCGACTACTTGCTCGCTGTTTGTCCCGTTATCGCTTGACACGTTGCCGTATGCCGTCACGTTCTCGTGGCCCGTGACGTTCGCGTGGGTACCGTTCATCGACTCGTATTTCGTGGCGTCGTACTCCGTTGAGTTGTTATGACCTGCTGGGTGTTCACCTTCGTGTGCGCGAATGGACAGCGACTCAGCCTCGACTACGCTTCCGTTGTAGTACCCCTTCGCAACGACTGTCCGCCCGACGGACATCGTTTCCGGCATCGGGCCGTCATAGACGACAGGAACCGATTCGTTCTCGTCAGTGACATTGAAAGACAGTTGATCGTTTGTCTGTTCGATATCGATGACGATCCCTTCGAGGTTTACTCTGTCTCCGTTGTATTCGTTGGTGTCCGTTATCTTCGTTGGCGTCGTAAACTCGGCAGCACCACCCATCGTGGTGACGGCCATCGCCCCGAACAGTACCGGAATTAACACACCGCCGACGAGTAGTCGTGTCTTCGTTTGCATAGATGATCGTGCGATAGTGTGGCGTCACGGTCAGACCGTTCGGTCACAGCGCAGTTCGTGTACTCGTGTGAGTCCATGATGGCTACAGGAGTTTGTAACTACCGAACGCGTACGCACCCTTGTTCATGAGTAGGCATACGAACGGTTTCAGTAGCCCAGCCCGTTCCCAGCTCCTGGGAACACACGCGGCTATTATCGCCCCGAACATATTCACTTCCTCATGACCAACATGGTCGCGTGACGCGTCGGGCGGAACGCAATTCGATACCTATGACTGAGACAGACGATCTTGACAGACGTCGGTTCATCGCGAGCATCGGCACAGTGGTTGCAGGAGCATCTATCGCTGGGTGTGCCGCACCTGGGACAACCTCAAGTGGGGGCGAGCAGTCGCCAAGCGCCGAAACCGAAGCGGACGCTGGCGAGGCAACAGCGGCGCCCACGGAGACGGCGACGGCTGCGGAGGCGACCGCTACTGCATCCGGGAGCGGGGACGTCCCATCGTCAGTGTCATCGTATCTCAGCGACACGAGTAACTTCGACGGCAGTGTGACCGACGCGACCGATCAAGACTCCGTCACGGTGGATGTCGGCGCATCGGGGAACAACGGGAACTTCGCGTACGCCCCGGCCGCAATCGAGGTTTCGACCGGGACAACGGTGCAATGGGAGTGGACCGGCAAGGGGGCCGCACACAACGTCGTAGCGGAAGACGAGACGTTCAATTCCGGGTCCTCAGCTAGTGGAACAGGCGTCAAGTTCGAATACACCTTCGAGGAAACCGGCGTGTACAACTACTACTGTACGCCCCACAAGGCACTCGGGATGAAAGGCAGCGTCATCGTCCGGTAACGCCATATCGGCTGTCGGGCTGAACTACAGACCTGTTCGACTTTTTTCGAACGTAGCATCCCACCGACGGAGCGATGGTGCCCGTGTCTTGCGAACATTCGCTCCCAACTCAGGACAGGAGCCACATTCCGATGATTTCCGGCGCGGCCGGAACACAAACGCTCACTCAGCCACACTACACCGGACCAGTATGACCTAGTTCCACCTGTGGGGCTGGGATGTCTGATAAAAGCCGCTTCGACGCGAATCGACACGCGGGGTCGCCGTCTTACGCTTCGTAGCCGGCGTAGTCCATCAGCTGTTTGAAGATGTCGGTGTCCATCGCCTCCTTGTAGACGACACCAGTGATCATCCCACCGGGGTACGCGGTCCCGTTCATCGCGTGACTGACCTTGTGACAGTGTGCGAGGTAGATGCCGGGATCAGCGTCGGCTTCGAACTCAATCGTGTGCCGACCGGCGGGCGGGATGCTGGTGATATCCTGGTCGTGGCGGGCGGCTTCCGGAATCTTCCCGCCGTCCTTGTGGGTCACCTGGAAGCGGTGGTTGTGGATGTGCATCGGGTGATCCATGTACCCGTTGTTGCACATGTGGATGCGCACCGTATCACCTTGCTCGACGATGATCGGCGAGCCATCTTCCGGGTGGAGCGTCCGGGGTGCCGACTTGCCGTTGACCGTGAACGTGTCAGGGCGGCGGTTGCGAACGTCGTAGTTGGCGTCCATGCCGGCCATCTGCTGGTTCAGCCGGGAGTCCCACTCCTTCAGCGTCATGAAGTACTCCTTGTCGGCCGGCTCGTACCCCTTCGGGTCGACGCGGAAGATACCGTACATCCCCATGTCAATATGGCGATGGGTCTGGTAGTGGCAGTGGTAGAGATGGGTGCCCGTCACGTTCGCGGGGATCGTGTAGGTGTGTTTCTCGCCGGGGTCGATGCGGATGCCCGTGGTCGTCGGGACGCCGTCGTCTTCCCACTGCTTCTGGACGGCGTGGAAGTGGACCGTATGCGGGCGCATACCGTCCGTGTTGTCGAACGTGACCTCCATGTCCTCGCCCTCCGTCGTCCGGAGAATCGGACCGGGGACGCTCGGTTCGCCGTCGTCGGCCTTGAACGCCCACACCTTTGGCAGTTCGACCGGGCCGCCCATCGATTTGCCGGGATGGGCCTCGTGTTTGGCGGGAACGGAGGACAGCGTCACTTCGCCACCCTGCTCGTCAACGTTGACGATCTCCGGGGGAGACGTGGTCGGGAGGTCCCCCTCGGACTGTGCTGGGGTCGTACTGGCGTCGACTGACTCTTCGGTTGGAACCTCACCCGGCGCGGTACAGCCCGCAAGCGCCACCGTGCCACCGAGGCCGGAGGCTTTCACGAAGTCACGACGGGAGATGCCCGATCCGGGTGCGCCGATCTGGTCTTCCATAAGCAACTGGGGCTAAGACACCACAGTATAAACCCCCAAAGCCAGTTCTCAGGCCGGCAGAACCGTTCTCAGTTACTGGGAACCGGGGCACGGTTACAGATAAGTCCCCCATATATTACGTGCTGTGTGGCGGAAACGTCGGCTGTATCGGGCGGTAAGCGCTCCGAAGTCGGTTATATTAAACGTCTTGGGCGGGCAGTTTCGGGCAAGGATGGTCCGGGACCCCTTCGCTGACGAGGAGACGCCGGAGTTACAGGCGGTCCTCGACGCACTCGACGATGAGGACTGTCGCGCCATTGTCAGCGTACTGGAGGAACCGTTGACGGCGAGCGAGATATCCGACCGGAGCGGCGTACCGCTATCGACGACCTACCGAAAGCTCGAATTACTGACGGAATCCTCGTTGCTGTACGAGGGCGTTGAGGTCCGGTCGGACGGCCAACACGCCAGCCGATACGCGATTGATTTCGAGGAGGTCGTCATCAGTCTCGACGAGGAACTGTCGCTCACCGTCGACATCTCACACCGCGCTCGGACGCCGGACCAACGACTCGAAAACCTCTGGTCTGAGGTGCGAAAGGAGACATAACCATGGTACACATCCCAAGTTCACAGGTCGGCATCGTCGTCTCGAAGACACTGATCCTCATTCTTGGCGGACTGATAACGTACTACTCGTATCAGGCGTACAGCCGGACGAAAAGCCCCCAGCACAAGTGGCTCACATACGGGTTCGGGGTGGTGACCCTCGGTGCGTTTGCCGGCGGCGTTCTCGATATCGTTGTCGGCAGGTTTCTCGGGCAGGAACTGCTTCCCGTGAGCGTCTTCACGTCGAGTTCGCTGACGGCCATCGGCCTGGGCATCATCCTGTACTCGCTGTACGTTCGGTAGCGAGTCCGTAGCGCACCCGCGCGGCAGTCTTTTGATCTCTTACGTCTCGATTTTTTCGAGCGGGCAACGTCCGTGTCGCGTCGTGACAGTGGTATTCTCACCGACTGGAAACGCTACGGACGGTATATTTAGCAGGACGTGTCAATCAGAGTCATGCTTGGAGCGAACGCAGTGTTGTTAATCGGAATGAAAACAGTCACGCTGTTCTGTGGCGTGATACTGACAACGTTGACTTACCGCGCGTACCGCCGTACTCAGGCACCGGCGATGCGAGCGCTCTGTCTCGGAATCGGGTTCGTCACACTGGGCGCAATACTCGGCGGCAGCCTGCACCAGCTTGTCGGGCTGCCGGTGGCACAGAGCGTCACTGTTGAGGAACTGTTTACCGCTGCTGGGTTCTTTATTCTGACCTACTCGCTGTATACGGACCAGCCGACCACGCCAACTTGAGTCACGAGTCCTCGGCAGGCGTGTGTTCACGACCGGTCAGCAGTGTTGGCAGCGATTGTGGGCTATGCGCAACGAGGACAGCGACGAGGTTGCCCGCGAACAGCAGCGTCCCGAAAAACGCGAAAATCCCGGCGACCAGCGCCGTGCCGTCCGGTGTCGCAAACCACTGATTGCTCGCGAGGAGGGCGTACGCAATAGTCACTGCAACACCATCTACCGCCGCGATGCGGTGGTCGTACAGGTCATCGACCATCGGAACGTCCTCGAAGCCGAGGCGGTCGCTGTACCGGTGGACCCAGATGATGAACGGGACGACGTGATACAGCGTCCCGAAGACGACAAAGCCGATGCCGCCGACGAGTAGCGCTGTCGACGGCTGACCGAGCAGCCCGGTGTACGCGAGCGGGTCGTTCCACCACGCGACCACCGTCAGCCCTGCCCAGAGAAACAGCGACAGCGCCGCGACGCTATAGCGGGTCAGCATCGGCGACCACTCGACACGCGCACCGACGAGTTGTCGCGCCAGAAGCACCGCCACCGCGCCGAGACCAGCAGCGACGAGAACCGCGCCGAGCCGGGCCAGAACGGGAGAGCCGACCAGGCGACCACCGGCCAACGCAAGAACGCCGAGCGGATAGACGGCCGTTTCAGCCCGCTGGACCGCCGCGTCGATTCTGCCGGTGTCTGCCTGCGTGAACATCGGAGCGAGCTGTGCCAGTGCGCCCGCGACAGTCGTCAGGACCGCGCCGAACACGGCGAGTGTTCCATGGGCAAGCAAGAGGCCCTGTCGGCCGATTCCCAGCAGCGGGAGGACGCCGACGGCGTGGTCCATTGCCAGCACGAACCCGGCGGCCGTCACGAGGGCGAAAAATACCAGCGCCCAGCCGAAATGAATCGCCGTGACATCGGGCGCTGCAGCGAGTAGCGTCCGACCGATGTTGTAACAGAGAGTCCAGACCCCAACCAGCGCGAACGCTCCGGCGACCGGTAAGATGGCGGGGGTTGCTGTCAGGAACGCAGCCGCCAGCCCCGCGAACCCGACCGCAGCGAGCGGTAACTGCACAGCAGCAAGGCGGCGGGAATGGAGTTCGATTCCGCACCAGACCGGGACAAACTGTGTCAGCGCACCCATAATCGTGAGACAGACCCACCCCGCAAGCAGGAGGTGGACCTGCGCGAGGTGGCCGGCCCGCCCCTCGACGACGCCAACGGAGACACCAGCGACCAGAAACGCCAGTGCGACGACGAAATGACGCAGCGGGACCGTCATTGGCGGTGCGGCGTCTGCGTCCACGTCAGCAGGTATTCCGCTCATTGTTGTCTACTACGACCCTGTCCTTGCTGGCAATGTGGCCGAATATGTTCGGGAAAACAGTCGGCCCGGTCACAGCCAAACGGGAACACATGACGGCGAACCACCAGCCAACAGCGCAAACCGCAGCCCTGATTTCGGAAACGGATGCGCCCGATGACGCGCCGATGGAACGGCTTGATGTGCAGTCGCTCGGGCCACCGAAGCCACTCAAGCAGACACTAGAGCGGCTTGCGGAGTTGAACGATGACACCATCCTCGTCCAGTTCAACGACCGCGCCCCGCAGCATCTCTACCCGAAACTCAAGGACAGAGGCTACGACTTCGAAAGTGTTGAGACCGACGACTCGACAGTGACAATCATCTGGCGCAGATGAGTCGGAACACAGAGCCACCTGTCGACGTCGACGAAGCGATCGCTCGGATCGACAGCCGAGGAGCGAAGATTCAGCGGGAGCAACTCGAACGGACGCTGTCACAGCTACAGACTGATGGCGAACTAACGGCTGACCAGCGGCTCGTCGTTGAGGAACTGAGCGAACGACTCGTCGAGCGACTGCTCGCTGTCCCTCGAGCGAGTCTACGGGACGCGGCGAGGAGTTCGGACGACGAACGGATCGAAACAGCGCTCTCACTGTTCGAGTGATACTGGGCTGTACGCCCGTGAATAAGATTGGTCCCCCGGGGGCGCACATAGCTGTACGAAGGTACAGCCGGTAGTGAGCCTATTCCGACGACGCTGCGAGCACTAGCAGTGCCTCGCTGTCCGCCGTTGCAGCGGGAGAGATGTCTTGGTCACCGTCAAACCGAACGATGTCTCCGGGCGAGAGTGACAGCGTCTCGTCGCCAAGCGTCAGGTCCACGGCACCCGAACGGAGGAGGAACACGATGTCCCGACCGGGATGCGTGTGAGGCGGAATCGACTCGCCTGCATCGAGCGTCAACTGGATGGTTTTTGGCTCCCCGTCGAACAGTCTGGTCCGACCGTCCGAATCGCCGTCGAGCGTTGCTCGCTCCGTTTCTGCGGCGGTCGATTCGCTCATTGCTTTGGGAGGTCGGCGATATACTTCTGTGGGCCGTCCTGCTCGCATTGGTAGTTCGCCGCGTCGAACGCCTCGACTTCGGCTTGCAGCTCGTAGAACAGCGGCTTTGGCTCGTGGTCGTTGATAATCCGAAGCGTCTCCCCGGCGGACAGCGCCTCAAACGAGTCGTGTATCTTGGCGTGTCGTTCCGCCGGCGGCGTTTCCCGCAGGTCGAGTGTGGTTGCTGGCATCACCTGCGTGTTTACTGGGAGCCGTGGAGGGGGTTCCCCCGAACACGTTCGGGAGTAAGGCCTGATGTCTACCGCGTGTTCTGCTCAATATGAGCCTTCTCTCCGGCCTCCGTGGCGGCTCAGATGTCGGGTTCGATAGCTACGGGACGTTCGTTCCCGAACGTAACCCGGACCCCGGTCCGTTCCTGTCTGAGACCGCAGTACTGACCGGCGACGACCACGCCACTTTCCACCGCCTCACGATGGATTTGTTCGACGAGCGCGGCGTGTACGACATGACCTTCGGGTACAACCTCGCACGGCTAAACCTCGACCACCGGCACCCAGACGCGGGCTTCCGCTACGGCCGTGAAACGGACGACAGCAGTGTACTCAGAGCGGAGTTCACGCCGACGACCGAGTTCTGCCCCCAGAGCGACACGCTGACTGTCGGCGCGTTCCGCGCCTGGAACGGGCTGTCGGACCGCCACGAGTACGACCGTGTCCGTGTCCGCGTGAGTCCGAACCATCACCAGAGCGCGAGCATCAATGATAAACTCCAGCAACTCGAGACGCGGTACCGGCAAACCGGCGAACTGCAGACGGACGGTGGAGATGAAGCGTCCGACGACAGCGTGCCGTTCTGACAGCGGACAGTCATCGCAGTAGCGCTTTCCGTGTACTCACATCGAGACAATCTCTGGGTAGATGGTCGGCCCGGGACTCACACTGCCGCAATACTGTGGGAGTAAACCGCCTGTCTTGACGGCTGAAGACATGGAAACCATTATACGGTTTGCTGGGCGACATGTCGTATACTGAGTCAACTGGGTGGGACATCGGTGGCTTGGTGGGACAGTGGAGGCCTCCTCCACGACAAAAGCAACAAACTATCAGAAAACGATGAGACCGGGTTACTTCCAGCGTGGTGTCGCGGCGGGCCGGAGGCAGAGCTGAGATGAGTAGCGGTATCTTCCGAGATGCGGACGGGACCTACAACAAGCGGCTTCTTGGACTGGTTCTGCTCCTTCTACTCGCCGTCATCGGTGCTGGCGTCGGGACCCTTGGTCTCACCGACAGCAGCGACCCGGCCCCCGACCAGCCCACCACCGAGATGACGCCCAGCCCGACAGAATCGACACCAACAGAGACACCGGACGGAACTGACTCCACACCGACCGAAAGCGGCGGCAGTGGCTCGCCACCGCCGAGTTCGCTCCTCACCGAAACCCCGGCATCGGCCCCCAACCAGTCGGCCGGGAACACTACCAGCAACACGACGGCTGAATAGTCTGGCAACGACTGAGACTTCTTGCTTGCGCCTCCGCTCCGAAGCACCACGCCCGTGAGGGCCTTTCAGGAGAACAGGAGCGTGAGATTGAACCCGGTCACGGCGAGCCCCAGCACCGTCAGGAGAGCCGGCGGCCCGTAGTAGAGCAGCGGGTCCTCCTCCAGCACGCCGCCCCAGATGCTCAGGCCGAGACAGCAGTAGATAACGAGGAGTTTGAGTCCGAGGAAGCCGCCGCCGCCGAACGACTGGATCGCCCACCGAATCGCTGGATTCGCCTCGGTGAACGTCGGGACGAAGTAGACGATGGCGATAGTGGTGACCACGTCGCCGACGCCGTAGGTCGCCAGCGCCACCGCCCACACACTGGAGAAGGACCGGCTGGAGAAAGAACTCCCCTCCAGTGTCAGCCAGTCACTATCGCCAGCACCCATACTGCATTCGGGTATGGCTAGCGGCCATATATACTGCGAGGGCCAGTTATCTGATTTGAAAAGGAGAGAGATATGGGCTCTCCAGAGATTTTGAGGTAATTGTACGCGGGATAGCTATTCTAAAGACCAATATTGTCCCTCCTGAAAGTCCATAGCCGATGCCGGTGCCCACTCGTATTCAGCTGTGAGTCTCAGCTATGGGCGGTGTGTCGGGTTGTTGAACAGGCGCTCGCCTCGACAGGTGCGAGTTGTGTGCTGCCGGACGTTCGCGTCCTGCCAGCGCGGGTGCATGGAAAGGGACTTATCTTGTGGGCGGCCACGAGGAGGTAATGAGCCTGTCCGACGCGGACCACGAACTCGTGGTCGAGGAGATCGGTCGGGAGCCGACACGGGCGGAGGCCGCTCTCTTCGAGAACCTCTGGAGCGAACACTGCGCGTATCGCTCCTCTCGCCCCCTGCTGTCGGCGTTCGACTCCGAAGGCGATCAGGTCGTCATCGGCCCCGGCGACGACGCAGCCGTCGTCTCCCTGCCGTCCCACGGCGACGGCGAGGAGATGTACATCACGATGGGCGTCGAGTCCCACAATCATCCGTCCTACGTCGACCCGTTCGACGGGGCAGCGACCGGCGTGGGCGGTATCGTCCGCGACACACTGTCGATGGGGGCCTACCCCATCGCGCTGGCCGACTGTCTGTACTTCGGCGACTTTGACCGGGAGCACTCCCGCTATCTCTTCGAGGGCGTCGTCGAGGGTATCTCCCACTACGGGAACTGCATCGGCGTTCCAACTGTCACCGGGAGCGTCGCCTTCCACGACGACTACGAGGGGAACCCGCTCGTGAACGTGTCCTGTATCGGCCTGCTGGAGCCCGAGCGGACCATCACTGCCGAAGCCCAGAAGCCGGGCAACAAGCTCGTTCTCGTCGGCAACGCGACGGGGCGAGACGGGCTCGGCGGGGCGTCCTTCGCCAGCGAGGACCTCGCGGAGGACGCTGAAACGGAGGACCGACCGGCCGTGCAGGTCGGCGACCCGTACGCGGAGAAGCTACTCGTCGAGTGCAACGAGGCGCTGCTGGACGAGGAACTCGTCGAGTCGGCCCGCGACCTTGGGGCCGCTGGCCTCGGCGGCGCGTCGTCCGAACTGGTCGCCAAGGGCGGCCTCGGTGCACGTATCGAACTCGACCGCGTCCACGAGCGCGAGCCCAACATGAACGCCATGGAGTACCTGCTCGCCGAGAGTCAGGAACGGATGGTGTACGAGGTCGCGCCCGAGGACGTCGACCGCGTGGCCGAACTCGCCGAGCGGTTCGACCTCGGCTGTTCGGTCATCGGCGAACTCACCGAGCCGGGCACGAACTACGTCTGCACGTTCGAGGACGAGACGGTCGTCGACGTGGACGCGGAGTTCCTCGGTGAGGGCGCGCCGATGAACGACCTGCCCAGCGACGCGCCGCCGAGACAGGAACGAGACCTGCCAACGGTCGCGCTGGAGGAAGCCTTCGAGGAGATCGTCAGCAGCCCGAACTGCGCCTCGAAGCGGTGGGTGTACCGCCAGTACGACCACGAGGTGCAGGTCCGCACGAGCGTCCTGCCCGGCGACGACGCCGCACTGCTCGCCATCCGTGAGGCCGGGACCGGACTGGCGTTCTCTGCTGGCGCGGACCCCAACTGGACCGACGCCGCGCCGTACGAAGGTGCACGCGCCGTCGCGCTGGAAAACGCCACGAACGTCGCCGCGAAGGGCGCGACACCCCATGCGGCTGTGGACTGTCTGAACGGCGGCAACCCCGAGAAGCCTGACGTGTACGGCGGCTTCAAAGGCATTGTCGACGGCCTGGCGGACATGTGCAGCGACCTTGACGTGCCGGTGGTCGGGGGGAACGTCTCCTTGTACAACGATTCCCAGGACGGACCGATTCCCCCCACACCGACGCTCGCGCTGGTCGGCGTCAAGGAGGGCTACGATGCCCCGCCGCTGTCGCTGTCCGGCGAGGGAACGCTCGTCGTCGTCGGGGACACCGCACTGGAGGGCAAAACCGACCCGCGTCTGGGCGGCTCCGAGTACACCGCGCAGTTCGGCGGCACCGACCGCTTCCCCGCCCTCCCGGCGGACTCGACGGACGTTGTCGAGACGATTGCCGAGGTCGCCGACGCCGACCACGTACTGGCGAGCCACGACGTGAGCCACGGCGGCCTCGCGGTAACGCTGGCCGAGATGGTCCACGAGGACGCCGGTGCGTCGGTCAGAATCGGGACCACCGAGCACGGCACCCCGGCTCGACTCCTGTTCAACGAGCGGCCCGGCCGGGTCGTGTTCGAGACGACCGACCCGGCGGCGGTCCGGGAGGCCTTCGACGGCGTCGCCCCAGTGACGGAACTGGGCGAGGCGAACGACTCGAACGGACTCGATATTACGGTCAACGACGAGACGCTGGCGTACAACGCTGCGGACATCGCTGACCTGCGGTCGGTCATCGACGACGAACTATAGTAACAATTGGAACGATTTACACACCGATCGCAGTGCCGTCCTGCGATTGGGTGTGTAATGACTTGCAATGGCTACTATAGCCTGATTACCAGCGGATATCGAACCGCGCACCGCCCATTTCGCTCTCAGAGACTGCGACCGACCAGCCGTGCGCTTCAGCGATGCTCTGAACGATTGACAGGCCGAACCCTGTCCCATCCGAGTTCGTTGAGTAGCCGTGTTCGAACACCAGCTCACGGTCGTCTGGTGGAATGCCAGGGCCGTCGTCCGCGATAGAGAACCCGTTCTGCTCGTGTGCCTCGGGCGCGGAAACGACAACGGTGCCTTCCGCGCCGGCGTGCTCGATGGCGTTCCGGTAGAGATTCTCGAATAGCTGCTGGAGGCGCTCTGAGTCCGCCTCGATGACCGCTTCAGTTTCGACCGTGAGCGTTGCGTCCTCAGTTTCGACCTGTTGCCATGCGTCAGCTGCGACGGTTTCGATGGGGACGCTTGCGGTTTCTCCGACGACGCGCCCCTGCCGAGCGAGCGTCAGGGTGTCATCGAGGATCCGCGTCATCCGCTCATGTGCCGCAGCGACCTCCTGTAGCCCCTCCTGAACAGCCGCATCCTCGGTGTCATTGAGCAGGAGGTGGGTGCGGCCGGATGCGACGTTCAACGGGTTCCGAAGGTCGTGGCTGACGATACTGACAAACTCGTCGAGGCGCTCGTTCTGGTGTTTCAGCTGTTGTTCGCGGCGCTTTCGTTCAGTGATATCGGTGTATATCCCGTACCCTTCCAGCTGACTGCTGTCATGCGTGACAATAGTGCTCCGGAACAGGTAGGTCCGGACCTCCCCTGATGCAGTCATCCGTCTGACCTCTTGCTCTGACTGGCCGGTCTGTTCCCACCAGTCTGCCCTGATAACCTCGGCGTCGGCTCCGGGCGGCGCGAGGAGTGCTCGAAGCTCCGTTCCGACTGCATCCGTCCGGTCGTAGCCGAACGAGTCCGCGAACGCTTCGTTGATCGACTTGACGTACGGTTCTCGTTGTTTAAACTCGACGACAACAGCCGGGTTAGGGATATTCCCAAGGAGCGCGTCAAACCGTTCTTGTGCCGCCAGTTGTACGCGGAGCTCACTCGCGACGAGCGCGATATATCCCTCGTTGTCGTGTTGAATTATATCACAGATGTCCTGTGCATCCGTGCCGTCTATCTCCGTTTCGCCACCAATACCGAGGTCAGCCATTGCGTCGTCAACGATAGCCGACGCCTTTTCGATACCAACCGTTTCTGCGAACTTTGAAACGAGCCCTGTTCGATTCATCTGTTACTCCGGCAGTGCAAAGAGCACTGTTGTCGTGTTGTGAAAGCCGCTGAGTTGCCCAGCTTGCATGCACAGCTCCCCGTACGTCTCGAATCCAGCGACTGGGGCCGACAGGGTCGATGTGATCCCATCGACAGCCGATGAAAACGCGTCCTCGAAAAGAATCTGACGGCACGCACAGTCGTAGACGAACGCGCCAGCGATATTCCCGTCACACAGTGAAACAGCGTCTGCAGCAGCCTGCTCAGCGGACGCGATCTGGTCCGCTCTGTTGCCATGCATTATACGGAGGACAGTCCCCTCCGGAATATCAACGGCGAACTGCAGTGCGCCAGTCTCTTCAATCGCAGTCCGAGGCCAGCGTATCTTGTAGGTCTCGCCCTGGTCGATACCGAACAGGTATGCGACCATGAGCTTCCTGAGCTCCGCTGAACCGACTGGGACATCATCGACCGCTATTCCTGTTCTCTCCGCAACGTGGTCTCGAACAGCGTCTTTCCACACTTCGAACGCTGGTTCACCGTTGAGTTCGTGAACCACATTTCCGGAGACATCGGTTACCTCCCACGGCTCTGAGATGGGGGTGTGCCCGTGGTTGACGGTAATGACCGGACGCTTTTTCCCGGAGATGAGCACGAGAACGACTGCGTCCTCAACAACCGACGCATCGCAAAACACTGGCGTCGATTCCATTCGGAGACCGTCAGACGCCGCCCCACCTGCAAATTCGACATAGGGGCCAAGCCGTCGCTGGACCGACAGCGACAACTGTTCACCGACGCCTGCGAGCCCGTCGTGGAGGACAAGCGCTGACTGGTATGGTTCCTCGATGTTTTCCGGAAGCGACCGGACGGCGTCTCTGACAGCCCCGCGGGTGTTCTCGCTGAGACCGGTGGCGAGGGCCGTATCGAACCGGAACGAGTCACTGGTAACGAGTGTGACTGCCACGCCGGCGTCCATCGCTCGCTCTTCGGTGAACGTACCGCCGGCCGTACAGCCGACAACGGCTGTCTCATCGTCGACAAGGGCAGTTACGCCCGCCAGAACGGCTTCAGCATCGAACCCAGTGCTGGAAAACACCTGACAAAAGTCCACCCGATCAGCATCCAGTCGGTCACGAGCAGTGCTGGTCGCCTCTCGGCCAGCGCGCCGACCAGTGGTCGCCACTGACGTTCCTGTTGCGACCACCGTACTCGCGTCCGACTGGGACGGCATAGTACAACAGTTGTTGGCGTGGAAACCTATATACTCTCCCCAGAAGTATCAGATCTGATATTCATGCTGGCCGCCGTGGTCATGCCAATTCGATCAGGCAAGCGCCAGCGCGATGCCGAAGGTAAGCACCAGTCCGACCAGCAGTACGCCGAGCCCCGTGCCGACTTGAGACATCGTGAACGAGCTCTGTGGGGCCGTCGACCGAAGCGGCGGTTCTCGCGCGGGCAGTTCGACGTGTTCGGGGTCGTAATCCGGCCGGTCCTCCTCGTGGTGGTCGTCTGCCATGGTCGGTGCTTCTGGGGCGCCATACGTGTAGCTGTCGGATTCCCACTGCATATCGGCCAGACACTTGCACCAGTCGAAACGGTCAAACGGCGTTGCGTCGAACTCACAGGTATCGAATGACGCTTACGAAACGGATCATCCCCTGTATCGACGTGGACGTGGACGAGAACGGGGACGCGGCGGTGTACACAGGAGTCAACTTCGAGGATCTGGAGTACACCGGCGACCCGGTGGAGATGGCAAAGGCCTACAACGAGTCCGGCGCCGACGAGTTCGTCTTTCTGGACATCACTGCCTCCGCTGAGGGACGCGAAACGATGCTTGATACTGTCTCGGCCGTGGCCGACGAGGTGTTCATCCCGCTGACCGTCGGCGGCGGTATCCGTACCCGTGCCGACATCAAGGAGACGCTCCGGGCTGGCGCAGATAAGGTGTCGATCAACTCCGGCGCTATCGCCGAACCCGACCTCATCAATGAGGGCGCGGCGGCCTTCGGGAGCCAGTGTATCGTCATCTCCGTCGACGCCCGTCGGCGCTTCGACGAGGAGGGCGAGCACTACACCGAGGTCGACGGCGAGTCCTGCTGGTTCGAATGCACGGTCAAGGGCGGCCGCGAAGGGACCGGACTGGATGTCATCGAATGGGCCACCGAGGCCGAAGAGCGCGGCGCGGGCGAACTGTTCGTCAACTCCATCGACGCCGACGGGACCAAGGATGGCTACGACATCCCGCTGATGAAAGCCGTCTGTGACACCGTTTCGACGCCTGTCATCGCCTCCTCAGGCTGTGGTAGTCCGGAAGACATGGAGGAAGTGTTCGTCGACGCAGGCGCGGACGCCGGCCTCGCCGCCTCTATCTTCCACTTCGGCGAGTACTCTATCGCCGAGACCAAGGAGTATCTCGACAGCAAGGGGATTCCGGTCCGACTGTAACGCCGTCTCCGGCTTGGGGTCGCAATAGTAAACACACGTACCTGTCTCTCTGTATGCCGCAGTTTTCCCGACGCCTCAGATAGCATCGGTTTTCTCCGCGCCCCAAGGTTCCATGTCAGTTCTCACTGTTTGCGGGCATATCTTTTTTAGCTACTGGCAGGACCTGTCCACAGGGTGGATTGTATCTGTCGAGCCAACTGACCGACCGACTGCGGGGGACCGTCCCCAGAAAACCGCGGCACTGTGGCCTGGCATCGGGCAGGTTTTATTCGCCCACCACGGAGAATCAACAATGAAATGGCGGTGTGAATGGTGTGGCAAACCCCACGAGGAGAACGACCCGCCGTGTGATAACTGCGGCCACGGTTCTTTTGAGGAGGCCGTGACGCAGGTCAACGAAGAGGTCGTCGAGGGTGGGCCCAGATGGGTCTGTCTGGACTGCGGTCGCCAGCATCAGAAGAACTCTCCGCCGTGCAAACGCTGTGGCGGGAGTAACTTCGAGCGACGAGTGGGGCCACCGGAAGACGACCCGCTCGATGACATACAGACCGGCTGGCTGGACGTACTCGAGACGAAGTATGTGATCGGCTACGCCGCCGTAGCAGTGTTGCTCGGGCTCATCGTACTCGCCGCTGTGGGCGGCATCACGCTGCCGGGCTTTGCCGCTGAAACTCCCGCTGGTCCACCGCCGATTGCGTCCCCTGCTGGAAGCGGCGACACGGTCAACTCGTTCTCGATTGCTGATGTCGAGGACACATACCTTGATGTGTACAATGTCCGGCGGTCGGGCGTCGGCGGCGGGACCGTTTCACGGAACGCGACCATCGACGACGCTGCAGCCTACTACAACAAGGGCCGTGTCGATGCGAGATACGACAACGCAGAGCGGCCCACGCGGGAGGGTGTGTCCCGATTCGACCTCCCCTGTGAGCGCCCAGTCGTGGTCAGCTATGAGGTGGCCTACGACCGAACACCCCAGTCGCTCGACCAGTTCCAGAATGAGACGGCGCTGGCGACCGCACTCGTCGACAGCTACCTCGAGCGGGGCAACAGAATCCAGCGAGCGGACACCGGACTGGTTGGCCTCGACATCCACGTTGGTCCGGACGAACGCGTGTTCGTCACGTACGTACTCTGTTAGAATTACGCGGCGGCTTCGAACGCGTCCGTGAAGTTGTCTGCTTTTTCGATGACGGCGTCGGTTCCGTCTTCGAGGGCCTCCAGCGCGTCGACGCCCTCCTCGGTCTTGATGGTCAGGACCGGGTCCGTTTGGCCACCGGACTGTTCCGGGTTCACGTCGTAGGTCGCCGCCGTGACGCCCTCTGTCTCCAGTAGCGCTCCCTTGATCACGTTCATGAACGTGTGGTCCTCACCGGCGATTTCGATAGAGAGTTCCGTGTCGGATTTGTCGATAACGCGAAGGTCCATACCCACTGTTTGGTCACCTGCGACCCATCAACGCTTCGCTTCCCGTCCGTAGTCGTCAGAGATGCCTCGAAAACGAGTGAAGTTCACACGAGCGCGTACACCATCAGGAAACCAAAGTAGATGAGCACGAGTGCGCCCAGTGCCTGGAGTCGGAACGTCGAAAGCGACTCTTCCTCCTCGTCGTGGGCTACCCGGAAGGCCTCGACCTCTTCGTCGTCGAGTTCGTTGGGATGGGCCAGGCCGCAGTGGAGCGCGAGCCAGGACTCGCGGGCGAACGGCCGGCCGCAGTACGAACAGCTGTAGGCCGTGGCGTCGGCCGGGACATCGTAGGCTGCTTCGTCGTCAGTACTTGTCGCTGCCGTATCGGCCGCTGGTTGGGTTGCTGTGTCAGTCATAGATGTGGGAGTGCCACCTCCGGCTGGGAGACGACCCAGAGGCTCGTCATCGTGTAGAACACCATGACCGCGATGAAGGGATACTGCGACCGAATCGCCTGCAGTCGCGCGGGAAAGAGGTCGTATGCGGCGGCGTGGGCCACCCAGATAGCGACCAAGTGACCGACGATGACCGACGCGAGCGCAACCGCGCCGAACCACGCCGGCAGGTCGATGGTCGGCACTACTGCCGGGTCCGCAAACGGCGACGTGAGCGCGACGGCCAGCGATGGGGCGAGCACGAGGAAGTACCCGAGGTAGTGCGCGAAGTGGTAGCCAACGGCGATAGCGACGAGCGGCGGCGCGAACCGCTGTGCGAGAACCGCTGGGGCCAGATACGTATCCGACATATCGCGGGAAAGCCGGACCGCGAGCCGATACACGCCGAGGAAGCCGGCGAAGCCGAGCCCGAGCGCGACTGGATACAGGAGGTGCGGCGGGACGCCGGCGTCGACGATCGGCGTCGTCAGGTCGCGCCAGGCCGGCGTCGTGACCAACCCGTCGTAGGTCGTGACCCACAACAGGGCGACCACGAAGGCGACTTCGTCCGGGCCGTCGACCAGCCGCGGCGTCGAGAGGTCCATGCCGGGAAGCCGAAGTCGAAGGCCGTCCTCGTCGCGGCCGATAGGCGCAAAGCGACCGTAGTAGCGGAACACCCGCTCCACCGGGTCAGCGTGGGCGAACCAGTCGTCGGGTCCGAACACGAGTGCGCCCGCAATTGTCAGCACGGTGTATCCGGCGACAACCGACGCAAGCAGTCGCGGCTGGTCGGCGAGCGGGCTGACGACCTCGACCCATACCAGCACGAGCAACCCACCGACGGCAGGCCACGACCCGACGCGGGCCGGGTAACTGCGGTTGAGCGACGGGAGGAGTTTGGCGAGCGTCTTGAACGGGTTGAGCGTCGCCCAGCTGTTGCCCACGAGGTACGTCGTCATCGCGAGCCCGGCCCACCAGCCGACCCAGACGAGCAGTATTGCGAGATTCGTCCGGGCGTTCGTCGGTCCGAAAAAGCCCACGACGAACACCGCGGCGAGTCCGCCGAGCCCAACGAGTTGCCCAGCGAGCCGTAGGATGCCTTCGAAACCACCCGATAGCGGACGGCCCCAGTTGTGGATGCGCTCCACGAACGTCCGGTCGGTGACGAACGACGCCAGCAAGAACGACGCGCCGACGGCCGCACCACCGGTACTCAGGAAGAGCCACGTCGGTATCGTCAGCGACTCGCGGCCGCCGCCGGCGAGACTGCCGCCGTGTGCGCTTGCCGTCCCCGTCGCGGCCAGCCAGCCCAGTCCGCACACCACCAGCGCGACCGTACGACGCCTCCCAGATGTCATCGTCGGCAGTTGGGCCTTCGCCCTCGTGTAGCTTCCGGGATGTGGGCGAGCCACTCCTCGCCTGGGCTGGAGACGGAACGCACCGCAGGGAATTGGATGGGCTTTTAGTATTCCGTTCGCAAGGGCCCTAGTATGAGTGTCTCCGATGAACACGCGGACGACGGGCACGGGGAGCATCACCTCCCGGCGACGGAGGACTGGCCCCACGGGTTCGGTGAGGCCAGCTGGTGGCCCTTTGTGACGGCAATCGGTGGTTCGGGCATCTACGTCAGCGCGGCCCTGCTCGTGCTCTCGATTGGCGAAAACGCACTTGTCAGCCAGACGGTCGGGGCGGGAGCGATGGCCGGGAGTGTCGGCCTCTTCCTCGTCGGCATCTACGGCTGGCTGTACCACGCCTTCGTCTCGGACTTCTGGGAGCGCGGGACGGACTACCACTCGGACAAGACGCTGAAGTTCGCCATGCTCCTGTTCCTTGGGAGCGAAATCGCCACCTTCGGCGCTGGCTTCGTCTACTACTTCATCGTTCGTGGCGGCGAGGTCTGGACACAGGCGGCCGTTCCTGAGGTGTTCGGCTCACTCGTGATCGTCAATACGCTGCTTCTGATCGCCAGTTCGGTGACGCTGCACTACAGTCACATCGCGCTCCGGAGCGGGAACCGGAGCCGGTTCCTGAAGCTGCTGGGCGCGACGCTGCTACTGGGAATCGTCTTCATCGGCGGCCAGGTGTACGAGTACTACGAATTCATCGTTCACAAGGGCTTCAGCATCGGCGGTGGCATCTACGGGTCCGCATTCTACGGGCTGACGGGCCTCCACGGTCTCCACGTCACGATGGGTGCTGTCCTTCTGGGTATCGTCTTTATTCGCGGGTACTACGGTCAGTACTCGGCTGAACGGCACACCTCCGTCTCGACGGCATCGATGTACTGGCACTTCGTCGACATCGTCTGGATCTTCCTCGTCGTCGTGCTCTATATGGGCGCGAACCTGGTGTAGGTCGCCGACGAGTTTTAGACGGCCGCCACTCGTTTCACACGCATGGACCGGCTAGATGTCAGCGGGAGCTTCGACGTACACGAGTACCGACACGGGCTCAAGCTGCTGAAGGACGACCGCGGGACGATGACCCTGTCGAACCGGAAGGGGTTCGCCTGTCCGGCCTGTGGCAACGAGTTCGAGACGCTCTTTATCAGCGAAAAGCGGACGAACACCTTTGGAGACCCCGGGTCGCCCTTCTGTCTGGTTCGGACTGACGACCAGCTACTGGTCCTGACACATTGAGCCGTGTCGACCCCGGTAACAAGGCTTATCCCAGCCCATCCGATTCGGTGAGGTATGCATCGGATTGTCCCTGCGATTGGTCTTGCTGCTCTCGTCGTTCTCTCCGGGTGTGTGACAGCGACGGTTGACTCAACAGTGGCCGCGGACGGCACTGTTTCGGAGTACGACCTGACTCTCGAAATGTCCCCATCTGTGTACGACGGCCTGCAGAGCCAGGCCCAGCAGGAGGGCTATGACTCGGTCGAAGGCTACCTTCTGGCCGACGTGAACACCAGTCGGATGTCGAACTACACGTACGACCAAGAATTGGAGGGTGAGAACGTCACACTCTCGATGACATTCACGGACTGGAACCCCGGCCCGGAGAGCGACGTGTCGGTAAACGCGAGCGAGGGCAACGTCACGTACGAAGACTGGACATTCGTCACTGCGAACGAGGATACTGATGTGGCCTTCGGCAACGGTGTCGCGGTCGAGTATCAGCTGACAATGCCCGCTGACATCTCGTCCTCGAACGCTGATATCGTTCAGAACGAGACCGCTGTCTGGGAATACGCGGCTGACGAACCGGTCGACGAACCGATCCGCGCGACCAGCCCCGCGCCGTCGTCGGCCTTCGGTCCCGGAATGGGGATTCCTGTCGCCGTTGTGGCGCTGCTCGGGGCCGCACTGCTGGCCAGTCGAGACTGAGTAGCTGAGAGCGTCCCACACGCATTGTTTTTCCCTTAGCGTCGACAGACTCTGGCTGGGTGGCTAATACAGTTCTAAATGTTGCAACGAGCGATACCGCTAATATATCCGATATTTTATAATGCGGGTTTATTGTCGTTTCGTCCGGATACAGGACGATGCGCGCAGCCAGACTCCACGAGTACACGCACGATATGTCGGACGGACTCTCGATAGACGACGTAGATGCGCCACAGGTTGCATCCGGAGATGATGTCATCGTCGAAGTCGAGGGGGCCGGCTGGTGCCAGACTGACAACCATATCATCGAGGGAATGTGGGAGCAGTACGTCCCGCAGGACCTCCCGATGACACTGGGCCACGAGAACGCCGGGACAGTCATCGAAACGGGCGACGACGTTGACATCGTCTCTGCGGGCGACCAGGTCATCTGTCACCCGGTCCAGACCTGTGGCACCTGCCGGCCGTGCCGGCAAGGGGAGACGATGTACTGCGAGAACGACGCGTTCAACGGCCTGACGACGGACGGCGGCTTCGCCGACCAGTTACTGACCAGCGACCGGTCAGTCATTCCCCTGCCCGAGGGCGTCGACCCGGCCGACATCGCCCCGCACGCCGACGCCGGCATCACGGCCTACCACGCGGCGAAGAAGGCCGTCGACGGGCTCAACCCGGGCGACACCGCTGTTGTTATCGGCATCGGCGGCCTTGGCCACATCGGCCTCCAGTGTCTCGACGCGATGTGTGCCGCTGACCTCGTCGCTGTCGACATCAAGCAGTCCGCCCGCGACCTCGCCGACGACCTCGGCGCACACTACACCATCGACCCCGAAAGCGAAGACGTCGCCAGCGAGGTCGAAGCCATCAGCGACGGCGTCGGTGCCGCACAGGTGCTTGACTTCGTCGGGGCCGACGAGACGACGGCGCTCGCGCCAGACATCTGTGCCGCCGGCGGCGACCACCACATCATCGGCTACGGCGGGCACATCCACGAACCTGCTCAGGCGCTCGTCAACGGCGAGTTCGCCTATCAGGGTAACATCGTCGGTCAGT
This sequence comes from Haloarcula sp. R1-2, assembly GCF_011627385.1. Lineage (NCBI taxonomy): Archaea > Methanobacteriati > Methanobacteriota > Halobacteria > Halobacteriales > Haloarculaceae > Haloarcula > Haloarcula sp. R1-2. The sequence goes on from NZ_JAANTG010000004.1 coordinate 138,787, forward strand.
ACACCGAACTGCAGGAACTGGTTGCGCTCGTCGACCGCGGCGCGGTCGACCTGCACACGACCCAGTACGACCTCGGCGACGTGAACACCGTCGCACAGATGCTGGAAGACCGGGAGATTGACGGCCGAGCAGTCATCACACCCTGAAGCGTCTGTTCGCTTCTTGAACTGCCTGCGTTGCGGTGCCGTATCGCCGAACAGGGCACCCGCCTTTCGGCTTACCGACCGTCCGCGCGGGTCTGCTCCGTTTCGTCTGCCAGATCATGATAGCGTCTGAGAAACGCGTCTCGGCTTACGGTCCCGGCACCGGCCGCTTCGAGCCGGTCTTCCAGACCAGTCCGGCTGAAGTGACAGTACCCTCGGTAGCAGGGCTTGCACAGGTACTCAAAGGACTTGTCGTCGCGGTTCCAGCGGTCGCCGTACTTGTCGTATTCGCGGGCATTCGACCGAGCAACCGTGTCACCGCAGGCGATGCAACAGACCTCTTCATCGGTGTCGCGGTGCCAGGCGTTTCTGAAATCCATTAGGACCACACTCCCTCTGACTGCCCACACATATGTCCATCGTGGCGCTCTCGTGAGCACACCGCAGTACCCGCCGGTAGTCCGTACTGTGTGACCATCGTTTACAACCGGATGTTCTGTCCAGCGCCCTGTTGCCGTATTGCATCACTGACGAGGGTCGTTTTTATATGGCTCGTGCGACATCGCTATGCCAGCGACGCAGGACCGACGGCTGCTGACAGGCTGTCATAGGTATGAAAACTACTTGTCAAGGCGGCACTGGAAAGGGGAAGCCGGTGGAAGATTGTGAACCACGGTCGGAGCAAAGCTCCTCCCTGATTCAAATCCCACAGTAGCTTTCGCTCGTCACGTTAGTTCCTCGCAAAAAGCCGGTGGAGGGATTTGAACCCTCGGCCTAATCCTTACGAAGGATTCGCTCTGCCAGTCTGAGCTACACCGGCGCGTCGCTCGCGTACATCAGTTGTTGGACGCATAACCGCAATAAGGATTGCGAATTGGGGCTACCGAGAGGAACGTTCTCACTCCTCTCGGGACCCGACGACGGTAACCGGGTCGTCCGCCTCAAGCAGGACCTGCTGGGACACGCTCCCGAACACGGCCTTGCCGGTCGGCGACCGCTTTCGCGACCCCATGACGATCTGGTCGGCGTCGAACTCGTCGGCCAGCTCGACGATGCCGTCGGCCGGCGGCTGCTGACCCTCGGCCAGTTGGACATCGACGTTGTGGTCCTTGAGGTAGTCACGCACGAGTCTGACTGTCGAGATCCGCTCGACGTTGCGTATCTCCTCGGGCGCTTCTGCCTCCTCCTTGGTCAATGCGTGTGTGATCACAGCCTCGATCTCGGTCTCAGCAGACGGTAGCTCCGCGACGAAGGCGGCCTGGCCGCGGGCGCGGTCCTCATCGGCGTCGACGGGAACAAGTATTGTGTACATATTTTACCCTCCTAGATACAAGCGTCCGACTTCCTCGTCGTTAAGCAATTCGGTCCCCGTACCGGTGATGATAATAACTGTTCGTTTCAGCGTGTCAGTCGAACGTCGAGGACGATGTTGTGTTCCTTCGGGGCATACGACCGGACAGTGTGGCGCGTTTCGACCGTCACGTCGTAGGCTGGCTCCGCAGCCGCCCGGATCGCTTTCTCGCCGGGTCCGAACAGGTCGTCCTCGTGCTGGATATCGTAATAGTGAACCACACATTCGTCGGCCGCCAGCCGGACAGCGGTCTCCAGAAATTCGTCGGCGCTGTGTGGCAGGTTCATCACGACGCGGTCGGCCCAGTCCTCGTACTCGCCGGCCACCTCGCGTACGTCACCACAGATACCCGTCACGCGGTTGAAGACGCCGTTACGCTCCGCGTTTGCCCGGAGATACTCGATCGCCGTCTCGTTGATGTCGGTCCCAACGCAGGTCGCCCCGCGTTTGGCGAACGGAATCGCGAACGGGCCGACACCGGCAAACATATCGAAGGTCTGCTCGCCTTCGCCGACCTGCTTGGTGACGCGATGGCGTTCCGTCGCCAGGCGCGGCGAAAAGTACACTTCGGCGAGGTCGAGGTCGAACGTACAGCCGTACTCCCGGTGGGTGACTTCTGTTCCTTCACCAGCAAGTATGTCCCAGTCCCGGACCCGCTGTTCGCCTTTGATCTTCGATGCGCGGTTCAACACCGCTCGCACGGGCAGGTCCGAATCCATGATTGCATCGGCGATCATTCGGGCTCGCTCGTCATCATCTTCATCGACAATCGCGACATCACCGATGCGCTCGTAGCTCGGGTCGAAGTTGAGGGCGTCCGCCGGCATCGTCTGGCCCTCGCGGACCGGCGGGTCTGCCTCGACAACGGTGAGGTCCGACGGCACCGCTGTGGGGTCGGTAACAGGAACGTACAGCTGCCCGTCGACAACCGTGATATCATAGCCGTCGTTGACGAGGTTTGCCTCGGCGAGGCGCTGGCGCGTCTCTTCGCCGGCCTCACGGGAAACGCGAACGCAGGGAACGCCCATACTCCCCCTCCCCGACCACGGGCGGTAAGCCTGACGCTTCGCGCCCTTTATCCCCGGCCGCGACCCACTTCAGATATGCTCACATTCGTCGGGCTGGGCCTCTATGATGAGCGCTCGGTCACGGTCGCGGGCCGCGACGCCATCCGGGACGCTGACCGGGTGTTCGCCGAATTTTACACGAGCCGGCTGATCGGTACTGATATCGAAACGCTGGAGGACACACTGGAGACGAGTATCGAACGCAGAGACCGAGCCGGCATCGAGCAGGACCCTGAGCCGATTCTCGAAGCCGCCGAGAGCGAACACGTCGTCTTCTGTACCGCCGGGGATACGATGGTCTCGACGACACACGCTGACCTCCGGCTTCGGGCCGCGGACCGTGGTATCGAAACCCGAATCGTTCACGGGACGACCGCCCAGACTGCTGCCGGCTCGCTGACCGGCCTGCAGAACTACCGCTTCGGGAAGGCTACGACCCTTCCGTTCGAGGACGCACACGGCGGTGACGGCGTTCCGGACAGCGTCGTCGCTACCATCGAGGACAATCGAGACCGGGACCTGCACACGCTGGTCTACCTCGACATCAAAGTCGACGACCCCCACTGGGAGGACAGCGATGACACGTACATGACCGCCAGTCAGGCCGCCACCATGCTGTCGGAGCCATTCCCGGACACACTCGGGGTTGTCGTGGCCAGGGCCGGCAGTCCAGACCCATTAGTGGCCGCTGACACGCTCGATGAACTCGCTACGCAGACGTTCGGCGACCCGCTACATCTGCTCGTCATTCCCGGTTCGCTCCACCCACTTGAGGCGGATACACTGGAGTCAGTTGCTGGAGCAGCGTTAGAATAGCGAGCGTCGGTTCCGCGACGCAGTTCAGTCGTCACCGGGCGTCGCAGGACCCGACTCCGACTGGTCCTTTTCGAATGTCGTTCCAAGGTCGTACTCGGTTCCAGTCACCAGAAACAGGAGGTCTTCGACGATAACGGTGAGCTCCGGTAGCTCCCGCATCAGTACCCACGTCAGCCCGACGAGGACGATGACTGAGCCGAACTGCGCCAGCATCCGGTCGACGATGTAGTAGGATACCAGCTGTGCGTCGCTAAGGCCGAACAGCGCCATGACCGTTCCCGGGAAGAACTGCGCTTTCTGGAGGCCAAATGCCAGCGCGATCCCGAGGTTCCGAATGAGGTTCAACACGTAGATGATGCCGACGGCCACGACCAGCACGCGGAGTTTCCGCCGCCACGGTGCCTTGACTGCTAGTATTCCGCCGGCGAAGATGGAGATGCTGCCGATACCTGTACAGGCCAGAATGATAGTGTACGTTATCGGCCGCTCGTTCCCGTCGAACCAGAACGTGTTCTCGTAGGGGTACTGCTTCGACGCGATGTCGATGCCGTTGTGCGAGAGCCCGTCCACCACCATCGGGTCGTACCCGATGAGCGTCATCAGGAAGACGACCTGATCGGTGACGACTTCGATGATTGTCTGGCGGAGCGGTCCAATGGTGAGGAAGGGCACGTAGATGACGCCCATGATACCGATGGCACGGGTCAACACCAGCAGCGACTCCCGGCCGTTCCAGAGTAAGTAGCCGGTGTACAGCGACAGGGGCACGGCGATGACGCTTCCCAGTCCCTCGACGACGCTTTTCTGTATCAAAATGAAGTGTGGTGCCAGAACGAGCCAGTACGCTGCGAACAAAACCCAGCCGACCGTCCCGACTGGGCGGGCAAGTTCCTCGTCGTACTGGGCGACGGCTACGCTTCCGAGAAACGCCGCAAGAACGAGCCACATCAGCGGTTCCGAGACCGTGACCGGGTCGAACGACAGTCCAGCGATGTCGACACCCGTCTGCAGGACTGTCTCACTCATTGCCTGTACGTTAGCCAAACCGGCGTATATGTTTTGTCGTTGCGCTACTGTGCGGTGTCGTCGTCGTCAGAACGAGTCAACGACAGCGCCGCCGCTACCGGCGTAGCACGCAAAAGAAAGAACGGTGTTCAGAGACTGGAGCGATTCCAGTTAGTTGTCGCGTCGGACGGCGAGGAGCGCAGCAGCGACGAGCGCGATGAGCGCGATGGCTGCCGTGAAGCCGGGACCGGACGCTTCCGTGGTCTCAGCTTCGTCGGTTCCGGAGTCCATGGTGGTGGTCTCCTCAGTCTGCTCCTCGGTTTCCGGCGGTTCGGTTTCGGTTTCCGTCGGCTCTTCCGTGGCCGTCGGCTCTTCCTCGGTGCCAACAGTCACGTTCGCACTGTCCGTAACGGCGGAGCCGTTAGCGGTGTACGGACCGTCAGCGCCAGGGAAGTCGTACGCTTCGTTGCCGTTGGTGTCGAGGTGCGGCATTGCGACCGCAGTGAAGTCCTCGTCCATCGGCTCGTCGAGCGTGATCGTGATGTCCTCGTGGCTGCCTGCCTCGAGGTACTCGGAGCTCCCGACGACGTCGCCGGATGCGTTACCGGCGTGGACTGCGATGAAGCCACCGGCGGACAGCTGCGCGCTGTCGACGACGACTTCGCTACCGTCGGATTCCTGGTCACTGATGCTCACGGTGGCCGTGGCCGCATCGGTGAGCTGTCCGTCTTCCTCGTCACCCAGCTGGTCACCGTTCGTGTCTAGGAACTGTGCAGTGAAGTTCGTACCAGCCGACTGGTCGCTGAAGTCCACTGCTGCAGCGAACGTCCCATCAGCGTTGACCGTCGTTTCAGGTCGCTCAAGGAACGGGTTGGATTCGCTTTCGGATTCGACTTCGACCTCGATCTCTGCACCAGGCGCAATCGAGGTTGTGCCAGTGATCTGCTGGTCAGCAGCGGCCTGTGCCGTCACAAGACCGTTAGTCGTATCGATGGATGCATCCCGTTCAACGACGCTGTAGTCGTCGTCAACACCATCGTTATCATTTTCGAATGCACCGTACGGCGTCACGGTGAAGTTGGCCGTAATCTCGTCGGTGTCATCCTGACTGCGGATAGAGTTGCCGCCATCGTACTTTGCCAGTGCCGTTTTCACTGCAACGAAGTACGTGTTGTTGTCAGGGTCGTCGACAACGACCGTGTTCGTGTCGTTCAGGACTAGCTCCTCATCGTCGGTGTTTGCACCAACGTTGGTCTTTTCGACCGAGAAGTTCAGTGCGTTCGCCCCGTTGGTACGGCTAGCGTCCTCGGAGATGGTGTTTTGCGCACCAGCCGCTAGGAATGCCTGCGTGGCATCATTCGAGTTGTTAACCTCCTGCTGGTATTCGAGGGCACCCTCGACACCAGAGGCAGTTATTTGATGGACGACAATCGACTTGTTCGCGATTTCGTCCGACTGCGTCAGGTTCTGACCGATACGGTCACGAATATCGATGTCATCGTCGTCAAGTTCGGCGTCGCGAGGTGCAACCCAACTACGCATACTCTCGGTCGAGCGCTCGCTCAGTCGGAGCGTCCCGACAGCATCAGCACTGCCGCTCTGAGACGCGCCTGCAGTGACGTTCAGGTTGTAGCTGGAAGCTTCGATTGTCTCGTCATCGAGACTCTTACGGTCTTTGGCGAAGCTGCCAGTCTCGACGACGTTGTTGATTTCGTCGTCGCCTTCGACGAAGAGCACGTCACTAGCCGAAATGGTATTACCGTCGGTCGTGTTGCCGGCCAGTCCAGCGAGGTAGCTGTTGAACGAGACAGTAACTTCGCCGTCACCGTCGTCGTCGTCGATAGTTCCGGAGATGGCGTAGTTGTCGTCGTCGTCGTCGCCGACGAAGACAACAGCTTCGTCTTCGTTATCAAGCTGGTAGGTGATGTTGACCACGTCACCGCGCTCGTCGGTCACAACGCTGCTCTCGAAGCCGGCGTCGCCGTCTTCAGATTCGGAGACGTTGATCTGGTCGGTACTGACCGTGATGTTGGTCTGTCGGTCAGTGACTTCGACCGTGTACGGGCCATCGTCAGCGTCGAAGCCGCTTGTCTGGTTGATTGGGTCGAAGATGAACGCGGTATCATCGTTGCCCGACAGGGTGTCGATCTGCGAGGCGACCCTGTCGCCGCTGTCGTCATACAGCGTCGCGTTGGCTTCTTCGCCACCGCGGTTGATTGTTGCGTTGGCAATGATATCGTCTTCATCGGTGATATCATTGTCGTCAGCTTCGACGTTCAGGTTGAGGTCACTTATTTCGATTCCTGCGCTCTCATTCCCGATACTGATGTTGTATTCCTCACCGGTATCGAGGTCTTCAGTATCGTAGCGGTAAACATCGCTATTCGAGTTAACCGAGTCAGAAGCGACGAGAGAGCCATCATTGACCGAAATCTCGAAGCTGTTTCCTGAGTCTGCCCGCTCGATTGCGAGCGTCTCGCCGCGGAACACAGTTTCGAAGCTGAGTTCGTTCGGATTCGGCTCATCGGCCGTGATCGTCTGTGACGTCACGTCGATGTCTTTTGCGACCAGGTCGGTGGTGTCGCCGCTAGTGGAAGCTGTGACACCGTTGAGTCTGACATCGACCTCAGCATCAGGCGTAATGTCTTTTTCGAGGAGGAGCTCAATCTGTTGACCGTTTTGGTTGATATTGCTCCCACTCTGGCTGGTATCAACATACTCGCCTGGGTTCTCTACACCGTCAATCACGACCTGGACGTCACCGTCACTGGTCCCGTTGTCGAGTGTAAGAGAGGTACTGATTGTACTGTTCGTTACCACTTCGATTGTAGGTCCGGTATCAGCATTATACTCCGTTGCCTGCTGGATCTCGACGTTTGCGGCGGCGGCTGCGCCACCGGAGAACGCGATGGTCCCGGCAAATACCGAGAAGACCATCAGCGCCGTCAGGAACAGGCTGCGGATTTTTTCGTTTGTATCTGTCATGTTTGTGTTTGCTATCGGGCGACCCCAGCAGTTTTCCACGTGGTCGGAACGTGCCCACCGAGGCCACGCATAGACCGGACCGGCGTACTCACTTCTGGCGTCATGGGTAGGGGTATCGGTACATTGCCCGAAGTGTGGTAAATGCTTTGTGGAATAAAGCTGGTAAGTATACTACAAGTAATAGTCATTCAATAATGTTTTTGGACACACATTTAGGCCTGATATGGATGTTTATCTGACTTGTTCAAAAATTGGATCGAAAAACACTCCGGTTGAGATACGCCTCTGTCTCCTGATTCGAGCGACGTTCGTTCCACTGTCTGGCGATGAACGAGAGCTCCGATGTTGCTGTGACCTGGAAGAAATATCTCGGTATCATGAAAACCAGAATCGGCTATCAGTGATTGGTGGGTAGTAATACAGCCGAAATGGAAACAGATAGATAAGAGCTGGCGCAACTGTATGAGCAGCACAAGGAACGCCACAGACCGGCGTGTCTCGTTCGGGGAAGACCAGACACAACAGAGACGGTCGCGGATGTGAATGCCGAACGCCCGACTGACTTTGATGCTCGAAGCGTTTTCTAAACGACCCCCTCACAAGATCCATACGACTTGGTTCTCAACGCTGCAAGCGACTGGGACCCAGTCACGACAGTGGACCAGCAACTAGCCGTTCAGAAGCGACCAGAATAGCGCTCTGACTGGACAACGAGTACCGAGTCGTTCTGCAGTCTGTTAGCACTGTTCGCGTACGCACAAAAGAAAAGACGGTGTTCAGGGACCGGAATTGCTCCGGTTAGTTGTCGCGTCGGACAGCGAGGAGTGCAGCAGCGACAAGCGCGATGAGCGCGATGGCTGCCGTGAAGCCGGGACCGGACGCTTCCGTGGTCTCGGTTTCAGTGTCCATTGGCGTATCCTCAGGCGTGTCCGCAGGCGTGTCCTCAGGCGTATCCTCAGGCGTGTCCTCAGGCGTATCCTCAGGCGTGTCCGCAGGCGTGTCCTCGGTGGCGATGGTCACGTTCGCACTGTCCGTGACGGCGGAGCCGTTGGCGGTGTACGGACCGTCAGCGCCCGGGAAGTCGTACGCTTCGTTGCCGTTGGTGTCGAGGTGCGGCATCGCGATAGCCGTGAAGTCCTCGTCCATCGGCTCGTCGAGCGTGATCGTGATGTCCTCGTGGCTGCCTGCCTCGCGGTACTCGGAGCTCCCGACGACGCTACCCTCGACTTCACCCTCAAGGAGGGAGTCGTCGTGGATAACGATGAAGCCACCCTCGGACAGCTGCGCGCTGTCGACGACGACTTCGCTACCGTCGGATTCCTGGTCACTGATGCTCACGGTGGCCGTGGCCGCATCGGTGATCTGTCCGTCTTCCTCGTCACCGAGCTCGTCACCGTCGACGTCGAGCGTCTGCGCGGTGAAGTTCGTTCCTGCCGAGTAGTCACTGAAGTCTGCCGTGGCAGTGAACGTTCCGTCCGTGCCGACAGTCGCTTCAGGTCGGTCGAGGAACGGGTTGGACTCACTCTCGGACTCGACTTCGACCTCAAGCTCGGAACCAGGTGCGACCGTGGTGGTTCCGGTGATCAGCTGGTCAGCAGCAGCCTGAACTAGCACGAGACCGTTGGTCGTGTCGATGGATGCGTCACGGTCAACGATGCTGTAATCGTCGTCAACGCCGTCGTTGTCGTCGGCCAGACCAGTGTCCTGCGACACGGTGAAGTTGGCCGTGAGCTCATCATCTTCGTCATCGTCGCGGATCGATGTGCCACTCTCGAATTCTGCGTTCTGCGTCTCCACAGCGACGAAGTACGTGTTGTTGTCAGGGTCGTCGACGACAACAACGTTGGAGTTGTTGAGGATGAGTGGGTCCTCATCTGCGTTTGCACCGACATCGCTGCGGTTGACGGTGAGGTTGAACGCATCGTTGTTACCAGCGCCACCAGCCGTTGACCGGAGGAACGCCTGGGTCCCACTGGAAGAGCCGTTGACTTCCTCTTCGTAGGCGAGCGGGCCTTCGACACCGGAGGCAACGATCTGATGAACAACGAGGTCACCGTCAGCAATGCTGTTCGATTGGGTCAGGTTCTGGCCGATACGATCACGAATATCGATGTCGTCATCGTCGAGCTCAGCGTCCTGTGGGGCCACCCAGCTACGCATGCTTTCAGTGGAGCGCTCGCTCAGTCGGAGCGTTCCGACGGAGTCAGCGCTGTCGTCCTGAGACGTACCTGCAGTGACGTTCAGGTTATAGCTGGAGGCTTCAATCGTCTCTTCGTCAACGCTGCTGCGGGTGAACGAACCTGACTCTTCGACACCAGTGATTTCGTCGTCACCCTCAACGTAGAGGATATCACTGGCGTCGATATCGCCGACGTTGGCGCTCGTGCCAGCGAGGTAGCTGTTGAACGAGACAGTGACTTCGCCGTCACCATCGTCGTCCTCGATAGTTCCGGAGATGGCGTAGTTGTCGTCGTCATCGTCGCCGACGAAGACAACGGCCTCATCTTCGTTATCGAGCTGGTAGGTGATGTTAGCCACGTCACCGCGTTCCTCCTCGACGACGCTGCTCTCGAAGCTGGCATCACCGTCTTCGGATTCGGAGACGTTGATCTGGTCGGTACTGACCGTGATGTTGGTCTGTCGGTCAGTGACTTCGACCGTGTACGGGCCATCGTCAGCGTCGAAGCCGCTTGTCTGGTTGATCGGGTCGAAGATGAACGGAGTGTCATCGTTGCCCGACAGGGTGTCGATCTGCGAGGCGACCCTGTCGCCGCTGTCGTCATACAGCGTCGCGTTGGCTTCCTCGCCACCGCGGTTGATTGTTGCGTTGGCAATGATATCGTCTTCATCGGTGATATCATTGTCGTCAGCTTCGACGTTCAGGTTGAGGTCGCTGACCTGGAATCCAGCGCTCTCGTCGCCGATCGTGACGTTGTATTCCTCGCCGGTATCGAGGTCTTCAGTGTCGTAGCGGTAGACGTCGCTGTTCGAGTTGACCGAGTCAGAGGCAACGAGCGAGCCATCGTTGACCTCAATCTCGAAGCTATCACCGGTTGACGAGGTAGATCGCTGGATTGCGAGCTTCTCGCCACGGAACACGTTCTGATAATCGAGACCAGCTGAGGCGTCGCCATCGGCTGTGAGCGTCTGTGACGTCACGTCGATGTCTTTTGCGACCAGGTCGGTGGTGTCGCCGCTAGTAGAAGCTGTGACACCGTTGAGTCTGACATCGACCTCAGCATCAGGCGTAATGTCTTTTTCGAGGAGGAGCTCAATCTGTTGACCGTTTTGGTTGATATTGCTCCCACTCTGGCTGGTATCAACATACTCGCCTGGGTTCTCTACACCGTCAATCACGACCTGGACGTCACCGTCACTGGTCCCGTTGTCGAGTGTAAGAGATGTACTGATTGTACTGTTCGTTACCACTTCGATTGTAGGTCCGGTATCAGCATTATACTCCGTTGCCTGCTGGATCTCGACGTTTGCGGCGGCGGCTGCGCCACCGGAGAACGCGATGGTCCCGGCGAATACCGAGAAGACCATCAGCGCCGTGAGGAACAGGCTGCGAATCTTATCTGAATTTCCTGTCATAGTTTGTATTGTGTTGCTATCGGGCGACCCCAGCAGTTTTCCACGTGGTCGGAACGCAACCAGCATGATTGCGTGTAGACCGGACCGGTGTACTCACTTCTGGCGCCATGGGTAGGGGTACGGTCTATACGAAAGGTGTATGCTGTAAATGTTTTGTGGTTAGGATATCTGACTGTCATGACTGGTCAAGGATCGAAACGCCGTCCGTGGCGATCAGATGTGGGAGAAGCGGTGTGGATTCAAAGCTATAACCCCGGCATTCGTGCGTCTGACGGGCGGAATGTACATCGTGGAGCTGGGTTCATTGGCCAGAGATACCAGACCCTTTCGAGTGCCAACTGCTCACTCAGGAACTAGTCCGCAGAAGAACCGTCACCTGATAGCTACTGCATGAGAATAGAGGAGGATTGAACGGTCACTTCCGGATAGTACCGTCAGTTCGTCACGATTTCGATTTCGCGGCCGTCGGGGTCTCTGGTGAACGCATAGCGGTCGTCACAGCTCTCAGGGTCACGGTAGTCCTCAGCGTGGCGCCCCATCAGCGTCTCCCACGCGCTGTGGAGGTCATCAGTCTGGACTGCGAGATGCCCCCACGCATCGCCGAGTTCGTAGGACCGACCGTCGTAGTTGTAGGTGAGTTCGACCGACATCGCCTCGTCGGGAGCATCTTCGGGCTTGAGGAAGTACAGGGCGAAGTCGTCGAACTCTTCGCGGCGGAACAGGTCGTAGTCGAGCTTTCGGGTGTACCAGCCGATAGCCTGGTCGGCGTCTTCGACACGGATCATTGTGTGGTCGAGCGACCACTTCGCGCCGTGGTCCCGCTCGACGATCTCGATCTCATGGCCGTCGGGGTCTGTGACGAAGGCATAGGAGCCACCACAGGAGTCCGGGTCGCGGTAGTCCGCAACGCCAGCGTCCATCAGCTCCTCGTAGGCGTCGTACACGTCGTTACAGCGGACGGCGATGTGTCCCCACGCGTCGCCCATCGTGTACGAGCGCCCGTCGTGGTTGTACGTGAGTTCGAGCAGTGCACCCTCGTCGTGGACATCCTCCGGACCAAGGAAGACATTCGTGAACGTGTCGGCTTCCCAGCGTCCCTTCTCCTCGTAATCGAAATACGTCTGGTACCAGTCCAGTGAGGCATCCAGATCCTCGACGCGCATCATCGTATGATCGAGTGACCACATACGCGGTATGTGGTTCGAGCGAGCGAAAAGGCTACCGCCAGAGGCGGTTCCGTCCGGATTCGATACCACAGGTCACCGCGTCGCCGTGTCCGCTCGGATAGCCGGTAGGTAGTACCACCAGACCACGATAAGCAGGACAAGGGAGCCGACCGGGACAGCCACGTAGTTGAGCCGCCTGTTGAATCCCAGAAACACCGGAAACTGCGTCAGACCCGCACCTGCGAGTGCGAGGGCGGTCACCCGAACATCCTCACGCCAGACGACACCGGCAACGGCGCTGGCTAGAGCAAAGGCATACAGCAGGACGCCCGAACCCCACGATTCGATAAACTGCGGGAGTGCGCTGGTAAAGCGGATGAAGTAGCTGTAGACCGAGAGCAACTCCGGCGGGTTCGTGTTGAACAGGCCAAACGAGAAGACGAGCGTCAGTTCCTTTCCAATTAGCACCACTGTCCAGGGGACGAGGCCGGCAACAACGACGGCGATAAGACGGCGTCTAGGACCGCGGTCCATAGTTGGTAGCAGGGTTCCACACCAATGAACGCATCTACTCCGCTATGCGGTAGCGGTCCTCCACAGGATTGTTCTTCCGTGGGACCCCTTTTCAGTTGTTCGCGTGCACGCGAGAACCGACGCGCGACAACCTAGCGGTTAGCGACGATTCGCAGGATATCCTCGTCCGCGAGTTCGTGGTCGCGCCCGACCTGCTGTTCGTCGTGCTTGGCGCTCGGGCCGGTTACACGAGCAAAGCGGAAGCGCTCGTCGAAGCTGCCGCCGAGTTTCTCGCAGGCGTCGTCAACGGTGTCGCCTTCACGGAGTATTAGCGGTTCCTCGCGGTCAACACCGCGGCCCGGCTTGTCCATGTAAATCCGGATCAGGCCGAGTTCCTCCCAGATGCGTTCGGTGAGGCCATCCAGTCCTTTCTCTTCCTCGGCGCTGATGAAGATCGCTTCCTCTGGGTCAATGTCTCGCTCTTGGAGTTCGTCTTCGACTTTCGGAAGATAGTCGGGCTCGATAAGGTCGGCTTTGTTGACGGCGACGAGGGACGGCAGGTAGACACGGTTGTCCATCACGCCGTCGATGAGCTGGTCGATATCGAGCTGCTCGCCGATGGTTACGTCGGCGTTGACGTACCCGTGTTCGCGCAGGACAGCTTTGACCGTCTCGTCGTCGAGTTCGACGCCGGTAGCCGTGTTAACCGAAATCCCGTCTTTACCCTTCTTGCGGACGTTGACCCATGGTGGATCCTGATCGAGGCGGATTTTGTTCTTGTACAATTCTTTTCGGAGGCGGTCGTATTGGTCAATCTCGAAGACGGAGATGAGGAAGACGATGAGGTCAGCGGTCCGGACGACGGACAGCACTTCTTTCCCACCACCGCGGCCGCCAGCAGCCCCTTCGATAAGTCCGGGAACATCGAGAATCTGGATGTTCGCACCCTTGTGCTTGAGCATTCCCGGGTAGACATCAAGTGTGGTAAACTCGTAGGCTCCCGTTTCGGACTCGGCGTTTGTGAGTGCGTTCAGCAGCGTCGACTTCCCGACGCTGGGGAACCCGACGAGCGCGACGGTCGCATCGCCGTGTTTCTCAACGCCGTAGCCACCGCCGCCGCCCGAGGAAGCCTGCTGTTCGAGCTTCTCCTTTTTCTCCGCGAGCTTGGACTTCAGCCGACCGATATGGGCCTCTGTAGACTTATTGTAGGGAGTGCTGGCGATTTCGTCTTCGAGTTCCTGAATCTCCTCTTCGAGCCCCATTAAGTGTATGTCGGCCCCTCACACCGAATAAGGCTTTCCTCCCTCGTCGACGCCACCCCAGCGGCACGCATCATGGCTGTCTTCCCGTTCAGAATGGTCAAACGACCCTCATGTAATTCGACACACCTATAGGCTACCCTCCGTCATATGTCGATAATGGGAGCGGCGAGTCGGTTCCGCGACAGCACGCAGATACTGTTGCCAGTCGGTGCGCTCGACGGGATTCGCGAGGAGTTGGAACAGCAGTTCACTGTGAGTGTTCATCAAGACGGTGAGCAGATTCGGATAATCGGCTCTCCGGTCGAAATCAAAGACGCGAGTGACTTTCTCGCACGGCACGGCGTGACGTTCGCCTGAGCCGACAGCGATCCTACTTTTGTTGTGCTGGACGCTCTGTCGATAGAATAGTGAGCGTTCGAGCGTGTGGAGGCCTCACGCAGCGATCCGTGAAACGCAATCCTTTAAACCGCCGCGAGGATTTCACTATGTATGGCTGGAACTATCGAAGTCCTCGTTCCCGGTGGGGAGGCCAACCCTGGCCCGCCACTCGGCCCGGAACTCGGCCCGACACCGGTGGACGTGCAGGCAGTCGTACAGGAGATCAACGACCAGACGGCAGCGTTCGACGGCACCGAAGTCCCCGTCACCGTCGAGTACGACGACGACGGCTCCTTCGAAATCGAAGTCGGTGTCCCGCCGACGGCCGAACTCATCAAGGACGAGGCCGGCTTCGAGACTGGCAGCGGCGAGCCTCAGGAAGACTTCGTCGCTGATCTCTCCGTCGACCAGGTCAAGCAGATCGCCGAGCAAAAGCAGACTGACCTGCTCTCCTACGACCTGAAAAACGCCGCAAAGGAAGTCGTCGGGACGTGCACCTCCCTCGGTGTCACCATCGAAGGCGAGAACCCACGCGAGTTCAAAGAGCGTATCGACGCAGGCGAGTACGACGACGTGTTCGCGGCCGAAGCACAGGCGTAAGTCGGACCGCTGTGCGACTGGCGTGTGTTTTCCTTACTTTCGGCGCTGGGAGCCACTGCACAGTCGGCAGAGCCGCCGTCAACAACTGGTCCCTGAGAACCGGAAACACGCCTGTTAGCGGTCCTTGGGCTGGTTCGACGGGTTTAAGTGTCGCATTGGCGTCTACCCGCACGAGACAGGCATCCGCCTGTTTCACTGACCCGTAGAAGCCGATTGGCGTACTACGGAGGTGAACAATGGCAGATCAGGAAATAGAGAACGCAGTCTCGCGCGCACTCGAGGACGCACCTGAGCGGAATTTCCGCGAAACGGTCGACCTCGCAGTGAACCTGCGCGACTTAGATCTTAACGACCCGTCGAACCGCGTCGACGAGTCCGTCGTGCTTCCTGCTGGCACCGGTCAGGAGACCACTATTGTGGTCTTCGCCGAGGGCGAAACCGCCCTTCGTGCCGAGGAAGTCGCAGACGACGTACTCGACGAGGACGAACTCGAGGAACTTGGTGGCGACGACGACGCCGCCAAAGACCTCGCCGATGACACTGACTTCTTCATTGCGGAGAAGGATCTGATGCAGGACATCGGTCGCTACCTCGGGACCGTCCTCGGTCCGCGCGGGAAGATGCCGGAACCGCTCGACCCCGACGACGACGTCGTCGAGGTCATCGAACGCATGAAAAACACCGTGCAGCTCCGCAGCGGGGAACGGCGAACGTTCCATACGCGAGTCGGCGCGGAGGATATGTCCGCCGAAAACATCGCGGACAACATCGACGTTATCCTCCGCCGTCTGCACGCGGACCTCGAAAAGGGCCCGCTCAACATCGACACTGTCTACGTGAAGACGACGATGGGGCCTGCGATGGAGGTGGCCTGATATGAGCGCCGAATCCGAACGCAAGACCGAGACCATTCCCGAGTGGAAGCAGGAAGAGGTCGACGCCATCGTAGAGATGATCGAGTCCTACGAGAGCGTCGGCGTCGTCAACATCGCCGGGATTCCCTCCCGGCAACTGCAGGACATGCGACGTGACCTGCACGGGACCGCCGAACTTCGCGTTTCCCGGAACACGCTGCTTGAGCGTGCACTCGACGATGTCGATGACGGACTCGAAGACCTCAACGGCTACATCACCGGGCAGGTTGGACTCATCGGGACCGACGATAACCCGTTCTCGCTGTTTCAGGAACTCGAGGCCTCCAAGACGCCCGCACCCATCGGTGCCGGTGAGGTGGCCCCGAACGATATCGTGATTCCGGAAGGCGACACGGGCGTCGACCCCGGTCCGTTCGTTGGCGAACTCCAGAGCGTGGGTGCCGACGCACGCATTCAGGAAGGCTCCATTCAGGTCCTTTCTGACTCGACGGTACTCGATACTGGCGAGGAAGTCTCTCAGGAACTTTCGAACGTGCTGAACGAACTCGGTATCGAACCGAAGGAGGTCGGTCTCGACCTTCGCGCCGTCTTCGCCGACGGTGTGCTGTTCGAACCCGAGGAACTGGAACTCGACATCGACGAGTACCGGAGCGACATCCAGGCGGCTGCCGGCCGAGCGTTCAATCTCTCGGTCAACGCCGACTACCCGACCGCGACGACGGCCCCGACGATGCTCCAGTCCGCTCGTGGCAACGCCAAGAGCCTCGCGCTCCAGGCGGCCATCGAGGACCCCGAGGTCGTGCCTGACCTCGTGAGCAAGGCTGACGCACAGGTCCGTGCGCTCGCCTCGCAGATTGACGACGAAGAGGCACTCCCAGAGGAGCTTCAGGGCGTCGAGGCCGACGTGGCGACAGAGGAACCGACTGACGACCAAGACGAGGACACCGCATCCGAGGACGACGCGGACGCCGACGACGCGGCCGAGGAGGCCGACGACGATGACGACGATGACGAGGACGCCGGCGACGCGCTCGGAGCGATGTTCTAACAACACAGACTACAACAATGGAATACGTATACGCTGCACTCATCCTGAACGAATCGGGCGAAGAGATCAACGAAGACAACCTCACCGACGTGCTCGACGCCGCGGGCGTCGACGTCGAGGAGTCCCGTGTCAAGGCCCTTGTCGCCGCCCTCGAAGACGTCGACATCGAAGAGGCCGTCGACCAGGCCGCTGCGGCACCGGTGCCGGCAAGCGGTGGCGCGGCCGCACCCGCCGAGGGTGACGCTGACGAGGCCGACGAGGCCGACGAGGAAGCCGAAGAAGAGGCTGCCGACGACGGCGGCGACGACGATGACGACGAGGACGACGAGGCAAGCGGTGAGGGCCTCGGCGAACTCTTCGGCTAAACTCGGTTCAACACAGCTCAGTTTTTTTGCGTACGCTCGACAGTAAGCGGAGTCGATACTGTACCGATAGCCGTGTGTTTAGTATACGACTATACCGAGCCACGACCGGGTCTATACTACAGCGTGTACCGCTCCGATACACGTAGCGACATCGCAAAAGCAGGTTGCTGCGGCCTTAACTACCGATTGTAATCGTATCGGAGTCAATCGAGATGGGTGAGTCGTTCGTGGTTGCGCCACTCTCGTCGACTTCCTTCAGGTAGATTTCTCCCATCGCAGTATCGTCAATTGACCCGCTGGCCGTGTCGTTGTACACTGTGACCTCGTACGTGTAGTATCCGGGGTCAAGGTCGGTGTCGTAGCCAGCCCACGCCGGATACGCATCGGTCCGGGTAAGGTCACCGCTACCCACGGTGGCGTTCTCAGTGCCTGTGTAAACCGTAGTGCCGTCACTCTTGTTTTTGACGGTGAGGGCCACCTCACGTTTGTCGCCGACAGTCCCCTCATTGTTGACTTCGACGGTGAGCCGTTCTGCTCCTCCGTTCCGTTCGATGAGCGTCGAAGTATTGTATGTCTGTGAGCCAATATTGATTCCCTGTGTGTCGTTTACCACGACACTCGACCGACCAACGAAGAACGACTGCTTTGCTGAGGTGCTGTTCCGTGTCTGGACGTAGTACGTGTAGTTACCGCGGTCAGACGGGAGGCTGAGGTTCACCTGCTTCGTCTCTTTGCTTGTGAGAACGTTGGTTGTCGCGGCGTCAGACACTGCGAACGTCGGGCTCGCGTCGTCGGTGTTCTTTGCATAGAGTTTGATTTCGGCGGTTCCGCCTTCTCCACCGACGTTCGTGATGTCGACCGTAGCGTTTGCAGACTCGTCGTTGTCGATTGTGCTCGTGGCACGAACAGATTCGACCTGCATGAACTGTTCGTCGATGTCGCCGACGTAGATGTTTCCACCCCATTGCTTCCCAGTAGCGGACTCGGAGCGGTTAGGGTTCGTGAGATTGAACCTGTACTGGTACGACTGACCCGGTGTCTTACTTGCAGTCGCTAGCTCAACGCTGAACTGCGCCGTTTCGTTTACCCCGATCTCCGTCTCCTGCGTCTCGGCTGTGCTCCCATCGAAGGTAGGCGTAAGCTCTGCGGTACCGGCGGCGGTACCGACGTTTTTGACCGTCACCGTTGCCTCCGTGTCATCTGTCTTCGGGGTACGGGCGGGCACAGCAACATCAACGAATCTGAATCTCGGTTCCAAAACCTCATTCTCGATGGAGTTGGTTCTGAATATAACCACTGCGTCGTTGTAGTCGGGGTCGCCGTACCCGTATGCGTTTTCGGGGTTTGCGTTGTCCTGCGAGAGCTCATAGAGGTACACGAATTCACCATCGGCGAGATTAAGCCTCGCTGAACCGTTTTCAAGTTCGGTGACCCGTTGCTCGCCAAGCATATCGGTCAGTTTTCGCTGTGCCTTGCCAGCTTGACCATAGCCGGGAATCACCTCTCCATCGACTAATATGTCTGCGTTCGAGCTGTTTTCGTCGGTAGAAATTCGGACCCCACCTGGGTTGGTACATCTCTTAGTGTAGTAGTTCGTGCCGTCTATCTTGAACCGAATGTCTGTGTATGTCGTTTCATAGCAATAGTAGGATGTGGCGGTGACGGAGAAGCTCGAATTCGCTTCGAAAGTCTTCATGAACTCGTATGGGTCCGGATAGTCGTCGTTAATCAGCCGCCGTTCAGCATGGGGCCCGTTCACATCGCCGTCTTCGAAGTCGTATCCCACATCGCGCCACAGTGGAATCTCGTGGTCGCCGGACTGGTTGTTGACGACCAGATCCATGTCTACTTTCGTATGCGTAATCTGATAGCCGTTACTACCCTCAAGCTCAGCTCCCTTGAGTTCGATTGTTGCGTTGACCCGCTCGTTGGTTGTCATCCCTCCTTTGTCACGCTCGACCGCAGTATTCGACCGCACGTTCAGGAGTCGCCATGCAGTCTGGTTTCCAGTGGTGAAGTTCAGTCGATAGAGTCCGTCTTCGGACGGCGCTGTAACGGTCTGTGAGACCGTTGTACTCTCCCCCGGATCAAGCTGCTCGTCCCTTGACTTGTCGTCCCCCCAGTCTCTGCCGATGCGAAGCGTCTGGGAGCCTGCCGTTCCGCCAGTGTTCGTGACATTGAAGCTGACCTCGGTCTTGTTCTCCGGCTCGACCGGGTTGTCGACGCCGAGGCCAGTGATATCGAACACTGGTGGGGCCGACCCGCCGACGGTGAAGGTCCCATAACTGCGATCGTCCGGCGTCTCGACAATATAGGTGTAATTACTGTATGACGGAGCGGTGAGCGGACCACCAGTGAGAGTTACCGTCTCTTTTTCTGAACCGCTGTTGGTTCCATTGAGTGTGAGCGTTTTCTCTTTCGATTCAACCTTTGTATCCGACTCGTTTTTTATGTGTATTTTGACGGCGTCGGACTTACGGATGTTGCCGGTATTTTTGACTGTTGCCTCGATCGTGACCGTGTCACCGCTCTTTACCCCGCCCGGTGGCGAAACCGATGTCACCTCGAATACACCGACGTCACCGACTACGAAGTAGTGGCCGTCGTCGCTGTACTGCGAATACGTGTCGTCGTCCGTCGTGACCTCGATATCGTAGGTCCCGTTCTCGCCGGTCGGCATCGCCGGTCCGAAGTCAACTGTCTGACTATTGCCCGGATGGACTGTTACGTGTCGCGTGGCGTTCACCGAGCCATTAACCAGCAGCGTGACGTTCTGTTCGGCCGTCATACTGCCGTTGTTTTCGACTGTGATATTTGCTTCTGGGACCTGATTGAGCCGTGCTGATGCGGGGATCGAGGCATTAGTAATGTTCAGTGACGGTGACCCGGGCACAGCCGTGTAGTTGACTAGTTTGTAGGCCTGGTCCTGCTCAGATGCTACGGTGAAGTTGTGTACGCCGCTGTCGGCATCTATCGACTTGCTCACTCTAGCTGAATCGCCACCAGTAAGCGTGACCTGGGTTGTCTTATTATTTGATACCCCGGACCGATTCAGTTTGACCGTCTGGGTGTCTTGCAGGCCTCCAGTGTTCCGTATCGTGGCATTCACCCGTGCCTTTGTATTGTCTGTTGGGTCTTCTTGCACCGACATATTCCGTACTTCAAACGCCGGGTCGCTCACGTTACCGAGCGCAAATCTGATGTAGATTGTCTCGCCTGGCTCGACTGAATTCGGGGTCACCGTGACGTACTTGTCATCGTATGCGCTCTGTGCCCAGTCGGCCCACGCGCGAGCGTAACTGCTGTTCTCGATTGTCAACGTCGCGTTGGTGACCTGTGATGGGGCACATGTGGTACTCGGCGAAGAAGAGTCCCACGAGCCGTTCCGTACACCTTCGTATGTCGCCTCAGTGAACAGCGCCGTCTGCAGTGCTGCTTCGTGTGATCGGTTCGCCGTCGTGTTTGACTGAATCGCAACCGAACTCCCCCCAATCTGCCGTCCGGAGATATTCGCGAACGAGACCGACAGCGCCCCTTCGTCGTAGTTCACGGCCGGGGGCGACGACATCGTCGCGCCCGACTCAGTCATCCGCCACACACCGCCGCCCTGATAACTGACCTGTTGGCCGTTTTCTTGATATCGAAGCGTCTGCAGCGACCGGTTCCCCGTCGAACAGGTCGAGTTACTGTTTAGCGTAAGATTGTATGTCGCGTCATCCGTCACAGCGACATCAGACCGAACCCGGTCCGGGACTTCAACTGATTCGCTGGTGTCTGACCGCTGGAAGCTCTGATCAACCGACAGCAGCACCTCCTCAGCGAGTTCGACATTCGCGTCGTCGTTGACACCTCCGATCGTCTGCTGCCCCACGTGAACGATCAGTACGGCACCAACGATGACTGCACTCGCCAACAACACCACACCCAGAACGTGCGATACACCCCGGTCTCCAGCCCCCCGGCTGCCCCACTCGAACATACTCAATTACATACCAACTATTGCACATAAGTGTACTGTTTCAATCTATATTAATATTAGTTCTATCATGGCCCGCCGATCTTGAACAAATATCCTCATTCTCAAACCAGCATGAATCCCAATGTATACGATTGACTCCCTGCGCTGTGTCTGCATCATGCAAAGCAGCAGCTTGATAATCCGTCAGACAGAAATGTCATTACTGTATTGTTTTCATATGTGATAACAGCATTCTGATTGTCTAATATTTTAAAGGCAATAGTTGGGTCCGGCCTGCTTATTATCTGCATCTAGAGGATTAGAACCCACCTATGAGACGTGAGCGGGAATCAATTCAACTTTTTAATTGAATCTAATCTTATCAATAATTGCACTTCTTCTTATATTTTTGCTCAATGTCGTTGCGACTTCAGTTCTTTGCTGTGATATAAAATCCGCTTGGTTGCATGACTGCTCCGTCTAACAACGTTAGTAACTCCTCAACCATGCCAGCAAAGTGAGGATGGACTCGCCGGGTTGTTAGCCTATTCGAGGATGCGCGCTTTCTAGATTCATCCGCTGTGGTGTACTGGTGCTGGATCATGCGTCGTCGATGAACTCCCGTCGGACCTCCATCTTCTCGCGTTCGCTGCGCTGGTCGTAGTGCTGGTCGAGAACATCATTGGAGACGTTCATCCGATCCGAAACGACCTCTTCCGGTGTCCCGTCTCGAAGGTGCTTCGTGATCGAGCCGCGGCGGATACCGTGCGGAGATCGGGACGAGGGGCAACCGCTGGCAGTGTCCCGAGTCATGTACTCACAGCTCTCAGGGTTCTCTCCGTGTGGACACTCGCCGACCATACAGGGCCGAGTCCACTGGTAGACAGTACTTCGGATCGGTGTCTCACTCAGACGGCCTCGGTCGCTGGTGATGAGTGGTTCCCGACCGTATTCGTCGGTGACCGAATCTCGGTGGTTCTCGATGTACTCCTGAATCACTTCACCGTAGAAGTCACCGACAGCTATCGACCGCTCGGCAGCTCGTCCGTTCTTCAGTGGAGTTCCTGTTTCAGGCCGGTGGCGCAGTTGTAGGTACTGCCCATCAGCATCGAAGTCGTCCAGGTCGAGCGAGCGGAGGCTACCGAGTCGAATACCAGTGTGCCAGAGGATTCCAAATATGACGTGTTCTCGGGAGGCGTACTGGTAGCGATTCAGGTGGTTGAGGATAGCTTCGGCGTGTTCGGTATCGAGTTTCTCATCCTTCGAGGCTTCCTCGGGGTCGACATCCGGGAGCAACACCCGTTCGCGCATTCCCTGTTCGACCGCGTCGATGCTGGCACAGAATTCGAGGAACTTTCGGAGCGTAGCGAGGATGCCTCGAAGGGTTACCTTCGACACCTCACCGTATTCGCTTCCCTTGCCCTGTCGACGCCAGACACGGAACTCGTGGAGATCGCGCCCAGTTAGCTCGTTCATGTTCTCGATTCCCTTCGACTGGGTCCACTCGATGAACGAGTTGAGCCGGTACCGCTGGTTCGTGAGGGACTTTTCAGATAGCTCTGGTTCTCGGTGATCGAGGTAGAGGTTCACCGCGGTCGCCGGAGCTATCGGTTCGAGGTCGGCGCTCATGGTTCCCCCGTCGAGGCAAGCAGCTGGCGGGCAGTCTCAAACGCATTGTCCTCTGTTGGTTTATCACCAAGTGGGTAGCCGTCACCGTCTCGACCCATCGCCTCGAGTATCTTCGAAACGGAGGGTGCAGGACCATCGATGCGAAGTTCTCGGCGGGCTTCGCAGGCAGCCGCGACTGCTTCAGCAGCATCAAGCGATTCATTTCGTCGCTGCTTCGATACCTCCGACAGACCGAGCATTCGGTCACAGTGCGGGCAAGGATGGCGGCGCTGGTAGGAAGTCGCGTCGGCATACGAGTCGTGCCGTTTGGAGAAGTTACAGTCAGGACACCGAACGCGGTACTCCGTACGTGGGCGAACAGCGGACTTTTCAGCAGGCGATTCGACTACTCTCGTGCGGGGAGTACTCCCCGTATCGGTTCCGTACGACATTGGTTTGCCGGGCGGAGCCACCTTCTGGGCCGTGTCACACCACGGCCCGGTTCTCGACGACCGAGAGCCATCAGTGACCCGCAGATACACAAGAACGTGCTGACAACATAAATGTAACGACGTGGTTAGTAAGTTGTAAGGATACTTGAGAGGGCCTATAAAATGTATTAGGTGTCCACACGAGGATGTGCTAATAGAATGCGTCTATCTGGCTCGTGGCAGAGCGTATGGGATGATAGAATCTTGGAATGGATGTCCGAGAACGAGGGGTCAGGCACACCCAAACGACTCAACGAAAGTGGCCTCATCAGAGTCTCTCAAACGCACATCGCGCGTCGATGTAAGGAGTTAGCCGAACACGGCCTACTCCGACACGTTGGGAACGGAGCTTACGTGATTACTGAGGAAGGAGAAGCGTACCTCGATGAAGAATACGACGCCGAAGAAGGCGTCTACATCGACGGAGAAAACAGCATTTCAGAGCCATCGCCGACGGCTGAATCAGAGACGAACGGCGTGTAAGTAGTCCTCCACCATGACGATACGAAAGACCGCCCGCTGGCAGCAGTGTATCGACGACCGGATATTGGAACACCTGCGTGACGATTCGTGGTCGACCGCGAGTCAGATTGCACTTCAAGATGGGATTCATGCCACCGAAGCACAGGTCCAAGAACGGTGTCGTGTTCTGGCTGACGCCGATCTGGTGGCATTTCTGACTGAAGATCAGGACCTCGTTGAGTTGACTACGGAAGGTGAACAGTATCTCGAAGGCGAGGTCGATGTAGAGCTGTACCCACGGCCGCGTCACCCACGCGTAATGGAGTGAAATTTCATTCCCTATTTTTCAACTTCACTTCTGGGAGATACAGCTCCATCATCTCTTTGTGACTACGGACTTTTTCTTCGGGATAATTAGTCATATGTGACTTTTTGTTATTATAATCGAAATATGTCTCTAGCTTCTTTCTGAGATCATTAGCTAGTTCCCGGTTATTGTTATCGAACCATTTGTACCACTGGTATTGGAAATTGTCAGGAGTGAAAGATCGAGCCGAATCATGTATCGCAATTCCAAATGGTGGAGCATCTTCTTCGATACCATAGGCCTCAACCATAGGTGGACCAATTAGCAGTGATTCAATATTCTGTCTGTATCCATCGTCCTCAAATTCTATTGGGAAGTCTTTTCCTTCCACAACTGGCCCGAAAGAAACACCTCCCCGGATAATGAACATATCATCTAATTCTCTGTCTAAAACCTCATTTGCTGCACGTTCAAAGACCAATTTTAAGAATTCAGTCAGATGGTCAATTTCTTGTGAGACTATGTAGACACCATCCATCATTGGATATATTGTTAGACCATCTGTTTCAAACTCTTTGGCCAATATTTGAAATTGCAGAATTTTCTGAGCTGCGTCTGATATATTCTGATACATATTATTACCAGTACCCATAATATCCATCCAACAAACATACGAATACTTAGGTTCTGGTGACGGCAGATTTTCGTTAGTATTACTCATCATATTTTATTGTATTGAACTGTATTCGGTTAATAAGTATACTCTTCATTCCTGATATTGTCATCCAAAGTTTCTTATTCCACCCCACAATGTCTCTATCTAGGGCGGTGCCCCACAGGGGCGCTTCCTGGTTCCTATTCATATTCTACCTCCTCCAAGAAGTCGTCCGTATTCAGTATATGAATATCCTTAGATGGGTTGAGATCTCTCAGTAGTTCTGGAACGTCTGTATCTGTTCCTCTTGTGTAGACAATGTGGTCGCCACTTCTGACTACAGATGGCAATCTGTGTGGCTCCATTTTCACTACGCAACCTGCGTTATCTTGTGCCCATTTTCTGGCGTAAGCATGGAAATCTGTCTGTGGTAATACTTTTCTTCCAAAGTCAGTAAAAACATCATCGTAAATGAACATGACCGGATGAGGGAAGTGAAGTTCACTTTGGATAGAGTAACGGTGAGTAGGGACTATATGATCTGCATCTTCATGTGTCTCATTAACAGACTCTGCATTTACTCTTGGACCTGAATCGTCAAGATATTCTCCAGTAATCGTACCGTGAGCAGCTGATGGCAATTCTTGGTAATCTTTGTGCTTTGGTAGAGTTCTGGCAAGATTGTTTGAAATGATGTCTGCAGTTGAGAGAGAGGGGTAGGTTGAGTCTCCATGAGGTACAATATTTAGGTCAAACTCATTTCCTACATACTTCCAAGCTTTGGTTATTTTTCCCTGAACATTGTCTAACCAAGCCTCTTCGGGAAAATCATCCCAATCTGCTGTATTCCGATGGAAATCCCACAATGTAATGATAGGGAAGAATTGGCTCAAATAATCGTCCGTATAGCGGATACCTGATATCTCCTTTCCGTTTTCACCAACCGTAACGTCGTCATCATACCAACCGATACTAATATGCATATTCCTAATTGCCGGATTATTGGCCAATCCAGCTATAATATCATTCACTGCCTCAGTAATCTTGAAAGATGGAACTCTATTTTGCAAATCTTCGGACTTTATAATGTTGTGACCGAGTTCAATATCATATTTATCAGTAAATTCATCTACTTGTTCAAAATAGTGGTTGTCAAAGTCTGACCCACTAGTGATTTCTAATGCAACACCGACGAGATAAACACCATCTTCACCTTGATGTTTTGAAGCATCGACAGCTACAAATTCGGCCATCTATCTTTTAGAGAGTCAATTTCAGCAACAATATATCTTCTGATATATCAGGTTATATGTTTATCAACGTATAATTACGTTCGTAATATTAATTCAATTCCTTTCGTTCATAGATCCCTTCCCAGTTGGAAGGTCATACCATGTCGCGGTAGAACTGTTTTTAGGCGCAATCAATCCCCGACTCATGGAGTGAATTCAGGGGAATGTTCATGCCGATTGAGTCTACTGATTGACTTGTGTATCAATTTACTCCCGACGAAATAGATAGAGATCGCGCCCATCATCAAGCGGTGAAACAGGGCGCAGATAATGTCGATGTGAAGCGTATCGGAAATCTTGGAGAAATCGCGTTTGAGCAGTTCTGTCGAGAATACCTTCCAGCAGAGATGTGGGAATGGGAGAACGAGGATGCCATTCGACGGTGTAACCCAGAGAGCTACTCCGGTCACGATTTCGAGGTTTTCGGCTACAATATCGACGTGAAGACCTCTCGGGACGTTTCGTCATTTCTGCCAGAGACGCTCGTCGAGAAGGATTCGGAAGACGATATTATTGTGATGGCCTGGCACCGGGACAACGAGGATAGTTTGATTCTACTCGGGTGGGAACACGTCGAAACGCTCGAATCCAAGGTTGAGACAGAGGAACAGTTCTCTGGTAACTCTCCTGAGAAGCTCGAACACTTGGCAACTCGTCCGATGAACGACCTTCAGGACCTCGGGCCGAACACCGCGAATATGAACCAAACTCCCGAGAATCCATTCCAGCCGGGAGATCGCGTACAGAAGCGTGACGACGAAGATGCGTCAGTGGGTGTTGTAATTGAGGTTCTCCCCCCAGAAACGCAGGTAGAACTCTATGGGCAGGAGCTTGACGGCGAAGCGGTCAGAGTAGCTTTCCCGAGCTCGCTCGATGAAGGCCCGGGTGACTGGAGAGATATTTCACCAGCTCTGCTTTCATCGTACTGCGATGACCAAGATATCAGTCTCTACACTTACAAGCACGAGAATCTGAAATTCGCCGAGAATCCGTACACTGTAGGTGATTACGTCATCAAATCCTCACACGATGATCCTAATCTTGCGGTGGTGGTGGAAGTTGATGGGTACAATGTTTCCGTGGTCTACGAAGGACCAAAAGGTGATGAAGTAACACCGGCTAACCTCCCCGATTACTGCGAGAGTGAAAACCTATCTCTGTATGAGTACAGTGAAAACGAACTTCAGTTCGCTGACTTAGCTAAGCTCTAAGAAGGCGATATAGAGCAGTTAGCATAGTTTTTAGCGACCAAGCACAGAGGGGGTCCTACGGGTTCTACAAACATTCGCCGATAGATGATTTTCCTTTCTTTCTACGATTGGAGCCTCATGACAGGGTAGTGTAGGTTACCACAAACTATTACCTCAGATATATCATATGAGAATTATGGCAAGTCTCATAGTATATGCAGTAATTGCACTAACAATACAGTCCATATTAGCGATGTTTGTTGCCGGAGATGCCTCCGATAGAGGACTTAATAGCAGGTTTTGGGGAGTGGTTACGTTCGTTTTTGGGATACCGGGAGTCGTCATTTATCTCCTATTGCGTCCAGATAGAAGCTCTGATATCATCTATGTCTGTCAAGAGTGCCGCACGGAAAACCCCGAAGAGAATAATTTTTGCTCGGAATGTGGGTGTGAACTAAAGGTGAGGAGATCAGAAGACGGAGATCAGTCCGATGATGAAACTCGAAAAAAGGGGAGCATGAGCATAGTTGAAGCTGTCAAGTCTGGTTTCGGGCTGTGGTGAAGTCTAGTCGGTGTCCGAACTGGGACACATACAGAGTTTGTATCAGACTTCCGCATTGGGATTGCCCCCGTCGCTCCGCTCGGGGGCGTGCGCTCACAGGCTCGCTCGGCCCCCCATGTGAGGGGGGCGCTTCGCATCGCCGTTCGCTTGTAGCGTTGGTGTAATCAGCAGATACACGCTGGCCGGACCCCTGAGAGCGGTGGGTCGGCGGGTGGGTGGGCGACGGGGTTGTGGAGATCTTCGGCTACGTGGTTGGGCCGAGTTCTTCCAGACGGTCGCCGAAGTGGTCCCAGTCGTCGAAGCCGTGCCACACGTCAGGGTCAAGATCCCACTTCCAGGAAGCAACGTCGTCCGGGTCGTAGCTGTGTAGCGTCGGTTCGAGGTCTGTCAGGTCGGCATCGAAGAGCGGAGAATCTGGCCGGTCAGCATCACCATCCCAGTTGGTGTAGAACTCGACGACATCCGGTGCAGATTTCCAGAACGCCAAGTTGGTCAGTCGCTTGCACTCTGGGACGACGTCTTTTCCAGTGTGTCCGACCGCACCAACGACCTCCACGCCGAGTTTGCTCATGGCCTTCAGCGCGGGAGCGTACTGGGTACTCACTTCGCGGCTGTAGACACGGGCATCCATGTATCGGCTGGCTTCGTCAAGGACGAACGTTTTCGGAACGTCCCGGTTCTCGACGAGAAGCGTCATCAGCTCGTGCATCGAGGAGACGTAGCGGTCAGCACCCTCCCAGGTCTTGGAGTTCGAGATGACCAGCACGTCATCCCAGACAGCACGAGCCATATCCGAGGCGAGCAGGAACATCGTGTTCGTCTTGCCAGTGTTGGGTCGGCCCGCAGCGAGAACCGTCGTCAGTGTCCCGTCGGCGTCGAGCCGATCCATCAGGCGAGCAGTCACCGTCAGCGACGACGCGTCGAGTTCCTGTTCGGTGATGCCGACGAGGTAGGAAGCAAGCGACCCGTTACCGTTCTCGATGGCGCGGGTAGCCGCTTCGGTGTGGTACTTGGACTGGAGAACGTCGGAGAGTGCGGTCTGTCCGAACGACCGGGACCCGCTTACCTCAGCACCACGGTCGAAGAGCGACGAAACGAACGACAGGGTGGCTCGATCTGCGTCATCAGCCACGACACCGGTATGCTCGTGCAGTGACTCGCCGCCTTCGATATTACCAGCAACGACCTCGTTGAGTTTGGCCGCCGTCAGTAGTCTCTCGTCGGAGTCAGTCATCAGCTGAAACACCTCCGTCGCCAGCACCCGCGAGGTCGGCGAGGTCCTGGTCGAGATCGACACGAACGCCCGGAACATCAGACTCCGGAGACTCGTCGTCCTCGGTGTGTCGAATCTTCCGGTCGAGTCCGAACTGTTCGATGGCCGAATCTATCTCGTCTGTCAGTGCGTCACCTTCATCGGGTAGTGTCCCGCGCTCGAACGTCGACACGATACGGAGAACCGCCTTTCTGGTGGCGTTGCGGATGATCGTGAACGCCTGGGCTTCGATGGCGAAGCCACGCTTGGCATCGGCTTCGAGTTGGCCGCGACACTCTTCGACGGCCTGGAGTGTTCGCATAAGCTCACGGTCAGAGAGGGTTCCGCGCCAACAGCCATCGACAGTCTGGGCTTCGAGATCGACGTTCTTGCCGAAGGCGAGATTGGGACTCACCCAGTCGAGTTGGCCGTCCTCGACGGACCACTCGCGGAACCGTTGTCCAGGTGTCCGGAAGATACCGCCTTTCATGCGGCGTGCGTCGATGTCGACGAGCCAGACGTAGTTCGGGTCCCACAGCAGCGACCGGACCTTTTTTCCCGTCGGTCGCCCGACCAGCGGAATCGTAACGAGCGCACAGATTCCAATCAGGCGCAGGCTTCGCGGGAGTTCGTACCCGAGTATCGACGCGATGACGAACAGGACGATACCCATACCAGAGGCTATCAGCAACAGGTTGTTCGTGAGCCACCGGAACAGTCGATAGGTGCGGCTGTGATCCGGGCCGGGGTCGGCGTTGTGGGCCATCTCGTCGCGGTCGAGATCGGGATTGCTCTCGTCGTCGCTCATGCCAGTCGCTCACCCCGCTGGGCCGAGCCGACTTTCGCGGAGACGGCTTCGTACAGGACAGCAATCACAACGCCAAGCGCACTACCGAGGGCGGCGTTGCGAACATCCTCACCACTCCACGGGCCGGTGATGATGAAAGAATTGGGCTTGCGGAGATAGTGGAACCGTTGTTGTTCGATGGATTGCTCAGTCCAGAGTGTCACGCCACCGCTGGATGGCACTCGAACAGTCGTGGTCGTATCCGCATCGACGACAGCAGCACGGAAAGAAAGGCTGCCCGCTTCCGAGCCATCATCGACCTGCGGGGCGACACTGACGACTTTGTACTCGTCAGACCAGAAGTCAATCATCATCTGGCCGTCCTCGTAGCGGTAGTCTGTGACGACCACGTTCTCGTCAACAACAAGTTCGACATCGTTGGGTGCGCCGTCCGGAGCGGAGACG
Source organism: Haloarcula sp. R1-2 (assembly GCF_011627385.1). Taxonomy (NCBI): domain Archaea; kingdom Methanobacteriati; phylum Methanobacteriota; class Halobacteria; order Halobacteriales; family Haloarculaceae; genus Haloarcula; species Haloarcula sp. R1-2. The sequence goes on from NZ_JAANTG010000004.1 coordinate 168,984, forward strand.
TTCGTCGGGGTCGCCGTTTCGTTCGTGTTTTCTTGCGCTGCCGCTGGTGCAGCGAGAGCGATGCAGCTGACAATCAGTATGAGGAGTATGGGCGTACGTGGGTTCATGCTCGAAAATTCGCGGGTTGGTCACCAGAACCAGTCGAGCGAGGGTTCCGGGAGCCAGGACGACACCAGATCAATGGCTGGCCCAATCACGTCGACGGCCCCCGAGAGTTGCAGCACGACGAGTGCGACCAGGACGAGCCACACGTCCCGAGGGACGAGCTTGAGAGCCAGCCAGTAGACCATCAGTTGTTACCTCCCGTTCGTCGCTGGCCCACGGCGTAGAGTGCGCCAACGCCGACCAGTACCAGTACGAGTGAGGAAGAGGACTCTCCGAGCAGGCCACCGCCAGCCGAGCCACGAAGGTTTTGCTCACGCGCCTCGATCTCCGCTCGGCGCTTCGCCAAGTCCTCATACTGCTGTTTCAGTTCGGTGACGTTGGTCGTCTCGTAGGTGGTTTTCTGGATTGTGACGTTTTTGACCTTCTCACCGCTTGTGGTGGTAATTTTGTCAATGGTGAATTTGCTCTGTAGTTCGACGATACGGTCACTGGTGACGACGTACTGCGCCCCGCCAATCTGATCCGGGTTGTAAGTCGTGCCGTTCTCGAACTGTCCGCTGGCCGGGTTCTCCTGGCTGAACAGGACACCCTGGTACTGCGTGCCCGATTCAGTGGTGATGTTGAAGCTCCCAATCTGGTCGAAGTTCTCCGGGGAGTTCTGTCCCATCAAAGTCAACTGTGCGGCGGTCCAGCCCTGGAAGTCATCGCCGGACGACTGTTGAGACGACAGCACATACGGGTCAACGAGGTCGCTACTGTTGATTTCGCCTGCCTGGTAGGCGCTGTACGTGTTTTCTGCCAGTGTGTCCATGTTGCTCGTGACAGTCGATTCCTGCGACTCAATGTCGCTTATTCGGGTGGGATAGGCCGCGAAATCAACATGCCTAACGGACGAATCAGTTGCACTGGTCGACAGCACTTTGAGACCAGCAACATCGGTCGTATAGCTACCACTGCCATCGTTATTAGTCCGAGCATCGACATTCTCAACACCTCGGGTCGGCCCCCAAGTGTAGGTATGTTGGTATGAATCGGATTCAATAATCTCAATATCCACGGTTTGAACCGTTTTAGTGGTCCCATTCGGGAGCGCAACAGTCGTTGTGCCAAAGCCGCGAATGCGACCGTGGTTTATGTCGCCTCCCTTGTTAGTGAGTGCGACAGTGTGGAATCCCTCGGACACTCCGCTTTCCGAATCACTCACGGATTCGAGGTACTCAGCATTCGATAGGCTGGCGTCCCACTGTTCCAATAGATTGGCCTTTTTGACCGAATAGTAGTCAGACACAGCGGATTTGGCCTTAGTTTTGGCCGCCGACTTGCTACTGCCGTTGTTCAGGGCCTTGATATAGGCATTCTTGCCGATAATCCGGGCCTGAGTCTTTGTATCCGACAGATAGTTATCCAGTGTCGTGTGATATGCCTCTGTCTGTGCTTTGCTGTTCTGAGCGGACTGATAGATATCTAGCTTCGTCTGTTGAGCATCTGTACCGGTCGTGTCGACGATTGTAGAGTCTGGCAGGCCAGTCCGATCTAGCTGCACAACCTGAGGCATCACAGACTCCCCGATTTGTTCGCTCAAGTCGTAGGTGAAGCCGGGGTCTCCGCCCGTGTCTCCGAGGAATTTGCCGTCATCGCCCGGCTTCCATGCGTTCGTGACGCCGCCCTTCGACATGGACACCGGGCCGTCCGCGCCCTCGACGCGGATAGTGAAGGACTCATACGCACCTGCGTTTCGGAAGTGTGCGCTGTTGTGAGAGCCGCTGACGGTCTTTTTCAGAATCGCCGTGTTGTTGCCAGCGGGCGATTCATCGGTAATCACGGTGATGGTCGTCTCGGACGACACATCGAACAGGTCAATCTTGACCTTGTGCGGGCCTGTCTCGAAGGTTTTCGTCACCGGCCCGGAGTCCGTGGCCGTCTCCGTCGTCTGTGCCAGTGCGGGACCGACACCAGTAACGACTGTCGACAGGACGAGCAGGCCAGCCAGCAAGATTGAGCGTGCGTGACTCATCGTAGTTCACCTCCGAAAGAATAGCGTCGTGTCATCGGTTTACTGAACAGCGACTCCCCAGGAGACGACCGTAGCGAGGAACGCCAGCTGCATCCCGAGCGGGTCACCCAGGGAAGTGAGGAAGTCGTTCACCGCTGGCAGGTACTCGTTGCCGAGGATGACAGCGGGACCCAGTGCGATGGCGATCTTCTCCCAGTCCTCGTAGTACTCGAACTGCTTTGTCTCGGAGCTGGCAAACGCCGCAGCGAAGGCCCCGAGCGAGATCAGCAGCGAGTGCTGTGTCGTCAGCGTGTACGACAGCCACGGGAGTTCGACCGTGGTGATCCCGCCGAACTGGTAGAGGCTGGCCGCGACGAACGCCACCGATAGCATGGCGGGCAGACTACGGATGTTCATGTAGTCGCTCACCATGTCGCTCGCGCGATTCTGGTAGCTCATTCAGGCCCTCCAGCAGGGAGTTCCCGGACCTTCCAGATGTCGTACTCCTGTTCCTCGCCGTCCTCGTTCGTGAACGTACTCGTCTGTTCAGTATGCTTGATGCCGACCACATCGCCCTCGCCGAGGTCGTTGTCGTCGAGCGCGTTATCGATCTGGCTGTTCGACCACATGGCGACCACGTCGCCGATGCCACGGGCCATCTCAATGACGGTCGTGTCGTACTTGCCGCAGTTGGGCGTGAGTTCCCGAATCTCACCGACGACCGATTCGCCGGGTTCGAGATCGATCCACTCCGAATCGTAGTCGTCAGATGTGCTGTTGTCGACCGGTTCAAGATCGTCGAAGGATGGAGTTTCCTGAGTTGCCATACAGGAGCAAATTCGCGGGTTGGAACTAGAAGGGGTCGCTCGCCTCGGTGAAAGTATAACTAGACGAGAGAGCACAAGTACTGTCGTTTTTAATGCATCAACATGACTGATCACGGAAATCTAGATACAATCGCTTTGACAATCCTGCAAGTCTGTGGGCTTCTATTCCCGGTAATCCTCATAACTATGAAGTATTATTTTAACAATGAATCTCAAAATGCCAGTGAGAAGATGGATGACAAAGCGGGCAAATCCTTTATCGCAATGATTACATTCATCGTGTTATCTGGTCTTTTGTCAACAATTGGTATTTTAGATATCCAATTAAAACAAGCTATTCTATTTGGGTCAATAATCACATTAACGGCTTTTTGGATAACGTATGGGCTCTTCATATATTCGCTGGCAACCTCTAAGCCTGAAACGAATTAATACAAAAAATACACAATGGTAACTATATGAACAATTAGAACGAGATCCTATTAGTAAATAAGAATTATCTATTCGGTTATGTCTGAGCCATCTTCTAATTAGAAGAGAGGAAACCGATATTGTAAGTCACTCCAGCAATTATATTTCCTCCAGATATCATCTTGATAGTGTAAATTCCTACACACTATATCTATGTAAAATATAATAATACTTATTGTTGGAGAAACTATATTTATGATAGATGGACAGGAGAGATTTCATTGTCATCGGTGGCGGATCTATCTCTTTTGGTGCATTTAGTGCTGTTTCAATATTTGATGTCGAGGTAGATATTGACATAAATAGGGGAGAATCTGAGGGAACAGAAAATATCCAAAACAATCCTAAAAACAGTAAAACTGAGAAACAGAATGAACAAATAAGCAATGGACAAACTCAGGAACAGGATGCTCCCACAGAGGAGTACACTCTGGAATCGCATACTGCCTCTGAGACGCAAGCTCCAGAACCGGATACTACGACTATCTCAAAAGAGTACTTTCCTTTCGAATTTGAAAGCGACACCCAAGGGTTTCAGGCTGGTGAACGTCGAGCGAATAAGGGATCAGACGGAACCGCATCATGGAGTTCTGAATATGATGGCAGCATCCGTATGGATGTCAGTGGTTCACCTGGAATTGTGCAGATTTGGCGGACAATTGGAGCGGTTGACTCTGGAACAGAAATAATAGCGGAATATGCTCCCGAAAATTATGCATACAATTCATCCAGTATTTTTCTTCGGGCCGTCCCACCGTCTAGAAATGTTATCACACTAGATATTGATGATGATGGGCATAATGCAGAGACTGCTGAACAAGACGGTGTACTCCGAGGAGAGATACCACGTGACCTCCCAAAGGGAACTGAGATTGAAATAGATTTGAGAATATGGCCCGGGAGTACGAATGTATGGATTAAATCTATTCGGGCAGATTAGCACATATGAATTATATGCTATTTATACTACCAGTTTAATCCATATCGCACGACAATTCCATGGAATACAACAATCAGGACCAGACCTCCATTATTGGAGAGTTGTTTCCCTGTTTGGTATGTTGTAAATTAGATGGATCAGCGATGCAATTCTCGGCACGTTTCAATGCCCGACAACGATCAATTGGTTTGTTACTAGGTATATCCCAGTAGGCATATGCTCCGATATAGTCGACAACACACCGGAACGTAGCGTCTTCGGGCAACGTTGAACGTACCTGTGGGTGGTCCAAGTAGGATGTCGCTCGTTCTACAGCAGCATTAAAATTGTCGAGGTCATCCCACTGTCGACGTGCAAGCCCGTCACGTATCTGACGCTTGCTAGTGGCTTGTACGGAGTCAAGTGAACACCAGCGAACGGCTTCGCGCACGTCTGGATCTTGCAGGTGATCACTCGGGTCGATTCCCTCAGTAATTGACCGCGAACAGGACCAGAAGCGCCGGTTCGTCGCCCAGTACAGTGCAAGCTTCCAGGTAGCTGCCTTATCGGCGTACGTCTCTCGGTCGTCGGCGTCCTGCTCGAAGGACTCCGTCGCGTCGAGCAGCGAGCCGAACGTCGCACTCAGGTACTTTCCGAGATACGCGCCAGCAGTTGATTCCTTCTCGTGGCCGTCGTCTCCGAACTCGATCAGCTCGTGAGACCTGGTACGGTCGCGTACCCAGTCTTCGCCGTGATCGTGGTCGCCGAAGCGATACCAGTCGACGAAGCCCTCGGCACTCTGGAACTCCGGCTCCAGATCGTCGAGGTCGTCGCGGTAGGTCAACGGATACACATCGACGATCTCGCCCTGGCCGTAGTCGGCCCACTTCACAGCTACTTCTGGTTTGTCGCAGAGCCACGGCATACCGTCCTCGTCACGGGTTGGTACGTCGAAAAACAGGACGTGCAAGTGCGGATAGCCTTTCTCGGTAAATTCCAGGGCTTTGATGTAGTTCGGTCGGTCACGCGGTCGCCCGGTCACTTCGCTATCGAGATCGTGCCGCCAGCCTGGAACAGCGGAGCGTCGAGTATTGTCTTTTGTCGAAGGGTCGGAGTCGAAGTACGACAGGAGCCGATTGAAGTTCTCGTTAATAGAGTCGATTCCGTCGAGCAACGAGTCTTGGCGCTTTGGGTCGGTCGTCAGCGTGACCAGTACAGCGTTATCAGCGTTCTCGTAGCCGTATTCGAGTGCATCGTTGAACCGTGCGAACTGTTTGGAAACACGGCCCTGGTCGTTGAAACGAGTCTTGTAGTCCTTCGTCATCCGCTTAGTGGACTCGCCACCACGTCGGTCGACGAAGTGGACATCGAACAGGAGTTTATAGTCTTTGATGCGATTGAGGTAGGATGTAAAACCGTCCTTCAATAGTTCCCGTAGGTCATCATCTACAGAATCCACCTTAGAGAGGTAGTTCCGCAGAAACTCTCTGTCGTACTTGATGCCCTCTTCATTGGCTGTTTGAGTAATGCCTTCTGTAATCAAGTCAAGAAGGCGGAGGGTCGGGGTCACCATCAGAACCCCTGCAGACTCGGATTTCCGCACGTAGGGGTCTTCAGGGGCTACAAGGTCGTCGACAAAGCGGTATGCAAACTGGTAGTCAGGGTCGGAGCCTTCAACGCGCTCGCAGGCTTCGGGCGCGACTCCTTTGACTGCGTACGAAACAACGTGTGACAGCGGTGTCCCCTCCGGATGCGCCGCAATAAACTTCGCGACGCGTACGCGGTCTTCGTCGCGTTCTGTGAGAGTTCCATCGAGCAGTTGACCGTGACCGAGAAGGCCGCGCTCTTCGAGAAGGTCTGCTAAGACGGGAGTGTTACATCTATCGGCGAGGTCGAGACCGCCCAGGTGTCCCGGCGGCTCGACGACGCTCATTTGGGACCATCAGGACGGGCATCCGTTCGTCGGCTGCCCAGTGTGTCGCTGTTGGGATTCCCCTCACCCTCCGGGTTCGGGGGGAACGCTCGGGCTTCCGGGTCGCCCCACGTGGGGGCGCTTCCAGTTGGTCGAGCTGGTGCGGAGTGCGATTGGCGCTCGCCCTCCGGTCCGGGATGCTCACTCCGTTGCGCTTCCGGGCGTGCCAGCTCTCCCGCGCCCTCGCTTGTGGTGTCTGCCGAGGGAACACTGTAGCACTGCTTACACCGATTGGCCTCCGCCGCTGGATGGTCGGCCCTGTTGATGCAGTTGTCCTGGCAGAGTGGACAGCGGTACTGGAGGTAGTTCGACCAGTCCGTCATCGAATCACCTGCCCCTCTTTCGAGACGGCGGAAACGCCGGGTTCGTCGAGGCGATCAAGAGCAACCGAGCAGCGAGCGCAGGGGGTGGGTGCGAGTTCCGACACGCTGCTATCGCACCACCGACAGCGCGGGCGAGCAGGGAGTTCGTCGGTCACTGCGGACCACCGTCCTCGACGCGCTCGATAGCTCGACGAACATCGTCGTCGGTCGCCTCCAGGAGGCGAGACGCACGGACGAACTCATCACGAGCGAACGGCCAGTCGGTGGGCTGGGCGAGGTCGCGTTTAGGCGACACGCCGACCACCTCCGGGAAGTGTCAGAGAATCGCACTCCCTCGAAATAATCGCGTGACTGCGAGGGGTGCATCCGGATTCCCGATGAACTCTCTTTCTCCGGGGAGGGTTCTCGAACCCCGATTGTGCCGAAAACGGGAAGAAACGGCGCTCTCGCCGTGTTATTAATTCCCTTCTTACGACGGTAAAATTAGGATGGACTCGCCGGGATTTGAACCCGGGGCCTCTCCCATGCCAAGGGAGTGATCTACCCCTGATCTACGAGCCCTTGCGTGCATTGCTTGCTTTCCGATGGGATTGCTTAAACCCATCGAAGCACGGGGACATAGAGAACCGGACCCACGATCTTGTTTAGACCAGCATTGCATCGACCTTGCAGGGTGTGTAGAAATCCGGTAATTGGAGTTACAGTACGGCCACAATGGTTATAACGCCTGATACCATCCCTACAGTAATCTCAGTTTAGTGAATCAGGCTTATGAACCGTAGGAGAAATGAGACGCAGTCTACCAACCGGCGTGCCAGCCGGTCACTCTGGATCGAAAAGCACCGGCGTGGGCAGACGACACTGGACTTCGCCATCGGCATGAGCCTATTTCTAAGCGTCCTGATATTCATCTTCTTGTTCATTCCGGGGCTATTATCGCCGTTTTCTGCGGGGGTGCAGGAAGAGACGGTCACGACCGACAGAGTGGCCGATGGACTCACAATGGGGATGCTTGGGTCGCCACAACAGCCGTACGTTCTGGAGGAACACTGTACACAGGAGTTCTTCGCTGGGAACGCACCACCGTCAGGATGTGGCTACAACTCCGGTGGGAGTGCGGAGGAACGGGTCGGGCTCAACCCGGCTCGGGAGAACGTGAACGTCACAATCCGGGGGAACGCGACGGCAACAGCAGCCGCCGATGAAACGCTCTGCTGGGATGGAGGAAGCGAGGAACTCGTTGAAGCCGGGACCGGCTGTGGGACGATACTCACGACCGGTGGGAATCCACCGACAAACAACGACGCGTCGGTCACTGCGTTGCGGGTGGTCTCGCTGAACGGGCAGGATGTCACAGTTCGCGTGGTGATGTGGTAGTATGCGTGCGCAGGCGCACACGCTTGAAGCGATTGTCAGCGGAATGCTGTTACTGGCAAGTCTGGTGTTCGCGCTACAGATGACAGCAGTGACGCCGCTGTCCGCGAGCACGTCAAGTCAACACATCGAGAACCAGCAGCAGGCAATCGGCCACGGGGTCCTCGCCTCCGCGGCGGCAGAGGGCGCACTGAAACCGGCTGTGCTCTACTGGGACAACAGCACGGCGCAGTTCCACACCACAGCCGGTGGTCGGGAGTACTACACGAACGGGCCCCCGGACAACCGGTTCGGGGAGTTGCTAGAGCGTGCGTTCGACCAGCGGGGAATCGCCTACAACGTCTATCTCAGGTTCCAGAACACGCAGGGAAGAACTGTGACGACCCGCTACGTCTACAGCGGTGAACCAAGCGACAACGCAGTGCGTGCCAGCCACACAATTACGCTCATGGACGACGACCACTTGCGAGACGCGGACGGGACTCGCAACAGCACGCGGCTCGGTGACCCAGCGACCGATTATACGGTTTCGGACACCGGAAAGAACGTCTACAACACGGTCAGCGTGGAGGTGGTCGCGTGGCGCATCTGAACGACGACGAACGCGGACAAATAATCCTTATCGCCGCGTTAGCGCTGGCGGTGACGTTCATTGGTCTTGCGCTGGTTGTCAACTCCGCGATTTACACGCAGAACCTCGCGAGCCGGGGTGAGGTTGCTGGGAGCAACGACGCGCTGGAGATGCGAGCGATGGTGGAGGCAAACATCGGGCAGGGTATTGTCGCGGCTAACAGGTACAACTACTCGACCCAGTCGGCGCTCGAAACTAGTGTACGCGAGAGCGTACGGACCACAAGTACGCAGACGGAGCGGCAGCGGGTCACGAGCGGGACACTGGTAAACGTCACACTCGCCGGCTCGCCGACCTACGGCACGCGAATTGCTCAGACCAACACGTCACTGTTCGAATCCGGCGAGGCGACGCCGAGCGCCAATTGGATGGTCAGAGAGCGGGTCACGCGCCCGGGCGACGGAACGAACGCGACCAGACGGTTCGTCATCAACGCGACGCAGCTCCCCAGTTCAGGAAGCGAGTTCGTCGTCACAACGAACGGCACCGGTGGTAACCCGAAATGGATGATGCGCATCTGGGGCGACGTCGGCCCCAGCGGGACGGTCAACGTGGAAGTCGACACACCGAGCGGCACACAGACGTGTGCTGTCCCTATCGAGGAACCGTACGCCCATATCGACGTGACCGGCGGCACGGTGCAGGGCGAGCCGTGTCTCGCGCTTCAGGGCGGGAGCTTCGACGGGCGATTCGCCCATGGCGTCGGCGACGAGTACAACATCACCTACGAGTCGGGCGACCAGATCAAGGGGAACTACTCGATGGTCGTCCGCGATAGTACGCCAGCAAACACGCTCGATACAGCGCCCGCGTCGCCGTTCAGCACGACCGCGGTCTACAACGCGACCGTCCGCTATCGCTACGACACGTCGAACTTACGGTACGAGGCAAAGATACGGGTGGCCCCGGGTGAGCCAGATGCGTCGTAACCGCGCCGTCTCGACGACGCTAAGCTACACGCTGAGTCTGGCCATCGCCTCTATTTTGGTATCTGGCCTCCTCATTGCTGGCGGCAATTTCGTCGAAAGCCGGCAGGAGCAGGTCATCAGGGACGAACTCGAAGTCATCGGACAGCAAGTGGCCTCTGACATCGCTCGTGTTGATCGGCTGGTGGTCGCTGCCGACGACGACCCGACTGTGAATCTAGATCACACGTTCCCAGCGCGGGTGAGTGGGACCGGCTACCGAGTCTCGATTGACCCCGCTGCCGATGAACTCACGCTCGAATCGACCGCTCCGGAGGTGTCGGTGACTGTGTCGCTCACAACCCGGACAGCCCTAGGGGACTCCACCGCCGGCGGCGGTGTGATAACTGTGTTCTACGACGAATCAAGCGATCAACTGGAGGTCCGAGATGGCTGACCGCGCGGTAAGTGAGGTGCTGAGCTTTGCTCTAGTGTTCAGTCTCATTGTGGCGTCGATAATACTCGTCTCAGTAAGCGGCCTGGGGGCGTTACAGAACGCTCGGGACGCGGAGCAGATGGAGAACGCTGAGCGGGCATTCGATGTGCTCTCGGACAACATCGCGGACCTCCACAAACAGGGGGCACCGAGTCGTGCGACCGAAGTCAGCCTCGGGGAGGCATCGCTCAGGACGGGCGAAAACACGACGATATCGGTACACGTCCACGACGGAACTGCGCCCAAAGACGTCGGGACCTGGGAGATACGACCGATTATCTACGCCGGCAATCAGGAGCGCGAGCTCGTATACGAGGCTGGGGCAGTGTATCGGACGAACCGGGACGGTGGCGTGCAAAAACGGACGCCGCCGATACTCGTCTCAGATGACCGTGTTCTCATCACGGTGGTCGGCACGACCGCCAGTGACCAGCAGAGCCTGGGCGGGTCGACGGTGCTTGTCCGGACAAACCACCGGAGCAGCAACGTCTCGTTCGCCGATACCGACGGCAACATCGAACACGTCAACATCAGTGTCGACTCGGCCCCACAGCGTGAGGCACTCTGGCAGTCCTACTTCGAGAGCGAAGGGTTCACTTGCGCGGCCAACGGCTGGTGTAACTTCACGTCGTCCTCCGGCGATATCCAGCGGACGTACGTGGTCTATCACGACATCGCAGTCGAGATTGACCAGTGACCAGCCCTACCCGCTGGTCACGTTGATCCGGTTCTTCGAGACGTGGAGGTACGTCAGCCGGATGATGTTCGTGTTTTTCGGGACGGCTCGCTCGTTTCTGAGCGCTCGGTCATAATGGACCAGCCCGCCGTTGTCTACCGTAACTGACCCGGCGACGAGGCCGCCGTACAGCTCCGCCTTTTTGATCGAGACACTGCTTGCACCGACGCCGCCAGCGGGTGCGTAAATCACGCCCTCAAACTGCGGCGTATCAGTGTCTCCCTCGATGAAGGCGTCAAAGTCCGACCGGCCGTACATCCAGAACTGCTTGGAGTTGTTGGCGTTATCGATGTCGACGTCCCCGGTGCGATAGATGTGGAAGTGGTGGCCGCTGGGGGACATTGCTTCGCCTTTGACGTAGAGGCGGACCTTTCCGCCACCGTTGACCTTGATCCGCCCGTTGTTCTCGATGTAGACGTAGTCCCGGACAGCGATAGTCACGTCGTCACCACCTGTGTTAATCGTCAGCGTCTCGCCGCTCAGCGTCAGGTCTTCGAGGTAGTATGTGCCCGCGTCCAGCGTCTGGTCACCAGCGGCAAGCTGGTTCCCCGAAATGCTGCCGGTCGCGCCGTTGTCATTGGTATCGCTTGCGTTGGCGACTCGCCGGTTCACCAAGCCATCGATAGCGCCAGCTCCCTCGACACCCGAAATCTGTCTGACATTGCCGTTAACAGCGCCCTTGATATGCTTCGTGGTCGAGTATTCCACGTCACGGGTGACGACACCGCTTCCTTTGACCTCGACCCGGTCTCCGGACCGAACAGCGCCATCCACCTCGCTGTTCCCTTTCACGTACACGTCACCGGCTGTGGTGATTGTTCCGAACGACCCCCGTGAGGTCGAATAATCGCCGACAGACGAATTGTAGCTATCCGTTCGAGCGGGGTCGGTACCACTGCCGGAGAGCGTAATCTGTCCGCCAGCGGACGTGGCCGCGACGGCGCTCGTCACTTCTCGCGGCCCCGTCGGCACGACAAGCGTCGTGGTCACGCTGTCGTTTTCGTGGTCGTAGTACGCATCGCCATCGGTCCGCTCTTCGAAGTAGCGCCCCCAGGACCGGTAGTAGTCGCTCCTGACGGTGATGTTGACCGTTCCCGTATCCAGCGGATTGATGTTCCCAGCCGCCTGGTCGGGATACACCTGCGTCGTGCTGCCCTTCGAAATACTCGCCCGTGAGCCAAGTGATCGGTCACCGCGGACGGTGATGAGCGGGAGTGTCAGCGTCGCGTCGCGGTAGTAGAACTCCGGCGGTGAAACCATGACACTGCCACCAGCGGAGCGCCGCCATACCCCACCGCCCTGATAGGCTATCTTCTGATCCCCGTTTTCGTAGACGACCGCGCCGAGTCGCTCATCCATCAATGTGGTTGTCGTTGAGGGCGAGGCCGAGTGGTTGGTGATGTTGACGGTCATCCGACCCGCGGTGTCGTCGATTCGGTACATCGATTTGTCCGTCCCGACGAGTGATACCCGCTGGCTGTCGGCGTTCCCAAGCGCCACCAGCGCCGCCTGAGAGTCCAGCTGGGTCATCCCAGTCTCCGCTCGGGAGACATCGAGCCCGGCCTCAGTATCGACCAGCGCCGTCGCTCCCAGGCTGACAACGACACCGGACCCGACGATGACGAGACTGAGGACCAGTAGGAGCCCAAGCGGGGCCGATTGTGCGCGTTGCTGACCCCTGGGAACGTTCATTATCCGACAGTGGTTATCATGGTTGATAAGATTGCTGGCCGGTCGCGGAACAGTCGCTACTAGCGGCGGTCTATGGCAGACGCAGCGAAAACCGACCAGCGCCAAGCGCTACTACTTCTGATAGCAATGGCGTGGGCGTGTCAGCTGTCAGTTGGACGTGATATTGACGTCGTTCGTCGAGATGTGGAGGTAGGTGATCGCAACCACGCTTGTGTCTTTGGGAATTGTGCGCTCCTGTTTGAGCGCCCGGTCAAAGTGGACTCTGCCACCTTTTTCGAGTTCGACTTGGCTGGTGACCGCACCGCCGTAGAGTTCGCTCTTCCAGATCTCGAACGTACTCGTACCGGTCTTTCCCCCCGGCGCATAGATGACGCCGGTGACTCTAGACTTATCTGATCCCTTCTTTTCCATCCGGGCTTGGAGGGTGTCTTTGCCGTAGATCCACACCTGTGTTGACCGCTCACTGACGGCACCGGTTGTCCTGATCTCGCTCGCCCGTGTGAAGAAGTGATAGCCGTCAGCACTCCCGCCCGACGCAGGCGATGTGCCGTTTATGTATATTTTGACCTGGTTCGGGCCGGACACCGTGATGTCGTTCCTGGTGTTGAGGCTCACGTAATTCTCGACGCCAATGATTACGTCTCCGCCTGTCGTGTCGAACTCAACATCGTCGCTCAAGTCGATTCTGTCGACGTGATAGCGGCCCGCAGACAGCGTCGTCGTCCCCTCTGTCCCGTCGATAATGCCGTCGTCGGCTATCGTTCCACCGTTATCGTTCGACGACGAAAGTCCGTCGACCTGTGTGTCGACATACGAGTTGATATTGGTAGTGTCACCGAACGAACTGATCTGTTCGTCGGAGCAGGAACCCGAACACGCTCCGTGTTTGTCGTCGAACGTGTCCGCCCATTCGACTCGGTCGCCGTTGAACGTCATCGAGTTACTACTGAATTCGACGCGACCGCCCGAGGTGATGTTTCCGTTCAGTTCCGCACTCCCGGTGACGGTGATATCGCCTGCCGTCGTGAGATTGCCGCTATCACCGGCCTCGGAGGCGTCGTAGCCGTCCCCGTCCGCCGAGGTATAGCTGTCGGTAAATGCATCGTTCCCGCTCAGTTTGATCGAACCGGCGTCGCTCGTCGCGGCGACGGCGCTCCGCACCGTTCGCGGCCCTGCAGGGACCTTGAGAATAATCGAAACCCGATTCCTATCGGGGTGGTACGTCACGTCACCGTCCGTTCGCTCCTCGAAGTACCCTCCCCATGCGCGGTAGTACTCGCTCTGAACGGTAACGTTGACTTTCCCATCTTCAAGCGGGTTCGTGAAATTCGCGTTGCGCGTGCTGTTCGGAAAGTGCGACGTTGTTTGGTTGTGAGAGATCGACGCGCTGTCTCTGATTGCCCCGGACCCACTCACCGTCACGAGCGGCAGCGTTAGCGTCGCATCCCGGTAGTGGAACTCGGGCGGGGACACCATCACCGATGTTCCGTCGCCGTTAGTCCGCCAGACGCCGCCGCCCTGATACGCGAGTCGCGTCTCATCGCTGCCGTGATACGCCACCTCACCCATCGATTCGTTGAATACGGTCGTCCGACTCCCGGACGTTGTATTCTGATAGGAGACGTTCATCCACCCGGCATCCTCGTCGATTTGATAGGTGCTTGAACTGCTCGCGGGAAGGGAAACCTGTTGTACGTCCGTCTGTCCCAGTGCCACGAGCGCGGTTTTGGAGTTGAGTTCCGTCAACGACTTTTCGGTTCGTTCCACATCGAGTTGCGTCTGCGTGGTCGTGATTGCGTCAGCACCCAGTGCGACGACCGCTGTCGTCGATACAATCATCACCGCAAAAACTAGCGCTAGCCCGAGCGGAGCACTCTGCCCGCGACTGCCGAGTCTCCGCCCTGCGCTACCCATACTACGCATATCTACTCTAACAACTCACTTAAAGAAGCAGGGCGAGTTATCAATCGTAATACTGTGAAGCCGCTCGGCTGTGAAACGGGTTTGGCGGCTATCCTCGTTTCGAGAGGCGGCCGGGAAGCGGAACGGTTTAGTCGCGCCCTCTCAGACAGAAAGATGGGAACAGCACGACCGCAAATCTGACTCGCTGTGGACTTTCACAGCTCGGGATTGCGGCCGTGTTCGGCACTGTACAGTGCCAATACGCCTCGTAACGAGAGCGGTTCGTGCGGTTCCAACCAGATTACAATGGCACGAATGCATACACGCCGTCGCGGTTCGTCCGACTCGGACAAACCGGCGGCAGACGAACCCCCGGAGTGGAGCGACGTTGACGAGGACGCCATCGAAGCGCGCGTCGTCGAACTGGCCGAACAGGGCCACTCGCCCAGCGAGATCGGCCTGAAGCTGCGCGACGAGGGCGTTCAGGGCACGCCGATCCCTGACGTCTCGCTCGCGACCGGCAAGAAAGTCACTGAGATCCTCGAGGAGAACGAAGCCGAACCGGACCTGCCGGAAGACCTTCGGAACCTGCTCGAACGGGCAGTCCGCCTTCGCGACCACATGGACGAGAACCCCGGTGACTACCAGAACAAGCGTGCGCTCCAGAACACGCAGTCGAAGATCCGACGCCTCATCGACTACTACCGTGGTGACGAGGTCGACGAGGACTTCACCTACAGCTACGACAACGCCGTCGAGGCGCTGGGTCTCGAATAGATGTCGGCGACCGGTCGGGAACCGACGCCAGCCACGTCGCCCGGTGACCTCGCCGGGTCGCTGCGGGAGGCCGCCTTTGTGCGCCTCGTCAGCGACGCGACCGGCGAGGCGCTGGCCGCGACCGGCCTGCTGGCGCGGGCACTAGACGACACGCCGTTCCAGGCGAGCGTCGTCCGCCCGTTCGAGGACCCCGACCGGACCACTGAGACCGACATCACCATCGCAATCGGTCGCACGCAGCCGACCGCCGACGTAACGTTGACCGACCGCGCCGCCGCGACTGCCTTCGAGACCGCCCGCGAACTCGGTACGGCCGACCCCGCGCTCGCCCTGGCCGGCACGATTGCCGCCGGGGACGTTGACGGGACCGTCGCCGAAGCCGCCGAGCAGGCGGGGCTCGACCAGCGGCCCGGCGTCGCAGTGCCGGGTACAGACCTCGCGGACGGGCTGGCCCACTCGACGCTGTTCGTCGCGCCCTTCTCGGGCGACGCCGACGCAGCGCGGGCCACACTGGCGGAACTCGACATCTCGCCCGACGGACCTCCGTCGGCCGACGACCACCGACGCCTCGCGTCGCTGGTCGCGCTGACAGTAACCACGGACGCGCCGCCCCGGGCCGCCGACGCGGTCCAGCGCGCACTCCGTCCGACAGCAGGCGGCCCCTTCGAGACTGTCGGTGGCTACGCCGACGTGCTCGACGCCGTCGCCCGCGAACAGCCGGGCACCGCCGTCGCACTCGCACTCGGTCACGAGGCCGTCAGCGAGGACGCGCTGGCCGCCTGGCGCAGTCACGCCACACGCGCCCACGACGCAGTGTCCGAAGCGACCACAGGCCGGTACGACGGCCTGTTCGTCGCTCGCGGCGACGCGATGCCGACCGGCACTGTCGCCCGCCTATTCGCAGACCACCGCGCGCCGGAACCGGTGACGCTCGTCGTCACCGACGACCGGGCCGCAGCCCGCGCCACGGACGGCCGGGACGTGGCCGAAACGATGCACGCAGCCGCCGAAACAGTCGGCGGCGACGCCGTTGGAACGGGCGACCGGGCACGCGCCCGGTTCGACGTTTCGACGGCCGACTTCATCGAAGCGTTCCGGGAGGCAGTATGAGACGGGCCGAGATTCGGACGACACACGACTCGCCCGAACGCGTCGCACGCGCGGTGCGGCCGGACAACACCGACGAAATGACCACGCGCGTCGAGGGCAACGCCGTGGTCACGACCGTCGAGCGCGACTCGACCAGCGGCCTGCAGGCGACCGTCGACGACTACGTCGTCAACATCCGGGTTGCAGCACAGCTCGCAGACCAACACACACAATCCAACCATGAGTGAACGAAGCGTTTCCAAGCGCACAGAACAGAAACGGTGGTACACCGTGCAGGCTCCCGAGCAGTTCGACCGGGAGGTTCTCGGTAAGACACCGGCAGAGGAACCGGACAAGGTGCTCGGACGCACCATCGAAACAACGCTCGGCGAACTGACCAACGACGCCAGCGAGAACAACACGAAGCTGACCTTCAAGATCAACGAGGTCGCCTCGGACTCAGCGTACACGGAGTTCATCCGCCACGAACTCACACGGGACTACCTCCGCTCGCTCGTCCGCCGAGGCTCCTCGAAGGTCGAGGCCTACATCACCGTGCTGACCACGGACGACTACCGCGTCCAGATTCAGCCGGTCGCCGTGACGACCAAGAAGGCCGACGCCTCTCAGGAGAAGGCCATCCGCCGAACGATGATCGACCTCGTTCGCGAGACGGCCGAAGACCACACCTTCGAACAGCTCATCGACAGTGTCGTCGAAGGGCGCCTCTCCTCGGCTATCTACGGCGAGGCCAAGGACATCTACCCGCTCCGACGCGTCGAGATCAAGAAGACCACGCTCGAAGCGCGGCCCGAAGAAGTCGCCGCCGAAGAAGAGACGGCCGTCGACGTGGACGAAGACGACGTCGACGTCGAAGCCTAACACGTTCAAGCACCGACGTTCGATTTTTCCGCCGTAGTGAGAGACCCTCTAACAGCGACGCGGCAGACGCGAGTCTCTGCTGTGACGTATACTGTCACACGACGGCGATAAGCTAGCAACCGAGAACGCAAAACAGCGTGTGAACGGCTCGCTCAGCGCGGACGAGGATGCTGCGAGAAAAGTGATGACGTGGCTACTCGCCGCTCGCCGCCGTATCGGGGTTTTCGGTTACGACGACAGTCCCGACCATTCCGGCTCGTTCGTGTGGGATGCAGAAGTAGGCATACTCGCCGACTGTCTCGAAAGTGTGGGTGAAATCGTCACCCTCGTACATCGTCCCGCCAGAGGAGTTCCCCCAGTTGTCGCGGGCCGCCTGCTCGGTGTCGAAGCCGCCGGAGGCGAAGTAATCGGCCTCGTCGGGGATATCGTCCTCGTAGGCCGTGACCGAATGGCCCTGCTTGCTCGTGTTGAGCCACCGCACGGTCGTCCCCGGTTCGACGGTAATCTGTACCGGGCGAAACGCCGCCGCCGACATCCCCACGTCGTAGTCGGTGTCAGCGCTCCCACCGCCGAGACAACCGGCGAGCCCTGCGACTGCCGCCGGGCCGGCCGCACGGAGAAACTGCCGTCTGTCCATACGCTGGCTCGGGACTGCAGAGTCAAAGACCGCTCGGTTCCGGACCGCGGTCAGTCCATAGCTCCTACTCACGACGCAGTCAGTGGCGGTCACTCGAAGGTCAGCCCGTCACGGAGGTCGCGGGCGTCGACGAGCAGGCCGTCGCGGTCGTCGTCGGTCAGCGTCACGTGCCCCATCTTCCGGAGGCCGTACACTTCGCGCTTGCCGTACCAGTGCAGGTGTGCCCGCGGCGTCCCAAGCACACTGTCCTCGCCCCGTAGCTCCGCCGGCTGGCGCTCTGAGACATCCCCGAGGATGTTGGTCGACACAGTGGGGAACCGCTGGTCGGTCGACCCCAGCGGCTGGCCGGTGACAGCGCGGAGGTGTTGCTCAAACTGCGAGGTGTGACACCCTTCGATAGTCCAGTGGCCGGAGTTGTGCGGGCGCGGCGCGATCTCGTTGAGCAGAATCTCGCCGTCGGTCGTCTCGAACAGTTCGATGCCGAACACGCCGCGACCCTCCATCACGTCGAGCACGTCGTGCGCGACATCTCGGGCGCGTTCGCGGACGGCTCGTGACGCTCTGGCCGGCGCGACGGACTCCCGGAGGATTTCCTCACGGTGAATCGTCTCGGTGACCGGGAACGTGTCTCGCTCGTCTGCACCGCGACAGCCCATGACCGCCAGTTCCCGCTCGAAATCGACCATCGCCTCGACCATCGCGGGGCCGGCGATCTCGTCGACAGCGTCCGCAACGTCCACTGGGCCCTCGACGCGGATGTTCCCGCGGCCATCGTAGCCGCCGGTTCGGGCCTTGAGCATTGCGGGGTAGCCCAGTTCCTCGCAGGCCTCACGGAGGTCATCGGCGGTGTCAACGGCGCGGAACTCGGGGACCGGAACGCCAGCGTCCGACAGCCGGCGCTTCTGGACGAGCTTGTCCTGAATCGTTCGGAGCGTTTCGGGAGCGGGATGTACCGGCGTCCCTGTCTCTTCAGCGACCCGTTCAAGCACGTCCGGGTCGGCCAGTTCGATCTCGAAGGTGAGGTAGTCGGCGCGCTCGGCGAGTTCCCGCAGGGTTGCCGCCTCGTCGAAGTCCCCGACAATCTGGTCGCGGACGACCGGCGCGGCCGGGCAATCCGGCGTCGGGTCGGTCACGAGCAGTTCGAGGCCGAGCGGCGCAGCCGCCTCGCCCAGCATCCGGCCGAGTTGGCCACCGCCGACCACGCCGACGGTCGGCCCTGGTGACGTGAGCGTCATACCGCGCGCTTTCACAGCAGCAGGGTTAACCGTTCGGTTCTCGGCCGTAGGACTCGTGGACCCACACCGTCATGTCGTTCGAGCCGTATTTCGTTCGCATCCGGTGGGTTCTGGGCACGTATCCGGCGGCTTCGAGCTGTTCGGCAGGGACCGTGCTATCAATCTGCTGGGTGATGACTATCGGTGGCTGGTCCGCCTGCGCCTGCTCGGCGAGCCTGTCGGACCGGTTCTCACAGGAGACGTTCACCTCCTCGGCCGCGTAGTACCACGGCAGCGGCAGTGAATTGTGCCATTGCAAGCAGGTCGGTCTGGTGTTCCACCACGAGTCGTTCCACTGACCGCGGTCTTCCTTGACGTACGCGTCGTCGCCGTCGTAGGCGTCGCCGCGCTCTCCGTGATACATGACGACATCGGTGCCGTTTCCGTTGGCCGTCGCGATTCGGTCCATCTCCGCCAGATCCGCACGGAGCGACTCCTGTGGCTGGGCGTACTGGACCAGCGGGTTCCCCTCCAGATGCTCGTTGGTGTACACCCGCGTTGCGGTCGTGTTGACGACGAGTGCAGTAACGAGCAGGACGATGGCAGCGGCGATGGCAGCGCCGGTCACGTCGTCGGTCGACAGCGATTCGTTCCCCCACCGGATCACAGCAGCGAGTCCGACGGCAGCCGGAATCGACAGCGGGACCACGACGTGGACGGCGAGCCACGGCGCGCCGATGTCGGTTCCGATGGGGTAGCCCAGAATCGAGACGTAGCCGCCGTAGGCCGCGAACGGGACGAGGTGGCGCGGCTCGACGGTTCCGAGGCGGTCGAGCGCGTACCCGAACGCCGAGAACAGAACCAGCGGGGCGGCGGTGTAGCCCAGCGCTTTCAGCAGCACCTCATAGTGGCCGTCGACGCTCTCGTAGAACGTTTCGATAGAGTCGACCAGGCCCGTTTCAGTGGTCGTGGCTTTCTCCGAGGCCGGCGAGAACCACTCGCTGTACTGGCCGACGACGCGCTCCCATGTGGTCTGGACGAGTTCCGGGAACAGCGATGGGTTCGTCACGCCGGACCAGAAGTTCACGTCGCCACTCGCGACCGGTGCTGGCGGGTGTTCGATGCCCGCGACACCGGCCCCCCGCGGGGCGTAGAAGAACAACGAGACGAAGCCGAACACCAGCGCGGCAAGGACGATGTGGCTCGCGTACGCTGCGAGGACGGAGGCGGCGCTGTCATGGCGATCGCGGAACGAGCGAACGATGTTGACAACGAGCCCTACATCCGCCCGGACCCGGCCCGACAGCCGGCCCCAGATTGCACCGAGGCTCGGGACGGTCCGGAGGAAGCCGACGGCGTCGCGGTAGCCGTTCGGGAGGACGAGCACCTTCGCCAGCAGAAGGCCGGTCGCGCCGAGCCACGTTAGCACGTAGACGATGGCGTTCTCCTTCGAGGCGAACCCGAGCGCCATGAACGCGGCGACGCCGTAGAGATACCGCGCCTTCCGAGTGTCAACGAACCGGACGAGCAGGCCGAAGGCGGTGAACATGAACGCCGCGACCAGCACGTCGCTGCGCATGAACCGCGAGAAGTACAACAGCACCGGGTTGAGTGCGAGAAACACAGCCATGAGAACAGTCTCGTCGGACCGGAGGTGCTTGCGAAAGAGCAGCGCTGTCAGCGGGAGCAGGCCGCCGACAATCGCGACCGGGAGCCGCATCGTGAAGTCGGTCGGCGCAGCGACGGTGAACATCCAGCTATCGACGTGTTGAATGAACGGGCCGTGGATGATGTAGCGATACGCGAACGACCCAGAATCGCGGAGATGCAGCGCCCAGTAGGCCACGCGGCCCTCGTCGAAGTGGGCGACGCGGCTCCCGAGCGCCGCGATTCTGAGGACGAGTCCGAGAAGCGTCACGGCGACGACGAGCTTCACGGCGGCGCGGGGGTCGTCCGCGAACCAGGACCGGCTCCGGTCCCGGAAATCGTGGAGGGCAGACAGCAGGGACGACTCAGCCATATCTGGCTCAAGCACATGGGGCATTAGAATCCTTCTGGTTTCTATAACAGGATTTTAAGCTACTCGCCCGTCGCCGATATCGACGTAACGACCTGTGGCCGTGCAAGCACGGAACGGTAGTTCTTTAGTCGCCCCTGCCCGGGTGTCAGGTATGGTGCAGCTCGGGCTGGTTGTCGCCCAGTATGATAAACACGGGGCCGTTATCGAGGAGATGGAGCACGGGGCTTACGAGGCCGCTGCCGACAATGACGCCGAGATTGTCGCGTCGATTGATGTCCCGGGGTCCTACGATACGCCGCTGGCCGCCGACCGGCTCGCGCGCCGGTCGGACATCGACGCCGTGGCCGTCCTCGGCGCAATCATCAGCGGCGACACCGACCACGACCAGATCATCGGCAACGCCGCCGCGCAGGGGCTGACCGACGTCTCCCTCGACCGAGACACCCCCGTCACGCTGGGCATCATCGGCCCGGGCATGAGCCAGGACGAGGCCGAGGCCCGAACCGACAAGGGAGACTCAGCCGTCCGGAGCGCAATCGAACTCGCCACTGAACTCGAACAATGACTATGGACTTTGCATCCCGCGTCGAACGTGTAGAACCGAGCGCGACCCTCGCAATCAGCAACAAGGCCGCAGAGCTGGAAGCCGAGGGGAAAGACGTCGTCGACCTGAGCGTCGGCGAACCCGACTTCGACACGCCAGAGAACATCAAAGACGCCGCCAAGGACGCACTTGACGCCGGCCACACCGGCTACACGTCCTCCAACGGCATCCCCGAACTGAAGGAGGCAATCGCCGACAGTCTCCACGATGACGGTCTCACTCAGTACGGCCCGGACAACCTCATCGTCACGCCGGGCGGTAAGCAGGCGCTGTACGAGATCTTCCAGACCATCATCGATGACGGCGACGAGGTCGCCCTGCTCGACCCGGCCTGGGTGTCCTACGAAGCGATGGCGAAACTCGCCGGCGGGACGCTGACCCGTGTCGACACTGCCGCCCACGACTTCCAGCTTGAAGGCGCGCTCGACGACCTCGCTGACGCTGTATCCGACGAGACGGAACTGCTTGTCGTCAACTCGCCGGGCAACCCCCACGGCGCGGTGTACTCCCGCGATGCGCTGGAGGGCGTCCGTGACCTCGCTGTCGAGCACGACATCACGGTCATCTCGGACGAGATCTACAAGGAGATCACCTACGACGGCGTCGAAGCCGTCTCGCTGGGCACGCTTGAGGGCATGGAAGACCGAACAATCACCCTCAACGGCTTCTCGAAGGCCTACTCGATGACCGGCTGGCGGCTGGGCTACTTCGCGGCCCCGGAAGAACTGGTCTCACAGGCCGGCAAGGTCCACTCCCACTCCGTCTCCTGTGCCGTGAACTTCGTCCAGCACGCCGGCGTCGAGGCCATCACGAACACCGACGACGCCGTCGAGGAGATGCGTCAGGCCTTTGCCGAGCGCCGCGAGTTCCTCATTGGCCTGTTCGAAGACCACGGCGTCCACGTCCCCGAGCCACAGGGCGCGTTCTACATGATGCCCGAAATCGCGCCGGATGGTGACGATACCGAATGGTGTGATCAGGCTATCTCCGAGGCACAGGTCGCGACCGTCCCCGGAACCGCGTTCGGGACGCCCGGCTACGCTCGTATCTCTTACGCCAACAGCAAGGAGCGACTGCAAGAAGCCGTCGACCGCCTCGCCGAGGCGGACCTGATCTAAGCGCCTCGCTGCGGCTCACTCTCTTCGACACTCGGTAGCGCAGCCGTCTGGACCGCAACAAAAAAGTGGACAGGCCGCGGAAACGGCTACTTCTGCTACGTTACGACGAACACTGTCACCAGCGTGAGGATGACAAGGGTCTCGGGCAGGACTGTGAGAATGAGGCCCCGACCGAACATATCGGGGTCCTCGGCGATGGCCCCGACCGCCGCCGCGCCGATACCGCGCTCGGCGAACCCGGATCCCAGCGCCGCTAACCCGACGGCGAGGGCTGCGAGTCCCCCCGCGAGATAGCTGGCCGCCTCGGCGGAGATCGCTGGACCGCCGGTCTGTAACACGACCGCGCTTGCGGTTCCTGACATGGCAGTTTTCCATTCGGCGGCGAGGGCAATCACCGGACCGATGACTTCCACCCCCCGGTATTCATGCTTGTGTTTTACCATGCTCGCTGGCGGATGAATACGAATGTACAGTTTTCTGGTGGGAATCCACTTGATTTCTGAACAGCGATGGCGTTCGAACCAGACGCTGTTTCGAGCAGTTGCCGGCGAACTATTTTGCTCCAACCGCTGGAACAGCCGGTATGCGTACCCGGAGAATGGTGCTCGTCCTCTCGGCCGGAACGCTTTGCCTGGCCGGCTGTGGGTCCCCTGGCGACGGCTCGAACGGCGGTCTCGCCGTCGAGACCGCAGATGCGTCCGTCGCGCCCGGTGAGACAGCACGGATCGAAGTGCAGGCCTCGTCAGTTGGCGTCCTGACCTGGCAACTGGCCGAGATTCCCGAGCGCTGGCAGGTGACACACAAGGGATTCAAGCCGGAGCCGACCGCCGTTCGGGAGTCGTATCCACCTGAGCTAGTCTGGGACCCTGTTGTTGATTCGGTTACCGGTACCCTGGCTGTGGCCGTCCCAAACGACGCGTCACCCGGCGAGTACACGCTGGCGGTTGAGGCCGGCACGGATGCCTCTGACGAACGGGTGGTCTCGGAAGCAACGGTCACCGTCGAGGGGGCAGCGTGATGGCGAACAACCCCGCCGTTCACCGCAGGGAGGCTGTCATAGGTCAGGCTGTTCGACGTGGCGCTCCCAGAAGGCCGGCTGCGTGTACTTCGCGTAGGCGCCCTGATAGCCAGCGAGTTCTGCGACCGGCGTGAGGAGCCGTGACAGCGGTTCGAGCCGTTCCTGTCTCGTGAAGACTGTGTTGCCGTCGAGACGGTCCGCGACGAGGGCCTGCTGGAGCGGGTTCTCGGGGTTTCCATCGTCGTCGTGGGCCAGACCGCCGAGTGTCGGGAGTACTTGCCGGAGTCGACCCGGCGAGTAGATGTTCGTGATGACGACGGCTCGCTTGTCGGTGTCGTTCCGGAAGGTGTGCGTGACGCCTGTCTCGACGGTGGCCGTTTCGCCCGCCGTCACCTCGTGGTCCGTGCCATCAAGCATCATCGTCAGCGAGCCCCGTTCGACTTCGAAGCGTTCCGGGCTCTGCTCGTGATAGTGTTCGGGTGGCCCGCCGTAGCCGGGTCCGAAGACGCTGAGCGTCCGGATGGTGTCGCCCGATCCCTCCAGCGGGATGCCCCACACAGGTCGGGTCGGATGTGACGTGACAGGGCCGGTTCGCTCCCGAACTCGGTCGGCGAACTGGCTATCGGGGTCCAGTTCGAACCCGGTTCCCGGAACGGGGTCGCCGTTGGCGTCAAGCGTCCGGCCTGTCGTGACGGTTGACATAGCCACTAGTTGGCCTGCGACCTCGAAAGTGTTGTCTTCTCAGCTCCGTTCGTCGAGAATCCGGTCGATAATCCGGCCAGTCGACAGGACCCGGTCAGCCGCCTCAGTTTCCAGCGGACTGGCCCGACAGATATCACAGTCGATACCCCGGGCGGACAGCGCCGCTTCGAGTTGCTCGTCGTCGTGGTGCTGGTCGTAGCCCAGTGCGATGATGTCCGGTTCGATGCGCTCGATCGGGATGAAGATATCTTCGGAGTGGCCGAGATGTGCTTCGTCGACCGGTTTGAGCGCCCCGACCATCTCCCGGCGTTGCTCGTCCGGGACGACAGGCGGCTCCTTGTGCGTGACGTTGACCGAGCGGGCCACGATGACGTGGAGTTCATCACCCATGTCGGCGGCGTCCTGCAGGTAGTGGACGTGGCCTGGGTGCAGAATGTCGAATGTTCCCTGTGCGACGACGCGGGTCACTGATCGAACTCCTCCTCGCGTAGCTCGGCGTCGATGTCAGACTGGTCGAAATCGAAAAAAGACTCTTCGGGCGGCTCTACGTCGAGCACCGGCAGTTCGACTTCTGTTCCGTCGCTGTCGAACGCCTTCCAGTCATCGCGGCCATACGGGTAGCCGACGATGATGTGGACGTCGCCGCGACCAAACGTCGCGAGGTCGGCGTCGCTGGGTTTGAGGACACCGTTCGGGTGCGAGTGAATTGACCCCGCTGCTCGCATATCATTCGGCACCATGCTCGTCTTGACGGTCGCACTGACCGGGTTCGACTCTGTCCCCGGGATAACGAGAACGTCGGTCAGAACTGTCCCATCTTCGTCGAGCCCGAGCTTGCTGGCGTCATCGCCCCGGAGGAAGCCCATATACTCGTTAGGATGGGCCTCTTCGGAGGCAGCGAGCGCGAACTCGAGTGCGGACTCCGCGATCCCGAGTATCCCGCTCGTTCGAAACAACCCCATACCACGCAGTCAGGTCGGACGCTTTTTACGCGTTGTGTTCGTCCCTCCGCGGATTCCGAAGAGTACAAACGGGGGAGCACCGAAGGATTGACAAATGTCTTCGCCAACTGGCACCGGTGACGGTGCGACGGTCCCCGACGGCGGGACCATCGTCTACGATCTCGCGGACCAATGTACGTCCGATGATCTCGAAGAAGGCGCACTGTACCACGCAACTGTCAACGGCACCGTCGAATACGGCGTATTCGTCGACCTTTCCGACGCTGTTTCCGGGCTCGTCCACGACTCTAATCTCTTGGGCCAGTACGACGTGGGTGACGATCTTATTGTCGAACTCGGCGAGATCCGTCCCGACGGCGACCTGAGCTTCGAGGAAGTACGGGTTGCTGACTACGAGGAACAGCGTGTTGCCCACGGCAACGCGACCACCGTCGCTGACCTCGAGGACGCGACCGGTGAGACGGTCATCATCGAGGGACAGGTCGTCCAGATCAAACAGACCGGCGGTCCCACCGTGTTCCAAGTCCGTGACGAAACCGGTATCGTCCCATGTGCTGCCTTCGAGGAGGCCGGTGTCCGGGCGCACCCCGACGTCGAAATCGACGACATCGTCCGCGTCTCCGGGCGCGCAGAGGAGCGCGACGACGGCCTGCAGGTCGAGGCCGAATCGCTGACCGTGCTCGACGGCGAAGAAGCCGCCGCCGTCGAGAGCGACCTCGACGCCGCACTGGCCGAGGCCGCCGAACCAGCCGATGTCGAACCACTGGTCGAATGGCCTGCTTTCGAGAAGCTGTGGGACGACCTCCGGGAAGTCGCGACGGAACTCCGCAAGACAGTGCTTTCGGGCCGTCCGATCCGGATGCGTCACCACGCCGACGGTGACGGGCTCTGTGCGAGCGTCCCGCTGCAGGTCGCACTGGAATCGTTCATTGCCTCCCAGTACGAGGACGCCAGCGCGCCCCAGCACCTCCTCAAGCGCCTGCCGAGCAAGGCCCCCTACTACGAGATGGAGGACGTAACGCGGGACCTCAACTTCGCGCTGGAGGACCGCACCCGTCACGGGCAGAAGCTCCCGATGCTGCTGATGCTCGACAACGGCTCCACCGAAGAGGACACGCCGGCCTACCGAAACCTTCGACACTACGACATCCCGGTGGTCGTCGTCGACCACCACCACCCGGACCCCGAGGCCGTCGAGCCGCTCATCGAGCAGCACGTCAACCCCTACCTCCACGACGAGGACTACCGCATCACCACGGGGATGCTGTGTGTCGAGCTCGCCCGGATGATCGACCCCGACCTCACCGAGGATCTCCAGCACGTTCCCGCGGTCGCGGGCCTGTCTGACCGCTCCGAGGCTGAGGCGATGCGGGACTACATCGGCCTCGCAAGCGAGAAGGGCTACGACGAGAACGATCTGCGCGACATCGGCGAAGCCCTCGACTACGCGACCCACTGGCTGCGCTACAACTCCGGCGAAGAGCTGATCACTGACGTGCTGAACGTCGACTGTGACGACCGAGACCGCCACGGCGAAGTCGTCGAATTCCTCTCCGAACGCGCCGAACGAGATGTTGAGGACCAGCTCGATGCCGCCATGAGTCACGTCGACCACGAACGGCTCGACAACGGCGCACACCTCTACACCATCGACGTGGAGAACCACGCCCATCGCTTTACTTACCCTGCGCCGGGCAAAACGACCGGCGAAATCCACGACCGGAAGGTCGCCGAGACCGGTGACCCCGTCATCACCATCGGCTACGGCCCGGACTTCGCCGTCCTGCGCTCGGACGGTGTCCGTCTGGACATCCCGCGGATGGTAACCGAGCTCAGCGAGGAGGTCGACGGTGGCGGCGTCTCCGGTGGCGGCCACCTCGTCGTCGGCTCGATCAAGTTCGTCAAGGGCCGCCGCGAGTCAGTCATCGACGCCCTCGTCGAGAAGATGGCTGAAGCCGAAATCGACGAGGAGCTCGGAAGTTCGACGGCGCTGCCGGAAGAAGTGTAGGCCGTCGCCCCCGTTGCGCAGGCTGACCGCGACACAGTTTTCTACGTTTCAAACGAGACCCGACGAGCGGCGAGCCCGGTGACCACGAGGAGTCCGAGCAGCGCCCCGATGACACCGACCGGCGTGTCGAACCCGCCGGCCCCCCAGTCAGCGTCAAAGACCGCGCCGAAATAGTCGGCCGCGTCGCTGCCGTGCAACACCAGTACGACCTCTCGGTTCGCAGTCGCCGCCTGTTCGTTCCAGTTGAGGCTGCCGACGACGGCCCGTTTGTCGTCGATAACTGCGCCCTTGGCGTGTATCTTTTCGTAGCGACCGTCGGGGGCCGCCACTTTCGCCGTCAGCGGCGCGTCGTTGCGGTCGGCCCACTCTCGAAAGCGCTGTGCTGTCTGCGTGTTCTCTTCACGGACGTACCAGGCGTCACTCAACAGGAGACGGACCTCGACGCCGCGCGACGCAGCCCGGCGGAGCGCCCGCAAAAGCGGGCTGTTCCAGTCCCCGACCGTCGGCTGGATAACGTCAATGGAGTCGTCCGCGTCGTCTATCGTCGCGACAAGTTCACCCTGGGCGTTATCGGGGGTGACCAGGAGGTCTGTCCGCTGGACGACCACCGATTCAGCCTGGAATTCGGTCGGATACGTCCCGGTCGCTGGCTCCGCTCGCTCGAACTGTCGACCCTGACGGTACTCTCCCCACCGCTCGCTGTCTTGCCAGCCGGTATCGGACTGGAACGTCTGGTTCAGCCCATCGACGACCCGCGGCTGTGCCGTGACCACCCCCCAGCCGCGGCTGCTGTTGCCACCAGTGCCGGCGGGCTTCCAGTTCTCTGTCAGCACGACGGCCTGCCCGTCGGCGACAGCGTACTTCGCGTGGTGGTAGCGGTATCTGGCACGTGGGCCAGTCATCACTCGGACGGAGACACCTGCCTCGGCCAGTCGGTCAAGAGTGCTGGCCTCTGCGGCGGTACGGCTGCCGACCGGTTCGCCCTCGAGCAGGACGCGAACCGTCGCACCGCGGCGCTGGGCGGCGATAAGAGCGTCGGCGACCCTTGCCGAAGAGAGCGTGTACCCGGCCAAGAACACTCGCTTGTCCGCGTTCCGTATCGGTTGAATCGGTGCGGCGGAGGCATCCGGCAGCGCGAACGCGCGGACCTCGCCGCCGGCAGCCCTGATGACCGGGCGGTCTGTCGCACCCAATGACTGCCAATGGACGACAGACCCGTTAATGACGCCGATTTCACCCTCGACTGAATCCGTGTATCGGACAGCGTCAACAGTCCGGTTGCCTCGCTGCAGCTGGATTCGCTCGCCGCCGTTTGCCAGCACAAGATGACCATCGAGGCCGACGACCGGCCAGTCGGTGAGTTTCCGTGTCCGGTTCGGTGCCATTGAGAGGACGACGCGCCCGCGAGCGGTAGTGTTCGGAACACCTGCAGTACCGTCACCGTCAGTGATAGCATACTGCCCGATGTCTGTCCCAGCAGGGACTGTGATGACGATGAATTCCCCCTCGTCACCGCCAGCGACGGGGTCCGGATACACTGCGTGAATCGACGGTTCTTCGGGACCGCTGGCTGCTGTTGCAGTTGGAGTCGCCTGTCCAGTGGCGGTGTATGGACCTATCGCTGCGAGGACGAGCACGCAACAGACGAGTGGGGCGAACGACCGCATCGGGGCGTCTGGCCGCCCGCTCGTATAAAAAGGTATCCTGCTTCAGGCGCTGGCTGCCTTTTCGGCCTCGGCTTGGACGATATACGCGCGGTCGTCCGTGTAGCGGGCGGCTTCGTCGAGTGCCGTTTCGGTCCCGATCTGTCGGAGCGCCCACGCGGCGGAGGCACGCACGGAGTCGCTTTCGCCGGATTTGAGGACATCGCTCAGCGGCTCGATGGCGCGAGTGTCGCCGAGCAGCCCCAGTGCGCGCGCCGCGACTGAGCGGACTTCCTCGCTGTCGGCGTCAAGTCGGTTGGCGACCGGCTGGACCGACTCGGCACTGCCGATAGCGCCCAGTGCGCGCAGCGTGACTTTCTGGAGCGCAGGGTCGCCGTCGCCGTCGATGTAGTCGTGCAGCGTCTCAGTCGCACGCTCGTCGCCGATTTTCCCCAGTACCTCGATTGGCCCTTTCTCGCGTTTCTGTGCACGCTGGTGCATCGCGTCGAAGGCCGGTTCGGCGTCGCTCCCGAGGTTGTACAGTAAGTCGACGATGTACCCGTCGAAGAACTCCGACCCGAGTTTGTCGTAGGCGAACAGGACCTGATCGAAGTCCCCTTCCTCGGCGTGGAGCTTGGCGGCGTTCCACTCCGGCGGGAAGTCCTTCCGGTTCTCGTTGGTCAGGATATCATAGAAGCCGCGGGCGTCGAGTTGCTCCTGTACCGTGAGGTCGTTCCAGACTTCGGCTTCGTCCAGCCCTGTTTCCAACGCTTCCGCCGCTTCGAGGAGCCCTTCGATAGTTTCCGTGTCCTCGTCAGGGTCGAGGTTTGCCGCTTCAATGGCGTCGGCGACTGTGTTCAGCGCATCCCCGGCAGCGACGAAATCGCCGCCCGTGTCAGCGTCGTGGTCGATGAACTCGGCGCTTTCGTCGAGGAACGTCTCGACGGCTTCCTGAGCCTCGCCCTCTCCGTCGTCGGTCCACTCGCTGTCAGTGACGGTGTCGGCGGCGTCGGAAACGATGGTGACGACGTCTTCGGCGTAGGGGCCGCGCTGTTCGTCAAGGTCGTCCCGGAGGTCCGAAAGCTGGGACTCCAGTTCCTCGCGGGGGTCCTCGGCGTCGTCATCGTCCTCGTCGGGTTCGGGCAGGTCGGCAGCCTCGAGGTCACTCTCGATGTCGTCGAGGGACGACTCGACGTCGTCGAGGTCGGCCTCCGTCTCTGCGGCCTCTAACGCGTCGCCGGCCTCTGTGAGACGCGATTCCAGTTCTTCGGCGGTCACGTCGATCTCATCTGTTGCCTCGGCGTCGTCCGACGCGTCGGCCTCGTCGTCCCCGTTGCTCATGTCCAAGACTGTGTCGGAGCGGGCCAAGAGCGTTTTCCTTTCGAGGCGGCAGGCTGGGTCCTGTCGCCGCTGGGCCAACGAGCAAAGAATATGTACCGGGAGTTGCAGTGCCACTGGTAGCGAGCATGACTGACGCGACACCGCCGGACGACGGACAAAGCCCGACCACACCGGAAGAGCCGGAAACCGCCGGCTTCGTCGAGTACGGCATCGACGACAAGCCGCCGCGAAAACAGGCGATACTGCTCGGCGTCCAGCACTACCTGACGATGATCGGCGCGTCCGTCGCGATCCCGCTCGGGCTCGCGGGCGCGATGGGGATGTTTGAGGCCGCGCCGGACCAGGTCGGCCGTCTCATCGGGACGTTCTTCGTCGTCTCCGGCATCGCGACGCTCGCCCAGACGACGCTCGGAAACAGGTACCCAATTGTTCAGGGCGGAACGTTCTCGATGCTCGCGCCCGGGCTGGCCATCATCGGCGTGCTCGCCCAGCAGGGCGCGGACTGGCAGACCATGCTCGTCGAACTACAGGGAGCCGTCATCGTTGCCGGCATCGTCGAGGTTATAATCGGCTACAGCGGCCTCATGGGGAAGCTGAAGCGGTACGTCGGGCCGGTCGTCATCGCACCGGTCATCGCGCTCATCGGGCTGGCGCTGTTTAACGTCCCACAGATATCGAATCCGAACTTCGGTAGCCCCGGGACCGGGCAGAACTGGTGGCTGCTCGGGCTGACGATGCTCTCGATTATCGCGTGTTCGCAGTACCTCGACCGACGCCACCGCGCGTTCAAGCTCTTTCCCGTACTCTTGGGTATTCTGTTTGCGTGGACCGTCGCGGCTCTCCTCTCAGTCACTGGCGTCTTCGCCGCGGGCTCGGTCAGCTACGTCTCGCTCGGTTCTGTCACGAGTGCCCCGCTGGTCCAGCCGATCTACCCGTTCCAGTGGGGGCTCCCGCAGTTCACGCCGGGCTTCATCGTCGGGATGTTCGCCGGGATGCTCGCCTCTGTTGTCGAGAGTTTCGGCGACTACCACTCCGTTGCCCGCATTGCTGGCCGCGGCGCGCCGAACAGCAGCCGAATCAACGATGGTATCGGCATGGAAGGGGTCGGCAACGTGTTTGCCGGCATTATGGGCACCGGCAATGGCTGTACGTCGTACACTGAGAACGTTGGAGCAATCGCTATCACCGGCGTCGCGTCCCGCTACGTCGTGCAGATCGGCGCTGCGGTGATGATTCTGGTCGGATACTTCGGCCCAGCGGGCCAGTTGTTCGCGACCATCCCGTCGCCGATTATCGGTGGGCTCTACATCGTCATGTTCGGACAGATCGCCGCCGTCGGGCTCTCACAGCTGAAGTACGTCGACCTCGATGCCAACCGAAACGTCTTCATCGTCGGTTTCGCACTTTTTGCCGGCCTCGCGGTGCCCGAGTACATGAGCCAGGTCGGACAGGGAATGGATGTCGGCGGCGCGACAGCCCTCCAGCAGGGTCTAGCGGCTGTCCCGGTGCTGGGGAGCGTCCTCGGGACCGATGTGGTCGCGACCACGTTGTTCGTCATGGGCGGGACCGGGATGGTTGTCGGTGGCATCGTCGCATTTGTCCTCGACAACACCGTGCCGGGGACCCGCGAGGAGCGCGGGCTCGCGGCCTGGGCCGCGCTCACCGAAGACGACAGTGAATACGTCTCAGCGCTAGACCGGATTCGTGGCCGCGGCGGCGACCGCCCGTCTGCGGTGAGCGACGACTAACCGTGGGAGACGACAGCGACGGCACGGCCGCAGACACCGTACCGCCCATCGACACCGAACGGTACACCGGCACGCTCCGAACCGGCGGGACTGTGGTTCTCGGTGCTGACCGCCTCGTCGTCGACCGCGGTGACGAGCCGGTGGTCGTCGATCTCGACGACGTGGTCGAGGTGAGTCTGCAGGACATCGACTGGTTCCTCGCGGTGATGAGCGTCGCGCTGATCGGGTTCGGGTTACTGTCGCTCGACCGGTCCGTCCTCCTCGGCGGGGCCTTCGCTGTCGCTGGTGCTGTCAGTCTCGCGCTCACCTACCGCAAGCGGTACACACTCAGGGTACAGGTCACCGGGCGTACCGACCCGCTCAGGTGCTTCCCCGCGGACCCACAGGCGCTGCTTGCCGAACTGGAGCAGGCGCTAGCCGACTGACCGGAAATCGCCTACACTTACGCCCGTCCCCGTTCCAGTCGGTCGTATGCCCGCAGACAACGTGCAGTCGCTTATCGACCAGTTGCACGAAGAGGCCGAGATGGACCGACCGAACGACCTGACGCCCGATGTTGGCATCATCATGGGCTCCGACTCAGACCTGCCGACGATGGCCGGCGGACAGGGCAAGCGACCGGGAGCATACGCGGCGCTCGCCGACGAACTCGGCTTCGAGGAACAGACGGACTACACTGACGCGCCCGAGAGCCGCTTCACTTTCGAAACGTTCGTTTGCTCGGCCCATCGGACGCCGGACCTGATGTACGCGTACGCAGAGACGGCCGCCGACCGCGGTATCGACGTGATAATCGCTGGCGCTGGCGGTAAATCCGCTGACCTGCCGAACATGACCGCCAGCATCGCCTACCCGCTGCCAGTCATCGGTGTCCCAGTGCAGGAGAAATCCGTCGACTCGGTTATCGGGATGCCACAGGGCGCGCCGATGACGGCGGTCGACGCCGGCAAGTCGTTCAACGCCGCCCTCTCAGCGGCACAAATCCTTGCACGGCAGCACGACGAACTCCGTGACCGGCTCGTCTCGTACCACGAGGGGCTCCAGGCCGACGTTGGCGAGGCGTCGCGTGACCTCCACGAACTCGGGACGCCCGGATTCAAACGCGAGTATTGGGACGAGTGATACCCGAGGGGCGTCATACCCTGGGGGGTGTGGCCGATGCAGGTCACTTTCCATCCGAGAGCGTGTCGGTTCTTAAAGACCCGCAAGGCCGAAAAACCGAACAATGAACCCTTATATGCGAGTACTTCTAACCGAGAGACGATAGGAGATACCGGAATGAGTAATCCATGGATCGCCATCGGCGCGCTCGCGGTCGTGGCGCTAGCCATCCCACTAACGATGATGGCAGTTTCGAGCCTCTTGCGGCCCAGCGTGCCGGAACAAGGCAAACGCACCACCTACGAGTCCGGTGAAGTGCCGACTGGCAGCAGTCGACAGATCAAGTTTAATATCCAGTACTACATGGTCGCGCTGCTGTTCGTCGTCTTCGACATCGAGACCGTCTTCATCTTCCCGTGGACGGTCATCTACAGCGACGCCGCCGCTGAGCTCGGGATGACCACGGCACTGCTACCGATGGTCGTATTCATCACGATTCTCGCCATCGGACTCGGTTGGGCCTGGCGTAACGGCGCAGTTCAGTGGGTGCGCAGTCCGCGCGCCACGAAGGGGGCAGACACATATGAGTAGTGACCAAACACCACCGGCCGTCGAAGACGTATCGACACAGGAGGCCCGCATGGGTGACGGGGCTGACGACCGCTTTAACTCGACGCTACGCGAGGCGTTCGGGTCGACGCCGTTCATCCTGACCAAGTTCGACAAGTTCATGAACTGGGTCCGGGGCTCCTCGATGTTCATGCTGCAGTTCGGGATCGCCTGCTGTAGCATCGAGATGATCCACACCTACGCGATCAAACACGACCTCGACCGCTTCGGTTCAGGGGTGCCACGCGCATCCCCACGCCAGGCGGACGTTATCATCGTTCCGGGGACCATCGTCTCGAAGTTCGCGCCGCGGATGAAGCGCGTCTACGACCAGATGCCCGAGCCGAAGTTCGTCGTCTCGATGGGATCCTGTACCATTTCCGGCGGTCCGTTCCAGGAAGGGTACAACGTCATCAAGGGCGCTGAGGAGGTCATCCCGGTCGACATCCACGTCCCGGGCTGTCCGCCACGCCCCGAGGCACTCATCTACGGCGTTGCCAAGCTCCAAGAGCGCATCGCCGAGGGCGAGTCCTCGCCGGTGACGGTCAAACCCTACGAACTGGAGCAGTTCGGCGACCTCGAACAGGACGAGCTCGTGGACAAACTCGCCAGCGAAATCGACGAGGAAGACCTCGTTATGCGGTACAACTGGAACGACTCTCCCTAACTTGCCATGAGTTTAGAAAAACCATCACGCGATACGGCGCTCGATGTCGGCGTTACGGAGGACGGCCTTGATTACGACGCGCTCGCGGACCTGCTCGGTGGCCACGTCCTCGACCGTGAGGAACACGTCAACGCTGAAGGGTTCGTCATCCGTCCCGATGAGGTTCAGGAAGTCCTCTCGACGCTGAAAGAGGAAGCTGGGTTCGACCACTGCGCCTGTGTCACGGCACAGGAGTACGACGACCGGTACGAATCCATCTACCACCTGCGGAAGTACAACGACCCGACACAGGAGCTGTCGATTGTCGTCCCCTCGCCGAAAGACGACCCGCACAACGAGTCGGCCGCTCGCGTTTACGACACCGCAGACTGGCACGAGCGGGAGGCCTACGACTTGGTCGGTATCGACTACGACGACCACCCGGACCTCCGGCGCATCCTGCTGCCCGAGACCTGGCAGGGCCACCCCCTGAGCCAGGACTACAATCAGGACCAGCCACAGATCGTCTCACTGCGCGAGCACGCGAACCCACTGAAAGACGACAAACGCAGCGAGGACGACCCGGACACGATGTTCGTCAATATCGGTCCGCACCACCCGGCGACCCACGGCGTGCTCCACGTCGAGACGGTGCTTGACGGCGAGCAGATCGCCGACCTCGAACCCGATATCGGCTACCTGCACCGCTGTGAGGAGCAGATGTGCCAGCAGGGCACCTACCGCCACCAGATCATGCCGTACCCGGACCGGTGGGACTACATTTCTGCTGGGATCCTCAACGAATGGGCGTACGCGCGCGCAGCCGAGGACCTCGCGGACATCGACGTTCCCGAGTACGCGCAGGTCATCCGGACGATGTCGGCGGAGATGTGCCGGATCGCCTCGCACGAACTCGCGCTGGCGACGTTTGCGCTGGACGTGTTCGGCGACTTCACCGCTGTCTTCCAGTACGGCATCCGCGACCGCGAAATCGTCCAGAACCTGCTGGAAGACCTGACCGGCCAGCGGCTGATGTTCAACTACCTCCGGCTGGGTGGCGTTGCCTGGGACCTGCCCGAGCCCCGCGAGGAGTACTTCGAGAAGATCCGTGACTTCCTCGATGACCTCCCGCACAAGCTCGAAGAGATCCACGACCTCGTCACCGGTAACGAGATCTTCCAGATGCGGTGTGTCGACACCGGCGTCCTCTCCCCGGAGCAGGTCAAGCAGTACGGCGCGACCGGTCCCGTGGCACGCGGCTCGGGCGTCGACTACGATATCCGGCGGGACGACCCATACGGCTACTACGACGAACTCGACTGGAACGTCGTCACCGAGCAGGGCGGCGACAACTTCAGTCGCGTTCTCGTCCGCCTTCGTGAGGTCGAGGAGTCCGCCCGCATCATCGAGCAATGTGTCGACCTGCTGGAGCAGTGGCCGGAAGACGACCGCGAGATTCAGGCCAACGTCCCGCGGACGCTCCGCCCGGACCCTGACAAGGAGATCTACCGCTCCGTCGAGGGCGCGAAGGGCGAACTCGGCATCTACATCCGCTCGGATGGGACGGACAAGCCGGCCCGGTTCAAGATCCGCAGCCCGTGCTTCTCGAACCTGCAGACGCTGCCGGAGATGTCTCAGGGCGAGTACATCCCTGACATGATCGCCTCGCTCGGGAGCCTCGACATTGTCCTCGGGGAGGTGGACCGGTAATGCAGTCGGCGCCGTTACCGGAAACGCTCGCGAACCTGCTTGGGCTTGATCCCAACAGCACGGCCGTGATGATCCTGTTGAGTCTCGTTGGGGCTGGTCTCATCGGGACGCTCATGATGACGAACACGGCGCTTGCCGGTCCGTGGGCAAAGCGAAAGATTACGGCCGCGTTCACCGACCGTATCGCCGTCGACCGTATCGGCCCGTACGGGCTGTTCATTATCGTGGCTGACGCCGTTCGCCTGCTGTCGAAAGAACTCATCGTTCCCGAAGGCGTCGACCGACCGGCGTGGGACCTCGCGCCGCTGATTATCGCCAGTACCGCGCTGCTTGGTTTTGCTGTGATTCCGATGGGGAACGGCATCCATCTCGCCGACCCCGAGGTCGGACTGGCGTACGTGTTCGCCGTGGCCTCGACCACGTCGATTGGCCTCGTGATGGCCGGCTACGCATCGAACAACAAGTACTCATTCCTTGGCGGGCTGCGCGCCGTCGCGCAGAACCTCGCCTACGAGATCCCGCTCATCCTGACCGGCGCGTCGGTGGTTATCTTCGCCGGCTCGCTCCAGATGAGCGAGATCGTCGCCGCACAGCAGCAGTCGCTGATCGGCCCGCTGCCGTCGTGGTATGCGTTCGTGAACCCCTTCGCGTTCGTGCTGTTCATGATCGCAAACCTCGCGGAGGTCGGCCGGAATCCGTTCGACATCCCGGAGGCACCGACCGAGATTGTCGCTGGCTACCAGACCGAGTACTCCTCGGTGTACTTCGTCCTGATTTACCTCGGGGAGTTCATCCACATCTTCCTCGGTGGGGCGATCATCGCCACGATTTTCCTCGGTGGACCGGCCGGTCCGGTCCTACCGGGCATCGTCTGGTTCCTCATTAAGATCTGGGGCGTCTTCCTGTTCACGCAGTGGGCCCGCTCGGCGGTCCCGCGTGTCCGGATCGACCAGCTCATCGAAATCGGCTGGAAGGGAATGCTGGTGCTCTCGCTGGCGAACCTGCTGCTGACCGCGGTTATCGTCGGGGTGACCGTCCAATGACGGCCACGCGAACCGACCCACGAGCGACCGGAGGAGACCTGTCATGATTGGAATCCTGAAATCAATGGCGACGACGATGAAACACGCCCTCGACGGGGAGACGTTCACGGTGGAATACCCGGATGTCGCCCCTGAGGTGAGTCCCCGCTTCCGCGGCGTCCACAAGTGGAGCCAGGAGCGGTGTATCTGGTGCCGGCAGTGTGAAAACGTCTGCCCGAACAACACCATCCAGATCGTGATGGACGAGCAGCGCAACGGCGAGCAGTACAACCTCCACATCGGCCAGTGTATCTACTGCCGACTGTGCGAGGAAGTCTGCCCAACCGACGCGATCCTGCTGACCCAGAACTTCGAGTTCACCGCGGACACGAAAGACGAGTTCGCCTACGACAAGGAACAGCTCAAGAACGTGCCGTGGTACAAGGATATCGACCCACTGGAGTCCCGCGAACCTGACCGGGGCGCGTGGATCGGCGAGGGCGACGGCGAAGTTGACTACCAGTAATTCTTCGACGGACTTTCAGCGGGTTTCTATCAATACACCCGAAGCGACTGCGCCATTCTGCCTAGCACCGGCCTCTTCGGAATGGCCACAGCCGTTGAGAGGCCAGATTTACAGTGTCGAGTCGGGATGGAGTAACGGTATGCGCCACCGTGAATGAGGATTTTCTTACACTTTTTCGCCAGCAAGGCGGGAGTGCCCCGAAATCTGGGGGGTTATCCCGGCAAACAGTGGCTCTACTGGCGAGACGAAAGAGGAATCTTCAAAGGGACGCCGCAAAGAGTCTCCAAGTAAGATGGCACTGGCAGAGTCAATTGCGTTCGCGCTGTTCGCTATCGTAACGGTGGGCAGCGCTGCGGGCGTCGTGTTAGTCCGGGACGTCTGGCACTCGGCGCTGTTACTGGGCGTGTCCCTTATCAGCGTCGCAGTGTTTTACGTCATGAACCAGGCGGCGTTCGTCGCAACGATGCAGATCCTGGTGTATGTCGGCGGCGTCCTCATTCTCATCACCTTCGCGGTGATGCTGACCCGCGAGGACGAGTCGGTGATCGAGGTGACACCATGACCACAAAACCCGAACTACAGACGGAGGGGAGTTTCGTCGCTGGACTGGCCGCAATCGCCCTGTTCGTCGTTCTCGGTGCAGTGTTCATGGGCGTCTCGTTTCCCGCACCAGCGGGCTTTGGCGAGGGAGCGGCGATAACCAAGAGCCTCGGCGCGGCGCTGTTCGATATCGCCCCGAGCGCGATTATGGGCGAGGGTGAGACGGCCGTTCCCGGTGAAGGGTTCCTCGTCGCCTTCGAGATCATCGACATCGTGCTGGTGGCCGCGCTCGTCGGGGCCGTCATGCTTGCCCGACGCGAAGTTGCCGGCGAATCGGTAACGCTCGGCGTCGAAACCACGGACGACGACGACATGGCCGTTGCCGCTGACGGTGGCCCGGGAGGTGACGACTCGTGATTCCGGCTGAGACGTATCTCCTCCTGTCGGCGGCCATATTCTGTATCGGCCTGTTCGGCATCCTCACGCGACGGAACGCGCTCATCTTCCTGATGTCCGTCGAGCTGATGTTGAACGCTGCGAACATCAACCTCGTCGCGTTCTCGCTGCAACACGGGAACCTCACCGGCCAGGTGTTCAGCCTGTTCACGATGGCACTCGCCGCTGCAGAGGTCGCCATCGGGATTGGTATCGTCCTGGTCCTGTACCGCAACTTCACAGACGTGGACGTGACGAAGGCGACGACGATGAGGTGGTAACAGATGGCTGCATTCACATACGCTCCGGCGATTGTCCTGCTGCCGTTCGTATCGTTCCTCGTCGCGCTGTTTGCCGGCGACCGCATGCCGAAAGGCGGTGCGCTCGCAGGCATTACCGCGACGGGTGGGTCGCTCCTGCTGTCGATCTGGGTCGCGCTAACGGTGGCCGGCGGTGAGGTCCACAACGAGATACTGTACACGTGGACCGCAAGCGTCGAGTCACTCCGGCTGAACTTCGGCCTGCTACTTGACCCGCTGTCGGCGCTCATGCTGCTTATCGTCTGTCTCATCTCGTTCCTCGTCCACATCTTCTCGCTTGGATACATGAACGACGAGGGCGAGAGTGGCCTCCCGCGCTATTACGCCGGGCTCGGCCTGTTCACGGCGAGCATGCTCGGGTTCGTCGTCGCCAACAACCTCCTGATGGCGTTCATGTTCTTCGAGCTGGTGGGCCTGTGTTCGTACCTGCTCATCGGCTTCTGGTTCCGCGACGACGGCCCGCCGAGCGCCGCGAAGAAGGCGTTCCTGGTCACCCGATTCGGTGACTACTTCTTCCTTATCGGCGTCGTCGGCATCTTCGCCACCTTCGGGACCGGTCTCTTCGCCCCCATTACGCAGGGCGGCGAAGTGGTCGCCGAGAGCTTCCCGATGCTTGCCGAACACGCCATCGTCGACGGCGAGCTTGAGGGTATCGCGATGCTGGAGACGGTCGGCATGGGCCCACAGGCCTGGTTCACCGTGCTCGGCCTCCTCGTGCTTGGCGGCGTCGTCGGCAAGTCCGCGCAGTTCCCGCTGCACACGTGGCTGCCCGACGCCATGGAAGGTCCGACGCCGGTCTCGGCCCTGATTCACGCAGCGACGATGGTCGCAGCTGGTGTGTACCTCGTCGCGCGTATGTACGGCTTCTACGCGCTTTCGCCGACGGCACTGGCCGTCATCGCCCTTATCGGCGGCTTCACCGCACTGTTTGCGGCAACGATGGGCCTGGTCAAACAGGAAATCAAGCAAGTGCTCGCGTACTCCACCATCTCCCAGTACGGGTACATGATGCTCGCGCTGGGCTCGGGTGGCTACATCGCCGCCGTCTTCCACCTGACCACCCACGCCGTGTTCAAAGCGCTGCTCTTCCTCGGCGCAGGGTCGGTCATCATCGCCATGCACCACAACGAGAATATGTGGGACATGGGCGGTCTGAAAGACCGGATGCCGGTGACCTACTGGACGTTCCTCGCCGGCTCGCTCGCACTGGCCGGCATCGTTCCCTTCGCCGGCTTCTGGTCCAAGGACGAGGTGCTGTACGAGGCACTCATCCACGGCTTCGGTACTGAGGGCGGTCTCGGCACGGCCTATCTCGTCGCGTACGCGATGGGACTGCTGGCCGTGTTCTTCACCGGCTTCTACACCTTCCGGATGGTGTACCTGACCTTCCACGGTGACGCCCGCTCGGACACCGCGCGTGACCCCGAGCCCGTCCGCTGGAACGTCAAGGGCCCGCTGACGGTGCTTGGCATCCTCGCAACGACCATCGGGTTCATCAACATGGCCCCGGTCAAGAAGCTCACCGGCGCGGAGATCGACTTCCTCCACAAATGGCTGACCGGGCCGGAGGAGGGCGGCTGGCCGGCGCTCCTTTCGACAGACCTGCACCACTACGAGGAGCTGCTCCACAATGTGCCCCACGTCGACCCAGCGTATCCGCTGGGTGGTGAAACCGGGACGCTGCTGGCTTCAGCGGCTCTCTCACTCGGACTGGCACTCGCCGGTGTGTTCGTCGCCCGGAGCCTCTATGCCGGTGCCGACCCGGTCGAGCATACCGACAAGCTTGGCGGTCTGAAGACGCTACTTATGCACAACTACTATCAGGACGAATATCAGGTGTGGCTCGCGACGGGTGTCACCTACCCGCTCGCCCGTGTGATGAACAAGTTCGACCAGGGTGTCGTCGACGGTGTCGTCAACGGCATCTCCAGCGTGAGCCTGTTCGGCGGCAGCCGCATCCGACGCATCCAGTCCGGCGTCGTCAGCAACTACGCGACGCTGCTGACGCTTGGACTCGTGCTCTTGCTTGCTGCCTTCGGCATCATGGGAGGGTGGTTCTAGATGTGGGTCGCTGCACTGCTGATCGTGACCCTGCTGGGAACCGGCCTCGTGTTCCTCTCGCCTGACCGGTACGCCGGAAAGCTCGCCGCAGCCGTCAGTGCGGTGCCGGCACTTGGCAGCATCTACATGTACTGGGTGTACCTCACGCAGTACGGCGGCACGGGCAACGCGCTGCTGTCGCCCGCCGATATCGCGTTCGGCCAGCAGATCCCGTGGATCACGCTGGGTGAACTGGAAGTGTCGTACTACGTCGGCCTTGACGGCATCAGTATGCCGCTGCTCGCGCTGACGACAGTACTGACGACGCTTGCCATCGTGTCCGCGTGGACGCCAATCGACGAGCGCCAGTCCCAGTTCTACGGACTGATGCTGTTCATGGAAGTGAGCCTCATCGGCGTGTTCTCCGCGCTCGATTTCTTCCTCTGGTT
The DNA here is from genome assembly GCF_011627385.1 of Haloarcula sp. R1-2. NCBI lineage: Archaea > Methanobacteriati > Methanobacteriota > Halobacteria > Halobacteriales > Haloarculaceae > Haloarcula > Haloarcula sp. R1-2. The sequence continues at coordinate 210,491 of NZ_JAANTG010000004.1, forward strand.
CGTCTTCTGGGAGGGCGTCCTCATCCCGATGTACCTGCTCATCGGTGTCTGGGGCGGCCCGCGCCGGAAGTACGCCGCGATCAAGTTCTTCGTCTACACGAACGTGGCGTCGCTGGTCATGTTCGCGGGCCTGTTCGCGCTCGTGTTCAGCACCGACCTCACGTCGCTGTCCCTGCCCGCGATGGCCGAGGCGTTCCGCACCGCGAGCGGGCTGCCGACCATCGCCGGCGTGAACCTGATGACCATCTCCTTTATCCTGATGTTCTTCGGGTTCGCGGTGAAGGTGCCCGTATTCCCGCTGCACACGTGGCTGCCCGACGCTCACGTGGAGGCCCCGACGCCGGTGTCGGTCATGCTGGCCGGTGTCCTGCTGAAGATGGGGACCTACGCGCTGCTGCGGTTCAACTTCACGATGCTCGCTGACACGGCGCGCCAGCTCGCGGTTCCGCTGGCGATTATCGGCGTTGTCAGCGTCATCTACGGCGCGATGCTCGCGCTGGCACAGCGCGACCTCAAGCGCATCGTCGCCTACTCGTCGATTTCGTCGATGGGCTACGTCATCTTGGGTCTAGTCGCGTTCACGCCCTACGGCATGGGCGGGGCGACCTTCCAGATGATCGCCCACGGCCTCATTTCGGGGCTGATGTTCATGTCTGTCGGTGTCATCTACAACACGACGCACACGCGCATGGTCGGCGACATGTCCGGTCTCGCTGACCGTATGCCCTGGACGGTCGGCATCTTCGTCGCCGCCGCCTTCGGATACATGGGCCTGCCGCTGATGGCTGGCTTCGCCGGGGAGTACTTCATCTTCCAGGGCTCGTTCAACGCGCCGACGCTCGGTGGGGCTGCACCGGTGCTGACCTCGCTGGCGATGTTCGGCATCGTCATCGTGGCCGGCTACCTGCTGTGGGCCATGCAGCGCACGCTGTTTGGTGGTTTCAATCTGGAAACAGACTACGAGGTCAGCCCGGCCGCGTTCCACGATGTCGCACCGCTGGCCGTGTTGCTCCTGCTGGTCATCGCACTCGGTGTCGCGCCGGACCTCTCCTTTGGTATGATACAGGACTCGATTTCACCGGTTCTCGATATCGGAGGTGGTGCATAGATGGTCGCACTCCCTGACTGGATGGCGCTCGCCCCAGCGCTCTCGCTGGCCCTCGCCTCTCTGGTGTTGTTGCTAGCGGACTCGATTGATCCGGACTCAACGAACACGGGACTGCTGGCCGGTATCTCGGTGCTCGGCTCCCTGCTTTCCTTCGGGTTCGCCGGGTGGTTCATCACCGCCGGGACTGGGATGGCAGACAACACTGGCGTCGCGCTGTTCAACAGCCAGCTCGTCGTCGACCAGATGGCCCTGTTCTTCATGGCCATCGTCGGCAGCGTCACGACCCTGGTCGTGCTCGCGAGCTACGACTACATCACCGAACACAGCTACCAGGCCGAGTTCTTCGCGCTGGTCCTGCTGTCCGCGACTGGGATGAGCCTCCTCAGTGCGGCCAACAGCCTAGCAACGGCCTTCGTCGCACTCGAGCTGGTGTCGCTACCGTCCTACGCGCTCGTCGCCTTCCTCAAGGAGAACAAGGGCAGCGTCGAGGCGGGACTGAAGTACTTCCTCATCGGCGCGGTGTCTTCGGCGGTGCTGGCCTACGGCATCTCGCTGGTGTACGCTGCAACGGGCGTGCTTCGGTTTGACGGCGTCGCAACCGCTATCTCCAGTGGCACGATCCAGACCATCTCCGAGGGGTCGATACAGGCCCAGTCCGGTGACCCTGCCGTCCCGATGGCTATCCTCGGCGTCGGTATCCTGATGATTATCGGCGGCGTCGCGTTCAAGACCGCCTCCGTGCCGTTCCACTTCTGGGCCCCCGAGGCATACGAGGGCGCACCAGCGCCGATCTCGGCGTTCCTCTCCTCGGCGTCGAAGGCCGCCGGCTTCGTGCTGGCGTTCCGCGCGTTCGCCGTTGCGTTCCCCATCGGTGACCTGCTCGCCGCTGGCGGGGCGATCAACTGGGTGATGGCGTTCCAGATCCTCGCTATCGCGACGATGTTCATCGGGAACTTCGCCGCCGCGACCCAAGAGACGGTCAAGCGGATGCTGGCCTACTCCAGCGTCGGTCACGCCGGGTACGTCCTCATCGGACTCGCCGCCGTGTCTGGTTCCGGTGAGGGCCTGAGTCTCAGCCTGAGCGCTGGGATGTCTCACCTGCTCGTCTACGGCTTCATGAACACGGGCGCGTTCCTGTTCATTGCGCTGGCCGAGTACTGGGGCGTCGGCCGCCGCTTCGAGGACTACAACGGCCTCGGCAAGGAAGCGCCGGTCGCCTGCGCGGCGATGACGGTGTTCCTGTTCAGCCTCGCCGGCCTGCCGATCGGCGGCGGGTTCTTCTCGAAGTTCTACCTGTTCTCGGCGACGCTCAACGTCGGCGCGTGGTCACTGGCCGCCGCGCTCATCATCAACAGTGCGCTCAGCCTGTTCTACTACTCTCGCGTCGTCAAGGCGATGTGGATCGAGGAACCGACCGGCAGCCGGACCATTGAGTCGTACCCGATGGGGCTGTACACCGCCGTGGTGGGTGCCGCCATCGTGACGGTGCTACTCATTCCTGGGTTCAACCGCGTCTCCGAAATCGCGTTCCAGGCCGCGCAGTTGCTGTAACGGACCGACTTCCGTTCCGTTTCTCCCGTTCGTTCAGTGCGGCAGCGGCTTACGCTGATTCGTACACGAAGACGCCGCCGCTCTCGCGTTTTTCCACACGGTCAGTGACTTCGAGTACGTCCAAGTGGCCGACAGCCTCGCTCATCCCGGCGAAGTACTCTGTGGCCGGGAGGTCGCCGAACAGCGCGGTCATCACGTCGCTCGGCGTCGTCGCTCCGCCAGAGACGATGTCGGCGACCTCCGCGGTGCGCTGGTCGTGTTCCGCGAGGATGTCGTCGATGCGTTCCGGCGGTGATTCGACGGGCTCGCGGTGGCCGGTGAGAAAGCGGTCGTGACCCTGCTCGCGGAGCCATCGTAGCGAGTCGTTAAATGCCGGTAACACCTTCGGGCGCGTCCCCCTCTCGTCGGGCACCTGCAGGAACGGATTGGGCGTGATGTCACCCAGCACGTTGTCGCCGACAACCGCTTCGCGGCGGCCCTGAAAGTCATATGAGAAGATTATTTCGCCCGCAGAGTGGCCCTGAACGGTGTCGACCGTAAGTTCTGTATCGTCGACGGTGACGGTATCACCGGCCGCGAGCGCGCGGTCGGTGTCGACGCTCTGAGCGTAGGGCAGGAAGGCTTCCGGTAGCTGGGTGACAGTTTCAGCAGTCTCGCGTGAGACACCGCAGCGCTCGAAGAAATCCGCGAAGTAGGACTGCTCAGTGTGCAGTTGCGCCGCAAAATCGCCCATGATTTCTGCTCCCGGTTCGCTGGCGAGGACACGCGCCCCTCGCTCGGCAAACCGGTTCGCCATGCCGAAATGGTCCGGGTGCGGGTGTGTGACAAGTACCTGCTCGATGTCATCCGGCGACAGCTCGCGTGCTTCAAGCGCCTCGACCAGACGCGACCACGCTTCCTCGCTGTCGGGGCCCGGATCGACGATAGTTCGTCGCGCGATGTATGCATTGACTGGCCCGACCTGAAACGGCGTCGGAATCGACACCCGTGTGAACATATCTCCTCGTTGCAGGTGGTGGCGCAAAACAGTTCGTACCCGTGCGACACGTTTACCATCGTGGCCGCTCGTCGTCCCTCGGTTACCCGTAGTTCCTCATTGTTTTCCGGGCACAAAAGATATATTCGTCCTTCTCGTAGGGTCAGATATGAACAAACACTTCGAAGACGCACGATACTACCTGAAGCGCGCCGGCAAAACCGCAACCAAGGGCGTCAAAGAGGAACTCGAACCGGTCGAGGAACGGTTCCGAGAACTCACTGGGAAGGAAGTAGAGCCGGAACCCAGCCGACTGGAGGCCGTCAAGGCCGACCTGAAGGAACTGCAGGGAAAAGCAGAGGGGGAAGCCGAGGAAGCAATCGCTGACGCCCGCGAAAAGATCAGCGAGTACCGCGGTACGGAAGAGCAGGAAGCGTAGTCGGAAAGCAATTCTTAAGGGATGCGCTCGAATAGAATTGAGTGCACTGGGTTGGTGATCTAGTTCGGTTATGATACCTCCTTCACACGGAGGAAGTCGGCGGTTCGAATCCGCCCCAACCCATAAGACTTCTTACCATTTCCGAGTGAGAGCATAGCCGACGTAGCGTCGGTATACCTCGGGTTTGGGCGTTAAGTTCTCGGAACATTGATATGGGATTCGACCAGGTTGCTGCACACAGGTGCTGCCGTCGCGTGGTATCTGCGATTGATTGCGCGTGGTAATTAAACCCAACGTTGGTGCCAACCAATAATTTTCTCAGACAAGAGGCAGACTGCTGTTCAGCTCAATGACTTCTCGTCCGACAGTTTGACTGGATACGTAGCAGACGTCAGGCGAGTCCACTCAGCATCCGCATTCACACGGAGGTGAGGTAAAAAAGGGTGCTTCCATACGTTCGTTTTCTATCCGATGGTTTGGAAATTTGAGTAACAAGAATTTAGAAAAGATAACGATATATGTTAACATAGTATATGCGTTGCTCATTTAAATACCACAACCCATGAAATATTGTGGAGAACGAAACCAAATCATACGGCATAGAGCTCGAATGTTGGGGTACCTGTAATCACGATGATTGCGACGAGGTACTTCCAATGGACATGGATGCAATCGCTATCAATAGTTCGAATGTATTCTGCTCACCAGCATGTGCCCGAGACTTCCTGGACTCAACGACGGAAGAAGTCGAGTACATCATTCTACACGATTCCCAGAGAGTGTTAGATGCTGCAGTCTTCAGTCATCATACCGATGACGGCGATATCTTAATGTTTGTAGACGGAATCGAGGAAGCCCGAATAACTGTCGATGAAATTGGGGAGAATTTCCCTCACGAATTCCGCCCTAAGCCGTAGCTAACGGGTAACGAATCTACGCTGCGACAGTACCGGACTATAATTAGTGGCGGGGTACCACCCCCCACCTCGTGTGAAACACGTCAGTGTGAGACAAACACCGAGACTATCAGAGAATATTGGTACCCTCGTTCTACCCGACCACGAGCAGGATCATCGGGCCTACATCGTTTACCCCACGTAGTAGAATACGTTCAAATGTGTGGGGTAAACACTCCGTACCGATTTCACTCGATATCGTCTCGCTCGAACTCCAAGGCCTCCTCGTCGTCCAGATGTAGGATAAGCTCGTCGAGCCTATCGACGACTTCCTCGTGATGGACGTCGGCGTTCTCCTCCAACTCATCCATCTTATCGTTCAGGGACGACAGCTTGCCCTGGATGTCACCCGCGAAGCCCTCGTCTGTCGTATCCTTCGAGTTACCGAATGCCCAGGCGAAGAGCGTCTTCACTCGTTTCTCCATGGTGGAGAGTCGTTCCTCTAACTCGTCGTGATCTGAACCAGTAGCTTGGATTGAACCTCTCAGGCTGTTGTAGATGATCCCGAGAAGCGCAAAGATAGCGCCGAACACAATCGTGATCAACGCTGCCCAAATAGCAGGCGGAAATAGAAATTCCATAGAAGTGCGACCAATCTAAATAATTGTAGTTCAATCCAAGCTGCTGTTAGGCTCTACAGATTCCGTCGGTTACTCTTCACATCGTTTCGCGTCTTTACGAGCTCGGTGTCGACACGTCCCGAAATGTCGAACTTCAACGAGAGATTGCCGTCAGTCCCGAGCGAGTACTGGATCTCCTCCAGACGTCCGTAGGAGGCCTCGTAGGTGGCACCAGTGATGGGTGCGCTTTCAACGGTGTACTGTGTTCCACTGTCGACGATCGCGCTCGTGGTGTCCGACCGATCGTCGAAGCGAAGGTAGTACGGAAGATTGCTTAGATCGGCAGTCGTGCTCGTTGCCAGATCTTCGTAGGCATACTGATCGATCTGGGACGGCGTTCGTTCCTCGTAGAAGAAGCGAACATCGTCGATCCCACCATCGAATGGGTTGGCCTTGTCCGAGTCGACGCCGATGTTGTACCGATCAACCGATTCTTCAAGATCGACAGTCGTGTACCCATCTGGATTCATCTCGTCCTTGAGTTGGCCATCGATGAAGACATCAATCTCACCCGTCTCCCCGAATATGACTGAGAGACGCTGCGTCTCTTCGTTGTCAACGACTTCGGGTTTGGAACGAGCTCGGTATGGATCCGAGGCCTCGGGGGTTCCAAATCCAACGCCGACGCTGCCGTCGCCATAGAGCAGGATGAAATCGTTGTCCCCAGCATTACTGGAGTCATCCTCGGAGCCAATGATGCCGACATAGTCGTTTGCTCCCATCTCATCCAGGTTTCTGGGATAGATGAGTACCTCGAAGGTGAACCTGTCAGCCACCTCTACCCCTGGATTCTCTGCGTTGACTTCGACGTAGTCGGGCGCACCGTCGGAGCCTCGGAAGTTCAACGCGTTCGTCCCGATTCGGCCACCGTACCGGAAGGCATCGCTCCAGGTTGACACAGGATACGTGTAGCCGACATCAATCTGCTTTGGGACGACATCCATCGATCCGGACTCATCCTTCTCATTGATCTTCTCTCGAAGCAGCACATCGGCTCGAGAGTCAACCTCTGACTGTGTCACAATCTCAGGATTCTTTTCGTACTTGTGGACGGTTCGATCCAGCACGTCGATCTCGTCTTGATCCGAGACAGTTGCCTCGTTGTACGTCCCATCGGACTTCGTCTTCCCCTGAACGGTTACTTTGTTCGCGTACTCTGTGTAGTCGAGTTTCCGCTGCTCTTTCTTGATACGCCAGAAGGGTTCTTCCTCGACCGTGTTCTGCGGGAAGGACTCGACGACGTCATTCTCGTAGTCCGTGAGCGCGAATCGGTACGTACCCCGTTCGTGAATTGATTTCAGAATATCAAACTTCGTGCCATTGAACTCGGCGTCGTCGATCGTGGAGAATTTGGACTCGTCGGGTGCGGAGATCTCAACCACCGAAACGTGGTGTCCGATCGTCTCGCCAGACTGAGTTTGAACGTCGGGGTATTCCCCATTGAATATGAGTCGAATCGAGAAGTCTGTCCCCGTCCCATCCGAGAACTGGAAGTCGAAGTAGTGCTCGTTCGACACCCCGACATGGGTATGTGTCTGGCTCACAACCTCGCCTGTGTCCTTGTTCTTCATCTCGACGGTGAATTCTGGAAGTTTCTCCTCCGTCGTGATTACAGCGCCGAACCGATCGGTGGCAGACGATGGGACAATGTCGGGGCCATACCCGTCGTCCGTTTCACCGTCGACGCGGACATCGTCTGGGTACCACTCAGGCCCGGTGTAGACGCCATCAGCATTGGTTGAACCCGGAAGGGTGTACGTGCCGTACGTCTCGTCTGTAAGCGTCTCAGCGTCGATGTCGATCCACTCTCCGGATCCCAACCCCGACACCTCGATCCGAACAACGGAGGCTTCGTCGAGTTGACTCGGGGCACTGTTCACCGCCGACAGACGGCTGTCGTTGAGGATGTCAACCCATTGGTGGGAGAGTGACGTCGAGGAGAGGCTCCAGGTACGAACGTGCGTCCCTTCGATATAGAAGTCGAGCGTCGCGTCCGAAACACTGGACGACTGGAGTCGGACGTTCCACGCGTAGTTGTCGTTATGATACCTGGCGTTCGTGTCCATATCGTAGTCCAGGTACGTCCCACCACTGCCGTCGAATCTAACAGCCGTCTCCTTCGAGTAAGACGTATCAGACGTGTCACTCCCGTCCGTCGCAATCGTCGAGGCCGACGTTGAGACGTCCTCGGTGAAATTGACGGGTTCGGGGTATACCTGGCTGTTCGTGATATTGTAGTGAGAGTACGTGACAGGATCATCCGCGCCACCGTCGAACGAGAACCGCCGTTTGAGATCAGCATTCGAGCCGTCTTCGGCATCGAACAAATCCCGGTTTGGAGGTAACACGGAGGCGTCGAAGCTCGTGTAGTTCGCCCAGTAGTCTTGGAGGGCATCGAAGACAGTCGTGTTCGAATAGGGTGCCGTGTCGGCCTGGTACTCGAGCTCAACGAGTATTCCCCGACCGCTGAGTTTCGTCGACGAACTATCGAAGCTGGATTCAATAGATTCCAGAATTCCTTTGAAGATGACGTCGCCCTCGTAGTAGACGTAGATGGACGTCATCAGTTCGTCATCAAGGCCCTTCGTGTAGGGAATCGACGCGTCCCATGTCCCGACAGACGTGGGGTTCTCACTGATATTCAGATCAGTCAGTTCGTCGTAGACAATGGCAGCGCTATCACTTCGCTCGCCACCGATAGAAAGCTCATACATAGCCTTAGAGTTCCGCCTTCAGATCGTTCTCGATGTCAGTACGGGTGTTGTACTCAGAGGCCTCGGCCAGGATATAGCACGACAGCGTCAGTCGTTCGCCTCCACCGACGAACTTCGTCCCATCCTCACCTCCGGTGACAACCGCCCAGTAGCTTCCAACGTCGCCCACGTCGGAGCCCGGAACGAGTTTCACCAGCGTCGAGGTGAACGAGCTATATGGGTGGATACGCTCGCGATACCAGGGTTTGCCACGAATGTCAGCCCCAGTGTCGATCGTCGAATCGCCTGCGTAGCGAGCAAACTCGCGAAGATCGTTATAGTGAGAAACGTGATTCGATATTTCCTGTCCGAAAAAGAATGTCAGAGAAAACTCATCCCCGATACGGAACAACGGGAGGGAGTCACCCTCGACTCCCGACGCCGTTAGGTTCCCAAAGTCCGCAGTCTCGATAGTCCAAGTTACATCAGTCATAGATTAGAGCCGATTGAGTCTGTTTTGCTTGTCCGCCTCGTTCTCCTCGACCACGAGCTCGGCCTTCTCTCGAATAATATCGGCGAGCACACCGTCACCCTCGACACGGAGGCGAGCCGTCATCGAACTCGAATCCGAGCTCGTTCCCGTCGACAGTGGTGCCTCGGTGGCTGTCGCAGTCCCCGCTTCGTAGGCTGTATCCAGGTACGAGTTCAGTCTGTCGAGGGGGACGACAGCCTCCTGTCCTGCCTCCCCAATCTGGGCGATCGTCGCAGAGTCAACGATGCCACCGTCTGCCAGCTGAGGCAGATCGAGTGACTGGCCACCGATATCTTCACTCGGGATATCAAGATCGCCCCCACCGATTCGTTCTCCTGCAATCGTCGTCGATGGAAGATCAACATCACCGCCTCCGATCGTAATTTCTGGGATCGAAAGCGTGTCCGGGATTGCGTTATTGAAGATGTCTTTGAAGTCCTCGACGACACTTCGGATCTTCCCCAGAATTCTTTCTCCCAGCGTGTCCATCGTGTTCAGGACAGAACGCTTCAGCGTGTCGAAGATACCCAGTACGGCGTCTTTCACCTTATTGAAGGCCTTCTTGTAGGTGAGGAAGACGCGCTTGAGTACCTTCTTGATACCCGTCAGGAAGTTCGTCCTGATGAATTTGAGAATCTGATTGAACGTCTTCGGGACGATCGAATTTCCAATCAGGAAGTTGTAGATGCGTTCGAAGGGAGCCTTCACTGCCTTCCAGATCAGACTCATGACGACTTTCAGTCCCGTCAGGAAGGACGTCTTCATGAAATCCAGAATCTCATTGAATGTCTTCGGGACGATTGAGTTCCCAATTAGGAAGTTGTAGATGCGTTCGAAGGGAGCCTTGATCGCCTTCCAGATCAGACTCATGACGGCCTTCAGCCCCGACAGGAAGGACGTCTTCATAAACGTCAGAATCTTGTTGAACGTCCTCTCAGCGAATTCCTTGATGTAGGTGAACGCCTGACTCCAGTCGCCTCGGATCAGTGCCAGAACCACCTTGATGGCGGTGAAGATGGCATCCATCGTGGTTCCGACATAGAGGATTAGGAAGTCGAAAATCGTCTTCGTGATCGTCATGATCTCGTCGCCGTACTTGCTCCAGAAGGCGCTGATCTTGTTCCCGACCACTGTGATGTACTTCAGAAGGAAGTCCATCGTCTTCGACGTCTCAGAGGCAATGTCCGAGAAATTCTGTTTCCAGATCTTCCGGAGTCGCTTGATAAGTGGGATCGTGTAGTTCTGGACGACGAATTTGACGATAGCGAGAACCTTGTCGAGTGCCACCTGGAACTTGGCTCGCATCGCAGACACCGTCTGCATCACCGAGTTCGCCTCGTTCCTGTTCTTCGCGAACGTCTGCTTGATCATCTTGAACGTGTTCATCACGACGTCGCGAATGCCAGCGAAGTTCGTATTCCAGGCCTTGTAGAGCGCGTACCCGGCAGCTGCTACGGCTCCAACGATGGCGATAATCGGGAGCAACGTCCCGGTGATACTGACTCCCAATGTCGCGATAACACCTGCGAGCCCACCGAGAACAGCCGTCAGGGCAATAATAACGGCTGGCATCCCATTCAGCTGCTTATTGAAGTGAGCGAAGTCCTTGACGAGAGGCATCACCTTCTCGAGGGCGTCCGTCAGGACAGGGAGAATCTGATTCCCCATTACGATGGCCACGTTTCGGAGCTGATTCTTCAGCAGCTTGAGTTGGGCATTGAACGTGTCCGTAGATGCATCGAACTCCTTCTGCAGCGATGTTCCCTCCTCATAGGCCTTGTTCGAGTCCTCGAGGGCTTGCCTCGTTCCGTCGATGTTCTGGGCCATTCCCGACAGGGCCTGGCGTGATGTCGTCGACAGAGCGTTTTTGAGAGCATTGGCCTGATCGCCTCCCTCCTTCATGGCTTCGGCCATCTGAAGCATGAGCTCGTTCGGGGACTCCTCCCGCATCGTCTGGAATTCCGCCTGCGTCATTCCGAGCGCACTGGATAGATCCCCGACCTTCTTTGGGGACATCATCTCCTGACTGAGTCGACGCATCCGAGTCCCGGCCCGCCGTGAGGACTCACTGACTTCGTTCATCGCAGCCGACATGCCAGCAATCTCCGTCTGACTCATACCCATCTGACTGAGAGCACCAGACGAGCGCATCATCGAATCGACGATCTCCTGGGAACTCGTCGCATAGTTATTCGAGAGAGAGTTGATCGCGGAACCCAGGTTCTCGACTTCCGAAATCGGTGTATTCGTTAGCTCCGACAGCTTGGCGAGTGATTCCCCAGCCTCGTTGGCCGAGAGATTCGTCGCCTCAGACATCTTCGCAACCGAACGGGTGAAGTTCTCGATGTTCTTCGGGCCCTCGATCCCGAATCGGCCTGCGTCGGCTGCAAGGCCAGCCAGCTTGTTCTGCGCCATCGGAATCTCCGTCGCCATCTCACGGATCGACTCCGACATCTGCTCGGCTGTCTCCGGATCCGTTACCTTCTCGACTTCTACCATCGCCTGTTCGAAATCAGCAGCAGCCTGGGCTGCCTTCCCAAGCGCAGCAACACCTGCTCCGGCCAGAACAGCACTTGCTCCCGCCACCGCAGACTTGACTTCACCTGCAGACTCTGCTACTCCGTCGAAGGCCTCAGAGGCACCTTCGTCGGACGCAGTAATTTCGACTGCGAGTTCCTGATCTCCGCTTGGGGTTAATGACATATATATGAAAAGTAAGAAAACGTCAGAACCGCACTACTGCTGCTGATTCAATTCTTGAACCCACTCCTTGTCCGACTCTCTCGATTCACCCGGAGCACGCTTGTGCGGGCCACTTCCGCGTGTCTGGCCAGAATTCTCGGCCTTCTTTCTATTCTGAACGTTCGCACCCTCCAGAAGGACACGAGTCTCGGGTATCGTCAGCGAATAGAGGCTGGTGTCACCGACGAACTGGTACCCATTGTCGTGTAACTGCTTGATCCAGAGGGCCTTCTCACTCAGGCCTGTTCGTTGGCGAGATCCATCAGCTGCTTCAACTTTCCCGGATCATCGATCTCGTTCAGCATCTCGAGATTTTCCATGTTCAACGCGTTTTGGAGATCATGTCCGGACGCTCGTAGAATCGCAGTCACAAGGGCGTCGCGCCCGAACCCGATCATGTCGTCTTCAACCTTCTCGGTGGTGACGTCGAAGTCGTCGCTCTCTCGAACGTCGTACCAGTGTTCGTTGAGAATCTCGGCCACGTCTTCGGGCGAGAGCTCGGCAGGGTTCAGCTGTCCTTCGGAGCCACCATATTCGTTCAGATCACCCATCGTCATCGGAATCACACGAATCGATTCTTCGACTCCTGGAAGAGGCTCGGTTACAGGCTGTAGTTCGTCATCCTCGTTACGGGTAACGAAGAAGTCGTCGGGCTTTGCGATATTCATCTCGTCGGTAGTCTCTGACATAGTAGAATAGTCTCGTAAGTTGTCTCAGCGAACCGCGTTTCACACGGTGGTTGTAGTGTGAAAGCTGCGCGACGTGGGTATCCTCAGATAGAGGATTCACAGGTACGGAAGTCTTCGCGTGGCGAAGACGTCCGACAGTCGAAAGGAGGACGTTAGTCCTTAGTTGGAGGTGAAGGAGATGCCCTTGGCCTCGAACGTCGAGTCCTGCGTCGAAATCACATCACCTGCACTGGGCCCAACTTCGCCAGGTGAGCTCAGAACAGCGTCGTGGAAGGTAACCGAGCCACCGTCGAAGTTCCAGACGAGATCGAATTCATTCGTCTGGATGTGATCGTTCAGATTCTCCTGGCCCGAGAAGTTACCGGCCACCGTCGCGGTGAACTCAGTATCCTGAGTTCCAACGTGGATAGCCTGTTCGGAGCTACCCATGACGCCTGCCTTCTCGTAGTTATTCGATACGCTGAAGGATGCGGAGCGAACCTCAGCAGCCAGGTCGGCACCACCTTTTGTAATCTGATCGTCGATGAACTGCTCGTAGTCTGAACCAATGGAGCCGGCGTGGGAGCCGGAACCCAGGGCGGGGATTCCGAGATCGCCACCGGCCACATCGTAAGCGTCCGAACCGTTGAGTCGTGCGAGCTCATTCCCGCCACCGTCTTCGATCACGACGTTGCCGACGGTTTCGGCATCGAGCTCGAGGGCGTCGATAGAATCAAACGTCTCCGTCGTGGTGACAGACGTGGTTCCGTCGAGGGGAACCTCTTCGGTGGTAGACGCGTCGTCGGACTCGATAGTGAGTGTCTGCGTGGAGTCAGACGAGTCAGTCGAGGATACAGTCAGCGTCTCACCCGAGGGCTGCTTAACTGTGTAGGCTCGAGCAGACTTGACTTCGTAGGCCAGTGAGACGGCGATCGGAAGGCCAGAACCTGGATCACCCGAAAGCTCGTCCAGGTTCGGGTACGCACCCTTGGCAACCGTATAGGTGCGTGTGCCACCGTGCTCGGCTCGATCAACGATCGTGTGAGTATTCGCCACACCACCGTTGGCTGCGCGAACCATTGCATCGCCAGACGCATCGTTCGGGTTCCCACTACCGTCGACGAAGAACTTCTGCAGGTGATACTCGATCGAGGCCGAGTGATCTTCAGGGCCTGCAAAGTGGTTCTGAACCTCGTAGTCGCCAACACCGCGCTGGGCTTCAATCTGTACGTCGGCTTCCGTCACCAGCGCAGTCTCGAGGGTATCCGAGAAGAGGTTCCACGACGGATCAGCAGGGACGACGCCGGGGCTGTCTTCTCGAACGAACTCGACACGGTGGTTACGGATACCAGAATCAGGGTTAGTAGCCTGGTTAGACATAATAGAATAAATTGAAAATTATCGAAAATCGAATAGTTAGCAAGCAATACGGGTTGGATCGAACGCCCCTACCGAGGGGTTTTGATCCAAGTAAATCGGAGCTCGAATTGGACGGAGTGCTCGGACGGACTGGCGTCCTGATCAACGAGCCTCGTTCGGGAGTCAACGGCGAGAGATCGAAGAGAACCAGGAGACTGATTCTGTCCGACGATACGCTCGATTTCGTCGGCCATCTCCTCGGCCTGGAGTTGTTCCAAACCCCTGTCCTCGTAGTCGTCACGAGAACCGGCCCAGGCTGTTACCAGAACAGTTCCGCTGCGTGTCTGGATGCCACCCTGGCCACTACCGTCGATAGCACTGAAGCCCGTCTCACCGCCTCCGAACGGACTCTCTTCATCGTTCGTCACCGAAATCTGGGGGGCAGACTTGCCATTATCATACCACCCCGTGTGAATGTCGTCTGAGTCCAGCCCAACAGGGAAGGACGTCGAATCCAACGTGTTCTGGATCAGATCACGAACGGTGAGTTTGACGTCAGGAATAGTCTGTGGCATCAATTAGATCTCCGTACATTCGATAGCCAGCAGCGAGCGTTGGTTCCGAATTGTCACCGTCTGATATCGCGACCCAGTCTGGGTGTCGACGAACTCAGTCGCCCGTGATTCATCATCCGTGCCAAGCTCGACATCGACGTCGTCAGGCTTCATGTAGATGACGACAGACACCGTTACATCGTCTCCATCCGGGCCTGCGGTACGACGGGAATCGTCTGGAAACTCAATGGTGCCAGCTACCGTAGACGACGACTCTGTCCAGTCGCCTCCCGAGGCATACTCGTTCGTCCCACCACTCCCGTCCCAGTCATACTGGTAGACAGTGAAGTCGTGGGCAACCTGATCGTGGACTCGTTGGACTGTACGAGTCGTCTGTGAATAGAAAGACGTCATTCAAGTCGTTCGGCAGTGATAGAATTCTTCAGCGTTCCAGTATCGACGGGAGCCTCTCGTTTCGCCTCAGCTTCGATTGTGAGTGCTAACTGTTCTGCGACTTCCTGGGGCGACTCGGCCCCATTGAAGGAACGATCCAGCGAGCGTACGGCCCGACGGACAGCCGGACGAAGATATGGTTGCGCTTGATTCGAGCTCGTTCCGAACTCGACGTAGACAGCGTACTCCACGTTCGTCCCGACCAGATATCGAGTCTCCCCTGACTCCTCGTAATCGAGTGTGTCGAGAAGCGAGCTCATTCCGAACAGACTCATCCCCGTCATGGCTCGACGTCCATCGTCGTGTCAGACTTGAGGAGTGTCTCGGACTGATTCCCAACTACGTAGATCCCCATCCAGCCGTCGTGCTTGATCGACTCGGTGTCGGGGCCGGACACGAGTCCAGGTGGAAATACACCTGGACGGTTGTCCTTCACAACGGGCAGGGGGTGGGGTTCAGAGGGAGACATTGGGGTTCCAAAGGGGTGTATTTGTCAGATTCTACGTCGTAAGGGTGGTGAACCCGTTCGGACGTGCGAGCCGATTCGTCGGATCAGCGAGGACGGCACGATGCCAGTATCGATCTCCACCAGCGTTGTATTCGATATCTACGGACTCGTGAGAGGCCGATTGAACGCGGGGATCCTTCGAGGACGCAAGGTGTGCAGCCAGGTATGTTTCAACGGCTGCCAGCGCGTCTTCATCCGATGTGTGTGCCGAACATCGGTTCTCGACGATGCGATGTGCGTCCTCGACGAAGGCAATGAGATCAGACTCACTGAGATCCGTCTCGAAAATCTCGGCAACGTCGTGATAATTGATTCGTGACATGGATAGAAGCCCCCACTACTCAGAACGAGTAGTGGATGAAAGACGCCAGATTACGCCTCGATCTTGACGCCGGCTTCCGGACGGATACACTTCCAACCCATTCGGGTACGAACCTGGACGACGCGCTTGTTCTCGGACTCCTTCTCGTACTGTACCGAGGTGAAGTCCTCTCGGACGGACTCGATGCCGTACCGATCGGTGTCGAACATCAGAGCCTCACCTGCTCCGAGCGAACCACCGTCACCGACGTAGACGTCGATGCCGGCGATCTGTCCGAAGGCACCATCACGCACCGTCTCGTCACCGAGCTCGGTTGCGTGCGTGAACTTGTCGGACTTCATTAGGTCGGCCTTCGACTGTGCCGAGACGATGAGCAGATCTGGATCGTAGCTCAGATCTTCGAGAGCTGCCATCGCGTCGATAGCAGTTGCATAGTCCATGGAGCCACCTGCATCGCCGACAACGGCATCCTGGAGGTTGTCGAAGTTCCCGTCACCGTCGTCGTCCAGAAGAATCTCGTCTTCGGCAGCGGAATCGAGAGCTTCTGCGAGATCACGGCCCTCGTCCTCCGTCTGGAGGGTAACTACGTCAAACTTCGAGTCCTGGATGGCCTCGTAGGTGATCTCGACTTCTGCACCGTACTTGTCGTGCGAGATCGTCACCTTCTCGAACTGCTCGTCGCTCGAAGGATACGAGCCACCTTCGGGGACGATGCCAGCGGAGGCAGTCGTATCCTGGTTGACAGGGATCTCGACAGTGTTGGAGTCGTAATTCGTGCTGTCGATGCTACGGAAGGCCCGGCGGTAAACCAGGTTCTCCTCCGCAACGCCTTCAATTTCCGCTCGAACCGCTTCCTGATCGATAACTTCGCTACTGTTGACATTTCCGTCGTTAGACATTAGAATAAAACCTCAGATAAATTAGAATTGAGTGAAAATCGTCACTCGCGCAGCTCGGCCAGTTCAGCTTCGACTTCCGCCCTGGCGTTGTCCCAACCGAGATCGTCGTACTTCGCTACCTTCTCCTCAAGCGAGGCGATCTCCGCTTCGTTGTCTTCAGAAGTGGTAGAGAGCTCTTCCTCGGACGACGTATCGCCCGTCTGCGGGGCAGGGACGTCATCCTGTGTCGAGGCCTGAGCCTCGCTCTGTGCGAGCGACGCCTCTTCGGCTTCGAACTTCTCCTTGAGCGTGTCGAACGCGAAGGTTTCCGCCAGTTCCGACGCCGTAAACGGCCCGTCGTCGGCGAGTCGCTCGGCATATTCCATCCGAACCGACTCGAGCTCCTGACGAAGCTCCTCGTTCTCTGCTCGAAGTTCAGCAATATCCTCTTGGAGTTCAGTTTCCTGGGTCGCAGACTCGACGTCGGCCTCGTCGGCCTCAGTCAGTTCTGCTTCCGCTTCGGGATCGGCCCCGGCCTCGACATCAGTACCGTCGTCGAGTTCGGCTTCTTCGACTTCGGAGGCCTCAGCAGCCTCTTCGTTAAGTTCAGCCTCGTCGGCGTCAACCTCGGGAGCTTCGTCCAGAGAGTCAGTTTCAGTATCAGTCATATTAGAATCGAAATCCGTAGTAGAACCAGTCCGAGTACTCTGCCCACCGTCCGCGTTTTGGGCGTCATAGCGCTCGTCGTCTTCCAACATCTCAGCCACGTCGTCGGTCGAGAGGGAAGCCAGCGCTTCGGCTGGACTTTCGCCAGACTTGACAGAATTCGACGGAGCAGCACCGCGTGGGACGACAGAGAGATCGAGGAACCGAATGTTCTCGACGATCATCGCCCCGTCGTCAGTGTGCCCACCGACCGCGTGAACGGCGTGAATCGAAACCTCAAGCCGGCCACGTTGAATCTTCTCGGCTATCTCTTCGTCGTCGACCTCAGCCTCGTAGACGATACCGACACCGTCCGAGTACCCAACGTCGACGACTTCGCCGATGACAGATTCAACGCGTTCGTCATCATGGTTCTTCGTTAGGGGAACCCCAACGAGCGTGGATGCAGAGCGACGGAGTTCGTCGGCAGGCCACAGCTTCTGGCCGTGCTCACCGACCGTCACATCGTTTGCTCCGATTGCGACACCGTGGACTCTATACGGGGCCTCGTCGGCATCGTGAGCCGAACATCGAGCAATCCCAGTCGGGGCTCCAGATGTCCGTTCGTGTGTCTCAGAATCAGCAGTCATAGAATTATTGAGAAATGATGATATCGTGGTAGCCGACGTTCGGGAATGTCTCGACACTCCCGTCCTCGTACGTCACGACGAATTCGGCCCGATACCGGCCAGGTGTGGCAGTATCTTCTTCGGCCCACGAGTACCGAACGACGCCATTTGTTGTGTCGGCAATCGTCGCCCCCGTATCGATCGTAACGACCGCACCGCGAGGTTCGAGCATCGCGAACCGAACAGAGGCCCCTGTGAGATTGATGGGCGAACCTGTCGAGTCAGTAAGCGTGGCTTCGATTACAGGCGCAGTGTCAGACGACTTGAGATAGAAGGTTCCACCCATCAATAGAAATCAGATTACTCCAGCTGCAGGCCGACGTTCGAGAGATCAAGCGTATCGATCGCCGACAGATCGTAGCCCGAGTCCAGGGTGTTGGTGAAGATGAGATCGCCAGACGTGGTATCGCGAACGTAGAGCGCGTCCACAGTCTGCGTGGAGTCACTCGTGTCGAACGAGATCGAGCCCAGATCAATCTCATTCGTGCCACTGTTGTTTGACACAGTGCCACCAGCAGACGTCTGAACCGAATAGGCAGAACCTGTTGGTTCAGTAGTAATGTCAGCGTAAGCTGAACTGTCGCTCAGTGCGTCTGTACTATCGTTATAGAGTCCAACGTCCATGTCGCGCGAGCCAAGGGCTGCGGTAAGGACGAGATTCTCTCCGAGATCGTGTAGATTAGCAGGCATAAGTTACGAAAAACCGCGAATGAGTTCGGACACCGTGTCCGGGTGATAGCTGATCAGCGACGTGTTCAATCGAAAAAACGAGAGCGCGTTCTCTACTACCCCTTACGTGCTCTACGTACGTGACACTTCTTGGACACTGAGATAGGGTATGGACTCAGAACGAACTCACTGGTTTTCAGATCCAGACAGATCCGAGGTATTCCTGGAGGTAGTGAGACTCGAGTCGTTGGGCCCGACCAAGTCAGAGTTGTTCCTGGAGGAATCGACGGTTCGGATCTGACGGACAAACTGGAATGGCGTACGCATCTCCGTCGTCGCGCCAGACTTGATTGCGAGTGCTTTCGAAAGCACGCCTGCGTCGGCCTCGAACGCAGTTGTGGTACTCGTAACCTTTGTTGCACTCACACTCGACGCAGTGTACACGGAGGTGGAGAGGGAGGACGCGGAGGCTGTCGTCTTCTCCGATGCCGGCCTTGCGGTCGTCGTACCCGACGGAGTCGCCATCGTCGTCGAGGCCGAGACAGGCGTCGAGGTAGCATCGACTCCCTCTCGAGCACTACCCGTCTTCGTGGACGACGAGGCTGTGACTGTGGTGGCCACAGTTGCAGCCAGTCCATCCCCAACGGGAGTCAACGGTGTGGTGCTACCAGGTACCTTCGTCGACGAAACACTGGCTGTGCCAGTACTGGACGGCGTCTGTGTTGTACTGGACGCAGTCACCTTCGTGGCCGACGCTGACTCCGTTACAGCCACCGAGGGTGACACTGTCGTACTGGACGCAGCCACCTTCGTGGCCGACGTAGGCTTCGTTACAGCTATCAACGGAGTCTGCAACGTCGTGGAGGCTGAGACAGGCGTCGAGGTAGCTTCGACTCCTTTTCGAGCACTACCTGTCTTCGTGGCCGACGTGGCAGCTGCCATCGTCGCCACAGAGGCAGCTTGTCCGTGTCCAGCGGGAGTCATCAGTTTGGAGATACCAGACACCTTCGTCGACGAAGCACTTGTTGTGCTGGTACTGGACGCTGTCTGTGGTGTACTGGACACACCCACATTCGTTGCAGATGATGTCGATGTACTCGTTACCGACGGCGAGAGTGTCGTACTGGACGCATTCGCCTTCGGTGCCGACGCAGACTCCGTTACAGCTACCGACGGTGTTTGCATCGTCGACGATGCCGTCACCTTGGTTACGGTTCCATAGGCACTCTCTGTCGGCGTAAATGGTGTCGCCGTCGAGACAACCTTCGTTGCGGTCGGAGACGCACCGGCTGTTCCGACAGGAGAGAGCATCGTCGACGAACGCGCCACCTTCGTTCCAGACGGCGTCGCGATTCCGGTTCCAGATCCTGTCGACATCGTCGCCGTCCCACCCTCTTTCGAGGCTGTCGGGCTCGACGAGCTCAATGCGTCAGGCGTGAACGGTGAGGTGGACGCTGTCGTCTTCGTCGACGTAGGCGTCACGATTTTATCACCAGACGCAACAGACATTGCGGACGAACCGGGCGTCTTCTCGACTGTGATCGAAGCGGTACCACCTGAAACCCAGGTAGACTTATTCGCAGCGTACTTGGGGTAGATTGCGATCTCTGGGGTAGAACCATACGAGCCTACTGTTCCCAGACTGGATCCATCGCGTCTGTCATACTTGAAGACTGTATTGTCTGAACCGTCGTATCTCTCAATGTAGACATTTCCTTCTGCAGTAACGTTCAGGCTCTCTGCAGAATATGTGAATGTGTCTGTCCACTCAACTGTATCAGACTCGAAATCATATCTCTCAAGTACTTTGTCAGTACCATTCTCCCCACAACGATAGAGAACACCGTTTTCGTCAATCTCGAGACTCGTGATACTGTCATATCCTGCTGCCTTCGTTGTCAGCGTACTCCCGTCAGCAGTATCCAACTTCTTCGTATCAGGGCCATTTCCACCACTAAGATGGACGTACAGATTTCCACTCCCATCAGCTACGAGATTCTGTGCTACATCGTAATTGGTACTGAAGTCACGACTCCACTCCTTCGTTCCATCAGTATTGTACCTCGTTACCAACCCATCGTTGAAGCAGGTGTAGAGATTGTCACTTCCGTCAATCGTGACACCAGTCGGCCTTCGAGCACCAATAGTTCTCTCTTCCCACTTGACAGAACCTGTGTCCTTTGCCATCCTGACGTACGCGTGCGAATCGTCCTCGTTAGCGCGGGCAAAGTAGAGTGCGTTCTCACTGACGGCAGTCTGTCCCACACCATTAGTCTCGAATGTGTTAGCCCAAACTTGGGATCCAGTATCGTCGTAGGCCTCTATCGAATCACTCCCTATATCAGATACGTAGACAACACTGTTAGAGTCGACTTCTGCGTAGGATGCACTGACGGAGGTACTCCAATTGATGCTCCCATCAGCGTTGTATCGATCAAGTTGGTTTCCTGATCCGACGTAGTTGAAGTCCGACTCTGGCGTCACCGTTGAGGAGATCGTCGACGGCGTCGGGAACGACGTGTCGGCTGCTACCTTCGACGACGACGCAGCGATCCCTCGGGCTCCAGACGCCGTCTGCATCGTCGCGATCGACGACGTCTTCGTCGCGGTCGCAGGAATGGCAGCCCTCACTGTCTGCATCGAAGTACTGCCTACGTACTTGGATGCCGAGGCAGCCGATGAGCTCGTTCCCGACGGCGTCTGCATCGTCGTGGCCCCACTTACCTTCGTCGCGATTGGAGCCGACGTGGTAGCGCCTGAACCGGTTTTGAGGGAGGACGTACTGGCAATCTTCGTGGCCGACGCAGCTGCAAAGATCGCGCCCGAAGCTGTCATTGTGGTCGCCGAACCCGATACCTTCGTCGCCGTAGCCGACTTCGTTACCGAGTCCGTGAAATCGAAGTCGAGACTATCGGAAGAAGGAGCACTGTAGCTCTCGAATTCGAAGTTGATATTGTCTTTCGACGGAGGAGTATATGTCATCAGTCAATAAATGGGTAGCTGGTAGCGCTGTACTTGTTGCCATCAGAATCAGTATACTGAGCAATGAGGTGAAGTGGTTGCCCCTTCGCCTTGAGACTCCAGTTACCGTTCGCGTCAGCCTGCGTTCGTTCGGCTACCCGATTATTACCTTCGTCAATAGCGATAATTTTTGCATTCTCAGCTGCATTCCCCGATAACGTCGCAGTGCCCGACAAGTCCATCTTAGTGAACCACAATCCGTCTACATATGTGTCATACTTAGGAAATGCCGAAATAGATCCTGCATATACCGACATACCTGCATTGGATGATTCCCATTCAGTACTCCCATCTGTTGCATTCAACTTGTGGATATAACCACCAGCGTCGCCTACGTAGACTGAACCATCACGGTCGACGGAGACAGATCGAATAAAGTCCCTATCTTCTGACGCAGGAACGTTCCAAATGACACTACCATCAGAGTCTATTTTCCAGACATCCTCATTACTATCTCCAATATATATACTTCCATCTTCATGTCGAGATATATTTGAAATAAAATCAGAGTAGTACTTTCCAAACTCTTTCGTTCCTTTCCACCCACTGTATTTACGAAGATACCCTGCATTATCTGCAACGAAAAAATATCCGTCAATCCATGTAAGCCCACACTTGTTCTGATATCCATCCTCTACCTCCCAAGTGCTATCAGTATTACCTGTACCAGGATCTACTCTGATGGCAAAAGAATCCTGATCTGAATAATAAATATAATCTTCTGGGCCGATCGTTATATCCAGAATGCTATCATACCCCTCAGAATTCTCCCAGACAATATTACCTGTATCTATATCGTAAGCAGTAACACCGAACGAACCAGCGTATAGCTGTTTTAGATCCTTCGAAAGAATGATCTGATTTACAGCACCGTTAGAAACTCTCCACTGTTCGTTGAAATATGAGTTGTATTTGACAACCTCATCACCAGTAGTACCCACATAGATATTGCCATCAAAGTCAGTCTCTACAGATTTAATTTCATTGGATGTGACTGAGACAGTGTTTGCTACCGACCCATCATTCTTATTCAGCATACTGAGAGCAGATGGATCACTCGAACTCTGTGCGTAGACGTAATCGTTAGTTGCCATTGTTACGAGTTACTCACCCGTTCCTGGAAGTACAGCCCCTGCTGGCTATCGTAGTGCAACTCCTCATTTTCTTGAGCACTATCCCTATTCGGAATAGAATCTACTCTAATCGATCCCTGTTTATCATTCTCATCCAGTAGTTCGGGCTTGTAGTGGATGGATGTAACACGACTTTCTTCGTTAGTCCAGATGATAGGCATAGTAGGTAATAATCTGATAGTCAGTCTCGTAGCGATACGTAGCGACAATTGTTGGCTCAGACAGCCTATGAGTTCGTCACAGGAAGCCAACTACATCGGCAGCGAGGATGGGCTGGCAACTTCCCTCGTGCCTCCTCAAGCGTGTACGTGTTACCCTGGAACGAGGCACAGATTGGACACACACGTGAGTCTCCAGCTGTGCTCCATTCGATATCAGCCTGTACTTCCTCGAAACCCTCCCGTCCGAGCCGATCGAGGGTACCCTCTGCGTGAGCATGGATGATCTCGGTTCGGCCCAGAAGACGAGCTCGTGTGATTCCGACCTTGTCGACGCGATCGTTGATATTCCGAGCAGCCTTCCGAGGGTTGTAGCCCTCCGACAGCGCCTTCGCCAGTTCGTCCCCAATCTCGTCGCTCATGTCGGAGGTGATCCCGTTCAGGTTCTCGAACACACGGGTGTGCAACTGTTCCAACTTCTGACGATGCACAGGTGCGTTGAAAACGTCCTCAACGGAGTCCTGCTGGACGTCGACGCCTCGGCTCCGAAGTTCCTTCCCTGCGTCTTGAGCGCCCTTAGAGTAGGCCTTCCGGAGATACTGAGCCGGGTAATGATTTCCACGACGGACAGAGTCTGGGTTCTCGACGACGAGGACGCCGTTATCTATCTGTTTCTGCAGCCAGGCCTCAAAGCGACGACGCTTCTCCGAGTCGGAGAGGAACTGGTACTCCCGTGGATCCGGAGCAGCGTTACGAGCTCGTTGCGAACCCAGGTGAAGAACGTCGCGCTCCTGGATAGCAGTGCGAAGCTGGCCCTTCAACTGTCGGAACCGTTTGTAGTACTCAGCTTCGTGCTTCTTCCGAAGCGTCTTCGTCTGGGTTGGATCGAGACTCATAGAATTTGTTAGAGAGAATTTTCGGCAGTTGGCACGGGAGAAGAGAGGGGGGGGCCCCGCTCCCGCACCAGCCAATTAGTTAGTCAGGCATCAGTCGTCAGTGTGTTCGGAGCCACCATCGGGGACGGCTGGCTCCCCATAGGTTTCCTTGAATTGTTCAATAACTTGTTCGTCGTCCTCACTGAGCTCCCCCATCTCAGACTCAAGCGCTGCTTCGGTGGCCTCAGAGCCATTTTCGTCGGCGTTACCTCCACCTTCTGCGTCGGGAGAACCATCATCGGTCGGGAGTCCAAGCATCTCACGCGCTTCTTCGGGTGCAACGACCTCCTGTGGGTTGCCTCCAGAGATACGTTCGATCCCCTGTGCGAAACTCGTGAAGTCGTCGGCATCGAAATCGTCGCGTTCGAGCGGGTTCTCTTCCGTCGACTCCTGGATCTTGAGCTCAATTGACTCAACGGCTGCCTCTCCGTAGCCCATCTCGCGAGCCTTCCGTTTGATCGTAGGCTCGAACATGTCCTCCAGACGACGACGTTCGCCCTTCACTTTCCGCTCGTACTGTTCCTGCTGCGTCTTCGTAATGTCCCGATTGACACTGTCTGCGTGCCCGATCTTGTACTTGGGCGTCGGCATCGCACTGATGATCTGTTCGACATACCAGTCGAGCAGCTGTTCAATCTCGGGAACGTCGCTCGAGATCGTCTCGACATCCACGTCGCCTGGGACGAAGTCCTTCTGTCCCGTACTCCAGTTGCCCTCCTTGTGGGACATCTGGTAGTTCTTCATCTCCTCATCAGGCCAGATACCTGCTCGGGGATCACTGACGTCTCCGTTGGGCTCACCCAGTTTGAAGATCCAATGTGGGTACCCCTTGGAGTGAACAGCAGAAGATAAATCGTCGAGCATCTGGCGCAGTTCGTCGATCTCTGAGGAAACTGGTGCCACAGACGAAGTACCGAATATGTCACCAGTGTCCCCGTCTTGTACCATCTTCAGGACGTCGTTCTGGGAAAGGAAGATTGTCTTTCGGGAGTCGAACGGGCCGGCAATAGCGTCGTTGTCCCACTGGCCGTAGGCTGCTGCTTCCCCTCTCGGAGTCGTTACCGCGTCTTCCTGATCGATATCGTCGGGGCGAATCAGGACAGCCTTGTTGTCGTATGTATAGGCATTCACCGTCGACGCGTTGATCATTCGGAAGCCCCACATCTCGTCTGAATTGTTCAGCTTCGGAACGATCTCGACGAGTGCCGTCCCACGGACTTCCTTCTGGGTGATACAGCTGTCCCAGAGTTCCGTGATACTGTGATCTGCTTCACCGTTGATGATGGCACACTCGTCGAGCCACTCCTCCATGTCGTCTTCGAGCTCGTCACTGTCGGCTTCGATTCGGTGTCCGGGCTCGGTGATGTCCTCACCGTACATCCTGATCGGAACCCGGACGAGGGCGCATACCTGGTACTGATCCCAGAACTTCTCGAGATCCTCATCATCAGGCGTGATGGTATCGATTTCGCGTGAGTCTCTGTAGGGCCCGTAGCCACCGTGACGATCTTCGTTGATCGTGTCGGGCGTACCGTCCCCCAGAACTGCCTCTCGTAGATTACCAAATGTATTCGAAAAATCCATTTTATGTAAGAATTAGTATGAGTAGAAACTGTAGCCCGCCTGTTCGCCAGCTCGTTCGACATTCATCCCCCACGCAGCCAGCGATGCTGCGTCAAGCAAGTCAGGCGAACGTCCAAGTGCATCAGACTTCTTGAGATCCGACTTGGACGTTGCCTTCCAGGTGACGCCGGCCCTGAGTTCCTTCTCAGTGAGCTCGATATGCCTGGCAGCTGAACGAAGCTCTGTTGCGAGCTCGGAGTCGGGTTCAACAGAGCCATCGTCGAGCCAATTGCCGAATTTGACGAGACTCTCAGTTCGTTTGTCGTTGAACTTGTCGCGCTCGATTGCCTTCTCCGAACTCTTGAACCGCGTTACGTTGTACGTGCGACTGAGTTGATCGGCAACGCCAGAGCCCTCCCCAATAGCATCGATGATGACTGGAACCTCACTGTCGCCGACGTGCTGTTCGACGAGGCGCTTGTTCACAGCGTGATCTCCTGGCGACTCGACGTCGGCCAGAATGTCGACACGTTCGGGTGTGATTCCGGCGATGACAGTTCTATCACCACCACCGCGTGCGACGTCCACCCCGAAAGCGTGGTACTCTATGTCGTCTGCGACGTGTTCCCAGTTTTCGATAGCCGACTGGACGTCTTCGACGTGGAACGGTCGGACAGAACGAGAGCCGTCGTCAGGGATACAACCGAGCCGACGACGGTACCACCGTTCGTCCAGATTGTCGACGGTTGGACGGAGAACGTCGTCCTCCGCGTCCCGTTCAACCATCTCCATGCAGGCCTCGACACCAGGGAACTCCTTGCTCTGGTGCCAGCTGGCCCAGTCTTCCTTCACTTGTGAGAGATCGACGAGGCCGGGTAGCTTCGGAGCATCAACGAGTCCGGCGTCAACTTTGACGTTTCGAGACTCGAAGGAGGTGAAGTTCACCGTCCGAAACATGGGATCCGTGAGGACATCCCAGAAGGAGTTGGCCTCCTCACGAGGCGGGTTTCCGATGACGACGAAGCGATCGTTGTCATCCGTGACAGAGGATCGTGCGGACTCGAGGACAGCTTCGTTAACACCAGGCTTGTCGGCCTCGTCGACGATGACGAGCATCTTCTCAGCGTGACGTCCTTCGAGTGAGTCGGGATGGGTGGCACTGACTGCTCGAAAGGACTTCGTTGGCTGTTCGTCGAATTCAATTCGTGGCTGTGCCTCCTTCACCTCACCAGGAAGTGGGACGCCATGATCGCGGGCTTCCGAAAGCAACCGCTTGACTTCAGGCCAGACAGTCTGCTCCATCTGGGCGTACGAGCCACTGGTAATCATCACACTCCCGCCTGGATTACAATAGAGGAAGGAGAGGCACAGAGCTGCGACAGAATAGGACTTCCCGACACCGTTTCCGGAACAGATAGCAGTCTGACGGTTTGTCGTGACGTGTCGAATAATCTCTGTCTGGACGTCAGTGAGCTCAGTACCCAAAATGTCGTTCGCGAAGTTTACGTAGCGCTCTTCGCCATCGACATAGGACTCGAGAGGGTGGGAAGAAGACATCCAGAGCAGAACAAAAGCGCGATTATTCGTCGTCGACAGCTTCTTCGGCTTCGGACAGCTGCCCCATCCAGTCAGACTGGGCCTCTGCCTTCGTCATCTCGGGGCCGTCTTCGAGGAGCCCGAGTTTTTCGAGCTCACGAGTCATGTTGGAGGCAAGCCGATTGTAGGCATCACGAGCCCGTTCGCTCGTATCGTCGAGGATGTCGTCCTCGAGCGTGTGCTCGTTATAACGCCAGCGTTTGACGGTATCAACCGCTACATTTCGAATCGCCTCACGTTCGTAGGCTCCAACTTCACCGTCGAACTTTGCGAGCAGATCCGTCGAGACTTCGACGACAAGCTCCTTCTCAGAGTCTGAAAGACGATTGTAGAGCTTCTCTCGATCCGAGAAGAGTGAATGCTTCTCTCCATTACCGTTGCCAGGCTGGCCTCCCTTGGTTCTATCAGACATAAATAACATTAATTGCGAAAGATGTCAGTCAGTTCTCTGAATCAGTCGTCTTCACGCTGGAAGACTCCTGCATGCTGCTGTTTCCAAAAGAAACAGCAGAACGGTGTGCCTTCTCGCGATGGTATTCTAACTGCTTCTCGTTACCACAGAGACGATCGCATTCAGAGCACTGAGCAAACATTCGTTGCGACGAAAGAGAAAGATAGAGAGATGGAAAGAGAAGATAGAGAGAGGAGAGAGGGGCTGCATACTCTACTACGTGCTCCACGGACGTTACCCTTCTCAGGCATTGAGATAGCACATTGCGTAGCTATGAAATTGCCCATATTGTATAAGCTAACTGTCAGAAATTATATTGCGATAGTATCTGTTTAGGTAAGCAATGGTTCAACAAGGGCATCAGAACAGAGCATATATTTACGCGAGTTCTGCTTCATTGGATGATCTCAAGTCATGGGCATCAGAAATACGTACAAAGTGTGAAAAGAAAGGAGTGAATTTCCAAGGCCCACATCATATCAATCCAAAGAAAATAAGAGGGAAGAAATTCCATACGAGGGCATTTGAAATAACTCTCACTGACAAATCAAGGAATATTCTGGATACTGAAGTTCCCGATGAAGTTCATATGAAAATGAGTTTGGGAAAGAGTATTTCTCCTGACGTTGAGGATATAATTCCAGACGAAAGTTTTCACAATAAAAGTGGAGTAGACGAGAATTCGACAGACTTGCCGACAGATTCTCAAGGAGATAAAAATGATGGTGAGTCCGAAACTACCTCGCCAGAGTCGGAAGGTGACGTCTCTGATTCCGGCGAATCACAGACTTCTACGGAATCATCAGGTTCTGAGTACGAGTCTGATCTAACAGAATTACGTGAACAGGCTAATGAGGCTGCCGTCGAAGAAGTCCCTGAATCAGCGACAACGTCAACACAGACGAAACAGCAGTACAGTCGTGCCTCTGAAGTTCGTGATTACGTGATGGCCAGAGCAGATGGAGAATGTGAGGGTTGCGAAGAGCCCGCCCCATTCACGAGCAAGACTGGAGAGCCCTATCTTCACGCACATCACGTTCATGAGCTCAGTGACGGAGGCTCAGATACCCCCGATACAGTCATAGCTCTTTGTCCAAACTGTCACTACCGAGTCCATCACGGCGAAGACGGAGAGGAGTACAATCAAGAACTGCTCGATACAGTCCAAGAAATTGAAACAAACTAAACGAAACTAAACAACATTCCCAGGCCGTAGCCAGCTATGCTCTCCCATATCGAATATACTACGATTAACACGCTTATAAATACGAGAAGTGGATACGCGAGATCTTTAGCGCTCGCTACAGAAACAGCCGAGTACGCTGGTGACTTCTTTTCAACTTCGATTTGTTCTGGGAGAGCGTCACAGACTGGTTCTACGTGACTTCCACCCATGATTGCGACTACCCGTCCACCTTTGCTGGCTGCATCAACAATCATTGATGCCATCTTCTCATTACGGTTTCCGGAATTATGATTGGATTCGTGAACCCGTAGCATCAAGACTGGTAGTAGAAAGCCAAGAACGAAGACACATATACCGACGAAATTCCTTCCTTGGTAAGCAAGAAACCCAGATCCAAGTATCATCCCTGCGAAGCCAACAAACGCTATTATTTGATATATTGTATTGGAATTTTCAAGCACAGAAAGATTCGACGCTCTTGTTTTATTTATTGTAGCGTCCTGAGCTAAGGCAATATCCTCAAGAACGCTGTTATCCAACTCTATCGGCTTAAAAAATAGATATTGCGTCAGGAAGGCCAATAGACGAAACCACTGCTGGGATACTGTATAATCAACGTCATGAGATTCTGTACCTTCGAGTATCAGATGATCGACACCGTTCAACAGAATTTCACGTTCTTCATCCAGATCACCCTTTGAACTGTGTATTTCGCCTTTGACGACTACTTCAGCATCCTGCATTGCCATTGTCTATCGGTATGCATCATAACAAACCTCCGGCTAACATGATGCAGTATCTCAGTGATGGGCCTTCGTTCGCTTCGTCATGGGGTGAAGTCCATCGAGATCCATGTCGCATCGTTCACAGAGTGTGAGTCTATTAACGAGCTCGTCGGGTTCGGACTCGTCAACGACGTGTGCAACGAGGAAGTCATCGTTGCCACAGACGAGGCAGGCCCCGTCGTCACGCTCGATGACGTCCTCTCGAAAGCTGTTTTCTTCCTCCTCATCATCGGATTCATCGGCATCTACGGCGTCGCAAAAGCGTTGATGCGTACCCAGTCCTGCGCTCTTGAACTTCTCGCCACAGTATTCGCACTCAACCATGTCGGCGTCCTCTGTCATGCCTCACCCTCTGTTGCCTGCCCAAGCTGGGTGACTGTCTCAACCGTAATTATCTCGGCCTCACCCATCTCGAACTCTCGTTGGACGTGAGCCTCGTCGTACTCAATCCTGCTCTTGATGTGATCACGAGCGTCGTCTCCGTCGCGATAGAAATTGTCGACATGATTCAGAATCGCGTTGACTGTCGTTGTCACAATATCATGTTGGAGTCGATCAAGATCGTCGTATTCGTCAAGGATTAGCTCCACTGGAACCTCGTATCGATTGATCTCGATATTATCCAGAACCACCGTCTCATCGGTGTAGTCGTCACTCATTGGTATATCATAAAAGACACAGTGACGTTACACTTCACCAGGACTGCGATACTCTATAGCTCCTTCAACGGTGAAATTTCTAATGTTTAGGGGATTGATGATAGTAGTACTACCGGGTGTATCGACGCTCGTTATTGTGGATTGTCTCAAGACTGCTTAATGGGCTCTAATTAAGAGTTGGACGGTACGCGCGGAAAAAGGATTATTGCAACCGACATGATATCCAAGTGTATGTCGAACGAGGAGCGTATCGAGGCCCGGATTGAATCTGAGTTTCAATCAAGGCGTTCTAAACCCCATCAGAATGGAGAGCGAACTGTTAAAATCGAAATAGCAAGTGCTGGGCTCACTGTCGACGAGGTTTTAGATCATAAGTGGGTGAAAGACGCTTATTCTGCTACTGATGGCGAATATACTGTCCATGTTAAGGCGGAATCGGATATCCATGTCTCGACAATATAATGAGTCAGATTGTTGGCTTTTTTAAAAAGATATATCCAAATTTTTCTGAGGCCAGAAAGTCAAGACGGAAGATCAGGCAGCAGTATAGAAAGAATCAGAAGGCATTGGATCGGGATGACGATGTCGAGCTGGTAATGACGAAAAATGACAATACTGGATATTTAACAAGCCGTTCCGAAGAGACAGCTATTGAAGCTGATCACCTTGTCCAGAAGTACGGATCCGAATCAGATCCATTTTCTTATAGAGTAATGGATAATAAGCGTGCTGTAAAAAAGGCATTCAGCAGTGTTATCACCGAGATTAGTAGGAGAAACCTGCTAAGTTATGCTACAGAGATTTTATTCATTGTCTTCGTAGTTCTCACCTTTAGCCTCTCTATCATACTTGGTGCTTATAGTATGGAAAATTTGATAAGTAGTATAGCCGGAGCAATAGCGTGATCTCGGTCGACTGTGCTTAAGATTGTATACTACTCTTTTTTCAGTTCAATTTCCATCTTAGCAGCGTTCTGTGTTCCATCTTGAAATCCACCATTCGGGTTCTTGACAGGAAGTTTAACAATACTCTTTTCTACACCAACCAATCGGGATTTGATTCCTCTTGCCACTATTGCCAAAATTCCACTAATTGACAGTCAGCCATCTAACTCGGGACAAATTGAGGAAAATGAGACAACTGGTAAATACTGTTCTGCATAGTCCAAATAATTGTATATTTTGTGATAGTATTTTCTCGGTATGTGTATTCTTTCGGGCACCAACCGGCTGCTCCGAACTATTATTATAGTTATAATTCTGAAACTTATAAATTCTGTGCCCAGTCTCACTGGACATTTGGCATGAATTCACCTACGATGCTGGGTTGCCGAGTATAGTGTCTGTGCTACACGGTTCTGGTGAAATAGAATATATGCATATAAACCGTTGTATGGCTCCTCTTGAGGGTAAACGAATTTCTTTATGTTAAGAAGTGTCCCGCTCAATTACCGACTATTCTAATTAGTTCTTCGAAGCTATCAATCACTTGGAGGGTTTCATTCCCTTCTAAATGGGACGTTACCTTGTTCACGATCTCCAGATTTTTCCATTTTGACTCAATAAGCAGTAAATCACAGTCAGTCAATACTGCGTGAGTGCATATCTCCATATCTGGGAGATCGTGCTCGTCTATATTCTCGTTATCTTTCATAAATCGAATACGGTACAGCCCGAATAGCTTCCTCACATACTCTGCGACATCAATCTCTTCCTCTCGAATAATGAACTCGCCATCGTCACTTTCCTCAAGATAGTCGGGGAATGCTGCAGCGTAGGAATTTTCAAAGCCATATTTATCTTCAATATCGCGCATGGTGTCTGTCATCTCAGTGTAGACTGTTTCACTGGGATCCCAATCATGAGCTCGGAAGAGGAAGCGTAGCGTCTTCTCTTCGCCGAAGTCCATTGCATGGCTTCTAACCGTTGGTTTCAGACTCTCTTCCGGGATGAGATCGACAGGATCATCTGAAGATATGTACGTATCTCCGTCATAATCCATGCTCGGAATGTATGTCTCAACAGTCTCAGCTAATATTCTTGAAAGAGTATCTTGCTCGTCCCGCTTGATGAGTTCCATGTAATTCCCATAGCTGAATAATACCTCGTCGTCTTCAGATAGCGCTTCTTTGAACTGGGCAAGATCATCTGGACATTTCTTGAGTCGGATCCAGTACTTTGTGTCCAGTATTATGGTATTACCGTCATCACTATCTGACATTCAGGCAGTCCCCTCGATACGATGTACTTCGCTTTCAGACTTAAACCCAATACAGCTGTTAGGATCTATTCGTTCAGAGAAAGGAAATTCGTTCATATACAGGCGTCAGTGTTTGATGGGTATCCCATTACTCTGAGAGCGATCGAGGATTTCCCGTAGATCGCTCGCGACGGACAGAGCAAGCGTCGAGGCCGACACAGAAGCGAGCAGTAGCTTTGAGATCGAGAGACGAGCTCAGTCGCGAATAGTCGTCGTTTGCTCCTACAGTACGGGCATTCTCGAACGTGGTTCTCAAGGTGCACGACTCATTCGACGGCGACATCTTGATAGCGTTTGATGCGACATAGCGCAGCTGTGGTGACTACCTATTCTCTCTGTATTGATTCCAGTAATTCGTCGGCTTCGTCGGAATCAATCGTTCCGAACCCTTCGCGCCAATCGTTTTCTGACTCATCCAAGAGTCGGCTTATAACCGCGTTAAAGTCCTCTTCCTCTCTCTTCTCTGATCCCAAGCGCTCGTATACGTCGTCTCTGAGCTTGATTGTTTCCATAGATACCCTTGCGGGTGAATCGACAAAATAACTCCCCGAGGTTTGGCTCAGACAATGCAACTGTCTGATGGTACGTCCGAGAGAGACATATCATCAGAGCCCCTTGGTTGTCTGATACACACAGCGGTGGACACCGTTGTTGAGTTGTTGACAGGGAAGCAATACTTCGGGGACGAGGGAGATAGTCGGGTTCAACGAAGGCGTAGATAATTGAACACTCGTAAGAAAATATGGCAGAATCTGCAATCGTGGAGATCGAGGACAGCCTGTTCTAACTCGATGACTGCGAGCTCGGCTGGCGTATGGTCGGACAAGAACAAGTTCTGCTGTGGCTCTGTAGGGTACAGGGCCTGTTCTTGTACAACCTACCGCCCCTTCTTATTCAACGATAGACGTCTTCTACTACAGTATTACTACCCTCTATATATTACAACAACGGTGCTAATGCTGTAGTGTACTTACAGAAAGTATCCCTTTCGTATTCTACGTTAGACGTCTTAGACTACAGTATCTCTACCTCTATACTACAACAACGGTGTTCACTGCTGTAGTGTACTAACTGACGGCAGTCCTGTTCGTATACTACATATGCTGTGTTGTATAGAACGTAGTGGCCCCCCCTCCTGTCCAACCCCTCTCGACTTGAGCCTGAACCGATTGAGAGCCAACAGTCGGCCTCTAATCGGGCCTGAATGAGCCGAAGTCCGATATGGAGGATGCGCCATAACCTCCAGATCGATTCTAAGGAAATCTGTGGCCTCTCACGAGCGAGCAGGGGAGGGGGCTAAGGGTTGGTTCGTTTGCCCCTCAAAAAATCGCGCGTGCGCCATCTCAGAGCCATATTGCTTCTGAGAGGAATGAGGGCGAAAATAGGGTGCGACGGAGATATGATTTTCTTACGAATGTTCAAAAAGCCTCGATTCGACGGTTAGCCACAGGGTGAGAAGCCACATTCAAGGCATGTGATACATCCCCCACCGGGCTGCATATTTTCAGAACGACACTCAGGACATTGGCTATAGAAGTCAGACATGGTAGATCAGTACGAGCTCGTTCGCCTGGCACCGATCCACGTCGACCACGATCGAGAGAGGTGGCCCTCAAAGATAGTGAGAGCGTATACCATACAACGTGCTTCGTCGTCTGCGACGACCGCAAAACGTGTGTGGATGATGCCGAGACGAGCAGTCTCGGATATAGGTATTGATGCCATATCCCCCTGTATCTTCGGACGCATTGAGATTGACGTGGCTGTCTCTCCTGGCAGATGTGTCAAAGCTTTAACTACGAATCATGACTATTCTCCTGAAACAAAGTCCAAGTTGATACCATACCTGCGTTATCTTGCGATTAGCCGTGGGTTCAGACTTACTGATAGCATGGGCTACCTGTGATCGTGGTACTACATCGGATTCGATTGGGCTGGATAGGGGCCGACTGCCTGGGACGTTGTCTTTGATCTCGGCTCTCCCTCACTACCATCATACCGGTGCCCACCGCCGAGCGTATTTCCCGACTATTGTGCTGACGTCGTCGACGATCAGGAGGCCGTCGGGCCCGAACCCGCACTGTCGGAGCAGATGGAGCGAGCAGCGCTTGGACGAGAGTCTGGTTCGCCTGACTGGTTGCCAGCGTCGACTGTGACGCTGTCAGGATCGCTTGTGACGCCTCTTATTCAGATTGTCAAGAAGTTTGGACTTCTGAGACTGTTCACAGAGCCATACCCTATACTGCCCGATCTCAGAATCATTTATAAGTCGACTGAGCCCCTGTCTGGCCACACGATCTCGGGGCACCCCTTTATGTACCCCTACGTGAGTTATTTCTGACACCATTGGTCGAAGCCCATGTACTGCAGGACGTGTGCTTCGAAGCATTGGAAGGGGGCGACAGGGGCATCGTTTGGCGTGAATCAGTATCTGGTACCGAGGGGGACGGGGGTGCGTCTTCATAATCAAAGTCGAGATAGCGTCTTTCGTATGATATGCAGGTGGTGGTGGAAATTACTGGGTACCAGTTGTACTGAAAACTCATCTATTCGTGAGACACAGACTTGTGGCCGATTTAGTACCGGGGGGAGGGGCGGGTGCGTCCGCATAATCAGCCCAGATATTCGATGTAGCTACCGATACATGGGTGACGTCTCTAATCTGTGTTGAATTGGGTATACTGAGACAGTAGTAGAGAACTACAGGTACATTTGTTGGGTGTGAACCCCCTAGGTTAGACGTGTGCTTTGCACGTCCGGATTGAAAAAAGAGAACAGTTCACAGTGTACGTGGTGAATTTATGTAACCATGCGAATATTATTTTGCATGGAGACAGGGGAAAGTGAAACTGAGGATCCACCGCCTGAAGGAGGACACGACGACGGGCCTGTGGAGCGATCGGAAGCAGATATTCGAGAGGAACTCTACGAACAGTTTGACGTGAGTAAGACTGAGGAGATTGGTATTGAACACATTATCCCTATTCTCGAGAGATCTATCGAAACTGAATCGAGATATGACATAGATACACGTTTGAAGATATTGGCAGAGATAACGCTATTCCGGACATATCTACGGGAGCCGAAATTCAAAGTATTTGCTTGGACAGCAGTTCTGATTGGTACCTATGACTTCCTCCACCCACTTACTCCGGGAATCTATCCGATTGTATTCATTGCACTTGCGACGATTAATGGCTTTACGTCCTCGCTTCGCTCTCCTGCGATGATAGTTGCCGAACTTGAGGGGTTGGAAGACGAAGACGGGATGCCAGCAGATTATCGCGCGAAGGCGTCCTCAAGTGTCAATACAAACGTGACTCTTGTACTTTTTCTTATGGCTGTCTCCGTTCAAATACTGGTGACGAGCTCAATAGTACAGGGTGAACTGATTGCTCAGAACGTTGCTGGCGGGGTATGGCATCCAGCAATTTCTGCGATTGGGTTGGTATCAGTTCGGGTATTGTATTATCGAATTCGTGGAAGCGATACTGAAGACTGATTTTTGTCTGGTGGCCTATTGATGTGCCAAGCATAGATTCAGTCTCGATAAGCCAGTGACTGCGATATGGAGCTACGGTTGCCCGTCGTCGGGGAGTACCTTGTCTAAGAGTAACCGGAGTCGGCCACGACGCAGCGCCAGTGCCAAGAGGAACCCGAGGCTGAAGTCTTTGAAACCAATCGGGGAGAAAGAGATAGATTCGAACACACGCATACTACGTCTCGGAACGCTGCGAAACTTCTGACTGGACGAGATATATATTCAGCTGGGAAAAATATAAATGATGGTAACCTGACTCATAGACATGATAAGCCGGAAATCAGAAATGAACCCTGGGAGCGTCTATACCGTTACTATAGATCGAATCAGTCGAAATGGTAATGGAATAGTCTCTCTTTCTGATGGACATATAAACTTGGGTTCAATGGATAAAGAGAGGGTGGGGGATAAAATAACGGTTAAGCGAAAGAAGGGTAAGGGTATGAAAATAGTCACCCATACAAATTCTATCGACGCTGATCATAATCCGATGAAAAAGGGTTCAACTAAGAACATGAATAATCTGCTGAACGGGCACCAGTAGTCAGGATTTGTACAGCTCGTGTAGCACACGACTCTTTGATAATTAGCGTGATACATTCTCCCCTTAAGTCAATCGTCGAGACTACAGATTCGATAGTACGAGGCAAAAGCGAGCCTCGTTCACGGAACAAATACTTAACCGTATAACCCATCTGAGATGTGACATGACGAAAACTCAGATGGGAACTCACGTCGCAATGGATGTTCCTACGACTGACTCACCTGAGTCACCAAGCGCGTCGCCCGTAGACAAGTTCGCTCGTCACGGGCCACTGAACGTAGATCGCGACACAATCGAGCGCATCGAGGCCGAAGCACGATGTAACGATCCCGAACTACAGATGTTGCACGAGGCCACGGTGGCCGAGTCTCGAACCGAAGACGCTGAGATTGAGGCCGAGATCGCGGACAGCCCACCGGTCGAGCCCGACGGCGTCGACATGGACGATCCCGAACACGACGCTGTCGTCGAGCCAAATCATGAAGAGCCTCGTGCCCTACACGGTTCGGGGCCGATCGAGGACG
Organism: Haloarcula sp. R1-2; assembly: GCF_011627385.1. Classification (NCBI taxonomy): domain Archaea; kingdom Methanobacteriati; phylum Methanobacteriota; class Halobacteria; order Halobacteriales; family Haloarculaceae; genus Haloarcula; species Haloarcula sp. R1-2. The sequence goes on from NZ_JAANTG010000004.1 coordinate 247,208, forward strand.
ACTTCGCGGTGACAGGCGATCGAGGTTCGGACGACGCGGTCGGAGACGACGGCAGCTACCTGGGGTACTGAACGCAGCCAAATATCCTCTCACGAGGAACTACGTCGCATCGTGGATGATGTGAATCGGCTTATGAGTACGAAAACGACTGCGGACGAGACGGACGAAGAGATGTGTGAACACCTGGACGACTCGCCTTCGACAGAGATGCATCCTGTCATCGAGGAAGGACGATTCAAGATCCCAGAGAGTCTTCGGGAGAGAGAATTATTCATCGTCTACCGAATTGAGACAGACGAAGACGGAGAGGAATCTAAGGTTCCGTACGCACCTAACATGCAGTTCTACAAAACGGATCCGACTACGGAAGAAGGAGCAGTCACGTTCGAGGAGGCAATGGACGTAGTTCAGAAGTCTAAACGTCCTAATTCGCCGTCCTACGATGGTATCGGACTTGTTTGCTCTGACGAGAACAGGCTGGCCGGATTCGACCTGGACGATTGCGTGGATCTCGAGTCGGGAAGTATCGCCGAGTTCGCTTTGCAAATAGTCTGGACTCTCCCAGGTGGTTTTGTCGAGCTTAGTCCGTCAGGAACCGGCCTACACATCTATTTCTTCACTGACGGACTCGTGGATGGGTGCGCGAACAAAGTCCCGGTCGGGGACGGAATGGATCTGGAACTGTATGAAGAAGACAGATATCTGACTGTAACAGGACGCACTCTAAAGGGCTTCTCGACGGAGATCACTGAGTGTGGCCCAGAAGCTCGGGAGATTCAGAAGAAATGGATGGAGTCTGGTGAAGACGAGGACAGTTCGGGTTCGAGCTCGTCTGGCGGTCGGAGGAAGAACACGTCCACGAAGAAGCTGAACTGGGATCCTGGGCAGTCGTCACCGGAAGCTAAGAAGCCGATGACAGACGAAGATCGGGAACTGATCGAGACGGCGTGCGAGGCCGACGACGAGTTCGCAAAGCTCTGGAACGACGATGGGCACGGATGTTCGGACGCGAGCGTGGCCGACTTCAAACTGGCATCTAAGCTGGCCTACTGGACGGCTGAGAACATCGGTAAATATTACCAATCTGACATAGACGCTATGGAAAGAATGATTAGGGCGTCTCATTTGAGCAGAAGAAAATTCGACAAAGATTCTGGCGACTATTGCTACATCCGTCTGACGTGCGCTAAGGCGATCCAGGCGTCCGACGGCGGGATCATCCCCGAAGATCGATAGGGTTTACCCCCTTTAAGTAGCGACGAGACTACAGATACATGCAACCGGGGGGCCCAGAAGCGAGCCTCGTTTTTCGTCGCAAATGTCTGTTGAAGAGAGAGAAGTTGAAGCAGCCGAAGAATCGAGCACAGATCGCCTCCGACAGTTCCGACTCGTTAACGAGCACGTCGAGATGCTCTCGGAGCTGAACGGGAGCACGTTCCGGTGCAAGCACCTGGACGAATTTGGGCGCTCAGAGCTGTACACTCTGAAATCCGCTGGCCTCGTCGAAGATTCAGGCAGCTCTTTCGGGCGTGTCGTCGACTGGGAGCTCACAGACGACTGTGAGGACGTACTGGAGGCAATAAGTGTAGACGAGGTTGACACACCGTTCCTGTCCGAGTACGTCTTGGACACGGTCGAGCGCCACGAGGATCTCCTCCAGGAACTACCCGAGTCCGAGTCGACGTTCCAGGCAGCTGACTTCGAGCTTAACGCGTCACTGCTGGCTGCACTCCGACGAGCGGGCCTGATCGAGAGAGAAGTTCAGCGAAATGGGTCGCCGGATACCTGGAGTGTGTCGGATCGGACGATGCGTCTACGAGACTTCCTGGGGGCAGACGAATGAGGATAGACGTTGGCCCAGTACTCTCGATCGTCTGTATGACGATGATCGTGGCCACCATCTGGGGGACACCAGGCGTCGTCGTCCTCTTCCTCGCAGCTGGCGTTTATAGTCTGATCCGGCGCTGACTCCTTCCATCTACATACTCGTGTGAACCGCTGCCGTTCTCGAATACTCGTCAGTTGAGCGCAACGTCTGGCGAGCTTCTGTCGCAATGAGTCTAACTGACTTCGGTAAGGAATCAGTCGAGTCGTACTGCAACAGCACGTCGTCGAGCACGAAGGATGGCCGAGTTTCTGGCCGAGTCCGGATCGAGCTCACCGACGAAGAGATGGTCGACGTCGAAGAAATTGCTCGAGCCCGCAACCAGTCGTACGAGGACGGAAGGACGGCAGACACGAACTACACCTCCGACGACGGCCTGGAGCTCCACGAGACGGGCCTCATGGCCGAGAAAGCCATGTCCCTACTCTACGAAGAGGCTGAGGTTGATCGCTCGATCTCTGCCACGGGTGACGACGGTATCGATTGCCTGCTCGAGATCGACGGAGAGACTGTCACGGTTGATGTCAAGGCGACTACGTATCAGAACGGGTGGTTGCTCCTGAAGCAGGGCTATGATCACGAAAATGCGGATATCTTCGTCAGCACGTATGTCGACGAGGAGGCGAACTCGGTTGAGCTCGTCGGGTTCGAGACTAACGAGGAGCTCGTTCAAGACAGTATGCTGGAGGAGAGTCCTGCCCCATATATGAATCACTCTAACTTCACAAAAAAGTCGAACTTCAAGAAGATGCCTGAGCCAAATACTGAGCGTGATTGGGAACAGAGGTAGTCGAACACACACACCCCCCTTCTGTCATAAGCGCTCCCGGATACCGTCCGGGGGTATGTCGCAATTCGTCGTCACACACCCCTTACGTCATAAGCGGTTTTGAGAAGAATTAGTTACGTCACCCCGTACGTCACGAGCGATACATCTGAGACATACTACTGGACTGACTGGATCTCATACAGCTTCTCCGATAGGCCATTGAACCGAGGCTCCTGCTCCAAGGCATCCAGGGCTTCGTCGACGCCAATCGCGAGCTCGAATTCGAGATGACGTCCTTCTCGGTGGCCTCGATTGATCTCCTTCGAGTCCGCGAACCCATGTGTCGTCATTGCCTGCAGGTGTTCGTACATGCGACGCTGTGTATAGGTTTCAGCGTCTATCATCTCCGTTACGTTCACATACTCATCGTAGATCTCTTTCGTCCGAGATGGTGTCTCTGATTTGAGCTCGAGAACCAGCAGCCCAGTGAGAGCTAACTTATCCTGAGTCGTCATCGAACGGAAGTTTTCGATCAGCTTTTCCCGATCGATCTGATCCTGAGCTCGCGAGACGTGTTCCTCTGTAACGCTTTCATCCACGTTGTGTCGGGCCAGTTCCCCAGCTCGATGGATGTACTCTATCGCCTGTCGAGCCGAACCGTGATCCTGTGCAGCCAAAGCAGCGCACTGTGGAATCACACCCGGCTCAAGGACACCATCTTTGAACGAAATTTCCACCCGTTGCTGGAGGATAGTCCGAAGTTGATCAGCGTCGTACGGCTCGAAGTGAATCTCTACAGCAGACAGGGTATCGTCCACCTTACGAGAGAACTGGTTGTAAAATTTGAAGTCGTTCGAGATTCCCACGATGCTCACCTGTGCTTCTTCGATTTTTCCGTTAGCTGCAGCACGTGGAATCTGATAGAGAATACTGTCATCCGAGCCAACAGCGTCTATCTCATCGAGAATCAAAATATGGAATCCGCCACTTTCCTCCAAATTATCGAACAAGCGCTTATTGAGATCTCCAGTCGAGAATCCCTTCGGACGCTTTTCTGTGTCGTCTTCCAGTACGGTTAGAATCTCGCCGAGTACTTGATAAGAAGATTCTGCATCCTGACAAGAGACGTAACTGATATTGAGCTCCTTATCAATATCACTCTCCTCGCTCTCGAAGTATTCTTGCAGATCTTCGAGCATGAACTTTGTAACCGCCGTCTTACCCTGTCCCGATTTTCCGTAGAGGAATAGATTGTGAGGAGTTGATCCGTTCGTGATGGGCCTCATTGCGAACTCAATCTTGTCCATTTCGTCCTCCCGCTCAGGGATCTCATCAGGCACCCAGTCTGTACGCAACACATCCTCGTTGGTGAAGATATCCACCTCCTCGTCAAACATCATGATGACAAGACTGTGACAACCCATGTATTTAAAACCACCTGTCATGGGCGACAGGAGCGTCATAGGAGAATCAATTCTTTATATAATCCACACACTGGGTGTCAGAAGCGACGCCCGCTTGTTCTTACTCTCTCCTCGGTTAGCGCAGATGACGTAAGGGGTGGGGGTGAACATGCGTCAGAGTCTCCCCCATACTATCCTTGGTTAGCGCAGATGACGCAAGGGGTGGGTGTGTGGACAGACAGAGTCAGAGTTATTCCGACGTTTTCTCGAATCGCCTTTCGACATAATCTTCCCAGTCGGCATCCAGAAGCGCTGCCTCGATCAGCCCCTGATGGAAGTGCCGGTTCTTCTCAACATGTGGCTCATCGTTCAGTTTTCGACGCGCATTAAATTTCTTGAAGATATCATCCAGTTCCTCTTGGAGCTCCTCGTCGAGGTACATCGAGTACTGTTTCTTATTTCGAATACTCTCGTCGTTATCCGATTCGTCTGAATCTTCTGTATCCGATTCGTCTGAGTCTTCCGTATCCGACACGTCTGGATGAATTGCCATATTAAAATTTGTATATTTGATTACCTAAGTGCTTCGATTTATGGTATTTTGATGGCTAATTTATACTCATTTTGGGAAGAATATAGTGTTCTGGTGTATATTTCCAGAATTATCTTCGGAGTCGGTAGATTAGTAGATTGTTCTGTCAGAGTGAGTCATCAAGTTGACGTTGACGACGAGCTCGCTTCTGCTCCTCACTCCTGGCATCGTAGTGCTCCTCGAGCCGTTTTCTGCTGACATTGCATCGGCCAGAGACGACGTCCTTCTCTACATCAGCGTCAAGAAACATGGTTATCGAAGATCGCCGAATTGCGTGGGGGCTAACCGAGGACGGGCACTGTGAGGCCGAATCAGCAGATCTGTACGAGCAGATATCGGGATTCTCGTCGTGTGGACAATTGCCTGTTCGTTCACACGGCTGCGTTGCTCTGTATATATGAGACTGGATCGTCGTCTTCGCAATACGTCCCTCCCTGCTCGTGAGCAACGGCTTGCGTCCATGATCGTCTTCAACCTCGTGACGATTCCGCTCAAAATAGGCCTCGAGAGCCTCAACCAGTTCTTCGTCCAGTAACGAGATATGTCGCTCGCCACCCTCGGCACCTCGCTTCAGAGGCGTACCTGTCTCTGGCCGATGTCGGACTGAAATGTAGGCATCTTGTCCGAGATCAACGTCGCCAATATCCAGGGCTCTGACGGCACCAGTTCGCATACCCGTCCGATATATGAGGTAGAAGAGGATGTGTCGGAGCGAACCGAAGTCATACTTCGAATAGGCCTCGATTATCTCCTCGGCTGTTTCTTGAGAGACGTGATCGTCACGGCTCCGATCAGACTTTGCGACGGCGGGCGTTCTGATCCGATCAGCGGTGCCCGGCTTCACATAACCCTGCGTCTCACACCATTCCGTGAATACGCGGAGCGTCATCATCTGGTTCCGAACTGTCATCGGAGCCAAGTCATCATCCTCTCGAGCCAGACGGAATGACTCCGTTTCTCGACCCGAAAGTTCGCGCATATCGTCGAACCCCTCTTCCTCGCACCAGAGCCTGAACTGTTTGAGTCGATACCTGTGATTCTGTATCGTCGCGTCCGAAAGTTCGTTTCCTCGGGCGGTTAGGTACTGCTCTATCGCTGCCGATGGTGGAATCTCTTCGGAGTACATGGTGATAGTCGTACTTCACCACGCGCGCGCGTAGCGCACCACACTGCTCGCTTCGTGCAGAACTGGCTAAGTCCACACCGATGTCCTTCCAGGAAGTCGGCGTCCGCAGCGAGTTACGCGAGCTGCGGGCTTGAGAGAGGCTATAAGCCTCTCTCAGAGGTTCGAATCCGCCCCAACCCATCCGCTCACTGCACGCTTTTGAAGGAGGGCGTACGACCGTTTGGGACCATTCTCGTAATTTGGAGTTGCCACACAGAGTATCCAGAATTAGCCTCGGTGAGCGCAGCACGAGTTTGGTACCACCGTCGTAGCGCCACGGGGAGTCTAGATAGCGGTCGGTTGCGCTGCAGCCACGCCGTTTTTACCGCTCGGTAAACAAAGAGGTGTATGACCGAAAGCGAGTCGCAGGCGTCGGCTGTCGGGCCGCTATCCGGAGAGAAAGTCCGGCATGGGACGGGCGTGAATTCGAATCGTGCGTTTCCGACGGACAGCTATCCGTACAATCTGGACCCGGTTGTCCTGTTCGAGCAGTTCTACATCGACCCCGACAACGGGTTTCCGATGCATCCCCATCGCGGGTTCGAGATCGTCTCGTACATGATTGAGGGTGGTATGGAGCACGAAGACTCGCTGGGCGTTGCAAATACCGCATACGAGAACGACGCGATGCGTATCACGACCGGGAGCGGGATGCGCCACTCCGAATTCCCCGCCGACGGGCAGGCCTGCACCGGCCTCCAGCTCTGGGTGAACCTGCCGCAGGCGGAGAAGGACGCTGACCCGGACTACGGCGATGCGACGGTCGACACGCTGCCGACGGCGGAGCAGGGCGGCGCGACGGTCACGACAGTTATCGGCGAGGGCTCACCGATCAGCCTCCACACGCCGATGGAGTATCTCGATGCCGCCGTGGCCGACACATGGACGTGGTCGGTCCCGGAAGGGTGGTCCGGATTTCTCTACGGTGTCGCCGGCGACGGAACGGTCGAGGGGCAACCGTTCACTGCGGGTGATGTGCTGCCGGTCACTGACACGCGGTCGGTGACGCTCCAGAGCGATGACTCACTCCGCGTCGTCGCCGTCTCGGGTCGCCCGCACGGCGAGCCGATTCGACAGCGCGGACCGTACGTTCTGTAAGTGGGGGCGTCGCGTGGGTCAGGGCCAGACGTGAGGCTTCGACTATATTTTACCAGATGGTAAAACTCTTCTGTGGGCGGTCCGTGTCCTGTAACATGGCAGATGTAGCAGTTGTCGGCGGCGGCCCCGCCGGCCTGAGTGCGGCACAGTACGCTGCGAAGAACGACCTCGAAACGATCACCTTCGATACGGACGAGTCGTGGATGCACAAGGCGCACCTGTTCAATTACCCCGCCGTGCGCTCAATTAGCGGCGAGGAGTTCCTCACGATTGCCCGTGGGCAGGCCCGGGACCGTGGCGCAACGCTGTACGAGACAGAAGTCACGGCCATCGAACAGACTGACGACGGATTTGTCCTCACAACGGACGACGACGAGTACACCGCGGAGTACGTCGTTCTCGCGACTGGTGGTGACCGAAGCCTCGCCGAGGGTCTCGGCTGTGCGTTCACCGATGAAGATGTCGTCGACGTGACTGTCGACATGGAAACGTCAGTCGAGAACGTGTACGCGACCGGTGCGATGGGTCGAGCGGAGAAGTGGCAAGCGGTCATCGCAGCCGGTGACGGTGCTGCCGCTGTCCTCGACATTCTCTCGAAAGAGAAAGGCGAGTACTACCACGACTTCGATATGCCGTCAGACGTGCCGGAACTCTAACGATGCAGCCAGAATCGACTCCCACAATGAATTCCGCTACTATCCCGAATCACACTGCTGGAAACGCCCGCGTGGGCTCGGTGGTGAGTTTGTGATGGCACCCGAACTCAACGTCGTGTTGCTCGTCGCCGGCCGTGTCCTCTTCGGCGGCGTGCTCGCCTTTACGGGCCTGAGCCACTTTACGCAGACCGAACAGATGGCCGGCTACGCCGAGTACAAGGGCCTCCCGGCGCCGAGATTCTCCGTCCTCGCGTCCGGTGGGCTCCTCATCCTTGGCGGGCTCGGTGTGACCGTGGGTGTCTTCCCAGTCGTCGCAGCGGTCGCCCTCGCCGTGTTCCTCATCGTCTCGGCGGTTGCGATGCACGACTTCTGGGCCGTGCCGGACGAGGACCGGCAGGACGAACTGAACAGTTTCCTGAAGAACGTGACGCTTGCAGGCGGGGCGCTCGTCGTCGCGGCGTCGGCAACTGGAACATGGGCGCTCAGCGTCGGTATTAGCCCCCTCTGACGCTGCCTTTTCAGCCCAATCTACTGCGGCGGGTACAGCGAGTCGAGAATAAAGTCGTTGACGGCCCGCTTGGCCTCGTCGGGTGCGTCCTCGTGGCCAAGCGCAATCCGCCGGCCGCGGGCCGCGTGAATCACGTCCGTGATGAGCTGCCCCATCAGTTCAGCGTCAACATCGCGAAACGTGCCCTGCTCGACTCCGTCTTCGATGACTGTGGAGATGCTTTTGCGAAGTCGGTCGTAGTGCTCGTTGAACAGCGCCCGGTGCTCGTCGTCGTTTTGCGCGTAGGCGTACAGCTCGTGGTACACCTTCATCCGGTCCCAGTGTGAAAAGTCGTCGAATTCCGGACCGAACAGGCACCGGTCGATGCGGACATCGAGTTCTGTACGGGGGTCGGTTTCATCATCGACTTCGACACTGCCCTCGTACTGGTCGATAATGTACTCCAGAAACGAAGATATCAGGTCGTACTTGCCGTCGAAATGATAGTGGATCACCTGCCGAGACATCTCCATCTCCTCGCCGATGTCCCGGACCCGCAAGTCCTTATAGCCGTGCTTGCTCAGCGCCCGAAAGGTGGCCTCCATAATGACCTCCCGGGTGTCCTGTGGCGTGCTCTGCCCGTCCGATTCGCTCATGCCCTGTTTTATCGTGGTAGGCACATATCGGTTTCTCCATCCACATCGGGACTGGCGAGTCGGCGTCGGCCAGGCTGTGTTCGCTTCCGCTACTGCCGACGCTCAATTCGCTCAGGCGCGTTCGACGAATCGAGCGTCGGCGGAGGTGTGGCCCCGGTTGAACGACAGCACCGTCGCTCGGATCACGTCGCCGGCTGACACCGACGACGGCACGTCTTCGGTGAATAGGACGAAGCCCTCGACTTTCCCAACAGCGACGCGGTCGCCGGAGTGGTGGTCACTGAATTCGGTGATGCCGAACTCGTAGGTCTCCCCGAGTTCGACCGGCGGTTCTCGCTCCTGTGCGGCCTCGTGGGCGCGTTTCGACGCACTGCTGGATGAGCGGCGGGTAATCGCAAACGCCAGCGCGAGGCCCACGGCGAGAGCGGCCCCGCCAGCGGCGAGCCAGAGTGGTTCCATGACAGGGGTTGCAGGACGAACGGATTAATACCTTTCAGAGTCCGGCGACAGCGCTTACAGTCCGAGGCGGTCCAGAATTCCGCCGCCGGAGTCCGGGTCCCCGCCCGTGGAGTCCCACTCTGTCGGGAGCGCGGCCGCAAGCGACGTGACCTCGTCGTCGCTGTAGCGGGGGTCCTCTGTCGCGTCGTCGAGCCAGTCCGCCCACTCTTCGGCCGTCATCTGTCCGTGAGAATCGACTTCCCACTGGTCGACGAGTGCCTCCCGGTCGCGGAACGGGATGTCCATGCCGCTGTCGCCCCAGTACAGCGGGGAGAGCGCGAACTCGTGGGTATCGTCATCCAGCCAGACGAGTCGGTAGGGGTAGTCGTTGTAGCAGAACACGTCGTCGGGCGAGACGACATCGCCGTTGGGGAGCTCCAGGGTCTGAGACATTGTATCACAGTAGGGGCTACCCACGCTTCAGCGTTATGTGTCGGTAGAGCTACTGGAGCGCCTGGATGCCCGCCGCTACGCGAGCGGGTCACACAGCGCCCACTCGTCCGTCTCAGGGTCGAGATTCGAGGGTTCTGCGCCCCGGTCAGTCACGATGCCGGCGTGGTAGTAGATCGCCTTCAGTTGGAACACAGTGGGGGAGTGATAGACGCTGCCGTCGGCCAGTTCCGAGCGGCGGAGTTCCCCGTCGCCGGTCAACACCCGCTGGCGGACGGTCTCGTCGCCGCGGAGGAACAGTTCGACGGTGAACTCGGGGTGCAGCGCGTGGAGGTACTCGACGAACTCGACGAGCGACGGGGACTCGTAGCCGTCCCGATGGCAGGCGTAGAGCCCGTCAACGAGGAGTTCCGTGGCTGGATAGTCTGAGACGACACGGCGGACGAGCTGGCCCCACTGTGGCGCGATGTCGATGAATCGCTTGCGGGACCGCTGCCAGTCCTCGAACCGGCGGAGTGCGGCGTCTATGTCGCCGACCGTCCGGAGCGCGAACCGGACAACCTCCCGACCCAGCGGCGTCAGCGTGAGCGTGCCCTGACCGGTGTCGATCAGGTTCAGAAACGCCGCCCCGGCGAGAGCACCGTCGACGGCTCTGACCACGTGAGACGCAAGCAGGTCCCGCGTGTCGCCCTCGTGGTGGACGGCCAGCGGCACCGCAATGTAGTTCTTCGGATGGTTGAGTCCGAAATTCTGGTCGGCGACACCCTGAGCGCTGGCCTGGAACCGGATCGCCGAAGCGGCGTCCATCGACCCGTGGCCGACCACGCGGGGCCGTTCGAGGACCGAGACCGAGCCATCGGAGTCGACGCCCAGCACGCCGACGTTTAGCTCGCGGGCCATCGTCCGCGCGGCGGTGGAGATGCCACTCCGTGGCGCGGTCAGGAAGGCCACGTTGGCCTCGTTGAGTCGGTCGTGGGCCTGCACGACCCCGCGCTCAGCGTCGACGCCACCGTTGCCGGTGTACCCCTTCGCCTCGATGGCGATCAGCGGCGGCCGGTCACCGAGTCGGTCGACGGACAACAGGTCCGTCGAGAGCGTCTGTACGCCGACGAGGTCGGGATAGCCCGTTCCGACCCGGACGTGGTTGAACGGCGCGAGCGTCGCCTGCACGGCCGCCTCGATAGGGGTGTCGTCCAGCCAACGTTGCTGTGCGAACTGCGTGTCCGCGACGACGTAGGCGTCCTCGCGGTCCGCAAACAGCCGGTCTTTCGTCCGGGCGAGTACCTGTGGCTCGGAGAGTCCCGACGCCGCTGTGGCCATAGACGGCGTTCACACAGGGCGGACATGAGTGTTCTGTCCCCGGCTTCGAGTGGCAGTAGCGTTTTCCCTCGACCACGTTGAGTTGGATATATGACAACAGTGCGAGCGGACAGCGTGCGGGATTGGTTCTGGACCCGCCATGCGAATCCAAAGAGCGGCTGGTCGCGCGTGCCGACCGGCGCTGTCATCGTGTACGCAGTGTATCAGCGGGACTGGCGGCTCCTGACTGCGGCCCTCCTGTGGACACTGGTCAATCCAGTCCTGTTTGCCCCGCCCGAGACCGAGGACGCCTGGATGACCCGTGCTGTGCTGGCAGAGCGGTGGTGGATCACTGAACAGGCCAACGGGACCATGGGCCTCAGGTACCCGAACATCTGTAACACCGGCGGCGCGCTAGCGTCGGTCGTTGCTCTGTACGCTGCCTGGCGTCGTCGGCCGGTCAGCGCCACAGTCGCAACGCTTGCGATGGGCGGATTGAAGCTCTGGTGGCTCCGCGAACTCGTTCAGAAGTACGACGCACGCGAGGCGGAGGCCAGCAGTCACCGATAGAGCGGGGCGCTGTCCGTGTGTATGTGCAACGATGGCCGGGCCACGGACGCGACTGCAAAAGGGAATGTCTCTGGTGGTCGTCAGTACTGGTGGAGCGGCTGTTGGCGGATTTTGGCCCGCAGTTCCCCGATAGAGGGGTCGTTGTCGCCGCCGAACTGCTGTGTCACGGAGTGGACCTCCTCGCGAGAAATTTTGACGTTGCCCTGCTCGATGACGTCGGCGGGTCGTTCGCGTAGTTCACGGATCGTCCCGACCGCGAGCAGGAACGGAATGGCCCACGCTGAGAGGGTGTTACCGCGGGTTTCGGGCATGGCTTCGAGCCACGCCTGTGCGTCGTCGAGATAGCCCTCTGCTCGCTCGGTGACCTGCTCGATGACGGGCACCAGCGAATCGACGTTGCCGGTGTCGCTCACGTCGCTGTGATCAAGCCCCTGTTCGTGGAGTAGTTCCAGCGGGAGGTAGACGTTGTTCTCCTCTTCCATGTCCGTTGCGGCGTCCTTGGCGACGTTGACGAGCTGGAGCAGCAGGGCAAAGGAGCGGGCGTTTTCCTCCATCTGGGCGATCTGCTCGTCGGTGGCTTCATGGGAAACCAGCCCGGTCACCAGCGTGCCCACAGTGCCTGCGGCGTACCAGCAGTACTCTTCGAGTTCGTCGAGCGTCTTGATTCGAAGCCCACCGGCGTCGGCGTAGCGGTCGACGAACATCGCCATCCCATCGACGAGCTCCCGGACCGGCCCGCGGATGGTCTGCGTGGAGTGGTCGTCAAGCGTGTGAAACACGTCGACGATACGGCCCGCGTTCTCGACGACTTCCCAGTCAGCGTTCGTCGTCGTGGGAATCCACTCCTCGACGGCGTCGTGGAACGATGACACGGTCGTCCCGCTCGATGGTTCGAGCGAGCGACTATACGTCTGCAAGAGTTCGGTCTGTACCGCTGGAGGGAGATGGCCGGCGTCCTCAATCGTGTCAGCCACACGACAAAGAAGATAGCCCAGACAGATGTCCCGGGCCATCGGTTCGTTGAGTTCCGAAATTGTGAGACTAAACGTCCGCGACACACGATGGACAGCATCGTAGCACCACTCGATGTCTTCCGAAGACGACCGGTCTGTGTGGTTCTGAGACATTCCCGACATCCGGGGTAGGGCATACGATGATAAAAATGGGACGGCTACGGCGTCAGTTCCGTCCCGGTCACGGTTCGGTGTTCCGACAGACTCACGAGTGTCCGAGCCTATCTTGAGGTATGAACGGCACAGCGATTGGGAGGCCACAACTGTGAATACCCGAGACACAGCGATATTAGTGCTGACGGTTCTCGCTGCTATCATCCTCCCGGGCCTCGCAAACTGGGGATTCAGCACGCTTGGCTACCCCTGGGTCGGGAGCGCTGTCTGGGCGCTGGGGTACGGCCTCGGCGTCGTCTTCATCTGGTATGAGTGGGTCCGGCCGCTCGATATCACCGGCCCAGAGGGTGCCAGCGGAAGTGAGGACTCAAGCGAGTAACGCACTGCTTGCCGGTTCTGAACTACTAACTGTCTGTTTTTTTCAGCCAGCCCTCCCCCGAGAACACACGTATTAGAAAATCTTCATACAACACCCGTGGTACCTTCCCGGCAACATTTATAGCCGTGGTCGGCCCAACGTGAGGTATGACAAACGAGGCGCTCGGCGAGGGTTGTTCCGGAACGAAGGGGCGCGCCGGGTGGACACGCGAGCAGGCGAGTCGGATCGAGCGGACTGACGACACCGTTGCCCCCATCGTCTACCCGCCCCAAACCGAACAGATTCCCGAGGTCCATATCTGGGATACCTGGTTCCTCCGTAACCGCGACGGCACGCTGGCGACAGTCGATGGCTACCGGGTCTGTTTCTCGCTGACCGCCCCATCGGACCTGTTGCCCGGTAAGCGCCACGATGTGGCGACCATCCGCTGTTTCTACTCCGACGACGGTCGCAACTGGCACAACGCCGGCCCGGTGTTCGAGGAGCCGCTGGGCCAGCGCCAGTGGGCCGGGTCGGCACTGTATGACGACGACGGCAGCGTTTATTTGTTCTACACTGCGGCCGGCGAGGAAGGGGCCGAAGACCTGACCTACACACAACGCATCGTCGGCGCGGGCGGCGGCAGCATCGAAACGGCCGACGAGTTCGAGCTTTGCGGTCCGTGGACCCATCACGAACTGCTCCAGCCCGACGGCGACCGCTACGAGCGCGAAGACCAGTCCCGCAGGATGATATACACCTTCCGCGACCCGTGGTTCTTCGAAGACCCAGAAACGGGCGAGACGTGGCTCCTGTTCGAGGCGAACACGCCAGTACCGGAGGGCAGCGACGTCTGTGGTGGCGACGACGCGCTACAGGAATTTAACGGGAGCGTGGGCATCGCTCGCTCGCCGACGGGCGACCCGCTGGCGTGGGAGCTCGAAGACCCACTGCTGGACGCTGTGGGCGTCAATCAGGAACTCGAACGACCCCACGTCGTGTATCGGGACGGCCTCTACTACCTCTTTATCTCCAGCCACCTCCACACGTTCGCGCCGGGCCTTGAGGGGTTCGACGCGCTGTATGGCTTTGTCGCCGAGGACCTCCGCGGCGATTACGTCCCGCTAAACGAGTCGGGCCTCGTCGCTACGAACCCCGAAAACGCGCCGTTCCAGTCCTACTCGTGGATGGCGTTTCCCCACGGCGACGAGGTGCTGGTCCAGAGCTTCTTCAACTACTACGACTTCGACGGCGAGACGCTAGACGAAATCGCCCATCTGTCCGAGTCTGAGCAGATGCGCCGGTTCGGCGGCTCACTCGGCCCGACGCTCCGGCTTGAGGTGGAGGGGAGCCGGACACGCATTATCGGGTCGCTCGGGCACTGGCACATCCCGCTGGACGGCGAGACACTCCCACTGACGGACCGAGAGCTGATTCGGCGCGGGAAACACAACGATACCAGTACCGGTGGCTACGGCGCGCGAGCCGAGGCTGAGCGGAAGTAAAGCGTCTCAAAGCGGTCTTTTCACAGGAATTCGGCCGGGACTGTCTACCAGACAGAGTCCAGTTCCCAGACGTCCAGCGACGCGATAGTCGCGTGCCCGCCCTCGGCCGACAGCGAGATGCCGGTGGCGTCCTCGCGGGTCGGGTACACACGGCTGGTCAGGCAGTGCCGTTCGTTGGCGAACACCTCAACAACGCTCCCGTCGACGAAGACACGCAGCGACAGCGGCGCGTCGTACGGTCGGACTCGCATCGTCTGGGTGTCGCCGGTTGCCTGCGGGTCAGTGCTTGAGGCCGACCGGTCGACGGCGATTTCGCTCTCATACGAGTATCGAATCGGCGTCCGTTCCTCGCCGTCCGGCGATTCGAGGACGGACAGCTCGATGGCCTCGGCGTCTTCCAGTCGAACCGTGGCACGAAGCTCGAATGACCGGCTCTCGACTGACAACTGCTCGGTATCGCCGGCATCGAGGCGCACCACGTCGTAACTGGTGTTCTCGCCCCGTAGCTCTGTGAGCTCAGGAGCTGGCCGCTGGCAGAGGCCGCCGTCGTCGGCCAGCGACAACTCCCGGGGCAGCGACATCGCACCGGACCAGCCGGCGTCCCACTGCCCGCTCACGTCGCGGGCTTCAGGAAGCCATCCCCATGTCAGGATGCGGCCGTCGTCGGTCCACATCGACTGCGGGGCGTAGAAGTCGCCGTGGTCGAGCTTGTCGCGCCGGTCGACATCGAACTCGCCGTCCTCATAGGTGCCGAGAAAGTACACCACGTCCTCGTAGTTCGAGATGTGGAGGAGCTGTCTGTCGCCGAAATCGAGTAGTTCCGGGCACTCCCAGACAGTCCCGGCGGTGTCGCGGTCGCCAGCAAGGATCGGCCCCTGGTACTCCCAGTTCCGGAGGTCGGCGGACTCGTACAGCAGCGCCGCGCCGCCGCCGCCCTCGATACCGGCTCCGATGAGCTGGTACCAAGTTTCGTTCTCGCGCCAGACGCAGTGGTCCCGGAACTCTCCCTCCCAGTCCTCGGTGCGGAGCACTTCCGGTTCGGCCGGTAGCTCCTCGATGATGGGGTTTTCCGGGTCCTTGTCCCAGGCCGTAAGGTCGTCGTCCGCAGCGGTGGCGATACAGGGGAGCTGGCGCTTGTCGCGGCCGCCCGTGTACAGCACGGTCGGAACGCCAGCGTTGTCGACCGCACAGCCG
This sequence comes from Haloarcula sp. R1-2, assembly GCF_011627385.1. NCBI lineage: Archaea > Methanobacteriati > Methanobacteriota > Halobacteria > Halobacteriales > Haloarculaceae > Haloarcula > Haloarcula sp. R1-2. The sequence continues at coordinate 262,860 of NZ_JAANTG010000004.1, forward strand.
GACCAGCAGCCATCCCGGTCCGGCCCGTCGGGCGAGGGCGTGAGCGCGACGGGGCGGTCCTCCCAGTGGACGAGGTCGTCGCTGACGGCGTGGCCCCAGTGGATCGTGTTGTGAAACGGTCCGGCGGGGTTGTACTGGTAGAACAGGTGATAGCGACCGTTCCAGTGGATGAGCCCGTTCGGGTCGTTGAGCCAGTTTGCCGGCGGCGTCACATGATAGGACGGACGACTCGGGTCGTCGTCGAGACGCTCGCGCAACTGCCCGAGCGTGTCAACATCCTTCGGGCGGCCGGTCAGCGGGTGCCGTTCGTCTGCCGCCAGAAACGCCAGTGCGTTCTCGATGAGCGTCTCGCGGTTGCCCTGACACACGTCGTGGGTCGGCTGTGCGAACGCGACGGAGGACCCGATGCCCAGTACCTGCCCGTCGCCGGGCTCCCAAGAGAGTATCGCCATCTGTTTGACTACATCGGTGTCGCCCCGGATTGTGCTCGCGAGCACGTCCCCTGACCGGGGCGCGATAGACTCGTATCTCGCGTAGGGTATCGTGACACCGGCACCGCGGGTGTGAACGCGAAGGGTGTCGTAGTCTGCGTGAATCGGGTGGTCGTCGTACAGCGCCTGCCAGAGGTGGCCGGTCGGCTCCGGAACCTCTTCCCAGCCGGTGGCGTCTGGCGCGACCTCCTCGAACCCCAGCGGTTCGACAGCCGGGAGCGCACTCAGCGTCAGCAGGAGGGTCCCGCCGTCGCGAACGTACGCAGCCAGCGCCGGTGCGTCAGCCAGCGAGCGCTCGTCGAACAGTTCGTCCCGATGCCACCAGAGGACGTCGTATTCGGTCGGCTCGACCGAAGAGAGTGCACATCGCTCCGCACCGTCGACCGCCTCCTGACACCAGTCGTACGCCGTCGCCTGCTCGTCCGTACAGGCGTCGACGAAGAGACAGCCGATGCGTGACGAATCTGCCATTGCCTCGTTATCTCCTCCTGAAATATAAAAAGATTCGGCAATCGTTTCTGAACGAATATGCACACTCTTGTGGGCACCATCGTTGATGTGGGCAGCAAAGCGCTCGGCGACACATCGCCGGCCGACGCAGGAGCGCCAGCATGGGCCGCTGTCGAAGTCAGGAACGGTTCGGAAAAGAGAGTCAATAGCCAGAGCAGTGGCTGACAGTGGACTATCGATCAAAAAGCGGACGGGACCGGTCAGTGAACGCGGGCGTTGCGGGCCTCGGCTTTCCAGTCGATGACGGTTTCGTGACAACTGGGACAGACGAACTCGGTGAGTTTTGTCGTCTGGTCGTTGTATGACATCCGCGTGCCACAGTTGGTGCAATCCATTATAATTGTATATATTCTACTGAAGGATATAAATTTTCTCCTGACCATAGTCGGTCTGGGCGGGAGACAGGCTGTAACAGCCGCTTAGTGGCAGTACATCACATGAGGGGTGGTAAACAGCCACAATTAATAACGAGAGTTGACGGTTCTCCGAAGCGGCTAGCGAGAACAGGGATGGGGAAAGACACAGTCGCTGGGCCCGTTCCGCGTCCGTCAGCCGGTTGTCTGACTTGGCTTTAGGTGTCAGGCTCCTGTAGCCGAGTGTATGCCACGTACCCAACTCGGTGGGGGGTCGTCGCAGGAGCGACAGGGTGGTGGTCTCTCGACCGGCGCGACCAGCCTCGGAATCGACACTGACGTATTCGAACTGCTCTCGGCCGATCGTGGTCACAAGATGGAACAGTCCGAGCCCAGAATCGAGCGGTGGCTGGACTGCTGGCGGAATCCCTAGTTGGTCTCGACGAGACGCGCCGCGATCCGCTGTGCGCCGATGGTCGGCGCGATGTCCGGTTCGTCGGCAGCGATGACATCAATGTCGCGGTTCAGCTCCGCACTGAGTCGTTCTTCGAACTCGTCGACGATGCCGGGGATGCAGGCCATACCGCCGGTGATGGCGATCGGGCGGTCCAGCGCGAGCTGGTACACTTTCATGTAGTCGTTTGCCAGCTCCGGCAGGAACGTGTTCGCCAGTTCGTCGACGGCGTCGTCGAGGTACTCGTTGACCGCGTCCATCACAGAGCGCTCGATAGTGAACTCGTGTGAGCCGCCGCCGGGCTGCTGGATGATATCGGTGAACGGTTCGAAATCGACGAAGTCGGCGTGTTCTTCCTTGTATTCTCGGGCAGTCTGGTTGTCGATGTTGACACGGCCCTGCGTTTCTTCCTCAACGTAGTTGGCGATCATCCGGTCGACTTCGTTCCCGGTCACCGCGCCCGTCGTGAAGGGGGAGAGCTGCTCGCCGCGACGGTACGCGGAGGCTTCGAGGTTCGTCGACCCCATGTTGACAGCGACGAAGATCTCGTCGATAGCTTCAAGATCGTCGCCAAAGGCCGGGATGGAGCCACACAGCGACTCCGGATAGCTCTCGACGAGGTCCAGCCCGATAGAGGAGTTCTCGATGACGTTCTGCAGGTTCTCCAGTCCGGTCGGATTGTCGATAGTCGGGATGGCGTACACGACGCCGCTGTTTGCCGGGATGTCGTGCTCCTCGATGATGGCCTCGAAGAACGTCTTGGTCATCTCGGCCCGGTCAGCGTCCTCGGGGAGCCCCGACCGAAGCATGTACTCGACGCGGTCCGGATACTCGCGGGCCGCTTCTTCGCCGTAGAGGATCTTCTCCTCGCCGGTCAGGGCGTCCTCGTACGTCGCCATGCACGTCAGTGTCTTGATAATCTGGTTCTCCGTGCCGTGTTCGCCCGGCAGGGCAATGACGGTCCGGGTGCTCCCGAGCTTGACCCCGACCGGAACAGCGGCAGCGCCGTCTGACGACACACCGGCGTCCGATTCGGACCCGGTGTCGTCGTCCGCATCCTCGTCACTCATATACGGTCGTCCTTGTCGACCGCCCGATATATATCCTCTCCCTAGTATTCAGGACTGATAGCTGTCCCCTCGGGGAGCTGATACTGAATCCCGCTCAATAACAGGAATTCGGTGGAAAGAATTGGTCCTGAAAACGGACGTTACGTCATCGCAGTGAGCTTCGCAATATAGACGAGACTTAGCATATGGTCGTCAACGCTCAGTTCGTTGTCGTCGTTGGTCGCGGACTCGTCGATACCAAGCAGGTAATCCGAGAGGTCGTCCTGTACGTCCTCGGTTAGCCAGTCGATCGAGCGATAGTAATCGAGCGCTTCGTCGGCTCCCTTATACCCGGAGTGCATCAGGAGGAACTCAAGCCACTCGAAGACCACGAACTCTGCGGCGTAGGTCTCGGGCAGTGCTTCGAGATAGGGCTTCTCCTGTGCGTCACCACTGAGGAACGGCAGCAGTTCACGGTACAGCCCGGAGCGGAACGAACTTCCTGCAAGCACCTCTTCATCGGCGTCGTCAAGCCCCATGTCAAGGTCCGTCGGGTCCGGGACGTCCTCGTCGCCCATCCCGTTGCCCCGCTGACGAGCCATCTTCCGTAACTCGTCGAGGTCGTAATCGCGCGGGTTGATGGTCATGATACTGACTCTTCAATCTACACAATCATAAATCTTGCACACCGTCAGACGGCCGTCATGCACACGCTCGCGGGTGTTTCCGTCTCGTCCGCGTTCCGTCCCCCAGTTGCGACGTTGATAATCGGGACCACATTTTTATAGTGGCTCGGAGTCGACCTGTGGATACTTGGATGATGAACCGGCAATCAGGAACCGGTCCAGCCCGCTTCTGTGTGACCAACGCGAAAGGCGGGACCGGAAAGACGACAGTTGCTATCAACGTAGCCGGTGCACTGAACGACCGCGGCCGGGACGTCCTCTTTATCGACCTCGACCCGCAGGGCAACGCCACGGAAGGCGTCGGCCTCGTCGAGGCGTACGACGCCGACCCGCCGACGCTGTTCGACGCACTGACCGGCGACCCATCGGCGCTGGGTGAGCTAATCTGCGAGGGCGAGGAGATGGACGTGATCCCCTCCAGCATCGATATGCTCCAGGCCGAACACGAACTGACCATCGCCGACCTCATCGCCCGGGTCAACACCCAGGGCGGGGATATCGACCAGGCCGCGCTGGCTTCGTTCGCTATCAACATCACGCCGGAGATGGTCACAGGGTCACACGCGCTCGACACGCTCGACCGGGCGCTGTCGACACTCGATGCCGACTACGACTACGTTATCATCGACTGCCCGCCGTTCTACGGGAAGCTGACCGACACCGGTATGTACGCCGCACAGAACGTCCTCATTCCGGCACTGACTGAGGCCACCTCCGAGCGGGCCATCGAACTGCTGATGGACCAGATGGCCGCGATGGAGCGCCAGACCGACGCATCGATCAACACACTCGGCGTCGTCGCCAACCGCGTCGAGACCACGTCCGAGGACGAGACGATGCTCGAATGGTTCAACATGGCGTTCCCGGACAGCCCTGTCTGGGAGGTCCGCAAGCGAGTCGCGCTCCAGCGCGCGTTCAGCGCCGGCCAGTCTATCTTCGCGACCGAGGAATCGTGCGACATGGCGGCTGTCTTCGAGGACATCGCCGAAGAACTCGACGAGCAGTTCGGCTTTACCGACACAGAGGTACCAGCATGAGTGACGACGAACGCATGGACAGAGCGGAGCGCATCCGACAGATGCGCGAGGGGAACAAGGCAGAAACTACCGACGACACCGCGGAGCAGGACGAAGCCTCCGCGGACGGGTCCGGCAAACAGCCCGACGATGAGGGCGAAACCGAGGCGACGGCGGGCGAGGCCGCCGACGCGGAACCGGCGACCGCCGCCAGCGATGACGCGTCTAACGAAGCGGCTGCGGCCGATGGACAGGTTGCCAATGACGGCGACACCGACACTGACTCCGACAGCGCCGCCACTGACCAGAGCGACACCGACGCGATGGCCGCCGCACAGCGAGCGGCAGAGGCCTCCGCACAGATGACCCCTGAGAACGTCGACGCCGGTGTTGCCGACCAGCCGACGGATGACCTGTCGGCGTCGGCCAGCCCGATGCAGGGGCCGACTGGCGTCGAGTTGCCGGACCAGGAACTCATTGAGGAGGCGATGGCGTCGGACAACACCGCCACGACCGAGGGTGGTGCTCGCGCCGCGGCTATCGACGACGACGCGACCCAGACAGAAGAACTGGTCCGGGTACTCGAATTCGCGCTCGGCGACGAGTACTACTGTCTCGACATCGACTACGTTGAGGAGATTGTCAAACGCGAGTCGGTCACCCGCGTTCCCAACACCGACGACTACGTCGAGGGCGTCGTTGACCTCCGGGGGCAGATTACGACGATCCTCAACCCCAAGGAGATGATGGATATCGAAAGCGACGGGTCGGAGAACCTCATCGTCGTCTTTGATGCAGGTGTGTTCGAGGAACAGGGCGCGATGGGCTGGATCGTCGACGAGGTCCGGCAGGTCGTGCCTGTCGCTGAATCCGAAGTGAACACCGCCCCAGTCGACGGCGATTACATCAACGGTGTCGTCGACCGCGACGGCGAAGACGAATTCGTCATCTGGATCGAACCCGACGACGTGCTCGGGAACGCAACCGCGGACGGCGAGGACTGACGCGCCGGTCGACAGTTGTCGCAGTATTTCTACTCGTTCTCTACCTCGCCGGTAAGATCCAATTCCTCGCTGACGAGGTCGACGGCATTCTGGACGGCACCCACCGTTCCAAGATAGCCCGCGCCGACAGTTGTCTTGAGCGCCAGCGCGGCCCGCCCGGTGAGAACAGAGGGACCAACCTTCGCCACGGCGTCGTCGCCGACCGAGACGAGCCACCCTGGCACGTTGAACTGGTACTGTGTCAGTCGGGGCTGGAACTCGCCGGAGCTACCCTGTAACCGCTCGACGAGTGTTCCAATGTTGTCGGCGGCGACGCGGGCCTCGCGGATGGCCGCCGCTGCGCTTGCTGGCACAGCCTCGCCGTCGCTGTCGACGACCCGAGCGGCGTCGCCGACGGCGAACGTCGACTCGCCGAGTCGGAGGTCCGCCCGGACGACGGGTCGGTCGGCGTCAAGCGCCGGCGACCCCTCGATACCGCCGGTCCAGACGAACTGGTCCATCGTCAGGTCCGAGCCGTCCGTGAGCGTAATGACATCGGCATCGGCCTCGGCCACACCGGTGCCGGTCCTGACTGTCACGCCGGCGTCGACCAGCGCGTCGTGGACGGCCGACTGGAACGACGCCGGGAACGCCGGCGCGACGGCGTCTTCCTGTTCGAGCAGGAGGACCTCGATATCGCTGTCCTCGCGCATCTCGGCCAGTTCGCCGGCTACCTGCACGCCAGACAGGCCAGCGCCGCCGACGACCACCCGGTCGCCGTCACCGAGTTCGAGGAACCGCTCGCGGATCACGTGGGCGTCGTCGAGGCGCTTCAGTGGCGTCGCGTGCTCGCGCACACCCGGGAGCCCATAGAATGCCGTCCGAGCGCCGAGACACACCGCGCCCACGTCGTAGGACAGCGTCTCCGACCCGTCCAGCGTCGCCACGCCGGCATCCGGGTCAACATCGGTGACCGTTGCCTGTCGAATCTCACAGTCGAGGACGTCATCGAGGTCGACGGTAATTTCCTCGGCCAGTGACGGCCGTCTGACGACCCGGTGGAGTTCGTGCTGGACGAGGTGCTCCGTCTGTTCGTCGACGACGACCAGTGAGACGCTGTCGGGGAGAGTCTGTTCGAGCTTTCTGGCGAGCGTGAGTCCGGCGTATCCAGCTCCAAGGACGGCGACGCGCATACTGCCCGGTTGGAACTAGACGCTGATAGACCTATCTCCGCAGAGAGTCGAATCGGCGACCATCGCTCCATTTATATTCATGTACTCCCCCGATTAGGCTAGCCTAAAATGGACGACGGCGCTGAGTTACTTGTTGGTGAGCTGTTTCAATCGCTAGCTGAAGAAGGGCGCACAGAAACGCGCGAAGCGCTGTTGGACGTGTATCAGAACGGCGCCGTCCGTGAGCGAGAGGCGCTGTCTCGGACGCTGCTGTCTGAGCTACTGGCGCTGCTGGACGCTCGGCTCGACCGCGAGACGGAGGTGGAAATACTGGCGAATTCGGTCGGGTCGCTAACGGAGCGCTTCTCAGCCATGGTCCAGTCAATACCTGCCGCAGTGGTGGTGCTGGACGCTGAAAGGTCGATTCAGTTCTGGAACGACGGTGCCGAGCGACTGTTTGGCTGGGACGAGAGTCAGGTAGTCGGGCGCCCGTATGCCGACACGCTGGCCGAATCACCGGAGACGCTCGATAGGCTGCTGACGTCACTTGTCGACGGTGAATCGCTCACCGGCGTCGAATCCTGTCACCGGCACGCCAACGGGTCATCGCTCGACGTGCGGCTGTGGGGTGCGCCACTCACCGGCGAGAGCACGGACGGTGCATCGCTGTTCGTCCACGACATCTCGGAGCAAAAACAACGCGAGCAGCGACTCACGGTCCTCAACCGCCTGTTTCGGCACAACATCCGCAACGACGTGACCGTCATCCGCGGGCATCTGGAGCTACTCAGCGACGAACGGGAGAGCGAGCATATCGACATTATTGCGGACCGTATCGAGGATATCCGTGGTTTGAGTGAGGCTGCCCACCAGATTGAGAAACTACAAAACAGCGACGAGACAGAACAGACAACCTTCGACCCACGTGTATTGCTCTGTGACCGGGCCGGCCGCCTGCAAGCCGAGCACACGACCATCGAACTCCAACAAGACTTGCAGGTCGAGGGCCATGTCGTCGGTCACGAACTCCTGCCGTACGCGCTTGATAACGTCCTCGACAACGCAGTGGAACACAATGATGCCGACACGCCTCAGGTCGACGTGGTAGTCGAACCGGCGGTCGAAGGTGACCGCGTCGTGCTCCGAGTAGCTGACAACGGGCCGGGGCTCCCTGAGACGGAGCAGGCGGTTCTCACAACTGGAACGGAGACACCGCTCACGCACAGCACGGGTACGGGGCTGTGGCTCACGCAGTGGATCGTCCGGGAGTCGGATGGGTCGATCTCGGTGTCGGAGAGCCGGTTCGGAGGAACCGAAGTCGAGATCCGCCTCCGGCAGCCAGTCGACTAGTTCAGAACAGCGCCTTGTCCTCGTCGAGAATCTGTGCGGGGCCGCCAACATCCCAGACGCGGGTGTCGACGCCGCAGTCGGCGACCGTCTCTTCGACGCGGCCGACGTACTCCTCAGTCGTATTGATGTAGACGCTCGCGCCGGTGTCGACGGAGAAGTACACCGGCACGTCCTCGGTGTTCCGGAGTTCTCTGACGGCGTTGAATATCTCGATGGTGCGGGGCTGCCAGTACACCCAGCCGGCGGGGCCGGTCATTGTTGCGGCGGCCAGCGACAGGGAGTCTTTCTCGGCGAGGTCGAAGACAGCGTCGAAATCGCCGTCGTACAGCGCGTCGCGCATATCCGAGATCTGGCTGTGAATGTGGGCCATCCGGGATTCGAACATGTGGCTCTCGGCGGCCTCCTTGTGGGCTTCCTCGGTTTCCTTGTAGGATGGGACCATCCCGGCGACAATTCGCAGGTCGTCTTCGAGGTCCGTCTCGATGCGCTCGCTCCGGCAGTCCCTGTCGTTCATGCCGGTCCGGAGGTGAGAGAACGCACCCGTCACTGCGCGGGCGGCCGAGGAGGAGCCGCGGCGTGCGACGGTCGAGATTTCCGGTCGCGTCATGTCGAGACCGGCCGCCTCGACAAGGGCCATCGCCGCGGCGGCAAAGCCGGATGAGGACGATCCAAAGCCGATGTTCGTCGGGAAGTTGTTCGCCGACTCGAAGCGGACGCCGTGGTCGATGCCGGCGAGGTCGCGGACGTGGTCCACGACGGCGTCGATACGCTCGGCCCCGCGGCCGGTGACCGTTTCGCCGTCGATGACGTACACGTCCTCCTCGCGGTTCGGGTCGAAGGCGGCCGTCGTCTTCGAGTGGCTCGGCGCGGTACAGACGGAGATGCTGTCGTGGTACGGCAGTCGCAGTTCCTCGTCGCGCATCCCGTGGTACTTGACCAGCCCCTGAATCGGATGTGCCTTCGCGGTCGCTTTCATACCTCACCCTTCCGGGCCGGTCACTTTGCTATTGCGAACCGCCGGCGCTGGCGTGGCGTCGAGTCACCGATACCTACCTGCCGGACAAAAGTGGTGTAGTCGTCAGTACTCGGGGTTCTCCTCGCGGATGCCTTCACGCTTGTTGACGAGGCGGGCAAGCGTAAACAGGGCGTCAGAGAGCCGGTTCAGGTAGATGATAGCCGTCTCATTGACGCCAGCCTCCTCGGCGGCGAAGGAGACACAGCGGCGCTCTGCGCGGCGACAGACCGCGCGGGCGTGGTGGAGCTTCGCCCCGGGTTCGGACCCGGATGGGAGGATGAACGATTCGAGCGGGTCCAGCTCTGAGTCGGCCTCGTCGATGAGTTCTTCCAGCGTCTCGACGTGGGACTCCTGTATCCGCGGGTCGCCCTCCTCTGGGCTGGGGTTGGCGAAGTCGGCCTGCACGATGTGGAGATGGTTCTGGACGACGCGGAGCTTCTCGTCGATGTCGTCGTGACCGGTCGGTCTGACGACGCCGACCAGCGCGTTCACTTCGTCGACGGTGCCGTACGCCTCGATGCGGCGGCTGTCCTTCGAGACCCGCTCCATGTTCCGGAGGTCTGTCTGGCCCTGATCGCCGCGGCCGGTATAGATAGTCATAGCTAAATCTGACACTGCCAGCGTCTTATAGCCGTGGGCGAATCCTTTGGGAGCGTGGGCGGCCGAGTCCCGTGGCAAGCATAGGCGACCGAGCCTCGTGGCGACTGTGGACCGCCGGCACCGCGTTCAGAGTCGGCGGCGGACCTCCGAGAGCGCAGCCGGTGAAATATCCAGTTCGGCAAACAGCGCCTCGCGTTCGTCGTCCTCGCCGTGGCCGGCGACGAAGCCGTTGAGCCGGGCGGCGGCCGTCGAATCGACGAACGCGTCGCCGTAGGTGTCTTCGAGTTCGTCGGCGACTACTGGCGTCGAGCGGAGTTCGTACTTCTGATGGTAGTCTTCCGCCAGATAGAACTGGTCGAGTGTTTCGATGGCCGTCTCAACGGTCTTCCCTGTCCGCGATTCGAGGTCGTCTCGTGTCCGCTTGGCGGCCTCGCACTGCTGGTCGTCGTGTGCCAACACCACGCCGCGGTACTGGCGCTTCAGGGGTGCAGAGAACGGTGCATGATTCGCCCAGAACACGTCCAGCAGCGCTTCGTAGCTCACCGTGTCAGGGTTGTACTCGACCTGCACAACCTCGGTGTGGTCGCCCAGCGAATAGTAGCTCGGGTCCGGTTCCGTTCCGCCAGCGTAGCCGACCCGGGTCCTGACCACACCTGATGTCGCGCCGAACCGCGCGTCCGGGCCCCAGAAACAGCCCATGCCGAACGTCGCCGTTGCAGTCGCCGACGGCGGCGGTGCCTCCGCATCGGCAGCCAGTGCTGTTGGATGGGTCGGCTCGTACGCACTCGGAGTCATACTGAAAGACAGGGGTTCGAGTGGTTTGCCTGCTTCGCCGTCCCGAGTGGAACCGGGAAATTCAACTGTACCCCCGCGGAAACTACTCGATATGAGCCTCGAACTCGAACACTACTGCCCTGAATGCGAAGAGTACCGCGATTTCTGGAAGGTCGCGAGCACGACGATGCATCTGGGAACCAAAGTCAAGTGGCACTGCCCGGAGTGTGACTACGGGTTCGTTCGTATCAACGGCGAAGTCGACACCGGGCAGGCGGCATAGCTCTCCGGAGCGGTATAGAGACCTCTTAGCAGCCGTTTTACACTCTCCCCGAGAGATATCTACTACCGATGAATCTCGACCCGGATGGTGCAGGGAGCGCGACCACCGAACAGGCGCAGGCCCCGCACGAGCTGTCGATGACCGTGGTTGAGTACACCGGTGAACCGGACCGCTGTACCGTGTCACCACGGGGGCTTTCCGGCATTGCCAAGCTATCGACGTGGATTACCGTGGACAAGCGAGTCGTGGTCGACCTAGATGCGATGCGGTGACCGAGAGTTTTTATCGGGGAACCACAGACATAGAATCGATGAGTATCGAGGTCCTACTGGTAGACGAGGACGTAGACGTTCTAGAAATCGTCGGGACGTTTCTGGGACAGGAAGACGGATTCGAAATAACGACGGAGGCCGACCCAGAGGCGGCACTGGACCTGGCCACTGACGGCGATTTCGACGCAGTCGTCAGTGACTACAAGATGCCCCGGCTCGACGGGATGGAGCTGTGTGCCGCGCTTCGGGAGAACGGCGTTGACATCCCGTTCCTGCTGTTTACGGCCCGTGAGCACGACGATGTCGCAGATGCCGCCACAGAGCACGGCGTCACTGCCGTGGTCCAGAAAGGGACGGGCACGGAGCAGTACAGCGTGCTCGCCGACCGGATCCGCGACACTATCTAGACGTCTATCCGGGGCAGTTTCAGCGTGACGACTGCCCCGCCGTCCGAACCGCTACCGAAGTCCACCGTGCCGCCGTAGGTTTCGGCCACCCAGACGACCAGCCACAGGCCGAGTCCGGTTCCGTGGCGCAGTTGCGTTATTGGTTCGTCGCCCGTCACAACATCGAGTTCGTGCTGTGGAATCCCCGGCCCGTCGTCAGCGACCGTGATAGAGACGGTTTGTCGGTCCACCTGGACGTCGACGCGGACCGAAGGGTCATCGCCGCCGTGTTCGAGGCTGTTTTCGACGAGTTCGCCCAGAATTCGATGTAGCCGCCCGTCACCCGCCGTAACCGGCGTCTCCGGGAGGTGTGTTTCAATTTTGCCGGCGTGCTTATCACGATGCGATGACACGATATCCGTGATAGTCGCTGACACCTCGACCGGGCCCGTGCCAAACTGGTCGCGGCGCACGGACCGCTCCATATCGCGTGCGCGCTCGCTCAGCGACGCCATCTCTTCGGCCTTTCGCTGGAGCCTGTGGAGAATGGAGCGATGATTCTCATCGTCGATTCGCTCGTCCAGCGCGTCAGCCATGCCAAGGACGACGGTCAGGTCGTTTCTGAGATTGTGCCGCAGGACCCGGTTGAGCAGTTTCAGCCGGCGCTCACGCTCGCGCTGTTCGGTTATGTCCGTGTAGATACCGAACCCGCGGACGCTGTCGCCGTCCCGGCTGTATGGCACGCCCCGGAAGAGGAAGTCACGGAACCCTGTCTCGGTCATCAGTCGGAGTTCAGTCTGGAAAGGGTCGCCGTCTGCCTGTCCATCGTCAAACTGGGGTAGTTCGTCGTTCGTAGTGTCCGGCAGCCGGAGGAGGTCGGATAGGGGACTGTCGACGGCCGTGTCCTGACCGTACCCGAACACGTCGGAAAACGCGGGGTTGACTGATCTGACGACCGACTCATCCGCAACTGTCTCCGTCTCGATGACGGCGTCTGGAAGCGTGTTAAACAGGTACGAGAACCGGTCGCGTTCGTCTTCCAGCTCTGCCCGCGCCTGCTTGAGTTCAGTCAGGTCCCGGACGACGCCGACGGTACCACGAAACTGGTCCGCGTCGATCAGCGACACCTCGATCTCTGCCGGGCGCTGCTCTCCGTGTGCCGTTTCCAGCGCCGTTTCGAGCTGGACCGCCCCGGTTCCGCCCTGCTGACAGAGGTCACCGATGCGACATGTAAACTCATCAATCGCGTCCTGATCGAGAACAATGCGCGGGTGCTGGCCCAGAAGCGTCGCCCGCTCGTAGCCGAGCCATTCCGCGAGCGGTTCGGTGACCAGCTGGAACCGGCCTTCGTCGTCGAGGACGTACATCATATCACGGACATTTTCGACCACTGATTCGTACCGCAACAGGCTCCGCTCGCGCTCGACGCGGTCGAACGCGGCGGCTGCATTGGACGCGAGAATCTTCCCGACGGAGACATCCGATTCGGTGAACTCGTGTCCCTGTTGCGCACCGACACTCACGACACCGTGGTCACCTATCGGGAGGTACATCGTCGCCGACAGAACGTCGGAGTCGTAGTTGTCGACCCGGTCGAACTCGTCGATGACCAGCGGGTCGCCGCGCTCGAACGCTTCTCCGGGAAACCCCTCGTCGGCGTTGTATACTGGCCGGTCCGGGACTTTGTCGCTGGCAGCGGCTGGCCGGAGCGTGTCCGTCTCCTCGTCGTACAGCCGCACAAGCGAGTGGTCGAACCCGAGGTCCGACCGGGTCGCCTCGATGACCGTTTCGGCGACTTCCTGGGGCGTCTGTGCCTGCATGAGCGACCGGGTCGTGTCCAGTAGTCCGGACAACGCCTCGTCACGCCGTTTCTGCTCCGTGATATCCCGAATAACGCCTGCGGTCCCGGCGAATCGCTCGTCGTCGTCGTACAGTAGCGTCATGTGGTCTTGCGCAGGGAACGACCCTCCCGACGCCTGCTGGATCGCCAGTTCGAACGTCTCCTCGTCGTCGCGGTCCTCGAATATCATCTCCTGAACGATGGATTCGGCGCGCTCGACGACGCCGTCGTTCTTGATGAAGCCGGTGTACGAGCCAAGCAGTTCTTCCTCGGAGTAGCCCGTCAGGTCGGTCATCGCCTGATTGACGAACTGGAAGTACCCTTCGGAGTCGAGGGCGTACACGCCGTCGTCGACCGCCTCGATGATGTTCTCGTACCGTTCGAGTTCGTCCTCACGGTGGCGGCGTTCGAGTTCGTGGTTGACCCACTCAACGAGCAGTTTCATGAACGCCTCCTCGCTATCGGAGAACGACTCCGACCGGGCCTGTTCGTCCCCGAAACAGAGCGTTCCGTATGGCTCGCCGGCGACCGTGATGAGGCCACCGGCGTAGCACGCGATGCCGCTTTGCTGGTACACGTCCGCCGCGTGTCCCCCCTCGGTGGTGGCATCGGCAATCGCATAGAGGTCACCGGAGTCGAGCACTCGCTGGCAGTAGGTATCCGCAAGCGGCGTCTCTGTCCCGGATTCGAGAGGGGTGTTCCCAGTGACCGTCTGGATTTCGTGGACTCCGTCCTCGATACGGCTCAGGTAGCCAAACGCCATGTCGAGTCGGTCCAGCCCGATTTCGATGACTCGACCGACGGTCTCGGCCTCGCTGAGTCCGTTTCCGGTAGCAAGCTGTGTCAGCTCCTGTAGCGAGTCGTTGTTGGCACGCAGCGTCCGTTCGCGCTCCTTGCGTGCTGTGATATCCGTGGCGATGGCGACGAGACGCGGAGCCTGTGCGTCGCGTTCCTCGATGACTCCGCGCGTCCGGAGCCACCGCGTCTCCCCGTCGACGTCGGTACGGAACTCGGCGTCGACTCGTTCATCGCTTTCAGACACCCGCTCGAACGCCGCTTCGAGCGACTGGCGGTCGTCGGGGTGGATATACTCGTAGAACGCCGAGGCGGTGCCTTTGAAGGCCGTCGGTGTCGTCCCGAAGAGTTCCGCGGTCGCCTCGTCCCAGACCATCTCGTCAGTTTCTAGATTCCACTCGTAGACGCCGGTGTCCGTTCCGTCCAGCGCCAGGTCGAGTCGCCGGTTCGTCTCTTCAAGGGCCCGTTCGCGCTCCTTTCGGTCGGAGATGTCCCTGAGAACGCCCGTACAGAACCACTGCCCGTTTCGCTCGAAATCGCCGAACGACACCGCGACGGTCAGCTGGTCTCCGGCGGCGGTCACGAGCGGCAGTTCGAGGTAGTCCCAGTCGACGTTCCGGTCGCCAGTCCGAAGGTATCGATCCAATCCCTCGAAGTGAGCGCTTCGCAGATGTTCGGGAATGACTTTCGCGAAGTCGTCGCCAACTAGTTCCTTGCGGTCGTAGCCCGTCAGTTCGACAGCCTCGTCGTTTGCGTATACGACCTCGCTGTCGGCGTCGATGGTGACGACGGCGTCGGAGATACTGCCGGCGATGGCATCAAAAGAGTCTGCAAGTTCCGGCGGGAGCCGCGTCGGCCGGTCATCGGGAGCCGCCGGTGGGTCGCTCTCGTCGTCCCGGCCTGTCGGTTCGCGTCCCTGCGTCACGATGTCGTACACCCGATCTGTCAGCGACACTTCGCTGCGAGGGACGTACTCGGTTACATCAAGCCGTGTCGCGCGAGCGGCGACCGTCCCGTCTGGCTCGGCCGTACAGAGAACGACCGGGAGCGCGTCGTACTGCTCACGTATCGCCGCTAACACATCTAGCCCGGTTTCTGACCCTGACAGGTGCTGTTCACAGACGACGGCATCGTAGCCGTGCTCGGCCAGTTCCGACAGCGCGTCCCTCACGGTGGCGACTGCCGTGACTGAGACCGGTGCGTCAGGTATGGCTGTGTCCGCGTCTTCGCCGGCAGGGCATACGTACAACAAATTCGGCATATCGGACATAGCGTTCCGTTGTAACTGCTATACGACGGGGTGGCATATACGCTCTGGCGAGAGTATCAAATGTCGAAACGAGCGGCTACGTGTCGTCAAGCGCCTGCCAGGAGAGCTGTGGGTTCCGGGCCGCGGTCACCTGATCGATGCGTTTCGCCGCCGGACGCGACGGCGCATCGGCCAGTTCGGCGTCCGAATCACCAGCCACGGCGTTGAACGCGGCCGCGAGCTGGTCCAGCGAGCGCTTGGTTTCTCCTTCCGTGGGCTCGGTCATCAGCGCCTCGTCGACGATTTCGGGCCACTTCGTCGTCGGCGGATGGACGCCGTAATCGAGCATCCGCTTGGCCGCGTCAGCAGCGTCCTGCTCGCCCGCGCTGGCGACGAACTCGTGATGGAACGGGCCAAATGGCACCTCGTACTCTATCTGCTCAGCGAGGTAGTTCGCGTTCAGCACGGCCTTCGCGCTGGCGTCTCGGAGGCCTTCGTCGCCCAATCTGGCGATGTACGCAAAGGTCTTGAGCAATACCGGCCAGTTGCCGTAGAAGCCATGCACCTTCCCGATCGAGTTCGCCGGCTCGTAGTGTTCGTAGTTGCCACCACGTTCCCTGACGTGTGGGTTCGGGAGGAACTGGGCCAGTCCCTCGCGGACGCCGACCGGGCCGGCACCGGGGCCACCGCCGCCGTGGGGTGTCGCGAACGTCTTGTGGACGTTGTAGTGCATCACGTCGAAGCCCATGTCGCCGGGGCGAGCGCGCCCAAGCAAGGCGTTGAGGTTCGCGCCGTCGTAGTACAGCAGGCCGCCGGCGTCGTGGACGATGTCGGCGACGTGCTCGATATCGCGCTCGAACAGCCCAAGCGTGTTGGGGTTCGTGAGCATCAGCGCGGCGGTGTCGTCGCCGACAGCCGCCTCCAGCGCTTCGATGTCGACGCGGCCGTCGTCGCCGCTCGGGAGCTCAACGACCTCGTAGCCAGCCATCGCCGCCGTCGCGAAGTTCGTGCCGTGCGCCGAGTCCGGGATGACGACCTCCGAGCGCTCGTCGTCGTTGTGTTCGTGGTAGGCCTTCGCGATCTGGATGCCGGTGAACTCACCGGCCGCGCCGGCCGGTGGCTGCAGCGTTACGGCGTCCATGCCGCCGATGCGGCCCAGATAGTCCTGGAGCCGGTGACACAGCGCCAGCGTCCCCTGTACCGTCGAATCGGGTCGGCCAGGGTGGATGGCGGCGTCCGCCCGTGCAGCCACGTCCTCGGTGAAGGAGGGGTTGTACTTCATCGTACACGAGCCGAGCGGGAACGGCCCGCTCTCGACGCCGTAGTTCATCTGCGAGAGGCGCGTATAGTGCCGGGCCAGTTCAGGCTCGGCCGGGTCCGGTAGTGAGAGGCTGTCCCGCGTCAGATCATCTGGCAGCGGCGAATCCTCGATGTCGACTGTCTTGCTCGTCTTCTCCGAGAGCAGCGGCTCGTACAGGTCGTCGCTGTCGTCGGTCCAGCGCGCTTGATCGTATTTCACGCGAGACACCCCCGTGTCGAGCGTGAAGCTCGTGGGACGTGGTTTGTCCCACGGTGTTTCGCCGAGTAGCGCGAGGCGAGTGTCATTTCGCCACCTCCCGGAACGCCGCCACGAACTCGTCTGTGGCATCAGTAGTGGTCTCGGTCACACACACCTGCACCAGGTGGTCGTCGACCGCGTGGACCGCGAAGCCATCGGCTGCGAGGTCGGCAACGATGGCGCTTGCGGGCTGGTCCGTGTGTGCGAGGAACTCCCGGAAGTGGTGGCGGCCGTGAATCGGGGCCGTCACCCCGACAATATCGTCGAGGCGGTCGGCCAAGTCACGAGCGCGGGTGACGCAGTCTTCAGCAAGATCGACCAGCCCGTCCGGACCGAGCCACGCGGCGTGCATCGCGGTTCGGAGCGCAACCCACGCCTGATTCGTACAGATGTTCGAAGTGGCCCGTTCCTTGCGGATGTGCTGCTCCCGCGTCTGGAGTGTCAGCGTGTACGCGCGACGGTCGGCTGCGTCTTCGCTGGCCCCGACCAGCCGACCGGGGACCTGCCGCAGATACTCCTCGCGGGTGACGAACATCCCCAGCCCGAAGCCGTAGGCGGTGCCAGTCCCCAGCGACGCGGCGTCGCCGACGACCACGTCGGCTCCGACATCGGCTGGGCGCTCCAGCAGGGACAGCGCGATCGGATCCGAGCCGAGACAGAACAGCGCGTCATGGTCGTGGGCAAGGTCACCGATTGCGCCGAGCCGTTCTTCGATAACGCCACGGACTGTCGGCGACTCGGCGTACACCATCGCGGTGTCGTCGCCGATCTCGTCGGCCAGCGCCGGCACGTCGGCGACGCCGTCGGTCATCGGGTAGGACTCGACCGTGAGGTCTGGTCCCTCGGCATAGTTCGACAGGACGGCGCGTTTGCCCTCCCGGAGGTGTTCAGGAACCAGAATCCGGTCGCCGGACACCGAGCGGACGCGCTGGGAGAGCGTCGCCGCCTCGCCCAGCGCCGTCGCGTCGTCGTACATCGAGCAGTTGGCGACGTCCAGTCCCGTGAGTTCGACCAGCATCGACTGGAACTCGAAGAGGGCCTGGAGAAAGCCCTGTGCGACCTCGGGCTGGTACTGCGTATAGGAGGTCAGGAACTCCGAGCGGCCGGCGAGGTCGTCGACCACGCTCGGGACGTAGTGGTCGTAGTGGCCGCGGCCGAGGAACTCCGTGAGGTCGGCGTTGCGGCCCAGGAGACCGGCGACTTCCCGGCGCGTCGCCCGCTCGCTCCGGGCGTCGATGCCGAACTCGCCGTCGAAGGCCACGGACTCGGGAACGTCGAACAGCGACTCGAGGTCGTCGGCTCCGACGACATCGAGCATCGCCGCGGTTTCTGCGGCCGTCTGCGGTGCGTACGGACTGCCTGTCGCATGTGAGTTACTGTTACTCATTTGAGAACCACCCAGTAGCGCCGGGGTGACATGATATCGACAGCTAGCGACCGTGTCCACATTAGGTTACTCCTTTCACCCCCTGCAAGGGACCGCTGCTACCGGGGTTACTCGATCTGATCGCGGTACGCGTCGGGTGAAAGCAGGTCGTCGGTTTCGCTCTTGTCGTCAACCTCGACAGTGAGCATCCAGCCGTCGCCGAACGGGTCCTCGTTCAGCAGTTCCGGCTCGTCGCGGAGTCGGTCGTTGACTGCTGTGACGGTGCCGGAGACGGGGGCGTACACGTCGGACACAGCCTTGATAGACTCCACCACGCCGAAGTCCTCGCCCGCAGTCAGGTCCGTGCCTTCATCGGGCAGTTCGACGAACACCACGTCGCCGAGTTCGTCCTGTGCGAACGCCGTGATGCCGACCTCGGCAGTGTCACCGGCGACGCGTACCCATTCGTGTGACTCCAGATATCGCAGGTCGTCGGGAACGTCGAAGCTCATCTATCGAGGAATGGCGTGCTCCTGGTACGTGCTTTCTTCGGTTCACCGCGGACGACGACGCGGACGGAGTTGTCCGGTTCAGCGTACGCCGACGGGACGTAGGCGAGGGCAATCGGTGCTCCCAGTGTCGGACTCATCGTTCCGCTGGTGATGTGGCCGACCGGCTCCCCGTCCGGCGTTGTCACGTCGTACCCGTGGCGCGGGACGCCGCGGTCGACAAGCTCGATGCCGATGAGCTTCTCTTCGGGACCATCCGCGGCGACGCCTTCCAGTGCGTCCCGACCGACGAACTCCGTATCGAGCTTAACTGTCCAGCCGATACCGGCCTCGTAGGGCGTTCTGGGCTCGTCAACCGGATGGAACTCCTGGCCGGAGAGCAGGAAGCCCATTTCCAAACGGAGGGTGTCGCGCGCGCCGAGCCCACAGGGTTGACACTCCAGTGCGTCCCAGACCACCTCGGTGTCGTCGGGCGGACAGAGGATTTCAAAGCCCGGTTCGCCAGTGTAGCCCGTCCGGGCGATTAGCGAGTCTACGCTGGCGACAGCCCCGGCAGCCACCTCGAACCGAGACAGGGCAGTGAGCGAGACATCTGTCTCGGCCGACAGCAGGTCCGGCGCGTCAGGCCCTTGGACGGCAATCATCGCGTACTCCTCTGTCCGGTTCGTCACCGTCGCGTCAAGCCCACGCTCATCTCGCTCAGAGAGCCACCGCTCGGTCATCTCTCCGTCGTGCCCGGCGTTCGGGATAAACAGGAACTCATCGGCCGCGCCTTCCGGCAGTCGGTAGACAACGGTGTCGTCCAGCATAATCCCGTCCTCATCTGTGATGGCCCCGTACTGGGCCTCGCCCGGGTCCAGCACGGTCACGTCGTTGGTGGTCAGCCGCTGTGTCAGCGTCGCCGCGTCCGGCCCGGCCACGGTTATCTGTCCCATGTGCGAAACGTCGAACTTCCCGGCTTCGCTCCGAACTGCCTCGTGTTCTATGCGGATCGACTCGAACTCGACCGGCATCTCCCACCCGCCGAAATCGGTGAACGAAGCGTCTGCTCGCTCGTGAATCGCAGAGAGCGGTGGTGCCCGCAGTGTCATACGCGGACCTCTCGTCCCCCGTGGTCTTACCGTTTGGCCCTCCACCGCTTGCTGGCGTCTCATAAATCATATACGACGATATCAAATCGCTTACTGCGGTAGATGGGGCAACAAGACTGGGACCGAAAATACGCCGTCGGCCTTCGTTACTCGCTTTGCGCCAGCGGGAACACGAGCTCGACCCGTGTTTCGCCGTCGTGGTCTTCGTCGATCGTTACAGACCCGCCAAGGCGTCGGACAAGCCACGTAACCGCCCACAATCCGAGCCCACGGCTGTGTGCCACTGGCCCCTCCGTCTCCGAATCCAAGACGTTGCGTTCCATATCGGGGATAGCGGACCCATCGGTATCGACGCTGACTGTCACCTGACCCATCGGCGTCTCTTCGGCCGTAAGCTTGACTGTCGGGGCGGGCAGATCACTGTATTCCAGCGCGTTCTCGACAAGAATCTCCAGTATCAGGTCAATAGCCATCCTGTCACCCGAGACCTCCACGTCGGTCGGCGCGACCTCAATGGTTGCCTCAGAATGTTGTGCTGTGAGGTCGTCTCGGATATCAGTGAGCGCCTGCTCGAGGTGGAGTGTCCCACTCCGGAGGTCGCGCTCGATGGCCCGGTCGAACGTCCGTGCTCGCTCGGCCAGCGAATCAAGTTCTTTCGAGGCGTTTTCGATTCTGTCGATGTGTCCGCTAGCGGCGTCAACAGAGAAATCGGACGAGCCGAGTTCTTCTTTGAGGAGTCTTGAATTACCCCGTATCACGGTCAGCTTGTTTCGGATGTTATGCCGGAGAATCCGACTCATGACCATGAGCCGCTGCTCTCGCTCCTTGTCCTGCGTGATGTCGCGAACGATGCCTCGCAGTTTCGGCGTCCCGTCGCGAACCGTTTTTTCGGCCCGGAGTCGGAACCAGCGCTCGGTTTCGTCAGCGGTCTGACGGCGCGCCTCTAGTTCCATCGGTTCGCCGGTTTCACGACAGGTCTCGATAGCGTCGCGAACGGCCGCTCTATCGTTGGGATGGTACTGTTTGATAGCCTCTTCAAGCGTCGGATTGTACTCTGGCGTTCCATAGAGGCGCTTCATGCCGGCAGTTCCCTCTATCAGACCCGTCTCCAGATCGAGCTCCCACCCGCCAACGTCGGCCAGGGTTTCGGTCCCGACGAGCCACTCCAGTTGTTCCTCCCGCTGTTTCAATCTCGTTGCGTCGTCCAGCCCAACGACGACGCGTTCGACAGTCCCATCGTCGCCCAGTATCGGCGCGGCATTGCTTGAAAGCCACCGCTCGCTCCCATCCTCGAGTTCTATCCAGTGCTCGAACCCAAACACCGGTTCACCCGATTCAAGCACCTGCGTAACCGGGTGCTCCGAATCGGGGATTTCCGTCCCGTCTTTGTAGTATATGTTCCACTCCGGCTGGTCGTATCGTCTTCGAGTGATTTTCTCGCGTTCAAGACCGAGTAGCTCCTCGGCACGATCGTTAGCCAGCGAAATTCTTCCAGATCGTTCTACGACGACGATGCCGACCGGACTGACCTCGAAGACCCGCTCAATGAGGGCCTGCTTTTCTCGCCGCCGCTTGCGCTGTGTGATATCCTCCGCCAGCCATAGCACGCGCCCTACGTTGTCACTGCCGACCGGCGTGACGCGAGCCTCAAAGTGTCGATCCCCATGATCAAGCGATAGCTGGTACTCGAAGTGCTGCTGTTCACCTGTTTCCAGAACATCCTCGATAATCGCGTAGAACTGGTCAGCCTGTGCTGTAGAGAAAATATCCCAGAGATCTGTTCCCAGCAGTGTTTCCGGATCTTTGAAAAATAATGCCCCGTTGTGGGCGTTGTGGATAACATCGACAAAGACGCCGTCGGCGTCTAGGACGATAGCCGGGTCTGAAATTATCTCACAAAGCCCGTTTAGCACGTCTTGATCGTGAAGAGATTCTTTACTCATGTGTCACTTTATACACACTTATTGCTGGCCGACTCCGCATGCAAATGTGTCCGTAGTGTGTGGGAGGAATCATCCTAAGTTTTGTGCCGTGTCATTCTATATAGCGGGAGGCGGTTTACGGATCGAAGCGGCACGCATAAGCGGGCCGGGCGGGGAAAGAGGCGCATGAAGCTGCTCCGTCAGATATTCGAGGACAAAGACTCGCCCCAGCGCGTCGGACTGTTCGTCGATGGCCCAAATGTGCTCAGGTCTGAATTCGATGTCGATTTAGACGAGATCCGAGATATCGCAGCTGAGTACGGTCCGCTGGCAGTCACCCGTCTCTACGTCGACCAGAACGCCTCGCCCGGACTCATTCAGGCCGCTGAAGCCCGCGGGTTCGAGGTTCGAACAACCAGCGGTGACGTTGATGTCCGACTCGCTGTTGACGCGACAGACGCCGCCGTTGCTGGACAGATAGACGTGCTGGCAGTCGCCTCGCGGGATACGGATTTCAAGCCGGCGCTGGAAGTGGCCGCACGGGAAGGGGTCAAGACGGTCGCCATCGCGCCGGGGGAGTACGGCCGCTCCGATGCGTTACGCAACGCGGCTGAAGACGCAGTGACGCTCTAATCTCCGACGCCCAGGACGCCAACTGTTTTTTCGGCCAGTGCCATTGAGCACGTATGGACATCGACGACACGCCGGTACTGGACAACCACCTCCATCTCGACCCGGTCAACGGCCGGAACGTCGCGGCAGCCGAGGAGTTCGCGTCCCAGGGCGGAACACACCTGCTGGTGCTCAACAAGCCGTCCTGGCATCTTGTTGAGAAGGCCACTGACGAGGCGATCTTCCGGGAAGTGTTCGACCTGACTGTCGAGGCCGCCGCCACAGCAACCGAGGTGCTGGACGGGCGCGCCTGGCCCGTCCTCGGCGTCCACCCGGCACTAATTTCGAAGCTCGTCGACGACGGCTACACGCCGCCGGAAGCGCGAGATATCATGCAGACCGGCCTCGACGTGGCGGCGGAGTACGTCGATAACGGCGATACGCTCGCGATGAAGTCCGGCCGCCCGCACTACGACGTGGACGACGCCGTCTGGGAGGCTTCGAACGAAGTGATGTGCCACGGGTTCGAACGCGCCGCCGACGTGGGCTGTGCGATACAGCTCCACACCGAGGGCGGCGAAGACTTCGAAGCAGTCGCTCGCTGGGCCGAAGACCGTGGCCTTGACCGCACGCAGGTCGTCAAACACTACTCCGGGGGCCGACTCCGCGGCCCGGTCAAATCGGTACTTGCAGATAAGGACGAACTGGAAATCGCGGTCGAGACCGACGACCCGTTCCTGATGGAGACCGATTACATCGACGACCCGGACCGCCCCGGCGCAGTACTTGGCCCGAAGACCGTGCCGCGGCGCGTCCGCTGGCTCCTCGAACACGGGGACGAAGACGCGGTCAGAACAGCACACGTCGAGACACCGAAGGCGGTGTACGGCATTGACACCGAAGCGACGCTGGAGCGGTGAGTGGCGACAGCGAAGGGCGAGTGGTGGCGGTTATCCGAACTTGCCGGTGATGTAGTCCTCGACGCGCTGGCTCTCGGGGTTCTCGAAAATCTTGTCAGTATCGTCGAACTCGACGAGCTCGCCGCCAGTGAGGAAGACAGCCGTCTTGTCGGAGATGCGAGCCGCCTGCTGCATATTGTGGGTGACGATGACGACCGTGAACTCCTCTGCCAACTCCTCGATGAGGTCCTCGATCTTCGAGGTGGCGATCGGGTCAAGCGCCGACGCCGGCTCGTCCATCAGAATCACGTCTGGGTCGACGGCAATAGCGCGGGCGATGCAGAGCCGCTGTTGCTGACCACCTGAGAGGTCGAGTGCGCTCTTGTCCAGTTGGTCTTTGACTTCGTCCCACAGTGCGGCGCGCTTGAGTGCCGTCTCGACTTTCTCGTCGATGTTCTCCGTCTGGTCCTGAATCCGGAGGCCGTAGGCGACGTTGTCGTAGATACTCTTGGGGAAGGGGTTCGGGTGCTGGAACACCATTCCAATGCGTCGCCGCAGCGCCACCGGGTCCACGTCAGCGTCGTAGACGTTTTTCCCCTCGAAATAGAGGTCTCCCTCGACCTGCGCCGCGTCGATGAGGTCGTTCATGCGGTTGATACACCGCAGGAACGTGGACTTGCCACAGCCGGAGGGGCCGATCATGGCGGTCACCTGTTTTTCAGGGATGGCCAGATCGATGCTCTGGAGCGCTTGCGTCTCGCCGTAGAACACGTTCAGGTCACTGGATTCGATGACTGGTTTCCCCGTCTCGGCCGCGGTCGAGTCGGTTCCCTCCACGTCGATCGACTGTTCGATGAGAGGGTCGCCGGACGGGTCGGGTGACGACGCGGCCGTTTCAGTGGTCGGTGTGGGCTCGGTACTGTCGTTGCTCGTCATCTCGTTCTCTGTCATGAATTATCCTGTTCGCTGATACCGGTTCCGGATGACAATCGCTGTCGCGTTCATCACCAGCAACACTGCAAGCAGTGTAATCACGCCGGCCGCCAGCACGCCGTGGCGGAACGCCGGGTCCAGTTCCGACGACCACGAGAAGATCTGGCGGGGCATCATACTCGCCACATCGAAGAAGCTGTTCGGCGCGAGCCGGACCGACGCCGCCGCCCCAATCATCAGCAGTGGGGCCGTCTCGCCGATAGCCCGACCCAGCGCCAGTATCGTTCCGGTCAGAATGCCCGGCAGGGCTTCGGGAAGGACGACCTGTCGGATCGTCTGCCAGCGGGTGGCACCCATTCCATAGGACGCCTGCCGGAACGAGTCGGGGACAGACCGGATCGCCTCCTGCGCGGAGATGATCACGATAGGGAGTATCAACAGGCCGACGGCGAGGCCGGCGACGATGACGGACCCCTGGGGCCACTGGAGAACCCGGATGAAAAGCGCCAGTCCGAGCAGGCCGTATACGACCGACGGGACGCCGGCGAGATTCCCGATGTTGATCTCGATGAGCGTGACGAACTTCCCCATCAGTCCCTGCGAGGGGGCGTACTCCTCAAGATAGATCGCCGCCCCGACGCCGACCGGGAAGGTAGTGAGCACAATCACGATAATCATCATCACTGAGCCGACCATCGAAGGGTAGATACCGGCATCAGCAGCGGTCCGTGAGGTCGCGCTCGTCAGGAAGCCCCAGTCGAGCCATGGGTTCGGTCCGGCAAACCCGAGTGCACTGGTGGCGACGGCCCCAGCGGCCACACCCAGCACGGCGACGACCGGGAAGGCGAGTCCGCGGACGCCCTCGCCACGGCGAATCACGCCTTCGACGTAGACCCCAAGCGGGAGCGCGGCGAAGGTGACCAGAAGTAGCCACACCTCAGTCCCGATCCCGAGTAGCGGCCCAGCGACGAGGCCCAACACCGCAACCGCCGTCGTCATCCCGACGACGGCCAGACCGTCACGCCGCGACTCGCGTCGCTGTTCGACGAACCAGCCTGCGGCACCAGCGATTGGAAGCACGAGCGTCAGGAGCAACATGACCCAGTCTGTGGGCACGAACGGGAGCATCATGATCGCCTCCCGGAGGCTGATCACGCGGTAGTACAGCCCGAAATCGAGACCGAGCGCCGCGGCGGCGTCGGTAACGAACGAATTGAACCAGATAGGTGGCAGACCGAACACGGTGATGACCGGAGCGAGGAACACGACACCAAGCCGTTCGAGCGCCGCCTTCGGTCGCAGTCGGCCGTGGGCGACAATCAGACCGGCGGCCACGGCCAGCGAAATGAGAAGGGCGAACCACCCAAGCACGGAGATAAGTTCGATGAACAGCACCGCAAATCCGCCGGTAAGCAGGAGTCCAACGACCGGGAGTCCGCTGGTGACATAGGCAACCTCGCCGGCCGGTTCGTCGAGTCGATAGTAGTAGACAGCCAGTGCGGCCAGCGGCACCACCACGGTGGCGGCGTAGGTCGCCAGCCAGCCCGCGTCGGCGGAAAAGGGCCGGAACGCGTCGTTGGCGACGAACAGCAGGAGAATCAGGACAGAGACGAGTCCGAACGCGGTCGCCGCGAGACAGGTCGCCTCGAAGGCACGCCCACGCAGATGGTTGACATCGCTGTTCTCCCCGTGCCAGCCTGTTTCAGGTTTTCGTGTTGCCATCAGTTCAGTCCCCCAGTGTTCATTCGTACTCCTCCCGGTAGCGCGCCGCGATTCGGTTGCTCAACAGGTTCAACAGGAACGTGATGACGAACAGCGTCAGGCCGATAGCGAAGAGACTGGTAAAGCCCAGTTGACTGACGCTGTCGGCGCTGTTGATCTGGACCATCGCTGCCGTCATCGGCTGGTACCCCTGAAAGAGGTTTGCCAGTGGGTCCGAGAGGTTCAGCATCCGTGGCCGACTGCCGGCCGCGACAACGACGATCATCGTCTCGCCGATAGCCCGCGACAGAGCGAGAATGAACGAGGAGAAGATGCCCGAGGCCGCCGCGGGGACGACGACGCCGGTGGTCACCTCGAATTTCGTCGCGCCCATCCCGTAGCCGGCCTGTCGTAGTGAGTCCGGGACGGCGCTCATCGCGTCCTCGCTCAGACTGGAGACCATCGGGATAATCATGATGCCGACCATGATGGAGGCGCTGAGGATATTGAACGTGTTGACCGGGAGCCCGATGGTCTGGAGGAACGGCGTCACGTATACGAGCGCAAAGATACCGTAGACGACCGTCGGGATACCAGCCAAGATTTCCAGCCCCGGCTTCAGAACCGAGCGCATCTGGTCGCTGGCGTACTCGCTGAGGTAGATCGCGGCCGCGACGCCCGTCGGGAGCGCGATGACGGCAGAGATTACCGTCACCAGCAGTGTGCCGCTCAACAGCGGGAGCAACCCATAGACGTTCCGACTGATGAGAAACTCCGTTCCGGTGAAGAAGTCGACCGGGTTCACCAGCGTAAAGAACGTGACCGCGTCGCGTGCGAGCAACACGACGATGCTGACGGTGACGAGAATCGACGCGGCAGCACACAGGAGCAGGACATATCGATACATCCGCTCGCGTGCTGCGCGTCCGCTCGGTCTGGACGTAATATCCGGCCCGGGCGTCTCGGTGCTCATTGTGTTGTCTCCAATAATGTGCTCATGTGAGTAAGCCGACTCTATACTGTGTTAGCCAGCAACCTCGTCCAGCTTTTCGAGGTTTTCATCGCGCTGCTCGGCGCTCGAAGGCACGTACCCGATCTCCTGAACGATATCGGTTTCAGCCTGTTCGAGGTAGAACCGAATGAACTCGTAGACCGCCTCGTTCTGCAGGGATGACTCGGACGCATAGATGAACAGCGGCCGGGCCAGCGGGTACGAGCCGTCCTTGGCGTTTGCCAGGCTCGGGGCGGTGCATTCGCCGTCCTCCTCGGCCTTGACTTCGACGGCTTTCACCGCTTCGGAGTTTGAGTTGTAGTACGCGAACCCGAAGTATCCGATGCCGCCCTCGTTGTCACGAATTCCCTGAACAATAGTCTCGTCCTCTTCGGTCGGCTGGTACTCGGTCGTGTGTTTGGTGTCCTCACCGACGACGTTCTCGTTGAAGTAGTCAAACGTCCCAGAGGTCGACGCCGGACCGTAGCGTTCGATCTCCATGTCGGGCCACTCGTCACGCACGTCTGACCAGTTCGTGACATCCGATTCATCGCTCCATATCTGGCGCAGTTCGTCGAAGGTCAGGCAGTCGACCCAGTCGGCATCGTTGTTGACCGCGACAGTCAGAGCGTCGCCCGCGATCTCGAACTCAACTGGCTCGACATTGTTGCCAGAACACTGCTCTATCTCGGCGTCCGTGATAGGACGGGAGGCCCCGTTAATATCGGAGTCCCCGGGACAGAACCAGTTCTCGAAACCGCCGCCGCTCCCCGTGGAGTCGACGGTGACGTTGACGTTTCCATGCTCCGCCATGAACTCCTCGGCCATCGCGTCGGAGATGGGGAACACGGTACTGCTGCCCTTGATAATGACCTGCCCCGAGAGCCCGTCGGAATCGCTACTGTCAGACCCACTGCCATCGGAGCCACTGCCGTCGCCACTGTTCGTATTCTGGACACAGCCAGCCAGCGCCAGTGTCCCGATTGCACCAGAACTTGTTAAAAAACGACGGCGAGAGATACCACCGCTCGGTGAATCTGTCATCATCAGATTGGAGATGAAGAGCGGATAAGTACCCTACTATTAGCCCTATATCCAGGTATAAACACTATATATTACTATATACTATTATGTGGCGCTACCGTCTTACACCGCAAAAACGACGTAAAAGCTGTCTAAAGCCGATTGAGCCCCGATCAAGGCAACAATTCATCGGGATGATGTTGTTAGCAGACCACTTGGCTTAGCGCCCGCATCACGTGTCGTGATTCCATGACAGCGCAAGTCAGAGTTTTGACCGTTTATATATAGTTTCAGTATATTTTATAAATCTGCAGCGCGTATTCAAAGTACTATGGAGACGCGCAAAGTACAGCTGACGGGCGGGTCCACGTATACTGTCTCGTTACCGAAGGAGTGGGCAACAGAGAACGGCGTCGAAAGCGGCAGTGTCGTCGAGTTTTATGCCGAAGACGACCTGCTACTGGTCTCACCACAGCACGGCGACGACCACGTCGAGGGAACGCTGGACGTGACTGGCCTCGAAAACAGGCACGAACTCACGCGGGCGGTGATGACGATGTACGTTAGCGGCTTCGATATCATCCGACTGGAAGCCGCCCGGATAACAGCCGAACAGCGGCGTATCATCCGCGATGCGACACAGGGACTGGTCGGTCTAGAGATGATCGAGGAGACGGCCGACCGGGTCGTCCTGCAGGACCTGCTCGATTCGTCGGAACTGTCCGTGCTTAATGCTATTACACGTATGCGGCTGGTCTCGTTGACGATGCTCTCAGACGCCGTCGAGGCGCTCATCGAGGATGACAATGACCTTGCGGCGGACGTGATACAGCGCGACGACGACGTGGACCGCCTCTGGTACATGGTCTCCCGAGTGTTCCGAACCGTCCTTCGCAATCCGACGGCTGCCAACGAGATCGGCTTCCCACGTGAGACAGTGTTCGATTACCAGTCCAGCGCCCGTCAGCTGGAGCGTATCGCTGACCACGCGACCAAGATTGCCAGCCTCTCTCAGGAGATCGGTGAAATCACCGGCGAGACTGCTGACCTTCTCGATCAACTGGAGACTGAGGCCATTGCTGTCCCCGAAACCGCGATGGATGCGCTGTTAGCTGACGACAACGACGAGGCCGTCGAACTGGCAAACGAGGCTCGCTCTCGTATTCCCGAAGTCGACGAAACCGCCCGGGAGGTCGATGGAAAGGTCAGAGAGCTAGACCCACAGAGCGCACAGTTGCTTGGCCGCGTGGTCGACTCGCTGTCCCGGACCGCCGACTACGGCGGCAATATCGCCGAAAGCGCCCTCCAGAAGGCCGCCCCACGGCCATAGCCGACGCTGTCGCTCCGAATTCGCGAACAGCTGAAAAAGCTGATTGCGTGCCGGATTACTCGACCAGCACGGCGTTGACCTGACCGTGCTGTCCGGGGCGGGAGGTCACGCGGGCCTGTCCCTCGGAGGTCTCGAGGATTGCGCCTTTGGTGATGATGTTTCGCCGAGCGTAGTTCGGGTTCGACGGGTTCTCGACGACGTTTTCGATGGTCGCTTCGATGGTCTCCGCACCGTCGGCGATGCTCGCAACGTCGGTCTTGACCGCACGGACCTTCTGCGTGTTGCCGCGAGAGTCGACGGTCTTCAGTCGCTGCTCGCCGACCTGCGTCTCGACGGTGTCCTTACCGAGCTCGTGTTTCTTCTTCTTGTGGTTCGGTCGTCGTCGGCCGCCTGTCCGCTTGCGAGGGGAGCGTCCCTGGTCTTTCATACGGGAAGGAAGACCCAGCGGCTACTTGAACCGTTCGATGCCGACGCGCCATCGTAATCGTTACCCCCACGCCGGCAGGTTACTCTGATGATGAGTCTGAAGACGGCCGTCGCCGCGCCGTTCCGCCAGCGTGGAACCGACCGGATGGCGGAAAGTGAGTTCGTCGTTGCACTCTCGCTAGACCGGAACTGGTTCTCGCCCGACCAGGCCAAGACACTGGTCGACGTGGCCGCGAGCGAGGGCTTAGTCGAGCGGGACGACGACGACCTCGTTGTCGCCTTCGACGCGACACACACCGCGATTCCGGACGGGTTTACACCGGGCGAGGAAATCCTGCAGTCACGGTCGACGTTCGAGCGGGTACTCGACGCTGTTATCGAGGCTGGCATCGAGAAACAGACCGCCGTCGCCGGCATCAACGCGCTTCAGTCTGATATCGGTGTGACACTGGAGGCCGCAGCCGTGGTGTATGCGCGCAGTGAGGGCGTCGATGTCGGAGCCATCGCCGCGGATGTCCGGGAGGAGCTCTAATGGTCAAAGACAGCATTTCTGACGGTCGACGGATCGGGCAGTTACTTGCCTCGGAACTGACCGGCCTCCAGCGCGGGCCGCTCTCAGGTGTTTCTGTCGTCGATGCCGACAGGGACGTGGAACCGACACCGGCGGGTGCCTTTGCCTACCGCGTGACAGCCGACGGCACCGAGGTTGCGGTCGTCGAGGTAACGCCGGAGACGGCCCGACTGGTCCTAGAGCAGGCACCCGTGACTGCGCCAGAGCGTGATGATATCACTGTCGACGGGACAACCGTTGTTGTTCACAGCGGCGCGGCGGTAAAAACTGCAGTCGACATGCTGGAGCGGTCTCTCTCGGGGTAGCACGGCTTTTTTTGATGTGAGGACACGACTGCACTCCAGCTGAACTACCTAGAATCAGTGACGGCTCGGCTCAGCAATAGCCGCGGACGTCCACGCCACGAAGCCGGTGAGGACGAGCACGGAACCGAGTATGGCCGTCGCGGCAGCGATAGCAAGCACAAGTGACGGGAGACCGAGCGGCGTTCCGACAGCGAGGACAATCGGGGTCACGGTGATACAGAGCGAGCCAAGTGCGACGGCCCGGCGCTGTGTCGTCGTCAGTTCGATACCGAGGTGGAACAGCGACCCGGGCTCCGGGTCGGGAGCAGCGAGGCCAAGACACAGCAGCGGGACACCGAGAAACACCAGCGTCGCGGCGACGGCATACGACCAGAACAGCCACTGCCCGGACGCTGGCGCAAGCGACAGAAACGCGCCAACGGCTACGAGCACGACACCACCAACGAGCCCGAACTGCCGTAGCCGTGGGTCGTTCAGGGCTTCGCTCAGGTCTGGGAGGGTCTCGGCCACGTGGCCGACATCCATGAAGCGATCCATACGCGGGCTTTTGCCTACGGTGTAAAATAGACAGGGGGAGAAAATATCAAATCTGATTCCACCAAAGCAGGCCACGATACGAGAAGGAAACGCTTGTATCGCTGCCAGCCGCTGCGGTATCTATGCACTTCTTCGACCGTCTCGCGGACCGCATCGCGACCGCCGACAGCGTGGTGTCGGTCGGCCTCGACCCGGACCCTGCCCGCCTGCCCGACAGCGTGCTGGACGCCGACCTCCCGCGCTGGCAGTTCAACCGTCGGATTATCGACGCAACCCACGAACACGCCGCGTGCTACAAGCCAAACGCCGCCTTCTACGAGGACCCCGACGGCTGGCGCGCCCTCGAAGAAACAATCGCCTACGCACACGGGAAGAACGTGCCCGTCCTGCTGGACGCCAAGCGGGGTGACATCGGCAACACCGCACGGCAGTACGCCCAGATTCTCGACGAGGATGAAGGGCCTGCCGCCGACGCCATCACGGTCAACCCCTTTCTCGGCCGCGACTCATTGGAGCCGTTCCTCCAGCGCGCGGACAGGGGTGTGTTCGTCCTCGGGCGCACGTCGAACCCCGGCGGCGAGGACCTCCAGGACCTCGAACTGGCCTCCGGTGAGAAACTGTACGAGCGCGTGGTCCACCTCGCGGACCTCTGGAACGGCAACGGGAACGTCGGCCTTGTCGTCGGCGCGACCAACCCCGATGAACTCGAAGAGATCCGCGAACTGGTCCCGGACATCCCGTTTCTCGTTCCTGGCGTCGGCGCGCAGGGCGGCGACGCCGAGGCCGCTGTCGAGCACGGCCTCGCCGATGGCGTCGGTCTGGTCAACTCCTCGCGCGGTATCATCTTCGCCGGCGAGGACGCCGCCACGCGGCGCGACGATTCTGGCGACGCGTTCTTCAAAGCTGCCGGACAGTCGGCAAAACAGCTCAAACAGCGACTGAACCAGTTCCGATAGCTTAGAACCGGTACGTGTCCACGCCGTCGGGCATGTTCTCCGGCGACTTCTGGTCGCCCGGCTGGCCGACCTCCCCACCGCACTCGACGCACATCCCGATGTCCTTGTCCCAGTGGCGGTCACAGACGAGTCGCCCGCACCTGTCGCAGGTGTGGTCCACGTCGGGGCGCTCACAGATTTCACACAGTCCGGCTACGCTCATGGTAGTTGGTAGCATAGCTGACCGTTTGAATCTTTGGCGATGTGACCCGGAGCGGGTCGCCAACCCCACGCCGGGACAGTCTCTCTTGCTGGCCACGAAGTATTTCCCCGTGGCCATTCCTCTCTATAGTATGTTGCCACTCCTCCAGCTCGGATCGCTTCCGTCACTGCCAGCGTTACTCGTCGGCTTGCTGGCTATCGCCGTGGTCCTGCTGGTCGGTCGGCTCGTGATGAAGGTGGCGTGGCGACTCGTCATCATCGCTATCATCGCCGTCGCCGTCCTCTGGATACTCGGAATACTGGGCTTTCAAGTCATCTAGAGCCCGGCGAGGAAGTTCCGGATCACGTCGTGACCGACTGCGGTCAGGACCGACTCCGGATGGAACTGAACGGCTTCGATGGGGTGCTCACGATGGCGGACGCCCATCACCAGTTCCGTGCCGTCTTCGGTCTCTGTTGTCGCGCTGACGACGAACTCCTCAGGAACGTCGTCGGCGATAAGTGAGTGATAGCGTCCGCCCTGGAACCCCTGTTCCAGCCCTGCAAAAACGCCCTTTCCGTCGTGGTCGATGGGGAACGCCTTGCCGTGAATCGGCTCCGGCGCGCGACCGATGGTGCCGCCGTAGGCGTACACCGCCGATTCGAGGCCGAGACAGACACCGAGTGTCGGCACGTCAGGACTGACCTCACGGAGGACATCCAGCGTGACCCCGACATCGCGTTCGTTCTTCGGATGGCCCGGGCCCGGCGAAAGGATAATCGCGTCGGGGTCGAACGCCTCGACATCGTCGAGCGATGCCGTGTTCCGGACGACTTCAGTCTCGGCGTGCTCGGAGACGTACTCGACGAGGTTGTACGTGAACGAGTCGAAGTTGTCGACGAATAGCACCCGGAGGTCGTCCCTGACGGCGTCCGCACCAGCGGGCTGTGCTGTGCTCATCGGGTCACCTCCTCGTGGCCTGCAGCGCGCTCTGCCACGTCGACCGGTTCCCCTTCGATTTCCTCAAGCGCAGTCAACACGCCGTCCATCTTCTGCTCAGTCTCGACGTACTCACTTTCCGGGTCCGAGTCCGCGACGATGCCGGCCCCGGCCTGCACGGTGATGCGGTCCCGGTCGCCCTCGTCCTCGACCGTCGCCGAGCGGATGACGATAGCGAAGTCGGTGTCGCCGTCCCAGTCGAAGTAACCGACGCCGCCGCCGTAGGGGCCACGCGGCGAGCGTTCGAGTTCGTCGATAATCTCCATGGCGCGGATCTTCGGTGCACCGGAGAGGGTCCCCGCCGGGAACGTCGCGCGGGCGGCGTCGAAGGCGTCTTTGTCTTCGGCGAGTCGGCCCGTCACCGTGGACTCGATATGCTGGACGTGGCTGTACTTGAGGACGTTCATGAACTCGGGGACTCGGACGCTGCCGGCCTCGGCGACGCGCCGGACATCGTTTCGTGCCAGATCGACCAGCATCGTGTGTTCGGCCCGCTCCTTCCCGTCGGCGAGCATCTCACCGGCGAGGCGGCGGTCCTCAACTGGAGAGTTCCCGCGCGGGCACGTCCCCGCGATAGGATTCGAGACGACGTGGTCGCCGGCGACGGAGACGAGCGTCTCCGGACTCGCGCCGACGATGGTCAGGTCATCGTAGCCCAGCAGGTACATATACGGCGAGGGGTTCACCGCCCGGAGGGCCTCGTAGAAGCCCAGCGGGTCGACGTCGCCGTACAGCTCTCGGGTTCGGGAGATAACGCCCTGATAGATGTCGCCCGAGAGGACGTACTCCTTTGCGCGTTCGACGGCGTCCTCGTACTCGTCTCTGGGGCCGGCGACTTCGTCCTCACGCCGGAAGCCACCGGTCTCAAGCGGTGACAGGTCCGAGAGCACGGCCTCGACCCGTTCAGCTTCGGCGACCAGTTCGTCGTAGCGCTCGCCGGCGTCCTCGCCTTGCCTGACAACAGGCGTGAACACGAGCGAAACAGTGTCCTCGACGTGGTCGAACCGGACCGTCGACGTGGTGAGGACGAACTGCGCGTCCGGGAACCGCGAGTCCGGGCGGTCGAGGCCCACTTCGTCGAGCCAGAGGTCGTAGACGGCGTCGTACGAGAGAAAGCCCACGAGGCCGCCTTCGAGGTGCTGGCGGTCCATCGCCGGGAAGTTCCGCAGTGCCACATCGGGCATCGCCGCCCGGAGGTCGTCAACCACGTCGCCACCGTCAGTCGTTACGAGGTCGGCGTAGCGGTCATCGAACGCCTCAACCTCGCTCTCGTCACCGGTCACGGTGACGACGGCGCGCGGGTCGTAGCCGACGAAGGAAAAGCGGGCGTGGCGGTCGTCCGTCTCCGGCGCGAACGCGCCGTCGGGGTCGCTGGAGGCGACCTTTTCGGCACTTTCGAGCAGGAACGTGTAGTCGTTGGCGGCCACGTCGCTCGTGCGACCAGTCAGGGCCGCGTACGCGGTCAGGGGCTCCACGTCTACGTCAAGTTCCGCGGCGGTGCGGACGACGACCGGACGGTCGGCCTTGGCGTGTTCGACGAACTCCTCGCGGGAGATATCGAGAGTCATACTGCGCCCTCCGACGCTTGCTTTGCGTTCCGCACGAACCGTCCAACTGCGTCGTGGTCTTTCGTGCCGCCAGCGGACTCCACGCCGCTCGCCACGTCGACGGCAAACGGCTCGACTGTCTCGACGGCCTCAGTCACGTTCTCGGGGGTCAGCCCGCCGGCCAGCACGATAGGCACGTCAAGCGAGTCAACGAGATCGCGCGTGCGCTCCCAGTCGTGTGTCTCGCCCGTGCCGCCACCGCCGTCGGCGTCGACCGAATCGACGAGCAGGGCGTCGGCATGGGTGGCGTAGTCCTCGATGGCCGGCGCGTCTGCCTCGACCACGGCGACAATGTCCTGAGTGATTCGGTTGTTGAGGGCCCCGAGTTCCGCCGGCGAGAGGCCGTCGTGGACCTGCACCGCGTCGGGCTCGATCCTGTCGATACGTCTGACGGCCTCTTGCACCGTCGTCGGCATCATCACCAGCACGCTCGTCACGAACGGCGGGACGCCATCAGCGATCGTTTCAGCCGTTCCCTCGTCGACCTCCCGCGGCGTATCGACCGGGACACCGTGGATGATACCGACCGCGTCAGCACCAGCTGTAACGACAGCATCGCGGTCCTCGGTGTCCGTCACGCCGCAGATCTTCACGCGCGTCATGCCCCGATCAGGTCGTCGAGTTTGTCGGCTGCCGCGCCCGACTCGATGGCCTGTCGGGCCTGTTCGACCCCCGCTTCGTGCGTGTCGGCGACGCCGGCGACGTAGATGGCTGCGCCGGCGTTGGCGAGGATGATGTCCCGCTTCGCGCCGGTGACGTCACCGGTGACGATGCCGCGAAGGTCGGCCGCGTTCTCTTCCGGCGATCCTCCGGAGATAGCCTCGATGTCGCGGGTTTCCAGACCCATGTCCTCTGGGGTGATGGTGTACTCCGCGATCCGGTCGTCGGTGACCTCTGCGACAACCGTCTCGCCGTGGATGGCGATCTCGTCGAGGCCGTCACCGTGGACGACCAGCGCCCGCTCAACGTCCAGTCGGGCCAGTGCCTCAGCCATCACGGGCACGAGGTCCGGATCGTAGACGCCCAGCACCTGTGCATCCGCGTCGGCAGGGTTCGTCAGCGGGCCGAGAATATTGAACACAGTCCGCATTCCGAGTTCCTGTCGCGGGCCGATGACGGCCTTCATCGCCGGATGGAATACGGGCGCGAGCATGAAGCCGATGCCGTCTCGTTCGATCGTCTCCTCAACGTCCGGCGGTTCGGCCTCGATGTCGACGCCGACCTCTTCGAGCACGTCGGCGCTCCCCGAAGATGAAGAGACAGAGTAGTTGCCGTGTTTGGCGATGGGGACGCCAGCCCCGGCGGCGACAATGGCACTCGTTGTCGAGACGTTGATTGTGTTGTAGTCGTCGCCACCGGTTCCACAGGTGTCGACAAGCCCCTCGCGGTCGGGCCGGATGGTCCGTGCGGCGTCGCGCATCCCCTCGGCAAAGCCGGCGATCTCAGCCTCCGTCTCCCCCTTTGCCCGCAGTGCCGTCAGGAGCGCACCGATTTGTGCCTCAGTTGCATCCTCGAAAACAGTCGTCGCAACAGCTCGAGCTTCCGCCTGTGTCAGGTCGTCACCGTCAGTGACGCGCTCAATATACTCTTTCATTGTATTCACCAATGGACTTTTTCGTGTTGTGATGTACAAATCCGTACATTGACTTAAGCCTATCGGGACCCCTGCTCGCCGACGAGTATGTGTGGGCAATCAACAGACAACGTGGTGATACGGAATTCGAAACCTTCAATTATACCCACCGGAAACAATGTGGTGTACCTCGCAGTGAGGGTTCGTGGTCTAGGTCGGTTATGACACCTCCTTGACATGGAGGAGGCCGGCGGTTCAAATCCGCCCGAACCCATTTCTACTGTCGCTACCTCCCGAGCGGAGCGAGTCGGCAGCGACCTGTGGAGTAAGCAGAGTCGTGTGCAAGGGCGCATATCTCGACGCTCCGACAGGGGCATCCCATAGTTTCTTGCCCCAACCGCGTTAGAGTCATCTATATGAGAGATCAGGTCGAGTCGGCGGACGCGTTCGAACAGTTCGTGCTCCTTGCGGTTGCAGAACTCGAAACGGCCGGTGAAACGCCAGTCCACTCCTATCATGTGACCCAGACGGCGAAAGCACATCTCGCGGATGTCGACCGACAGCCGTTCGGCGGCGTCGAGCGCCAGAAGGTCATCTCGGCGCTGGGCCAACTCGCCGACAAGGGGCTGTTGCGCACCGAACAGACGCAGTCACCGACGGGGAAAGGACGGCCGGGGTACGAACTGGCCGGAGATCCAGAAGAAGTGCTCGAAGTGCTGTCAGCGACAGACGAGTTTGAACCGTACGTCGACGCGGTCTGGTCCTCATAGCGGGCCCCACTCGTTAGACGACGCTCACGCCGCCGCGCTCCTGATCGAGGGCGGGTGGCTGGCCCGCTTCGAGACGTTCGAGACGGTCCATGATCGTATGGACGACGTCGTCTTTCGTACACGGTGCGACATGGACGAGTTCGCTGCCGTCGTACTCAGCCAGCCCCATGACGGGCAGCGCCATGGCGTCGTACGCCGACTCCGCCACTTCTGAATCAACGGTCGTGTCCTGATAGAACGATTCGAGCGAGACGTTGTTGCTCAGTGCCCACTGCTTGAACTCGGCGACACGGTTCAGAATGTACTTGCCTTCTTCCGTCCGTGCGGCGGCCGACTGCGGCGCGATCTGTTTGCCCCAGACGATGACGTTGAACCCGTCGATGAGGTCGTTCTCGTCGAGTGTCTGGAGATGGTCGATGACAGCTTCCTGCCGTTCGTGTGCGCCGTCGGGCAGCATCGACCGGACATACAGCTCGATGTGAGGTGTCGGCGTAGTATCACTCATAGCTATCGGACGACACTCCCGGCTGACACATATAGATACTGTGAGAGATGCCTGCATAGTGCAGATAGTGTCATCAGGGCCTGAAGAGTGTGAAATCAGCCGCTCCAGTGCATACCTCTCCTTCCAGTCGTAACGCTGGCTCGGGAGCGGTTAACAGCTGAAACCAATATCTGATTTCTAACTATTCGCTGTTCGACCCAGACGAAAGACCGTGGAGGTTCTCGTGGATGCCGAGGATGAGCGCGGGAACGACAATCATGAAGATATGCTCCTCAATGGGAATCCCGAGGAGGTCGACACCGGTTCGGAGTTTGATCGCGAAGACACCGACGGTCAGTGTGTACCAGTCCCAGACGTACGCGATTGGATAAAGCACGACGATGGTCTTGGCCGCCATCCGGAGGGCGTTGGCACGCCAGAGCAACGCGAGCGCAACAGTCCCCCAGACTACCTCTGTGACCAGATACGTGTAGGGGCCGAAGACACCGATGTCAGGTAGCATACAGCCACCTTAGATCCAACGGCCTAAAGCTTAGTTCGTCTCTCGATTTCCGGGGACTAAACCAACCTTGATAACCCCACACGTCGAATCTACGAATTGTGAAGAACTATGGATATTGCTGATATCGCCACCAGAGAATTTGTCGAGGTTGACGCCAACAAGCGCTTGGGGAAAGTCCGGTCTATCTTCGAACGCGAGAATCCCAAGGGTATCATCGTCACGGAAGACGATGACTACACTGGCGTGATCACGCAGAAACAGCTGGTCCAGTCCCATGTCGAGGACAACGCGAAAGCGGGGGCGATGACGCGCTCGGCACCGAAGGTCGAGCGCACCGACGACGTGCGCGAAGTCGCGCGCGTCCTCGTCGAGGGTGGTGTCAAGCTCGCGCCGGTGTTCGAGGCGGGCGAGCTCTGGGGTATCGTCACCGAGGACGATATCCTCGATGCGGTTCTCGACAACCTTGACGCGCTGAGCGTCGAGGACATCTACACGCGGGATGTCATCACGGTGTCCGAAGACACCAACGTCGGGCAAGTCGTCAATCTCCTCCGGAAACACGGCATCTCCCGGCTTCCGGTGCTCGGTGACGACGATGGCCTGACCGGGATGGTCACGCGCCACGACATCGTCGACGTCGTCGTCCGTGACATGAACAAGACGACGCGGGGCGACCGCTCCGGCGAGATCGAGCGCGTGCTTGACATGCCCGTCTACGACGTGATGAGCAGCCCCGTAGAGACGGCGAAGCTCGGCGACTCCGTCGAGGATGCCGTCGCGCGGATGCTCGAAAACGACTTTGCCGGGCTCGTCGTCACGCCGGAAGACGACGACACTCACGTCGCCGGCATCCTCACGAAGACCGACGTGCTCCGCGCACTGACCTACACCGAGGAGGAACACATGGACGTTCAGATCACGAACATCAAACTGCTGGACACCATCTCCCGTGCGGACATCCGATCCGACATCGAGACGGTCGCCGACAAGTACGGGGCGATGCAGGTCCAGCACGCCCACGTCCGGTTCCACGAGCACAAGGAGAAGCTCCGTGGCACGCCGCTCATCCAGTGCCAGATCCGCCTGCGGACCAACAAGGGTCAGGCGGCCGGCTCCGGTGAAGGCTACGGCGCTGAAACCGCATTCAACGTCGCGCTCGACAAGCTAGAGCGCAACGTGCTCGAACTGAAAGGCGTCCAGGCCGACGAGGAGTACCGCGGCCAGCTCCTCCGCAAACTCGGCGAACTGTAACCGAGGAATCGCTCTTTTCTACCGTTCGGCGACCTGCACGAGCTGCTTGCCGATGTTCTCACCCTCGAACAGCCCGAGGAACGCGTCGGGCGCGTTCTCGATGCCTTCGGTGACGGTCTCTCGATAGGAGATGTCGCCCGAGGCGACCCACTGACCGAGCTGCTTCGTCGCTTCCTCGAACCGCGGCTCGAAGTCGGAGACGAGGAGACCTTCGACGGTCGCACGGGACTGGATGACCTGTGTCAGCTTGCGCGGCCCCATCGGTATCTCCTCGCTGTTGTACAGCGAGATCTGTCCGCAGACGGCGACGCGCGCGTCGGTGTTGAGCCGCGTGAACACCGCGTCGGTAATCGGTCCGCCGACGTTGTCGAAGTAGGCGTCGACGCCGTCCGGTGCGGCCTCGTCCAGTGCGGCCCGGTAGTCGTCGGTCGTCTTGTAGTTGATGCCCACGTCGAAGCCCAGATCGTCTTCGAGGAACGAGACTTTCTCGTCGGAGCCGGCGAAGCCAACGACGCGTGCGCCCTGTAGCTTGGCGAGCTGGCCCGCAACGGAGCCGACGGCCCCGGCGGCCCCGGTGACGACGAACGTGTCGCCGGCCGCAGGCTGTGCGACTTCCCGGGTACCGAAGTACGCTGTCAGGCCCGGCATCCCCAGAACGCCGAGTGCCGTCGAAATCGGTGCGAGTTTGGGGTTGACCTCTGTGAGTACCGGTCCGGGTGCTGTGGCGTACTCCGCCCACTCTAGCTCACCAGTGACGACATCGCCTTCGTCGAAGCGTGCGCCGTTGGATTCGACGACCTCACCGACAACGGCACCCTTGAGCGCGTCGCCCACGTCCCACGGGTCCGCATACGATTCGCTGTCACGCATTCGGTCGCGCATATACGGGTCGACAGAGAGGTACAGCGTCTTGATGAGCACCTCGCCGGGCCCCGGTTCAGGGATTTCTTCCTCGGAAAGCTCGAACGTATCGTGGTCGGGGGTCCCTTCGGGGCGCTTCGCTAGCCTGTAAACGCGGTTAGTGTTCGACATCACCCCCTATACACTTGGGACCCGAAAGGGGGCTTCGAAAGGAGAAACAAACACCGGTTGTATAGTTTATCTAATAATTATACACGGATATTGTGCAACCACGGAAAGCGCATCGCTGCTCAGGAGCGGTGACGCAGAAAGACGCGTTCGAATCGCAGCGAGGGACAGGAATCGAGGTCGCCGGAGTTACTGGAAGCCGATCCGGCCGCCGGTTCCGGCCTGGCGCTGCGGGCTGGAACCGCCTCTGAACTCCTCTTCCATCTGCTCGTAGTACTCGCGGATGTCGTCGGTAATCGTCGGGCGCACGCTGTCCATCGCCTGCCGGAAGTGACGCATCTCGACTTCCTCCGCATCGTCGTCCTCACGGAGTGCCTCGATGGCAGCCTCCCGGGCGATAGATTCGAGGTCCGAGCCGACGAACCCATCGCTGACTTCGGCCAGTTCGCGCAGGCTCACATCGGGCGACAGCGGCGTGTCGTCCGTGTGGATCTTCAGGATCTGCTCACGACCCTCGATGTCGGGCTCGCCGATCATCACGAGCCGGTCGAACCGGCCCGAACGGATTAGCGCCGGGTCGATCATGTCCGGCCGGTTGGTCGCGCCGATGACCATCACGTCCTCCATCTCTTCGAGCCCGTCGAGTTCGGTCAGGAGCTGATTGACGACGCGCTCGGAGACGTTCGACCCCATCTCGCCGCCCCGACCCGGTGCCAGCGAGTCGAGTTCGTCGAAGAAGATGATGGTCGGGGCGACCTGGCGGGCCTTCCGGAACGTCTGCCGGATGGCCTTCTCGCTCTCGCCGACCCACTTCGAGAGCAGTTGCGGGCCACGGACCGAGATGAAGTTCGCATCGGTCTCGTTGGCGACAGCTTTCGCCATGAGCGTCTTCCCGGTGCCGGGTGGGCCGTACAGCAACACTCCGGACGGCGGCGTCACGCCCATGCGCTCGAACTTCTCCGGGGAGTTCATCGGCCACTCGACGGCCTCCTGAACCTGCTCTTTAGGCCCACTGAGCCCGCCAACGTTGTCCCAGGACATCTTCGGGAGTTCGACCAGCACCTCCCGCATCGCCGATGGACTCACCTCGTTGAGTGCGCCCTTGAAGTCGTCCCGCTTGATGATCATCCGGTCGATGAGGCTCGGCGGGATGTCCTCCTCGTCCAGATCGA
Organism: Haloarcula sp. R1-2; assembly: GCF_011627385.1. NCBI lineage: Archaea > Methanobacteriati > Methanobacteriota > Halobacteria > Halobacteriales > Haloarculaceae > Haloarcula > Haloarcula sp. R1-2. The sequence goes on from NZ_JAANTG010000004.1 coordinate 304,457, forward strand.
TCTCGGGAAGGTAGCGCCGGAGCGCCTTCATCGCGGCCTCCTTCGTGAGACTCTCAATGTCGGCTCCGACGAAGCCGTGCGTGTCCGTCGCCAGCTTGGCGAGATTTACGTCGTCGGACAGCGGCATGCCGCGGGTGTGGATCTGGAGGATTTCCTCGCGACCGACCTCGTCCGGCACGCCGATCTCGATCTCGCGGTCGAAGCGGCCCGGGCGACGGAGCGCCGGGTCGACGCTGTCGACACGGTTCGTCGCGGCGATGACGATGACCTGCCCTCGCGATTCGAGGCCGTCCATCATCGTCAGCAGCTGGGCGACGACACGGCGCTCGACCTCGCCGGTTACGTCCTCGCGCTTGGGCGCGATAGAGTCGAGTTCGTCGATGAAGATGATCGAGGGCGATTCCTCGCTTGCGTCCTCGAATATCTCGCGTAACTGCTGTTCGGACTCGCCGTAGTACTTCGAGATGATCTCGGGGCCGGCAATAGAGAAGAAGCTAGCGGAGGTCTCGTTGGCGACAGCCTTCGCAAGCAGCGTCTTCCCGGTGCCGGGCGGGCCGTGGAGCAGAACCCCCTGTGGCGGCTCGATGCCGAGCTTCTTGAAGATCTGGGGGTGTTTCATCGGCAACTCGACCATCTCTCGCACCCGCTGGATCTCGTTTTGCAGCCCGCCGATGTCCTCGTAGGTGATGCCGCCGCCGGTCTTCTCGAAGCCGGAGATCGGTTCCTCGCGGAGTTCCACCTCGGTGTCTTCGGTGATGAGACAGACGCCCTCGGGCTCGGTCTCGACGGCAATGAGCGGGATGGCCTGTCCGGGCGAGCGCATGAACGGGTGGTTCGTCGAGGACATCACCGGGACGATGTCGCGCTCGACGACCGGCCGTTTCAATATCTGCCGCTTAACCATGCCAGCGGCGTCGGAGCCGAACTGGACCGACGCTTCCTCGGGCGGCGCGAGGACGAGCTTGTCGGCCTTCTCGGCCTCGGCCTTCCGGATTGTGACGCGCTCACCAATACCCACGTCAGCGTTCTGGCGCGTGAAGCCGTCGATGCGAACAGTGTCAGTGTTCCAGTCTTGCCGGTCGGCCCGCCACACCTTGGCCGCGGTCGTGTCGCTCCCCTCTATCTCGATGATGTCTCCGGGGGAGAGCTTGAGATGCAACAACGTATCGGGGTCGAGTCTGGCGATACCGCGTCCCGAGTCGTTCGGGTACGCCTTCGCCACTTCCAATTGAACTTCGTTCATAGTAGAGCCTGCTTACAATGAACTCGGGTAGCCCCGGAGATATGCTTTATGCTACCGGCGGCCAAGACGCAGGGCGACGGGTTTATATGATACCTAATAGCACACCGCACAGTAGGGGGTAATAGCCACCGGTCTGGGTTGCCGTGACACAGGCTGCCGCCATCGCCGCGTTTCATAAGGCTGGACGCGATAGCGCCGGTATGGTATTTCTCGTTCCCTTCGATGGGTCACCGCTTGCAGATGCGGCACTCAACCGCGCCGTCACCTACGCTGAAGCGCTTGACGAGGACGTCGTCGCTGTCGCGTTTATTCCGACTGGCGCCGACTACGCCGAGCGCCGCCGCCGCGTCGACCCGACCGAGGACTTCGCCGCCGAAACCGCTGCGGACGACCTCCGGCGCAAGATCGAGGAGGCGACCGACGACTCTGAACTCCGCTACGACGACGTAAGCGCTCACTCCACCAGCGAACTGTCGACGACGATCAGACAGACCGCCCGCGACGTTGACGCCAATGTCGTGTTCCTCGGCAGCGACGACACCGAGGACATCGTCGTCCCTATCGGCGAAGTCACAGACGGCGAAGACTACGACGTCCACATCGTCCGCCGGACTTGAGGACGTAGCAAGAGGGCTTTTACTGGCGCGGCCTGACCCTCCGGGTATGCGAACACTCGCTTTCGACGGCCGGATGGGCGCGGCCGGTGATATGCTTCTGGGGGCGCTGCTGGCTGCCGGAGCCGACCGCGACGCCCTGTCGGTCGTTGAGGACACACTGGATATCGAGTACGCTGTCTCCGAGGTGGACCGCCGCGGGATTGCTGCAACGCGTGTCGACGTGCTGCTGACCAACGCTGCTAGCGACGGCGATGGGTCTCAGGACCACGCTCACGACGGTCACTCGCATTCTCACACCCATGACGAGGGGCATGGCCACACTGGGAACGACGCACATGCTCACTCCCACGACGAGCACACCCACGCCGAGGGCCACGGCCCGAGCCGAACGTACGCTGAAGTCGTCGAACTCGTCGAAGGGATGGACCTGCCGGCGGCCGTCAGGGCGGACGCGCTGGCGATCTTCGAGATACTCGGCGAGGCCGAAGCGTCGGTTCATGGGACGGACCTTGACGACACACACTTCCACGAGGTCGGGGCTGACGACGCCATCGCCGACATCGTCGGTACCTGCCTCCTGCTGGATGATCTCGACGTCGAACAGGTCGTGACGACGACGCCGGCGACGGGGGGCGGCACCGTGGAGATGAGCCACGGTACCTACCCGGTTCCGACTCCGGCGGTAGTCGAAATCGCGGAGCAAGCCGACTGGTCGCTGCAGGGTGGCCCCATCGACAGGGAACTCCTGACGCCGACCGGCGCGGCGATTCTCGCCCACATCGCCGAGGGAACTGAGTCGCTGCCGCCGCTCGACATCAACGCGTCGGGGTACGGCGCTGGCGGGTGGGATCTTGACGACCGCCCCAACGTCTTGCGGGCGATGGTCGGCGACAGCGCGGGGCGACTCCGCCGCGACGAAATCACGGTGCTTGAGACGAACGTCGACGACGCTCCGCCCGAGGTGCTTGGCGACCTCCAGCGCTCGCTCCCGGACATCGGTGCCCGCGATGTGTCGATAGTCCCGACGACGATGAAGAAGTCACGGCCCGGTCACATCATCAAGGTCATCTGCAGACCGGAAGACGCTGAACGGGTCGCGCGCCGTCTCGCAGAAGCGACCGGGACGCTCGGCGTGCGCGAATCCGGGGCCGGCCACCGCTGGGTCGCCGACCGGGAGTACGAGACAGTCGTACTCTCCGTCGATGGCGAGCAGTTCGAGGTCACGGTCAAGGTCGCAAGTGACACCGACGGCACGGTGTTCGATGTGAGCGCGGAATACGATGACGCCGCGGCTGTCGCGGACGCGACCGGACTCCCCGTCCGCGAGGTGATGCACCGGGCCGAGCGGATGGTCCGGGAGTAACGCTATCCACTGTCGGGTTCACCCTCCTCGGTCGGACTATCGCTGTTGTGTTTGGCCAGCGCCTCCTCGACGGTGAGTGCACCGGTCGCGACCTGTCGGGCGAGTTCCTCGCTGATCGCCCGGTTCGTATCGCTTGCCTCCCGCGAGCGGTCTTTGATCTTCTGGAGTTCGCCGGCCGTGGGTTCGATGGTCCGGCTCTCGATTTCCTCGCCGTCGAGGCGAGCGATGTTGACCGCGGCCAGCACGTCGCCCATTCCGCGTGCGCCGGAACCGAGATACGGCGTCGTCCCCGTTTCGTCGACCAGTTCCACCGGCACAGACTGGATCTCGTCGATGAGACGCGCACCGACGAGTCGCGCGCCGTCGCCGATGCGAACGACCGGGTCGACCGCGTCTTCGACTTCTTCCCGAACGATTTCGGTGATGTCCGCTGCGGGCACCTGAAACGCCGCGACGACCATATCGCCGTGGAGAATCGCGACGCCCGGCCGTTCGCCGGGGTCGATACCGATGACGGTGCGGCCGTCACCACCCCGAAGCGTCGAGATAACAGCTTCGACGGCTCGACGCGGTGTGTCCGGGTCAGCCTGCACGAGGTCGACGCCGTCGGGGATTTCGACCGATTCCCCGGCCGCGATGACCGCGACCGCCGCCTCCTCGGGCCATTCGTCGCCCGGTTCGATGGTTGTGAACGCCACGCCACGGTCGCGTAGCTCGTTGACGACACCGTGGTACACTTCGAAGTCCGCTGTGGCGACGACAATCACGGCCGGATTTCGGTCGCCGATTACTTACAGATGTGGGAGTCCGTTGGTCCGCGTGTCTGTTGCAGATAATCGCTTGACGCGTGCTGATACATCTATGTAGGGATCTCTCTGCTTCCGATTACGTTTGACTGGGTTTTTATAACAGCTGAATGAACTGTTAGTGATGCGTCCGGCGGCCAGCACTGGCGGAGCGAGTACGGCGTCCGACCCGCTGTTCGGTGGTATCAGCGGTGCCTATCTTGGCTTGCTTCTGGCACCGCCGGTGCTACCGGTTCTGGAGCGGGTCGGCGTCACCGAAGCCTGGGCGCTATACCTCGCGCTGGTCGGGACGTTCGCTGTCGTGACCACTGTAACTGGGTGGGTGCTCTCCGGTCGACCAACAGTGGCCGTCACACTCGGCGCGACTCGCGCGCGCTGGTCTCCGGTGGCGATAGCGGCCGTGTACGCCGCCGTCGGCTTTGCGTCGCTGGGGATGAGTGGTGTCAGTGGCGTGCTGGCGTTTTTCTTCGGCCTGCTAGCCTTTTTGTTCGGAATGGCTGTCGCGGTTATGTCACAGACGCGGTACACCGCGGCAGTCACCGCAGGGGCGGAGGAGTTGACTCGCTGGCGGGCGAGCTGGCCCGAGTCCGCACAGCGGCGGCGGCTGTATGTCGGCGGGGCCGTCGCTGGCGTCGCGACTGTCGGCTTCGCCGTCGGTGCGGTGTTCGACCATGCCCTGCTCCAGTACATCGGCCAGATACTGTTCCCGTCCGGGTTCGTCCTCCTCTCGACGGGCGGAACCCGAACCGCTGTTGCGACCGAGAACGGCCTTGAAATCAGATTGCCGGTCGCCAGACGGTTCTATGCCTGGGAAGAACTGGAATCCTACGACCTTGACGCCGAATCGCTCGTTATCACCCGCAAATGGGGGGCAGACCTGCGGTTTGCAACAGCCGAAATCGACGACGTGTCCCTCGCCGAATGGACGCTGGCCGAGCGGCTTTCGGACGACTGACAGCGGTGCCGTCAGGTACCAGTGTTTTTACCCGAACCTGCCCAACCATTGCCCGTGAGTGAGTACGTCTCGACTGGGTGTGACGCGATTGACGACCTTCTGGGTGGTGGGCTGGAGCGCGGTGCGGTCACGCAGGTGTACGGCCCGCCAGCGGCCGGCAAGACAAACTTCGCCCTCTCGGCGGTGATGGAAGTCGCCGCCGCCGGCGACGCGGCGCTGTACATCGACACCGAAGGCCTCTCGGCAGACCGGATGGAGCAGGTCGCAAGGGGCCGCGCACGTGGGACGGCTCAGACTGTGGACGACCTCGCCGGTCGACTCATCATTACGGAGGCACTGGACTACGACGAACAGACCGAGGCTGTCCAGGACGCCGCCGAGTTCGCCGCCGAAGTCGAACTCATCGTACTGGACAGCGCGACCGGGTTCTACCGGCTCCGCCGGGACGACGAGGACGGCGGCGAGACACTACGGGACGTGGCCCGCCAGATTACTCACCTGCTCTCGCTGGCCCGCAAGCACGACATTGCCGTCCTGTACACCAATCAGGTGTTCACCGACCCGGACAGCGACCGCTCGACGGCGCTTGGCGGCCACACCCTGAACCACTGGTCCGGCGCAATCGTCCGTCTGGACCGGTTCCGCGGCGGCAACCGTCGCGCCACGCTGGAGAAACACCGCGCCAAACCGGCCGGCGACACGGCCCAGTTCCGTATCACCGACTCGGGACTCGTGGGCGACGACACGCCCGAAACGCCGCAGTAGGTCGCTCGAATCTCGACACCGGGCTCGGGCGCGCGCCGTCGCGGCGACGGCCGCGTCGTAAGCGCGAGGGACGAGTCGCACAGGCGAGCGAAGCGAGCCGAGCAACGCAGTCGGCTGGGGAGGCGTGTGGTTGTCGCTGCTTCGTGGTGCTATGATTCAGGATGCATACCGCGCGAGCGGAGCGAGCGCGGTTTCACTCCGAGCGCGTTCGTAGAACGCGACTCGAAGGTCGTTTTTAGCGTAGATTTTTGCAAAGGGGGTTCCCACAGCGCCGCAGGCGCGAGGAAACCCCCTGCAGTAAAAAGGTACTTCAGTAGATGAGGTCGTCGTCGTTCTCGACCATGTACAGCGTCCGCGCGGCGATATTGACGGCGTGGTCCCCGACCCGCTCGATGTCACGAATCGTCAGCAGGAGCCGGGACACGTCGGCCATCAGTTGCTCGATTTCGGCTTCGCTGGAGTCGGCGTCGATTTCGCGCTCGATGAGGTCACGAACGACCATCTCGGAGGCGGCTTCACACCGTTCGTCCACCTCGTCGTCGATGTCGGCGATGGTATAGCACTGGTCGGCATCCTCGCTGCCGTAAGCGTCCATGGCGTTCTCGACCATCTCTATCGTCACGTCGGCAACGTCCTGTATGTCGACCTCGGGATACACATCGCGGTCGGCCTCAAGCGAGTACTCGCCGAGGTTCGTGGCGAGGTCACCGATCCGTTCGAGGTCGGTAATGATCTTGAACGACGCGGCGATAAAGCGGAGATCGGACGCGACTGGCTGTTGCAGCGCCAGCAGGTCGATACAGTCCTGTTCGAGATCGAGATACAGCTGATTGATCTCGTGGTCGCCCTCAATGACCTCCTGGGCCATCGCTTCGTCTTTCTGTTCGAGCGCATCCAGCCCAAGCCGGAGCCGCTCGAGGACGATCTCTGACATATAGAGGACATCCTCGCGGAGCGAGTTCAGCCCCTCCTGATAGGAATCGCGTGGCATAGTCCGGAATGTGCTAGTGGTATGCATCAGCCTTTCCCTTCTCCCAATATCTCCCGATACCGGCCGGCGTCGCGGTGCGGCGGACGTGCTATGCAGGGACAGGCTCACTCGACGGCAAGAAACGATTATTATGGCGCGGTCTCGGCGTCGTTACGGGGATGAATGGCAAGCGTCGTTGCGTCGCCGAGTGCCGTCCCGCCCTCAATGCGTTCGACACGCAACACCACATCTTGCGGCGTTGCACAGCCACAGCTCACGAACTCGGCCCACTCCTCGCCGACGGCCACCGGGCCGCCATGGGCGCGTCGGAGGTACTGTTGATAGGTGTCCCCGCGAAGTTCGTCAACGATCCACGCGGTATCGACGCCGGACCACGGGTCCCCATCGGCGGCGCTGGGGGCAAACGAGAGCACGATACGGTCCGCAACGGGAGCCATACACTAACTACGGCGGGAGACAGGCTTAGTCCCTTGGGAGCTACGTTCAGAACGGTTACAATTTGTCGTTGACCGCTTCCAGACAATCGGCATCAACGAACACTACGACGTGGTCGCCAGGTTCGATGACGGTATCACCACGGGGGATGACCAGTTCGCCGTCGCGGCTGATAGCCCCGATGACTACGCCGGTCGGCAGTTCCTGTACTGATTCCTGAATTGGCCGCCCAGCGAGGACGCTGTCGGCGGCTATCTCGATTTCTAGCACCTCGGCGCGGTCGGATTCGATGATAGCAACCTTCGTCGCGTCGTACTCCCGGGTGAACCGCGTGATCTCTTCGGCGGTCGTCTCACGGGGATTGACAGCCACATCGACGCCGACAGCCTCAAACAGGTCGACGTACTCGCCAGAGTTGACGACGGCGACGGTTCGCTCCGCGCCGAGCCGCTTGGCCAGCAGTGTCACCAGGAGGTTCTTTTCGTCGCTGTCGAGCGTCGCAACCACGGCGTCGGCGTCTGAGACGTGTTCCCGTTCGAGGAACTCGCTATCCGTTGCATCACTCTCTAGCACGGTTGTTCCCTGCAGGTCCTCCGCAAGCTCACGCGCCCTGTCGTGGTCTTGCTCGATGAGCCGTGGTTTGATCCCACGATCCTGCAGCAGTCGTGCGGTGTGATAGCCGACATCGCTTCCACCAACAATAACGACGTTCTGCGTCGTCTTTGACTCCGGTGTGATTTCAGACGCAAACAGACGAACGCTTTCACAACTACCGATAACGATGATGTCGTCTCCTTCCCTGATAACGGTCTCTCCGCGTGGGATAATGACTTCGTCACCGCGCAGCACGGCAGCGAAGGTTAGTGACTCGTAGCGGTCGGCCTCCGCGACGGTCTGGTCCGCGATCGGGCTGGATTCACGCACCTCGAACTCACCCATCTGGACCTGTCCGTCGACGAATGTTTCCACGTCGCGCGAGCCTGGAAGCCCGATTACTCGGGCGATATTCTCCGCAGTGAGCAGGTTTGTCGCAACCATGTGGTCCACACCGAAGGCGCCCCCGGATTTTTCCCAGGTCCGGAGGAACTTCGCACTCTTGACGCGGGAAATGGTGAACGGGTCAGCGGCCGTTATCGCCGTCCCACAGGTGACGATATTCGTTTCGTCATCGTCGGTGCTGGCGATGAGTACGTCGGCTTTTTCGATACCGGCCTCCGAGAGCGTGTCGAGTTCCGCACCGTCCCCTTCGACACCGAGTACGTCAGCCTCGTACATCAAGGCCTCAACGCGGTCAGGGTCAATATCTACGACGGCGACTTCGTGGCTTTTCGCGAGGCTTTCAGCGATGTTCGAACCGACCTCGCCCGCACCGACGATTACGATATACACGGCTGCGCCTCCGCCTGATACATATACACCAGCTTTCCACTGACACGTGAAGTGTATTTTCATCCGAGCGGCGAGCCCGGTCTTCCGGGGTAGACAAGCTACCAAACCCGGCACAGATGCTGCTCCGTCGGTGAGGTGTAGCCTTCGAGGCGCTTACGGCTCATCTCTGAGCGGCACGTCTAACCAGGGACAGAGGGCTGACCGACGTTGGAACCGTTCGACCGAATCGAACGACTCTTTCGTCTCTTCGATCGCCTTTCGCATACTGGCGTAGTCGGTCATACGACACTCTCTCTGTCTCCCCACCGTTTGATTATATGCTTCTTTACGCCCGCTATCTCCCTGGTAGACGCGTACTTCTGACGGCCAGTTCAGGGAACCAGCGTCAAAAACTGTGCCACAATAGCTACACAGGTCTTTCGTCGCGGCCCTGTCTAACACGCAGCGGCCGTCTGACGGACTGCTCAGTACAGTACCAGGTGGCTACTACCCAATCGCTGATCAGTATAGTGTCACTTCTGGCCGAACAGACAGGCTTAGCGACTAATTGCGGACGCAAGTATGAGGACGAGGCAGTGAACGGCGACGAGTCCGAGAAGCAGTACCGTTCTGGCCGCCGGTGGACTCACGACCGCGGCTGCGCCTATCGCCACCGTCAGGACACGCACGACGGTCTCGGGTCGGAAGCTGTCGCTTGACTGCTCCTCGGTTGTGCGGGCCGCTTCGAACTGATCTCTGATAGCGCCGAATCTGGGGCCCTGACGGACCTGCTTTTGATCTTGCTCGTACTCGACCAGTCCGACAGCGTCGAGCTTGGGCAGGTGTGTCTGACAGAGTGAAATGTACACACTGTCGTAGAGCTCGTCACTATCGGTTTCTGCATCGGCGACAATGCTTGCGACCTGCTGGCTCAGTGCACTGACGGATAGCGCTGTCTCGTGTTCGGCAAGACAGTGCAAGCATACGCGGCGGCGCTCGTTACCGAGAATATCGAACATCGTCGCATCATCAAGGCCGGTCTGGTCTGGCGGCTCCGTCGTTTTCACGGTCGCAAGGACAGCGTCGAGTCCCACTGTCGGTCGCATATATTATGCCCCCTCGGATGGACCGCTGTGTGCACACATCTGTCCAGTGCGTAGCTTACCGCACCGCATCGAGAGCGGCACGTAGCCGGTCAGCAAGCGACTGCGGTGCTGACAGTGACAGCCGATGGCTCGCCGCCAGTGCTACAAACACCACACTCACGACGAGCGCGACTGCGACGCCTGACACTGTGGTCCCGCTGAGTGCGAGTCCACCGACCGCAATCAGTGTCGCACACGCGGTCCCGAGATACCGACCGGACCACCGCTCACCGGCCGATGTGTGGGCAGCTGTCCGAGCGTGCTCAGTGACTGACTCGGTCGACGGCGTCGACTCCGCAGCCGTCGTCGACAGAAGCGTTGGCTCCTCGTCGAGATATTTATCGAAGGAGTTCGCGAGCGCGGTCGCTTCGACGAGTCCCCGGTCCTGGTTGTAGTTGATGACGCCCGCATCGTCCATCTTTGGGAGGTGGGACTGGTACAGCGCGATGTAGACGCGCTGGCGCTCTTTCGAGCGGAGCGAGTCGACCGTCGTGTCGTGTTCCAGCGCCGCGATGTGTTCTGCGATGTCGCTCATATCAGCCGGCTCATCGCCGGGGTGCTCGTGGAGGTACTTGAGGACCAGACGGCGACGGCGACACTGGAGAACGTGGAAGAGGTCGTCGCGGGTGAGTTCGTCGTCCGATGGAGAGTCCGAAGACGGTGACTCGTCTGTCACGGACTCCTCAGCCTCGGTTGCCGTGGGTTCGGAAGTCGTTTCAGCTATCGACATGTGCTCTCCTTATCCAGCACCCGACATATACCGGGTCGACTGTTCCGCCGATTGCGACTGTTTCATCGATTTAGCGGGCCTGTAATGCTGACTTACCCCGGCAACGATACGATTGAAACGGCCGCTGAAGCCCTTATCAGCCCATATTTCGGTATTTCTGCACAGGTGTTACTGTCTATTACTGTTTCACGCACCATACTGAATTGTTTCACCGTTTCGACGGTAGTTAGTGTGTTCTATTTTACATATTTGAGATGTGTTAGGTGCTAAAATCAGGCTGGTTCTGCTGTTTTCCAGGCTTAGAAGGCCTAAAATCGGGAACGAAGCGTACGTTTATATCTGCCGGACGGTGTCGTAGGCCTATTCCGGACCACCGTGGCAGCGGCGGACAGGTGTGTTCGGCGGAGACTCACCCCTCACTGTGGAGTGATGCCACTGGCAACCCAGCTACCCCGGTCTGTGAGCCGGCTTACCCACCGGGCGTTGGCGGCTTAATATCGCCCGCATGGGGCGAGTTTGCCGCTGCAGGCGTTGCCCGCTCCAGACAGATGAGGTTCTCTCTGCCGAGACGTATCTTGACGACTTCGTCCTCGTCGACCATCCGCGAAAGGAGACGGCTAACCTTCGCTTTCGACCAGTCTGTTGCCTCAACGATGTCGGTCTGGTGCAGACGGCCATTCTCGACTTGCAGCATCAGCTTCACGAGTTGTGCGTCAGGGGTGAGTTCCCGGTCGGCGTGCTCGAAGGCTTCAGCTGCGGTGCCCACGTCGATGTCTGGACCGTCAGCTTCGGCCACCCTGTCTGTCGCCTCGATTTCACGATTGACCTCGATTATCTCCCGGTCCAGTTCGAGGCGGCGATAGATGAACAGTCTGGCCGCCGCGGAGAGTCCCGTGACCCAGTCACGCCTGATCGCCGCGACTGTCAGCCCGATCCCGATCAAGAACCCAAGAAGCGAACTCGTCACCCAGGCTGGCGTCAGCACGCTGTTTGGGTTCGTTCCCCAGGCGACTTCCTGGGGGTCGGTCAGGAAGTCACCGTCCGAATCGACCGCGAGCGGGTCCGTTCCAAGGTCCGAAACTTCTCGTCCATCGTTGAGACCGTCGCCGTCCGTATCGACGGTGGTCGGGGACGTGCCAGCCGCCAGTTCCTTTCCGTCGCTGAGACCGTCACTATCTGTGTCACTCTCGGTGGGTTCGGTCCCCGCCTCAAGTTCTGTCCCATCTGCTATCCCATCACCGTCAGTGTCAGCGACCGTCGGGTCGGTGCCCAGGGCCAGCTCCCTGCCGTCAGCGACCTCATCAGCGTCGGTGTCGGCCTGTACCGGGTTCGTACCGATCTCCAGCTCCCGACCGTCGACGACGCCGTCGTCGTCCGTGTCTGCGTCGGTCGGATCGGTCTCGCCAGACGCCTCTCGCTGGTCGGACAGCCCATCGCCGTCGGTATCGGCGACGGTCGGATTCGTTCCGAGTGCCAGTTCGCGTTCGTCCGAGAGCCCGTCGCCGTCCGTGTCGCCCTGTCGCGGGTCGGTACCCTGTTGAATCTCAGCCCTGTCACTGACACCATCTTCGTCAGTGTCTGTGGCCGTTGGGTCCGTCCCGTGCTGGTGGACCTCTGACCCGTCCAACAGCCCGTCACCGTCAGTGTCGGTGTCAGTGAGGTTCGTCCCTCGGGCCACCTCGTTGCTGTTGTTGAGCCCGTCATCGTCAATATCACCGGCACGCTGAATCGGCTGCAAAGGCACCGACCGCGTATCCAGCGTGGCGTTAGAACTCGTGTTGCGCAGAGAGATAGAGAGATCATCAAGTCCCGCCCTTCCGGGGGTCGTGAGAGCTGCAGTTCCGTTCGGGCCGACCGACGTACAGGTCGTCGACCCGTTCGCACGCGCACAGACTGTGAGATTTTCCTGCGGCGACGTAACTGTTACTGCGATCCGATACCCGCTGACCCGCTCGCCGTCTATCCGTTCCCAGACGAACGCGGTTCCGTTCGGCCCGTCCGCAGCAGCCTGTGTGGGCTCCACCGACTGTATCGCTGGCGCCGTTTCGTTGCCCGCCACTGTGTATTCAGCATACTGCCCGGCGTCCGCTGCGGTAGCGACACCTACGGAGACAGACGCGACTGTCAAGAGGAGGAGTAAAGCGCAGATCCCGCTCACGATTCGGTGTCTCATACAGTACGGGTGTCACAGCGCGACAATATCCTTTTTGGCACATAGCCTCTTTGTCACTTCTGACCACACCTGATAATTCAGCGATAATTTGTGGCGCGCCCCGACTACTTACTCTTCGGACAGTCCGAGCTCCGACCCAACGACCTGATCCATACCGCGACGAATCCGTTGTGACATCGCTGATGGTGAAATACCGAGTTTGTCCGCCAGCTCAGCCTGTGAGATGCCACGAGGCACGTCGAAGTACCCCTCTCTGTGTGCCGTCTCAAGTGCGACCTGCTGGTCTGCGGTCAGTCCGCATACGTCGGCATTTGCCTCTCCAGAGGTCCAGTACAGCCGGTCAAGTCGAAACGTGATATTCCGGTCAGAGCACTCGGATCGGAACTGCGACAGTGCCGCTCGCGACCGAAACTGTGCCTGTACCTGCCACTGTCCACCCGTCCCTTCGATGTCGAGCGCCCGGCCACCGGCGCGGACGAGCGAGGGCGTGAGCCGGACGGCGCTGTCGACCACCTCGACCCGATAGACGCGGTTCGTCTCCATCCAGTCTAACACGACGGGCTCGCATACCGTGCTATCCCTCTCCAGTTCTGTTTCAAACTGATCAAGACCCTCACCGACGGCTTCTATCACCAGAAAATTCGACGTGCCGTCGTTGACCATCTGCTCCGGACGGACTGTTACATCTGGACTGCTCTCAATTGCATCCGTCAGAATCAGTTCTGGATGACTCAGGCATAGATCGACGCCGAGGCTCTTCTCCCGTGGTGTTTCATCCGTCTCCGATGGACTTGCCGGCCCGTAGCCAGCGCCATTGACTGGCTGGTCCGCCTCGGTTGCTGACCCCTGGTCGCCGGTGTTGCGCATATGAACACCAGACGAATTGCGCACAAGGGTATTGTCACTATACAGATAGTGTCTGCGAGGTGAGATGCTATACTGATAGCCGGGCGTGGGCCGGGTAGCCGCCTCCGTTTGCTCACCTTGCGGTGTCGGAAGATCGGCAGGTCACCGGCCTTCGGAGGGATGACTCTCGCCGACGCGGGACAGTCAGACAACGAAACACCCAAACCACTCGGAAGGAATGACTACCGCATGGCAGATAGTCGTTCGTCGGCCCTCCTTGACGAGAATGGGAACCTTTTCGGCCTCGTCAATGTCGTTGATGCGCTGGCCGTCCTACTCGTCGTTGCGGTCGTCGCGGCAGGCGCTGCGCTCGTTCTCCAGCCGGAGCCAGAGTCACCGGAACCGAATACAACCAATGTCACCCTCGATCTCGGGACACAACCATCGTACATCGTCACGGAGATCACTGAAGGCGATACGTACAGTCCCGATGGCGATTCGAAGCTCACCGTCACAGACGTTCACCTGACACCGCAGGACGATCAGACACGCGTCATCCTTCGGGCCTCACTGCAGGGACCACCTGACGGGGATAGTCTCACATATGCGAATGCACCCCCTCGCCTCGGCCGGTCACTGACTATCGCGACAAGTCGATACGAAGTAAGCGGTCAACTACGCGCTGTAGGTGGTGACAATAGTCTCGCCCAAGAGGACACGACCGTAGTTCTCAGGGACACTATGGCCACCGCCGAAGCCCGGGACGTTACCCCCGGTGATGAGATCCACCTCGCTGGCCGCACTGTTGCGACTATCGAAGACGTAGCTGCATACACAACCGATAATTCAACCGAACAGACCGTCTTCGTCGAAGCAGAACTCGACGCACACAGACAGCAGTCCGACCGTCGATTCGGCGGCACACAGATCCGGCGCGGGCAAACAGTCACGCTCCCGGCCGAAGACTACACCTTCGACGGTCGCATTGAAAAGGTGGATAGCGGCCTCCAGCCAACGACTACCGATGTGCTCCTGGAAACAACCGTCGATGCAGAAACGGCTGGCCGTATCGCTACCGGTGACGTCACTACCGTCGCCGGGTACGAGGCCGCCGAAGTACGAACGGTCACCACGTACGCGACACAGAACCCCGACCGCAAACAGGTGTTCGTCGGTCTCTCGCTGGCGACCCTGGAAAACGCTGGCCGTCAGCAGTTCGGCAGCGCTGCTGTTCAGCGCGGGAACGACATCACCATTTCGACGCAAAGCTACGAACTCTCCGGAACCATCGAGCGGGTCGGGGAACTCGAACCACGTGGGGCACCCACTAATCGGACGGTTACACTGCGGATGACGGACATGCGCGCGGACATGGCCGACGCAATCAGGCCTGGTATGACCGAAACCAATGGCGGCGAAACGGTCGCTCGCGTCAGCCGTGTCAGTACCGAACCGTCTGTCATCATCACCACGGGCGACAACGGCTCCGTGAACGTCGTTGACCACCCGTACTTGCGTGATGTCACCATCACGACTGAACTCCGAGTCCGCGAGACGACGAGCGGTGTGCAATTCAAGGGTGAATCCCTCCAGCAGGGCTCGACAGTCGTCATCAATTTGGGGACGATCACCATCGAAGCAACGGTCGTGAGTGTCGGACTCTGAACGACATCACAAACGGTATGTCGGACCACTCAAACGAGTAGGTAATCGGATGTCGGAAGAATCCGGGTCGCTGAGCCCCATTGATGCCGTCGGAAAGAAAATAAGCGCCATTAGCGATGGATCACTGGTCATCACCACTGTGCGAACGCTCGGATCTCGAACGAGTGATTTTGTTCAGGAGTCGTATTGCTATCGCTGGCTCACCAAGGAGCCCGATCCAGAGGTCATCGTCATCGATCTTCGGGAGACGTACACTGTCGGTCCGTTCATCGCACTACTGGATAGAATCATCCCGCACATCAAGCACGCATGGGAGCACTCGCATGTGGGTTTGGTCGCGGAAGGTGTGTTCGAACGCCTTAGTGAGGAGGTGTTCGACCCACTTGCTGAGACGCGTGGCTACGAGCTTGCAGCCGCTATCTTGACGCCGCCCGAGCCTCCAGAGCAAAAACGCACCGTAGTGGATGATTCAGAGTCTAACGAAGACGAACCGTCATAGTCCCCCCATTGTTAGACTTTTTGCAAGATTCCGTGGTTCATCGATACTTCGTCACAGGAGTGACACAGGGCGGTATGACACCAGTCGCACATGCGTACTCGCTAACGCAACAACGTTTCAGAGGTGTAAATCCGACATTTCGATCACATATTGCCCCGTAATATCCTGTCGTGCGCGTTACGACTTACCTATTCATTCGGTGGATAATCAACGGGATCCTATGGCCTACGACGGCCAGTGGGCACTTCGGATGCCGGCACGATGCACCAACCCAAACACTACGACCTGATTGACGGGAGATTCAAGTAATACGGGGTGTAATACTCTGATATGGGTGAAACGACGAAGGTCACGGAGAAGGGGCAAACGACAATTCCACGAGACCTCCGTGAAAAATACGGTATCGAGCCGGGTGACAGCGTGGAGTGGGTCGAGACAGAAGATGGCGTCATGTTGACGAAGGCGGTCGACGGCGGCGGACGCGGCATGTTGGTGCCCGATAATACTGACGAGAACACACGCGAAGAAATCGCACAGGAACTGACTCAGCGGATACACGCCCGGCGGACGAAGGAGACGCCCGATACGTGACGAAGTATGTCGTCGATTCGATGGGGTATCTCCGATATCTGGTCGATAGTCTCCCAGAGGAGGCAAGCACGATCTTCGACCGCGCCGAAGCCGGACTGGACGTGCTGTACGCACCGGATGTCGTCATCGGCGAGACGCTGTACGAAGTGGCGTTTGGCGGCGAAGTCGCGGGCGTGCCGCTTCAGGGAAACCCGAACAATGTGTATCGCCGAACTGTGACGAACGGCCCTATCGACGTGGTCGCTCTCGACGAGCACGCGATGGCTATCTACGCAGGCCTCACCGAGTTCTACGAAGCAGAACTCCACGACGGACTGATTCATGCTGCACACCGAACGCTCAACACCGAGGCGGTCATCTCCGACGATAGTCACCTGCGCCAGAACGGGGTCGAACTCGTCTGGGACTGATACGGATTGTTGTAGATTATTTCTGGATGATGCCGACCCCAGGGGCGACGTATACCGGCACATCGCTCCAACAATCCGTATCAGGACTACATAATCCGAGATACACTGGCGAATCCCTCACAGACAGAGTACGGGCGTGTATCGACTGCGATGGTGTGTTACCTGCGCTACTCACAGCGTCACACTTCGACAATTCGTCCGGTAGAATAGATTAAAACCGAAAATACGGTGTTCTGTGAAAGGTGAGACAGACGTTCGAGACCACTATGGACAGACCACAGGGCCATAGCGATAGAACGCAAAACCAGCCACAGCAGCGCTGGACCGCTGTATTTACCATGTGTGAAGCCAGTATTGCCAGGACTAGGCCAGATGACTGGTCACACCTCATATCGACACTAGCGCCAGGATTGGCTGCTGCACAGCCCACATATAGGGGCATCAGCCCCGTCTGTGAGAACTATAATTCCAACAAAAACAGGCCACACAGGCCTTCTATACTGATGTGTGTAAATACTCAATCGCAACGTCACTTCTGGGGGACTACAGGTCTCCACACACTTCTTCCACTTCCTCCTCTTGCGGACCTGGTGGCGTTGTGTGGAAAATGACCCCACCTGTCGCGGAGGTCACGATTGCACACAGCGAATGAACCGGCCGTCACTTGCACACATCAGTGTCGCAGTGACTCACTCTCGAAGGTCGTCCCGAAGTGTCTCGACTGTTCGGACACTCGTCAACCCAGGCGTGTCGATTCGATACTGTTCAGGCGCCGTATTTGTGCTGTACTCTTTGTCGACACGCGGCGTGCCATCCGACGGATCATTCAGCGCGTCAAGAATACGAGCACCATCACTACGACTCGGCACGACCCAGATGGCCTCCTCGGGCTGTAGTTCAGCCATTTTGTCGAAATCAGCGACCACAGCCTCGGCGACATCATTATTGATCCGCTCGGCTTCCAGGGCGACAACAACCTCACCGGATGGGTCAACACCCACGACATCCAGACGGCGTCGATCAGATTCGTCGACAGCCTCCTGTGGATCGCTATCACCACCCATTGCGGACGCAGCAGACACTGCTACCGACGACCCTTGTGACGGCTCATAATACGGGATCACCTCGACCACAGGAGACGCATCGTCCTCGACGTATTCGCTGACGAGATAGCGCCGGCCGACTTCCACCATGAGAACATGCTCGCTTGTCTCCTCGAGGTCGCCCTTTCTGTGGCCATGATCGATGCCCTTGCGATGGCCCTCGTTGATCAGAGTCCGGCCGGCATGGGTTATCGAATACAGCAGGTGGGGTTTCTTTTTATCTCGTTTCAACAGGCCGGCGTCGATCAGGGTATCCACAGCCGACTTCTCGATGCCTAGATACTCGCGTAGTCGTTGCATCGAGTCCCAGACGATATCGTAAGCGCGCCGGTCCAGCGTGAGTGACTGTGCATTATACACCGCCTGAAGGAAGTACAGTTGCCGGAGACTATACTCAGTGGCCGTTCGTTCGTCGGCAGACATGTTGAGATGGAGGTCACAGATCGGAATATTCGCATCATCAACCTCTTCGACTGCCGAGCAACAACTGATACCATCGTACAACCCATCGACGGTGGGGTTGTGTTGGGTATCACACTCGGTGCACGCCAGTGCATGTGAGTCCTCCACGTAGGCAACCGTCGGTGGCATCCGCTCAGTAAACGGTAACGCGCTGTCAACAGCGGACAGTGGCGACCCGGACTCGGTCGATGTGCTGTCCGTCTCAACTGTCTCCGTATCAGGTGAGTCAGCGATACTGACGCCGAACCTGTCCGCCGACCGCTGCTTCGCGGATGTGATCGCCTCTCGTACCCTGCGAGGCGGGATGTCTGGGGTGTCCGAATGCTCGGGATGTCCTTCGGGAAGCGGAAGTGAATTGACCTCGAACGGTTGTGGTTCCGGCATCCCATACTCTGATGGGAGCGACGCAAGCCACTGACCACTGGCAAGCGAACCAAGTTTGCGTTTGATCTGGCGTCGCGGGACAGCTGCAGTATCGAGGCGTTCTGCCAAGTGCTCGTCGACGGGGACATTTCCGGTCACGAACGTCGAGACGTTGTTCAACAGCCGCTTGTAGGCCCCTTCGTCGGTGTCTTTGATCTGGCCGGGGAACTGTGTTGCAAGCGTCAGCGAGACGCCGAAACTGCGGGACTGATCGAGCATCTCACTGATGAGGTCGGTCGTGGCGAGGCTTGCAGCCTCCTCGAGATACACATTGACAAGCGGCAGTTCCTGGCTTGACGATTGAATCTCAGAGTTGGGTGTCTCGCAGTCGTCGGACGACTCTGTGTCGGTAGTCTGTGAGTTGCCGAGCAGATCACGGCGCTGCTGGCGTCGTTTGAGTGCACTCCAGAGATTCGAGAGCACGACGAGCGTCACGGCACGCTGTGCGTGTTGTCGCAGCTCACCAACATCGAAGATGATGACCGCATCGTCGTCGAGAAAGTCAGCCAGGTCGAAGCGGTCGGACTCCGCATCGGGGACTGTGTTGAACAGCGCCTTGAGCCGTGCATCGAGCGAGATCTTATCCAGTCGCGTTGCGACACCGCCAATGATGTTGTCAAACGTACGTGAGCCGTTGTTCGCGACTGTCGCCATATCTCGTGCAAGGTCCGCATCACTGACCGGTGGTGGGGTCTGGTCCTCCTGGAGTTTCGCCGCTTCCGCTTTGAGGTCCGCATGTGTGAACGCATCGGCCCCATACACCGGGTCGAACTGGGCTTTCAGCAGATACCGGATGACGTCCGGCGAGCGCACGGCGTCGTCGAAAGTATCACCCGCCATGATTTGGCGGAGGATCTCCATATAATGATCGACGGTGCGTTCGACTGCGGTCGTCCGCTTGACGCCAGCAGCAAGGTCGGCACGGATATCTAACAGTGATACTGCCGGCAGCGTTTCCGAGCAGTCGAAATAGTACACGTTCTCGAGGTTGTCATGGCGCGCATAGTGGGCCCGCAGGTAGTTTACGACCATCTCGCCACCCTTGGGCTCGAAAAGAATGTTGGCACCATCGGTTGCGGCGTAGTTCTCGAGGATAGCGTTGATGAGTGCGACCGACTTCCCTGATCCACTCTTGCCGAACAGCCCGATGTGCTGGGGTTGGAGCGCGGGTGGGACAGCGATTCGTGTGTCGTCGCCGGTCTCGGAGCGGTATCGACCAACCGGGAAGCCCCCGTTGGTATACTGGTCCAGCAGGTCCGTCGACGGCCCGGTGTCGGTCGTCTGTTCCTCCGGGAGGACGCCGAGTGCTTGCTGTCCACGTTTCGTCAGTGCGTTGCCATCGAGCAGACAGAAATTTCCGATTTCGCTGTTGTCGGCGACGATACCCCGGCTGGTGTATTCGGTCAGTCCCCATCGCTGCCGCCAGCTATCGTATGCTGGCGAGTGGATGCGGCGGGCCCGGATGTCATCCCGGACATCGTCTGTCTCTGTCGTCGTCTGGCCAGTAATACTGTAATGCTGGCCGCTTGTCGCCTCAAGTGCGCCAGCTAACTTTTCCCCGAGAGCGTTTTCCTCTGGTCCCGCGCCCGCGATGAGGGCCCGGATGGACATCGTGAACGCACAGCCGACGTTTCGGGTGTCAAGCAACTCAATCCGCTCCCTTGCTTCCTGACTTGGGTCGTCACTTACCTCGCTGCCAAATGTCTCGAACACTCGTTCAGTCCAATAATTTTCCAATGTTATCTTGCCTTTTTGCAACAGCTTTTTCGGTCGTGTCGGTCGGAACTAAAATTCGGCTTACGCTGGAAACACACCTGGAACAGGCAGGGACGGTTTGTCTCTCCAAGGGTTTCGGGCACTGCAGCCAACGGTTGATTCTCAGCGGTTGTATTATCAGTATCAGCAGCCCAGTCATCGAAACGTGAAAGCGGCATCGTCCAATCCCAGGGACTCGCGGGGTCGCCGTAGTATTCAACCGCAGTGAACTCCTCGGCACTCTCAGTTATCTGTGCAAGCGGTTCGGTTTCGACTGTCGATAATTGGTACTCGTTTGGAAGGTGTGTCTCAAGTTGTTGTCCGAGCCATGTCTGTTCCTCCTTTGGATCAGTCCCGACATAGTAGTCCAGCGTGGGACCGGTTTCGCCTGGCGTTGTAGTTATGACCCACTCGTACACTGGTGGTGGGTCATCTTTGAACGCTTCCCGCCCATTTTCAAAGAGATCACGGATATCATCTAATATCCCGTCGCTGGCATCCGTCCGTTCGTGACTCTAAATAGCACGGAACAGATTGGTTGCCATTCGATTCGAAATAGAATCGGTTGCAGGCGTCAGTTCGAGATATTCTCGTTCAGCAATGTCGCGGTTCGGCATCTGGTGAGGTGCTTGATAGAGGTATGTATTAAATCATCTCGACCTATTTTCAAAGCTAATAATGGTTAGTAGAATATACTAACGTGGTTGGATTTTTTAATCAGCCTTCTCAGAATAGACAGAACCACGTTACCAACTGCTACTAAAGATAACACACTCGACAGGTATTCAGTTTCGTGGCGGAGTGGCGCCTGGAAAGCGGTCCGGGTGTCACAAACCATGTCTGAGAACAAATGTACGTCCGGTGACGACCCGGGCACTGACGGCACAGCAACTGACTATGCATCGACAGGCGACTCGCTTGAGATCCGGTACAGAGACCGCAGTGGGGTGTGGCGGCGGATACACTTTGAACCGCGCCCGGACGGCCCTGGATGGTACCGGCATGAAGAAGAGTGGACTGGCTGTCACTGGCGCCCCGTCGGCCGTGAGACGGTGACGGACCTGTGGTGGCAGACCAACGTCAGTGGACAGTGACGTAATCGGCAGCGATAGCACGTAGTTCGTCACACTACGTAAGAAGTCGAGAACCCGTTTATAAGAAATTAGTAGCGCTTCACTGCGAGTGTGGATACTCGGTTAGGAATGATCGCCCAGTCTCACTCAATCCGTACGTGAGAGGGAATTGTGACGTGTCGGGAACTCGGAATCGACGTTGATGTGAACGAGAACCTTGCAGCACCTAGGTTCTCTTGTCTTCTTTTCCCCCCTCAATACGTCAAACACGATCGGATGTCATGGCTGGGGGGAGCCAGGAATGTTAAGCAAGTGGTTAATCAGATCCTCACCAATGCGTCATAGCTCGTGCAGAGTTTCGAGGTTGTCAATGCACCGTTCAAGTGAGTTATGGAGTTTTACCTCAGGGTCCCACCCGAAGTGCTCTCTGGCTTTCTGTACCTCTGGCACCCGTCGTTTGACGTCGTCCTCGTAGATTTCGACATGCTCGAAATTGAGTTCTTCTCCCTTGATGATACCCCGGTCAACACCGCGCTGGAAGATGCGGCGGGCGAGCGCTTTCATTGTGACCGGCTCGGGGTTGGCGAGATTATAAGCCTCGTTCCGAGTTTCGGAAGCGAACGAGTAATTCGCGATGGCGGCGGCGACCTCGTCGATCCATGTGAAACAGCGCGTTTGTTCGCCGTCCCCGAATATCTCCATCGGGTTCTGCTTCTCGATTAGGATTTTTCGGAGGAAATCTGCGAACACGTGACTCATTCCAGGTTCGTCCTCAGCGATTTCGTAGGGTGTGATAATGTTGAACGGTCGCCAGATTGTATAATCAATGTCATACTGGCGTTGGAATGCTTGGCTTAACCGCTCACCGACAACCTTCGAGAGCCCGTAGTCCGTCGAGGGTACCCGCGAGTCCCAAACGTCGTCCTCTTGGTGTGGTGGGATGTCCTGCTCATATACCATTGAGGACGAAAGGTACGCGACGCGGCCGATGTTGTTCTCCCGCGCGGCCTCGAGAATGTTCCGGTGGATGGTGAGGTCGTTCGAAAGGATGTCTGCCGGGTATTCGTGGAATCCCTTGACCCCATAGATAAGGGCAGCGGCTGTGATTATGCCGTCGATATCAGCTGTTATATTCATGACCCGATCAAGATTAGTTAGATTGGCCTCGTAGAAATCGTACTTATCTGGGTCGACGACACGCGTGTGGTTGTAATCCTCGTAGCGCGCGTGATTGTCAACTCCGACGACTTCGTGGTCGTTTGCAAGCAGGTGCTTGATGGTCCACTGCATTAGTGACCCCTCGCTCCCCGTGACAAGAATACGCATTATTGTCCACCCCGCGCCGAGGTGACGGTCGTCTCGGTGATGTCGTTCAATGAGAAGTACCCGTTGTCCGAGCGATGTCTAACACGATCCCAAAACCCCCAGATATCGCAGACGTGGCACTTCTCGTTTCCGACGCGCGCTTTGAGGTCTTCGAGGTCGGTGAATTCAGAGTGCGGTGTCATCAAGATAATCCAGTCGCTCCCCTCGATGTCCTCCCAGTTGTCGAATCCTTCAACGTTCGGTTCGATACAGACCACGTCTCGGTATCCATTCATGCGAAGTTGCTTCCTTAGCTTAAACGCAACCGAGTTTCGGGTGTCGTCGGAGTCGGTTTTGTAGGTCATCCCAAGAATTGTAATCTTCTCCGGGTCGGGAGCCGTCTGCGCCATGCGTTCGACGATTTGCGACGGCATTCCCTCATTGATCTGGTACGCAGCCGAAACTAGTTCATTATATGGGATGTTATCGACGAGAAACCACCCATCCTTCGTTAGGCACGGTCCGCCGACGTTGGCGCCAGGGGACGGCACGTCGAATCGGGGATACTCGTGCCCGGTCTGGTCAAGGATTCTGTGGATATTCACATCGTGGTGTGTGCTAAACGACTCTGCGATGAGGTAAAACTCGTTAGCGGCTGCGAATGTGAGGTACCGCCACATATTAGTAAACAGTTTTCCCAGTTCGGCCTCGGTCGGTCTAAGCCGCGGGCACTCGGCCTCAACGAACGTTTTGAATACCTCGTGTGTCCGCTCGTAACTCTCATCATCGAATGTTCCAATGAGTTGCGGGAGTTGGACAATTTCCTCAAGTGCCTGATGCTGCGCGATGCGTTCAGGAGCGAAGGCAAGGAATATGTCATCTCCGACGCTAAATCCGTTTTCCTCCAGATGGTCGCATACGATGCTCGTCGTCCCTGGGTAGACCGTTGAGCGGAAGACGACCAACTGGTCCTCATGCAGGTGAGGGGTCAAATCGTCGATGAGTTCTAGGAACGCTTCCATGTCCGGGTTTTGGTGCTCGTCGATGGGCGTCCCGATGACGACGACTATCACGTCGCAGTTGCTTAATACTCCAAGTTCGGTGGTGGTCTGGAGGCGGTCGCGATCAAGGACCGTTTCGAGAACGTCCTCACCACCCGGTTCGTTGAATGGCATTTCTCCGTCCTGTATCCGGGCGAGCCGAGATTCGTCAGTATCAATAAGCGAGACTTCAAAGCCTGCGTCGGCCATCACAAGCCCGAGTGGCAGACCAACGTGGCCCCCCCCACCAATAATTCCGATGTTCATATAGTATCCCAAAGGCTCGATGTAAATACTTCTTTCCTGTTGAGGTCTATTCCGCTCCATGGCAGCAGATAGAAACGGTTTCGTATCGCAAGTCATCACGTAGGGTACACGGAATGAGCCTCTCTCGGACTGCAGCCGTTGAGTTTTCCTCTCGCGTAGGCCGCGCGCTGATCGCAGTTGCTCTTCTCGCTGTGTTCGTCCGGCTGTTAGGGGCGGACCGGTTCGGGAGTTTCATTCTCTTCGAAGCAGTTCTGGCGCTGGCGACTATCGTCGTGGATCTCGGTATCGGAAGCGCGGTCCAAAAACGGATGAGTGAAGGAAGTGGGGGTAAAATTCTTATTACAGCAATAGGCCTTCAAACAGCTCTGCTGGTGCCTGTCGGTGGGATGCTACTCGTTCTAAGCGATGTAGTGGATGGCTACATGGGTGCGCCGCTCACAACGTATCTCGTCCCAGCAATTGCCGCCCACCAACTCATGCGGCTTGGGCTTCACGCTCTCCGGGGGGAACTTCGTGTTGCAGAGGCGGCAGTCCTGCAGCTGGCAGCTGAACTACTTGTCCTCTTGGGCGGGTACTTGTTGGTTGTTAACGGTGGGGGTGTGACCAAACTTATTTGGGCATTCATAGGGAGTCGCGCAGCGGTTGCTGCACTGGCGCTGTTCAGGCTCAATACGCCGGCAGAGGCGCCGACACGACCAACAATCTCGTCGATACTCCAGTTCTCGAAGTATAATTTCGTCGCATCGGGACTGGGTGGTTCGATGTATAAGTGGATCGATACGTTCCTAATCGGGCTGTTCTTGACACAAGAATTGGTCACCGCGTACGAGACTGCCTGGCGTGTCTCAATGTCGGTAGCACTTGCATCGCAGGCGATTGGCTCGACAATGTTTCCCCAAGTAAGTGATTGGCACGCTGAAGGCCGTTTAGCCGAGATACGTCGGACGGTAAGCGACGGCTTATCCGGGGCGCTTGTGGTCGTGTTTCCAGCTATAGTCGGCTCGTTCTTCTTTGCGTCATCTGTCTTGTCAGTAGCGTTTGGAACGAGGACAAGCGTTGCTGCGGGCGCACTTGTTATCCTCGTCGTCGGCAAGTTTCCAGAGGCAGTCAACAACGTGGTCAGCAGGACCCTATTCGGACTTGACAAACCCCGACCTGTCGCCTTCGCAGCAATGGTCTTCATAGTCCTCAACCTCTCGCTGAACGTACTTCTCATCCCGCGGTTTGGTCTGATTGGCGCCGCTGTTGGGACGACGGTAGCTTTCTTCGTGAACACTGGGTTAAACGTCCTTTCCCTGAACGAGATTGTTTCGGTTAAACCTCAGTGGCGGACAATCGGGGTCTGTGTGGTTGCAGCCGTCTTGATGGGGGTTGTGTTGTCGATCGTGACCATTGAACTGGCCGTCGAATCGCTGACCGGTCTAGCCGCTGTCATAGGCGTTGGAAGTGTTGTGTACATAATTGGATTGGCTGCCGATAATCGATTCCGGTCACGGTTGCTTGTTATGATAAGTCTCCCAGTAAAGTGGCGAAACGACTAAAACCCGCCTCTGGTAACATCAGCTACGTGAATCCAATCGAACGCGCATTGCTGTACAGAAGGCGACATGGAGTAGTGGGGACGATGACGAAACTCCTCAGTAATCCGGGTCGAGTGAGACGTTTATTCACAGACACTCCACCGCACTTCTACCATCTCGAGGCGGATGTCCCACGTGTGGAAATGAAAGATTTTATTATCGGGATTTCGGGTGCAGATGCCGCGACGGTCGACAAGTATCTGAAAGAAATCCGAGATCACGACCGGTTCGTAGCTGCGATTGAGGACGGTTTCGCGAAGACGGCTGAAAGACCGGACAACCTTTCTCAGAATTGGCGTGAGATGCTCTACGCGCTCGTTCGAGCTAAGGAACCCGACACTATTGTTGAAACCGGAGTCTACGACGGACTAAGTTCAGCGTACATCCTTCAGGCGATCAGCGACGCAGGGTACGGTCATCTTGTATCCATCGATATTAACGATACGACGTACATGCCGACAGACCTCCCTATGCCCGATGTGAACACCGGTTGGCTAGTTCCTGAATGCCTCCAATCGAACTGGAATCTAAAATATGGAGACGCCCGCGAACTTCTCCCAAAAGTCGTCGAACAAACGCCGCCTACCGTATTCCTCCACGACTCACTCCATACTAAGGAACATATGCTCTTCGAATTCGAGACAGCTATCGAATCGATGGGTAGTGGTAACGTCCTCCTCTCGGACAATGTGATGTTCAACGATGCTTTCGAGACGGTCGCGGACCAATATCTCCGAGATGTCCAGTTTCTCAATAACACGACCGAGACGATCACTCACGAAGGTAAAGAAATTGACGACCGGTTCGGCGGTGGTGTAGTTCGGTAATGGCAACCCTGATGTCCTCAATTGACTCCTCCAAAGGCGGGGTCCAGAAGGTCGTGGGTTTAGCCATACTTATTGGCCTCTTCATTACCCAAGTTGGCCTTCCAAGAATTGTCGGAGCGGGATCGAACGTTCGCTTCCTCCTGATGACCCAAGCTCTTGTGTATGCAGGATTACTTGGTTGCTTGTTCTTGCTTATCCGACCGCGGGTTCGCCTGTGGGTTGACCGAGATTTCGCTATGGCGTACGCCGGTCTACTTGGACTAGTCGTACTGGGGGTCGTTGCACTGGCCGTCGGAATCGTGCGCGGACACCCTCGTCTCGATGTCGTGGGAGACTTCTACAAGTTCGTCCTGCCGGCAGCGACTGTCTTGGGGATTTATGTGTGGGCGAGCTCTCGAACTCCGCTGCAGCGAGTGGCCGCCGCTGGTCATCACCTGTATCTCCTCGGGCTTATCCCCGTTCTTTCCCTCTACCTCGGTGGTTACCTCGAGCCGAACGAGCGACTGGTATTTGTCTATGCGTTCCCAACGATACTCGTCATTTCCTACTGGCTGTTTCGCAGCGGGAACCGTGTCGCAAAGTTTGGGTTCCCCGTGATGGCTATCACAAGCGTGGCTGTTGTCTACTACTCTCAGTCGTTGCTTTTGCTCATCGAAGTTGCAACTCTATTGCCGTTAACAGTTGTCTACTATCGGATTCGGAATGTCCAGAGGGCAGTCTGGTTGGGTAGTAGTACGACATTAATCCTTGGGTTGCTGCTCATGTTTGTTATTACCCAGCTTTCTCCAGGTGCGTTAGAGTCCGCCGGCTACCTCGGGAGCAAACTCTCCGCACTCTCGGGCGATTACACGCTCTACGAACGTTCTATACAACTTGGGGGAAGCCGAGCCGCCGAACCGGGTGGCGTTATAGCTGCCGTATCTAGCGACCTGTTCTCGATGTTGTTCGGTGTCGGAATGGGCAGTACGTTCGTTGTTACGTCACCGTTCCCGGATTCTATCTGGGTCGGTACGGACCACTTCGTTCATGCCGGGTTCTGGGAAGCCATCCTGCGAACGGGACTGCTTGGTGGCGTAGCGTACCTACTTTTAGCGTCAAGCTACCTCCACTTCGGCTGGCGGGTTCGTCGACTGGACCGGCTCGGCGCGCTCGTTTGTGCGAAGGCCACCTTCGTCATCGTCTTTTTGCCGGTCAGTGGGAAGCTTATCGGACCAAAGTTTCTCGATTTCTTCCTCTTCGCGTACGCGATGGTGGTCATCGCGGAACGCTATGCAGGCTCCCAGTCTGGTCAGGACGCCGCAAAGTGAACAAAGGTTTATTCCGACCAGTCCAACGACGGTTAACACATGTTGAAGCTCTCAATAGTGACTATCTGCTACAATTGCCGGGACGAGATTGAAGATACCATTAACAGCGTTCTCGATCAGACGTACGACCACATCGAGTATATCGTCATAGATGGCGCATCAACCGATGGTACCGCAGAGTATTTGGCCGACCGCGCGGACGAATTTGACACATTCGTCTCCAAGCCCGACGATGGCATCTACAGCGCGATGAATAAGGGGCTCAGACGCGCCACCGGCGACTACATCATGTTCGTTAATGGTGGCGATCGTCTCATAAATTCGAGCGCCATTGAGCGTGTACTCAACCGAACGGATGTCCGGGAGGAACGTCCGGTCATTATATCTGGCCGGATCGAATTGATGTACGAGGGCGAACCAATGGAGTACTACAGGCCGTGGCGAGCCGGGGCGGAAGGTCCTGGACTCCCACACCCTGCAACCATGGTTGACCGGGAGGTCCACCAAGCCCACCCCTTCGACGAGCAATATACATATATAGGAGATTACGAGTTGTGGGCGCGTTTTCGCGACGAGCAGGTCTACGACGTCATGTACGTGGACGATGTGCTCACATTGTTTGACGTAGAGGGTATCTCGAATTCCTCGGACGTAGCGTTTGAGCGGTACCTCGAACGAAGCTTCATCGATTACAAGTACACCGGCGAGTTCGGAATAGGCGATGCGGCACTGCTCCTATTCCTCCCACTCGTCCGACAACTTTTAAGTACGATGCTGGGACAACGAAAGTTTATCAAATTACTACGGTATCGACGGCTCGTGAAACGCTTTGTTCAGGAGCAATCGAAGAATTAAACTAACGAAACGACTAGGCATTCATAGATGAGTTCTTACGATATAGTTCTCATTACAATAGATTCATTGCGGGCCGACAGCGTCGGATTCTTAGACCCGGACGCACCGTCAACGCCGAATATGGATGCGTTCGCCGATGACGCCACGCTCACAGCAGCTGCTACTACCCCAAGCTCGCACACTCGGGCCTCCGTCCCCGCAATCCTCACCTCACAATATGCCCACCGCTTTTTTACGAACTTTTTACAAGACATTGAGACACCAACAATCGCTCAACGGCTCTCGGACGTGGGATACAGTACTGCCGCGTTCCATTCGAACCCGCTCTTGTCGCGACACTTTGGCTACGAACGGGGATTCGACGAGTTCTCTGACGGTCTCCGATTCTTCGAAGAGACCCAGCTTCCTGAGAAGGCGACTAGACTCTACTCGAAAGTCGTCCGGCTACTTCAGCGGTATCCCTACCAGCCTGCCCAAACTATCACCCAACAAGCGGTCGACTGGCTCGCCAGCAACGACGACGATTCTCCTCTGTTCCTCTGGGTCCACTACATGGATCCTCACGGGCCGTACGCTCTTGATCGCAATCGCGGCTATCTGGACAAGTTTCAGTCTGAACGACTGTGGCACAAGGCTGTTTCTGAGCCTGAAGCGGTGACTAACGACGAACTTGCCCGGCTTCGTGCGGGCTATCGAGGGGAGATTGAGCACACCGACCAGAAACTCGAACCGCTGTTCGATGCTATCAACCGGTATACCGACGATGCGTGTGTTGTCCTCACGGGCGACCACGGCGAAGAGTTCCGTGAACATGGAGAATTCACTCATATGCCGAAGCTTTACGAGGAGGTGACTCGAGTTCCGTTCGTCCTTAACATCCCCGAAGTCGAAGATCTCTCGGCACCGGACCCGATTACGCTCCTAGACGTGCTCCCGACGCTGCTGGACCATGTTGATGGGGCCGAGGTCAATCCCTCAGTCGGAATAAACCTGGTGGCACCGGCGAACGACCGAGAGTACGTCGTCGCGGAGACCAACCCAGACGATGGAGGGGCTATTGTTGGGATCCGCGGTAACCGGTATAAATATATTTCGGATGGAACTGAGCGTGAGCTGTACGATTTGGTTAACGACCCTAGCGAACAGAAGAACATGGCAGGATCCGGTCATGATGGCGAGGAGCTACTGGAACGGACACTTCAAGAGCATTTAGAAGAGTATCGGTTCGACGGTGGCGACAAGCTCAATGCAACAGCAGGAAAGATGGACAGCGAAATGCAGGGTCGGCTGGAAGATCTTGGATACCTATGAGGACAGTCCTAATGCGGCACGAGGACTCACGCTTTGAGGAAGAAGTCATCGGGCCGTGGCTCGCGAGCGTCTCGGACTTAGTTGGCGTCGTCATTATCCGGAATAAGTGCGAAAGAACGGTAGCTCGTGCCAGACGGGAACTCCACCGGAGTGGTGTGCTCGGATTCGCGGATGTCCTTTCATTCCGCTTGTACTACCGGATTCGGCTCGCCGAGCAGGAGAGCAAGAAGATAGACCGACTCATCGAGTCTGCGAGCGCTGAGTACTCTGCCGTTCCAGACGATGTGCCTCGGATCACTGTTGACGACCCAAACGACGAACCAACCAAAGAGTTCCTCCGCGAGATTAACCCTGACGCAGCAGTCGCTCGGATTAAGCTCCTGCTTGATGCTGACGTCTTCAGCATCCCGAACGCTGGCACTTACGTCATCCACCCTGGAATCTGTCCGGAGTACCGAAATGCACACGGCTGTTTCTGGGCACTAGCGAACGGAGAACCGGAAAAGGTCGGATATACATTCCTCCGAATCGATGAGGGGATCGACACAGGACCGATCATCGCTCAGGGCGGTACAGAATTTGATCCGTCTGAAGACGGCCACCTTTATATTCAGTACAAGGTTGTCGCGGACAACCTCGATGAAATCGGGGGCGCACTTAAACATGCTGTCGAGAGTAACTGTGACTCCCTAGACGTAACCGGTCGGGAAAGCGACGTATGGGGACAGCCCCGACTCAGTGCATACCTCCGCTGGAAGCGGCAGGCGAGACGATGGTAGCGCGCGACCATCCAGGAGCGTCGCTGCTCTACCACGACATCGTCCCACGCGACCAAAACGAGTCGACGGGAATCGTCACCGACGGGTCTTGGCGGTACAAGATTCCGCCCGATTCCTTCCGCGCACACCTTGATCGAATCGTGGCCTCCCACTACGAGGTCCAAACACTACCGGCGGCCGACGTTGACCGTCCACTGTTGTTGACGTTCGACGACGGTGGCGTGAGCTGCGCCGAGACGGCAGCGCCGCTCCTCAAAGAATACGGCATGCGAGGACACTTCTTCGTCATAACGGGGCGCATCGGTGAGGAGGGCTACCTTGACCGTCACCAGATCCGGACACTGGCCGACGACGGACATCATATCGGGAGCCACACAGTCACTCACCCGAATCTTCGAGAGCTCTCGCCGGTCGACCGACGCCAAGAACTTAGGGAGAGCAAGCGCGAACTCGAGCAACTGTTCGATGAAGAGTGTATATCTATCTCTATCCCTGGTGGGTTCGTCGACAAGAAGGTGATTGCCGATGTATTTGAGGCCGGCTATGAATTCGCGTTTGTTTCGGAACCTCGGTACTTACCAAAATCGATGAGTGACTGCCCCCTCGGACGGTGGAATATGTGGCACGATACGACTGCTGACGATATCAAAGCGATTCTTGACCGGAATCTCCGTACGCGGCTTCAGATCCAGGGCCGATGGTATGCGTTAAAGATGGTGAAGCGACTCGTCGGTCAGCATCGTTACGAATGGATCCGCAGCCCGTTCGTCTCTCAAGACTGAGGGCGGTGAACCGGTAGGCTTAATCGGATTCTATGACAGGGTTCAACCGATGATATGGCTGATTATTTTCATTGTCAGCGCCGGACTTGTGGCTTGGCATTACATTATATATCCAGCTGTCATTGCCACGATTTCTGGTTTATCGGGTCGTAATAACCGTCCGTCCTTTGATGATGGTTCATTTCCGGAGATCTCGATTATCGTCATCGCTCACAATGAGGCCGATGTCATTGAAGAACGCATTCAGAACATCAAGTCAGTCGACTATCCATCGGAGAGGATCGAACTCATTGTCGCATCTGACGCGTCTACTGACCGTACCGTCGAACTGGCTCGCGCGGCTGGAGCCACCGCATTCGATAATACACCACACAATAAATCAGAGACGAGGAACATGGCCGTTGATATGGCAACCGGTGACATCATCCTCTTCACCGACGCAGACACGCGGTACGAGCCTACCTGCGTTCGCCGTATCGTCGACCGGTACGCCGATAATGACGTTGGAGCGGTCTGCGGAACTCTGAGATCGGAGAGCTTTGATGAGGGAGCGATCGGGCAGGGAATGGGACTCTACTGGCGATGGGAGCAACTCCTCCGTCGGTGGCAGGGTGACTTGGGACTCCTTGTGAAAATGTCCGGTGCTAATATGAGCATGCGTCAAGCGGCATTCAAATCCGTTCCAGAGGATGTCGACATAGACCAGAGTGCCGCATTTACTGCCCTGCTCGGAGGGTGGCGTACCGAGTTCGCTCATGACGCGGTTGCGCACGAACAGTTCCCGATATCGACATCTGGGGAGTTCTCCACACGGCAAAGACTGACGATTCGGGCACTAACCGCACTCTGTCGGTTTCGGGCGGCCTTCGACCCTCGGCGCCCACTACTCGCGTTGACGACGTTTTCGTACTGGCTGCTACGTTATCTAATCCCGTTTCTCCTTCTGGTCGTGCTCTTGTCGTCGGCTGCCCTGAGCACGACGTCACGAATCGCGTTAGTATTTCTGGTAACACAGATATTCTTCTACACTCTAGCGACGATCGGCTACGCCGCAGACCGGAACAACGCTGATTTACCCGGTGTTTCGTTCGCGTTTAGTTATTGCTGGGCGAACCTCGGCGTCGCAGTCGGTGTTATTCGGTACATCAGCGGCGATCGAGTTTACGCGTACAGTTCCGTTGACTAACCTGTTGGAATCCTCTATTACTCCTGAAGTTGCCCAACGAAGGTATTCGGAGTCTTATCGCTATTGTACTCAGGGTATTAGCTAATAGGAAG
This sequence comes from Haloarcula sp. R1-2, assembly GCF_011627385.1. NCBI lineage: Archaea > Methanobacteriati > Methanobacteriota > Halobacteria > Halobacteriales > Haloarculaceae > Haloarcula > Haloarcula sp. R1-2. The sequence continues at coordinate 337,206 of NZ_JAANTG010000004.1, forward strand.
GTTACTTGATGAAGAGGTACAGAAAGTCTTGGATACTCGAGACAGTCGTTATACACAAGCAGCACCTGAGAAAGAGGACAATCTCGACGGCCTCACGCTACAACAGATTGCATCAATTGTTGGCCTATCCAGACTCACGGCTTTCGACGATGTCGTCCGAATCCACTGTCCAAGCTGCGGTGAAGAAATGCATGATCGCTCTTGTAGCGTAGATTGTTGGTAAATTAGAGTGCGGTTTTGAGGATGGTTTTGAGCGCTTCTTTCCCCGGTTTTCGATGGACACGACGACGAGTTGGAATGCTCTGAGATACGGTGTCAGTTTGTCCTTTGAGATACCTCGATGGGGCGAGAGCCAGGATCGCGCTAGCGATCCGTGACTCTCGCAAGTATTGACGTGAACATCTCCATCGGCATATTCGCCGTCGCCGTGGACGACGTATTCGCGGTCAAATGCGTCGTCCTCATCAAGCGGTTCGTACGCTCGAAAGCCGTCGGTATAGACCTTGATCGACTCCTCTTTGCGGTCGGCAAGCAGGAGTCGAATCGTCGACTCGTCAGCGGCTTTCGCTGGCAGCACGAAGCGGTCGCCGCTTCCGCGGTCAGCGAGAATGAACACCGGCGGCTTGTCCTCGGCGTATGTACCACGTCCGCACGTGGACAGGCCACGCGAGCGCGACTCTAGTACCTAGCGTAACTTTTGAAGATAGCCACCGAGATAGTTGTCGATCCAAGAGGCCGCGAAACTCAGCTGAGCTGTGAGCTTCTCAAAGAGTTCGGTG
>NZ_JAANTG010000005.1:0-192107 GCF_011627385.1 Haloarcula sp. R1-2
GATCAGTTCCAGACAGAGCGACAAGAGATGGCTCTCATCATCGAAGACGGCGAGGTTATTGGACTAGTGACCGTCACTGACCTGCTGGAAACGATTATCGGCGATATCGAAGATCCGCTCGACCAAGACAGCGCTGATGTACTCGAGTGAAAAATGCTTGACCGTTAAGACATACGTCAGTAGACTCGCCATCGCTAATTGTCGTCGGATCCACTCTTGTGAGACTTGCGTATCTCTCGCGGAGTCGACTATAGATTGAACAGATTGGACTAGTAGATATTCCGCCTGTACTGACCGTTTGTGGAGAGCCATAGGTAGTGTGAGGAGGGTTGTAGGCACCCTCTACACTGCTATTATGTGTCCAAACACAGCCCATCGGCCTAATTTAAGAGTGATCCTGTAATTGGTTACAAGCTTGGGGTCACCGCGTCCATATTATGCGAGCCCACCAGACTGACGATGCTGATAATCGCCAAAGCCCAGCAGTGGGAAGAAGAGGATACCAAGGAAGGTGAGCCCAAGTCCAAACCCGATACCTCTCCCAAACGCTCGAGCTACTCCAGCATGAATCTTGTACAGCGCGTAGAGATTTAGTATCGGGATAAAAACGAGGACTAACCACCACCATGCATTCTCCCCGATCCGAAGCATGATATAGAAGTTGTATATCGGAATGATTGCTTTCCACCCTGCGTGACCAGCTTTCTTGAATACCATCCACATCCCGGCAATCTGGATTGCAGCGAGCAATAGCTGGAATAAGAGGAGCACGATACCACCGGCATCACTGCTCTGGAGAGGGGTAGCTAACACCTCAATGGGGACCATATACATAGTGGTTTACTGACCTAACAAAAAAGTGGTGAATTCCGTGACGGTACTGGTCAATTGTACGTCCGTCAGTCTACAGGCGGCGCAGGCTGGGTGTCCCGAGACTAACCCCCGAGGTAGTTCATCTAGCCGGTCTCGGGTCATGCCAACTCCGAAAATATCCGGTTCATGGCTATGAACCTCGGTCGGCTTATTTTTTTTCAGGGCAGCATCCAAAACCGTCGACGTACGGTGGTTTCCCAGTTTTTGAAAAAAGACTAATCCGGTTTTACGGCCGTCAAATTGCAGTTCACGGGCACAAAATCCCCGTCCGATTTTAATTATCCCCGTCAACTATCCAGCGATACCGTGTCCGCGATTCCAACCTGGATCGACAAACGGATTGATCGGAACCTCGACAACACGCTCACGCAGGAACACGTTGTCGAGACGATGCTTGAGTCCGATCGACCGTTCTTTTCGATCCGTCAACTGCATGCGCGCATCAAGCCTGACGTCAGTCGGGCCACGGTTCGAAACCGGCTTCAAGAACTTCAGGAGATCGATGTCGTCGCAACCGAAACGTACCCTGACTCGATCAGCCTGTACTACATCAACCACCCAGAGTCGGACTGGCCAGTGTCGCCCGAGGGCAAAGATGCGCTGAATGCAAACACCCCGCTGGATCGGCTCTCCACTCGCGGATTCCTTACCCTCTCGGACACGGCTGGAATCCGCACACTCGTGCTCGCTGGGTTCCAGTTGAGCCTCGTCCTGCTCGCACTTGGTGGCGTCCTCACAGTCATTGGTGCTGATGTAAGCGGTACCCAAAGCGACATCCTACTCTGGGATACCGCATTCGACCTGGTAGTCGTGAGCATACTGTTACTCGTCACCGAGCGGACAGTCCGGTGGGTTCGTGACAGATATGGCCCACTGAACCTCCTGCCATCGACGTAAGCAAAACGAATCAGAGATCACTAATACGACTTCAAAGCCCTCCATTCAACCCATGACCTCCACACCACCTACGCCCGGACCCAAACTGCTCGAGGAACGCTCACTCGGTGGCATCCTCATCCACTTCCTTGCGATTCCAACTGGCGTCGTCGGAGCTGGAATCCTGTATCTCCTCGCCACTGACGAGTTCACAAAGCGAAACGCCCGTAACGCGCTCGACTGGCACCTTACTGTGCTACTGATAACAGCCATCACGTTTGGCTCTGTGCTCACCTATGCCGAACTTACTGGACAAGGCATCACTGATGTTTCCATCCTTCCATCGTCTGTGTCGACGGTCGCCGGCATCGTTACTTCGGCACTTCTTATGCTTTGGTTTGCTGTCACGGCTTGGACATTCGCTGTCGGACTCATCGCAATGGTGAAAGCCATATTTGGGACGGCATGGCGGTATCCATTCTCATTAGCTCTCGTCGAGCGGTTTGGATCCCATATTAATCTCTCGGATAGGTGGCCGCTTGTTATACTCGGATACATTGTCTTGTCACCATTGCTCATCTGGGCTGTTTTCTTTGCTCCAGCAAACGATGCTATAGTCATCCTTTCTGCCTTCGGGTTGCTCGGCCTAATACTGGGTTTGACCCCGTTGACAGGGATTGCAATGTATCGTCATGGCAAGGAACATTGGCTGCAAGATGCCGACCGGCAGTCACACGTTTTTGCACATATTGGCCTCCCAATTCTTGTCGCTGCTATCGGATATGCGGTTTCGTGGAGCTTCGCTCAGTCGGTATCGCCTCAAGGCGATGCAATGTATGTCTTTCTTGCTGCATTCTGGATATCGTCGATCGTGTACTTGATTCGGTGGTGGACGACATCGTCGGAGTGATTCACTATAGCAATACTGAAAATCTACTACCTTCTGCCGTCTAAGTAAGGTCCGGCCTGTCTCATTTCGAGTTGATAAATTTCCGCTTGAACTGCGTAGTAGTATTCAGATGTCCGTGTTGAATACACAGCATGAGTTGTTCAGGTAACACTCTTGAGTTCAGCGGAGCTTCGAGTAATTGAGAACCATCAATTTCGCCGGGAGTAGCCGTACAGGAAGCGCGGATTGTCTTCTGCCGAGTACGTTGAGTCTGCTGTCTATGACTACTCCGGCGCAACGACGTCTTCACACGTCGGACACTCGGCCCAGACACCCTCCGTACCATCGTCTTTTTCGTATTCAAGCAGCAGCCACGGAGTTGTGATACGCTCGCCACAGTCTGGGCACCGGCCGAGACGCTGCGTGTCATCAGGCATGGAAAGGGGATGGAAGGAGCGTGTGACAGTGTTCCTTCCACGCAAAAATTGCCTACCCTCGGATATAAGCGTTTAGCCACTGCCTCGCGCTAATTAACAGAACCGTGTGTTCCGCCTCACGGTCACACCCACCCAACCGCTGGGCAGTATAATAGAGAGTTCTACTCGTCGTCTTACTCGCCTGCCTCGTCCTCCTCGGGCTGAACATCCCGAAGCCGACCACCAATTTCCTGCTCGTACTCTTCCAAGAGCTTGTAGAACTCCGCAATCGTCTCCTCGGCAGTCTCACCCTTCGATTTGATCGTCACTCTGTCTTGATCGCGAGTGTCAGTGCCTCGATCCAACCGTGCTTCCATACTGCACCCAAAGTCCGTTCGTTCGACCTTTTCAACTGAGTCTGGAGCCGCATCCGGCTCTCTGTCTGGTTCACTTGACATGGTTTTCCTCGGGACGCTCTCACTGGACCGCCCCGCACTCGACTGGGGCTCACAAAACAGCCGTCAATCGCTGCCCTCGAACGCACCCAGACTGGCCTGCTCACTCGGAACGGACGACGTGACCGGAGGTGTTCGATCTTCCGAGCCCGTATCTGCCCCCTGCGCTGGACTGGACCGGTTCTCCGCCTCGACCGTATTCTCGAAGGCGTCGGTCACCCACTCGTGTAGCTCTTCGACCTCCTCGTCGTCTAGCTCGCGAACGCTCCCACCCAGCGAAGAGTACGACGTCTGCCACGCTCGCTGGAACTCGACAGTCAGTGAGTCGCCCTGTATGATATAGGCATCCAGGTTCAGGAAACAGCAGTTCAGCGCCGTCATTCGGGCACACAGTGGGTCCTTATCTTGCCCAACAAACAGCGCGTCTGGCTGCTTTCGACCGGCGGTCAAGAGCATCCGACCGCTCCCACAGGCCGGGTCAAGGACCGTCTGTCGGTCCTCAGTATCATTCTCGTCTCCGACGCCGGCGATCTCGGCCATCGTCTCGCAAACAGAGTGGGGCGTGAAGTGCTGGCCGAACGCATCGCTGGACATTCCATACGCCTCGTAGACAGCACCCAGAACGTCAGCATCGGTAGCCGCCATTCGTCCTTGGAGCTGGCCGAACGCCTTGGCGAAGAGGTCGACCGACCGCTGTCCGTCTGGATGGTCCATGTCGCCGCGCTCCCGATAGTCGTCGACGATCTCCAGATACGGGTCGTCTCGGTCCTGCAGTGCGAACATCATAAGGTTGACCCAGTCTCGGAAGACTGTGTGGGCGCTGTGCCCGCGCTGGCGAATGTCCTCAAGCGTTGCAACAATCTCGTCGACGTCGATCTGTGGCGAAGCCATACTCTCTCAGCCACCAGAGAGTCACAAAATCTGGCCTGCTGAAGAGCGTCACTCTGAGAGTTCTACTTGCCAAGTGATCGAGTCAAGATAGGGACCGAGTGAATATAGAGCCTGTTCAGTCGTCGTCAGCCGTATATGCGCCACCACGGCGTTTGATCCGGGCGACAACAAGCAACTGTTCTTCTTGCCGAAACGTCACGGAGAGACGGAACTGTCCGATTCGAATTTTCTTGTGTGGGCTGTTCTGAAGTGGTTCGCCGTACTCTGGCGGGTCGCGCCACGGCGAGGTGACGATCTCAGTGAGTTTATCGAGGATTCGGTCCTGTACCTCTGGTGAGAGCGAATTAAGATCATCCTGTGCCGTGGAAGAGAGTTCCCACGTCCACTCGTCATCACTCATCGCTTGTTCCGAACCTCTCACGCGCTTCTTCGGCGTCCATCGTTTTTCCTTCACGACTTTCTTCCTCAGCAGCGAGGAGTGCGATAAGTTCGTCGCGGTCGAACGTCGGGAACTCGACAGCATCTCGGAGTGTGTAACGAATAAACTCGCTCCGGCTGTTGAAACCGCGTCCTTGCCACGTCTTGTCGATTTCGTCGAGGAATGACTCTGTGGCTTTGAAATTCACTGTGACGATTTTATCCTCCTCGTCTCCTCCTGTGGTTGCTCCAGACATACGTCTGTAATACGTTAGTAGTACTATTAATCATTTTGCCGGGTTCATACTGAACACATCGATACGTCTACACGCATACTGAGCGGTCGTTTCAATTGCTTTCACGGATGAAGAGCCCGTATTCACAACAGCTACGGCGAGTCGTACAGGTCCTCAACCCCCCGTCGATAGTAGTCCTGGCTGGAGTCTGGAACGGGATCAGCCTCCTCTATGTCCTTCGCGATGACGCTGGTGAACTGCTTGGGCGGCTTCCAACTGTCATCAATTTCGCGGGCCTCCAACTGTTTCATGACCGCATGCTCACCGTCAGCGGTGACGTACAGAACACGAATCCCCGGCTTCTCGCTCAGCGGGCCTCTGAGTAGCTTCCCCGTTCGTGTATTGACCAGCCACTCAAGCAAGAGCCCAGCCCGACACTGGATTGCGTACAGTTGCACCTCATCTTCCGCGGGAGATTCTGTGCGACCGTTGTCGGCCCACGATTGGGGCAGCGACCGATTGTCAGTTGCATCTTTCCAGCGCCACTTCAACTTTTTCGGCCCCGTGTTCCCTCGTCGGTATCCACTACTCATTGTTGGATTCTCTCAGCCACTAGAGAAACACAAAATCCGCTCTATATCGCCTCTATCGCAACTTTTTTGCTGTTTGGGAATATATGTATTAGTACGAGGACTCATCATGAAAACAGCCGAGTCCCCTACCCCAGCTAGCGAGTGTTCGCCCTCAGACCAGTGGATATCCCGCCAGCTCAGCGGCACCCGCGAACTTGATTTCAAGGAGGTTCGACAGTGTCGGTCAGAAGCGTGGAACGCCGCCCTCGATGCCAGTGTCGACGTAACGAAGGGTGGCCGTCCGGACCTGTTCCTCGTCTCCGTCGACGACGACTGTCCCGTTAATTGCTCGCTGGCCGAGCATCCCAGCGGGACCCACGCCGGCTGGTGCAGCTGCGAAGTCTTCCAGGCGACGACCGTCTGCCCACATCTCTGTGTACTCCGCCAGCACGCTGCCCTCGGTGATCTCGACCTTCCAGAACGAACAAGCGACAGTCAGTCGTCGTCAGCCGTGTAAGCACCGCTCCGGTGTTCGATTCTGTGGATTTCAAGCACTGAGGCATCATGTGCAAGCACACATGTGAGGCGGTACGTTCCAACTCGGAGTTTCCAGAACGGCCCGCCAGTCAGTGGTTCTAGGAAGTCTTTGGGCTCGCGCCATGTTGAGTCGACAACTTCGTCTAGTTTCGAAACGATTCGATCCTGAACATGCGTATCGAGATCACCAAACTGCTCAGTCGCACGCTCAGTGAACTTCCACGTCCACTCAGCGTCACTCGTTATTACCGTCTTGATCCATCATTGCACGGACTTCCTCACGCGAAACCAGTTCAGCATTACCCGCCCGAAGATCGTGCTCGCTCGCGGCGATCTGTTTCCACCCACTCCGACTAAATGCAGGGTGCTTCACTGCATCCCGAGCGACATGGCGAAGGAACTCACTCCGTGAATTGAATCCCTCCTCCTGCCACATTGCATCGATGTCTTCGAGAAACGATTTGCTCAATCGGAGGTTTATTTGTACCATCTCTGGACCACCGTTTCCAGTATCGCTGTCTGCATCAGACATATACAAATGCTATACGTTCGTGTAGTATAATTCTTCACCTATTCTGAGACGTACGGCTGCTCTGTCGAGTAGTGGTATCGTCTCATCAGCCGTCGCACATCGAGACATCAGCCAGCGGCCGAACGTCGACGCGCCCAGTCCGGTCGTGGTCAAGACACTGGCACAGTCGTTCTCGAACTGTCGCCTGCGAACACGGCTCGACGTCAACCCCTAGCCGGGGGTCGTCTCGAATCTGGACGTACTCTGCGTCGACGTCCAACGGCGTGTGCTCGACTCGACACCAGATCGTCTTCGCTCCGGCTTGGTCTAGATCAGTCACGTACCGAGCAGCCACGGCTTCGTGGCGAAGTTCGACAAGGACTCGTTCGACAAACGATGCGACTTTCGTTGGCGACCGTGGCGCTGGGACCGACGCAAAAACACTCGAAGAGTCGTGCTGTGCCGTCGATTTTGGAGTATCAGTAACTGACATATGTCTCTCTCAGGACGTGCTTGCTGGCTCGCCCTGCACCCTCGCCGGGGCACGCAAAACAACGGTCGCGAGCGGTCACGCAACGATATGCTCCTCGATTTCTTGGAACCACTGGCGGGCCATCGTAATATGCACATCCAGTGGCTCGCAGATTGTCGCTTGTGTGAGCCGGATATCTGATTCTTTCCCGGCGAGGTACAGAGCGCCGGCTGCGACACCGTCTGGTCGCCCGTTGACCGCTGTTGACTCAGTTGCCTGCTCTGCAAGTTCGAGTGCCCGCTGGCGAATCTCCGGGGCAACGTCGAATGGAAGGTCCGAACAAATCCGCGCCACCCAGTCCACCGGGAGCGATACTGGGATCGGAAGGTCAAGTTCCACCAAGAACGTCCGGTAGCAGTTCCATATATGGGAGTCTGAACACCGGACAACGTCGGCTACCGTCTCCATCGTCACGAGGCCATTGCACCGGCAGGCAGCGTATACAGCGGCCGCTGCACCGTCTTCAATCGACCGCCCGATTAGGAGGTCCTTGTCTTGGGCTTCCCTGAAGAACGTGGCTGCCTGCTCTTTCACCGCCTTACTCTCAGACAGCGCACTCGCAATGCGTCGGATTTCGCCAAGCCCGTGAGCGAGATTCCGGTCGCGCTTGCTGGTGAACTTCGACCGGCCATGGAGTTGTCGCTGGCGAGCAAGCCGTCGACGCCAGGGAAGGGCGGACGGCCCTGCGTGAGTGGCTCATGTACGGGACAGGCAGTACAGAGGAATTACCGACCGTGCTGATTCTTGGCCGTTTTGTCGAAACGAATACCTGCTTCTATCGTTTCCCAGTTACGGAATGAGAGAAATGAGCGACTTTTTCAGCAGTCTCCGTCCACCTTCCGTGAGTTCCCCGCTCGCCTTTCCGTCGATGGCCGTTCCCGGTGGGACCGTATATATTGCCCATGGCATGAGGTGGGTGGTGTCGTTGAACGAGATACCGCTGAGATGCTCGTCTTTGAGCTCGGGTGTGGTTTGCTGGTATCCTCCGGCGCTGGTTCCGACACACATCACAGTACAAGTACAACCCCTTGCTGGGGTTCCTATCCTGTCTCGACGCACGCGGGAACACGGCCCTCAGTCGTCACGTTGAGCTTCAGCGTCGCGACCAATCAAACCGTATCTCGGTCCGTGTAGGTGTAGCGACGCTTAATCAGACCAGCCTCGTTGAATACGAAGAAGTCGGCAAATCCAAATGAGACAGCGGTATCAGCTTGCACGCCGCTAAATGTCCCTCTCACCGCAACAGTCTCGTCTTCGCTGGTGAGCGAGTGGATTTCATGGGACCCAGCAGACAGCGGCCGTTGGTTGAGATAAAAGTCCTTGAGAGCGTCTCTGTTACGAATGTTGTCCTGCCCAGGGCGTTCATACACTATACTCTCATCAAAGAGAGCAAACACTGTATCATACTCTTCAGCATCGATCGCCGTGTAGTACGCTCGAACAGCATCTTCGTTCGTCTGTGACACAGTGGTTCATATTCCGCAGAATAAAAGTAGTTCATCATTTTTCTAAACTCGGTACTGTTTAGTTCCGGATAATTTCGGCTGGTGTTCTCCTGTTGAGTTGTAGTTGGGCATTCGTCTTTAGCTAAGACTCACACCTCGGTTGTGTAGCGGTAGCGAGCGTTTCTTGTAAGATCGGTCGTTGTTGGTGGATCTTCTGAGCATCCTCGATCAGCCGCTCCAGCAACGGTGTTGGCGAGTAGCCAAGGTACTCGCCGAGTTCGTGGGGGATGAGCTGGGCGTGCGACCGGAAGGTCGCCGCCCAGCGTTCCGGCGGAAACACGATCTCATCGTCGGCCTGCTCGGTGACCAGATCCAACAACTCACGACTCACCAGCAGTGACAGCAACGCCGCGTACAGTAGAATTTTCACGACATCAGGGCTGTTCGTGTCGAATTCGTCCAGTTCGTACTGCGTCTTCAACTCACGGAACAACGTTTCTACCTCCCATCGACACCGATACAGCGTCGCTAGATCTGTCGGTAGAAACTCCTCTCTCGGATGATTCGTGTTGTACAGGGGGTTGTCGTCGGCGTCCTCGTTGCGGACGCCGACGACGCGAAACCGCTTCGTGTCCAACGACCGAGTTCCCTCGTACTGGCCGCGCTTGAACTCCGCTTCCATCTCTACGTCGATGTACTTCCGCGAGAGATCATTGACCACGTCGTGGATCTGTTTGCCCTCCAAGGGAATAGCGCGGCCGCGCCATTCCCGTAATTCCGCCGTTATCACCGGATTTGCGTTCTGCTTCAGCTGACTCACAAAGTAGCCGTCGTTCTCGTCGATCAACGCAAAGCGGCGGTATTTGAAGTACGCTCGATCAAACAGAACCAGTCGGCCTTGCAGCCACGATCCAGTCTTGAACAGCGCGCTGTCGTGCGTTTTCTCATCAGTCACATCGATCCGTTCTATGGTCTGGTCGGTAGCGTTGTGGAGCAGGTGGAGCTTCGCTCCAGCCTGCTCCTCGTGGCGGGCTTGAAACTCATCAGAGAGAAACTCGTGCAACCGCAACACCGTTCCATCAGCGATCATCACGTCCCTGAATCGGTCGATATCAGCGTCAACAGTATCAGGGACAGCGACCTCGTCGAGCGCGGCCTCGACGAGGTCGCGGAGATACTCTGCGAGCAACGGTGTCAACCGATGATAGAAGCCGCCAGAAGAGATCGGTTCGTCAGCTGTAGCGTTGTAGCAGCGTCTAAACCCAGCGAGTGTTCGGCTCTCGCCTGCGGCGAAGCCGAACACGAGCGCCCACACGGAGACAGGAATCTGGAGCTTGCCCTCTCGCTCGAACACGCCGAGTTCCTCGGCGTGCTCTTCGAGGAACTCGGAGGGCAACAGTGTAGTGAGCCGACGCATGATTCTCGATGAGGAGGCTCTGTTGGACACAGCTATCGACTCCACATTCCTCTCGAAAAGAAGCCTCGATAAGCCGCTGCTGTCACGCGGTTTTTCTCTTAGCTAAAGACGGATGATATCTGCACTCTCAACCGAGCCGATGTTCGTCGACAGGCCTCGGTCGTGGCGAGTGGCCGTCCGAGGTGCGCCCGTCCGTTTCTGTTCCTCCTTGTCGTACGTCCGCCATTCCGGCCTGCGGTCGATCTGGTCTTGGTCGGTTACCAGGCCACAGTCCTCGCAGTTCGTTTCCCGCCCACTGCTGTCGAGTTCGCCGCCACACTCGGGACAACCCGACGTAGCTGTAGACAACTCTGTCTGGACAGTTTGTGAAGACATATTTCGAGACATCCTCTCACCTGACCAGAGGGGCAGAAAACACACTGCGGCGCCCGGTTAGGCGTCTGGCAGTTTTCCATCCGGGCGCGGGACTCGCTGGGCGTCGATCTCGATCTCGACCCGGCGACGGTGCTTGCACCGCTCGGCCTCATCGGGACAACTGCACGTCTCCTCAAGCACGTCGACTTCGTACCGGCTATCCGACGCTGAGTGAACCTCGTAGCGACCGGGCTTTGCGAGGAAGGAAACGTCGATATCTTCCTGCTTCGCTCGCTTCGTTCGTGGTTCGTCCTCGGATGTGACGGCCAAGGGGTCCTCGTTGGGGTCTGTGACACCGCCGTCGTCGAACCGAACTTGCATGACTCCACCGTCAGCGACTGCTTTGCGGGGTTCGCCGTCGACGTGCAATCCGAACTGGTCATCGAGAGCGTCGTCATCCACCCACTGCGGGATAGGTCGCTCGCCGGTGGCGAAGGCGACTCGCTTCTGGTGCTTGCACTCCTTGCCGGGGTTGAACTGCTTCCACTTGCATTCGCAACTCCCTGTTCGAGTGTCGACGAGGTACTCTGAGCCGGAGCCAGAGTTGACCAAGAAGAGGTCGTCGGCGTTTCGTGCCCGACCAATCGAGTCCAACACGGTCATGACTTCGGTCAGCGCCCGAACGGTCCGGTTGTTCGGGTCAGCCTCCTCCAGTTCGCTCTCGTCGATGCTGCCGGCGTCGCTACGGGATTCTGTGGTAGCCATGTGTAACAGGCGGCACGCCCTCTCTGGGACGCCCCTCACCCCGCTGGGGCGCAGAAAATTCGGGGACTAGAGCTTGTGAAGGCGTAACTCTATTCTCGAACAGGAGTGGTCAGTACAGGCGAGCGACTTAGCGTAGCTCCAAGCGTGAATCAATAGCTCAAACCGATCGGCGGTGGTAACCCATCACCGGTAAAGCGAAGATTGAAGCTATACTCAGCTAGGTAGAGTGTGCCTTGTCTATCACCGTCTATTTTCTATGGGACTTGTAGATTTACGCCCTCAATTGATTTGTGTAGTGAGGGGAAAGGGGATATTATGTCTGAGGTCAAAATGCAACACTATGTACCGAGATTTTATCTAGAGAACTTTTCAATTAATCCGGACAAGGATTCACCTCAGGTGTATTGCTACCACAAGCCCGATAGGAGGATATTCCAGACTACTACTAAGAATGTGGCTGGTGAACAATATTTTTATGACACATCTGGTAACCAGCCATTTGAGGACTTTTTAGCAGAGATTGAGGGGGAATTTGCAGATGCTTATCGAAAAATCATAGAAAATAAACATTTGAGAGATTTAACAGAAAATGACAGAACTGCAATTGCTTATTCAGTAGCCACCCAAGAGCATCGGACTCGCGCGTTTAGAGATGGATATATGGAGGGATTTGAAAAATTGGCCGATCGGCTCCGTGAATTCAATATATCTGAAGAAGAATTAGAAGAACAAATTGACGAATTTGGTAAGGGAGCCGACGATACTACTGCTCGAAAATTACATAAGGCTTTTATGTTGGACGCAGGTTGGGAATTCACCGAAGAAATATTGGACTTAAAATGGATTCTATTTGAGAACCAATCAGATTCCAAATTTTGGACATCTGACCATCCCATAACAAGATATAATCGGTGTGATCATGACTGGGAAGGAACTTTCGTTACTTCCTAAACGAGTCAAGAGAGTGCTGCCTGAGCGCCACAAAACAGTCAATTTCTGTATGATTAGACGGCCAGTCTCAGCCGCTACTGCGGTGTAGGTTGAGACAGCTCCAATCCACTGCATTGGACAGACGGTATTAACCGGATTTCGACAGCATCTGACAAAAGCTGTCGCTCACCGCCCACTGAGCAGGCCGTGGGCTGACCCGGGTCAGCCCGCGGCCATTGTCTGCGATGCTGGTATACCAACCCCATTCGCTTTGATCTTCCACTGGCGTCGTAACTCCTCTTCCAGCTCATGACGAATCCAGTCACAGAACGTCTTGAACGTGAACTCCTCGGGCAGGTCGCGCCCGCCCCGCTGCGGGCGGGCGATGACCGCCCACCGCAGTACTAGCCACAGGTTCTCCAGGAGTGCTGCGACTAACATGATGGCAAATCGCACGACGGGATCACGCGTCGTCGTGATCCCGCGTGCTTGCCGCAGCAACCGATAGGTCGTTTCAATGCCTGAACGCTTCCTGTAGAGGCGTTCAACCTGCTTCGGTGACCGATCAGTGACGCCGCAAGCCACGTAGCCACGAACAACTTCGCCGTGCTTCCCTCGATCACCGTTCTGATAGGAGACAGCGACCGCGAGCGGGAAACGCAGTTCCCGCTCGCTGTCTTTGTACATCCGATAAGTTGTCATGTACGACTTGTGAGTATCGAGTTTGTCCTTCATGCGCTCGCCCTTCTTTGGGACGTGAACGACCGTTGCGGCGATATCACGAGCGCGGCGGATGACGCGCTCGTTATAGAAGCCGCTGTCGCCAAGAAGGAGTTCGATATCGAAGGGATAGTTCTCGACGCGGGCGAGCACGCGCTCGACCGCGTCGGCCTCGTCTTCGTCGTTGCGGACGTAAGTCATCGCCAACGTCACCGGCTTTCCGTTAGAGACGACGTACGCCGTGCAGTACCGATGGCACGTGGTTGTTCCGTCTTTGGGGGCCATCGAACAGAGTTCGCCTTCGTCGGTGTAGTGTTCGCCATGATATGGGTTGTCGACGAAGTCGATGGAGACGATTCTCGACCCTGACCGGTCGAGAATCGTCATGGCGAGGCGTCCAAGCAGAAGGTTGGCGACGAACTCAAGCTGCTGACGGTTGAGGGTATGTAACCACGTCAGAACGGTGTCGTCACACGGTGTTCCGTTGGTATCGTTGCAAGTATCCCAAATTGAGTTCTGATTGGCACAGGCCATGATGACGACGAGCCAGATGTCGCCGGGGTCGAGGGGGCTCCCCTCGACACCCGGCAAGGGAAGGGCGGTAATGACCTCTTCCGCTACGTCTTTGACATCCAACGCCGAAAGGAACCCGTCTGGATCGGGGATACTGAACACATCCAGATCCAGACACTTTCGTGTGGTTAATTCGGCGATTCAATTCAGCTGATTATGCTAGTTGGGAAGTACCGACCCTTGATGGTGAGCTTCAGTTGCCGTATCCAGAACTCGTAGCGCAATAGGGAGATGTTTCTCTCATTGGTTAGGGATTCGCCATCACCACACATTCTGTAGGATTAAAAGCCCCCTACAGAGAACTGGTCGTGATTATCCCTGTAATCCGTACTAGCTTCAGAGCATACGGGGACACACACCCCGGGTGTCGAGTGTAAATCAACAGGATGGTGGGTACCCGATCAGAACACTGTAGTACACCTAATATTGTTAGCTGCTGTTTTCGAGTGGTAGAGAGCCCTAAGATCTTTTTTCAGCTTTTCTTACTACTACTAGCTACATGCTGTTTATATATTTTATTGTATCAGCAATAAATAAATCATGTAATGTGGTATAACCGGTTCTAAGTCGGATATAGAAGCACTAGCAATATCGCTTATAAGCAACTCTAATACTCCAATGCATAGCTATCTCTGGACAACACATGAGTTGCATAGCAATCCCTACTGAGTCATCGATCTGTCCGCAGACAGTATGTATACTCGTGTTAACCGTATTTCTCCCTACTCTGTCTAACGGTAAGAAGGTCTTAGACAGTCAGCATGGACAGTTTACACTCGACACCCGGGGTGTGTGTCTTCAAAAACGTATTTCACTAAACATCTAAAGACACAGCGACTGCCAGTGTTACACTCGACACCCGGAGGGGTGTACTATTTTCTTTTTCTTGGAAATACACTATACTGTTGATGCCGTATAGGCTCTACTAACGGTAGAATCAATCGTTTACACTCGACAGATGGTGTGTAATGGAGGCATAGTTTTATATACTACACCGACTGTCGTGTGTAACATGAGGTGGCTCCTCTGGGGTCATATATCCATATGAGTAACGAGAAACAGAGTTCCCTCGACTCAATTTGGGAAAGTGAGGATCCAATTTTCGCGAATAAAGAGCTTCTCGATATCGAACACATCCCGGACGAGGAGCGGATCATTGGTCGTGAAGATGAAATATCTAACTTGGCCAATAGCATTCATCCTGCAATCCGGGGTGGAAAGCCCAGAAACACGTTAATTTACGGAAAGACGGGAACTGGCAAGAGTCTCGTTGCCAAGCACGTTACTCAAAGTGCTGAAGACTTCGCTCACGATGAAGGTACGAGACTTGATCGCGCATATATCGATTGTACCCAAGCAACGACAGAGACACAGGTGGTAATCAAACTCGGTCGGACATTCAACAGACCAGATGAAACAGATATCTCTGTACCACCTTCGGGGTTGTCAACGAATGCATACTATGATCGTCTTTGGGAGATACTCGATACTCTCCATGATGTCGTTATCATCATTCTCGATGAGGTTGACAAACTCCAGGAAAACAATGTGCTAATGCAACTCTCCCGAGCTGGTGAAGCCGGGAAGATCAACTCGTGTAAGGTTGGTATCCTCGCGATCAGCAACAAAATCTCGTTTAAAGATTCTCTCGATGAGCGAGTCCTCAGTAGTTTGCAAGAGCGTGAGTTCATCTTCCCTCCCTACGACGCAAATCAGCTCCGCGAAATTATGCGTCATCGTCAAGATGCATTTCGTGAAGGTGTCCTCACCGACGATGTGATCCCTTTGGCGTCTGCATTCGCTGCACAAGAGCACGGTGACGCTCGAAAAGCACTGGATATTCTTCGAAATGCAGGCGAACTTGCAAAAGACGATAACAGTGATGTTGTGCAAGAACACCATGTCCGAAATGCACGCGAGAAAGCGGATATCGATCGATTCTCTAAGCTTCTCCAAGATCAGCCTACACAATCGAAAGCAGCAGTGTACGCCCTTTCATTGATTGCGGAGGGGAGCAATCAGGAAGAGTTCCCTACTCGTAAAATCTATGAACGGTACGAGCAGCTCACGGAATCACTAGATATTAACCCTCTCTCACAAAGGCGGATGTCTGATCGGCTGAATGAACAGGCGTTTCTAGATATCCTCGGCGTCACGGATCGGGTTGGACGTGGCCGTGGAAAAGGCATGACTAATTTTTACTACCTACTGGAGGAGCCTAAGGTCGTACAAAGTGCCATTGAATCTGATCAACGATTTTCGCCCGATCAGTAATTCACGATTTTACACTCGACAGTCGGGGTGTCTCACTCGAACTTTCGGACTGATATCTCCCAAGAATATCTAAACATGGGTCTGAATGGTATGATACGCGATTTAATGTCCATTTACACTCGACACCCGGGGTGGTCCTCAATTCGGATACGAGCGAATGAGTGTGACACCCTCTGCAACGGAACGGGGTGGTTTCCTGCGTGGGGATACCAGCTAATCACTGGAGTGGGTTTTGACTCGAACTCGCCGAGCGTCATTTGCTGTGGTAGGCTCTGCTCAGAGCGAGTCGTGGCGCTGTCACAGACGTCCTCATCCTGTATAATATCATTGCCCACCAATTTTAGCGGCAGGCTCTCACCCCACCGGTCTAAACGGTCAGAGATGCTGACCGCAGCGTAATGTCTGCGTAGTACTCCGTTACCCAACACTCGTCGTTCGTACATCGGAACTCGTCGCCGTTTCGGGAGCCGACGTGTTAGCAGTCTAGGCAGGTCTGACTTGTGTACTCCGGGTAGACGTACGCGACGGGGATACCGGCGGCTCTGGCTTCATTCTTGATGCGTCCCTGCAACCGAGCGAATGCATGGCGTGGAGGTGTTGATTCATCCACTCTGTTCAGTTTTATTCCCGCTCACTCAGCATCGCAGAGTTGACCACATGGGGGTGTGTGCGGCGACATTGACGACTTGGGAGTAATCCACGACACGGACAACATAATGGTCTGATTTCAGTCTAGCTCACCTCATACCCTGCTTTTGCCATTCTATGAAGCTAGCCTAATGATGTTCTATTGGTCAGCTTCTATGCCCTTCTTGTATCCAATTATATTAAATATAACACCAGTTAGGACTGTCAATATACCTCCCCAACTGCCGTAATTTCTGATATACGGTTTGGAAACTTTGCGGCTGATAGCCTAGTTAACGAAGTTACTAGTTGATGTACTAATAAATATCCATATTAGCATTAGCATTCATGCGGCCCGAAAATTAAGGCATTGCCGAGTAAGACTACCTATCACAATCTAGAACCCTTCATCTTGTTCACAAGTTTTTTGATAGTCCCACTGTCAATACGTGCTGGCGAATTCAGAATAGGATTCACCAACTGTGTAAGAAAGGTAACACAACAACGGTAGCGGATTACCGGTGGGGCATCGGTGGGCAAGCAAGACCGCAAAACCAGAGACATCCATGTCAACGCAAACCAACGCATCGAACGCATCGACCACACAACCAACACTCTACACGCACGCAAAGCGGCGATTCGCTGACGCCTGGCTCACGCCCGGCGTGCGACAGGCGACCCAACTGCTGTTGATCCTCACGCTATTTGCTGGCTCGGCGATGGGCCAGACCGACGTCGGGAACATCTACTGTAACACTGCTGTCGAGGACGGCGTCAACGTCGTCTTTGGCGCACTGGCTGGTCTTGGCCTGCCAGCGACGATGGTGTTCGTCGGTCGCAGTGGCCTGTCGTATATGCGGGCCTCTGGCAACCCGAACCAGCAAAACGAGGCTCGCCGGGACCTTATCCTCTCGCTGGTCGGCCTCGGTGTCGTCGTGCTGGCAATCGTGGCTCCAGAACTCATCACGAAGTTCGGGGACAACGTCGGCTTTGGCTTCTCGGACTGCGTGACGCCATTCTGAAGATACGATGCCATCACTCCGCTCACTGCTGATGATCGCGGCCCTTTGCTCACTGCTCTCGACAGCCGCAGCTGCGGGGCCGGCGTCCGCTGGCAGCAACCCAGCCCAGATTGAGCGGGGGACAGCACACTCCCTCACTGACGCGAGTCACGGTGGCGTGGGGGTACCACAACAAAACGCCACCGCGCCGAATGGCTCCAACAGCGAGGGAACACAGACGAATCGCACCGAAAACAACGAATCCAGCGTCCAAGACCCAGCAGGCAACGAGACAGCAGCCAACGGAACCGAAGGTAACGAGTCCATCGACCGAGGGCCAGCAGGGAACCAAACAGAAGCAAACAGGTCCGTCGAACTCGGAGCAAGGCAGAACCTCAGCGCGAAAGTCTCGTGCTACGAGAACGCCTCGAACCCGCCGGCTAATGCCTCTGTCGGGGACAACGCGACAGCAGGCGTCGTGCCGCCGAACCGGTCCTACAACCACAACCACACGTTCTTCCAAGCGCTGTGGTCTGGCGACCCTGACCATCCGAATCTCACACGGGCCGACCGAGCAGAGGCTGAGAACGGCACACTGGCCGTCCTGCCCTCTTGCACGGGAGATATGGCGTCTCGCGAGCCCTCGAACACAACACTGTGGAACCGGCCCGAACACGACTCGTTCCGGACTGGCATCGAGAACGCCTCGCACCCAGTGAACGTCACGGACACTCGCTCTGGCATCTGGATTCGTGACGCCTACGTCGCGTTCTTCAGCATCGAGCCATCAACGGTCGTCCACAAAAAGTCGGGTACGGAACGGCTGGTCCGTGCGAACGGGACCGTGCGTGCCATTCACGACTACCGGGTGTACATCTCGGAGTTCTTCGAGGACGACTTCCAGGTCGTAGACACGTCGACGAACACGACGCTGTACGCCAACGGCACTGCGATGGACAACAGCACTGCCGCCCAGCCCACGCTCAACTACACGGAGATCAACGGGACCACGGAACTCCAGTTGGTCACGACGATCTCGACGAATATCTCGGAGATTGGTGATGACGAGATTGACGAGTACGAACTGACGGTCACGGACTCACGGACAGTCCAGGTGGAAAACCTCTCCAAGCGGGAGATGGTCGTCGAGCCCGGCGTCGTGCCGAACGGCAGAGGGGCCACGACCGACGACTATCGGATCGGGACCGTAATCCCCGGCAGCTGGCAAAGCGTCCAGTTCGATGGCGGATACGAAGTCCAGAGCAAGTGGCGGTTCTATACTCGCTCACCGCCGGGCTGGGAAAACTGGTCGGAGAACACGACGACCCCAGTACGACCACTCGAAACCCACGCTGTCCGAACCACGGAAGGCCCGGCAGTCACGGTCAACCGCGTCCAAAATGAGAGTTCCGACGGCTGGCGGTTCGTGCCATCGCTCGAAGCGACGTATCCGACAAATGCGACTGTGAACACGACGGCGAACGCGACCAACAGGACGACGCTCCCGCCGGAGATTCGGATCAACCGTTCGGAGACGTTCACGACGGCAGATCGGTTCACGATACGGAGTGCGGAACAACTCCGGACAGAGAACTTCAAGATCAACGGACTGGTTCGCGGGAACAGCATCGAACAGCCAGCGGACTCGACGAACCCGACGCTAATCCGCGAGGTCAATATCACCTCTGAGGTCGTCAACTCGACCGACAACTCGACGGACCTGCTGGTCCGGGTCGAACCGACGGCTGGCTTCCCGATTGCGGCAGGGAACGTTACCGTCGCAACGGGGCAGTCCCGAGTCGAACGGTCACTCGCTGGCGATGATGAGATTTCGGTCACCGTCGACCAAGGCGAAGTCTCCTCGGCGATCATCCAGTACAGTCCGACTCAGATCTGGTGGGAGCAAGGGCGTGCTGTCCCGGTACGAGACACCCAAGAGCGGGTCGCCTACGAAGTGAATCTCCCGGACCTTGCGGAGTTCATCGACCTCGCTGTAGTGACGCTCCTGACGGTGTTGCCGGCTGTGCTGGCGCTGTATGGCTACGACGTCTGGACGAGAGGCAAATTTGTTGGTTGGTATAATCCATGACAAAGCAAGATATACCACGAAACAGCAGTATCGACCGCAGAACAGTGCTTGGACTCCTTAGCGGGAGCCTTGCCGCGCTTGCAGGCTGCAGTGGCGGGCTGTCTGATAGCGGTGACGGAGGTGACGGAAGCGCCGGCCCACCAGAAGAGCAGTCCGACTACATCGAAGAGACGTCGATTGAGATTGTCAAGAACGGCCGCCAATTGGCTCTGGAAGTGGCTGTGACCGATGAGATCGAGCCCTCATCGGTCAGCATCATCACAGAGTCCGGTCGGGAGTTCGTCAGCGATTACTTCAGTCCTGGCGAGACCCGGACCAGCCTATTGCTAACGGCGGGAGATGATAACTACAAGCCATTGCCCCGGGGCCAGCACACACTCTATCTCCGTGGGGATGACGTTGAAACCGAAATCCCACTCGAACTGGGCACTACATTCGAACTTGAGAAAGTCGTTCCTGCCACTGAACATCCAGACGTTCGTGAAGGCCTCGGCCACTTGGTGGTGGTTGTCAGGAATGTGGGTGAGCGAACCGGTGCAGCTACCCGCGCATTAATGAACGGGAAAGAAAAAGAAGACGTGTTTGTCCCGGTAGAGCCTGGTGAAACCAATGTCGTCAGATATTTTTCCCTCATTGAAGACACCGTTTCTTCTTGTCCGAGAGTTGATGAGAGCGCTAAAAGAGATGAGCAATTAACCGTTGAATTCCTTTGGAGCGATCCAGTCACATTCACTCAGACGATCAGCTATGAAAATTCATCTGGATGCGAGCGGACTCTGATTGGGACTCCTGAAGAAGTCACTGCAAGTTCAACGGAGACGGAGACGTAGCAATGCAGTCGGGAATAGGCGAGGACCTCGTTGAGGAGGTTTTCCAGAGATTGCTGAGAGAACTTTCGTCGGCAATCACATCTGGTATCAGTGGTTTCCTTGCTCAACTTAAAACGCAGATAGTCAATTATCTTGATGGGTTCTTTAAGAACCTCATTGACCCGATGGTAGGGACACCCGCCCCCGAAGGACCGAATTCATCGGCCCCAGTTGACATTGCGTTCGAATCTGCGAGTAATGCCCCGTGGAACTCGCTAATATCGGGCATCTACTTCGATGGAATCGTTGGGTTGGCACTCGGGCTGCAGTTCATCGTCTTGGCAATGATTGGAGTTCGATACGGGTCGATGAACCCGGTCATTCGGAAGAAGCTCCTACGCCGACTTGGGGTTGCTTTCCTCTCACTGTTCTTTTGGCTTCCGGTAGCCTCACTGGGGACTCAGTTCTTCAATGCCATCGGTCGCGAGATTTACAAATCCGGTCAATCAACGACTGAAGTCGCCGCACTAATCGGCTCAGCCCAGCAGATTGCGGATCTCAGTCTTGGGATATTCCTCGTCCTCATCGTTGTCGGACTGTACGTCTACCTCAAGGCGGCGTTCATCTTCATCACTCGGTGGCTGCTGGTCTTCCTGCTGACGCTGTCGATGCCGCTGGTTGCGACGTTCTGGGCAGTCGAAGTCTGGCCGCTGAACCGCTTCTCGGGACTGGCGAAACAGGTCGCCGGCGCGTATCCCGGAGTCCTCGCTGCGGGCATCCCGCCTGCAATCCTGATCCGCATGAGCTTTGAAGCGACAAACTGGGGACTGGCTTCTGACCTGTCGCTGTTTATCAGCCTCGTGACGCTGTACTTGGCGGCAAAATCTCAGAAGGTCCTCATCCAGCGCAGTAGCCGCGTTGCGATTCAAGTCAGCGAGCAGGCGCTCGCCGGCGGCAAAAAGCCACTCAAGATCGGTGCGGCGGCTGGTGGTGCAGCGGCGACAGCCGGCGCTGGCGCGGTCGGCGGTCCCGGCGCAGCAATGGCGACGGGTGGCACGATTCGAGCTGCCTCAGGCGCTGCAAAAGGACGTGTCGGCAGTGCTGCTACGGGTGCCCAAATGGTCCACCGCCAGATGGCAGCCAACCCCGCTGGCATGAAGAGGGGTTCTAGCGGCGGCCCCACCGGTTCCGGTGGCGGCAGTAGTCCCAACGGCTCCGGAGGTGGCGGCAACAGTGGCTCCGGCGGCGGTGGCTCCGGTGGCTCAGGCGGTTCCGCTCCACCTTCTGGCGGCGGCAGTGGCAGTAGCGGGTCTGGTGGATCTGGTGGCTCACCGCCCTCTGGCGGCGGGAGCGGGTCCAGTGGAAGTCCCCTCAACAGCCGATTCACCAACGGTGGTTCGTCCAGCTCGTCCGGCTCGTCCGGCTCGTCTGGCGACTCTAAGAGCGACGACACTCCGATTAGCGAACGCCAGACGAAGATGGAGCGTCAAACCAAGATGGAGCGCCAAACACAGATCAACTCTGGCGATACCAGAGTGTTCGAGTCTGAGGTTGATCCGCCGTTCTCCGACGATGACTTCGACGAGAACGATACCGAGACCACGGAGTCCGATGAGTCCGAGTCGTACGACTCGCTCAGGGATGTGTTTGCAACTGATGACGATATATTAGGGCCGGATGTGTACCGCGACGGCCTGCCGCACAAGGAGGATGACGACTAATGGCTGACTCAGAAGAAGAGTACAACACGAACATCATCCACGAATCGCTCGGAGATTCGACTAACTTCTGGGGCGACTACACGCTGGGGGAACTCATCCTGTTCCTCATCCCGCCGTTTGGCTTCCTCGTTGCGATGGGGATGCCGTTCGTGCCGGCGGCGCTGTTCTTCCCCACGTTGGCTCTCACAGCGGTCGTGGAAGTCTTCCTCTACATCCTGCACAAAGTCCGGCCAGATCACTATCGCCTGACTGAGTGGCTACGGGTCAAATTGTTCTGGCTCGTGAAAAAGCGCCAGTACACTCACGGCCAGGGGAATCAGGATACTCGGCAGGTCACGCGATTAGAGCGGGTTATGCCCCACGGCATTGAGCGCGTCGACGGAGCGTACGTCGGCGCGGTCGAGGTCGAGCCCGCCAATATGTCGCTGCAGGACGACGAGAAATGGGACAAAGCCGTCAAGTCACTCACACGCCTGTCTGAATCCCTGACTGGCCGGGCGAAACTCCACGTCACGACGGCCGAAGTCGACAACGAGTCCCACATCCAAGCGCATATCGACCGACTCGACGACCCCGATGCAAAGAGCCATTCGATCTTCCGAGGGGTGCTCATGGAGTTTGTCAACCGCTACATCGACGACAGCGGCAACGTTGAGACTGAGACTGAACTCCAGCGCAAGTACTACGTCGTCGTCTGGGTCACTGACGACGACATTCACGACCTCCAGATGAACAGCGACTCTATCGCGGATTACCTGACCGGGATACCGGTCATTGGGCGGCTGTTCACTCGATTCGACAGTGACACGCTCACTGACGCCGAGCGAGAGGAGTTCAAGGCCAAGAAGCTCCACGACCGGCTCGAAACCGTCGACAGAGCAGTCAACAATATGTTTCGGTGTCGCAGCCGGTCGGTCAGCCCGCATGAGCTGGCGCACTTGACTGAGGACTACTGGGCCTGTGAAACGCGGTCCGAGCGGGAGTACGAAGAGGCGGCCTCCGTCTCCCCAGTGACGTACTCCGCGCGAGAACTCATCAAGCACGGCGAGGGTGCCGCAGCCCATGACGCTGCGGAGGGCATGGACACCGACGACGTCGGTGGGACTGACTACGAGGTCGACGAGACCGACTTCGTCTCCCAGTTGCATAGGCCCGGTGAGAACCATCGGTCACTGGTCGCGCCGACAGATATAGAGTGGGAAGCCGACCACGCCCTCATCGACCAAGAGACGTACACCCGGTGCTTCTGGATCGAGACGTATCCCGAGCATCCGACGAGTGGGATGCTGGAGCAACTGCTATTGGATACGGACCTTCCCGTCGACGTCTCAATCCACATCGACCCATACGACGCTGACACAGCAGTGTCGGTCATGAAAGAGTGGATTTCCTCGCTGAAGATGCTACAGAACGACAAAGGAGAGCTGGAAGCGGAGGATATCGAACAGGAAGTCAACCAGGCAAAGTACATCCGGCAGATGGTCCGGCGGAACCACACGTCGCTGTTCCGTGTCGGAGCGTTCGTCCGGCTGACGGCTGAGACCGAAGAAGACCTCCGGAAGCAAACGAACCGGCTCGAAACGCTCCTGCGAGACTCGCCATCGAACTGTGGGGTCAAGCGAACGACCCGCCGGCAGGAAGCAGGACTGGTGACTGTCTCGCCGATCGGGGCCAACGAACTCGGCCAGAATCGGCTTTCTTCGATGACTGGGGAAGCGCTCGGGTCGCTGTTCCCGTTCTCGTCGAACTACCTCCGGATGGAGGACGGCATCGAGTACGGACTGCACGGCCACAACGACTCCTCACTGTTGATCGACCCGTGGGCGCTGGAAACCGGCCACTCGGAGCTTGTAACCGGGATGCCCGGCGGCGGGAAGACCCACGGCACGCAGGCTCGGGCGATGCGGATGCTGAAAAAGCGGTCGGACGTCAAGCAGATCTACATCGACCCGGTCGGGGATATGCACGGCAGCGCGAAGATGCTGGATGCAAAGACGATCACGATCAGCGGCGAGACGCCGCTGAACCCGTGCGAGATGCATCCGACGCCTCAGCATGTCCTCGAACAGTCCCCGGATATGCAGCCCGTCTCAGCGAAGAAGGACGAAGTGTACGGGGTCATCGAGAACTTCCTGCAATCCCGGGATGTCGATCTGGAGATGCACAGCGGCCTCATCACGTTCCTGATCGACAAGATATTCACTGAATCGGATATCGACCCAGCGGACCCGTCGACACATACGCCGGAGAACTCGCCGGACCTGAGTGACTTCTTGGAGGTAGTCGACCGTCTCCAGGAAGAGCCAGAAATGTTCCCGGGAGCGACGACGGAATCGTCCCAGCAGAAAATCCAGCAGTACGCAAACGAACTCTCGATTGCGCTGCATCCGTTCCGGCCGGGGAGTACCTTTGGCAACCTCTCGAAAGAGTCGGACCTGCGGCTGATCGACGACAGCAGCAAGGCCGTCTATCTGGACCTCCAGCAGGTCGAAGGCTCGGGTAGTGGCCTCGGTAAGCAGCCGTTCATCATGCAACTGCTGTTGTCGACGCTGTACCAGCAGGCCAAGAATATGCAGCAGAAGGTCGAGATCATCATCGACGAAGCTCACTACCTGTTCAATGACGACGCAAATCTGGAGTCGCTGAACCAGATTGCTCGCCACCAGCGCCACGCCGGACTGCGACTGGTGATGCTGTCCCAGACACTCTCGGAGTTCGAGGACAAGGGCGCAGCCGAGGAAATCGCAGGAATGTGCCCGATCAAGGTGCATCACCGCGAGCCGGAACTGGGCGACGAGACAGCAACAAGCGCTGGACTGACGGATGAACAGCAGTCCTACATCCAGCACGCCGAAGCCGGCAAGGAGTCACTGGGTGATGGTCAGGGCTACTCACAAGCGCTGGTTCGCGTCGACGAACATGGCGATTACCCGCTGACGATCAAGACGTCGTGGGAAGAGAAGCAGATCATTGACCTCGACGCTGACGCGGAAGATGCGCTCGACGTTGTTGCTCACGAGGCTGACTCCCGCGCTGCTGACTTCGAAGAGTTCGTCCATTCCAAAGCAGTCGAACAAGAGCTAACGAATCACGGATTATCGCCTGAGAAGGCTGAACACGTCCTCAACGGACTCAGCGAAGACGAGTTGGTGGATGTGGTGTCTGTAGCGCTTGACCAGACACAGCCAGAAGCAGTTGTCGCTGACGGTGGTATCGAGGCAGAGACTGATGCGGAGTTTGACACTATGGAGTAATTCACATGAATGAAAGTATCACATTCTCGATGAGCGCAGAGAAAAAGAAACAGATTGTAACGCAAGCTGAGAAGAACGACGAAACGGTAACTCAGTTCCTGCTTAAAGCGGCAGAACAGCGTATATCTCGTGAACTGCAGGAGCAACGTGCTAACGAACTAGGGGTTGCAGATGAACTGCAAGACCTTGCTGATAGCGTCACTGGCGAAGTGAGCGCTGCAACGGATATCGACACAGATCAAGAACTGTGCCATACTGTAGCACTGTGGGAGTTGATTTCGAGTAAGTATGATGCTGATACTCGAGCTGCCGCAATGGAGGAAGCGCCAGAGAAACTGCAGGAGCAGGTAGCGAAAGTTGGCGGAGGTGATGACTGATGACAGAGCGAGATGAAGTTCTTCAGATATACACGACCAGTGAAAACAAGGAATGGATCAAAGAGCGGGCTGAAATAGAAGGCAAGACGATCTCGGATATCGGCCACAGTCTCGTTGAAGAGTATATCGACCGCGAAACTGGTGAAACCCAGTTTGAGCGGTACGGGACTGATACGCAACTCGAACTCGTCATGGAGAATATTCGGAGTGATATCACGGCTGAGCTGGACGAGTTCAAATCCGAGACGCTGGAGGAACTGAAGACGGTCCAGAAAGTCCGGACAGCATACACCATCGCTATCTGGAAACTACTGCAGGAGGACCACGATGATGCACACCTCAGATTAGCGATGAAGTTTGCGACCGACCGCATTGGACGGGAGCCAGCTACAGAGGCAACAAACAGGAGTGATACCGACTCAGGAGAGCAGGGTCGTGAGTCCTCGGTGGCGACGAATGCTGGGGGTGACGGTGCATGATACTGCCAACGGATTATCAGCGGAATGGAGCAGGGAATCTCGTTGATTACATCCGGCGCGACCGGGACCAGGACGCCGGCGCGACAGTTGACCTACGGAATCCGGCCGGGCGAGAACTGTCCGACCCAGAGGTGAATCGGTTCGTCGACAAGAGCCGAGAATTCGGATTTCAGCGGCATCTGATCGTCTCGCCAGACCCCACTGGAGAATACTCACCAGAAGAGGTGAATGCCAACACTCGGGAACTTATGAACCGCGAGTTCGCCCGGCAGCCGACAACTGACTACGTATACGGTGTCCACCAGAATACGGAGTTCCCACACGCACACGTCGCGGCAACTGGGGAACCAGCAGAGTTGGAGATGGATCGGGAAGATATCCGGCAGATGCGCGAACAGGCAGCGACCGTATTTGCAGAACCCGCTCGAACACGCGACCCAACGGCTGCCCCTCGCGATGCCCCGGAGAATCCCGGTCGGGTCGTGGATCAAGAAGCACGGGAGCAGTACCACGAAGCAGAACTATCGCTGAACCCCGAAGCAGAAAAAGCCCTCAAGCGCGCGACTGAGAAGAGTCAGCACAAAGACGTCGAACAACCCACGGCTGAGAAGGCGCGCGATGAGCGGCAAACTGAGCCACTCTCAGAACGTGCTGCGGAGAGAGCCGAAGAACAAGCGGCAACTGAGAGCGAGCCCGAAGCTGCGCTTGAACGCGAGCAGGAACCCGAACGCGAAGTCGGGTGGTGGCAGTGAGTTCTAGTTCCTCTGCACCACCAGGCCAACGCTCTGGCGAGGTGCCGAATAGCCTCAAGTACGACAACGTCGTCGGGTTCGTCTGGGCCGGATTCATGCTGTTGTTCCCGCCGATGATCGTCGACAGCGACAAGGTTCTCCCAAAGCGGTTCTGGGCGTGGCGCTACATTTATTTCGGGTTCGGACTCATCAGCGCGGCGTTCTTCTACGACGTGCTTATCCAGACACCCAGCGCAGCGCTGTTGTTCCCGTTCGCACACGTTCTGGCTGCCATCTCAGTGGGGACACTGTTCGCTGACTTCACTGTACCCGGCCTGTCACTGCCGATGGTCTCGTACTCGACCACGGTGATCCTGTATGCTGTTTCAATCGGCGTCGTGTTCTCCGGGGAACTACTCCGCCGAACGTCACCGGAAATGCTCGCGATGAACCAGTGGGACCACGACGACGGAGAGTCCGTTGTCCCGCTGGAAGAGGTCTCTCACGAACATGAAGAGGCCGAAATGCCGTTCACGCTCGATCAAGATGTCTCTACAGCCGTCGTGGGCGAGACTGGGTCGGGCAAGACGTCGATGATGAAACTACTGGCCTACCAGTTCCCGTACTACAGCGACACAGCGGTCATTGCTCACGATACTGGCGAGGACTTTCAAGCATTCTACGAGGAGCTGGGCTTTGAGGTTCAGCGCATCCGCCACGAAGATAGCGACGTAGTCTGGAATCTGTTCAAGGATGCTGACTCGGAGTCGGACTTCCGCGAGGTCGCCGGCGCGATCTTCGGCGAAGCCGACGGCCACGACCCATTCCATCGGCCCGCCAAACAGACTTTCGCAGAGATGCTGATGTACCTGCATCTCAGCGCGAAAAAGAACAATCGCCGTCACGCGCTCTGTCATGCCGATATCGTCTCACTCCTCAACGAGGGCCACATCGCGCTCAAGAAAGCCCTTGATGAGTTCGACCGGCTGGATTCGGGTCATATCGACCCTGACAAGGGGAAAGGCGCACAGAACGTCTACCAGACCATCAAGGAGAACGTTGATCCCGTCTTCACCGGCGACTTCGGTGACTACGGGGAGTTCTCACTGCAAGAGTACATCGAGAACCCGGAAGGCCGGGTCCTCATCATTGACTCGAACCCAACGGAACTGGAAACGCTCGGGCCGATGTACCAACTGCTCGTGGACTGGTCGATCCGCTACGCGATGAATGCCTCGAACCCGACGGTCCATATCCTTGACGAGATTGACGCGCTGCCGGCGCTCACTCAGGTGACGAACCTTACCGCCCGAGGCCGGAAACACAAGGCTCGGGCACTAGTCGGCGTCCAGACAATCGGCCAGCTCAAGGACACGTACAGTACAATCTCTGGGATTGTCGGCAACTGTCCACAGGGAGTTTACTTCGGGCCGGGTGACACTGAGTCGACGGACTTCATCCTCGACGAACTCGGCGAGAGCCGGCAGTATGACCGGTCCGAGATGGTATCGATGAGTCACCAGGGACGCGGCGAGAACCCCCGGACGCAGGCTCGGGACACGTACAAAGAGAAGGACAAAACGCCGGTCACCTCTGGTCTGCTCCGTGACTTCCAGCCCGGTGAGTGCGTTGCCGTCTCTCGGACGACGTGGGTTCATGGACAGTCCTACGAACTGGCTGATGTTCGCGATAGCCTCCCGGCACAGGGTGCGGAGTCGCCGGGCAGTTCGGAACCGGAACCCACCGAGGATGATACCGACATCGAGAGTGACAGCTGGTTCTCGTTCACTCGGGCCCGACTTGATGATGTGCTCTATGGGTCACTTGGTGAGGACGACGACGATGAGCCCGGAGACAGTGACCCGGATCGTGACGCCGAAGTCGAGCCGACCGTCGACGCGACAGACGGGTTGGGCGACGACGAGTCGGGCGACCCACTCGACCAGACTACAGCAAACACTGCCGTCACGTCACCGGACACAGACCATCCGAACCTATCAGATGAAGAATGTGAGTGCGTCGGTGGCGATCACGACCAGCAGTCCGACGACAACAGCGGTGACTTCTCCTCTGACGAGTCACCGAACCCCACCACTGATGAGACGGAAGCCGCTGAGAAAGGAGATGCTGAATCGGCCTCAGAATCAGACGCTACTGAGACTGATGAGCAAGACAAAACAGAGTCAGAAGAGAAGGGGCACGACCCGGCTGGGTTCATGTGACTGCCTCTCTACAGAGTAACGATAGCATCTAAGAAAATCTATACTTTTGCAGATAATCTCTTGATCTCCCTTTGGTTGTTGACTGATAGAGTCCTTTGGCTGTAGCCCCTCAATAGAGCTATTGTCAGATATCGAGTAAAGTCTCCCCAGCTAATTGATTCTGGGTGAAATCGCCAGACGGAATCGGTTTTGCTCCTATCTGAATCTATTAGCCAAGTGACTGATTCGTACAAAATCGCAATACGTGGGGGGTGTGATTCACAGAATAATTGGTCATTTAACTTGCCGTGCTTTGTGGGGCGTTCTGAGAGCGATTTGCGCGAGAAATGCATAGGCAATCTAACAGTGGGTGCGTGGGTCGATAGGCCCGACACAAACAGGGGTGCGAATCCGTTCAGGCCACCTGCACTCACACCTATTGGAGAACAGATAGGTATTGTCTCATCTCTTGGAGTCCGATCAGGACTGCACACGACGAACCAGCCTCACCGAACATCATGTGAGTCCACTGCCCAAGCACGTCGGCGGCCACCGCCGTCCAAGGCCACGCCGATCACGACCACACTTGAACTGAGCCAGTGCTGGCAGACCCACGCTCGACCCTCGCTCGCTTCGGCCCCTCGTGGCGCACACCTTGTCGCTCACCGGTCGGCGACCACACCATCATGTCCGGAGGTTTGTATCTGAAACCCAACAGGTACAATGTGCCTTGTTTTCGCATCATAGTGTAGTCGCAAATTAGTGTGCCACTCAGCTGGGAACTGTCCGATTCCCGGCGGGGATCGCGCCCGCTACTGCAGGCACGAGTGGACCGGCGTGAGGCGCGCGACCGCGCCGAGCGCAGCGCCCCGTCGTCCGAGTGAGCGAGAGTGAACGAGGACACGACAGACGAGCATCGCGAGTCTGTCAGTGGCGTCGCGCGCTGTCACGACACCCTGCCCCCGCACCCGTTCCTGCCCGGGCCGGCAGACCCACGCTTGCGATACACCTGGCACTCTGTGGGACCAGTACCTCGACGTGTGCCAGCTGGAACCACCCCGACCCGGAGCTTTTTGAGCGATGACGGCCAAGTCTGAATCGCAGCGTTCTCATGTCAAAGACACATCCATCTCCAGAGCGGCGGCTACCTAACGAGCGAATCGTCCCGTCAATGACGACTATCGGCCCGGTCATCGACGAAGTCGTCGAAATCGCACAGCACAACCTCAAGCGTCCGATCTCGGTCAAGATCTGGACTTGGGAAGACGGGACATTCAAAGTTCGTGCCAAGCACTGGTATCCAGCTGGGACCACGACCCGGTACGGCCACCGGTCGGTAATCCAGTACCACAGCGACCGTGAGGTTGTCAAAGGATACCTGCTGGAAAAAGACACAGAAACAGATGAAGAATCACTCCTCCTGGAAATGAAACTCGACGAAATCAGTGATCCAGTCCCACGAAAAAATGAGAAGGGCGACTAACCCTATTTGTCCATTACGAACCGGTAGCACTTCTCACACAGCCGGTCGAACGATTCCTCACGCTCGCTATCATAGAACGACCCCAAGCGCATTCGCTCGTCATCGAGGAAGGTATTGAACACCTTCTCGCACCGCGGACATTGGATATTTCCCACATTTCTCACCTCCTGGGGCCCTTCTCGGGCCGCCACCTGCCTGCGGCCGCACAAAATCCACGCCGGCGAGCAGCGGTATCCAAGCGCTCCCCCGACGCTTAACCAACATACCCGCGATCTCACCCGCCCAATGTTGGTTAACACCGCTGCGCCACTCTCGCCGACGCCGGATCTCGACAGACCAGCCACGAATGCGGTTCCCGTCCACTTCCCGGCGGCAGGGCGGGATCGCGCCCGCCACTGCAGGCACGATGGACCGCTGCGAGGCGCGCGATAGCGCCGAGCGCAGCGTCCCGTCGTCCGAGTGAGTGCCAGCGAACGAGGGCTCGACAGACGAGCGTCGCGAGTCTGTCGGTGGCGTCGCGCGCTGTCGCGCGCTGTCGCGACCCACCAACCACCCTGCCTCAGTCCCTCCCGGGCCGGCTGGCCCACGTCCACGCACACACCAGGACACCAGCACTCTCACAGCCCCCACCAGACTGACCCACGTCGACGCGCCGTCGCGGTCGGCGCTCCAGTCCGTGCGCGCGGTTGTCTCGCCGCCGCCCGGCTCGCCGGAGGCGGTGGCGAGGCTGTGTAGGTAAAATAACGAAAGAGTGGAGCGTCTATATTGCTGATTGTCTACAAAGTCGGAAGTATGTCACCATAACCGAGTTTTCTTGCAGTGACGAATTAGTTTCGTCCTTTGCTTGAAGTTACTCTATATCTTCTTGTAAACTGGAGTGCTTAATTACATTAGGGAATTTGTAATATAAATTCATAGACGTGACCGTGGGCAAGTCTGTTGCCCTGAAAGACACACACCTGGGTGTGTGATTTGTATCAGCGTCTACTCTGCTGCCAAAGTCTGTCTGAGGAGATTATTTCTAACCTCTGTTTCTTATAGAAAGACTTATTTTTATTTCAGATGGGATACGTCTTATGAGAGGTAAGACTAGAGATAACCAAACAATTCGAATAGCGTCGCGTGGATTAACTGCGGTGTTTCTTGCAGTACTGATCGTCACCGGAACGGTATCGCCGGTGGCGGGATTAGCATTCGTAGGGGACGACCATCTGGGCGCAGCCGGTAATGAGAAGGCAGCCGGAAACCAGCCGATACCCGGTAGTGTCGTCGACAGCGAGAACGCCGACCAGTTGACAAACGGGAGTGCGACGCTCCAGAAGACTTGGGCGCGGTCGCTCCTCCTCAACCTTCGAAACAAGGAAACGACCGCTGACTACGAGCCAGCACTCGACAGCGTTAACCAGTCGATAGAGATGTCGGTTGGACCCTCTGAGGTCTCAAGTAAGGAAGCGTTTGAGGCCGACGCCGAAGCCGTTGAGTCGCTTTCGCTGTCGGGCACAGCACAGGAGGACAAACAGGCAGTACTCACAGCCCATATCCTTGCTTCTGCTGACAACGAGACTGCGACGGCACAGGTCGCCTATGCAAAATGGGCACTGAACCGTACCGAAAATCGTCTCTCTACTGGAGGGAAACGGAGTACACAGGCGCACATCGAGAACGCTGAGCGAGCCCTCAAACGGGGCCGCAACCGACTGGAAAGTGGCAATGGTGCAGACCTGCATTCGCGGGTCGCCGCCATTGAACAGTTCCGTGTGGCTTGGGTGCAGGCGACACTCGCACTGGAGCGTATGGATGCTGAAACCTCCCCGCATGTATCTATTACCACACGGGGGGACCCTCTACGTAACGGGACGCAGAACCTCACTGGACAGGTTCGCGGTGAGGTGTTCGATGTACAACCACGCAAACTCTCGAACGCGACACTAACCGTTGATAGCGGCCAAACAGTCACGGTACCAGTCACCGTCAAGGACCGTCGTGGAAACGGGACATTCGCCGCGAATCTCACGTTGGAGGACCGCGTTACATCGGTGACTGCCGTAGTCTCGGAACCGAATGCGACCGGGCCCGGACTGGATGACATTGACGAAACGGCTGCCAGCGAAACGAAGCCGACCACGACGAAGTCCTCCAGTCGCGGAAATGCAAGGGATAACCCCGGCAAAGCAAAAGGAAAACAGAAGGAGAACCCCGGTAAGGCAAAAGGAAAGAACGGGAAAGAAGATAACAAAAATAAGGGCGATAAACGAGGCGGCCCACCGGACGACCAATCAGAACGCGGTCCTGCCGATGGCGGGGGGCCATTCGCCAGTAGTGTCGGCTCAGACACAGTCCTGTTCGATGGTGATGGTCTACCAGACCGCTATGAGACCGAGATTGTTGGGACAGATCCACAAAACCCTGATAGTGATAGCAATCTCGTTACGGCCGATGTCGGTGACAACGGTGTCACCGATGGATTAGAGGACTTCGATGGAGATAACGTCACCAACTACTACGAGGGCCGGTTCGCCACCGACCCATTTGCGACCGACACGGACGGTGACGGGCTGCCGGATCTCTTTGAGATCGAGAACGGTAAGCTAGATCCACAAAATAACGACACAGACGGAGACGGCGTCACCGACGACGAATGGGACATCGACGGCGATACGCTCACCAACATTGAGGAGTACGAAGCTGGGACCAACCCGCTCACCGCGGATGGCGACCGGGACCGGCTCAACGACTCCGAAGAACTCGCTACGGGAACGAACGCGAGCATCCCAGACACAGACGGCGATGGTCTTTCCGACGGCGAGGAAGTCCGTCTCGGCACGGACCCGCTAGTCGCTGACTCTGACGGCGATGGCGTTGTCGACGGCAAGGCCAACTACACAACGGCTACCAGCAATGAATCGCTGGGCGTCAGCGTTTCGCTGTCTGGCGACGGCGACGTGGCCAGCGGTGTCACGGTCAAGAACGGTTCGGATCCGGCCTTTGACCGCGATCAGGTCACGGACGCGCAGGTGAGTTCTTTCGTCGACTTGGAGTCCAAACGCGAGTTCGAGAGTGCCAACGTCACCTTCTCGTACAACGACTCACAGCTCGACTCGACAAACGAGTCCGACCTCGTCGTCTTCCGGTACAACGAGACGTTGAATATGTTCGAGCCGCTGGAGACGTCCGTTGACTCGGCGAACAACACCGTCACCGGCGAGACAGCGCACTTCTCCAAATTTGTCGTCTTTGACGTGCGCAACTGGGCCACCAACTACGAGTCCGAACGGCCGGCCAATGGAACCGACAGAGATGAGATACAGCCACTCGACGTCGTATTCATCATCGACTCCTCCGGGTCAATGCAGAGCAACGACCCACAGGAGTTCCGCAAGCGTGCTTCGAAGGAGTTCGTCGGTGCACTGGTCGATGGCGACCGCGCGGGTGTCGTCGACTTCGACAGTAACGCCTTCGTCAGCCAGGAACTGACAACCGATTTCGGTCGCGTTAATGCCTCCATCCAGCGGCTCGACGCTTCCGGCGGGACCGATATTGGTGATGGAGTTCAGCAGGCCAACCAGCACTTCGCTGCACAGAGTAACAGCTCTCGTGGGCAGTTCGCCATCCTTCTAACGGACGGCCAGGGCAACGGAGGCAGAGCGGAAGCACAGACAGCCGCTGACCGCGGGACGACCATCTACACCATTGGTTTCGGCGGTGCGAACGGTGACAAGCTCCAAGACATTGCACAGACAACAGGCGGGAACTACACGTATGTTGATAGCGCAAGTGACCTGCCGCAGGTATTCTCGCGAGTTGCCGATGACATCGGTGCTCAAGACACCGACGGCGACACTATCCCCGACGTCGCCGAACGCCGCGGTGTCCCGACAGGACAAGGGCTGATTCAGACCGACCCCTATAACAATGATACCGACGGTGATGGTATCTCCGACCAGGTCGAACTAGGACGCTCGACGAGCTTCGAGGACCTCCGGGCGATTCGGAATGGAGAGTCCAATGCAACGGCCATTGAGCAGGCACAGGCACAGACAATCATCTCGACGATGGATGCGGCCGGGTACAACCTCAGCAATGTCTCCGCAAGAATCTATCTCGAACCCGATAGCGATCCCACGAAGGTCGACACCGACGGTGACGGCGTCGCTGACGACGTTGAGACGACTGAGACAGCGTCGGTGCTGTACACGGCCTCGAAAAACGCTACAAAGAGCGTCATCGAAACAGGGGAGCCCGACGCTACGGTCATCCAGAACGCCTATGAGCGCAACGAGGTGTACTCCGACCCATGGGACAGCGACACGGACAGTGACGGCCTTGACGATGGCCGCGAACGGGAACTAGCGACGAATCCGCGCAGCGCTGACACTGACGGCGACGGTATCGACGACGAGAGAGAGACCACTAGCCGCGGTGACCCTACACTGTATGATGTACGCGCACCCGAGATCGCTATCGATAACTCTGGCTATCGTATTCCTCAGGGGAGTCTGGACACCACGTACTGGGTGCAGGTCGACATCCGCGATGCGGCCGGCGTACAGAGTGCATCCTTTGTCAAAGACGGGAATGTAGAGAAGACCCGCACGTTCGACGACGACGACCCGTATCTAACTGACGGTGGGACCCGTGCGATCGGCACGCTTGAATGGACTGATGAGGCCGTTACGACCGAGGAAGTCGACACCAGTAGTGTCGAGTCGACGTTCGTCTCGTTCGGCTCTGCCGCCGTCGATGCGGTCGGTGACACGGCCGATACCGTTGGCGATGTTACAGTCGGAACGACTGTCTATCTCCGTAGCACTGACAATAACCGAAACAGTCGACAGGTGGTTGGCGTCCAGCGTGCGAACTTCTACGGCGCTGTTGCCGGCGAACTGTACACGGGCACGATCGTCGACCAGGAAGTGGCCCGTACGTTCGGGCAGGTATCGGGCCTCTCTGCCAGTCTTGGCGTCGTGTTCAACGATGTGGCGACGTTCATCGACGATCCAGCGGCGTTCATCGACGGCATTCAGGCACTCTATGACGTCATCGCTGCGGAGGGCGTCGACATCATCCAGCCGCTTATCGACGGCTACATCCAGCAGTTCCAGCGGAAACAGGCCCAAAACAACCCCTATGGGTCACTGGAGGAAAAGGAGAACCCGGCGCTGTACAGCACCTTCGAGCGCAACTGGTACAAAGGCTACGCTGCCGGATTCCTCACGAAACTGGTCGTCAGTGCCGGTGTCGGGAAGGCCGGCAAGACCGCAATCAAACAGACCGACACTGCCGGTGACATTGCCAAGCAACTCGCCGACACCCGCGCCCTGCGCGCCCTCTCGCGAATCCAAGGTGCCAGCGACGCCGCAAAAGCCCGCGTCACCGCCCGCATCCTGCTGGCCTCAGACGACGCCACCGAGGCGGTCATCAGCCAGGCCGACACGGCCGGGCAGGCCGTCCGGCTGTGGCGGATACAGCGCAACATCGACGCCGACGTCGACGCGCTGCCGGAGGCCAGACAGGCCGATCTGGGTCAGTACCTGCTCCGGAACGGTGACGCCGGTCGAGAGACCTACGACGCGCTGGCGGATGTCGATAGCGACGCTGCAGACGCCTTATTGGATATCGACAATCCGGTCTCACAGCGGCGGTTCGTACAGGCTTACGACCGCGGTGAAGCCGACGGAAACGAACTCTCGACTGCAGTCAGTCGATACAACGAGCTTGACGCCGACCAGCAGCGGTTCGCCGACACCGCACTGGAACGTGCCGGCTACGACAGCGTCGACCTGCTGTCCGACGATGTCTGTAACAGCCCGTGCCAGAGTACGGTCCGCTCGGTATACAGCTACACGCAGCGGTCCGACGGATTGAGCGATTCGGAGGCACAGGACCTGCTTAAAGCGTACGACGAGGCCGACGACGTAACTGTTGGGCCCGGAAGAGATGGGTCCGGGAGCGTCCAGTCGCAGCTCAATTCGCTCGACGAAAACGGAGCCAACGGTGTCGCCAGGACCATGCGAGACGTGTCTGGAACGAGTACGGGATACAGACAGATCGCCGGCGAGGCAGATATCGCCGACACGGTGGTCGACGGCGACCGCGTCGATGCGAGCGACGTGACGCTTCAGCAGGACATCCCCGAAACCGAGGTCCCAGACAGCCTCACCAAGCAGAGCTCAGAGATTGACGTGAAGGTCGATGGAGAGTGGACCGTCGACGGCGAGCGGCTCGATTCACCGGCAATCGAATCCAAGAACCTGGATGGGGACCGGTACAACGACTTTACGGCGGAAAACGAAATCTCTGACCTCGAAGAAAAACTGACCGCCCAGGCTGGTTCAGGTGAGGACGAAATCGTCGTCGTGACGACCTCCGAATTCAGGGACCAGTATTCGGGACGGCTAGAAGACGTTCCAGGCAACGTTCGAAGCACGTTAGATGCTAACGGAATTGACTCGGACGTGACGATTAAAGTGACCACCTACGAAGAGCTAGGCCAGTAACATGCCAGAAGGGTCAGCAGTCATGGCGCTCTACGTTGGAGACGGCGGGGAAGACGTCGTCGAGAGAGCGTTCGACGTATGCAGGGACGCTGGGTTCGAGTTGGACCTCGATAGCGAGCACGAATCAGCGGTCGGTGAGGCCAGCTACGACAAGATACCGGCCCAATTCGGGACCTGGGGGGTGAACCTCGGCTTCAACCTCGATGCCGAGCGGCCGCCGAGCGAACCTGTCCTCAGCGTGGGCTGTGGACAGAAAATCTACCCGTCCCGCCGTGACAGCGACGGCAAGTATCAGGCACGGATGGACACGATGTTCGAACTGCTCTGTCGGCTCGCTGTGGCGCTCGATGTCGACTACGCGCCGCTGTTCAACCCGATGGGGCGTGTTGCTGTGCCAGAGGACCGCCCGATCGCTGACGCGATACAGGAACTCCCACGGATGGCAGTCTACTCTCCCGCAGTCCTCGAAGATGCCGGCGGTATCGGTGCGCTCTACGACACCGACCCGTGGTACACGGCGACATTGGCCGACGGCAAAACCGTCGTCGTTGAGGCCCGAGAACCCTGGGCCGACGGTGGCTGGCACCCCCCGACCGAGGCGGCGTTTATCGAATCGGCATCGTTCACCGAACCACCGGAAACCGAGGAAACGCGACGCGGCTTTAGCGACCCGTTCGCGACACTGGACGCCGGAGCGTACGGCACAGATGTCTGTGTACCACGCGACGAAATCTCGCAATCCTTCCCGAACGAGGACATCCAACTCGTCCGGGTTTACGTCGACAAGAATCGCCATCTCCGTCGAGTCGAAGATGATACCTTCGTGCGAAACGTAGTCAACGAAGATCCCGGTGACGACGTGGCATTCGTCAAAGCGATGCTGGCCGACGTGCCTGCTGAAGCCGACCCGGACGATGTGATGGTGAGCGCGCTGCTCGACGAGCTGATTCCAGAGTCGTTTGTCCGACTGGATGAGCCCGACGACGAGAACGTGGTGACAGCAGTGATGGCCCTCGATACCGACCTAAGCAAGTTCGAGTTACTCCGGACTCTCGGCCGGCTCACCGAACAAGAGGGCGTTTCGCCAGCCGAACTGCAGACTGTCGTCGGAACACTCAACGACCTCGACGGAAAGAACATTGACCGGTATCTCAGAGATCAACTGCTCTGAGAGAGCGTGACTGGTTCTTACTCGACGATATGTAGAGCACGTCGGAGGTATATCTCACCGCCCGGATCCTGCTGGCCTCCGACGACGCCAGCGAGGCCGTGCTCAGCCAGGCCGACACGGCTGGTGGGGTGGTCAAGCTGTGGCGGTTGCAGCGCGGGATGGACGCTGACGTGGATGCATTGTCCGAGGCGAAGCAGGCGCGGCTGGGGAAATTACTCACACGAACCGGCGACGATGGAGTGGAAGTCGTTAACGCGCTGGATCAAGAGACGCTTACCGATTTCCTCTCGGTACGCCGCACTGCTACACCAGACGGTGGAAGAAAAATTGAGGACTTGACTCGGACAGTAATCGTTCGCAAGTCGAGTGATCTCTCGGATGTCGAAATCAATCGTCGAGTCAAGCGAATCTCCGAGACGTACGAACAACTGGACACACAGAGGGCGAAGGACGAACTGGCCCGTGCCATTGAGGAATCCGGAGAGGACGGCATCTATCTTGCAGAACACGTCGATGGAGCGAGACTCTCCGAGCTTGTAGATCAGGGCATCGATCTCAAGCGCCACGCGGACGGTCTCGGAACCTACAGGCGTCTCGACAAGACTGCTGATGATCCTGGTGAACTGACAGAGCTGTTCGCTCAAGAGAAGATAATTCGGCCTAAATTTGAGGGACAGGAGTCGGTCGATCCACCGAGGAACATCGACACAACAAGCGTTGAAATAAGTGACTCGACTGGCAATCAAATCGGAGAAGTCGATGGCTTAACCACTAACAACGGAGAGGTGAGCCATATCATCGAAGTCAAGAAAAATCCTGAGAAGGCAGTAGACGCAAAGGAACAGATGGAAATTACTATCGACAAGATCCAAGACAGAGGTGTCGGTTCTGGAACTAGTTTCCGACTTGATGAAAAAGCCGACTTCAGTTCAGTGACTAAGGACACCGATACGATGATCACAATCGGCCCGAAAGATGCTAACGAGATTGACACGCCACAATCCAACTACGACTACTATGTAGAATTCAGTCAGGATGAGCTCAAAGCACTCAGTGATACGATTCAGTCGGAGGGCCTCTAATGGGTAAAGCGCTTAAACTTCTCTTTCCGGAGGAAGATGCAACTGAAGAGCTTGTCAAAGAGTACGGCCAACGATTGGCTGAAGCACAGAACAAGCACTTGGATGAGGATAGGTCGTTCGATGAATTAGTCGAATACAAACGCGCAATTGAAAAGCTCCGAAATGGGGACGCTCCAGTTATTTATGAAACGGTTATGAGTGCCCCAATACGTGGAATGGGACGGGAGCGGTTCGATGAAATCTTCCAATTAGAGAATGGTGACTTCCAACGCACGGTTCTCGACGAGGATGGTATCAGAGAGCTGAAGAGGGCATTCGAAGATGCCATCCACCGATTGACCGAAGCTGAACCAGAAGGGAACTGGGAAGCGACCCTCGCAAGGCATATTACGATGTGCGAGTTTGCGCTCGACCACGGATACAATATCGAGTTGAGTTCCTGAACCTCCACAGCAGGGTTCACGGTGGACCGTCGCCGAATACCGGTATTCGCCAGATTCCGAGACGACCGGGGTGAGTGACATGACGGTCCGAGTCACCTCCAATGGACGAATAATCGGTGCCTTCCCTGAGGAAGGACCTGATGTGCGAGTCTGGATCCGAGATCAGAACGACTGGCTTGACAACACCCGATGATAACGCTTCGACACACAATGGATATAGACATCCGCTACGACGAGGAGCTGCGGGAGAAGATTCGTGACGGCCCAACCGATCCGCTCGGCTGGATTGATGCGATCAAATGCGGTGAGACATACCTGACTGGTGGCTCTGGTGACGGCATGAAAGAGTACCTGACCAGCTTCTTCACGGGGCTGTTGCAGGGACTCGAGGAGTGCGCGGATGGTGAGCGAACCGTCTTTTCGACCGCTAACGGACCGATGTACGTCGTATTGGTGCCGCTGGGAGACGAGAGAATCCAGGTCTGGTTCTGTTACCGCAAAGACGCAGCTGAAACCGGTGGCGAGCCGGAACCCTACGAACCAGCAGCCGTCGTTGGGAATGAAGAACTGGTCCAGGCCGTTGTCGAAGCCGCTGGAAACTTCCTCGAATTCGTCGAGGACGTAAATCCGGAGCTGATTGCGGATTCTTACGACTATCAGGGCCTCCGCGAGGATATCGAGGCGGCCCGTGAGCGGTACGAACTGAACTGAGCCAGGCACCGGGTTCGGTTCAGCGGAGTCTCGTTGGAGTTTTTTCGATACTTCGAGCGATTACAGCAGTGCAGGAGTTGGAATGGCGTCAAAGACTGTTACAAGCAGACCGACACGGCCAGCGACATCACCCAGCAACTCGCCGACACCCGTGCCCTGCGCGCGCTCTCGCGAATCCAAGGTGCCAGCGACGCCGCAAAAGCCCGCGTCACCGCGCGTATTCTGCTGGCTAGCGACGATGCCACCGAGGCCGTCGTCAGCCAGGCCGACACCGCCGGCCAGGCCGTGCGACTCTGGCGGATACAGCGCAACATCGACGCCGACGTGGACGCGCTGCCCGAGAGCCAGCAGGCGAACCTCGGCGACGTGCTCGCGCGGGCCGACGCCGACTCCCGGGACGCGATTCAGCGGATGGACGACGCGACGCTCGATGGCTACACTGACCTCGACGTGGATCCGCAGACGCGTGCCAGCTTTGCACCGCGGTACGCGGACCTCGATTCAGATGGTCGCGATGCCGTCCGTGAGTTCGTCGACCAGACCGACGACCTCGATGCAGACGTCAGAGATAGACTGAGGGCGGGCTACGCCCGCGGTGACATCGATCTCCGAACTGGCGACAAGAACACCATCGCCGAAGAGGTCCAGACCTACAGCGGGTTCGAACGCGTCGATGGTGTCGACCGCACTGGGAGCGGAACGAACGTCCGTGGTGTCGTCACCGGACAGGACGGCGGCGACATCGACGTCAACGGCCGGTTCATCCGGGACGGCGATACCTACGTCCGCAATCGCCTCGACCGAAACGCTGACACGGTCGAAGCGATCTTCCGGGAGAAAAACGAGGGAGACCTCTACGAGGAGTACGGCACGGATGCAATCAAACACCTCGACGAAGCTGACAACGGTGACCCTGCGAATATCCGCGGACAGCTCGGCGAGGAGGTGCTGCAACCGGAACTGGCGAAGAACAAGTATGGCCGCGGTGGCTTCGAGTTCGACGGCGACTCCGGCTCGCTCGAACGGGGCTACATCCCAGAAGACGACATCCCGTACGACCTCGACGCTGGGAATCAGGGATTCGACGGCTTCGCGATCGACAACGACGGCAACCTCGTCGTCATCGAGACGAAAGTCAAGAACTCCAACGGTCGTGTGACGAACTCGGGCGTGTTAGGCGATACGCTCAGTAACGGTGAACGGCAGATGAGTGATCAGTGGATTCGGGAGAGACTCCAAGAGTTAGCTGAAAATGCGGATACCGACGAACAGAGAGCGTTTATCCGTCGTTTGGCTGATGATGATGGTCCCGATGCAATCGACATCAATCAACGCGGAGATGTGATTGTCGTGGATCGGGTCAACATTGAGAACATCAAAAAGGAACTGTTCGCGTACCAAGATGGAGAACAGACCGGTGAATTAGCATCTAGTGGCCTCCGACAGAGTGCAGATAGAGAACCTACCCTCGACAGGGTGGAAGTCATAAAAATCGGTGATGTGTTTACTGACATATAACGCTCAAATAACAATGACTGAACTTCAAAACCACGTGCATATCGAACGCGGGCAACTGCTCGACGGGAAAGAGAGTATCAAGGAGGCTGTCTTGGGTCGCCCAAACCGGGCACAAGATGTGGCTGTCGGGCTGTTATCTCTCGGCGATGTGGCGGAAGCAAAAGCGTGGTTTCAGGCGCTTGCCGAAGAGTGGGTCATAATTGCCAACAGTAGATGGGATTCGAGTTATCAGAAAGACCCACGTCAATCAGCCGGTATGGGGCCGTGGAGTGACTACATCGACGCGCTCTACTGTGCGATACTCGGTCGGGATGATACGACGACCCCAGCAAGGACTGTGCTCACCAACTCAACCGAGTCGTTCGTCGACGAATTAGAAAACCGTGACCGCACTCACCGCATCGACCTCGCCCGCGCACTGAGCAGCCATCTACTTGAAAACGAGATGGTCGAGCAACACTTAACGGCGCTCGAAGACGCAGTGGAAGAGCGCGACAAGCCCTGGGCTATCGCGCGGTATCTGCCCTATGCCCGGGTCCTCAGAGGTCTCGACGCCGGCGATGTCTCCGATGTTGAGGCCGGCATTCAGGGACTCCTCGAGTTCCACCGCGACCACGTAGCCAGCGCCCGGGACGCCGACGCCGTCCAGAAGGCTGTCGCCCTCGACGCGACGGCGATGCTCGCACTGGCTCGCCGGGAGGGCATGGCGATCACCGTCGACGACGAACTCATTCCCGGCGCCGTCAACGACGACGAATACTATCCAATCGAGGGGTAAGGAATCTGCGTGGGCTTTTGTACCCAGTTATCAAAATTCCGATGAGGTAAAGTGCGTTGTCTCCTTGGCAGAATAAATAGATATATCGGCTGTTTGAAATCGTACTCAAAATTCTATCA
Source organism: Haloarcula sp. R1-2 (assembly GCF_011627385.1). Classification (NCBI taxonomy): domain Archaea; kingdom Methanobacteriati; phylum Methanobacteriota; class Halobacteria; order Halobacteriales; family Haloarculaceae; genus Haloarcula; species Haloarcula sp. R1-2. The sequence continues at coordinate 42,775 of NZ_JAANTG010000005.1, forward strand.
TCGCGAGTCTGTCGGTGGCGTCGCGCGCTGTCGCGACCCACCAACCACCCAGCCCGGTTTCTCCCGGGCCGGCTGGCCCACGTCCACGCACACACCAGAACATCGGCTCCCTTACAGCCGCCACCAGACTGACCCACGTTGACGCGCTGGTGCGGTGGCGTGCCAGTCCGTGCGCGCGGTTGTCTCGCCGCCGCCCGCTGTGCCGGAGGCGGCGGCGAGGCCGCGTGCGCGAGCACCGTCGCACCGCCGGAGGAAGCCCCCGCTCAGTGGGGACGCCCCTCGCTATCGGGCGTCAGTCTGCGGAGTGGACGATACCGCGATGAGTGGCGGCCCCATGCTCAGTGTCGAACAGGTCCGAACACCCGGACTCGGGACAGCGGGCCTTCCCGAGCGTCACGGCGACCGCGTGGTCAGTGTCCCGCTCATTGGCCCACTGATGGGTGTCTGACTCGGCCTCCCATGACGCCGCCGTTCGACTATCACCGGACGAACCGAACGAACCGCCCCCGTGTCCAGTGGGCGCGGGACCGTCGCCGCGCTCGATGACACACATGAGCGTGTCGCTCGTGACCGCCACCGTCTTGATACCGTTGTAGTCGTCAGGCTTGCCCCCGGAGATTCGCACCCGGTCGCCCTCGCGGAGCGTGCGCACCATCTCGCCGCCGTGCATGGACTTGCCCCAGACTGTGACCTTCGCGCTCGTGCCCTCGTCGTCCTCGATATAGAGGACTTGGTACTGGTTCCGTGCGTCTGGCTCCTCAATGATGTGCGTTACTTCGCCCTCGACCGTACACTCGTATCCGTAGGGACTCACCTCGTCGATAGGCGTGGGGACTTGCAGTTCGTCACGGGCGTCCCTGAACACGGTAAAGGAAGCCTCATACAGGCTGTTACAGTCGCCCATCTGCCCGGACACAAGGGCCGCGAGTCGGCGGCCTGCTGCCGCTCGTGACAGACTGGTTTTGTCTGCCAGCGTCGCGGCCTGCTGGTTGACTCGCGCCAGCGTGTCGCGGTCCATCCACTGCCGGGGGTCAGCCGGTGAGCGGAACCCGTCAGCGCGTTCGGTTTCCGCGTCGGTGAGCTGGCGAGCCGAGGCTTCGCGGTCGGCACCGTCGACGTGGGCGCGTGCGACCTCGGAGTGTCGGGCTTGCTCGGCTTCGCGTCCGTGACGTTCTTCCTGCTGTTCCAGCGTTTCGCCAAAGCGCCGGTCCGGACCAACCTCGGTCGAGCGCGTCCAGTCGTATGCCTCCTCCTGTCGGGCGTAGAAGTTGCCACGGCTATCGCTCCCCCGATTCATCCTGAAATCGAGTTCGTCGCCGTTTTCGGTCTCTGCGACCGCCTCTAGAAGCTGTTCGGGGCCACCCTCGACGTGGGCCGAAAGGGAAACCGTCTGATTGCTTGCCGATGCTTTCTTACCGCTGGAATTGCTAGCGTACATTGTCTTTCTGAGGGATACGGAAAGACACTTGTCGGGTGTTCCCGCACCCGATTTCTGCGGCGTGAAACTGCCCTGCCAGCGCCGCGTGCGTCGTGTCTTTCCGTACGTAAAGGCATGGGTGCCGGCTACTTAAAGGTAACGGACCATTTGGATTGTTTCAAGTGCAATATTTGGGTGTCTGAGTGGGTTCTAAGCGGCGGCTTGTATTTCGTGTTTCGAGGGAGAATAGTATATAAAGACCGTAGGTGATTGACACCCCGGCAGGCGGCCCCATCGTGTGCGGTTGCGGTGAGCCAGCATCCCGCGCGGCCAAGCGAGTGCCGGATGGGTGAAAGCCCGGCAGCGCAACGAAGTGAGCAGCCCGGAACACAGCGACTGCAAGGAGCGTCCTCGTTCCGGCGAGGGAGCGCCGGCCGCGAGGGTTCCTCAGCCGGATCGCGCGCGACTCCGACGCGTCCGTTCGATTCTGCTGTGCTGTGCCGTAGCAGTCGGGTGGGACTGAAAGGGGCACGCCGCTGGCGCTTGCCATGGTCGCGTCAGCGGCCCCTATCCGAACGGAGTGAGGATATGTCGCTGAGCGACCGCCAGCGGCGTGGGGCTTTCAAGATGTGCTGGTCCGACACGGAGTCCGCCGTCGCGATGTCGCTCGGAGTAGTGCCGTCGAAGCCAGCAGTCCTCCCGCAGTCAGTCGTGTCGCCGACGTCAGTGCCACGAGTCCCGCCAGCAGTCCCATGAGTCCCGCCATCAGCAGGGCCGCCTCCCCCGACACCGTCACGAGTGCCACACGACTCGACTCCAGGGCCAGCAATACCAAAATCCCCTGCTCGCTACACACGAGACACACGCCACTCGTACCCTCTCCGCCGGCCATCGGTCAACGCACCGGCTCCGGCAAGAGCGAGCGTGCCGCCCAGCGGCGGCTGCCCGGCGGTCAGACGACACACCAGCCAACCATCTGTATCTGTCCGGCCGTCAGTCCCACGCCGACACACACTCGTCTCTCGCGCTCTCAACCGGCCTGCCAGCCCCACGCTGCTATCCACCAGGTATCCGTCTGCTTCGCCCGGCCGTCTGCCCCACGCTGCGAGGGGCCGACTGCCAGCGTCAGTGCCAGTCATGTCCCTCTCGCCTTCAATCGCTCAACCCCGACATGGGCATCGATAGTTTCCAAATTGGTTGCCCAGGCTGAAGCTGGCTTTTATACCAATACATTCCTAATAGGAATAGTATGCCTACTACGAAAGGAACGACCACAATTGCTCTGGAGTATCCGTTCCCTCAGGACCGGGTCTTTCGATACCAGGCGATGCAGGATGTGCTCGCTCGCTTGATTGAGGAGCCATATGAAGAGTTCACCATCGGCCAACTCGCGGAAATGATTGACGGGAATCAGGCAACGGTCTCAAAGGCAGTCAAACTGCTCAAAGAACTCGGCACAGTTCAGACCCGTCAAGAAGGCCGGAAGCAATACGTGCGTATCCATCGTGACCGACTCACAAAATCTGATCCAGTCCTGTCGATCCCTCAGTCGGAATTTCACAAGCCTGTCCGGGCCTTCGTCGATACTGTTCAGGAAGAGATTGACCATCTCGTCGGCGTCCTGCTTTTCGGTAGCGTGGCACGGGGGACAGCCGACCGCGCAAGTGATATCGATCTTCTTGTCTTCGTCGAAGACGATAGGACACAGGCTCGCCGAACTGTTCAGTCAATCGTAAGCACTCTCCAAGAGACGAAATTTGAGGGGAACCGCTACACCTTCGAAACGTTGGTCGAATCGACCGAAAGCGCGAAACGGATTGGTGACCGGCTCCAACAGCAGTTCGATGAGGGACTGATATTAGTCGGGACAGATCAGTTATCCAATATCCGGGCGGAGGTGTACGCGAATGGAGAATGAATCAGTGCTTAACGCACTGGCAGCCGCTGAGCGTAGTTTCGAGCAGACACCACAGAATGTTGAGGACGGGCTCGATGTCGGCGAAGCCGAATTGGTCCAACTTCGCCGAGCATGTCGGCTTCTGGCGGCTGCGTCCCGCCTGCTTGATGGTGGCTACTACACAGTTGTCATCGAGTCGTCGTTCGTTGCGATAGAGCGGACGATCCAGTTCCGACTCATCCACGACGGCGCAATGGACGCTTCTGAAGTCATCAGTAGTCATCGGCGACTGTACCAGCGAGGTGCAGAGATCGGACTCTATGATGACGCGTTTGGGGAACGATTAGCTGAACTATGGAACCAGAACCGAACAAAAACCTACTACCGGCTCGGAATTGCCACTGAATCGCAAGCAAAGGCGATGCACGAACTTGCCACCGATGTTCATCAAGATTTGATCAACGCGAGCCAAGTGCGCCACGAGTGTCTCTGTTAATCGACGGCCAAACGATACACCAGCCGGCCACCCGTCTCTGCCCGGCCGTCTGCCCCACGCTGCGAGGGACCGACTGCCAGCGGGAGTGCAGTCGTGTCCCTCTCGTCTCCAACCGCGCGCGACCCCGACGTGCGCGTCGTCTGTCCAAACTACCCGAAGAATTGCTTCGCAGAACCCCGTGAACGACCACTGTAAGTCGATCGAGATTGATTGTTGTATGGATATTATTTTGATATTTACTACTCAGTAAAACTCGCGGACAAGATCCGTCGCGTCGTCTGGGGCGCCGTCTGGAATGTCAGCCATGTTCTCGGAGAGTCCTTCGCGTTGTTCCCACGGGTTGGAGTTCTCGTCTCGATAGATGATACCCTGATACTCCTTATCAGCGTCGAGGATGGCATCTTTTGCGTCGTCGTAGTCTGTTGGGTCGTGGTCACTTTCCTCGAGGTCGACGATGGAGTCTCTGAAGTAGTCGTAGGTATCCACGTCGTTGAACGTCACGCACGGCGAGTAGACGTTGACGAAACCGAAGCCGTCGTGTTCGACAGCCTGCTGGACTATCTCGGTGTGGCGCTGGGAGTCCGACGAGAACGACTGGGCAATGAACGTCCCGCCAGCAGCCAGCGCGAGCGCGAGTGGGTTGACCGGTGGCTGTTTCGGCCCATCAGGCGTCGTCGATGTCTCGAAGTCCTCACGCGATGTCGGCGAAGCTTGGCCCTTCGTCAGCCCGTAGATGCGGTTATCCATAACGATGTAGCTCATATCGACGTTGCGGCGAACGGCGTGGATGAAGTGGCCAGCACCAATCGAGTATCCGTCACCGTCACCGCCGGCGACCATAACCTCCAAGTTTGGATTCGCCAGTTTCGTGCCGATGCCAACCGGCAAAGCGCGGCCGTGGACGCCGTGGAGCGCGTAACTGTTCATATAGGTGCCGATCTTTCCCGAGCACCCGATTCCGGCGACAACGAATGTGTTGTCCGGGTCATTACCCGTGTTCGCGAGCGCCTTCATCATTCCATTCATTGTCCCGAAGTCACCGCAACCGGGACACCAGGTTGGCTGCTTGTCGGATTTGAAGTCGGTGAATCTGACGTCTGAGCTCATGTTGTTATGTTTTCGGCGTTGCGGTATTGACAGCCGGATTCGCCGTTGTGTTGTTTCTCATTTCCGGCCACCAGTCGCTCAAATGAATTCTTGTTATCAGCTTGATTGTTTGGGTGTATTGGGATCTACCCGTTCAATCCCTGCGTCAGCGAGTTTGGTTTTCACTACCGGGGGAAGCGTTTCGAATGTCTCGTCTACTTGTGGAGCAACAGATATACCGTCGACTCTCAGTGCCACTAACTTTCCACGGTTCCCCTGTGCAGCGACCTCGAATTCGAACGGGCGATCTCGTTCGTCGAGCGCATACACCCAGACTTTTGAGAGGCCGTTCGCACTCTCCCAGTGAGCGCTGTTGAGGACGTTGAGGCTCCCCGCAGGAGGAACGCACGGTGAGCCACACGCTTGGCACTTGCCTAGATGGGGCGAGGTACCGACGTACTCGTAATCGGTTCCGCACCGGTAACACTGTAATGTCAGGATCATCGTCAGCGCTCATCCACCCCGAGTTCAGAGCCTCCCCGCTCGCCCCGGGTCAACGTCGATTGCATCGACAGGGCAGACATCGACACAGAGCATACAGTCAATGCACTGGTCCTCGTAGGTGGGATCGGCCTTGATTTCGGACTCGGGGTGGCCAGGGGTATCGGTCCACTCGAACACGTCGACGGGGCAGTCCTCCAGACAGGCCCCGTCTGCAATACAGATGTCAAAATCCACTGCGACATGGGTTCCGTGGATGCCCTGTTCCTCCTCCGTTGGTTCCTCACCATCTGTCGTCCATACCCGGTGGTCCTCGTGGCGGTCGGCTTCCTCGTATGTGTTCTCGAAGCTTGGATCGATAGCCATTGAGATATTTTACAGTACGGTGATTTTTTAGTAACCAACTGAACCGGTCACTACCCGAGCGAGCCTTCCATCTCCAGCTCGATGAGCCGGTTCATTTCGACCGCGTATTCAATAGGAAGCTCTTCTGTGAGCGGTTCGATGAAGCCAGCAACGATCATCTGCTTAGCGTCGTCGTCATCCAGCCCACGGTTCTGGAGATAGAAGACGTCCTCGTCGCCAATCTTCCCAACTGTTGCCTCGTGGGCAACGTCGACCTTGGACTCCTGAATCTCCATGTACGGCATCGTGTCTGATGTAGATTCGTTGTCGAACATCAGCGCGTCACACTCGACAGATGTCGAAGCATTCTCCGCGCCGTCTGCGATGTGGACGAGCCCACGGTAGTTCGTTCGGCCGCCGTCCTTAGAGATGGACTTAGACTCGATAGTCGATTTCGTGTCGGGTGCGTTGTGGTATACCTTCGCGCCGGTGTCGATATTCTGTCCTTCACCAGCCATGGCGATGGTGATATGATTATCCGTCGAACCGGGGCCCTTGAGGACGGTGGAGGGATACAGCATTGTCGCCTTAGACCCCATCGACCCGGAGACCCACTCCATCGTCCCATCCGCCTCAACGATAGCACGCTTGGTGTTGAGGTTGTACGTGTTCTTCGACCAGTTCTGCACCGTTGAGTACTGGACGTGGGCGTTCTCTTTGACGAACACTTCGACGCCACCGCTGTGCAAATTGAAGGCTGAATACTTCGGGGCGGAACAGCCCTCTATGTAGTGGACCTCAGAGTTTTCCTCCGCGATGATGAGCGTGTGCTCAAACTGGCCCATCCCTTCGGAGTTCATCCGGAAGTACGCCTGGACCGGCATGTCCACAGTTGTATCCTCGGGAACGTAGACAAACGACCCACCCGACCAGATAGCGCCGTGGAGTGCCGCGAACTTGTTGTCGCTGGGCGGCACGGCCTTGGTCATGAAGTACTCCTTTACGATGTCTTCATGCTCCTGAACGGCTTTGTCCATGTCACAGAAGATGACGCCCTTGTCCTCCCAGCGCTCCTGCATGTTCTGGTAGACAATCTCGGATTCGTACTGCGCGCCGACGCCCGAGAGGGCGTTCTTTTCGGCTTCCGGGATGCCGAGCTTGTCGAAGGTGTCCTGAATCTCTTCGGGAAGGTCTTCCCAGTTCTCGGCGCCGCCGCGCGTCTCGATATCTGGTCGGATGTACGGGACGATCTCTTCAATCTGGACCTCCGAGAGGTCCGGCGCGTTCGGCCAGTCGGTCGGCATCGGCATCTCTTGGAACTGATCGAGGGCGCGCAGGCGTCGCTCAAGCATCCACTCAGGCTCGTCCTTGTCTTCGGAAATAATCCGAACGGTCTCCTCGGTCAAGCCCTTCTCAGTCTCGAATGCCGATTTCTCTTCCTTCTTGAACTCAAAGCGTGCTTCGGTATCGGTGTCTTGAAGATGGTCTTGTTCCGAACTCATGAATTCACGTTGAGACTCTGGCCACATAAGTTTGATTCATAACTATCTTTGATACTGACTTAGACAAAAATTCTCTAAAACTCCCATGCTAAACACTCAAATAGCAAATCGAATTTTTTGATATAAAAACTTAGTATTGCTCAGATGCAACAGAGATGTATGGTATCATTTCACACTGCTTGTCGATTCAGGAAGCAGTCAGACAACCAATCTCCGCTTAGAGTTAGTACACCCAGCTCGTATGCTAGCTTCCGGAGTTGCCGTGATTGGGATATCCGTTTGTCCAACCGGAAGTGCCGCTCCCGCTTTCTTTCCAGGGGCAGCTGAACATGACTGAATCATTTACGACATCAGGAGTTCGCGAAGAAAGCCGTCCAGAGGAACACGACAAAACAGGCGAAGAGGGACGGGATGAACTATCGGCCAAAACGTGTCTGGAGTGCAGTGGACGTATCGTCCACGACGAGGCACAGGCCGAAACCTACTGTCAGGACTGTGGTCGCGTACTCGAATCAGATCAGATTGACCACGGACCTGAATGGCGTGCGTCCGATTCGCGCGAAAAGAACGCTAAGTCACGGGTCGGTGCCCCTCAAACTCAGCAATTACACGATCGTGGCCTGTCGACAGTTATTGACTGGCGAGACGAAGACGCGTATGGACGGTCGCTCTCGTCTCGTCAACAAAAGAAAATGCGACGTCTTCGGAAATGGGACGAGCGGTTCCGGACGAAAAGTAATCAAGAACGGAATCTAAAGCAGGCGCTGGGAGAGATCAATCGGATGGCCTCCGCGCTTGGATGTCCCGATCCGATCAGAGAAACGACGAGTGTGTTGTATCGGCAGGCACTGGAAAAGGACATACTCCAAGGCCGGTCGATCGAGGGAATGGCGACAGCAGCCCTCTATGCTGGGTCACGTCTGGAGAATATACCCCGGACACTCGATGAAGTTGCCGCGGTGAGTCGTGTCGATAAAATTGAGATAGAGCGTACCTATCGCTATCTGGCAGATGAATTGGACCTAGAAATGGCTCCGCCGGATCCCGAAGCATACATTGGCCGGTTCGCTTCTCGGTTGGGGTGTCCGGATGAAACGGAACGCCGAAGTCGGGAAATGATTCGATCCGCGGTCGAAGAGGGTGTTCACAACGGGCGAAATCCTATCGGAATCGCCGCAGCAGCGCTGTATGCGGCTGCTAAACGCACGAATCGGGAAGTCACCCAAGATGACCTGGCCGAAATTGCTAACATGAGCAAACCAACGATTTCGAAACGGTACCCGGAGATTCTCGAGGCAGCAGACGAGGTGTCGACGGGTTAGCAACTCTAGCCAGAAATCAGTCCCCTTTTGTCCGTTATGCGGACACGAGAACTCTCTCAGCGGTGGTTGGAACACTGATTCTGCGAGTGATCAGTACTGACTCAGATATCTGAAATACAAAATTGAACGAGCACGTCGCCTTCCACCTCATTTGAGGCGTTCTTGAAGCACAGCTGGGCAGGCCGTTATCACCCCATCGATAGAGAGAATCTGGTCGCTTACTATCTCATTTAGTTCGGTACTTCCTGTGGCCTCGAGTTCGGCCATCAACATATGGTCTCCAGTTGCGGTATACAACGCAGTTAGTGAGTCGATATCCCTGAGCTGACTCGTCGCTTCGGGGTACTGATCGCTCTCGACATCAATTCCAACCATCGCAATACTCTGGTGATTGACCTTCTTTGGGTCGATCTCGACAGTATACCCTACAATAGCGCCTTCCTCTTCAAGTTTCTCTATATACTTGCGGGCGGTCGGTCTCGCGACGCCAGCCTGGTCGGCGATTTCTCCAAGGGACGCTTTCGGATCTTCTTTGAGAATCGAGAGAAGACGATGCTCGAGTTTGTCGGTGTCCATTGTGTCTAATATTTATGGGGTGTGGTCATCGTGTTATCAGTCGATTTCAGGTGCGGAAAGATTCTCCGCAGCCACATTCAGAGACAACGTTGGGATTCTCAACAGCAAAGCCTCCACCCTGGAGACCCCCTTCATATTCAACAACACTTCCGACGATATATTGGATACTCGCGGGATCAACGAACACTCGCAGGTCGTGGTGCTCGTAGATGATATCACCTTCGTCGGAACTCATATCGAATCGCATCCCATATGATAGCCCCGCGCATCCTCCTTGCTGAACGAACAATCGAAGTCCCGCTGTATCAGTGTCCAAGTTCTCTTCTTCTAAGAGAGTGAGAGCCTTATTCGAGGCAGCTTCTGAAACTTCTATTTCAGGTTGTTCACCCTCCTTGGCCGTCGTACTCATACAGTGAGTTGGTTGGGCCAGGGTGTTAACCATGACGCTCAGCAACTGAGCGATAGTTGAAAAGATATCATATTGAGATTGACTCGAGTACGGAACTCACGTAGTCTCTCATTGTTTAGTCTCCCCACACGCTTTTGAATAGTCAGTTAGCTGTGTTAGACTCATCCTTCGTATCAGTCACGGGTTTCTGACGGCAAGTAGGTAACTCAAGGAGCATTGTGCGAGATCAGGCGTATGTCTTGTATTTGCGGATGGTGCTCCCTCAATTGGTAGTTCCCAGCAGTTCGTCGGCAGCGACCACCGCTCGCCCGATGAAGGCATCTCAGCCTAGGTAATGGCGAATAATCAACCCGAGAAGAGACTCAAACTCCTCGCGGAACTGCTAATATAACAATGCAGTGATGTTTCCGAAGGTATCGAGAAGATGGAACCGCTTGCGACACCTCAAGTTGGTGACTATGTACACTGTGACAATGTCCGCTCAAGTATTACAGTACGTTGTATACTCTGCATCGAACTCCCGTGACGGTGGTTGCTGGAATTGCGAACCCACATCTTTCGATGTGTAGGGAGTTTCCAACACAGTCAATAACCGCCTGAATTTGGACAGATCTCCGGTTTCGAGATACGCCCCTAGTGCCTCTTCAACTAGATGGTTGCGGGGAATATACCGCGGATTGGCTTCCTGCATCAACTCCTCATTTAGGCCGACAGCATTCAGTTTATTCTGAAGCTGTTCGAATTCTGTAGTTACAAACACTGGGTCATCAAATGTACCAGGCGTCTCTAATTCGAGGAACGTATTGGTATAGTCTGCGTTCGATTTGCGAAGCCACTCCAAGAAGTCATCGACAAGTTCGTCCTCACCATCTGAGTTGATCCCCAGTTTCTTCCGCATCATCGTGTAGTAATGCGCATCAAACCGATCCTCAAATTCGTCTAGTTTGTCTTCAAGCTCATCATACGTGAGCGCTGACTGTGTACACAGCGGTTGAAGTGCTTTTGCAAACCGTTCAAGATTCCACCGCAAGATAGGTCGCTGGTTTCCGAATGTATATCGCCCGTTCTTATCGATTGCGCTGAAAACTGTCTCCTCATCATAATAATTCATGAACGCACAAGGTCCGTAATCAAATGTTTCCCCATCGATACTCATATTGTCCGTATTCATAACGCCGTGGATGAATCCGACACGCAACCAGTCAACAACCATCTCAATTGAGGACTGTATGACTGCATCGAAGAACTCTAGGTATGTACGATCTTTTTGTTGTAGTTTCGGATAGTGCCTATCGATAACATAGTCAGTGAATCGCTGTAGTTCGTCGGATGCTTGGCTTGCGACATACTGGAAGGTCCCGTATCGAATGTGGCTGTTCATCACTCGGACAAGGATGGCTCCAGGTTCTGTCTGTCGTCGTTCGACTGCTTCGTCGGTTTCGACGACTGCCAGACTTCTCGATGTTTTGATGTTTAGATTCTGCATCGCATATGAATACAGATACTCTCTGAGCATCGAGCTGATAGTTGCGTTGCCATCGCCTTTTCCGGAGTACGGCGTTCGACCAGACCCTTTCAGTTGAATATCGTATCTATTACCGTCGTGTACATATTCGCCAAGTATCATCGCTCTCCCATCGCCCAGGACGGTAAAATTTCCATACTGGTGGCCTGCATATGCTTGGGCGATTGGTTCTTCTAGACGGTCCTGTCCTGCTAGAACTTGGGCATTGAGCTTTGCTGTATCCAATCCAATATCAGCGCATAGCTCGTCATTAAGAAGCAAAATTTCGGGATTAGCGATACTTTTCGGCGTTACTCTCGAATAGAGGTTCGAGTCTAACTCTTTGTAAGTGGTGTCAAATGAAAAGGTCATTTGATTTTATATGGTATTATGTTGTTTGCTTTAATACTCTTATCTTTGAAAATGTTAAGAACCGGACGACTATAGCGGTTCAACTTGACGTGTGCTGCGTATACTCTCTGTATCTTGGACTGTCTTCTGTAACTCTGTCTATCTCAACATTTTCTCACCTCCGGTTGCACCGCAGCAAATCGACTGCGAAGGATTCTATGACACGCTGCACCTGCTAGGAACACACAAAAGTACGCTACACGAGGTCCGTCTGACATCGAGCCCCGCTCTCGAAGCTGGCGTCTACAGGAGACGAGCGAGGGACTGCTTGAGACGACCCTTCAGGCCGGATGTTGTGAGGACTTCAATCTCGACGACACAAGAACACAGTAGCAACAGCTCGCCACACGCGGGGCACTCCTCGTAGTCACAGAGCCGATGATGTATCTCGCCGTGCTCGACGCCACACGCAGGACACGACTGGTCGCGCCACCGTTCGAGGTCGACGGTAACGGCCCGTTCGTTGCTCTGGAGGACCTGTAGCTTGTACGCGAGATACTGGCTGCCCTCGCCCCACGGGATCGGGTCGGTAGCCACCCCATTGACGTAGTAACGCTTGTCGACACACGCCGACGCCGACCGTGGCCGGCGGCAGTCGGGACAACACATCTATCTCTCACCTCGGGGACGCCCCTGAAACACCTCGCCACTCGTCTGTGCCTGTCGGTGTTGGGCACGAATGTCCGGTCGGTCGTCGGCTTCGGTGCTTGGAGACTGTTCGTCGACGGACTGCTGTTCGGTGCTCATGTTCGGGTAACCCCTCACTCTCTCGGGGGGACACAAAATCACCAGTGCGAGTACGCGCTCGACGGGACTCAGGCCTCAGCGACGTCCCAGACAGAGAGATGGCCGGTAGAACAGACGCCGGCGTGACGCCCGACAGCCATGCAGGGCCCGTACTCTCCGTCGACACACGCGATGCGCTCGGCGTCGAAGATCGGCGCGTCGCACTCGTCGGTTCTGCAGGTCATATACTGAGACGAGTCACTGGACATCACGCATCGCCCTCCATCGCTTGGTGACGGAGCTCACTTTCGTCTGGCAGGTTCCAGCCGTGGTACTCGCGAGCGATGTGGCGTGCTCGCTTGACGTTGACTACGACGCCGGCTGCTGGAGACTGATGCGCCTCAACGCGCGCTTTCAGATATGCAGGATGGTTGCGTGTGTACGTGCCAAAGCCGAGGCTGTCTGGCCCGTTCTGAGTCATGACGACGTAGCCCTTCAACTTGGTCTGGATCGCGTGTTTCTCTGACATAGCTGGTGGTCAAGACGTTCTCTCTGGAACGCCTCTCGCCCGGTGGAGGCTCACAAAATACGGGCGAGTCCGCGTCGTCAGACTGCCAGAGTACGACCGAAGCGCCCGTTCGTTGAAACGGTTAGATGTAGTCCCTCTCAATTTCTAATTAAGCGCTGCTGGTGCTTACCGACCTCGGACAGCCCCCATTCAGCCGGGGGTACTGGCCATGGGCGGGTGGGACACCCGGGCGCTCACCGACGGCGTGCGGGCAAGTGCTCGTCGAGCGAAGCCACGCGGTCATGGCATGGGATCGGAGGCTGGCGGCACCTGTCGCAGCGACCAAACGGGTTCTGGCGTGGCGTGGTTGGTCGACTTCCTCGAAGGGGGTGACGAGAGCGCGGAGGTGGTGGGTACGATACCGCCGGCATCTCACCACACAACGGACTACTTCTCTCAGTCACCGAAAGAGATACCAACATTTTGTACACAACGTATACACATGAGTACTATTCGAGTCACCGACGAAGTGAAAGAACGACTGCGTGACCTGAAGCGGGACGACGAAAGCTTCAACGACCTGTTGGACCGCCTTAGCCGAAGCGAGAAAGACGTAGAGGAGATGGCAGGGTTCCTCAGTGAGTTCGATGATGGGAGTCTTGCAGACGATATGCGTGAGACCCACGAGGAACTGAACGAATCGCTGGACCGTCGCAGTGACGAATGATCGTTCTGGACAACGACATATTGGTGAAGCTCGGCGGTGTGAACCCTGACCCCGAGGTTGTCAGCCACCTACAGCAGTATCGTAGTGAAGAGTGGACAATCCCGTCGCTTGTCGCCTTCGAGTTCTACCGCTCCTGTAGCAGTCGGTCGGAGATGGAACGCGCACGAACGTGCCTCACGTCAACGTTGGACCGCATCATCGACTTCACCGGGAACACTGCGCTTGAAGCCGCCTATATCGAAGAACGTCTACAGTCGCAAGATGTCTCTCTTGACCCTGTCGACCTCTTGAACCTCGCAACTGCACACACCGAGGGTGGTACCTTCATCACCCACAATAAGAATGATTTCGACACGGAGCCTCTTCTGGAGCTTGCTGACGTAGATATTGTACATACCGCTTAATTTTGCCGGGCTAGATGTATTGGATTCACTGGACGGTATGATAGGCTGTGACTAGGGCGGCTGGGACGCCCTTGGAATGTTCCTCAACCACGATCAAGGGACTGCGACGCTTGAGGGACAGTTGCAGGAGTCGAAAAAGTGGGATGGTTATAATTTCATCTGATAGTGGGTTATTTCTTTATTGTATTAGTGTATATATTTCACTATAACTTAGAAATGGAAACGGCATACTGGCGTTCACTCTGACTCGAATGTACAGTGGTGTCTCAATGTTCGCGCCGCCGGTGCTTACCGGCCTCGGACAGCCTCTATTCAGGGAGGGGGTACTGGGTATGGACGGGTTGGCCACCCGGGCGATCACTGATCAACGGACTGGCGAACACTATTTTACGCTGGGTTTGAAGCCAATCCCGAGGAGGACCGGAATGGAACCATTTCAGGGAGACGTAATACTCGACAATCATACAGCCTTACATCTTTTTACGGCGCTGACTGTCTGGCGTGGTCAATATGTAACAGAATGAGCTAAAACCGGAACAAGTGACAAAATGCATTGAGTTCCGGATTGACTAATCGAGCCAGCACAATAGCAAAGACTGGACTGGCAAGTGATCCATTCATTACAGCCCATTCTGTTCGATCCGGTGGAATAAGCCCTCGACCCGGTCGACGAACCACTGTTCACTCCGGTCCCGGGGGCGAGATTGCTCGACAACAGTTGTATCCCGAACACTGCCCGGTGTTCCAGAGAGGACAACGATGCGATCCGAGAGCGCAACGGCTTCCTCAATGTCATGAGTCACGAACAACACCGTCTTATTTGTGTCACGCCAGATGTCGAGTAGTTCGCGTTGCAACCGTCGGCGCGTCTGCATATCTACGCTTCCGAACGGTTCATCCAGCAAGAGAATATCCGGGTCCACGGCTAATGCGCGCGCAAGGCCAACCCGCTGTTTCATACCACCAGAGAGTTCCTTCGGATAGGCCGTGGCAAATTCAGACAACCCGACGAGATTAAGCATCTCTTGGACTCGGTCCCGCCGCTCAGCATCGGGCATTCCCAACTCTACCAGTCCAAAGCCGATGTTCTCCTGGACGCTCAGCCACGGAAACAGGTGGTATGCCTGGAAAACCGTCCCCCGGCTCGGGTCAGGGCCTTCCACTGGGTCCCCCGCAACTGTGATGTCACCGCTTGTCGGTGATTCCAGCCCACTCACGAGTCTGAGTAGCGTCGTCTTTCCGCAGCCAGAGGGGCCAAGCACAGTGATAAACTCGCCGGGCGAGATGGTCAGAGATACGTCACGGAGCGCTATGGTGGTCCCGCTCTCGCCGTCGTACCGCTTGGAAACCCCAGAAACAGAGATTTCAGCGCCTGTATCGTCCCTCATGGTTGCCAGTCAAGGAGGTGGACGCGGACTCGCCTTACGGCCCAGTCGCTGAGTAGAAACACTGCGCTAATCGTCAACATATACGCGATGCTTCGCGCCATCGCAAGGTTGTTTGCGCTTGTGATAATCTCGTAGCCGACACCAGGCGCGCCGAACAGTTCGGCCGCAATTACCATCATCCAGCATTGACCGATGCTTGTACGGACACCAGTCAGAATCGCCGGTAATGCATCTGGGATGACCACCCGCCGCAGTAGCCGCCGGTCGCTGTCGATACCGAGTGTCGCAGCGACTTCCATCAGATCACGAGAAGCGTTTTCAACACCCTCGTAGGCGTTGTAGAACGTGATCCAGAACGCACCAATAAACACGATAAACGCCGCACCAGTGTGACCGAGACCAAGCCAGATGATGGCGAACACGATCCACGCCAGTGGCGGAATCGGGCGAAGCACCCGAACGACGGGAGTGAGGACGTCATCAATGAACTGACTCCAGCCCATACCGACGCCAAGCAGACCGCCAGCCACGACGCCGATAGTGACACCGGGAACGTAATGTAGCAGACTCTCGCCGAGGTGAATAAACAATTGACCACTCATCACTTCCGTCCACAGCGCCCCTATCACTTCGTCAGGTGTCGGCAACAGGTACGATGGTACTTCACGACCAACCAGCCACCAGACTCCAAGAAACCCGGCGGTTCCCGCAAAGCCACGCCATACCCGCGTGAGGTTCCACCGTCGGCCAAGTGCGCCCGTAGTTGTCGGCTCAGAATGGCTACGAGACGAACCCGTTACAGGGTCGAATTCAGTGGCCATCCTATTCGGCGATAGTGTCGTAGAGCGACTGTTCGAAGATTGTGTCGGTAGACACCCCACTATCTATCTGGCCAAGTTCTTCCATCTGCTTGACAAACAGCTGCGTACTCTCCGTGATACCTGCAGGGTCACTAATATAGTTCGATGCCTTCGAGTTGAGGGCTTTTCGGGCAATCTCTGTCGGGAGCTTGTCGCCCTTTGCCTTACTCACGGCCTCCGCCGCGACCGCTGGTTGTTTCTGGATAGTCTCGGTGGCGCGTGTGTGCTGGGCGACGACGGACTCCGCGAGGTCCGGGTTCTCGTTCCAGAGGCGGTCGTGCATAAACATGATGCCGCCTGGCTGACCGGACATGAACGAACCCGCCCAGGTGATACGCTCAAAGGGCGCGCCCCTCGCCTCGAGAGCCGTTGGAATGGGCTCCATGATGACAGTGCCATCAACGTTGCCAGAGAGCAGCGATCGCTTGACGGGGCTGCCACCAGCCATTGGTTCGACATCGACAAGATCTGGGGAAACGCCGAGTTCCTCCCGAAGCCAGTACTGGAGGAGAATAAACGCGACACTACCCTTTGGGAAGGTGCTAAACTTGAATTTTCGTCCTTTCTCCTCACGGAATTTTTGGAAAGCGTCGGCACCGTGTTCATCCCAGAGCGCAGCAAAGTCTTTGTGAGCGAATACGACAAACCCATTTTTGTGGTTAGCGGCTGTGACTTTTCCCGGGACACCCTTACTCTTCATTTTGATCGCAGGGGTAATGCCCATGAAGGCCAAGTCGACATCGCCGTCAGAGTACGCTGAAACAATGGTGAGGCCTTCGTTGGCGAAGTTTGTCGCTTCGATAGTAGGGGCTAGCTCCTCAAAATACCCTTCTTGATTCATAACGTGGTACTGGAGGAACGGGAACGGCGGCTTGAACGCAACGCTGAGCGTATCCATGGAGTTCCCGCCGAGTACTGAGGTACAACCGGAGAGGCCGGTAAGTGCACTTGCACCAACCGCCGAACCCGTCTTAGCCAAGAACTGGCGACGGCTCTTGAGGACAGTCATATCGGAACAATCCGAGCTTTTAGGTTGGCCTAAGTTAGGCATACCTAAAACAAGCAACGGGTAGTTAATATAATCTTTCGTTTCAACCGAACATAATTACCGAGACACAGGCGAACTACGTAGGACCTGAATGAACCGTCCCGGAATCAGATCAGCCGCTGTTCCGAGACAATAGCACAGCAAACCCCACAGCAATCACTGCCGCCACTAGCCCAAAGCCGGGGCCACTTCCGTCCGACGACTCAGGTACACTATCACCATCATCAGTCGATGCCGAAGTTGCCCCAGTTACCCCGGTTGTTGTCGAATTGCCTCTTGCAGGTGCTGTGGGCGTAGCCGTGGTTGCTGTTGTATCGTCAATCGTAGTCGTCGGGGTGGCTGTCACTGTAGTTTCAGTCGTCACATTTCGGTTTCCAACCTCCTGATCACTGTCACCGCTTCCATCGTTGTCTTCACTCCTGTCAGTATCTCCATCCCTGCCGTCGTCAGTGGGTGCAATACCACCACCACCGTTGTCCCCATCTTCACCAGTATCTCCATCCCCACCGCCGTCAGTGGGCGGGCTGTCATTACCATCGCCGTCGTCATCCTCACCGGTATCTCCATTCCCGCCGTCATTAGTGGGAGGACTATCACTACCACCGCTGCCGTTATTTCCACTGTCTCCCTCATCAGGAGGGCCTGGGTCAGTTGTTCCATTGTCAGAGCCAGCGCGCGCCGGCGCATTGAGGTCTATATTGGTTACGTTCCCGCTGGACCACTCTACGGTTTGATTGAGCTTCACATCGTTCACGTAGAACGTGACGGTCGCACCAGCATCGTCACGAGTGCCATTAATTACGAGCTTCTCCGCAGCCACACTGCTGCCGCCGAATGTTCCTGTAGACTCCGTGGTGAGATTACCCCGAAGCTCGCCATTGATCTTTGCCGTGATTTCAGTGCCTGCGGGAGCTGGCTCATCATCGATCGTCACGTTGCCGTAGTACGCAGCAGGCGTCGGTGGGGGGCTTGCACCTGCGGCCAGCGTCACGAACGCGGTACCACCGCTGCACACGACTAGTCCTATCGTGAACAGGGCTGCAACAAATCGAGTGTGTCGTATCATAGTTGTAAATTTAAGATGGGTGCGTTAGGACGCTGGCACAGTTGTTACTGAGCGTGGGGTTGAAACTTGGTCAGTTTTGTTTGCCTCAGCAGTATGAGTGTTGACCCCATCCCTTCGTATGCGCTCAACTGCATCGTCAGCCGCACTCGAAGTCAGATTTCGGTGGGATGGCGCTGTGTCAGCAACGATATTAGCTGCCGCCGCTTGGATGTTTGCCATAGACGCGGTACCATTTTGCGCTACCACCGCTACTGTCAACTTTCGGTAGATAGCTTGCGATAGCGTTGTTTGTAGCGTCGCATTGTCCATGGAGTCAGCGTTCGCTAACACGTTCGAGACTGATGCAGAGCCATTTAGACGCAGCGCCTCCCTACTGGTGCTATTAGACGCAGTGTTGTTTACCGGGTACAGCCCAACACCTTCGTACAGTTCTGTCGTCGACGGATTTGGACTAACATATGATGGAAGTGTGCTCTCATTCTCCACGAACACGAAGTAACCCTGATATGGACTTGCATCGGGCACAGTCCCACTTGAGCTGCTTTGGAATCGGTACGTCCCCTCAAAGCTGGTTGCTTGCCCCGGCTGGCTGTTCGGAGCCGACATCGGTGCAGTTGCCAGGTCTGGTTTAATTGTACCGGCGTCAAAAGCCAAGTCAATCCGATTGTACATCGGTGAACCGACGAAGTTCCAGCCTTCAACAAGGGCAGCCTGAGCCGGTGCATTCGGCGAGTTCGTTCCAACGTGGTGAGTGATCGTCATCCGGCCGTCACTCTCTGCGACCACTGCAAGACCCTGCAGCGGAGCAACCCGGTCATCTCCAGATAACATTTTCCAAGTCTGTGAGTTCGCGTCGAAGCCGTAGACTGCACCCTCAAATCCATCACCAAAGAGATCAGAAACGGTTTGCTCAGTCGGCCCCGGCACACTCACGCTGTATACCTCGCCTCCCGCCAGCGTGAGATCAATCCCAAAGCGCCGCGTCTCTGTCGTATTAACCGCTTCCGGTGGAGCCGTGAGGAACGGCTCGTAGACCACATCCCCGGTGACGAAGGACTCGTTGCCCGCTCGTTCTCCGTGGTAGTTCATTGTTGCTCGGAGTGTCGTGTTAAGTCCGGTTCCGAGCGAAGTGTTGGACTCTGAGAGATCGTTGTGATGGATTTCAACCGCTGGAACGTCTGCACGGTCAACCCAGACACCGTATTCTGCATCGATATCGTTACCAGCAATCTCACCTCCAGTGTTCGTTCCCTCGATGTAAACACCTTCAGAGAGGTTCCAGATGTCGTTATTCACTACCGTTGCATTTGTTACGAACGCCTCCAACTGGATGCCAACAGTGTTTGATGCCGACTCATCCATGTCGTGAATCTCGTTGTTACGGAATTGGACGTTGTCTGTCTCAAATGTCGTGAGACCAGCCCCGCTATCGGTGATTTCGTTGTGTTTGATGACCGTATCGCTGGAAGTGTAAACATCCACCCCGGAATCTTGTCCCGAGATAGTTGCGTTAGATACGTGTGCATTGTCTGCCTCACCGACAGTGATACCGATAGCGAGCAGACTTGCCCCGTTTGTGATGTTCACGTCACGGACAATCCCGTTATGCGCGGTCGATCCGGCACCACCGATAAGCACACCGTGGGCAGCACCGTTAACCGAGACATTTTGAATTGTTGCATTCATTCGCTCAACAGCGATACCATCAGGAGCAAACCCTTTGGCATTGACATCGAGTTGTTCGACAGTGACATTCGGCGCGTCAACGTGGACAACTGGATCGTAGAACCCAGCGATGTTCGCCTCAATAGTCGGTCGGGCCGCCGAATCGTGAGCCGTTAAGGTCATGCCAGGTGTCGTAATCTCAACCGGCTTCGTATACGTCCCTGGTGCAATTTCGACGGTTGTCCCCGGTGGGGCCAAGTCAATTGCTGCTTGAATCGTGTCCACATCTTCAGGGACAACGAGTGGCTTCTCATATGCCGCAGTCTGTCCGCTGAGTAGTTCGACAGTCTCGCTATGACCGTCAGCGGTAATGGAAAGTCCGACGCTGCCGACGATGTTCTTCGATGTATTAACTCTGATAGCTACTGTTTCAGTCTCGTTTGGTACGTTATGCCATTCGCCAAACGAGCGCTCGGTTCCATTGACATATAGTGAGAGGTCTGATTTTTCCAGCGTCGTTGATTCCGTTAGTGTGACATTCAAGCGGTCAAGATCATCGGCGGCGACCTCAACGCTGAATGAGCTACCTGGTGAGACGTGTGTTGGCTGTGTAGAAGCAAACCAAGCTGGTGGCTTGCTGTTGGCATACACGACAGCATTCCCCAGAATTTCGTTCGCATCATTGGTCAGGTGTGTATTCCGAACCGTAGACGTACGGCCAAGCGACGAGAGCAACACAGACTGTGTCGACTCATCGATAGCGATACCGGTGCCAGATGTGTCGCTACCATCACCTACCGTTGCAAGTGTCGTCCCCTGATAGCGGTCGAACCACGCGATATCGCCTCGAGATTGGTTATGAATCTGAACGCGCTCACCAGCAGTAGCCACGCCATCAAATAGTGGGTGGCCTGTCACCACTTCAAATACTGGCCGGTCATTCTGTGTCGACTGTCCAGTAACAACCGGATTCTGTGTCGCGTCCGAGAGCGCTGTGATTCCATTGCTTGCGGCACCCCACTGGTCAAGGTACACAACGCCGGTGTCAGGAGGATCAGTTGCCGTGGCAAACGCTTCGACATCGGTACCAGATCCGATCTGATTGACAACAAGGACATCGTAATTGTCTGCCTCTGCCATCGCCTCCTCGGGTGTGATAACAGATACGAAGTACTCGTCGGGGACGTTTGTGTCAACCGCTGCTTGAACTTGGTTAGCGTACTCCGAGCCAGTGCTGTCTACAACACCAACGTACACCGGATCAGGTACAACATTCGTTGGGCCGGTGGTCAGTGTCGTTGTGTCTCCAAGGCCGGAAAGCGTGTGCGAGAGTACGATCTGTCCGTCTGCGTTTGCTGCCGTCTCAACGCGAACTTGAACGGCCGTAGCGTCGGAATCGTTCAGCGCGATATCCTCGCCAAACGCGCGCTGCTGACCGTCAACGTATAGCGTCGCATTCTCAGTCGCGGTTCCGGTTCGCGTGATAGTAAGCGTCTCTGCGTGAGCCGTCTCATAGGAGACCGTCGCAACGTTACCGGATTTAATTTGACCGGTCTGGTTCGTTGTAACGCGTGCGTCTAGAGACGGCGATAACTCTACATTATCGGTTGCCATCATCCCACTGTCGACAGTGACCTCACTTGTCGCTGGCTCGTAGCCAAACTCAGAGGAAGTGATGTTGAACGTACCCGGGAGGGTCCGGACAAGGTAGCTCCCGTTAGTATCTGTCCGTGTCTCGGCACCGTTATCCAAGGTGACTGTGGCATCAGCAATTGGGGCTCCACTCGTGTCTGTGACAGTACCTGTGATGCCTTGCTCGGCGGCGACAGCAGTTGTCGCATCTAAAGCATCAACAATGCCGTGGCCATAGCGGATGTCCTTATCATCGGGCGCATTCGTTGGTTTTGTCGCGGATTTCCGTAGGGCTGTATCGATTTCCTCCGGTGAGAGATCGCCGCCAGAGGCGGACACCATGAGTGCAACGACGCCAGAGATGTGTGGCGTTGCCATTGAAGTTCCGGATTTCTCGCCGTACTCACCGCCAGGGAGCGTGCTATAGGTTCCGACACCTGGCGCCGCGATGTCTGGCGTGACAAAGCTTGCGGGCCAATCACCAGGCGCAGCGTCACCCCAATCACGCTGGGTCCGGACCACGTCACCTCCGGAGAACGGTGCGATGTCTCGATCTGGGCCCGAGGCCCCAACGGTAGTTGCATCGTAAATGTTTCCAGGAGACGGTGCCGTTTCGGGGCCATGATTGCCAGCTGCTACAACAACGGTAGTGCCAGCATCCTCAGCGTTCCGAATTGGCGGAATGAGTGTGCTGTAGAAGCCGTCAGCACCAAGACTCATACTGATGACATCGGCATCTTCCTCAACAGCCCACTGCATTCCAGCAATGATTTGTGCGAACGACCCCGTGCCCTCAGGGAGGACGAGTCCATGCATCATGGCCGCATCGGGCGCGACGCCGACGGCAGTGCCACTAGCGTCACCACCGCCAACGGTACCAGTAACGTGAGTTCCGTGGTCGCTGGTTGCATGCGGGGTTGAGTTTATTACGCGGTCACCGTTTGTGTCGAATTCGGCCCAGCCACCGGGATACGTGGCGTCATTTTGGTTCTCAGTACGAAGACTCAGGTCAGGATGATCGATGTCGGCGCCGGTGTCAAGTACAGCGACCTTCGCCCCAGCACCTCTTGTTCCGTGCTGGGCCCAGACCTCGGGGACATTGAGCTGGTCCAGCCCGTATGTCACGTCACCCGACGCTGAGCCCGCAGCGGTTGGCTGTTGTGCGGTGCTATTTGACTGTGCGTTTGTTGTGGAGAGTGCACGGACTTCGTAATTCTTGTGAACATCAGTGACGCCAGGTTGCCTGACAAGCGCGCTAGCGTTAGCTTTCGAGGTGTTGACCCGCATGAGCACCGCATTAGTGATCCAAAATCTATTGACGACTGTGACGCCGTCCGTCGATGCAGCGTAGTCGAGAACTGGCTGCTGGGTCTTGTTAGCGTGGGTGCGAAGTTCGTCGACAACTGCCTCTTTTGAGAGCGTGCCAGCTTCGGGGATTTCGAACTCCTCAACCCGAACGATTACCTCAGCGGTCGATGAGTTGTTGCTGGAGTTGCGTTCCCTGTTACGCTCGGTAACTCGACTGACTGTTGTCTCGTTTTCCGGTGATTCTGTTGTATTGTCCGAGGGCGGTGTTGTCTCGTTTTCTGGTGATTCTGTTGTATTGTCCGAGGGCGGCGTTGTCTCGTTTTCTGGTGGTTCTGTTGTATTATTTGAAGACGGTGTTGTCTCGTTTTCTGGTGGTTCTGTTGTATTGTCCGAGGGCGGTGTTGTCTCGTTTTCCGGTGATTCTGTTGTGTTATCTGAAGGCGGCGTTGTCTCGTTTTCCGGTGATTCCGTTGTGTTCTCCGAAGGAGAGGTCGTCCTATCGTCAGGTGGAGTGTTGGTCCTCTCTGCTGGCGGGGCAGAGGTATTGCCAGACTGTTCTGTCTCTGAAGAGTTGCTACCTGTAGAAAGAGTCTGTACAGTGGAAGTGGTCTGACTTGGCTCCTCGGATTCAGGAACCGCCAGTGCTGCAGCACCTGGGGCGGAAGCACTGGTGATCAGGAGGATCGTAAAAACAACAGCTATGATCTGACTATAAGTACGCTCCCCCATCATGTGTCGTTTCGAGTGTACTTAGCAGTGGGAGAGTGTACACAGGTATCAGAGGGCAGTATCTCTGTATCGTTTAGCCTTTTGAGTACTGTCGTACCCAGCAGAGTAACCGTTGAATATTGGGACATTAGCCCTTGATTCGCGCATTTATTTGCTTCCTGTTCGGTATGGAGGTTATTATTAGCTCTGCGCACACTTTTAGGCCAGCCTTAAAATATAAAAATGCAGCGAAGTTTTAGTCCAGCCTAAAATTATGATGTGAATACAAGTTTTTTGTGGTTTGGTGAATCGGCTGACTGCGTCGGCTTCAACCGTCAGAACTAGCTTTTCGCGCTGCTGGTGCTTACCGGCCTCGGACAGCCTCAATTCAGCCGGGGGTGCCGGGTATGGTCGGGTGTGCCACCCGGGCGATCACCGACAACGTGCGAGCAGGCAGTCGTTGAGCGAGGCTACGCGGTCACGGTTCGGGATCGGCGGCCGGCGGCACCCGTCGCAGCGACCGAACGGGTTCTGGCGTGGTGGGCGGACGCTCGGGAGAACGTACACGTGGGCACCGGCTCGTGCAGAGTGCGAGCGGCGGCGTAGGGTAGAGAATCTCAGTCAGTGATTTCGGCGGGGTGATTGAAAACGAGCGTATTGATTTCGCTCAGAGATTGAGCAGCGAAAAGCTGCTGCACACTATTCGTGAAGTTGACCTGAAAAATGGATCACCCCGGGTGTACACCCGTACACCGCCGTCAACATAAACAGATAGAATCGGGTGTATGGCCGTATAATGCCTGTAAACGGCCGACTGGCATTATACATCCTCTACTCATCGGATTGACCTGCGATGTCGACGACCCCATCACGACTCCGCTCCCAGTCCAGGCTACGCAGCACTGTCTCCGATCACTGTTGCAACCGGTTGACACTCAGCGGTGCCTCATGAGCGTCTTGACCGACTGGGGCGCTGATTGGAGCCCGCCGATCTCCACACGGCTCCGTGCCGGCGTGGCAGCCCTCGGAATTGCTGTCACTGCGTGGGTGACTGGTGTTGTTGGCATCGTGGTCGCCGGTACCGTGCTCCGCCTTGCTGGCGTCCTGACGGTCCCTGCCGTTTCGGCCCTCCGACTTCGCTCTATCCAGGTCGGCTTCGCAGTCTTCGCTGCTGCGTTTCTCGCCTGGCGTAGTGATATTGACCACTACTGCAAGCTTCGTCTTCCCACGCTGGAAGACGCCGCCTGGATCATCTTCATCCCACTTGTGTTCGCCGCACAGGGAGTCGTCCTCTCCCCAGTGCTGGCGGCTCTCGGGTTGCCACACCCTGACCCAGTGGCCGAAACTGGACATCTCGACCTTGCGGCCGAGCCGCTGCTCTGGCCAGCCGCATTCGTCGGAATGTTCGTCTTCGCCGCTCCGGCAGAGGAACTCGTTTACCGAGGCATCATCCAAGGAACGCTCCGCAAAGGCTTCGATTTGGCTGGAACTGTGGTTATCGGTGGACTCCTGTTTGGACTCATGCACGTCTTAGTTGGCCTAGTCACGCCGAATGTGGGTACGCTCGGGGCGCTACGCTGGGGAATGACCACCGCACTCCCTGGGATGGTGTGGGGCTATGCCTACGAACGGACCGAAAATCTGACCGTGACAGCGATTACTCACGCGATGACATGGACGGTCACTGTCCATGAGTTAGTCCTCAATCTGGTCCCACTCTAATCATAGACGCTACGGCAGGCTCAGAGCTCGTCCCAGATTGCCCTAAGTTTCGCGCCGGGCCGCCGGAGCGCCGTTGCGATGTTTCTGACGATAGCGGTCGGATCCTGACGGAACCGCCTAGTGGCTGGAATGATATCGTGTTTCAGCGCTTGTGCGCCCTTGATCAGGAAGACGCTCGCGGCCACTATGATGACGACCAGCCCGGAGAGGGCCATCGCAATGCCGACTTCCGCCCGAGTCGCTAGCAGATTCTGTTCGGTCACTGTGTCAGCAAACCAGCCCACCAGTAATGGAAGCGCAGCGACTGCAGCGGTCTTCAACAAGCTGTCGACGCGCTCGCCCCAGCGATTCCTCTGTTCAGCTTCGGCGGCCGCACGACCCTGCTGACGGTATGTTGCCGCCGAGACGAGCTCCACATTGTCGATACTCTCTCCCTCTAACTCTGACGACAACGCGCTCGCACGCTCGCTCGCACACTGGATGACTGCTTTGCGTTCGATACCGCGGAGTGCTCGTAGCCGCTCAGTAACGAGCCAAACGTCTGCAAGCGTGGCTATCATCTCCTCGTCGTCAAGATCATCGAAAGCGAGGTCGAACTGCCGGTCGGGGTAGTCAGCGAGAAGGTCAAAATCTGTCACACCGGCCCGTATTCGTTCGCGGATCTGCTGTTGGTCTCGCCGACGCTGGTGTTCGTCCTGCTCGGCAAACGCCGCACAGATCCGGGACCGCTGTGTCTTCGTCAGGAGCGAGGCGGGTTTGGCGACGGCGCTATCGTCATCGCTCACGGGTGGATTGGGGACGCCACATAGCTGTGTCACTGTTGGACTGGTATGCCGTCACGGGTGTGACCAGTCGTTCGGCCGGTGGGGCTGTCGGTGGGGTAGACACGACTAGCATCGTTGATTTGTGTCGTCTCGACAGGCAAAAACGACTGCGGGTCGCTCCGGACACGCCATCTTCTGATGAATAGTGTGTGTCGGATTCGCAATCCGATTAGTCACGCCATTCGTTAATGAATGTTGGGGCGATGACGCCAACGCCGATGAGCACGACGAAGTGAACCCATTGCTTATCAGTTACAGCTGTTGTGCCGTACACCGATACGAGGCCGAGTATGACGAAGACTGCTGTAATCTTGGTTTCTGTGCTGACCAAGCTCTTCGACTTTGTGGAGGGCTGTTCTGACACGTTCAATCGTTCAGCTGCATCGCACATATACTCTTTCTACAATTTCAGAGCCAGCAACTACCGCTGACCGAGCCCAGAGCAGGAAGCATAGCCGTCTACTGAGCAACTGCGAACGATTCCGTGACATGCTCAATTTCGTTACAATCATCAAAAATAGGAACCTGTCTTTAGCTTCGACTGTTCTGTCTCAGAGCACGCAGTAGTGAGAAAATTCAAACTCGTCTACGAACGATACGAAAATATGTCGAGAGATGAATCCAGTGCTCAGCCGAAACAACTAGCAAAAAAGTACGTTCTCTGGACCGCTGTCGCAGTTGTTGCAGGATATATTGTATTTTTTATTCTATAATAATTCTCTAATATAACAAGTGAGCGCTACATATTCTACATTTTATCCATTGTCATGCTCATATCTAGCGTGACGTCAGCATACTGTCTCCAAGTATCTGACCTCGCTTTCGTACGTTATAAGTAACTTATGCACCGTTTCTCATGTTGACAGCCTCGGTGGAGTCTGGAACGTATGCCGTCTATTGTAAAATTAGCATATGAATCCTCGTTCTGTCTTTTCGAGTGTTTTTGCGATGACTGAGGCCGCTAGGCTTGGCGAGGCAATCAGTAGCGGTCTCCTGTTATTCATGGTACTCATGGCACTCGCGTCGCCACTCGTGTACCGAGGATGGCAAACCCGAAAGGAGTACCAAGAGATAACTAGACTTCCTTCATTGTCTTCAGCCACGGTCAGTGATGGCGAACTGGCGAAACTATCTGGTCAAATAAAAGACACGGATCAAAAAATCACCTCGCCTGTTCAGTCCACGGAGTGTGAGTTGGCGTTTTGGAAGGTGACGACCCTCCGACGATACGACATTTTCAACCATATGTCCTACTGGTCTGTTGCAGGTATTGGAATCGATGCTGAAACACTCGTAATCGCGGGAGAGACCAAGAATGTCAGAATCAGCAACGTTAGCAGGGAAAAGAATCTGAGTGCTACAGACGAACTCAAACACTTGCTTGGATCTGGCGAGGAATCGATTCTCGATTCGATTGCTACGGAGCTTGAGTCTCCCGAGTTTGAAGACAGACGGACCCCGAGTGAGGGGTGGCCACAAAAATACGATGAACTCGGAGGTCGGATCGAACTTGAAGCGGAGACTGCCGATTCACCGGGGGTTTTCGGCTGGATCTTGAATGCTGTCCGGACGCCGGAAGGGACGGCCCAGTTTCAGGAAACGACGATGAGTGCTGGAGATACGGTAACCGTGGTCGGTAGGGTCGTAGATATTCAGAACGGGCGTGTGCGATTACAGGGCTCCGGGTCAGTTGACCCGATTATCACCAAATCCTCGCCATCGGAGTTGGAAGCAAAACACCGACGCGCATACCTGATACAATTGTACGCCATCCCCGTGTTCGTCACGGCGCTTTCCTCGCTGGCCGCGGTTGGCGTCTTTTTGTAATCCTGACGGGGGACTCTCCCTTCCCGGCGTAACCCAGGAATGAAACATGGTAGGAGGGCTCCAGTCGTTCTCCCTGTGGATTCTGCTTTGCTGCATATGCGCCCTCTATGCAACAGCGTCGTTTCGAACTCCCCACCGTCTGTCGGTACCAGCGTGACCGATACAGAGGATCAAGTCAGCACGGCAGCTTCTTTTTTCGTGTCGGAGACGGTGAACCGGCCGCTCAGTGAGCTTACGAACTGAACACTATTACCAGTTGGTCGGTGTCAGCTCAATCTAATTGTTCAAGAAATTGGATTTACCGGTGCGGGATTTTCATAGGTCGGTCTCACGCAATTGGGCCACTCATCGTCTATCATCATGAGGAATACCACGTGGGATTCCATTCCTTCAGAACTACTGTTACAGCCGTTGCACAGCCAATACTCACGAGGAGAACGATAATAGAGTTGCTCAACCGCTGTATACCAGTCATGCTGGTCCGATACCAAGCAAACACCGCGACAGTTATGCCGATAATTGTGATACTCACGATCTCATCTCTGCTCAAGTTGCGTATCAAGCTGGCAATGGAGGACATGCAGGGAAATTGCACAGTTCAGGGTGAATAAGCTATTGAACCCAATTAGTATCAACCAGTGATCAAAACATGATTCCCTTGGCCGGCTGTGAACAGTTTTATAACACGCTGCGTGTTGGTGCTCGTTCTGGACGGGCGTCGGCTGGAGCGTCAACCCAGCCAGCGCCAGCTCCTGGAGGACTTCAGGTGAGTCGCCGTCGGTCTCCCGAAGCGCGGCGTCGAGAAACAGCAAGTCCTGAGTCAATCGCTTGTGGTAGCCTGGTCAGTACTGGTGGCTTGGTCCAAGTCAGCAATCGCTCCAGCCATGCCGAGAAGCATGAGTCCGTACCCAGCAAGCCCCGCAGGAATCGATGCTTGGAGAAGTAGTGACCCAGTGAATGCTCCAAGGCCACCGATAATAGCTCCTCGTTTCCTTGTTGACCGAGTGGGACTCCCACGGGAAAGGGACAGCCACTGCTGCTTATGTGCTAACATCATTGACGTTACCGCCCCATAGAGTGGGAGAAGCGAAAGCATGATCAGGTGGTCCGCTGTGGCGAATGCTACTGCAAGCGCCGTCACTGCGAGTCCAACGCCTACTGAGATGATGTATCGGAGGGCAGGGCGCATGGATGAAATTACAGCTACCGGAAACAAGTACGATACGGAATCTGAATACAAGATTCCCAATCTTACCGAGCAGTTGTTTCATTCCCACCTGATGAATCAAGAACACACTTGGTCGGCAGCAGTGAGTGCGAATTAACCATCGCTCTTAGTTGATGAGGAGGTCGGGTGTGACAAACAAAATTACGAGCAGACTCACCAGCACGACAAGTGCTGTAAGCCGCAAGACCCCAGTTGCCCGTCGTCGAGGGTTCGGCAGGGACTCGGCAATGCCGGAGAGGGCCATCCCGGCGCTCAGAAACAGTCCAGCATAGAACGGTGCCGTCCCTTCGACAATAACGTAGTACACTTGCTGGCCGGCCAGCAGAAGTGCGCCACAGAGATAAACCACTGCAAGCCCTCTGGAGGGTTCGCCGAACACGGTTTCATCGATGATGGGGGGCATCAAGCGTGTCCTCTCCCGCGACGTTCAAGTGTTGCGGGCATTCGCTCTCGGTGCAACCACATCAACGGACTCAGTCGGCACTTCCTTCTGAATCGACCGCGCAGCTCGCCGAACACGCTTCCGTTCTTCCACAGTGCAGCTCACGCTTCAACACCTCGGACAAGATTGTCGACGAGCGACCCACCGACATTCGGACCAGTCTCCCAACCGCGCTCCAAGTGCGTGTATTCGCACCACTCCGAAAGCGTCTCGGAGTAGCATAGTTCGGCAAGAATTGGACTCAAATACCGCTTTGACTCTTCCCCAATCACATACTCCTACAAGCGAATCAGACAACAATGTCCTCATTATTACCCCTGAAACCCACCCCACAAACAGCTTCGGATCGTAGTTTGGAACCGAAGCTCGTTGACTTCGAAGATGAATCAGCGGAACAGATCATCTCAGCAGTTTCCTCAACAACTGCACGCCGCATTCTCAGCCAGATATACGCGGAACCAACGACAGCATCGGAGATCGCAACTGAACTCAATTCCTCGGTACAGAATATCAGCTATCATCTCGACCGACTCCAGGACGCAGACCTGGTGGCGGTCGTCGAGACGTGGTATTCCGAGCAGGGCCGCGAAATGGACGTGTACGCGCCGACCAATAGCGCGCTCGTTCTCTTCGCGGGGGCAGAACGAACAAGCCCGTCGCTCAAGACGGCGTTGAGTCGCGTCTTCGGCGCAGTGGGTCTCGTCGGAGCCGTCAGTGTACTCGCCCATATACGCCGGTCAGTACCGACACCAGTATCATCGCCCCGGGCTGGTGCGTCCCCTGTTCAGCAACCCGACCCAACCATGTGGGAGACGCTCGGAACGTTTGCGACCGGGCCTGGTGGAGTCGTGCTGGGAATTGGCATCCTCCTGATTCTGTTGTTCTTCGTTGCTTGGTACTGGGGGACGTATCGGCCAGCACGGAATCACGCCCACTCGGCGTGAGTGAGTAGCCGGGACTCAAAGACGTATTTGAATCTGGGATAGCGCGATACTTCCCCCTTCCAATGGTAGGGTATGAAACGGCGAACGTTTCTGGCAAGCACAGGAATTGGTCTCACAACCGCAGTCGCCGGTTGCACCACTCAAGCTGGATCGAGTGACTCACCGCCGACAGATTCCGAGACGCCAACCTCTGAGGACACGCAAACCAACACTGAACAACAGACCGAGCGTACACACGTCGCCGCCGATGGAACTGTCGAGCGAACCATCGGCGCTGAGTCGCTCGATGAGCGCGGTCTCAGAACTCCCCACCACGTCGCGTTCGGGAATCCGACGGCGGAGTCTCATCAGGGGACGGTGACGGTTTCGACGGCGGACGAAACCGTGTTCAAGGAATCGGTGGAACTCGAACCGAACGCGAGCATTGTGGCGTCGCTCACTGATCTCGACACGTACACCGCTCGTGTGTCCGTCCCCGAGTTTGATGCGACGGAAAAGATTACCGTCGAACCCAGCCAGTTCACCTGTAACGTGACCAAGACGACGATCAGCGTCCAGGACGACGGGACACTTGACTCGCTGGGTATTTCCACGCGGATGGCGTGCCAAGGCGTCGTGAGCGACCACGTTGCTGCTCGTGAATCTGCGTCGGAAACGCTCGGCGACGACCCGATTCCCACAGACACGGGGAAAGGCAGCCACACGCTCATGCTCCGGAACCCATCGGAGGAGACGTGGACGACGCGAATCCTCGTCGAGAAGGACTCGACAGCGCACTTCGACGGCGTCTACACGGTCGAACCTGAGGGCACTGTACTGATTACGCTCAGCGAGCCCGATACGTACTCCCTATCGGTAGGTGTGCTCGAAACCGAGACGACCGTCACCGAACAGGTCACGCCCGAAAACTTCGATTGTAACCGATCCCCGACGCGCGCGGAGGTCGACGATACGGGAGAACTCACGGCAAGCACCATTTCGACGCTCATAGCCTGTGACCTCGAGACAAACTCGACGAGCGAGTCCCCTTAATAGCGGAACGACTGTCGCTGCTGTTCTCATCCCAATTGAGAGTTCCAGTCGCATACTCACTGAGCGGATATTTCTGTTGAGCTCGTGACAAACGAACGCCGGGCAGCAACCAATCGCTTCTCGACTAACCAACAGTCGTGAGTTCTGAGCAGCTATTGTTGGTTAGCGGCTTTTACACCGTCGCCGCCACGTGCTGATACTCAGCTTGGGACGGCGTCGGCTGCAGCGTCAACCCGGCCAGCGCCAGCTCCCGCAGCACTTCAGGCGGCACACCCTCCGCGTCCCGAAGCACGGCATCGAGCGTCCATGCACCGTACTGGCTCGCGGTCGGCGCAAGCACGTCGACCGACTCGGTCGCCACCTCGTCTCGAATCGCTCTCGCAGCACGCCGAACACGTCGCCGTTCTTCCACGGTGCAGCTCATGCCTCAACACCTCGGACAAGATCGCCGACCAGCGACCCACCGACGTGCGGGCCGATGTCCCACCCACGCTCGCCCCAAGTATACTCGCACCAGTCGGAAAGCGTCTCGAAAGGCGTCTCGGCTAACACAACTTTCTCTGCCGCACCATCCGTCGCCACAACAGCCACGGCGAATTCATAGCTGTCCCAGTAGTGGGCGGCACCCTCGCCGTCAACGCCAAGGAAGAGCGGCCGACCTTGGGTGAGTAGTTCACGGGCGGGACAGTCACTACAGGACGCTCTGACTAGACAATTCGACAGAGATTGCGTCGCGAGGCTCTGCGCTCAGGACATCCCGTGTATGGCCTACTCTAGTTCGGTAGCGAATTTGGCCAGCGCTTGGATAAGATCAAGCGCTTGCTGTCGGGTTCGAACAACGAGTGCATAGCTGTCGTGACTCCGACAGCGAATTTCTCGCTGGCCGGACGGCTTTTCGATAAGTTGACTTTCTGCATCGGGACCGATGACAATATTGTCTTTGAGTTTCTGAGTCATTGGATTCTCTTCACAAGGAGTATTTCATCGACGATGCCACTCAGCGAGTCGACCACACTCAACAGACACGTCTCACCGAGCGGGGATCACCGAGAACCGCACAGACACACGCCACCAACTACAATCGTATAAAAGGTATGTTTTAATTAGCAGAATAGTATATCGGGCCGCTGTATAGTGATTATCACAGTAATAATAAGATACCGAACATTAGGTTTCGCCAGAATACGTCCGCTGAGAGAATACCAGTGGCTCTCTATAGGTTCTCGAAATCACATATAGAACCACCGGTTTAGCAGGTGCCCATAGCATGGAGTTAGGGGGACTATCACGGCTACTCACCCTTACCCATAATCCGCTAAACCGGTATGCTAATCAATTAGATTACCGTCGATTGCAATCCGATGCCAGATTCAAACCCGTCCTCCTCGGGGGCTTCTGAGGATACGTCCGTCTGCTGGGAGCTGGTTACGGAGAATACGCCGCGCCGGTGCTTTGCGTCATCTCCGAACTCAAGCGCTGCTGCTTTAGACAGGGTGTTACTCATGTTCCTCGACGATATTGACGTTGAATCTTGGAACCACGTCGATACATTCGCTGCAGTTGCCCGCGAATATTCCACACTGACTCCACGAGAGATTGCAGGAGTGACGGGCCTCGATATTGTGCAAGTGCTATCTGCTCGCAATCCTGGCAACCCACCCTGGACACTTTCGGATCCACGCAGTGACGGCAAAATCACACTTCGGAGTTGGCGGAGTTTTGCTGACGGGTAAAATATTCCTTCATTATCTCTTGCTCGAATCAATATATGCCACAGTTTCGCAAACTGGGAGATATACACCGATTACCAGTGGCCTACGTCTCGATAAGTCCGGAAACGCACTCTGAAATGAGGTCGAAGTACCAGTTTTTCCCGCGGTTTTTTGGCGGCTCAAGCTCAGAATCATAGAAGGGTTGTCCCTTGTCACCTAGAAACTGGGAAACACCCATCGACATCATGTTAAAGTGATATATTGGCACCACCGGCGGCTGTATTTTCTCTGACGTGCGAACCGGAATTACATCCTCTGCACTACTCACATCCGAACTGATGGTCTCCCAGACAAAATCACGGACAGTTGCTGTGCTTTCTGGCTTCTCAAGGGAGAAGAAGTCAAAGACGTACTCCATATGAGAAGAACCATCAGCTGCCGCAATAATCACATCTGGATCTATGTACTCGATCTCGCCCAATAAGAAGTTCTCCGCACAATGTTTCTTCCCACCTTCATTGAGGTCGGTTCTATTCTCAATCTCAGCAGCCACACCGTCTGGGACATCGACATTGTCGTCGACTGCTGAGTTTATATGGCTGCACTTGGCGACATTAGTGTAGTAAACTGACGGTGAGAGTTTCTCTAATTCCGTTATTAATTCGCCTAAAGCTGGAAGGTTGTCTATATTTTTGGGTTTCTCAATTGTGGGGTGACTATATTCCCCCTTCAACTGGTAATTTTCTATCTCTTCTTCTGTCCCCGGGTAATCCTTCCAGTACCGCTTCTGATTGTACCACTCGTCTGGATCATCAGTATCTCCAACCGAACTACTCCCTCCAGGATCTGCTGCAAGTATCATAATATCAGCGTCATGGTCTCCATGGCCAAACCATGGCCCCTTCACCTGGTGTTTATCCCGTCTCTCACACCCATGACACGGTGACCCTTCTTCTGGATTATTCCATTCTTCGAAAATGTCTGTAGGCGAGATGGCTTGAGTTTCCTGACTCATGAATGGTAATTCAAGATAGCTATAAAAAGTAGTATCGATAACTATCTGGTAAATACTTGAACAGCTAGCAAGAAACCTGTATCGATAATCTACAACTATATGCGACATCCCAAGGATAGAGAACGGAACTATACGGCGGTTTAGTCCGCTCTCTTAGGCTAACGTGCTTTTGTAATTTGGAAAATCACGTCGGTATCAATTGAAACAATCAAACGAGAGGTTGAGAGGGTCAATCCCCCGCCTTCCATCCTCTATGTTTCGAGATTTCAATATAATGCATGTTCTCACAATAATTTGCATCGTCAATCTTGGTTTTAGCGGGGCCCATTAGAGTACCTATAGTGATCATTAGCCACTCTGTCCCATCCGGAAGGGCGTGCAAGGAATCCCGCACTGTCTGCCAAGTCACCGGTCCTGAGTCATCATCGTAGAATTGCACTCGTAGATCCTTATGTTCAAACCGTAGCTCAACTTGATCTTCAGCAGTGACAACGGTAGCGGCTTCTGGTGCCGGTGAAAACCCTTCAAAGTCGCGCACCAACGCTAAGAGAATTCCCGCTAACTCTGGCTCTGAGAGGCCTGCCACTCCATTATTCAGCAGGACAGCTCCTGGGGAGGCAGGAAGTGTAACAGTTTCGACAGTGAACTCTCTCTCGGGGTGAGAATCATCGGAGAACACGCACCCTTTTAACTGAAGGAGGTATTTACCGATTTGGGTTTTAGCAACCGAATAGTCAGACGCACCGCAGTATGTCGAATTTTCGCATAACAGTTAGATTTGCATAACAAGTTTGCGAGAGATATCGTGGGCAACCGCTATAATAGTGATTATGTCTACAATAATTTCTACCGGTATAAAATCCAGCGGTTTTAGCACTCACGTTAGATTTCTTACTATTTTTGAGGATGCACCCTCCGCATTCTTTCCAACGGGCGGGAATAGTCATTGAAAGGCAACTTTTATATACCAGTTCTGCCAGAACCGCCAGCGATATACGCCAGTTTTCGATACATTCAGATGGATGTCCTGGCCTAATGAGAGAACCCGAGCGCCTGGTGGTAGCTTGGATGAGAATGTTGTGAACTGGAGGCTGATGTATGAACACGGATTTGCGTCAGCACCTGCTGATTCTGAAAGCGCACTTGGGATGGTGCTCCTGATGCTATTAAACAAGAATCGAACAGATGAGTGGGAGGACTGCCAGAAGTGCGCTGCCATCGCACGAGACTACTCTGATCTCAACGTCCCGGAGATCGCCGGCCTGCTCGGGATGTCGCCAATGGGGGTCCACCAAGCTGCAGACGCCGGCGAGCCGCCGTGGACACTGACCCATCCCGAAGAGAATCGTCAAGTCCGATTACGTCGGGAGTTCGAGGAGAGCTAACCAGCGAGGAAATCAGGATTATTGACGAACCCGTCGGAGAGTGTCTGGTCCACTGGAGTGTGGCTAACCAACACGAAGCCGTAATCGCTCCGGCTGTTGGTTAGCCGACCGCATACCAAGACAAACCGGCTCTCAAAGGATGGACTATGTTGTATTCCGACAACATACTGGTCATCAGATGAGATGCTCTATAGATTTGCCGTCCCGAGCTAACTCGGACTGCTCAGGCGAGGCGTCCGTAGCACGTGTGGAGAACGACTCCGGTGAGACGGCCTGTTGTATTGCCGTGAGCTTCGACCGAAGTTGGCCGCTCGTCGAGCGCACCAACTCATCGTCTGGCCAAGAGTGGACGTCGAGCCCGTCGAAGCGCGTTGCGACCTGCTGGACTGTATTCAACTGTTCGAGGGCGTACTCAACCCAGTACTGATGACTGTCCTGCACCTGCTGGAGTTCCTCGACAACGTCGTCGTAGCCGGCTTGCTCGGCGGCAGTGAGACACTGCTGGAAATTCGCGCCACGGGGATTGATTGGTTCGTGGAAGACCACAACCTCACCAAGCGCTCTGAAGTAGCTGAGTAGCTCGTGAAAGTCATCTTCGCCCAT
This sequence comes from Haloarcula sp. R1-2, assembly GCF_011627385.1. NCBI lineage: Archaea > Methanobacteriati > Methanobacteriota > Halobacteria > Halobacteriales > Haloarculaceae > Haloarcula > Haloarcula sp. R1-2. Next base: position 79,015 of record NZ_JAANTG010000005.1, read on the forward strand.
CGTCGGGTATGTGTGGTGACATCGAGACGAACACCGACACACCGGCCTGTTGGAGTTTGTCTAAGGCCTGCCAGCGCGTTATCGGTGGCGGGGCGTTCGGTTCCATCGCTCTGACGAGTGTCGCATCAAAGGAGGGAATCGACGGGCCGACGGTCTCAACAAGATCGAGCCGTTTTTACGGCAGTTCCACACTGACGCACTGGATGCGTGGGCACTAGAGAAGATGCCGTCGGTATACCGAGCGGACGTTCTGAACGAACACGAGTCACTACAGGCGTCTCTGAACGGAGTGTGGGGGTGGGTATGCTATATAGCAGTTCAATGGTGAATGCGGCTATGATGAGGAGCTACCATCGCTCGCCTGGTGCCCTGGTCTGGAGACGATCTCTTTGCACGCTTCACACAGTCGACCATATGTGTCGGTACAACTCCCCTCAAGAATGGGGACTTCCGTATCGCAGTTTGTACACTGGGTCATTTGTTGAGAGCCGGCTAGTGAAGTATGAGTAATATGCCTGTATTCGGCTTGTGTCTTGCGATTGTGCTGGGTTTGACTGCTGATGAACTGTGACAATTTGGTGAGCCGAAGCGGTTGTGATCGACGAACGGATGCGAGCGGGCTCGGAGGGATTCGAACCCTCTGTCTCGGGATTAAAAGTCCCACGCCTGTGCCTCATAGGCCCCGAGCCCGGAATATAGTATATGTGCTTGACCGGTATACATCTCACGCTGCCGAAACTGGACCCGATGGGAAATCGGCTTCTGGCATTGTGGTTGCCAACCGTTGACGGCATTGGTGACGGGCTGACAAATTATACGAAGACGGCCGAGTCGGCCGGCGAGTTGGCCACTGATGTTGTCTACGAGTTGTGCGGGCTGACCAACGCGGAAACTGAGAGTGGTGAGGATGTGGTTAAGAGGGTGAACGGTCTGCTGGACTGTGGTTATCTCACACAGAGCAATAACCCATTATATGTTAGTTAGATGACCACACATGGAGATAAGCCGGTCGTTGAAATATGAATTACGCCACGACTCGTGAGAAACATAGGTTTTCTTCTGGGCGTGTATAATCAATATATGTAGTCGAATATAATCAAAATTGCCCGATAACTCGAAAATAATGCCATCTAGGGAAAATATTTAATTATGTGCTCTGAGGAACAGCTGTGGTAATAGTGTCAGATACAATTTCCATCGTCGCAATTGAATCAGGAGAAGTGTATGCCAAGTAGTGACGACCAAACCATCCACCAGCCCTCGCAAGAACGGCTTGTAGAACTTGCTGCTGCTGCGGGGTTGAGTCTAAACGACCAGGAGGTTGAGGACTATCAACAGTTAGTTAACTCGACACTTGAAGCGGCTGAGCGCGTTGCTGAAGCCGACAATCCGCGGTTTGGCGTTCACGATATCAAGTACACTGACCGGTCACCGGGGTATCGACCAGATGCTGACGAAGACCCATACAATGCGTGGATCACGAAATTCACCGTTGAAGGAGCCGAAGACGGCCCACTTTCGGGTATGGAAATAGGACTCAAGGACAATATCGCGCTCGCTGGCTACGAAATGACGTGTGGTTCCTCAGTCCTTGAAGGGTATGTTCCACAGATCGATGCTACTGTGGCGACTCGACTACTGGACGCTGGAGCCACTCTCACAGGAAAGCTCAATATGGAGAGCTTCGCGTGGTCCGGGTCGAGTGATACTAGCGACTTTGGCACCGTTGAAACCCCACACGCTGAGGGGTACCTCACAGGAGGGTCATCCAGTGGCAGTGGGGCCGCACCGGCTGCAGGTGACTGTGATGCTGCTCTTGGTGGCGATCAGGGAGGCTCTATTCGGGTCCCAAGCGCTTGGTCTGGACTTGTCGGGCTTAAACCGACCACAGGTCTTGTGCCGTACACTGGGATCTTCCCGATTGATCGTGGGTACGACCACACTGGACCACAGGCCAAGACTGTCGAGGATGCTGCAGCGATTCTTGAGGCGATTGCTGGTGAAGATCTCCACGATGGGCTCAAAATGGACCCTCGCCAACCCCGTGGTGTTGAGGCAGATGATTACACCGGGGCACTCGATGAAGACCTTGAGGACATTTCCATTGGTGTCCTTGAGGAAGGGTTTGGTTGGGAAAGTTCAGATGAAGAAGTTGATACCGCTGTCCGGGATGCTATTGAGGTTCTTGAGGGACTCGGTGTGGAAACAGAGCCAGTGTCAGTTGAGACACACCGACTCACTGTTCCGATTTGGACCGTTGCAGCAACTCAGGGTGGGATCAGTCTCCTGAAAGACGAAGGCGTTGGGACGAACTACAAGGGTTGGTACTGGGATGATCTACTTGAAGCGTTCAGTAAGTTCCGTGAGGCGCGTGCCCATGAGTTCCCGCCAACGGTCAAGACGTCACTCCTTGCTGACGCTCATCTACAGGATGAGTACAGTATTGAACTATACGCGAAAGCAAAGAACCTTGCACTCGACGCTGAACGGAAATATAATGTCCATCTGGAAGAACACGACGCGCTAGTTCTTCCGACAACTCCAATGCTTCCGTATGAGCGGGATGACAGTCTAAATCGGGTTGAGCGGGTTAGCCGAACGCTTGGTAACTTGGCGAATACGGGTATGTTTGATCTGACGAACCATCCGGCACTAACCGTTCCATGCGCGAAGCCGGATGGACTGCCTGTTGGAATGATGCTCGTTGGTAGCCATCTTGATGAGAGGACCCTATTCAATATTGCCAGCTCGTTCGAAGCTGAAGTTGACTGGGAGCAGCGATAAGTCACGTCAGGCAAAGGATTCAATCGTCCAGTTCATCTCCGAGTAAAGCTAACCAACATTTCGTGAAATATCGGACCGCTGTTGGTTAGCCGTCGACATCTGTCCGATAGCGTCGACTTTTTACCACTGTTTCCCTCGTTTGATTGTCAGTTATTGCCGGAGGGCGGCCTGCTGGTTTCCCCTAGGTTCTTTAGCATACCTGCTACCGTCTAGAGTATTTACCTATGAGTCAGGCCACACTCGGGTCCCCCTACCGGAATTCTGACCTCTTTGAGGGCTACTATCTCGACGAACGGGTCGCCGCGCTTATCCGGACGTATGTGCCGGGCGCCGTCGACAAGGCCGTTGGCTTCGCTGGCTTCCGTGAAACGGCGACGAAGACGAACTCGCTGGTAGATCAGCTTTGGAAGCTGATGCTGCCCGCCGTTGACGACGTTCGCGATGGACTGGCGAGTTACATGGAGACGGTTGAGCGGGCAGACAGTACAGACAACTCACCGATCGCCTGGCACTATGCAACCACAGACCAAATTCCAGCAATAACTGCGATTAGAGCCAGCACTACCGTAGACCACACTATTCGGTCGTCAGGAATTGAATCAGACGGATTGGATGAGAGAACAGCTTCATACACTGCACCGAATACCATCCCAATTCCGCCAATTGATAGGAGCACTGGAGCGAGGGACACTTCCCCCGAAATGACACTGGTCAGACCCCTGAAACCGAGAATACCGCCGCAAACGGTCATCGAGCCGTGGTAAAGGAGGGCTTTTCGCATACTTATATACTAGTCAGGCCAGTACAAACATCTTTTTCCTCATAGTCGGTGTTCACTCCGCGCACTTACTGAGTGGGTAGTTTTCTAGTGAGATAGTGTAAAACAAACGCCGGACAGGAGCCAATCGGTTCTTGGCTAACCAACAATCGTGGGTAGTACTCTGCTATTATTGGTTAGCGCTTTTGGCTACACTGTCGCCGCCACGTGCTGATACTTGGCTTGCGACGGCGTCGGCTGCAACGTCAACCCGGCAAGCGCCAGCTCCCGCAACACCTCTGGCGGAATACCTTCAGAATCACGCAACACAGCATCAAGCGTCCATTCACCGTACTGACTCGCACTCGGCGCAAGCACATCAACCGACTCAGTAGCAACTTCGTCTCGAATCGCCCGCGCTGCACGCCGCACTCGCTTGCGTTCCTCGACGGTGCAGCTCACGCCTCAACACCTCGGACGAGATCGCCGACCAGTGAACCACCGACGTGTGGCCCAACATCCCAGCCACGCTCACTGCGAGTGTACTCGCACCACTCCGAGAGCGTTTCGAAGGGCGTCTCGGCGTCACCGTCCGCCGAAGCAACGGCTACAGCGAACTCGTGGCTATCTCAGTAGTGGGCTGCGCCGTCGCCGTCGACGCCAAGGAAGAGTGGTCGGCCTTAGGTGAGTAGTTCGCGTGCGGTACAATCAGTACAGGTCACACACCTACCACGCCCGGCGAACACTCCTCAGAAGCCTATCGGAAACGCCGTGCAAGATATAGAGGGTGAGTTCAGCAAGGCGAGGGTGACGAATAGCAGCCCAAGTTAGTGGGTCGTCATTTTATTATCGTCAGCTATGTTATGCGGCATTATGGAGCCCTCCGACAAACTCAATGAAGAGAACGTTCGTGCCATCGTACGTGACGAGCTTATTGGTACAAGTCGCACACTGATTGGAACGATATTCTGGACAATCCTCTCTGTATTTACTGTTCTCGTGGGTCTTCAGCTGTTCCAGCTTGCATTTTATACCTCGTCAGTTCTCGGCTTAGTCGGACTCCTTCTTGCGGGAGTGGTCGTTCTTGGAGCAAGTCTCTACCTCCTCTATCTCCTTCACTGGAAGTAGCAAGAATTGTTTGAGCCGAGCCTTCCACTCTTCGAATCATGGTTGCCTCGAAGTGACCGACTCGCGCGTTCTATTCAGCACTTAGCGGTGTACCAGACTCAAAATGAGTCAACCAGATAGCTGCTGAATTTAGAGATTGCACGCAGTACGACGATGGTAGCCATGCTATTCCTAATCTGCTGAATTACCGGGGTATCTGGGGTGTAGGTTGGATATACAAAAACACATATTACGATTGGAAATCACAAAGGCTGTTGAAAGTGCTCCGAATATTGACAAAAATACACCATTACCGACTCCCAATTTTAGGTGTATGCGGGACAATAATGACTATTGTACTCTCTAACCCGGACAATAGTCCGGCCACTGTTGGTCCACTCAGTGTAGATATGTTCTGGGTTTCTCTGGCTGTGAATGGGATACTGATACTGTCTGTACTCGTTCTCGGTGCGTATGATCCAGAAGAATATGGATTAGAACCTTAGAAACGCAAGAAGTAGCACTTCTGTACCACCGATTCGGATTCCTTTCAGTCCAGAGCGAGGTCATGTAAGACTCGCGCTTTCCATCTTGCACGGCTATCAGAACACCTCCCTGAGTTGGTAGAAACCTTGACGGTCAATTCGCACACTTACTGAGCGGGTATTTCTGGTGAGAAACAAACGCTGGTCAGAAATCAATCGGTTCTCGGCTAACCAACGGTATGGGTATTGGTCAGCTATTGTTGGTTAGCACTTTTGGCTACACCGTCGCCGCCACGTGCTGATACTCCGCCTGCGGTGGCGTCGGCTGCAGCGTCAACCCGGCCAACGCTAACTCCCTGAGCACTTCCGGCGGCACACCCTCACAGTCCCGAAGCACGGCATCAAGCGTCCACTCACCGTACTGGCTCGCGCTGGGCGCGAGCACATCAACCGACTCAGTCGGCACTTCCTCCTGAATCGCTCTCGCAGCACGCCGAACACGCTTCCGTTCTTCCACAGTGCAGCTCATGCCTCAACACCTCGCACAAGATCGCCGACCAGCGACCCACCGACGTGCGGGCCGATATCCCACCCGCGCTCGCCCCGAGTATACTCGCACCAGTCGGAAAGCGTCTCGAAGGGCGTTGCAGCTAACTCAACTTTCTCCGCCTCACCGTTCACCGAAACGATAGCCACAGCAAATTCATAGCTATCCCAGTAGTGGGCAGCACCCTCGCTGTCGACGCCCAGAAAGAGCGGGCGGCCCTGAGTAAGTAATTCGCGTGCGGTACGTTCTTGTGGATTGGATTGCGTAGTTGCCATTGGTTCTTGTGGGAACCACGCGCCTCGGTGTCCTACCACCGGGGCGATTTCGTACAAAATCGACCAGCGGCGCGTGTGTTCCGTATTAATTATCACGTGCCGATTAATCAAAAGTTTTTCGGCACAAAGAGACGAAATGGATCATACGATGGCACGAAGGGTGAGCGTAACTGATGAAGAAATTCTCGAACAATTCGAGATGGTTGATGCACCGGTTCGAACAGCGCCTGAGATGGCACAGGAGCTTCCAATTGGTCAGGATGGTCTACGCCGCCGTCTCAAAGAATTAGAAGGCGAGGGAAGAGTTGTTTCCAGACAGGTCGGTGCCCGCTCAGTAGTTTGGTGGAAGGCCTCTATCGAAGCTTCTGCCGCCCCTGAGTCGTAATCCACCAGACTTTGGCTCTGGAACCGACATCACGACTCATCACTAAACCTTGCTCTTCGAGATCGTCCAATCGGTTTCGCACGCCATCATCAGTGTAATCCATATGCTCAGAGAGTTCCGACGCAGTAACTATAGGGTCTGGAGAGACAGCTATAGCCTGTAGTATTTCATCGTCTTCAACTCGTTTCCGGCGACCCATTAGCTCTGTGTTCGAGACCATCTGAGAAAATATCACCGTTCATTCAGTTCCTCTATTGGTGCAAATTCTTCGGCACGTGCGGAACTAATAAGTCCTGTCGAGTCAATAGGGCGAGATAGGCGACGCCCACAGCAACCTCCGGCGTCCCATCGAACCCATGACCACCAGCAAGCCCACCCACGAAGAGTCGCATCGCTCGCCAACCATTCTCCTCGCCGGAGGGAGAGCATGACTGCCTGGCACACTTGCACCGCCCTCCAGCGGGACCTCCTGAAAGCGATTGCCGACCACGACCACTACGACCGCGCGGCTACCGCCGACGCCCTCCAGATCGCCGTCGAAACCCGACGCGAAGCCACGCTTGAGGACACCCACGTCACGGACGCCCTCGCCGAGCTCGAAGCCAACGACCTGGTCACCACCGACGAGACCTACGCCCTGACCGACCGCGGCCAGGACGCCATCACCCAGGCCGCCCGGTCGCTGGCTATCGTCACTGGCCACGATCTGGTCGCCACCGACGGCGGCACCACCATCCCCTCACACACGGCGGCGGCCACCCGCCTCGACACCGTCCTGCAGGCCGCCGAACCCGCCCTCGCTGATGAGGAACTCGAACTGCTGGACGCTGTCAGCACCTACCTCCGGAACACGGACGGCTTCGTCGTGCAGACCCACGCCGAGCCCGCAATCCGCAGCCACGCGCTCGACGTTATCGCCACCAGCGAAGACAGCCACGGCGCGTCTGCCGGCAACGTACTGGACACGCTCGCCCGCGAATATGGAGCCAAGCGGGCGCTGACGGCCCTGCTGGATCTACTGGTGCAGGGCGAGTGCTACCAGCCCGAGCCAGCGACGCTGCGGCGGGTCGACACCGACGCCGACGAGCCGGGAGGCGACCGATGACGACCTACCACTACCTGACGGGCTTCCAGCGCGATCTCCTGGAGGCCATCGCCGCCGTCGACGACGATCCGTATGGCCTCGCGCTCAAGGACTACCTCGACGAGCGCTACGTCGATCCGATCAACCACAGCCGTCTCTACCAGAATCTCGACCAGCTCGTTGACCAGAATCTCATCAACCGGGACGAGCTCGACGCTTGCACCAACGTGTATACGTTGACTGACGCTGGCAGACACAAGCTCCAGTGCCACGCCGAGACGCTCGCACAACTCTGCGAGCGGCCCTGTCTGACCAGAGGTGCCCAACAGTGATGGTACCTGTACACTCCCGTGGCTCTGATATCACGCGGCTTTTATACAGCTACCCGAAGGCGAGTGTGGGGTGGCAACGGGCACAGAATTTGCCACCCGTCTGTCAGAGGCACGGGCGGGTTCTGGACCCTGTTCACGGCATGGCCCAACTGAAACCATCCTGGGATCCAGCCTGTAGCGGGGATCAGAACCCGTGTCTACGCTATGCCCTCCTCCTAATTAATTTTAATTCGCCCCTGTCACGCAGTTTCAAGCCTCCAGCTGCCCGATTCGCTGCCCACTCAGACTCCGGTGGAGTCCATATTCAGAGACGTAATTCCGCATATCGGAACCAGACTACACACTGGCACCAGTCATCTCAGGAGAAGAATGGGGGACAGCCACGGGGAAATGGCGTATCACAGCCCATTCAGCGTCGCCTGAATCGGCGACGGGTTCTGGACCCAGACTACTTGATGAATCAGATGGGTCCTATGGGGATGCTGAGCGGGGACCAGAACCCAACTGAAGATAGCATGAGTCGGAATAAAATCGCTTGCGGTTTCCGTCGAATCGCAAGCAAGCGCTGGGATTTGTCTCATCCCCGTCGGCCCCGATGCCAGCAACCTCCAGTCTCACTGCCACGTAGACAAGTGACTCGTCAGGAGAGTGGGTCGTGGTATGAAAGTGGTGGGCTGCTGGGGGGTGTAAGAAGTGGCGTGCAACGCACCACCGGAAGTCGTCATCCACGACGACGGGTTCTGGCCTCGGGCAAATCGATGATTCGGGGTGGGTCCATGGGGGGATGGAATAGAGACCAGTACCCAACCGACCGCTATGATGTTGGTATCAAAAACAGTTGTGACTCAGACTCACAGTTTGTCCGCTCATGGAGTACGACACAGCCGCAAGCGTACCGGCGACAGAATGGTGGCCAGCCGGGGGACAGCCGTACTGAAGCTAGCGCTTCCACCACCATTCGAGATCAGCAACCCCGACATCGAGTTCCGGATCCGGACCAACTACTACCTCCGATTGGCCCCACTGACAGTCACTCCGGCCTCGGGAACTCATCCGATTCATTGGTAAGTATCGATAAAAGTCGTTTTGGCCGTCATTTATCCGGTACTGCGTTTCCGAGTGGGTATCAACGCCTCATCAATTGCTCACTCTACAGGGAGGTTGGCCGATGACTACCCACCCGACCGTCGGCGAGATCGTCGCCATTACGACCACCAATAGTAACCCGCTGTTGCTAGTCCGTACTGTCGGCGACGAGCACATCAACGGCGTGTTGCTGGCAGACCTCGCAACGGAAACGCTCCACCGGCTGCGGGCGTCCGAGTACGACACGCCCACACGCCGGCAGCTGGGTCAGGCCATCGGTCGGACTGACGAACCGTTCCGCTCCCAGATTGCGTGCTGGTTGAACGCGATAGCAGCCGTCCTGGGCCATTCGCAGGAGGGGATGACTGATGGCCCGCGCTGATCCATCACCGGAACCTGCCACCGAGACAGCGTCATCAGACACAGCCCAGTGGCGACTCCGCTACCACGTCGGTGATCTCACCCACTACACCGAATGGACGGCTGACTTCCCTACCATCGAGAACTACTATGACCAGTACCATCACGGGGACCACGCCCACGATGTCGCCATTGAGCGACGGGTGGTGGTCGAAACGTGACCCACCATAGCACCCACTCCGGACCCAGCCACGACTGTACCACTGCCACCAGCGGAGCGCGACCGGTGAACCCAGTGCCACGCCGGTCCGGGCGACGGCAGCACACACGCACTGCTCGTCGTCGGCGCGGTGCCACGACACAAATCCACTAGACGGAGCGGGGTTGCCACGAGCCAACCGCTCGCCTAGAGAGCGCCAGCTACGTCACCGGTAGCCCGTGCTGTGGTCAGCACTGCTCGGTTCGATTCCGAGCACGGGTCCTGTGGTCACAATGCCACGACAAACAAACCCCAACGACGACACAGCCACCGACCAAGCCCTCGCCGACCACCTCGACATGGATATCGGACAAGAGAATACGAACTTTGAGCAACTCCAGTCGCTCGTCAACGACCTCGACGGCGACGTGTCACCCCTCGTTTCGAGTGTTCTTGAGACGCTGGTCGCGACTATCGATGACCTCCACGAACGCGTCACCGAACTAGAGGCCGACCTCGAACGGACCCACGAGGTTGCCACCACGGCGGTCGGTGACGCCGCCACGAACGACCAGCGCCTTGACGACCTCGAAGCCCAGCAGGAGACCACCCGCGAGGTTGCCAAGAGTGCTATCGCCAAAGCCCAGCAACTCGAAGCCGACGCCGACCAGCAGGAAGACGCCGAGCAACTCCCCGAAGGTATCGAACCCAGCAGCTCGCCGCTGGATTTCTTCGCGAATTGCCGCCAATCGAAGGTCAAGACCATGTTCGTCGAGCGCTCGAACCGCCAGAACACCTACCGGGCGATCAGCATCGCCAAGCGCTGGCCGGAATTTGCCACGACACGAACCGACGGCAGCGGCGTGTTCATGACGAAAACCGACCTGCAGACAGCCCTCACCGCGGAACTCGGGAAGGAACCACATCGCCAGACGATCAAGCGCGTCTGGGAGACACTGGTCGACATCGGCGGCGACGACGTCGTCGAGAAAACTCGGCAGGTCGGACGGGACCAGACCCAAACCGAGATTCTCGCGATGGATATGAAGACTGCCGAAGGGTTACTCGAAAAACGCTACATCGGCCTCGATCTGTTGGAAAACAGTGACCACAAAGCCGCCACAGGTGGCGTCACACCCGTTGTGGTGGAATCATCGCCCTAACCCTGTGACACACATCGGATAGGACCAGAACCGACACTGAACCGACGCTACTGGACGCGGTGGTACGTGCCCTGCCGCCGTCGACGCCACTGTTTGCTAGCTGCAGCAACCGGGAGCGACCCCATTCGTACAGGAGTGTAGTGAGCGGTCGTAACACGAACGGAGCGACTACAGCGATTCCACTGGTCACAACAGGTGTGACAGGGCAATGAAAGGGCCCCGACTGGGGAGGTGTATACAACTGCCGATGAGGAGCCTGTGTAGAGACTGGGATAGCGACGCTCACCGACTATGGAGGGTCCACTGTTGATTTGGGTCCCCTTCCCAGTGCCACTGGTGGACGTTCGCGCCGGGTTGTTCGCCGTCAAGCACGCGACCGCTGTGTTTGTTGATGAACGCGTAGCGGTCGTCTCCGGCTGATACAGCGTACCACCGCTGGTTCGCATTCCCGGTCCAGGGCCACTGGATGATGTCGACCGCGTCGTCTGTTCCTTCGTTTTCTACATCGAGTACCTTGCCGCTGTGTACTGCGTCGAGTCGGTACGTGCCGTCGCCAGTCGGTTGGATGCTGAACCGCTGGTGGTCACTCTCAGTCCAGTCGGCCTCAACCACGCTCGCGCCGTCGCTGGTATCCCCATCCGTGATTTCGATGACGTTTCCCGTCTCTACCGAGTGGACCGAGTAGACACCTTCTGAAATCGGGGGCGTATCACTTGTCCCATCCAGCCCGGCGACACTCAGTCGGCGGCAGAGCGGGACGATATCGGACGTTTCGTAGTAGTCGACACGGATAAGGTTCGGATTCAGTTCCGGAGCGACGCTGACGACTTGCTCGTACAGGGGTAACATCGCGTTCGTCTGCTGTGCGCCGCTGTAGAGATCTGTTGGTGCGCGGATGATCCACTGTGTCTCGCCCAGCCGGTCCGTTTCAGTGTGGTCGTTCCTGACACCGTTTGCCAGCACATCCCCTGGTGTAGCTGTGTCTGGATAGGAACTCGCTACCCAGCCGGCCCACGGCGCGGTGAAATCAGGCAGTGAGACTGGGTCGTCGTGCTCTGTGAGCGTCCGATAAAAGATCGCTATCTTCGGTCCATCGAACTCGGAGAGTGTTGCATCAAGGAGGGCATCAGTGCCGCCCACCGCACCCAAGTCGAATGCGTACGCCCCGAACGTGTCGGTCAGGAGCGTCGACAGCGCTTCCCAGTCGTCTGCCTCGAACGCATCGTCGCTGAACGCACCGGAATCATAGAAATGCGAGAGCTTGAGTAAGATCAGTTCCGAGGCCCCGGCGTTGTCGACCGCTGAGAGGTACTGGGCAATCTTTGGGAACACCGTCTCATCGAGGGACTGGCCGGTTTCATCGGCGTGATGGCCGTAGAATACGGTTCCGTCGCCGTCGCCCTGTGACTCGACGCGAACGTCCAGAAACCGGATTCCGTCCGAGAGTTGCGTGTAGACATCTCTGGTCTGGCAGTCGTAGTACTCTGGCGAGTCCGGCTCATCGGTCACCATCGCAGCGTGATGGGTCCCGGGGAAGCTTAGTTCCCGAACCGGTGTTTCGGGGACGGCGTCCGTCTGCCACGTCTTCGTCTCGAACGAACTCTCTGCCGTTGTTGTGTGCGTCATCACTGTCCCTCCGAGTGCCGTACCACCGACCGCGAGGCCGGCCGGCTGTAGCACTGCGCGCCGGCTCGCCGGGTAGTTTCTGTCCGAGACCTGTTCGTCCGTCGTGTGACGCCTGTTCTGCGTGTTATTTACCATTTCATTGTCTGAAACCTTTTATTGGCCTGTGTAATACTGTCCGCAGTATGCCGAGTTCTACCGATGGTACGCCGCCACATCTTACGGCTGGCTACCGGTGGGAACGGCGGTATCTGTAGATAGCTCGGTCTGTCGAATCCGCGCTCCCGTTTCGACGTCGAACACGTAGGCACGTTCGCCGGAAACGCCCAGCCAGATGGTGTCACCCCGTGTAACGCTCACGTCAAACGGCGCTCGAACTGCAATCTCCCTGTCGTCGCCGTCGAACTGGACCGTGAGCAGTTGCTCGTCGCCCATCGGTTCCGTTACTGTGACCTCGGCTTTGGCTGCGCCGTCGATTGGTGACTGGTGAACCGAGAAGTACTGGGGCCGGACGCCGAGGACAAATGGGTCGGTGTCGTCAACAGCGGTGGGTAGTCTTTCGACGCTGAAAGAAAACGTAGCGTCGTTGGCAGCCACGACTCGCTGTGAGCCGGCCGCCTCACGGCGGACCCGCAGGAAATTCATGCTCGGGCTGCCGATGAAGCCGGCGACAAACTGGTTCGCGGGGTCGTGGTACACCTCGGCCGGCGTCCCGACCTGTTGGACGGTCCCATCGTTCATCACGATGAGCTTGTCGCCAAGCGTCATCGCCTCCTCTTGATCGTGGGTGACGTACAGGGTCGTAATGCCCAGCTCTCGCTGAAGCTTCTTGATTTCGTTTCGCATCTCGACTTTCAGCTTCGCGTCGAGGCTCGCCAGCGGTTCGTCCATCAGGAACACGCTCGGACGACGGATGATCGCCCGGCCGATTGCGACCCGCTGGCGTTGACCGCCGCTGAGTTCGTCTGTCTCGCGGTCAAGCAGTTCGCCGATGTCCAGCGTCTCTGCGACGTCTTCGACGCGCTCCCGCCGCGTCGCCCTGTCAATGCCCTCCACTTTGAGCGGATAGCCGATGTTCGCCGCGACGCCCATGTGCGGGTACAGGGCGAGTTCTTGGAACACCATCGCGATGTCGCGGTTTTTCGGATGCCTGTCAGTGATGTCTGTCCCGTCAATGCGGATTTCGCCCTCTGTGGGGTCGGTAAGCCCCGCGAGACAGCGCAGCGTCGTCGTCTTCCCACAGCCGCTCGGGCCGAGCAACACAGCGAACTCGCCGTCCTCGACGGTGATATCGATGTTTTTTGCACCAATCTCGTTTCCGTACCGTTTCGTCACGTCGTCGTAGCGTACGCGTACCATTAGTGTTCGCTCCGCCTGTCGCTAGTTATTGTCTGTACACGGTGCCGTGTCGTCGTCATCGGACCGCCCCCATCGTGAACCCACGGAGCAGTTTCTCCCGGACGAGGAACGCGAACAGCAAAACGGGGGCCATCGCAATCGTCCCCGCCACGGTCAGCAGCTCCCACTGAATCGCGTAGGCCGTCTTGAACGTCGCAAGTGCGACGGGGAGGGTCTGTGCCTCGGTGTTGCTCGTAAGAATGACCGCAAACAGCAACTCGTTCCAGGCGTTGATGACGGTGAAGATGGTCGCCGCGATCAGCCCCGGGCGCACCATCGGCAACACGATCTTGAAGAACGCGCCGAGTTCCGTGTGCCCGTCGAGAACGGCGGCTTCGACGATGCTGTCCGGGAGCTCGGCGAAAAAGCCCTTCAGCATCCAGACGACGAAGGGGATGTTGAACGCGGCGTAGGCGAGCACGAGGCCCAGCCGCGTGTTGAGCAGGTTCGCGGTATCGAAGATGACGTACAGCGGAATCACCGTCACGATGGGCGGCAGAAAGCGCGTCGTCAACACGAGGAAGGGCAGGTGGAATCGACCAAGGTCGTACGGGAACTCGTAGTTCACGAACCCGTAGGTCGCTGCGGTCCCGAGCAACACTGCGAGGGCGGTCGAGCCGACCGTCACGACAACGCTGTTGAACAGGAACTCGTAGAACGCCGGGCGCTGGGCGAACAGCTCAGGGTAGTTCCCGACCGTGAGCGCCGTCGAGACCAGCTTCGGCGGCGTTGCGAGCAGGTCACTTCGGGTCCGGAGCGATCCGGACACCATCCAGTACACCGGGAACAGCGTCCAGATGACGAACAGCAGGGCGATGCCGTTCGTCACGGTCGGGACGAGCCCGTAGCTGTCGAGCGTTTCGTGGATGCGCTCGACGCCAGCAAGCAGCGCCCTGCCGACGCCCCGTTTCGGTTTCGTGTCGGTCGCCATCTCAGAACTCCACCTCCGACACCGTCGCAAAGGCGTAGGTGATCGCCAGGGCGATGAGCAACAGGAGCAGCGCCATCGTCGACGCCCGGCCGTAGTTCCCGTAGCTGAACGCCTCCCGGTACATGGCCATGCTGATGACCTCCGTTGATTTTGCCGGGCCACCTCGGGTGAGGACGAACACCTTCGCAAACACACGCATCGTCCCGATGACCCGGAGGATGAGTACCAGGACGACGAGTTCCTTGATGTACGGCAGCGTCACGTCGACAAGTCGCCGCATCCGCCCGGCACCGTCCATCATTGCCGCTTCCTGGACGTGGTCAGGGACCGACTGCAGGCCAGCGAGGACGATAAGCGTCACCAGCGGTGTCATCTGCCAGACATCGGGGAGGACGAGCGCGTATAGCGCAATGGAGGGGTCGCTGAGCCACGGGACCGGACCGCTCGTCAGCGGGGCGACCAGCGAATCGAGGACGCCGCCGTTCTGGTACAGCAACTGCCACAGCAGCGCGACGACCGTCGGCGAGATGACGAGCGGAACGAGGCCGATAGTCTGGATCAGCCCCCGGAACCGCACCTTGCTGTTGAGGACGAAGGCGATGGCGATGCCAAGGCCGACCTCAAGCGAGACGGCGAAGAACATGAACTTCGCCGTGATCCACAGCGACTGCCAGAATGCGCCCGCCGTTAGTATCGCTACGTAGTTTTCGAGCGCAACGAACTGCCGCCCGCCCGTGTCGAACTGGTACAGTGACAGCACCAGCGCACGACCGACCGGATAGATGAAAAACGCCGCGAGAACGGCAAGCGCTGGAAGCGTCAAGATCCACCGGAGGTGATCCTCGACCCACAGCAGGACACGCTCGTAGCGGCCGCCGCCGACCGTCTCGGAGTAGTGTGACATGGCTATCGACTGTCCCGGTCCGGTTCAGTAGCCGTTCTCATCGAGAATCGATTCGATCTGTGACTCGGCCTCGGTCATTGCCTCTTCGACGGACATATTATCGACGAGCGCGGCGTTCAGCGGCTGCCCCTGTGCGGTCTCGATTTCGCTCCACAGCGGTGTCCGGGGCCGCGGTTTCGCGTTCTGGAGACTACCGTACAGGGCCTCGAACCACGGCTGGGCGTCCATGTTCTCCTCAAACGTGTCGTGTCGGAACGGCACGCCGCCGAGGTCGACGTACTGCTCTTGAGCCTGCTTCGAGACGAACGCCTGGAGCACGTCGCCAGCGGCGCTTTTTGTCTCCGCATCGGCGTAACTATTGATGCCAAGCAACCAGTTCCCCTGGACAGGGGCCGCCCGCTTTGTACCCTCTGGGATCGGCAGGAACGTGATGTTCTCGTACTCAGTCGCCTTGTCCTCGTTCAACAGGAGCGAGGTCCCGGAGGGCCACTGTGGGGCCGCAGCGATACTTCCGTCAGCCAGTCCCGAGAGCACCTGGCTGTTATCAAAGGAGGCGACCCCGTCTGGGCTGATAGAACCGAGATCGTTGAGGAAGAACGCGGCTGCCTCGATACCGCTGTCGTCGGCCCAGTCGTAGCCCCAGTTCTCGTCAAACATATTCCCAGCCATGCTCATGCCAACGCTGAAATACGAGGACATGATGGGGTTCCCGCTCTTGCCACGCATGGCGTACCCTTCCGCACCATCGACCTGCTCAGAGATTTTTTGTCCAGCGCGGTAGACATCTTCCCACGTCTCGGGCAGATCCTCGCCGACCTCCGAGTACAACCGCTCGTTAACGACGAAGATGTGTGAATTCCCCACCGCACACAGCGCTTTCAGTTCCGGTTCAGCGTCCTGTGCGTTCGGCGGGACTGCCTCACCGGGCGTCGGCCAGGTCCCGATGTCGAGGGTCTGCTGAATGATCTGGTCGGTCGGCAGCGAGTCGACGTGGTCCCGGACCGGCGCGAGATGCCGCGCGAACTGTGGCATCCACGGATCGTCCATGGCGACGATGTCGTAAGTCGCCTTCTCGCTTTGAAACATCGTCGAGAGTTTTTCAAAGAGGTTCGCGTTCGGGAGAATCGTTGTCTCCGTCGTCACGCCGACTTCCGATTCGACGTGGTTCTTCAGCAATCGCTTGATCAGCTCCCCGTCACCGCTGGACACAGCGAGTGTGATCGTCTGGGTCCCCGACCCACCGCTTGAATCGCCGATACACCCCGCGAATGCCGTCGCCCCCGCCGCACCTGCAGCGGTGATGAACCGTCGCCGCGTCTGTTGGGCCTCACCCTGCGATGTGGTGCTGTTCCGTGTCATCAGCTGAGAGAATTACAAGTATATAAAAAAGATCTTATAATATTATGCTATACGTCGCTATATATCTACAAACCGGGGTATTTAAACGAACGTGGCCGTGACGGCTACTAATTTTCGCCCCCTTTGCTCCTACTGGCCGTCCATCTTGGGGACAGTCCCGGCCGACACCAGCGCGACGAGATCCTGATGGATGGCCTCGTTTGAGGCCAGCACCATCTCGCTGTTCTTTCCGTCAAGAGCTTTGATTCGGGTCACCTCGCCGCCGGCCTCCTCAACGATTTTGACACCTGCCGCAGTGTCCCAGACGGAGAGTTGCCGCTCGAAGAACGCATCGAACTGCCCGGCGGCGACCATCGCTAGTTCGCCAGCCGCCGAGCCGAACCGCCTGACGCCCTGTGTCACATTGAGGATGGTGCGGAAGTGGTCGTATTCCTGTGCCTGCATCGACGCTGTGTCAAATCCTGTCACGATAAGCGCCTCGGACAATTCAGTCGTTGCCGACAGTGACAGCGGCTGGCCGTTGGCGTATGCACCGCCACCCTCGATGGCAGTGTACATCGTCTCTGAGGGGACATGATAGACAATTCCAACATCTGGTTCGCCTGCGCCCTCGAAGGCAATAGAGATGGAATAGTGGGGGATGCCATTGAGGAAGTTCGTCGTGCCATCAATCGGGTCGATGATCCAGCGCGGTTTTGTCGTGAACTCCGGGGCACTCTCTTCGGAAACGACAGTATGGTCGGGAAACTGCCCACTCAGCTCCGCTAGTATGGTCTCTTCGACCGTACGGTCTGCCTCAGTGACTATATCGCCGTTGTGTTTCACTTGAAACTGATCGGCGGCCGGTTTGACGGACTCAAGCGTCCGGCCAGCTTTCCGCGTGGCCCGGACAGCGGCCCACAGTTGCGGGTATGTTGCATCTCGCATACCCGGCTGTTCCGGGCAATACTAAATTGGATTGCTATGAACGCTATACAGACCTCGATACCGCTCCCTACAAGGGGTGTCTTTTTACGATATCAATGCGGGTGAGAAAGTCGCCGATGCCACGGGCCAATGGAGGTTGCGCCGTGCTCGCATATCAGGGAGCTACTCTGGCCGCAAATATCCCGGAATCCAAATCCACCTTCCAGCAGTTATCACAAGATGGAGTCTATCAGCTCGGGCGGCTGGAGGGCATCAGCGACATGAGAATGTTTGTATCGAGAAGGTACGTCATATCTGTTCGCGGGCATCCCGGACCTCGGCAACAGCATCCACATCAACATCAACGGCGACTGCAACAAGAGCGTCCCCAAGTCCGAGATCCTCATCATCAGTCGGATCTAAACGGGTAAACTCCCGAAAATCATCTGTTGTGAGACTTATATGTATCACTTATAGTGGCGGTTGAAAAATGCGCCGGTGACTTTGCCTGCCGATTGCCACCGGGTATTAGCTGTTCGGTGCTCATGTTCGGGGCACCACTTATCGGGGAGACGCAAACCCGCCTCTACGCCAGCCAGAGCACTGATGTCTTTGGCTCGGATAAGAAGAACTGATTCGGTGTTCTGGTCAGTGACGAACTCGGCGAGCGTGGCCAGCGGTATCGTTTTGTCGCCGTTGATGCTATCAACCGCACGTCGATTGTGGCGTGCATGGGACACCTCATGGGTGGACTCCAGAGACGTCCCGTTTCTCACGGGAGCCAGTTGCTACTGAACTCTAGAGGACTTTGCAACACGACCAACTTTTAGTGTTCTTGGACTGCCCCCGAATATATGGCTAAAGCCCTCTCTGAAACGCGTCCAGGGCGAGTGGTGGACGTTATTCTCGCCGCAGTCAGTCTATTAACTGTTCTAGACCACTTTAGCGTGGTTGAGGTTACTTCGACAAGCATCTACATATTCTTCTTTATTACTCCTCTTGGGTTTCTCCGTTTATATGTCGATTACCGATACAAGAAGCGGCCCACAAAATAAACAAACTTATTCTTCGCTTATATGACTGTGTAGACTACGCATTATCTCGCCTGAAATAGATTCGTATCATTCGGGGCGCAGCCGCTTCCTCAGTCCTCGTATCAATGCTTCTCCTTGACCAGACTCTCTTGGAGACCATCGTCTCAGCAGTTGCTATTGGGTTTGGAGGCGTATTGAGTCTGGAGTTATTTGAGTACACTCAGTCGCACAACCAATAACCGGTGCTGAATAGTAAGAGACTGATTGCGGTGACAGGTGCACTACCTGTACTGATCAGTAGCCGTGGATGAGCGGTAGCTGTGTATAGCCTATCATTCCCACTCAGGACTGCAGCAATAGCCAACCGACCGACACCGGGGCGAGCGTGGTACCCACATATCGATCCGCCCCGCCAGTTGGTATGAGCGAGTGGATCGTCGACGTTCGTGGGGGCGTCTGCCACCAGTGCGACAGCCAGTATCAGCGCCTCACACAGCACTGGTCGCGGAGCAAGCGTTTTCGTATCGTGATCTGAGTGATGCCCAGCACGAGGCGATTCAGGGCTGTCTGGTGGGTGACGGGGATTTCGACAATCCGAACGACGGTCCGCCGGCGCTGCGGATATCCTCAATGCGGCGGCCCCAACCCTCATAGGTTCGTGCCCAGCTCGGCTGGCTTGTCCGCGGGATTACTCGCGACACTACTGGACGCGGTGGCACTGCCCTGCCGCCGTCGACGCTGCTGTCTGCTGGCTGCAGCAACCGGGAGCGACCCTCTGTTGTCAGGAGTGTAGTGAGTGGTCGTAACACGAACGGAGCGACTACAACGATTCCAGTAGTCACAACAGGTGTGGCGCCAAGTCCAGTCACAAGACCTTCCTGTAGCTTGCATCCCCGATTTGGGTTAGCAACGGTGTCCGGTTTTCCGCATATATAGAGATATCGGATACTCACTGTGCTAACCAAAATACACCACCAGTGTTTTTGCCTTAGCCCGAATACGATGACTGCAAGCAAAATGGCGAGCAACAGTCTTCCAGATAAAGCACCTGGCGAGTATGTTCCCTTCGGACGCCGGCCATACTATCTCCCAGATCCGCTGCCACCGGCACATGACCTCGAATTCGACACCGACTTCCAGCAGTTGCTGCAGGACGCCATCTATCAACTCGGGCGGCTAGAAGGGATTGGCGACGAGACGGAAGCCAATCCGTTGCTGTACACGACAATGGTCCGTCGCGAAGCCGTCGAATCGGTCGTGCTTGAGGGTGCAGATATCGATATCGAGGACGTATTCCGGTCCCAGGAGCTCGCCGATAGCGGCACCACTCGGAAGGATGTCCAAGAAGCACTCAATTACGAGCGGACGATCACTAAAGGTGCGACTCGGCTCTCCGAGGGCGACCAGATCACACTTGGACTGTTACAGGACCTGCACGAGTTGCTGATGGCGGACGTGCGTGGTCACTGTGAATACCCTGGGGAGTTCCGTGCGAAGCCGATCAATCTCCCAGCAGCCTCATCGTTCCAGGAACCATTCGTCCCGCCAGCACCGGACCGGATTCCGGAGCTGATGACGAATCTAATTGAGTATTGTAACACGACCAGCGAGTACCACGACCTTGTTCAGCTTGGGCTCGTCCACTATCAGTTCGAGACGATTCACCCCTTCGAGGATGGGAACGGCCGCTTGGGACGTATTCTCATCACGTTACAGCTGATTCAGAACGGCTATCTCACACAACCGTATCTGTATCCGAGCGCGTATTTCAACCGCAACAAGATCGAGTATGCTGACCGGATGCGAACAGTCAGCGAAACGGGTGTCTGGGAGCCCTGGCTAGAGTTCTTCGTCGAGGGAATTCGCTCACAAGCTGCCGAGGCAGTCACACGAACGAACAATCTTCGGAATCTTCGTCGAGAGTACGAGCGAACGTATGGACATGAAAAAACAGCCGCCGACCGGTTGGCGATGCGCCTGTTCAAGCAGCCATACCTGACCACGAACGACGTTGCCGAGCTACTGGATGTGACCGCACAAACAGCACGGAACGCAATTCGAGAACTGGAGGCACAGGATGTCCTGACCGAAACAACGGGGAAAGAGCGGTATCAGGAGTTCAAGGCTGTCGATATCTTTGACATTCTCGACCAGCCCCTAGAGTGAGATCGGGGCCGAAACAAACTAACTTGATCTGTGCTGTGTGTTTCTCCAATATAACTGGTAGTCAAAACGCTCTCTCTGGACCGCCTCTCACCCGGCGGAGGCTCACAAAATACGGGCAAGTTCCCTTGCTGTCAGACTATGATTTCTCTATCGGTTCGACCCACTCGGGAGCGCAATCATGGGTCCCGCCGTAGATCGAGCGGTCGGGATACTGGTCGTCGTCAGCCTCGACAGCGACGATCACGTTGCCGCCGGAACACGAAATTTCTGTAACGGTTCCGACGACTGCATCCAGTGGGCCGTCTCCGTCGGTCCAGTCGGCTCGGACGTGGTCGCCGCGGTCGAAGTCATACTCCTCGAAGGAAGGTGCTGTCGTACTCATGATCTCCTCCGGCTCCGAGAGAGACACAAAATGGCTCGGATACCAGCCAGAGCGCTGATACTGCTTGCCGAGAGAAGAAGAACTGATGACTGAGTTGCGGGTCCGGAAACCCGATGGCTGGACGACCGTCTCGTTTCCCGACGCAGTTGCGACAATCTCGGTTGTCGGTGGGAAGGTCGACGGCCAACTTTGCCTGACCCTCACCGGCGAACGGGAGGGCGGTCCCGGCATCGTCGAAACCGTATTCTTGATGTCGCCCCGCAAGAGACCGGTTCCGCCATCCGTGGGACAGCGTCCTCTGGAGCAATCGTTCCGTCACTGCATGGTCGGGTGCATCAAACCTGCCGTCCCTGTGGACCGTCACCCGTCTTCCGTGGGCGTCGCCGTGACGACAAAGGGGTCAGCCTTCAAACCGGTCGCGTCCGGATTGAGTTCTAGCGACTCGGTCATGTGTATTGCCGTCTCCTCCATGAAGTCCAAACACTCGTCTGATACTTCCTCGTCCTCGGGGCTCACCTGAAGGGTAAATTTGGTTTCGAAGTACAGCGTCCGGCCGTCAACCTCATAGGGGAGATAGGTCCCCCAGAACGTTTTGCTTCGGGCAGTCTCTGTGAATAGAGACGCGGTGACCGCCTCCCCGTTGAACTCGGTCTGGGTCAGCTCTTCCCAAGTCTCGGAAAAGGTTGCTTGGTCCTGTGTCGTTCCGCGCCCGAATTGCTGGAGGTTGAGTTGGAGGAAAACCCCGTCCTGGCTGTCTGGTCCGAGCGTGACTATGAACAATCCCTGAGCGTTCTCGTCGAACCCCGGCGTCGCTTCCGACTGGTCGCCGAACACATCTGGGTAGTCACAGGTATACGCGAACGGGCGCTCGCCGGGCTCAAACCGCCGGTAGTCCGATCCGAGGTCTTGACAGACCCGGACACTGCTCCCGTCGCTCCCATCACTTCCGCCGCTACTGTCCGACCCGCCATTTCCGTTCCCGTTCCCACTTGCTCCGTCAGCGTTGTTGTCCGTCCCGCCGTTGCTCTCCCCGCCGTCGCCTGCTTGGTCGTCGCCGGAACACCCGGCGAGCCCCATCGTGACCGCCGTCCCGAGCGAGACAAGCACCCGTCGCCTGCCGTGTCGGTTCCGGCTGGCTCTGTTGTTGCTATCGTGTTCCATAATTGACGATACTGAAGGAGGGGGAATAAGCCTGTTCACCATCCGTTCTATGATCCCCCGTTTTGACAGGAAGCAACTCTACTCTAACAGAACACTGTTGTTTAGCCGGATATAAACCCACCATCGAATATATTCCGGCTGTTGCCACAGATAGTCGAGCGCAACAGACACTGGCAGGGAGACACAGCCGGTGCGCAGAAAGCAGATTTGTCCACTCATTCGACGACAATAGCGCCTTTCATACCGACGCCCTCATGCGGGACACAGACGTACAGCACCGTCTTGGCTTCGTCGAAGGTCTGTGTATACGTCGCGCCCTCCTGTGACTTTTGCTCACTCGCGAAATCGGTACCGTGCTGTGCGACGACGTTGTGAGTACTTCCTTGGCCCGTCCACTCCCAGGTGACCACCGTCCCGCTGTCGACGCGAATCGCTGCCGGACCAAAGCCGAAATACGCGCCGTTGGCCTCAATACCAACGTCGACCGTGACGGAGTCAGAACCAGTCTTGTCGACGATGCTGTCGTAGTTGTCCGTCTCCGAGAGGAACTCGTCGACAGATGGTGGCCCTTCGGTCTCCACAGACGTGTTAGCGGGTGTCGCTTCCGGAGACGGCGTGTCGTCACTCGATTCGTCCATATCTTGGGCCGTGGAATCGCCGCCACATCCGCCAACGGCACCGGCAACTGCGACCCCCGCAGTGCGCAGGAGTGTCCGCCTGCTGTATGAACTAGTCATTATCAACAGTATGCACAAGCGAGACCAGCTCAATATATGTTTGGGTGAGTGAATTATACAATGAGATTGCGACAGAATCTCGTATTAGTATATGCAACAGTGCTAGACAAATTCGAGACGTTTTCGCAGTTATTCTGGAGCTTTCACTCCCTCAGCGAAATCGAAAAGAACTCGAATATCCCGCAATCGCGTCTTGGTTACGATTTTGATAGCAGATAGTGGGATTTTTCGGCAATATCTCCGCAGGCGGAACAAGGAACGGTGAAGAGAAAGTCTAGATAGCGAATTTTAGTATCTCCCCAATATATAAGTGATGTCTGATATCATAATGTGTTACGTCATGTCATACGAAGACATCCGTGACAAAATCAGCGAAACGAGCAGGCGGAAGTTCATCGCTGCTCTGAGCATCACAGCGGGTGCATCACTGGCTGGCTGTAGTATGGGTGGCAGCGATGACGGTACGCCGACGTCAGAACCCAAAGCCGCACCAAGCCAGACTCCAGACGAACCAGCGGAACCGCTCGAGCCGCCCGAACCGGACGAACGAATCACGTCCGCGCGACGCATCGGACCCCGCGACGTGAGCGACTTCGGGTTCGAGGACCTGTGGGCCTACCGGAAGCGCCAGGCCGTCGAGGCACTGGTCTCCGACCCGCGTGTCAACGACGTCGCCAGCGACTGGGTCGCCTCCTTCGAAGCATACGACCCGCTGACGAACCGCCTCGACGCGGTTAGCATCCAAGGGACCACCGGGATGGCCGTCGATGGCAGTCCAGACGACACGCCGTTCGAGGTCACAGCAAAGAACCGACAGGTCGCCTACGGACTGGTCGACCGAGTGACCGACGAACTCGTCGGTTTGAAAATCAACGAACCGATCGACGTGACTTGGACGCGAGGCAACTGGAACGACACCCAGCGGGCACGCCACGAGAAGATGCTGGACAAAGAAGAGATCTGGCAACACCTCGAGGGCAAGGAGTGGTACCCGATGGTCAAGGCCGCAGAAATCATCACCAGCTACGGCGATTACGCCCACGGTGAAGCCTCCAACCTCGCGTACTTCGTGATGGACGGGGGTGAACTGAAGGTTGTCAGCGGCTTCATGGACGTGACTGGTGAGGAAGCCGAGTTGCTCGACGTACACATCGTCAACGACTTTGCCGAACACCCGGCCTACAGGATAGCCCAGAACACCGGGACCGTAGGCGAGTCTGTGCTGGGCGAGGTTCCGGAACCGCCGGTGATGCAACGGCCACAGATTACGGCTCCCAACGGCTACCACCGCATCGAAGAGCCACCGAACGAATTCGAACAGGACGGCTGGTCGATAACCTGGAGTGGTCCCCGGACGGTCGGGGCCGAAGTCAGCGCAGACTTCAACGGGAAGCCGGTCTTCTCGCTGACTGCCCCCTACAGCACGTCCACCTGCTACGACATGCCCAAGCGAAACGGCCGGAACACCCGCGAGTGGATGTTCCCCGACCACGAGCCGGTCATCAGCGGCGAACTCCTTTACTGGGATATTCACAGTCTCAGTCTCGGCGGTCCCGGAATCCTCGGAAAGACGGAATACCCATCGACACAGGGCCGTCCGGCGGGGTTCAACATCCGTACGCACTACCACACGGGTGCAGTCCAGAACGCGCGTGATTTCCACTCTGGACATCGTTTCGCACCGTACAACTACTACATCAACTACCAGTTCTACGAGGACGGCGTCTTCATGCCGGTGTTCCAACGGCACGGGCCCGGCTACGTCAACGAGTTCTACGAGTACCGCGAGCGCGAGAACGACGGCCCCGCGCAGTACTATTTGGAAAACTGGCTGACGAAGCCGACGCCGGGGACCACAGATGGTGTCGAGACGAAGATATTCGACGGCAACGAGTGGCAGACCCCCGAAACCGAGTTCTATTTCGGCAGTAACGATGTGAGCGAAGAGCATCTACTCCGGTTTACGAACCCTGATGGTCCGGAAACCATCGACATCCCGCTAGACAACCTGAAAGAAGTCGTTGTTGTCAGGCCAAAAGACGACGAAATAGGCGAGGTGATCCGAGCTAATCCGCAGAAGCCGATGCCGGAACTCAACTTCTACCACCCCGCACAGTATGTCGATGACGAACCGATTCAGGGCGAGGAAGTCTTCTTCTGGCTCCTGATGGAAGCTCCCACTGACGAAGTGCCACACGCTTCAGGGATTACGACCTACACGCAGATGGGCGAGTTCAACCTCAGCGGCTACTGACCATCGCCCAGGTCCATCGTTATGGATTTCGTCTGGGTATACTCCCGAAGCGTCTCCATCGCTCCTTCTCGACCGATTCCGGATTGCTTGTAGCCGCCGAAGGGCTGGCCTGCCGGCAGACGGTTGAACGTGTTGACCCAAATGTTGCCGGCCATGATGTCCTCGGCGATGCGGTGGGCGAAGGAGAGGTCGTCGGTCACCACACCGGCAGCAAGGCCGTAGTCCACGTTGTTCGCGCGTGCGACCATCTCGTCGTAACCGTCCCACTCAAGCATGATCTCGACGGGTCCGAAAATCTCCTGTGTCGCGACGGTGCTGTCGGCGCCGACGTCCGCGATGACAGTCGGTTCGACGAAACAGCCCTCAGCGAGGATTCCCTCCTCAACAGTGCCACCGCCCCGGAGGATGCTTGCGTCTGAGTCCCTGGCGAGGCCGATGTAGTGCAGCGTCTTTTCGACTTCTGCACGGCTGACCTGTGGGCCGATGTCGGTGGATTCCTCAAGCGGGTCGCCCATTTGGAGTTGGCCAACGGCGTCGAGAAACGCGTCGACGAACTCGTCTGCGATGCTCTCGTGGATGAACAGTCGTGTCCCGGCACTACAGCACTCGCCGCCGTTGAAAAACATCGCGTCAACAGCGATGTCCGCTGCCTCTGCCGGGTCTGCGTCCGGCGCAACGATGAGTGGACTCTTCCCGCCGAGTTCGAGCGTGATGTCACTAATCGTGTTCGCGGCGGCTTTCATCACGCCCTGTCCCACTTCCGTCGAGCCGGTGAAAGCCACCTTTGGAACGCGCTCATGAGAGACCAGCGGCGCACCTGTCTCGGGACCGAATCCGGTGACGACATTGACGACGCCGTCTGGTAACACGTCCGCAATCTCGCGCATGTACGTAAGCAGTGAAATCGGTGTCTGCTCGGCTGGTTTGAGGACGACCGTGTTGCCGGCGGCGAGTGCCGGCGCAAGTTTCCAGGTGGCAAGCAACAGCGGGAAGTTCCAGGGGACGACCTGTCCGACGACGCCGTAGGGTTCTCGTCGGGTCTGGATGTGTAACTCCTTGTGTGGGACGGTTTTTCCTTCGATATTTCGGGCGGCACCGGCGAAGTATCGGAAGTGGTCGACGGCGAGTTCGATGTCCTCGCGAGCCTCAGTAATTGGTTTCCCGTTGTCGAGTACCTCGATAAGCGCGAAGTCCTCGGCGCGTGCTTCGAGTCGGTCGGCCATTGTCAGGAGCAACTGCTGTCTCTCCGCCGGCGTGGTCTCTGACCAGCGTTGCTCGTATGCTTCCCAGGCGGCATCGACCGCTCTGTTGACTTCCTCTTTGGTCCCCTCGTAGACGCCCACCAGCGACTCACCCGTCGTCGGATCTATGGACTGAAACGTGTCGTCGCCACGTCCAGTAATCCACTCGCCATCGACGAAGTGTTTGAGTGGTCCCGACGGAAGTAGCGATTCAGCAAGCTCCGCGTGCCGGGCCTTGATTCGCAGTGTGTCGATCTCTGAATGAGATGTCATCCTAACCCTACTGACACACCTTGTTCACTGGTGTCTCTACGCACACTGCGTAAGCAACCGAAATAAGCGTTCACCTAAATCAAGGCGGAGGTGCCACGCTTGACCAGCGCCTGCCTTCCGACCCCGGCAGAAGCACAAGCGAATAGGGTGGGATAGTTTACTGATTTACCGAGACGCGGTCAGTCTCCTCATGCTCGCCAGTCTCCTGCTCTCCGTCCCCAAGATACTCCTCACCGCCCATATCTCGCAGCAGGTCGTTGAAGACAGCTGCTGCCGTCTCGAACTTATGGACCGTCGGGAATGCCGTTTTGTCTATCTGTGCGATGAAGTCGCCGTACTCCCTGACGAAGTCGTGACGCCACGCCTCACTCTGCTCTGGTGATGCGAATTGCGCGATGAACTGCCACTCGTGGTAGTCGTCCGCGCTGGCAAAGAACATCACGTGCGGGTCGTCGAGCAATCGTTTGTAGCAACGCTCCCAGTTCTCATCAAAATTCGAATAATGAAAGGCAACCTGAAAGATATAGTATTCGAAGATGTTCTGATTTGGGATTGCACGCATCGAGAACACATCCTCGTCGCGCATCTCGTTTAGGATCTCGTTCACGCGATTGTGAGAGAGTGAGATATCAAACTCTTCTTCCAAGATATCACGAAGTTTACTGGCAGGCTTCTCGGGATATTTCACTCTAGCCTTGAGAATAGCCACATCGCGGGGTGAGAGATCGAACTCGAAATCGTTCCCGTTGATCATTGTGTTCTGTTCGTTCCAGTTTGGGTTCGCAATCGCAATAAGTGTTCTCCAACTATGCTATGGCCGCAAATGTTGGAAATATAATACATATTCAGTCCTTGTTTCCCGCAGCCAGCGGTCCTCCATTGGCGGGATTCGGATATGCTATATCGACCAACGTACCACTCGTCGCCCCAGATAGCGTGATTATACAATTCACTGACCAGCATCGTAATATTACACTCTCATATATTGTGCTGTATAGTAATGAAGTATAATATAATATCAATTAATTATTTACTATCGCGTGACAAATATTGTTACTGGCCCAGTATGAGTACAGCCAGTGATGATTCCACAGAGACGGATAGTGCAATCAAACAACGCCATCGGGACGCCGCTGCAGATGCGATACCGGACAACCTCTCCCACTACATCGGTGGCGAGTTCGTCGCTGGCAATAGCCACAAGACAATCGAGACCCGAGATCCGACGACAGATGCGGTACTCGGTGAAGTGCCCGCGGGCAACGCTGCCGACATCGACGACGCAGTCAAGGCTGCACAGCAGGCCTTCGACGGGGGGTGGAAGGACGCCTCGCCGGGAGAGCGTCAGCGCGTCCTCTCAGAGATGGCCCACGCCGTCGAAGAGAACCAGAAGACTCTCGCCACGCTCGAAGTGCTGGATACTGGCAAGACGATCACCGAAGCGATGGGCGACATGGGACTGGTCATCGACCACCTCACATACTACGCTGCCGCCGCCCGCAACGTCAACGGGGAAACACGTCAGACGAACGACCTCTTCGACCGGGAGAAACAGGTCTTCACTGTCAAGGAACCCTACGGCGTCGTCGGCGCAATCGTACCGTGGAACTTCCCGCTGCTCATCGCCATCTGGAAGTGCGGTCCCGCTCTCGCCGCCGGCAACACGGTGGTTCTCAAACCCTCTGAAGAGACGCCGCTGTCCACTCTCAAACTGATGGAACTCGTCGACGACACCGTTCCAGACGGCGTCATCAACGTCGTCACCGGCTACGGTGAGGACGCCGGCGCCCCTCTCTCGACCCACGAGGACGTGCCCAAGATTTCCTTTACCGGTTCGACGGAAGTCGGCAAAGAAATTATCCGCAACTCCGCGGAGGACATCAAGAAGACGACGCTCGAACTCGGCGGAAAGAGTCCCGTCATCGTCTACCCTGACGCCGACCTCGAAGAGGCAGTCGAGGCGGCGATGATGGCCATCTTCTTCAATAAAGGCGAGTGCTGTGCTGCAGGCTCCCGATTGTTCGTTCACGAGGATATTGAAGAGCAGTTCCTCGAGACGTTCACCAATGCCGCGTCCGGCATGACCGTCGGTGACCCACTCCTCGAAGAGACGGACATGGGACCGAAAGTCTCCGACGAACAGGTCCAGCGAACGAACGAGTTCGTGGAGGCCGCCCGCGAGAGCGGTGCAACCATCCGAACCGGCGGCAGCGCACCCGACGACGAGTCGCTCGCCGGCGGTGCGTTCTACGAACCGACCGTTATCGACGATATCGACCACGACCATCCCTCGGTGCAGAAAGAAATCTTCGGTCCCGTCATGGAGACGTTCTCCTGGAGTGACGAGGACGACGTGGTCGAACTGGCCAACGACGTCGACTACGGCCTCGCCGCTGGCGTCATCTCCGGTGACGTGACTAAGGCCCTCCAGACAGCCCGGCGTCTCGAAGCCGGCGTCGTCTGGGTGAACCACTACAACGACGTGTCGGCGGGCCAGCCCTTCGGCGGCTACAAACAGTCCGGCACCGGTCGGGAGAACGCTGCTGAAGCTATCGACGAATTTACACAGACCAAAGCCATCAACGTTAATCTCGGATAGCGCTGACATCCGTCCGTGTCACACGCCTATAATATGGGTTTCGTTCGTTGGCCACGATGAACCAAACAATTATCAGCACCTCACAAAGCATCGCCAGTTAGCCTGGCCTGAGTCACTGGGTCTGTTGTGCTCAGTCGTCGATAGCCCTCGAGGAGTGTTGATCGAAGACACGAACTGTCGCTGTTGGCGGCGTTTAGCTGCCGACGCGACAGCGCTTCCACTCAGGCAGACGCTGCTCGGTCGGTGACTACCAGTGGCACCGATCGTCTGGGGACGATTTACGGGGACGGCCCGACGCACCGCGAGGGCCGTCCACGCTGCTCGGCAGATCATATTGCTGAACTCCTTGTCCGGCCACCGCCAGAGGCGATGCCTGCCTCGGCGGGGCGTCGCCACGTATTCGTGGTGAGGATACCGTTACCCGTTCTGTAACAGCAGACTCACCACAATGTACAGTAGCCTCACCGTCGTGTCTCGTGTCACTGTCGTCGCTATCGCTTGTTCAACAACCTATCGGTCGACGCGATGCCGAAGCGTTTGCTGTAGTGGTATCGAGCGTTGCGTTGAGTCTCGATGAACGACACCTGCCTTCTGATTCGGTCTTTGTTCCCCGCTGGCGGGACAGACCTTTGCACGTTCCACGACAGGAGTCTCACGATTGCACCGCTCCGATTGAGTCCGCTCCGGTCCCACACTGGTTGACCGCCGAAATCGCACACCGCAGGGGAACCTATTCAAAACCTAACCTCTTAGAAATTTCTCACTATTCTGCGGCCTATCGTGACCCTCTCTGCTGACTGACTCGGGCCATATATTCAGTGCGGATCGGACCACCTCACCAGAAGATGCCAGGAGTCAGCTGCTGAATACAGAGGACGGAGGATGAGTTTCCCAGAGGAGTCTGTCCGCTTCGGCACGGACGAGCGGAGCGGGCGATAGGTACCTTGGTTGCCTATTTGGCTGTGTGCGCTTTCCGATCTCCTCTGACTCCGAGGGGGACACAAAATCGCCCCTACGCCAGCCAGAGTGCTGATACTGCTTGCCGAGAGAAGAAGAACTAATGACCGAATTGCGGGTCCGGAAACCCGATAGCTGGACAATCGTCTCGTTTCCCGACGCATTTGTGACAGGACTACGAGGTGTGGACGATAATCCCGTCTGACTGGAGTTTAAGCGTAATTTGGTCGACTTGGAGTGTGAATACTTTCCGATGGTGACCGTCCGGGTCGTACCGCATCGCCGTGGTGACGACGGTAGCTGCCTTCAGCTCCTTGAGTCGACGGTACACCGTCGGTCGTGAGCAGTCACAGGCCGCGACGATATCACGCGCTGGCATGGGGCCACCTTGCAAGGCAGTCACGATCTGGCGGGTGTACTGGTCTTCCAGACACGACAGTAGTTCGTCGGCCGTCGGTCCGGCGTGCATTTCGTCGGAGCCCGACGATGATCGCGTGGTGGCACTTGTCATTAGGCCGCACGCTCCCGTCCGACGGAGAGGAATGCATCGGTCATGAGGCCGCCGGCCGCAGCAACCACGTTGATGACATTACACAGTATCCAGATTCCGGCGACACCGACGGTGGCAACACCGATTGCCTCTGGAAGGGTTGAGACGGCGTACTGTCCGAACTGGTAGTTTACTCCTGGATCGTCGTAGACGAAAGGGGCGGCCAACAGCGTGCCGACTAGCGCGGTGCCGGTGATAGTGACGACGAAAGCCGCTATCCCGTACACGAATTTCAGGAGGACTACCGCTACGCTCGTCCAAGTGGTCGGTTCAGTGGCAAAACGCCACACCGCCGCAAGATAGCCGTCATCGGAGTCAAGTGTCTCTCGTGGCGATGGAGGGGTTGCCACCTCTTGATCCAGCAGGACCGTTGCGAGGCGAGCTTCCAGTCCGGCTGCTCCCGTCGTGGCGACAAGCGTCACGAGCAAGACCGGAAGGCCCACGAGTGTGAATGCCAACCCGAGGCCGAGGGAGGACCCTGTGGTGAATGCAACAAAGTAAGCCACCCCCAGCGGGAACGCGAGCAGGAGGTAGAGCAGTCTCTTGTACGTCGCTGTACGAACCGGTGCGGTGACGAACTGTTGGAGCGTGTCACCTGCAGTCGTTTCCATCATCTGTCTCACGGGTAGACAGAGGTCCGGATAGGTGGTATATACACACTGATGGCTGTAGGTTTGACAGCTGTGGGAAAGATTTATTAACTAGAACTGAACGTCCGGTAGATGGCAAGCAGACCAATAGTGTGTGAGAGTGTCGCGCCCAGAAGGGCCTGTGCGTCAGTCAGCGGCAGTAGTGGGGTAACTACCTCGACGACGAGGAACGGAACAACAGCGATAGCCACGATACCGATTGCCAACCCACGCATCACCGGACTGTCGTTGCGTCGGTAGCCGCGGAAAGCCAACGACGCGACAATGATACCGAGCAGTGCAGTCCCGGCTGCACCAACCGTGGCGAGGGTATCTAGCACAGTCATCGGTCCCCCTGATAGATGACTGCGAGGATAACGAGCAGTCCCATTGCTTCGACCGCGGTGGTTGATAAAACGCGTACTGGAGTAGTCACAGTGATAATATTCCCTGCAGTGAGACGGAGGAGCATTGGCGCTGGAGCCAGCAGGAACATCCCGATGGCCAGTAGTAGAATGGGCCTAGAACGCGACTGGAGATATCCCTGCAGGAATCGATATGTAACGAGCACGGCGAGCACTGTCGCCACAAGAAAGGTAATCAGCGCCGCAATGCTGGTCACCGTTGCACCACCTTCCACAGTCACTTGCAGCGGTATGTGGTTATTGCAGATCATCCGGTAAATTCCTCGTATAGGCGCGTAAAGCGGTCGGAAGGCGGTTCACGGCGGTCGACATCAATCTCGACGCCCGAGTTGGTAAATTCGATTTCGACCCGCTCCAACCGGGCCGAATACGTCTTGTAGTGGTGGCCATCGGGGTCCAGCTCCTGATGAGCGATGAGGAGATTTCGATCTTGTAGCCGGTCCACGAGGCGATACACTGTCGAGTCATCGGCCCCACAGCAGTTGCTCAGCGCCTCAACCGACTGAGACTCCTCTCTTGTCTCGACCAAGATCGTCCGGACGTTCTCATCGTCAAGGAGCGTGAGGAGCTCCTCATCCGGCTCGACGGCCGGCTCCATCAAAATGTGGTTGTACCGCTTGAGGTATTAATTACGGTCCCACGTCTCAGATATTGCAGTCCTCCAATATCTTTAGACGGCGGCTTTCCAAAATATGCTTGTGCCAGCATCGTTGCCCTCCCTCCGATCTATCGTTGTCACGCCGTTGCAACCTCGGACCTACCTCCATCTCCTCTATCTCGGGTTGGCTTTTCCCTTCGGGATAGCGTACTTTGTCATCCTCGTTACGGGGTTTTCGATTGCAGTGCCGCTGACTGTCCTTATTATTGGCATACCGTTGTTCATCGTGACATTACTTATTGTTCGAGGACTGGGTGCCGTTGAGCGTTTGCTCGCCAATCTCTTACTCGATACCGACATCGCCACGCCACCGTATCCGTTCCGGGACGGTAGCGTCCTAGGCCGCCTGCGAGCGCTCATAGTGAACCGTCGAACGTGGACCGAGTGTGGCCATCTCCTCTTGAAATTCCCCATTGGTATCGGTGCCTTCGTGTTCCTCGTGACTGGACTGACAACGTCGGTTACGTTTCTCGCCACACCGGTGTTCTACGATGAACTCGGCTTGCGTGTCGGTATCTTTCCCGCTGACCCGGTCACGCTTGCGCCGTCACTGTCAATTCCGTGGGGCAACGTGCTAGTTGGTGCGGAGTTCGTAGTCACAGTCAGTGAGTGGGCTGTCGACTCGTTGGCTGACGCGCTCTTGTTCTCGGCCATCGGCGCCGTCCTGTTTCTGCTAACGCTGAATATCGTCAACCTCGTGGCGTGGCTATCTCGTCGGTATACACGCGCCCTTTTGGGAGATCCAGCCGCGGTGTTGGATTGGCTCTCGAGCCTCTAGACGGCACTTGGCTCTAGCTCAGTTGACTGCTCTGTTGCGTAGCGGCGTTAGTCAAAGTAGTCAGGTTTGAGTTGGGCCCTCAGGGGTTGTGCCGGTGGTCTAAAGATCGGTGTCACTTCAGCGTCGCTCAGAGGGCACTATTTAACACAGCCGACAGAATGCTTCCTGATCAGTGGGCATTCTATATTGACTACTGGTGAAACTGTGCTGGTTTTGTATGATAGGTTGGTATCTTCACGTACTCTTTCACTTTGCCGGGCATCAGCACTCACCTGTCTTCTTCATTGTCACCCCACCTCCGCACGGCGCTGAGCCCCCAGTTGCCCATAGTTAACACGCAGGTGTAGTGAACGGATAGTTCATCTCGATTGCAGCGAAAGGAATACGATTCGTATCGTTCTATGACATCCTCGGTCGTAACAAAAGTATAGCTGTCCGAGTGCGAAGCCAGCCAACTCTTCAACAATGCCGGAGACACAGAACGGCGGGTTACAGTATCATTTGCCATACAGTCTGGACTCCGCTCGAAGGCAGGCGCTGTCGTACTCATGATCTCCTCTGGCTCCGAGGGAGACACAAAACCTCAGCTGTTCACCGGTCGGTCATGGACGTCGAACACGAATCGTATCGTAGCCAAATTGCCCATCTACGAGAACAGACGTTTTCGACCGCACAGGTGAGACTACACGACGCGATATGCGAATAGCGCAGCCAAACACTCAATAATCGGGTTATCCAACAGACGAGTATGGCTACTATCGAAATTGACGAGGAGGTGTATGAGGCGCTCCAAATTCCTGAGGGAGAGCGGCCGCAGGCAATGAAACAAGAGTTGGCTGTCTCGCTTTACGCACGTGATGTCCTTTCGTTCGGGAAAGCGCGTGCATTGGCAGAACTGTCCCACCGAGAATTCCAGACATTACTCGGAGACCGCGAAATCCAACGCCATTACACCGACACTGAACTTGCTGAAGACCTCGACTATGCCGAATAACGAGCTTGTAGTCTCGGACACGTCACCGCTGCTGAATCTTGCACTTATCGACCAACTCACCCTTCTCAAATCGCAGTTTTCGAGCATCACCATTCCGCGTCAGGTGTGGGACGAACTCACTGATGGAGAGGCAGGTGTAGACGCGCTTCGCTCGTTGCATGACGATGAGTTCCTGACGATTACCGAGGTCGAACAGTCGCACCTCTTCACTGAAATCTTCCACGAGCTGGATCTCGGGGAAACAGCTGCTATTTGTCATGCCATCGAGCACGATGCTGACCTCATCCTTTTGGATGAAAAAGACGGTCGACAGGTCGCTCGGAGACACAACCTGACCGTAACGGGAGCCATCGGAATACTACTCCGCGGAGCCAATGCTGGAGACATTGAATTAAAACACGAACTTGACGCCCTTCGTGACGCTGGCTTCTGGATCTCTGATGAGCTTTACTCAAAAGTCCTCTCTGAAGCCACAGAATAGCTACCGTTCCCACGGGAAGAAGCCATGGCGCTCGCGATAGGCACTGATCTGGTCCTGAAACTCTTGTTCCTGGAAGTCTGGCTCGTCGCCGTGGATATCCTCCGGAGAGACGCCGTCGGGAAGATGCTCATAGCCCGTGACCTCCGCCGTGTCATCCTCTTGGTCGGGCTCGTGTCGGTGCTGTCCACACTCCCTGCAGGTCCAGATCAGCCGGTCAAGGTGTGAGTGACACTCGAAACCGTCCAGCCCGTGTGATTCGTGTCCCGTCACGGCGCCACACTGCCGACAGTGGAACCCGATCCCGATTATCTCCGGTTCGGCTCTTGCCTGATGGCGCTTCACAACGCCGGGAACAAGCCAGTACGTGCCGTCGTCCTCCCGGAACTCATCCGTGAGCTGCTGGAACTCCGAGCGGTCGGTGACCGGCGACCCGTCCTCGAGGTAGATCCGTGGCTGGACGTCGTCCCCATTCCCGCCCCAGTTGGTCTGCTCGTCGGTTGTCTCCAAGAGCGCCTGTCCGAGTTCCTCGTCGATCGTGGTTTCGTTCGGCAGGTCGGGCCAGCCCTTCGTGAGAGTGGCGGCTGGCTCGGTGCCGAAGGCTACTCGACACTTCACGGTTCCATGGGAGACGTCCTCGCCGCTTGCGATGCTGTCGGAAACGGAGAAGGCCGCAGCGCCGAGGGCTCGTGCATGGAAATCAGTGTTCGCTT
This sequence comes from Haloarcula sp. R1-2, assembly GCF_011627385.1. Taxonomy (NCBI): domain Archaea; kingdom Methanobacteriati; phylum Methanobacteriota; class Halobacteria; order Halobacteriales; family Haloarculaceae; genus Haloarcula; species Haloarcula sp. R1-2. Next base: position 114,729 of record NZ_JAANTG010000005.1, read on the forward strand.
CGACGAGTGCGAGTACTACCCGACCGAACGTCCACTCCCCAAGTGGACTACTACCTTGATCGTCGGAAGGAATCTCTGAGACGCCGGTTTGAGCGCAGAACGGACACTGGCGTTCATCCCGTGGGATATCCTGTCCGCAGGTTCTGCAGGTACGAGTCTCATCCTCTGTACGGTCGGGATAGCCGGTGGATTCGAGGACTCGTTCCCGTCCGTTCTCCCTCGTTTCAGGATCGGAACTCGCTGCGCCGCGGATATCCGCGGGGTCGTACTCAGGATTCCGGTCAGTCACACACTTGGTTGCGTTCGTCATGGTATTTAAACTCCAGCCCCGAGGGAAGCACAAACCGACAGAGACCAAGACAGGACGGGTTGACTACTCGCCGTCCGTGCTGTCTGTCACTTCTGCGATGAACGTGTCCGTTGATCTGTCCAGATCGTACTGGTTGATGAGTTCGAGGGCAGCCAGCGCTGCGCCTGTGTCTACGACGCCTGCGGCGAGCAACCGTTTGAGACGAAGGGTGCCTTTGTGGGCACGGTCGGAATCTGAACCTCGCATCTGGGAAAATTCCATGAGGAGTCGTCGCCACGCAGTCGCCGAGCCGGTCACCGTGAGATTCCAGTCCGGGGCTTCATATCTAGAGGACGACTGCCGGCGGCAGTGGCCTTCAAGTCTGTCGAGCAAGTCGTCGATGATCGTGCCCTTCTCAACGGTCCGTCCGTGTATGGCGTAGTCTGGGTCGACGAGATTGCGCCACTCGTCGTAGGAGTCGATATCGTACTCGACAGCTAGCTCGACCTCGACTGTTTCGAGACAATCGGCCTTTCCGGGTTCATTCACTCGTCGAAGTCGATCTGCGGTCCCCTCGGCGTGGACTGTAAGGTCTGGGAACTGCGCTTCGCTGGATGCTGATTGCTGTTCTCCGGTCTGATCGCTGTTGGTGGTCTTCGATGCCATGGGTACTGTCGGGACGCCCTCACTGGACCGCCCCGCACCCGACCGGGGGATCAAAAAATGAGTCTTGGTCTATAATATCAGCCACTGAATATAGTTTCTTCACCTGTGGAGACGAGTGAAACAGCCGCAAGGTAGACCTGCGAATTGACCGCCGAGAGTTCTACCAACTCAGAGAGATGTTCTGATAGCCGTGCAAGATACGACGCGCATATTCAGCATTACCGCCCTTCGCTCAAGCGATGTCCTCTCGAAATAAAAGGCGCCCTTCAGAATCCGCGCTCGGCAAACGCTTCCTGTGCCCGTTCGTATACTGTCACTCCACCGCTCGTGTAAAGTGACGGGAGGTTCACGCGGCGTTTACAGGTTGTTCCCCCGTCAGTGTACCTAATGACGAGTCGAGAACGTGTCAGTCCCTTCATGCCATCTGTTGTAGAGACCTGCTCAATAGTAGCAAGTCGAATTCGGTCTGGTGATCGGAACCCACATGCGTAATTCACCGCCCAGAGTACGAGGATCAACCCGCCAACGACGGCGATGTGGAGGAAGCTGCCACCGCGGACCGCGCTGACTACCCACCAGATGCCGATTGGAAACGCAAACAAATAGCCGACAAGGGCACTGCTGGACCACCACGTTCCGCGCTGCCAGTAGTCTCGGTAGAGTGACTTAATGTACCCCCAAAACGACTCCTCGAAGTACACGTAATCCTCGGTGAACCGTGCTGTGCCGCGTTTCGTCGGGAACGACTCTATGGAGCACACGCTTCACCCGACTACTCAGAAAGGTCCGCATAGAGTCGAGTAAACCCGCACTCCGGACAGAGGTATGCAGAAAGTGGGGCTTGATACCCGACACCGAGGCGGTCGAGGATACCGTCGTCTCTCTCAGTTTCGATGTAGAGGTCACCGACGCCTTCGGCAGTTACGTTTGTCTGCTCCATCAGGACATCACAATCCGGACAGGATCGTTCGCTCATGTCTCAGTATCGTGTTTCGCTCATCATACGCAAAAAGACCTAGCCGCTGTTTCATTGGCTGAAATGCTACTATCGGCATCTCCCTACGTTAAACACATGCTCTGGCTCTGTATGCAGCACTCGACTTCTATCAATCTTGAACTCTGGTTTGCTTGGATGGGTCTCACGGTTCTCGTCGGGTTTGTTGTCGCTGTACTGGCGGCTACCGGTGAATGATTGTTGCTGACTACAGCTTCCGGGTCCACGATGTTCCTGACAGAACCAGGGTAAATCGTTGCCATTGTGCTATACAGAGGGGGTATGGCGTATGTTCTAAGGCCAGCATACTACGGCTGATTAAACAGCCAGAGAGTCAAGCAGATTTGGCAGGCACGGATATCTGCGCAGATTAACGTGGCCCAAAGGACGCTACTCGTTCAGTACTTTAACATCAAACTTCGAGTGCCAACAGTACCGTCGCCCTCCCCAAACAAATGTGTCCCGGGCGAAAGCATACAGCCCCAAGGGGACAGCGGCTACAAGTGCTGGTACCGTTAGCAGTAGCGAGGCTCGTCGAACCCCGAAGCTAGCACTGACACCGGCTGTCAGTACCGTTAGTACCACCGAGAGGAGCGGGAAGAAGACACAACCGATGAGAACGGCGACCAACACACCAAATGAGAGTTTCGCTACCGTTGGATCATGCGTTGAGAAAATCTGGTTGAACCGGATATGTCGTTCAAGTGTCTGCCGGAGACTTCCACCCATTGGCACCCGGCGTACGCGTTGAACTGATGTCACACTAATGTGTTCCCCGAGGAGACCATCGTCGCTGATCGTCTGGCGGAGCTCCGAAAGGAACCTTTCCTCGTCAAGATCACTTCTGTCAAATATGACAGCCCCGCCCCAGGCGTGGTCACCCATGTATGTCCCGAGCGTGCCCCCAAGGACATAAACAGGCTCTAACAGGACTGCAAGCGGATCTTGACCGACGAACGCCGGCAACTCTGTTGTCGGGCCGTATTCGGCGTAGTCCTTGTGGAGGCGGTCAAGCCAGTCCGGGGGGTGATGAAAGTCATCGTCGGTCCAGACAAGACGGTCGTGATTGGCGGCTTCCATCCCAGCGGCAATAGCATTTGCTTTCCCGGAACACCCGACAGGGTCGCCAGCAGGGATGAACTGGACGTTCTCCGAGAGCGGTTTTCGGTCCACAACCGGGTCGTCCTTGCTATCGTGGATGATGAGGAGTTCGTCTTCGGGACCTAACTGTGCGGCGACGTCGTCGCAGGCGGCGGTCCAAGACACCGTCGGGAGGAGTACACTTGTTGGCGTGCGTGTCTGTCTGTTCGACATCCCTACTCGAAACGTGAGCGCGGATATGGATGGTAGTTTCTTATGACTTCTCTGACTGAAGCCAGACAGAAAGCCCAGAACGGCACAACCTATATTGACGAACCAAGAGATGGCCCGCTTACAGTGTCCGACGTGCGAGATCCTGAAGCACTCGCAGACCTGCTCGGTGACGAGTGTGCGCGCACGATTCTCGTCGAGGCGAAAAAGAAGCCTCGCTCGGCGGCAGAGCTCAGCGACTGCGCCGGGGTCTCGGAGCCGACAGTCTACCGCCGACTCGAACGGCTCCGAGAGTACGATCTTGTCACCGAAGATATCCAGCCAGTCACCGATGGGAAGAATTACAAACTCTATCGGACAGAACTCGATGGCATCGAACTCGATCTCAGCGAAGACGGCTTCGACATCACGGTCTCGCGTCGGGACCGGATGGTCGACCGCTTCACACAGTTCGTAGAGGGTAGCTGATATGCTCGCCATACTCCAACTCGATCTCGAAACGTTACGAACAGTCCGCCAGGTCAGCGAGATAGTTCCGATGATTCTTGGACTGGCAATCAGTTACCTTGCCTACACGGCGTACCGGCAAAACCGGAGCCGCCCGATGTTGTACATAGCGATCGGATTCATACTGGTGTTGTTCGTGCAGGCTCCGCTGGCCCTGATATTCATTCACATTCTGGAACTCCCCACCCCGCTACTCAATAGCCTCCTTCAGATTCCTGAGTTTGCCGGCCTGGGACTGATTCTCTACGGCTTGTGGACCCCGCGGCGGGACTGATACCGCCTGTCGAACATTGAACTTGACGATTGGGTCAGGGCGTCACACAAATTTTTGTAGTCAATTGCCGGTCATCGCCGGAGACGGGGTCAGGATGACCGGTAATTCGTTACAAAAGTCCGTATCAGTCGGACGGTTCAGTTCCGTGTCCATCGCTGGAGGGATTACCGGACACGGCTCCGTCAGTCGACCGGGAACCCGTCCAGCGCGGCTGGACGGCTTCGTTGTGTGAAAGCGTTTCAGGACCGTAGCGGACGACAAACAAGGTAGCGAGGACCCCGAACGTGCCGGTCAGAATCGCCGCGTATGGGACCGGCACTGCTGCCGCGCCGCCGACAGCCTGCCCGGGGACGTTCACCGCGGCGTTGAGCGTCCCGTGAAACAGTACGGCACCGAGAACAGATCCGTCCGACGCGTTGTAGTACCACGTGAGGATGACCGCAAAACAAACCACGCTGGCAGTGTACAGAACCGGTGAGTGGGGGTACACGTCGTAGACGAACATCGGGACGTGCCAGAGTGCCCAGACGCCACTGACGAGAACACTCGCGGTGAGCGCACTGAACCGCCTCTGGAGATGTGGGAGTGCGAATCCCCGCCACCCGAACTCCTCGTTTCCACCGGTGAACAGTGTCGCCAGCACCAGATTAAACAGGAAGAGCGGGGCCAGTTGCCCAAGGGAACTGCTGTCGGGAAGCCCCACGAGTGAGAAGACGACGACAGCGACTCCGAGGGCTCCGACCACCGGGACGGCGATTGCGAGTCCGTACCAGCGGAGTGGTCGTCGCCAATCGAAAATCGTCGCGAGCCAAGCGCGGACTGATTCACCACGGAGACGCGTCACGACCGCTCCCGCGGCGCCAGGGCCGAAGGCTCCGAGGACTATTCCCAACATCCCCAGTCCCGACCGTGCGGTAGTTATCGAAAACGTCGCAATCCACACCGTCCAAGAGAGTCCGATTGCCAGTGCGGAGAACACCACAACCGGATGTTCGTTGATGAGTCGTGCGAGCAGCGAGCGGTTCGATTCCATCACGCTCGGAGAAACGGCTGGAATACCTATCAGGGACGCCGGCCGGCTTCATTCGCTGAAGTTACCGTCCACTCTTATACTACCCGTCAGTTGAACATTGCCGAATCGGGATATCTGCTCCCAGGAACGCTTTGACGGTACAGAATCCCAATCTGCTCTAATAACAACTGGTAGTATATACTTAGGGTCCGGATAGATTGTGAGCGAAATCGCAGGACGGCAGAAATTAATTCCCACAATTACTCTTGACGGTCAGTATAGCTTGAACCCCACTTGCTCTCAGTGAGCAGTTCTACTAACGGACCGATTCATCCGAGTTAGCACGGAATCGATAGTGACGGTTCGCTGTACTTAATCTCTACGCTCATATGAAGCACGTTACTGGTGAGTCAGAGAACGGTTCGGACGATTTCTTTGAGAGCTTCTCGACCAGGTTAACGTAAGATTCGGCGGCGAATTCGGAAAGCTTTGAGATATGGCGTGAACTTATCTTTTGAGACGCCTCGGTGCGGCGAGAGCCACGCGTCGCACAGAGCCGCCTCGGGCGCTGTCTGTCGAAGGTGCTGCGCAACGTTTTCGTACTCCCAGCACTCTCTCGGACGAATCGTTCGAGTTTCTCTTATTTGATGTCTACCATGCTTGCGATTCCTGCGATAGATTTGTTGCTCCTAGGTCGGATGAGTCCGTGAAAGTACTGCGTCCCGCGACGCCACGTCGTCTCACAGTTTCGCCACGAGAGCCGACGGCTCGGGGATTCGTCTCTATTCACTAGTTTCATGCGCGGAAGAGTATCCTTACGTGAAACACGCTTTTGAACAAAAAACATTTTACATACACCCACAAAGGCCTGCTGTGGACCGACGTAGATTCCTCCATGGCGCAGCCCTCCTTCCGACAGCCGGTCTGGTCGGACTCTCTGGCTGTAGTAGCTCAGAGAGCCCGCCACCACGCCGGTCCCGAGTCCTCAGCACAGTTACAATCGATAGCGCCCAACTGCTGGCTGAGCTCGTTGACGACCCGTGGGTAGCCACCAGACGAGACGGCGTCCCAATCAATGGACAGAACGCGCAGTCACTCGACAGCAATGCCAAGGATTCACCGAGTGGACTGTCGGTCATCGGCTCGCTGAGTCCCGTTGGAACGGCCCAAGCACAGAAAGGCGGTGGTGGCGGTGGCCGCGGTGCTGTTGGTCGTGGCCGAGGCTCCTCCTATTCTGATGCGCCTCGTACTGGACGAGGCCGTGCCAAGTACCACGGTGGCGCCTACGTTGGGACGTGGTACGATGACCACGATGACGAGGTGCGCCGGGCCGAAACCGAAATCTCCGAGGTGGGCATTGCCCGCATCGGCCCAGTAAGCGACACCGACGAGGAGCTGCCTGCGCCAGGGCCAGTTTCGTGGGATGAGACGTGGCAAAATCCCGACGATACAGTTAGTATCGACGTCACGAACGCAGGCTGGTACCGAGTCGGCACGCACACTACCGCAGCCGACGGCACTAATCTCGGCTGGGAGGCCGTCGATGTCCTCGTCAAGGACGACAATGATACCTACAGCATAGCCCAGAAGTGGAAGGTCTCACCCCGAATTTGACCCGCAGCTCGCCCGTCCGCCGTTCGTCGCCCTGAGTCCCCCCAATGACACCACGACCGCACCATCCGCGCCACAGCGTCCCGCTGCTGCACGCGCTCACGTTTATCGTTGCGCTGTGTAGCTTTGCGTACGAACTCGTCTTTGCCGAGCTCTACACAGTTGTCTTCGGCGGGAGCGTCACTCAGTACGGCCTCACCATCGGATTGTTCTTTTCGTCGCTGGGGCTAGGATCGTTCCTCTCAGGCCGATTGGAGACAGACCCCGAGTCGAACTTCTTCCGTGTCGAAACGTACCTCGCCGTCGTTGCACCGCTTGGGTTCCTCCTCGTTATCCTGCTCGGAACGCTCAGATACCCCGCTGCATACGCGCCACTAGTCGGCGCGATTGCCCGGCTCCCGATTGTCACAATCGGGTTCCTCTCAGGGTTCGAGTTGCCGCTGTTGACCACACTATCGGAATCGGTTCGGGATACGGCGCGGCCCCCCTCCAGTATCGCCCGCGGGGTTCGGCGACTCACCAGCCATCTGAATCGGGCCTTTGGAGTGGTGTTGGGCGCCGCTTTTAGCATCAAGCGGCGAGAGGGCAAGCCGAGCGACCCAGCCGATGAAACAAGTGCCTATGCAGCAGTATTGGGCTTTGACTACCTTGGCGGGTTAGTCGGCTCACTTGTCTACGTGTTCTTCCTCTATCCGGCAATTGGACTCATACCGTCGGTGTTCGTCCTTGCGTTCCTGAACGGCGTCGCTGCGCTAATCTTCGCGAGCACGACGGCGAACACACACAGACCAACGCTTCGAAGCCGACTCCCACAGCCAGTAGGATCAACGGGGAAGGCGCTGTTCGCAGTCTGCCTGCTCGTCACAGCAAGCACGGGCGCCGCGGCTGTCAACGCGGGCCCGGTTGGCGAGGACGTCTCTGAGTACTACTTCGAACGAGAATTCGAGTTGGAGTACGCTCCGGGGGCGATGGACGTTGCTGTCACAGACACGTGGACGACGAGGTACCAACGCGTCACGGAGTACAACCGAACGTGGACCGGCAGCGGCGACAACCCGTACTTCGGTGCCACCACGGAACACTGTCTCAGATTGGATTCCGCTGTCCAACTCTGTGAGTCGTGGGCAGACAGCTATCATCAAGGGCTCGTCGACGTCCCGCTGTCGATGTTCGAAAATAGTACTGACACGAAGGTTCTCCTCATCGGTGGGGGCGATTGGGCGGCGATGGACCGACTGCAACGACACGGGGTTAGTGTCGACCACGTCGATATCGACGGCGAGTTCATGCAGCGGGCGAAGACCGATCCGTTCCTTGCGCAGTACCACGACGGAGCCTACCGATACCAAAATAAATCGACGCGCGTGCAAGACGCGTTCCAGTACCTCGAGCAGTCCGAGCAGCGCTATGACGTAATCTTGCTGGACATCCCTGGGGCGACCGACGACGACCAGCTCCCGCTATACTCTGTGGAGTTTTACAGTCAGCTGCGCCAGCATCTTACAGCAGACGGCGTGATCGCGACGTGGACGTATTCACGATACAGCTACGCCCAGCACAGAACCGCGTACTACAACACGGTTCACAAAGCCGGCCTGACGAGTGCAGCACCGTATTTCGCATGGGAAGATATTGACGCAGATGGCGAGACAGAGCGCGTCGAGCGGTTCACACTGCTCGCACCGGCACCGCGCGATTCGCTTTCGCCACATAACGGCACAGCATACATGAACCGCTATCAGCACCGCTACCAAGCGGTCGAGTGGGTAGACACGCCGAGATACGCCGGTGTCCGGCCGAATAGCGTGTTCCATCCAAACTACGATATCCTCATTAAATAATGGGCGACACAACACACCAGACCACGACTGAACTCTATCTGGCACATCCTGATGTGCCGCCGTCGTTCAACGCGATGGATGTAAAGCAAGCGCAGACGCTCCCCTTCTGTGGGGAGACAGCTACCTTCCGCGTCATCGGCAACTCACACGCCGTTACTGCCGACTCGCTCGGGTTCCATGAAATTTGCTCGTGCAAACCCATCTCCGAACAGGATGCCGAGGTAATTCCGCTCGAACAGGGCTGTATGGACTCACTTGCGAGTCCACACGGTGTGTCTAGTATGGCAATGACTTTCCCACTATCGGAATTTGACCCGGAAGCGGACTACGACCTTTGCTACGAGTTCGGGCCACGTGCCTATACGGCGATCACGACCGACGACAGAACGTTCGAGACGTACCACACCTACCCAGAGCACGACTTGCTGGTGGTTACCACCACAAGCATCGCGCAGTACTGGGCCCCGACTAGCATCTAACGGACCGATTCACACATGAGCGAGTACACAGGCGACGTAACTCTCAACGGCGGCATAGAGACACCGGTTCGGATGTCCGGACTGGAAGACATGTATGTACAGCCCGACTCGATTGACGGCGATCTCGACTTGCGGAACGTCGAGTACGTCTTCACCGGCGTGCCAATCACACCGGCTGCTGACGTGGCTGACCCGGTGACTGATATCACCGGTACGCTGGAGGATGGCTACACGGAACCGGATGGCGTCCATGGTGACCTCGCGGTTGGCACAGCCGAAGACGTGTTCATCGCCCACGGCGCTGTCGATGGGGCACTCTCGGCGCGTGGCCCCGAACAGGTCTTTGACGCCGGCACAAGCGATGCGCCGTCTCGTGACCCCGCAACCTACGACGTCACGGTAAGTGGCTGGCAACAACAGCGAGAGGTAACGGATCCCAACACTGGGGTCGTTCTCTCAGGCTGTCAGTCCACCGTTAACGTGACAGGCGCGACAGGCAGTGTCAGCTGCTATCTCATTGGGACGAACAACGAACTCATTGTTCGCGGCGATGCCGCTGTCGAGGTCCATATTGTCGGTCGGGACAATCGAGTCGACCTGGGTCCCTACATCGACGTCGACACGGCCGTCGAAACCGGGTTCGACAATACGATCGGTGTGCAGCCGTTTCCGGCCGACGATCTCATTGAGACGACCGAAGACGAAGCGTACAGTGCGGTCACGTTCGGCCGCGCGAAGGTGACTTATCAGTCGGTTGCCGAGGATGAGGACTGGTGTCGAGGGTGTGGTGAAGCCGCTGATGCGATCATCGAACGCCGACAAAAGGAGGCGTTCTTCATACTGGGGACGCCAATCATTACGTACGAAGAAGGGCGCGGCAGCTACGAGTGCGAACACTGCGCACACTCCGCCCCGGATACATCGCTCACTCCGGAGGAACGGCGTGAGATTTTTTGAACGACTATGCTCCAAATAAACAATCACGCTACTGAATAGCTACCCCAATGCCCAGTTCACTCTCCCCTAGCGACGTATGAGCTCAGTCCCCGACGCCGAGACATGTTCGTATCGCTTTGACCCGTCAAACGAGACAGACGCGTATATCGAGACAACATGGGAGTGCCCACACGAGTCTCACGCAGAGAGCGACAACTGCATCTTCCATATGTCGCGTGCCGAGCGCCGGTCACTCGATGTGACCGACGACGATATCGTGCAGACACTCCGTGAGAACCTCACCTCTCAAGACCCGCGAAGTAACGAGTACGTCGGGGCCGACCTTCCCACAATGTCGCTCACATATCAGCAAATCGACGGGGCGACAAACCATCTGCTCAACTTCCAACATGCCGATATTGCGGCACTAGACATCACCCACGGCCACATTGCGCAAGGAATCAATCTCCGGGAGGCCACCATTGGCAGTCTCAAACTCGACGATGCCATCCTATCGGGTATTCTTGAGGCGACAGCAGTCACGGTCACCGACGAATTCTCGGCGAATGAGACGACGTTCCACGAAGATGTCCGCTTTTCTCAGGCACACTTTCACGGTCGTGTCGACTGCGATGAGGCGATCTTCGATGAGGATACGAGCTTCCGAGACGCATCATTTACCGGGGAGACCTCATTTCGGAACATCACCGCACGTGGCTCCAGCCACGAGTTAGACGATCATATCTCCTTTGCTGGCGCTCACTTCGAGTCAGCCGCATTGTTCAATCGCGCAGCGGTTGAGTGTGCGACGTTTGCCGACACGCAATTCGACGATGATGCGACGTTTACCCACGCGATATTCGGCGATGACACCACATTCGCGACTACAGAGTTCCGCCGGTCAGCAACGTTCAATGAGGCCACGTTCAACGAAGACGCTACGTTTACCGACATTACTGTCGATGGACGTGCCAACTTCCGGGGAACCGAGTTCAATGGCGGCGCCCGTACCGTTGAAGATGATATCGCATTCGACAATGCGCATTTCCGTGGGGATGCTGATTTCAAGCTAGCCCGGTTCCGGTACGCTGATTTCAGCGAAACCACCTTCGATGGGCGGCTCAACCTCGACCGTGCGGAGTTCGAAGCCCGGGTCGACTGCCATGATATGCACGTGCTCGGCGACCTCTGTCTCGACCGGGCGGTGTTCAGCGATCCCGTACACGCCCACGACGCCACCTTCGAGGGCTCTGTTAGTGCCTTCGAAACGGAGTTTTACGGCGACGCGGATTTCGTGAACGCGACCTTTGGTGGGCCTGCGACCTTCGATGAAGTGCGGTTTCACGAGGACGTGAGCTTCAAGAGAGCGACGTTCAAGTCCGAAGCCAGCTTCGTGGGTGCGCTCTTCGAGGGGGAAGCAAAATCGCTCGAAGATAACGCTACATTCGAGGAGGCGGTCTTCGAGACCAACGCTACGTTTCGGGAGGCTACGTTCACGAACCTGTCTCTATGGGATACCAGGTTCGCGGTCGAGGTTGATTTCACCGGCGCGACCGTTACTGGTGAGGTGCATATCCGCCTCCACGCGCTTGACGATGATATCTATATGAATTTCGTCAGCGCGAGTATTAGTGGCGGCCAAATCGTCGAACCCGGCGATTCCAATATTCCATTCGACTTCACCGAGGCCACGGTCGGAAACGTCCAGTTGGGAAGCGAGAACGGGTCCGGTGAACTGCTTGATCAGTTTCGGTTCTGCCGTACTGACTTCGACCATTTCGACTTCTCGGATCACCACTCGTACTTAGAGCGGAACGACTGGGTTCTACACGAGTTCAGCGGGAACAACGCGACTGGCGATTTCAGCGTGGAAATGACTCCCGAGGTGATTGAAGAGACCTACCGGAAAGCAATGACGAGTGCCAACGACGTCGGCGATACGCCCGCGAGTCGCGAGTTCGAATACAAGCGGTTCCACTACAACCGGCGAAAAAATCTCAGTCTCATCAGAGACGAATACTCGCTGGACGCAACGACGAAGGCAAAGAAGGGGGCTAGTGTCGTCCTGAACCGTGTGATGCAGTTTACTTGTGGCTACGGGAATCGACTCCCGCGGATTGCTGCGCTTACGTTTCTTCTTCCACTCGTATACGGTATCTTGTATGTCTTCGGAGGCCCCTTGGAGACTGGGGCAGGCGTTGTCTGGAATGCCGAGGACCAGCTGGCAGTAATAGGAAACGGCATCTACTACTCATACATTTCCTTTTCTACCATCGGCTACGGCGGAATCGGTCCTATCGGGTGGGGAGCGAAGCTCCTCGCGGCGAGTCAGGGGATGCTCAATGGACTCCTGTTCACGCTGCTCACGTTTACCCTGTTCAAGCGGGTGCTTGGTGGGAGTTAGCCACGCCAGAAAGGTAGTTGAACGCGTCCACCGAGCACTGAAGCTACCGAAAACCGACCCCGCCAAGGTACAATCCGTTAATTGACACTGAACAACATATTTGATCCAGCACTGCCATCATCAAACCACTACTGCTCACGCGTGCATACACACCACCGCTTCCGGTGAAAAACCACCAGACTACAGTAGTATTTACACTCGAAACACGGTGTGGTGAACCTGGGATGTGACCATACTCAGCGCAGGAATGACCTACACTTCAACTCACTCTATCGGTTCGACCTCGAAGGTCAGCAGATGTGATCGAAGACGGGCGTAGGCCCCGTCCCCGTCAGTGGTGACGTAGTACCGGTTCAGCCGGGCCTCGCGAGGATTGCCGTCGTTCTCTTGCCACTCTTCCAGAGTAAACTCAAGCGCCTCCAACTCGCTGTCAGCGTCTTCAAAGACGGCCGCGACCGATGGCGTCCCGTGGTTGTCAGCGACGTATGCGACCTTGACAGCGTCGTGGTTGGCGTCAAGTCTCTGCCAGCCATCGAGTTTGTCTGGCGGGTCCTCGGCGAACTGCTCGATTTCGCGCTGGGTCAGTTCGGCTTCTGCGGCGTCGCGCCATGCTTGCTTGATGTCCTCGGCTTGGGACCGCTCGATCTCCTGAAGGACGTCGCTGTCAATACAGTCGGCGGCCCACGCAAGCACGGTCTTGGCCTTCTTGTGCTTCTGCTCGGGTTCGCCGTTTAGCTGCCCGAAGTTCATCTCTTGGGGAGACATCAAGAGAACATGAGAGCGCCAGTAGCCGGGGCTAGCATCGCATTCCTCGTCGGCATTGGGAGCCCACGACTCCATCGAGGTCCGGACTTCCTCGTGGTGTCCGAAGCCGGTTCGGACGCCGCCGGCACGCAGGATTCGCTCCGCAAGGTCGATGGTTCGCTCGCGCTCGTCAGCGGGCGCTTCATCGGGGCGGTCAACGTCGGCGTAGAATGGCAAGCCGACTTTGCTGATGATCGTCTGTTTGTAGTTTGGGATAAGCAGCGGTTCATCGACGAAGATCGGGTCGAACGGTGGTTCGGTTGTCGGCAACATACTGGAAAGCCTCCAGCCATGGAGGCGACACAAAATTGCGTTGGGGCGGAGTCCGATCTAGAGGTACTGGTCGGCGATGTCGCCGTGGTTCCCTTCCAGGGCTTCCCAGTCCGCCATCGCGTCGTACTCTGCGCGGATCTCACCGTCTGACTGCATATCGTCGACGAGGGCTTGGACTTGTTTGTCGATAGAAGCGTTCTGCAGGTCGCGCTCACGAGCGACAAACTGGATACCACAGAACGAGCGTCCGTCTGCTGCGAGCTGCCAGAGTAGGAGCTTTCGGTTTTGGTAGGTTGCGAGTTCGGTCAGTAATGCATCGTCTGGTGGGTTGGACATCGTGTGGAGCCTCCGGCTGTGAAGGCTGCACAAAACGAATATAGTGGGCAATAGCTCAATCGCCTACATGATGTATTAGAACAAACAGGAGGCCTGAGTTCAGTTAGATATACAGATATCTCACGTGGTACAGGGTAAGCGACCTGAATAATTTCAGCTGCGATGTTAGCTTTAATATGTCTCTTTTGATGAGAGTCTCCAGAGGAGATTTCCAACGCAAACACGCTACACAGGCGGCGTAATTCAACTCTGATAGTGCCCGTCTGCTGTATCGGTCGTGGAGAAGTGGGACCCCCCGGTTTTCACGAGAGTTAATATGGACCAGCTAACCGGAATTTTGTTCCCCACCCCCCACATTTCACGAGAGTTTAAGAATAGCAGCGCAGCTCCTAACTCATGAAATGTGGGGTGTAGTTGAGCAGAGCAAGTCATCAATTGTGTAGTAACTCAGAGAAAGCACGGAGTCTAGATAGTGAGTGGAGAGGGACTGATGATCTCTCAGGGAATCAAATACAGAGCAGCGCGACCGTAGATTCCTATGAATATAACCTACTAGCGATGGATATTGTTTGTTGACAACGATAACTGACCCATGGGAAGTTGGGGTCTCCTTGCTGCCTTGCTGAAGAGAAGAGACAGGTAGATATCTCCCCCTCCCCCCATATTTCATGAGAGTTGCTGTAGGGGAGGGGAAGGAAGAAATAATGTCTGACGCTTCTTGCTGAGTTTCCACTAGAGAATTAAACTGAACCTAATGTACTACGGATTCTATTCTAATCTATCTGTATTAAATCTTCTTCTCACTCAGAGTTTCATTTTGCCCTCTCTTTCCCTCCTCTCTAACGATACTCTCGTGAAATATGGGGGGCGGGGGTTGGTGCAAAACGTCCCAGCTCGTGTGAAAACCGACGCATATGTCTCATGAAGCAGTGGGGGCATCTCGTGAAACAAATGAGTCCCATGAAGCGGTGGTTTTATTTCACATAGATTGTATCTATCGGGTATACGATGGGACTCGAACCGTTCTCTCCTGACTCCACTATCTTCCGAGACGAATCGGTCCTACGGGACGGATATCAACCTGCCCGTCTTATTGAGCGCGACACAGAACTTGAGCAGTACCAGAGTGCGCTTAAACCTGTGATTAACGGTGCGCCGCCGAAAAACCTATTTTTATATGGCCAGACTGGAGTCGGGAAGACACTATCTTCGAGGATGGTCGTTGAACGACTGATCGAGGATCAGCAAAATATCGACGGTGTCGATGTTCAAGTAATTGAGTTAAATTGCAAATCGCTGAACAGCAGTTACCAGGTGGCTGCAAACCTCATTAATCAATTTCGTCCGCCAACCGAGCAAATCAAACCGACCGGGTATCCGAGCGGGATGATCTACAATATGTTGTTCGATGAGCTGGAAGCACTCGATGCAACACATTGCTTGATCGTACTTGACGAAATTGATGCTATTGGGAATGATGACGACATCCTGTATAAGCTTCCCCGGGCGAACGATAACGAGAACGTTGAAGATACACTGGTTGGGGTGATTGGCATCTCGAATGACTTCACGTTCCGCGATAACCTCTCAGCTCGTGTGAAGGACAGTCTCGCTGACGAAGAGATCCATTTTCCACCGTATGATGCGAACGAACTCGGGAACATCTTGAAACAGCGTGCTGGTGAGGCGTTTCACGATACTTCGGCTCAGCGACTTGATGATGGCAGTTATGAGTTACAGTCTGATATTTTGGAGGGCGATGTGATTCCGCTGTGTGCAGCGTTTGCCGCACAAGACTCTGGAAGTGCCCGACAGGCGCTGAAGCGATTGTATAAGGCTGGAGATCTGGCACGAGATGAGGAGTCCGACGTCATCACCGAAGCGCATGTGAGACAGGCAGACGAGATTGTTGAGCGCGATAAAGTGCGCGACGAATTAACCCGCCTGCCAACACAGAGTAAACTGACTCTCTACTCCCTGTTACTGTTGGAGCGGGAGGATGAAACGCCGTCCAAGCGTAACCGAATTTATGAGCCGTATGTAATGGCTGCAAAGCGTATCGATGCGGATGTACGGACTGACAGAACGATTCATGACCGGTTGTCACAGTTGACGCTGAAAGGATTCCTGGACGTAGATGAACAGAATAAGGGCCCCAAAGGGGGCTCATACTATGAGTACGAATTTTCGATTCGCGCGGATTTGGCACAGGAAGTACTTCAAGAGGACGAGCGGTTAGCGGAGTTGTTTGCTACAGACGAGACATCGACGACGTTAGACTCGTTCTGATTCTATCGTATTCCGGATTAACCAACAACAAGATCGGCTACAATTGGTTGTTGGCTAATACTCATTTTGAAACGAAGAATATCATAGGCATGGCCAACGGGATTGAGTTACTCGGTTTTCCGGAGTTGTCCATTGGCCTCGTAGATCCAGCCACAGTCAAGAAGCCGATCGACTGCGTATACAGCATCAGCGTGCTCTTCAATATTCTCGGACTCAGCCAGAAGGAACTCATGCGCTTCAGTCCTAGCGAGTTCGTCAGTACCTGAGGTATACGCTCTCTCGAGCGTCTGGTAGGCACTTTGAACCCAGTCTGGGAGCGGGGGTTGGCCTGTGTGTTTCATAGCTACAGTCCGTCAACTATCACTATCATTGAGAGCCTGCAACTTTACTTCCCCGGAGGGTTGGATATGCAATTCTGATTTCGAGGCTGAGATACTCTGAAGTACGCCGCCGCCTTCGGTGAAGCACGAAACGTTCGCACGAAGAGTGCCACCGGCGAGCATGGCGACGAGGACTGGATCGGGATCGTTCCCACTGACGACGACCCCGACCCGACCTTCGCCGTTCTCAACGAGCGGTTCTTCCGTGAGTAGGCCCGCCACCTCTCCAGCGATCGGGGACTCCAGCAGAACACGGTCCAGACCTACTACGCGTATATCTTGGCGTGGTGTGGCTGGTGTGTGAACGAGGGGTATCTCGAAGCATACTACGCCTAGCGGGCGACCGCAACCGCACCGCTTCCCGAAGACGTCGGCCGCAAGCCCGGCGATCAGCAGACCTGGACGTCATAATAGCGCCACACACTCACTCGTCACCTTGATGAGCAAGCACGTGAAGTCATCGAGTCAGTTCTACTCAACCAACAACCTGCTTCCGAAGAGCGATTATATTATTTAGAGCGTTTCGTCTATTAATTACTTGGCTTGTATTGACCGCTACCGGGTCAGAATGTATCAAATATTGAGGGTTTTACCTATGGAAACGCTGCTACCTAGACAAACCACCGTTTTCGACAAAATAGTTGCGCTGTCCTGGACTCTGCTGTTCTCCCGTCCGGCAGGCGGTCGATATCTTCAGGCGGTGCGGTCGCGGTCTGGCGATAGCTGTTGCTAACGCTGGCCCCGACCGGCCACTAAGGGCCGCCCGCCCGGCGGCCCTCGGTTCCCTCCTGTATGAACTCACATCAGGCGGGTTGTATACTTCGCCCCGGTCTAGCATGTGGTAGATCGACACCAGCATTTTCCGAGCGCAGGCGACGATTGCCTTCTGTGAGTTCTTCCGGCTAGCTAGCCGCTCATAGAAGCGGCTCAGGTCCTCATCGTTACAGGTGTGAACTGCTGTGTTTGTAGCCTGGACGAGCAACTACCGGACACGACCCGATCCACGTTTCGAAATACTCCCTTCGATCCGCGAGTCTAGAACGCGAACCTCTTCGACGATCTCCCCAGCCTCATCCATTACTGCCACCTGTGCGTACCGTTTGTGGACATCAATTCCGAGGTATATGGTTTGTTCACCCGGGACGCCAGTGCGTGAAGCAGAGATTCACCTATTCGGGCTTTCCCGGATGCCGGGGGGCCGCGGCATCCGGGCTGTAACGCCCATGACTCGGCTTCTTTCGCACACGGACCAGTCAACAGAACGTGCTCTGTGGCACAGAAATCCTCTCGGTCTCTTGCGCCCCATATCTTGTTTCACGCTCTCTTAGGGTAGCAGCGTTTCCATCAAGTCAACAGAGCCATTTGGGCCCAAATTATCCCAACTTGATAATCATGCTCAAAAGAAATCTCAGAAGGAGCTATATTTGAGAATTTTAACACTATAATCCGCTATTCTAGACTCAAGTTTGGAAAACCTCCTGTATTTATAACTATCTTTTTATTTATGTGGTTATAGAAGGGGTAACATATATCTAAATATAAATCTCTCTATCGAGGATTCGTTTATTACTAGCGTGTGTTTATAACAATTGTACGCCTGTTATCTACGTGTATCTGATTCCCGAACCGGGGTGACTCCGAAATGATTACGCAAGTCAGTTTAGTATTCGATACCACGTTCAAAATGCTCGAACGTTATCTTCGGAACAGTCATGAACGACTGCTCATATTGATATTGACTTCGATGACGTTTGCTGAGTTAACGACTTTTTCCGGGAGCGTTTCCTCGAAGCGTTCCTCTTGAAGGACACTTGTTGGTCCAGAGACACTCAGTGATCCGAGTACACCGCCGTCGGGTGTCCGGATCGGTGCCCCTATCGCCCGGAATCCTTCGATCTCTTCCTCATCATTATATGCATACCCGCGTTCGTGGATCGTTGTCAACTCTTCGAATAGCGCATCGGGGTCGGTTACGGTATTCGAAGTCCGCTCGGGTAGTCCATGACGGTCAATTATCTCATTGACGCGCTGTTTGGGGAGAAAGGCCAGTATCGCCTTCCCCGAAGCGGTATAGTGCAACCGATCTCGCTGTTGGGGTTTTGAGGTCTGGTACTCTCCGCTGACGCTCGTATCGCCTTTCACCTGATAGAGGTTGATAGCACGCCCGCTCTCTTCTGTGACGATGTGGACGTATTGACCTGTTTTATCGGCGAGCTCATCGACCTGTGGCTTTCCGTGGCGATACAGTGGATTCCGACTACGGACGTATTCGCCGAATGCGAACAGTCTGAGCGCGAGCTCGTATTTTCTGTCACGCTTCACGACGAGCCCGTTCTCTACCAGGGTCATCAAGTGGATGTGAGCGGTGCTTTTCGAAATATCGAGTTCAGTCGCGAGTTCTGTCACACCGGCCCCATCTAGCTCTTTGAGTGTCCTCATCACCTGTGAAGCCGTCGAGACGGTCTGCAACGTCCGCGGGCCGTCATCATCACCGGTTTGGGGCATATTTCGGGATTCACACCAGACGGTCTTATATGTTCGCATATGTTGAACATAAGCCCGGTAAATACATTGTATAGTGGGAATATCGACCAAAAGTCACGGCTTCTAGCACTCCTTCTCGGGTATAGTGGACAAAGTGGTACACAGTTGTGAGACACTCTGTTCGCACATATTGAACCGATGACTTCTTTCTTAGAAATTTAAGGATATAGTGTTCTGATTAAGGTCTACTCTTACCTATTGTCTCCTGAGCTAGTTATGACGTATGCATAGGAAGCCTTTTGAATAGGAGGTGGAATTAGCATACTGAAGCGAAAATGAAAGCGAATGTCCAGCATATCGAGCTAGTACTGTGTGATATGGGATCTGCAGACAACTCCAACGGAGTCCAGCGATGACCGAGACCAACGATCTCGATAGCGACGAAGCTCCCACGGGCGAAATAACTGCATCTAATTTCCGATCAGCGGGCTCACGCCGCCAGTTCCTCGCTGCACTCGGCTCAGCCGGTGCCGCCGGGCTGGCTGGCTGTGCGGGCGGATCCGGATCAGATTCGACCGCTGACGGCACGTCAGCCGGAGATGATGGATCACAGACGGGCAGTGGTGGCGACGGGTCGACGCTCACGGCGAACATCTCTCAGCGGCTCGGTACCATCGACCCTGCGAAGGGGACTGATTACGTGCAGGCGATGGCGCTTGTGAATCTGTACGACCCGCTTGTCTTCCCCAATAGCGACGGAGAGATTCAACCACACCTCGCGTCAGACTGGTCGGTTTCATCGGATAGCAAGACGTACACGTTCACTCTGCGGGACGACGTGACGTTCCATAGCGGTAATTCGCTGACCGCTGAAGACGTGAAATTCACGACGGAGCGGTTTCTCGACCTCAATCAGGGATACGCATCATTATTGAGCGATGTTCTCGACAAGGAGAACATCGTTGTCGAGGACGAGCGGACGATTTCGTTCGAACTCAGTCGCTCGTATGCGCCGTTCCTCCCCATCATGGTCCTCGTCTTCGTCGTGGACAAGGACACGGTCATGAACAATCTCGAAGACGGCGACTACGGCGAGCGTGGCGACTACGGGCAGTCGTACATCAATAACAACGACGCCGGGTCCGGTGCCTACCAGCTGGCTGATTTTTCCCGTGGCAACTCGATTACGTTCGCCAAATATGACGACTACTTCAAGCAGTTCCCGGACGGAGCATTCGACGCTGTCGAGGTTCGCATCATCACGGAGAACTCCACTGTACAGACCCTAATGAAAAACGGAGAGCTGGATATGACGGGGCAGTACCAGAACTCCCAGACCTACAATGCCATCAGCGAGATGGAAAACGCACGGGTCGAGAAAATCCCGACGTTTGGGCTGCTGTACAACAAAATTAACACGCAAAAGGCACCGACTGACGACCCAGCGGTTCGCGAGGCCATGGCTTGGGGATTCGATTACGGACAGGTCGTCAACGAGATCCGCCCAGATATGAAGAAGGCCCAGGGACCGCTGCCGCCCACGTGGGGCGCACACAAAGGCGACGTACTGCAGCCGTCCTACGACCCGGAGCGAGCGCGACAGGTTCTGGCCGACGCTGGCTACTCGGAGGGCGAACTCACCATCACGAATACGTTTACTTCCTCATACTCCTTCCAGGAGCGCATCGCGCTCCTGTTCAAAGACAACATGGCGGACATCGGCATCAATGTCGAGCTGAATCCCCAGACGTGGGGCACCATCACGGAGATGGCTACTTCAGTGGAGAACACGCCACACACGAGTCAGGTGTTCTACGTGCCGACGTATCCGTCACCGGATTCGATGTTCTACAATCAGTTCCACTCAGACGCGGCGAACACGTGGATGAGCATGGAACATCTTGACAACCCCGAAGTGGACGCCCTCATTGAGGAAGCGCGCCAGACGCCGGACCGACAGGCCCGCGTCGAAATCTACAACCAGCTCCAGAGCAAGCTTGCGAACCTGTACTGTGATATGCACCTGTACCACACCGTGAAGACAATCGGCTTCCAGAACGATGTCGAAGGACTCACGCTTCGGCCGGCACAGGGCTTCGAATACACGTTCCGAGACCTTCACCAAGTGTAATGCCACGGATAGGCCAGATACTGCGTCGACTCTCAGGGATGACCGTCAGCCTGCTCGGGCTGTCAGTCCTCATATTCGTCATCTCGCGGGTTCTGCCGGGGAACCCTGCCCGGATGGCACTCGGGGCGATGGCCAGCGACGAGCAAGTAGCGGAACTCGCTGCTGAAATGGGACTCAACAAGCCGCTCCCGCTCCAGTATGTTGAGTACATGCGCCGACTCTTTGTCGGCGATTTGGGACAGAGCCTCCAGACGAAAAACTCCGTTGCACATGATCTAGTGATGAAGTTCCCCGCGACGCTCGAACTCATCACGCTCGCGTTCACGTTCATGATGGTGTTCGGGATTCCACTTGGCATCATCGCCGCGAAACACCACGGCGGGATACTCGACAACGTAACCCGGTTTTTCGCGTTCTCGACGGTGAGCGTCCCGAGCTTCTTCGTCGGCATCGTCTTCCAGCTCGTGTTCGGGTACTTCCTCAACTGGTTCCCGATCACGGGACGACTCTCCTCGGCGTACAGTGGCGAGGTAGTCCGAACGACTGGCTTCATGCTTGTCGATACGCTCCTGTCGGGATCGATTGCAGCACACGTCGACGCGTGGACGCACATCCTGCTCCCGGCGCTTGCGCTATCGTTTAGCGGGATGGGGCAGATAATCCGTATCACGCGCTCGAGTATGATCGATGTCGAAGGCCAGGACTACATCGAGGCGATGGGCGGCTATGGGCTACCGACGTGGATGATTACGGATAAGTACACGCTGAAGAACGCGTTCGTTCCGACGCTGACTATCCTCGGTCTCCAGTATGCGTGGCTGCTCAGCGGCGCGTTCATTATCGAAATCGTCTACTCGTGGCCGGGCCTCGCGAAGTACGGCGTCCAGTCCGTCCTCACGTCTGACGTGAACGCCGTTGTTGGCGTGACGATGCTTGTCGGCGTCGCATTCGTCGTGGTGAACTTCGCCGTCGACATGCTCACGACCTACATCGATCCGCGAATCGGCCTCGCAGGTGACAGCGCATGAGTATCGACACTCTCTCATTCGATACATCGGGGCTCGACCGAATCGTCTCGCCGGCACGCCGCGAACTGTGGTACCGTTCGTATCGCCGGTTCGCAAACCAGCCGATGAGCGTTATCGGACTCGTAATCGTGGTCGCTATCGCACTCGCTGCCGTGTTCGCCCCGTATATCGCGCCGTATCCGGAGCAAGTGGGCTCGTTTACGGACTTCGCAAACGCCTATCAACCACCGTCCCTCGACCACCCCTTCGGGACTGATAGTGCAGGCCGTGATATCCTCACGCGCGTCATATTCGGCTACCGGATCGCGCTGCTACTGGTCGCAGTTGTGCTGGGCCTCGGTGTCCCGGTCGGCGTAATGCTGGGTCTTGTAGCCGGCTATGCAGGCGGGTGGGTCGATACGATCATTATGCGTATCACGGACACGTTCCTCGCGCTCCCACCGCTCGTCCTGGCACTTGCTATCGCGTCAGCCTTCGAGCCGACCCTGGAAGTCGCCATGTTCGCTATCGCGTCGCTGTGGTGGACGTGGTACGCACGATTGACCCGTGGACTGGCCGCGAGTCTGTCGTCCGAGGAGTACGTGCAAGCCGCAGAACTCGCAGGTGCGAGCACGACGCATATCCTCTTCCGGGAGCTACTGCCGAACTGCCTCTCGCCGCTATTGGTCAAGGCCACGCTTGATGCCGGCATCGTCGTCCTGACGGGCGCATCGCTGTCGTTCATCGGTCTCGGTGTCCAGCCGCCCAGACCGGGACTCGGGACGATGGTCGCAAACGGTACCCAGTATCTCCCCGCCGAGTGGTGGATCAGCATTTTCCCAGGCTTCGCCATCTTCCTCCTCGTGATGGGATTCAATATGCTCGGTGACGGCCTGCGCGACCTCTTTGATGTGGAGGTTGAGCAATGAGCGACGCCGCTCCCCTGCTCTCTGTCCGAGACCTCTCGGTCGGATTTGAGGGCTTCGATGGGTACGCCGACGTTGTGGACGGTGTCGACCTGACGGTCGAACACGGTGAAGTAGTTACCATCGCCGGCGAAACCGGTTGTGGTAAATCCGTGACGACCAAAGCCATCACCGGACTGCTTAACGAACCGCCGGCACGCGTCGACGGAACTGTCGAGTTCGACGGCCAGGACCTCCGTGAACTCCCGGATACCGAGCGACGGGCACTTAATGGTGACCGGATCAGCGTTATCTTCCAGAACCCGCTGTCGAGCCTCAATCCCGTCTTCACTATCGGAGAACAACTCACGGACACAGCGCAGTTCGGCGGTGAAGGGGATACTGGCATCCTGGGATACCTTCGACGACGCTACTCGTCGACGGACCGGTCCGCCGCCCGAGAGCGAGTGCTTGATCTTCTCGAAGAAGTCCGGATGCCTGATCCGGAATCCGTGATGGACAGCTACCCGTCGGAGCTCTCCGGCGGGATGCGACAACGTGCGATAATCGCCCAGGCACTGCTGAACGAACCCGACCTGCTCATCGCCGACGAGCCGGGGTCCGCGCTGGACGTGACCGTCCACGACGAGATTCTCTCGTTGCTCGAAGATCTCATCGCAAAGCGGGACATGAGTATCCTGATGATCACGCACAATTTGGGAGTCGCTCGACAGCTGAGTGACCGCGTCTACATCATGTACGGTGGCCGTATCGCTGAAACCGCACCGACGGCGGAGATATTCGATACGCCACATCACCCGTACACGCAGGGACTGATTGCGTCGATACCTCGGCTCTCTGGCGAGTCGATGGCGGGCGGCATCGGCGGGTCAGTCCCGGAATACACTGACCCACCGATGGGCTGTCGGTTCCATCCACGCTGTCCGTACGCCGATGACAGCTGTCGGTTCAGTGAACCGGCGGATGTCTCGTTTGGCGAGCAGGCCAGGTCCGCCTGTGTCCGCCACGCGGACGGCGACGGAGGGCCAGTACCGACGCTTCAGGAAACGAAACGGCGTCTGTCTGAGAACGAGCCGACGCTGGAGCGGGCGGAGGGTGACCGATGAGCGGACCGGTACTCGAAGTCGAAGATCTGAAAAAACACTTCGCAGCTGAGGGACTGTTCTCGTCTGACCCGCCAGCGAAGGCGGTCGACGGCGTCTCCTTCAGTATCGACGAGGGCGAGACCCTCGGCCTGATCGGGGAATCCGGAAGCGGGAAGTCGACGGTCGCAAAGACGATTATCGACATTCACGAGACGACTGACGGTCTCATCCGGTTCAACGGACAGGATATCACTAATCCGATTCGACAGCAACTGGCCGAGATGCGCTCGGAGATTCAGCTCGTCTTCCAGGACCCGACATCCTGCCTGAACCCGCGTCGGACGATTCGGAAGTCGCTGTTGGTCCCGCTGAAAGCTACTGGGGTTCCGCGGTCGGAGCGTGAACAGCGCGTTCGGCAGATGCTCGAACGGGTCGGGCTCAATGACGAGTACCTGTACAAGTACCCCCACGAACTGAGTGGTGGGCAGAAACAGCGGGTGAATATCGCCCGTGCGCTGGCCGTCGAGCCGTCCCTGCTATTACTCGACGAACCGACCAGTGCGCTTGACGTGAGTGTGCAAGCGAAAATCATCTCGCTGCTTGAGGACATCCAGACTGAATTCGACCTCACCTACCTCTTCATCACGCATGACCTCTCGCTCGTGCGGAACTTCGCGGACGAAACGGCCGTCATGTATCTCGGTGAGATACAGGAGCAGGGCCCGACCGACCGTATCTTCGAGAACCCTCGGCATCCCTATACACGGTCGCTTCTGTCGTCTATCCCGGTCACCTCTCAACAAGAGGAAGCGTACAAACCGGACAGCGAGTCGCTGGACGGCGAGGTACCCGGCGCGCGGAACATGCCGTCGGGATGTCGGCTCCACCCGCGGTGTCCGCACGCAACCGAAGACTGTGCCATGAGACATCCAGAGCAATACGACGTACAAGACCGTGACGTTCGGTGTATCGCATACGAAGACGGAGCGGAGGGGTTCGAACGACTCCGTGGTCGGCGACCGGTCGGGAGTGAGTCCGATGGCAGCTGACCTCCGTGTCGTTGGGGGGACGCTCGCCACGGCGCAGGGAACCGTTGACGCGGGGTTCGCTGTCGAGGACGGAGCCATTGTTGCCGTCGGCAACGAACGGCATCTCCCCGATGCGGATGACACGCTGGACGTGTCGGGAAAGATGGTGCTGCCGGGTGTCGTCGATCCGCATGTCCACATAAACGGCTTCAACTCTATCGACACCTACGAGACCGGGACGGCCGCGGCGGCCCGCGGCGGCGTCACCACGGTTATCAATTTCGCGTGGCAGACGTGGACCGGCGAGCGCGAACGCGACGCAGATGACTCAGTATGGGCCGACAGCGGGTCGCTCCTTGACGCCATTAACCGCCAGAAAGAGAGTGCGTCGGCGGCGTACGTCGACTACGGCCTGCATGCTACGGTGACCGCCGAGGACCGTTCTGTCTTCGAGGAGTTCGAAGCGGTCGTCGAAGCGGGTGTTCCGTCGTTCAAGTTCTTCACCGTCTACGATGTCGGGGTCTCCAACGGGTTCCTTAGACTCGCGTTCGACCGGCTTGCGGACCTTGATGCGGTTGCCGTCCTCCATACGGAAGACGACTCGGTCTGTCAGGCACTGACCGACGAACAGCGCTGCAGCGGACGCGGACAGCCAACAGACTATCCAGAGACACGCCCCGACTACGCGGAGGCGATGGCGTTGTCAGATGCAGTCACACTGGCGACTGAGACTGACTGCAAATACTACGGTATCCACACCACCTCGCGGGCGGCCGTAGACGAACTCGCGGCGGCGCGTGAGGACGGAACGCGGGTCCGCGGCGAAACGTGTCCGCACTTCACGACCCTCACCGAGGACGCCTACGCAGAACAGGGCACGATGGCGCTCCAGTCTCCTCCGCTCCGAACTGCGGACGACGTTGAGGCGATGTTTGAATCGCTCCGGGATGGCACGCTTGATGTCGTATCGACGGACCACGTCGCGTCAACGCGGACTGAAAAGACGGTCGAGAACTGGTGGGACTGTCCGTTCGGCGTAAACAGCCTCCAGACAGCCCTCCCGGTGTTTCACGACGAAGCGGTCAACCGCCGCGGGCTCCCATATTCGTTCCTCGTTCGGGTGCTATCGAGGAACCCCGCAGAGACGTTCGGCCTGCCACAGAAAGGGCGGCTCGCCGTCGGCGCGGACGCCGACTTCGTCGTGTTCGATCCGTCAGAGTCCTATGAGATTTCGGCCACAGACAACGCCTCTCTGGCGGACTACTCGATATACGAGGGGCGAGAGGTGACCGGCAAAGTCATCCAGACGTATCTCGGGGGACAACTCATCGCGGACGATGCCGGCGTCATCGGGCGACCCCGCGGTGAGTTCCTCGCCCGTGACTCCCCAACATGGGACCCACAGGGAGGGATGGCGTAGTGGACGCTGCAATCGACATCGATGCCGATTCGCTCCGAACGGACATCGAGCGTACCGGTGAGTTCGGCAGCGTCGAAACCGAAACCGGGCGTGGACGGACCGCACTTCCGGCAGACGAGGCTAACACGCGGGCAAGAGAGTATCTCACCGATCGGATGGAGGAACTCGGCCTCGACGTTCGAGTCGACGCTGTCGGCAACATCGCTGGTCGCTGGACGCCGCCGACGTGTGACTCGACGGTCGCGCCCGTCGTGGCGGGGAGCCACCTCGACTCCGTACCCAGAGGAGGTATCTTCGACGGTCCGCTCGGCGTCTACGCCGCGCTCGAAGCGGTCCGAGCCGTCCGGAACAGTGATGTCGTCGTCGATCGACCGCTTGAAGTCGTCTCTTTCACCGGTGAGGAGGGGACGCGGTTCGCTGACGGCGTTCTCGGCTCCTCCGTCGCTGCCGGAGACCTTTCGGTCGAGGACGCCTTGGAACTCTCTGACGGATGCGTCTCGCTCGAAACGGCACTTGAGGACGCCGGGTTTTGCGGGACAGGACGCCTCGATGCGAGCGAATGGCACGCCTGGGTCGAACTTCACATCGAACAGGGGGGGCACCTCGAAGAGACAGGGGTTCCTCTGGGTATCGTGACCGATATCACCGGTACCACGCGGGGACACGTCACTATTGACGGGAGCGCTGACCACTCAGGGACGACGAGCATGCAGGCTCGTCGTGACGCACTCGTCGCGGCGAGCGAACTTGTCATCGATATCGAGAAGACTGCGAACAAGATCGCCGCCACCGGGACGGGGACAGCGGTCGGAACGGTCGGCCGCCTCAACCCAAAACCGAACGCGGTCAACGTTGTTCCCGGGAGCGTGTCGATGCAGCTCGACCTTCGCTCTATCGAACAATTGGAAATTGCCCGTCAGGTCCGGGCTGTCGAGAACTCGCTCGACGAACTGGAACGCGAACGCGGTGTCGACACGTCACTCGACATCCCATATGACATCGCTCCGACCCGCCTCTCCGAGCGCGTCCGGGACGCCGTCGAAACAGCCGCATCCCGGCGTGGCGTCGAGACCTGCACACTCCATTCGGGGGCAGGCCACGACACGATGCAGGTCGCCAATGTGACTGATGCAGCGTTGCTGTTCGCCCCGTCCACGGGCGGCTATTCACACTCACCGAAAGAGTGGGCGGATTGGTCAGACTGTGCTGTGGCAACGCAAGTTCTCGCCGACAGTCTGGCACTACTAGCATCGAACACTGACCGACACGATACACACCAATGATCGAAATTCAGACCAACGGCACGACGTACACAGCCGAACTGCACGAAGAACGAGCCCCAGAAACCGTCGCAGCGTTCCGGGAGATGCTCCCGCTGCGCACGGAGTTGATGCACGTCCGCTGGAGCGGCATCGCGACGTGGATCAATATCGACGATGTTGACGTTCCGGAACTGCCTCGGGAAAACCACACGACATATCCATCGCGTGGCGATCTCCTGTTCTATCCAGGATATCGGAACGACGCGGAGATACTGCTTCCCTGTGGGCCCACCTGCTTCAAGAGCCAGGCCGGTGAGCTAGCGGGAAATCACTTCGCGACAGTCGACGCGAGCGCCGAGACGCTTCGTGAACTCGAGCAGACGACGCTACGCGATGGCATTCAGGCGGTCGAAATCAGAGAGAAAGAGTGATGACAGATATCGCCGTTCTCCAGCAGAAGTTCACGAGCTGGACCCAAGGCGTACGTGACAGGATTCATAACGCACTCCCGGAGAAAGACGTAGAATTCGCCTGAAGGGCCGCGCCTGCTCATCGAGACCGAGATCACGACGGGCTATCAAATTGATCCGGAAGCCGTCTGAGAATCCGCATTGCTGGAAATCTTCGTATACATATTCGCAGGGATGGACCTTCCCCCTCGGCATATGCTTGAATCGGAGGCTGTGGCGGTCACCAGCGCCTCTGTGGTCCTCGGTCACAACATCGCCGAACACGGTGACGGGAAGAATCACGGACCTAGTTGTCGGAGACTCGCCAGACTCTATTGTTTCCACTATGATCACGCTTGCTGCAGAAGCGGAAACACCTGCCTGCTTTTCGATCGTCTATCAGCGACATTAGAAACTCTGTGAGTTCTAGGAATGAGAGCCACGTACTGCCCGCTGGATGCGTAGTTTCTTCTCTGATTTCGAGATCCCCAATATCACACTCTCAGATATAGAATATCGTGGCCAGGACTGGGCACCTATCGTGAACATGAACTCAATCTCGATATAGCGACTGTCGTCGATGCTTTCCAGACGATTAATAGTGAGTTCGGGATCTATCAGAGTATCACCGAATACCTGTCTGACTCCGGTGAGGAGTTCGTCACGATGTGACGGCGATAACGAACAATCCACCATCTTCAAAGAATCGTATCTCGAATTGACGGTGCGACGTACTGACTCCTGATCTTCTCATACTTCGTCTCTATTGCCTAGTTGGCTGGTTGAATGAATTAATTGAACCAGCTGGTTGAAACAGTCAGTTGAACTGGCTAGTCGAAGCGTACAATTGAATCTATTGTATAAAGCAATTGGTTTAACCAATTAATTGAACAGACTGGTTAAATCAATAGATTATTTGAACTTGGGGCTACAACGGGTGCCTATGCTCTCATACAGTACCTACAGCGAAGCCGGTGGCGTCGGCAAGACGACGACGGCCGCGAATCTCGCTGTCGCACACGCACGCGCCGGTCTCAAGCCCTTGATCGTCCCACTGGACCCGCAAGAAGGCAACCTGTCGCGTCTGTTTGGTGTCGATGAGGACCGCTCGAAAGACGTCGACCATCTTGCTCGACATATGATTAACCGATCGAAAGGAGACTTTGAAG
Organism: Haloarcula sp. R1-2; assembly: GCF_011627385.1. Lineage (NCBI taxonomy): Archaea > Methanobacteriati > Methanobacteriota > Halobacteria > Halobacteriales > Haloarculaceae > Haloarcula > Haloarcula sp. R1-2. The sequence continues at coordinate 144,096 of NZ_JAANTG010000005.1, forward strand.
ACCTCATCGTGACCGCCGAACACGGTGTGGACATTATTCCTGAGCACAACCAACTCGCCGATCTCGGCGATTGGCTCCGCCGCGAGCAGGATCAGGCCGCGGCTGTCGGGGATGCGTTCAATATCCACGCTGCACTTCTCAGTACTCTCGCTGACGCCGGCGTCCGTGATGAGTACGACGTACTGATTTGTGACCCCCCGGCGACGGAGGGCCCACATCTCCACAACGCTATTAACGCCACACGGTCGCTGGTTATTCCAATTGAACCGAGCGCCAAAGGCCAGGCCGCTGTTGAAGGCCTCGAACAACTTGTCGCTGGGCTCGAAGACACGCTGGAAATCGACGTGGGTGTGCTGGCTGCCGTTCCGATCGGCGTCAAGGGGACAAACGACCAGAAGCGCATCCTCAGCGAGATTCCTTACTCAACGCCAGAAACCTTCGGTGACCGAACCTCGCTGATGGAAGGCTCGTGGGCACAGCAGTGTTCAGCGTTTACCTACGTCCGCGACCACCGCAACCGTCGCCGTGACTACGAGCTCGAAACGCTGGCGCAGTATGACCGACTGGCTCGGTATCTCGAAGCGCAAGCCGGAGTTGAGGCTCCGAATCCCCCAGAACCTGGCGCTATCGAGGAGGTGGCCTAAATGGCGGGCATGAAAGAAGGGCCAGGCGAAGACCCCTTCGCCGAAGACACGACCGATGACCAGGTCGATTCAGCGCCGGACGCCGATCCCAAGACGGCTCTTGAGTCTGACTCTGAACCGGATCACGACACCACTGACACCATGAGCACAAACGACATTCCGTACGTAATCCGCCGTCAGACCGTCAAAGAAGACCGAGACAACGAACACGTTGCATTTCTTCGCGACGAGTACGCCGAACTGGAAGACCAAATCAGAGCTGACGTGGCCGATGAACTCGACATGCGGTCGAAGGATGTCTCGGTGACAGACCTCCGTGAAGCGTTCGTTGAACTCGCGGCAGAGAACCCAGATGCTGTGGCTGAAATACTGGAGAGTTGGGGCTACGAGCATCTGAAATAAACCGAACCGCCAGTTTTCGCCGTTCTGACCCTCTATAGAGCCAATTCCTGTCAGAAAGAATCTATGCCAGTAGTTGAGACTGGCCCTCTCAATGCATACGATATGAGATTCAGGGGAATCTCATCATGATAAACTGTTAATTCTGAATGCGTGTTGACTACTGAGAGATCTATCAGCGGGTTCATTCTGTTTTTGCAACTCTGAGCCAAATTTAACGGCACTGTCTAGTTGAGCGAGTTTGAGAAACGAGGAGGTCGTAGCGAGAAGTGTCCATGCAACTCGCAGACCTCCCCAGCGAAACGTTAGATGAGGACAGCCAAGACGTTTGGGAGAATGAGCGCACCCCGACACCGGTCCGGCGGTTTGGGGTGCGTCTCCATACTGCGGGGCTGTCGATTAGGGAGACGGTTGCTATCTTAGACCTGCTGGGTGTCGACCGCTCTCACGGAGCAGTCTGGAATTGGGAGCATACACTGTCCGAAGCACAGAGCGACCCGCTGACGGCGGAGCCGTCGCGGGTCGCGGTCGATGAGAAACAAATCGAGATCGACGGGGAGAAAAAGTGGGTGTATGCCGCTGTCGACACTGAATCAAAGTTACTTCTCGAAGTTGACGTGTTCAGCCGCCGCGGGACCGACCCCGCGGCGGCGTTCCTGCACCGACTCACTCAGAAACACGATGTTGCCGAGACAGAGTTTCTCGTCAATGCTGGCGGCTATCTGACTGCCCTCTCACGTCACGATTTGAGCGGTCGGCTTGACTACCGAATCCGGAACCACATCGAAAAGTGGTTCCAGACCGTGACCATGCGAATCGACCGCTTTCACTCCTTCTGGAGGGGCAGTCAATCCAGCGCGAAACAGTGGCTCAGACGCTTCAGACACCACTACAACCACGAACGACCGAACCAAGCACTCGACGGACGAACGCCAGCTGAGGTCATCCAGAACTAGACAGTGCCGGTGGATAGTTTTCCCCAGAAGTCATGGAACAAACTACCCTGTAAACTGCTCTACGACACCGTAATTAGGCACCTGTCTGTTTCGCCCGGCTGTCTGCCCCACGCTGCAAGGGAGTGACTGCTGGCGGGAGTGCAGTCGTGTCCATCTCGTCTCCAGCTGCGCGTGACCCAGACGTACGCGTCATCTCAGCCCTTGTGGACAGTAGTGTACTGATGCAGTTCAGATACTGCCTTGCTCACGATGTCTGAAGTAAGCGTCCCCTGATGCTGGTCGAAGTCGTGGTGCTTGATCGTTGTTGGGTACCCCGGCGAGATGAACGATTCTTTGTTCGAACCGCCTTGTTGCCAGGCCCAGTCTGGAACACGAATTGCACCAGAATGCTCTGTTAACGCGGACGACCTGTAGTCCGTCGCCGCTGACAACGGCATCCAAGACTGGTACACCGAGTACGAATTCGCCGCATATGATGTTGAGTACCTTGTTCACTACTGCGGCTATCAGCGAACGCAGCCGCAAACAACGCGCTCAACCGAGTAAGCGGCTACTCTCAGCGGTGGATGGTCGAAACATCATACCCAGCAATGAAGCGCTCGCTCGACGGTCGTGCGAGCGCTGGGCCGATATCTGTAGTTCCGTGAGTTCGTCTTGTGTTCGCCATCACCAACATAGAACCTCTGTGTAAGCCGCTGTGAACGTGACTCAGCATCTATTCAATACAGCAGTAATTCACCCTGTTATGTGGTCGTACTTCAAGCTGGGTGTCGGACTGGAAGCTCATCAGCAAAACACTGTAGTTCGACTGGGTGAGGGCGGCTGGCCAAAGGAAGGATTCTATCCCGACAACGGCGGATATTGCTTCCCCAGATCACGGTACGATCTGGTCGAGAGCTGGATTCCCGGCTTGGAAAATCGGGTAGAAACTGTTTGCTCCGACGGGATTATTGACCGTTGTCTGAGATACTATCTATTCATCAACAACGCATTCGGCGTCATTAACGCACTGGGTGTCGGCGGGGCCGCTGGTGAAACTACGCTGGTAAAGGTTCTCTGCGAAGGGATATCGTCTCTTGTGGAGGTCGAGCCCGCGACTTCTGACCTTCTCTCAGTATTACTCGACAGCGATCAAATACCGTGCAAGGGGAACCTGTTTACGAGGTTCGAGGGATATGACGAACTGGATTCGACCCTAGATGACGAGTTGGTCTACGTCGAGATAACGAATCCACCCGCTGCATCTTTTAGGCTGTCCTAAAGCGTCGAAATTAAGTAAGGTTAGGCTGGCCTAAAAGTATGGGCGATAATAACGGCTCCCAGAAAACGTCAACGCGGCGAGATATACTCAAGTACGGCGGAGTTGCTACAGGTAGCGGATTGCTGGCGGGTTGTACCGGTGTATTTGGATCTGACTCTCAATCCACTCCGGCCAATAATACAACGGAGAAATCAACTGAGACCGCTACTGAATCTACTAACTATTCGGTAACGATGGAACCGATGGGTGAGGTAGAGTTCGACTCGACTCCTGAGCAGTGGATTGCCTACGACGGTAGCTACGCTGATATGGGGGTCGCACTGGGCCAAGCCGACGGCATGACCGGTATCGGAGGTGCTGACCGATACTACACACATCTGTACAACGAAATATCAGGCGTAGAAATCGATACCGAACCTATCGAGAGTTATCCAGAGGTCCGGACAAAGGAAGAATTCTACGAACTTGACAACGATGTCCACCTATACGATCCGCAAATGCTCATTAATTGGTTCGACTGGGACGAGTCGGACATCGAGGAAATTACCACGAACGTTGCCCCGTTCGTGGGGAACTTGATCTTCCGTAGATCGGACGACTGGCACGACTACCGATACTACACGTTGTACGAAGCCTTCGAGAAAGTCGCACAGGTGTTCCAAGAACAAGAGCGCTATGCGGCGTTCAAAGAACTCCACGACGAGTTCATTGCGGACATACAGAGCCAACTCCCGACAGCCGAGGAGCGACCGAATGTCTTCCTTACGTACGGTGTCACGGAGGAACCAGATGAGTTTACACCGTACCGGCTCAACGACCAGGGGACGAGTAAGAAGCAGTGGCGTGACCTCGGTGTGAGCGACGCACTCGGCGGGACGGACATCGAGAATCAGAGCACTACGGGGAACATGGACCTCGACTACGAAGGGCTACTCGATTTGGACCCAGACGTGATTCTGTTCCGGAATTTCGCTGAGATGTCGGTCGAGGAGTTCCGAGACACCATCCTCGTATATATGGAAGATCATCCGGTCGGCAGCCAACTGACGGCCGTCAAGAACGGTCGCGTCTATCGTGGCGGATACCTCCATCAGGGACCGATCCACAACCTGTTTTTGACCGAACAGGCCGCGAAACAGATTTACCCCGACGTATTCGGGGACGTCACGGACGACACGGAACTGTTTGACCGGCAGCGCGTCGCAGACATCGTCAACGGGAATCTCTAGAGTCCTGTCACAAACTACCGTCACTCATTGTCCGGTCCAGACGATCGTTCCGCTTTGATCTCTTCGGCCCGTTCGAGTACCGCACCGTCGTCGATGTACTCTACGAGATGCCGGTGACCATCTCGACGCCGTTTGCGCTGTTCGGATGGTGAGATCGCTTGCTCCACCTTCCGCTCGACGTACTGTGACTGTAGCTCATCGAAGCGTGCCTCAGAGAGGTCGGCGTCTCCAACCCGTTCTGGGAACTCCTTCCGGACGTGTTCTTCCCAATCACCGTCGATGATAGACCCTTCAACGAACACCCAGTCAGTGTAGTGAGTTGCGAGATCCTCGGGCAAGCCCTCATCACGCCGCACGTCATGGATCAGTCCGAGCGCAGTCTCGCCTGCTTGTCCTGCGGCGACCACAGCTTGGTCCTCAGCCGTCCCAAGTCGACCAGCAAAATAGAGTCCATCTACCGATGTTCGACCGCAGCGTTTGTGCTCTTCCCAATTGATATCGACTTCCCCGTCGTCCCCCAGAAATTCTCCCTCGTCAAGTGTTTCGAGCCACTCTCGCCCGTACTTCGCCGCCGCGACGAGCGATTCAGTTGCATACTCGTCCCCCGTTTCAGTCTCAATACGAAAGCCGCCTTCTGTCTGGGTTGCTTCTACAGCCTTCTCACGCGTGATTTCACAACCAACTTGCTCGGCTTGTGCGTGCAAAAGTTTCTGGAATGTTGGCGTATCGATTCCGGCGGGGAAGCCAGGAAAGTTCTCCAGATGTGCGATCCGGCCCAGTGATGACCGACCACGATCTAGGATTAGTGTGGAGAGTCCGTATCGACTCGTAAAAACACCAACTGTAATCCCTCCGACTCCTCCGCCAACAATAACCACGTCGTATTCTCCAGTCACTACCTTTCGAGACTCCTTCAACATGATTAGATTAGGCTAGCCTAAAAGTAAAATTCTTCGATTTACTATTTATTATATGTCAAGAAGGTTTTCCGGGCACTGTCTAGTTGAGGGGTTGAGAAGTGAGCAGGCCGTAGCGAGAGGTGTTCATGACACTCGCAGACCTGCTCAACGAAACGTTAGACGAGGACAGTCAAGATGTTTGGGAGAACGAGCGCATTCCGACACCCGTCCGGCGATTTGGGGTGCGTCTCCACTCGGCGGGGCTGTCGATCAGGGAGACGGTCGCTATCTTAGACCTGCTGGGTGTCGATCGCTCTCACGGTGCGGTCTGGAACTGGGTTCATACGTTGTCTGAAGCCCAGAGCGACCCGCCGACGGCGTCGCCGTCGCGGGTCGCAGTCGATGAGAAACAAATCGAGGTTGACGGCGAAAAAAAGTGGCTCTACGCCGCTGTCGACACAGAGTCGAAATTATTGCTCGAAATCGACGTGTTCAGCCGCCGCGGGACTGACCCCGCGGCGGCGTTCCTGCATCGACTCATTGAGAAACACGATGTCGCCGATTCAGTGTTTCTCGTCGATGCTGGCGGCTATCTGACTGCCCTCTCACGCCACGATCTGAGCGGTCGGCTCGACTACCGAATCCGGAACCACATCGAAAAGTGGTTCCAGACTGTGACCATGCGAATCGACCGCTTTCACTCGTTTTGGCGGGGCAGTCAATCCAGCGCGAAACAGTGGTTACGGCGCTTCAGACACCACTACAACCACGAACGGCAAAACCAAGCACTCGACGGTAAAACGCCAGCTGAGGTCATTCAGAACTAGACAGTGCCTTTGAACCAGTGGTATCAATCTAATAATACTAATGTCTCATTTTTCATGAAGCCCAAAACTATTGTATCCCATCTGTGGAAAAGAGATAGTATGCAATTACGAATTGTTTTTTGTCTATTACTAGTATTGTCGTTGACAGGATGCAATTCACTTATCAATGGTTCGAACTCCGATATCGGCACAGAAACCGAATCCGTAAGTGATTCTCCTGACCTATATACTGAGAGCGACCCTGATACAGCAAGAGCCCTACCCTATGTTAATGGTTTATCTCGTTCGTTTTCACTTGAAACAGAGTCAGAGTATACTGCAGATGAGTATCCTGACACCTTAGAAGAAGATTTTGTGGAGTACGACATAACAAAGTATCACTCTCGGACATTCCTTCGGGATAGCGGAAATGAGAGTACTCCCCTTTATTTATTGACTGTCATCACGATACATGATACCGAAGCGGCTGCCAGTGCTTATTCAGAAGCACAAAGTACAGGAAATGGTACTACGGAACAGTCGACAGTCAGGACTGATCAACCAATCCGGGTTCAGATGTATGAACAATCAAATGGCCAAACTGTAATTCGTACTACTGGAACTATTAATTCAATAACAGTCAAAGTCACAGGGGTAGGAACAGAACCCGTAAACAGAGAGTATATTATTGATATTCTATCAAATATTATTTTTAGGGTACAGTCACAGGTTTCGTGATCCCAATAGTTGGATTGGTAGTTCCCGATGCAGGTTTCAACTGCGATGACTGTGGGTTAGTTGGCAGCTGAGAGGCGGGTTCAGCATCGATTTTGTGTTTCTTGTAAGCTTCACTGATATCTTGGATTTCATCTCGATTATACCGGACAGCGTAGTCATATCCGTTATCATATTTCGGACTACTGCTGTGGTACTCACGAGGACCAATTGTATAATGATCACTCGAAGGATCGACATCGTCGAAGTCATCCGCATCCAAGACTCTACTGTTAATTTGGCGGTTGCCTTTGCGAAGATCACTCAGCTGGTTGCGAATCTGTTCGGATTGCTTGTACTCGGAGGGTTGCTCTGCGCTCACCTCATAGATACGTTTGACCTCATACTCACCGTTCTCGGTGACACGAACGAGTACGTAATCAAAATCCCCGCTTCCCACACCTAGGCCTTGTCGAAGGTAAAGTCCTGGACTTTTACCACGTAAGTCGCTTACCACAGTCGCGCTCGGATGGAGTCCCTTGACCTGGCGAAGTGCTAGGGCCTCAGTAACGTCACCGACAATGTTCCCCGTATTAGTCCGACTCGTGAGACTAGCCCCTTCTCGCCACCGATCAAGTTGGCTGAACCCGTCTTCGATGATTACAGGGTTATAGTCAGTACGTATCGTATTAATGCCTGATTTCGAAATCCCGTGTTCATCTCTAAGACCTGTTGTCGCCGCCTTGATTGACTCTGATTTTAATGTTCCACCAGATCGAACTCTCTCAGCAATGTCTGAGACACGGCCATTGCCGTGATTCTTGATAACTTCGACTCGCGATGTCGCACGATCCATTGGCGCACCGTTCTTTGCCAGTTGTTGAACAACGCTATCACTAAGGCCATACCGTGTAGTCAAAACAGAACCGGGGTTCAAAGCAGGGTAGGCAGCATCAATGCGTTTGACGGCTTTTGATGGTACTTTTGTTGTCTTCGCAGCAAACTTCACTAGTGTAGACCGGCTAGCAGTCCAGTAGCGTGACACTCGCGAGATGATCTTCGAGGTTTTCGCTGCATCCCCGATTTCTGGCGCCAATCCGAGTAAGGTAATCCCAGCATCAGACCAATCGCGGTCATTTACTGCATCACCAGCGTCTCTAACATCACCAAAAACAGCAATTCCACTCGCGATCCAGCCCAATAGGAATCCCGGATTACTGTGCTTCCGCGGATTATCTTCGAACGCTATCCGACCACTAAAGAATCCAGTTTCAGCCTCTTCGAGGTCGATTGGGGGTTCACCGTACAGGACAACGCCAATATCGTTCTCGCCGGGTTCAATTTCCTTTTCAGTCCGTTTCAATACTTCTCCGTCACGCTTGACTGTGACAGTGGCGTCAATATGAGACTGATCTGACGGAATCGAATACTTCTCATCCATAACAAACCGCCCATCAGCGTTTGTAACTGCTTGCTGTCCGCGAATTTCCACTGTAGCATCATCGATAACCGGGCCGTCATCCCGATACACTTCTCCTTCGATTGTGGTAGACTCGCTGAATGAGAACTCAGTTGTGGTCCCACCTCTTGAGAGCACGATATCACGAGTTGTTGGAGCGAGTGAGCCCGGTTCGTTGACGTAGATACTTGCCTCGGGAAGCCTCCCGGGACTAGATTCATAGAGCCCAGTTATTGTCAATTTACCGTCATTTCCAGTGCGCATATCGTAGGTTCTGGCTCCGCTAACGGTTACTGCTCGGTCTAAAGGCTCCCCATCAGTACCAGTTGTGACGATTGTGAGATCGTAGCCTTCTGGCGGCTTCGAGGTGCTCTTAATTTCTATATCGTCACTAAATGTGTTTTTGCCGACAGTCGTTGCATCTCTCGTCTGCACCACAATTCGAGTCTCATAGGTCCCTGTTGTATCATCATCAGTGAACCAAGAGAGATACGCGGTATCAGTCTCTCCTGGAGGAAGTGTAACTATCGACCGGGCTTTATTTTTCCAGTCCCCTCCATCAGTTCTGGCTTGGTAACGCACGTAGTACCGCTCTTGATTGTCACCAGTGTTCTGAATGTCTGCTTGCGCTGAGATTGTATCGCCGATATCGTATACCCCGGTTACCTGAGATGTTGATCTAATTTCAATGTTATCAGATTCGGATTCACCTACTTGAATCGCATCTTCTAACATCTCTGACGACACAACTTTATTATCATTACTACTGTCAATCACCTCTACCTGGATATCGTAAACGCCTTTTTTAGCTATATTTGGAACGTACCATCCTTGTTCGACTCGATCAGTCGTACTTTTCTCAATAGCTTCCGGATGAGTGAACAGGTTGGGATAGCGGTTCCCATCCGGCCCAATACCAGTAATACGTATATCGAACTTGTGATCAATATAACCAGTATTGCTGATCCGTGCCACGACCGTAGTCGAACTATCAACCTTGGTTGTTTTTGATTCGACGCTGATATCATCAACTCTCGCATCAACGTTCGATGGCTTTTCAAAGGCGTCAGTGATTACACGCTCATCTGCCAAGTTTGTCAGCGACTGCCTGTCCGTTCCTCGCCAGACAGCCACCTTCACATCGTAGTCACCAGTAGGAGCTTCTGGTGGGACACGCCAGGAGAGTGATACTTCTTTTTGTTCATTTGAATTCAGAGTGATTTCTCTTCCTGTTAGTCCCAGAGTATCATACCAATCTCCATTAGGGCCACGCACGCTGTAGCCGACAAAAAAGTCGTTACTGGTTCGCCCCGTATTTTCAACTGTTACTGAGGTCTGGGCATCGTTGCCGGCCCCATAGGCACCCTCTGGTGGTTCCACAGTTCTAATTTCCGCACTGGCTGATTCAGTAACAGATACTGTCCACGTCACCTCGTCACTGTAGGTCTGCTCAGTATCGAACACGGCGGCAGTGATGTGATATGTTCCGGAGTCATCGAATGTCGTCTCCCACGTCGCGGTATCGTCCGATCCGGAGATATCACTCTCGGAGACGGCAGCGTCATCAATGTACCATTCTACTCCTGCAAGATTCCTGTCTGGATCTTCAGCACCAACTTGGAACTCAACAGAGTCACCAACCGTTACTGACTGATCGCCAGATGGCGATTCACGGTCAGCTGACGGCTGCTCGTTAGCTCCGGTAACCTCAAAAGAATCTGCATCTTGGCCGTAGTCATATCGGTCATCTTTAGCGCTACTGTGAAATACACCAGACCCTGCGCTCCACGTTCCTTCTTCAGCGTCGTCGGGAATTTCGCCGTTAAGAGTAATTGTCTCAGTCTCACCTGGAGAAAGATAAACGGTCGTAGCTTCGCCAGTTACCCAGCCACCGTCGGGACGCTGAACACTCGCATCTACGTAGAAGTTGTGTTCAGTGTTGCCTGTATTTTCGACAGTGATTTCAACCGGTACTCTATCCCCCGGTCTATAGGTGTCACTATCGGCTAGCGTTTGGGTGACACGTGCGCTAGTTTCGTCCGGTTGCTCAACCGTGACGTCCCATTCAACAGATTGGCTATCCGCATTCTCTGTATCGAGTACGACAGCTTCGACTGTATACGTTCCAGACTGGTCAAACTCGTGTGACCACGTTGCCGTGTCAACACTACCGTCTATACTCTGGGTCTGGATATAGTCGCCATTAATGTACCACTCCACGTCCTCAAGATTCCCGTCTGGGTCTTCGCCATCGACTTGGAACTCGACGGAATCACTGACCGTTACTGAGACATCACCAGACGGAGACTCTCGGTCTATCGTGGGCGCTTCATTTGCTCCCGTGACCTCGAAGGAATCTAAATCTTGACCGTAGTCATACCGGTCATCTTTAGCGCTACTGTGGAAGATACCCGAACCTGCACTCCACGTTCCTTCTTCAGCGTCGTCGGGTATTTCGCCGTAAAGAGTGACTGTCTCAGTCTCACCGGGAGAGAGATAGACGGTCGTAGCTTCGCCAGTAACCCAGCCACCGTCGGGACGCTGGACACTCGCATCTACGTAGAAATCATGCTCCGTGTTACCTGTATTTTCGACGGTGGTTTCAATCGGCACCCTATCCCCTGGACTGTAGTTTCCACTATCGGCTAGCGTTTGGGTGATACGTGCGTTTGTCTCGTCTGGCTGCTCAACCGTGACATCCCACCTGACAGACTGACTATCCGCATTCTCTGAATCGAATACAACTGCTTCGACCGTATACGTTCCAGACTGGTCAAACTCGTGTGACCACGTTGCCGTGTCAACACTACCGTCTATACTCTGGGTCTGGATATAGTCGCCATTAATGTACCACTCCACGTCCTCAAGATTCCCGTCTGGGTCTTCGCCATCGACTTGGAACTCGACGGAATCACTGACCGTTACTGAGACATCACCAGACGGTGACTCTCGGTCTATCGTGGGCGCTTCATTTGCCCCCGTGACCTCGAAGGAATCTAAATCTTGACCGTAGTCATACCGGTCATCTTTAGCGCTACTGTGGAAGATACCCGAACCTGCACTCCACGTTCCTTCTTCAGCGTAGTCGGGTATTTCGCCGTAAAGAGTGACTGTCTCAGTCTCACCGGGAGAGAGATAGACGGTCGTAGCTTCGCCAGTAACCCAGCCACCGTCGGGACGCTGAACACTCGAATCTACGTAGAAGTCGTGCGTCGTATCACCCGTGTTTTCGACGGTGACTTCAACTGGCACGGATTCACCCGGTTGATACGTGCCGCTTTCCGCATATGTACTAGTTACGTCCGCATCTGTTGATGGAGATTCAACGGTGAAAGAATCTAAGTCTTGACCGTAGTCATATCGGTCGTCTTTAGCGCTACTGTGGAATACGCCAGACCCTGCGCTCCACGTTCCTTCTTCAGCGTCGTCGGGAATTTCGCCGTTAAGAGTAATTGTCTCAGTCTCACCGGGAGAGAGATAGACGGTCGTAGCTTCGCCAGTTACCCAGCCACCGTCGGGACGTTGGACACTCGCATCTACATAGAAGTCGTGTGTCGTATCACCAGTATTCTCGACAGTGACGTCAACTGGCACTGAGTCCCCTGGTTGATACGTGCCACTTTCCGCATATGTGCTAGTTACGTCCGCATCTGTTGATGGAGATTCAACGGTGAAAGAATCTAAGTCTTGACCGTAATCATGTAGCTCATCTTTTGCACTCGTCTGGAAAACTCCGGAACCTGCACCATAACTTCCTTCAGTGGCATCATCAGGAATTTTGACGCCAAGTGTAAGTGAGATTGATTCCCCTGGAGAGAGGAGAACTGACCTCCCCTCACCCGTCACCCAGTTCCCATTCGGCCGCTGGAGACTTACGTCAACATAAAATTCTTCGCTCGTATCGCCCGTATTTTCTACAGTAAAATCAACAGGCACCGTTTCTCCAGGTGAATAGGCCCCACCTTCTGCCTCAGTGGCCGTAATTTGAGCTGAAGAAGTCTGTAAGGTGTTTGCTGTGTTTTGGGTACTAGGTGAATGATTATTCTGAAGTTCTACTACCCCCGCAACGGGGGTTGTCATCATCAAAAAAACCAATGCAATACTTAGGCCCGCCTCCCACACCCTCCTCATTAGATGTGTAATATAAATATGGTAATGAAAATTTTTTGGTTGGCACAATACACAATAAGTAACCACGTTCACTAAATAAATTATTCTCCTGTCCTGCAGAGGACTAATAAAAATCAGTGTGCTGTGTCTACTCTCTATATCTCTGTCTCTTACCCACAAAAAATGAGTAACTGGCCTGCCCCAGTAAGAAAGCAAACGTTCAATCAGGTTTGCGGGCTATACGATCGTCCTTTTGTATTTCCTGATGCGACGACGAGATTGTATTGTTTAAGCTTAGAAAGATAGTTCCTCATAGTTCGCCGCGTTTTTGCAGAGTCGACTTCAGTACAGTACTGTTCGTAGAGGTCGCCGCCACTGATTTTCCCACTGTCGGTGATGATATCGTAGAGAATCTGCTGGTGGTCGGTGAGCTTGTCTGTCGTCTTCTGTCGAATTTCCGAGTTCGCTTCCGGAACTGCTTCCCGAATTAGTTCAGCTGTGATTTGTTCATAACCTCGCTGGGAAGCCATCCTGGTCGCGTTGCGAAGGATACCGATAGCAGCACGAGCATCGCCAGCAGCGTGGTCCGCGATTAGTTCCATCTCGTTCTGTGCGAGTGCGTCTGGTCTGAGTCCCCACCGCGCCCGATCCTCGATAATCGACACCAACTCCGCCAAGTCGTAGTTGTTGAACCGAATGCGGGGGCAGTTCTGGAGACGGCTGTACAGACGCTCATCAAGCAAACTGAACGCGTCTTCCTCGCGGTTCGCAATGAGGATCATTGTGAGATGAGGAATCCGATGGAGATCGTAGAGGATTTTCTTATCCTGGAGCTGGTCGACCTCGTCGAGAATCACTACGTAGTGTGCGCCGTCGTACTCGCGTAGCCGCTCTAACAGTTCGTCTTTCGGGGTTGACTGACGGTGGATGTCCCACGTCTCGTTGATGCCGTCGAGAATCCGGTAGAGCGTCTTGAATCGGCTGTAATCCTCCCAGCAGTTCACGTACTGGTAGTTCAGGTCGACCACGTTCTCGCGGAGTTGCTTGACAGTGTACTTGGCTATGCATGTCTTCCCAGCTCCAGACGGCCCGTACAGGAACGATGGCTCCGGGCGTCCCTCGGTCATAATCGGACGCAGTGTGTCGGAGAGGTGGCTCACCTCGGCAGAGCGGTGTTTCACCTCCTGAGGAATGAACTCGGGTTGTAACACGCGAGCGTTGGTAATCATATGTAGTAATTCGGAAACCAATCGGATAAACGGAAGGGTGTAGTTTCCGAATCTTCCGAGAACCACTCTCAACGGTCATCTCAGTGGCTTCAGAACTAACCTATCAGAATCCTTCTGATTTGTAGAAATTCATCTACCGAAGCTCTGGCTCCTGGAGCGGCGGAAATTTATATAGCTACATAGACTTTATCAGACACAGGAAGCCCGAATATTCAGACACACAGTGCCTGAAACGCCGAAATTCTGGTTTTGCGATTGGGTTTGTATTACAATAGTAAGCACCACCAGTTTTAGGCGGGAGGCCGCTGTACGGGAAGCATGGATCGGCTTCCGCCTGCATACGACGCTACTCCCGGGAATGACGCCCTCGAAACAGCCATCGAGAAACGACTCGTCGATATCGACTCCGGGCGCTACCGAACAAACGTCGCGAGCGTGCTGCGGAAATTCGCCGCGTGGGCACGAGATCAACACGATATCACCAGCCCCGAGGAGATTGACGATGATCTCTGCCGGCAGTACGCTCGTGAGCTAGCCCGAGCCGATGATCGGGACGATATTTCACCTGAGACTGCCCGCCGCTACTTCGCCTACGTCCGCTCATTTCTCACGTGGGCTGTCTACGAGGGTCTGGTACCGACGAACCCGGCCAAGACCAACCACGCCGAAGGCCCGCTTCCGACCGACGAGACTGAAACCGACCAACAGTACTGGACGACACGCGACCGCGAAGCCATTTGCGCGACTGCCACCGCCCGCGTCGATGAAGCCGGCGAGAGCGACGACATTGACCGCACGGCGGCCTACCGCGACCAGGCACTCGTCTCCTTACTCGCCTACTCCGGAGCCCGCAGTGCGGAACTCGTCGCCGTCTCCGATGATGAAGAACGGAACGGCCTGCGGTGGCGGCACGTCAACCTCGATGCTGGCACGATGCAAGTGTTCGGCAAGAATCGCACCCGTGAGTCTGCACCCATCCTCGACGATGCACTTCGCCCGCTCCGGCGCTGGAAGCAACTCCGAGAGCCCGACGAGAACGAGGCCGTGTTCCCCAGGCTCGACAACGCGGCGAAAGCACTGGACCCGACGCCGTCGATCACAACGCAGTCAGCCCGGAACATACTGGCAGACCTCTGTGAGTGGTCTGAGTATGACTTCGAGGAGCCGCTGAAACCTCACGGGGCTCGCCGTGGCCTCGGTCGTGAACTCTATCGCGAAAACCCACAGCTGGCGCAGGACGTACTGCGGCACAAGTCCATCGAAACAACACACGAGGGCTATGCACAGGAGGCCGCGAAGCGTACCCGTGACGAAGCGAACAACATCATCAGCGGTAAGTAGAGTACACTGCCCGGATCTCGCGTTGGATTCTATTCTATCACCTATTGTACACAGTCATTGTTGGTAGCGTCAGTAGGGCTCAACTCAAGAATTATACTGGCCAAGAGACGTTTGGCCTTTTGTGGCCCGGTTCGCTGGTTCGACTGTTGTCGCGATTATTTCGTCCACTTCGCCGCGACTGTCACCATCGCTATTTATGGCCCGAGTCGCAGCCTCTTTGTCGACCTGGAGGCCAGCATCTTCGTACATTTCATACATCACACCGCTATTACTGACGATGACGTGTGCATCTTGTTCTGCGAGCGTTTGAACTACTTCTAAGAGCCGTTTCTGGTCGTCTTGGTCGAATCCGTCGGCACTGTAATTAGTGAAGTAGGCAGTCGAACTCATCGGCTTGTAGGGTGGGTCGAAATAAACTAAATCACCAGGCTCTGCGGCGTCAAGGATATATGTGAAGTCGTCATTGCGAATGTCCGTTCCTGTGAGCACTGTACTGGCTTTGTGAATCCGTTCGTGTTGAACCCAGTCGGGGTCAGTGAAATCGCCAATCGGAACGTTGTATCCACCACTGTTGTTCTCTCGATAGAGGCCGTTGTAGCACGTTCGATTCAAATACATGAGCAATGCCGCTTCGGTGAGTGGATCAAAGTTTTCACCGTACGGCCGCTTATTAAATCGCGCTCGCTGTTGGTAATAATAATTCTTGATTTCGCGACCGGTATGGCTGGTTTCAGAATAGTCGTTATCTGGGTTTACCTTGGATTCAGGGTCGTCAAACGATTCAAGTTTGTCAATAAGCTCCTCTGGGTTGTCCCGAACCTGTCGGTAGAAATTGATTAGTCTCGTATTAGTATCGTTGATAGTCCCGTCCTCAGGCTCAAGCTCAAAGAAGAGGGCTCCGCCGCTCAATGACAGCCGGCTCTATCAGAATCTCAGCACACTCACCGGGCAAAACCGCATCAACCGGGACGAGTTCGACGCTCGCACGAACGAGGTACGTTGACTGACGCCGTCAGACACGCTCACGGACCTACCTACGCCGACCAGACCCGTCGCTGGAGGTGACCACCAGTGACGGAGTGCTGTGACCAGAGTGGTGTCAAACAGGTGCTATGTTCCTTGCAAAAGGGGCATGTCGGGCGACGGTGGGCACCGACAGTCTCGCCCGACAACCGCAATTGTCAGAGACACGGACAGGTTCCGGATCCTGCATACCGCCTCTCCCACGTGAGGGTGGCGTAGGAGTCGGCCTGCAGCGGGGACCAGAACCTGTTTTGGTGGTATTCGCCGTCGATAATTAATTTTAACTATGGTTTGTTAGCTAGTATCAATCGCAGCCCTGCACACGAAGGTTGCCACACTGGGTCAGGTGAAACCCAGTCTCGACAGGCAGCGCTGGCATAGACAGAGACAATGTCTCCAGTTCCGTCAACAAAAAGCTGTAGCGGTTCTGGGTTCCGGTGGTCTCTTCATGATCGTGGCGGTGGCCACGACAATTGGCATTATCGAGCCACTGTGACGTAGCTATTTGACTAGTCCAGTTTTCACCAGTTTCTCCGAGAATGCAATCGAATCTCAGTATGCTGGATACACCCTCTGTATCTTGCGCGGTACTACTGGCAACCACCGAGTCGAACGCGGACGGCTCTGTTAGCCTGTTCCTCTGTACTGACCAGATCACATGAACTACTCACTCAGGGCCAACCGCCTTTTTTCGGCGTTGATGGTGCGACTGCAGCCGATAACTGGAACAGCTGCGAGTTCTCCGTGGCCGTTGTTTCGGCTGATGGTGACGCCGAGGAGGTTGTACTGAACCACGCTTTTCGAGACGCTCTCGGAGCCCCACTACTTGATTTAATTTATTTTGACGTAGTTATTACTACTGATACTTAGGCCGATGTTTTCATGTACGTATGTAACCGAATGTAGGTATGTCAGAGAGCGCTGCTACTCCATCGCTTTCCCAGAACTGGGAAACGCTTGCAGTTCATGACTGGGACGGCGACACTGAGCTCATCGTAGAGCTTGCAGAAGTTCTGGAGGAGTTGTCTACTGATGACGTACCAGTACTGGACGAGTACGTCGACGCTGAGTCGCTCTGCAACGGGCTTCAGGCAGTAGCGGGGCGACAGTTTACCGAGGTTCGTTTCTCTGTTGAGACGCATGAAGTCCGGATTCGTCAGAGCGGAGCAATAGAAGCTCAACGGCAACTACGTCCCGAATAGACAGGAACTGCGGTCGTCTGGTTTAATTACTTGCTCTCATCCGTCTTTAGCTAGGAAAGAACCGATGTGATTACGACGGCTTATTGCGGTTACTTTTTAAGGGGAACGAGGAGGCGGTATGCAACAAGATATCTCGAACCGCCTCGCGGTCGGCTTGGTTAGCCACAACCAACCGAACCACTCACTCCCCAGCGATCTTGGTCTCGTCGTCAGACACCCATACGCTGAAACGGTAGTTACACCTGCTTAGAGCGGTCAAAAGAACGGTCAGCGCCAGACAATCATTCCGTACCCCAATCAGGTCCAACTGGTGGAACCACTGCGTGCTTATTTGCCAGGGGCATTGTCCGCGGCCCCGTTCGCGGCCGAAGTCGCGTTCTCTGCGGCCGTATTCGCCCCGGCCTCACTGCCACCAGGTGTCATGCTGCTGATCACCTCACCGAGGCCACCGGACTCACCGCCGGCCGCGGAGCTAACCTCAGCCAGAATGTTCCCGACGAAGTCCGGAACCTGCGCGGGGAGGTCTGTCGGTGGGCCTGCCTGCATCCCCATCTGAGCCGTTTCGTTTGCGAACTGGACAATCGTCAGCGGATCTGCTTCGAACATTGCAACTCGACGTATCGGGCGGGAGGTGATAAGGGGGCCAAGCCATGAGGCCGATTTGGGGCCGGTTTTCGCCGAATTAACGCGATTAAATCAGGGATAAATCGCCTTGTCGTAGCTTCTCGCCTCGAGATAGATATTTGGGGTGACCATCGGGACTGGGTCGTGCAGGACGCGCCAGCAGCGACCTCGAAAGTCGATGTGTTGGCCCGTAGAAAGTACATTTGCGACGAGTGTGCCATCGGCAGTGTGTCCAAATACGCACCCACCGCTCAACGTGGGTGCTCAGCGAATATCTACAAACGCACCCAGGTATCTGGCAGGATGTGCATGAGCGCCTCCGGCGTGTGCCGGACGAGTCACCGGACTGCTGGCCCGGATTCGAAGCATTCTGTGAGGGCACATAGACTTCGTAAGCGTACCCGGACTCTTCCAGTACTCTGAAGACGCTAACCAACAGAGAATGAGAACTGTCCCGGCTGTTGGTTAGCTAATCTAAATCCGCTGTCTAGCCGTCCATTGGGTCTTAACTTTCTGAGATAAACGTTGACGGCGAGGGTGCAGCCATCGCAAGAGCCACCACAGAAATCGAAATACGGGACGTTCTGTGAGGAGAGCTACTATAGCTCAAAACAGTTTCAACCGGACTTCAGCGATCAATAACCTCGCCATCCCCAACAGCTAGCTCGGATTCCAACTCAGCAATCAGTTCCGTGCCCTCAGCATGGAGTTCGTTCGCTCGTTCCAGCGCGACGTCTCCGTTTTCGAGCTGTTCGATAATCTGTTCAAGTCGGTCGGTCTTGTCGGCGATTGTCTCGTCTTTCATAGTGGAAGCAGGATGTACAGGAGCAAGGCCACAACAAGCAAGCCCAGTGCTACCAAGATGAGCAGCAGCCGTCGACGCTGGCGGCGATGGGCAGCGACCTCTTGTTCACGTTTTCGCTGCTGGTCATACTGGGTCCGCGCTTGCTCTAGCCGGTTCGCAAGATCAGTCAGTTCATCTCGAACGTGGGTGTCGTATGTGCGGTCCAACTCAGCTTCGAACGCAGACAGATCCGACTCAACTGTTCGTCTGTAGGCCCGTGTGAGTCGGTCATCCATCGTTTCCAGCGTCGTCTCGGCAGTCTCTGTGTAGGCTGTGTTGAGACGTTCTTCGAGTGTTTCCAGTTCCGCGTCCAGCGTGGTCCGCTCTGGAACGATGTTGCCCACCTCGGTCGGTGTCATCACCCGCCTGTCGGCCACTTCATCGGCCAGTGTTCGGTCGTTCTCGTGGCCGACTCCAACCACGACTGGCGTCTCGGTTTTGTGGATGACACGGCAGAGCGGTGTTTCGTTGAACACCCGGAGATGCTTGTCAGAACCGCCGCCGCGAGTGAGAACGATAACGTCGACCCGCGGGTCGTCATCGAGTTCACTGATCGCACCCATGATCGACATCATTGCATCGTCGCCCTGAACACTCGTGTTCTGGATGACGATATCAACGTCAGGATATCGCTCGTGAATGCTGGTAATTGCATCCATTCGGGCATCGCTTGTTGCACTGGTGGCGATCCCGATTCGTTCTGGGAAGTCTGGAAGCGCCTGTTTGTGCTCCGGATCAAGCAACCCATCCGAGTCCAGCAGTTGCCGATTTTGCTCGTATATCCGCTGGTACGTGCCTTCACCGACCTCAACGATGTCTTCGACGATGACGGACACGTTTCCCCCGTCTTCGTAGTACGACAGTGAGCCTTTCACAGCCACCTGCATCCCATCCTCGATCGTAGCGTCGATAGCTGACCGCTTGTATCCGAAGAGTACGCAGTGAATCGTCGAGCCCTCATGGACCAGATCAAGATGGACATGGTCATTCGAGGACACGCCATAGTCAGAGACATCACCGACGACGTAATCGAAGGCAAGCTGGTCTGCACTCTCAACAACTGCGCCGATATCTTCATTCAGCGTATCAACGTAGGTAATTCGCTCCGTTTGGAGTGCTTCCTGAAGTGTCTCCAGCGATGTCTGCGTCAACTCCGGCCCCGAGCCCATTCGCCTCTTCTGTAGTGCAGTTGTGTACTTAAGCCATGGTGGTTCCGTCAGGTTACGTTCGTCATCTAACCGGGGTGATATAGGAAGTATAGCGTCAACGGACCAGCTCAGGCTGTCCTTGCAAGGGCATGGAACTGTCACGATGGCAGTCTGACGGCAGTGTGAGAAGCAATTTTGTGACCCCCGCTGGGTGAGGGGTTTCCAAGACCAGCCTCACGGTGGCAAGTAAACCCACGCCACTGGGTTTCTTCCGGCGACAAAGCACAGCACAATCGCCGCGCCAATCTGAGTACCGTGGCCAGCAGTCCAGTGTCAGATTTTGCTGACTCCAACGCAGGAGGTTGTTTTAGGTTGACAGCGCGGCGAACTCGTTGGAGGGGTGCGGTTCTATTCCAGCCGCGCACAGCTTAAAGTGTAAATGGAAATATATTTTTTAGTATGGTGGAAGATTCCGATCAGACACAGGAAGCAGGTCAGTCGCCAGACCATTCGACGGTCGCACTAAGTCGGCGAACACTGCTTCAGTCGACCCTTGCAGGAAGTGCGATATTAGGCGGAGTCGGTCTACCTATAGCAACTGCCAACGATGAGCAGTCCGACGCGAAGGGTACTGGAAATAGCACCGATAGCTTGGAGGGCTTTCCGCCAAGTGGAATCACTGAGTATGGACGAAGCGTTACCCTCGGAAACGGGCGAGTCCGAACCTTTACGAGTGAAACACCCTCAGGAGAGGCGAAGTATCACGGAATTGAGTTCGATCACGCCGCACTCGAAGGGCTTCCAGACGAGACGGATATAACTGAATCAGACAATCGGGCAGAGACTGATAAGTATCGGATTGGCGGACAGGCAGCAACGATCCACTTCAAACAGTCGCTCCAGTTCTTTGTGCCGTTCCCGGACGCGGCTAATACGCCATTTACTTTCTTGGGACTCAACTGGAATCCAGACGGCCATTTTGGTGGCAAAGGAGCGTGGGAGAAGCCCCATTTCGATATCCACTTCCACATGCTTGACCCGGCAACGGTGGACAACATTGCGGGTCCGCAGGTTCCACCGTACGATGCCAAAACATCGGACGGAATCGAGACTAACTTCGACTTCGCTCAACTTCCAGAGGGGTACATGCGACCACCGCCGCCCGTCGCTGATGAGCGGTATATTACAGACATGGGTGAACACGCAGCGCCGACAGACGCTCCTGAGCTCCCAAACGGTCCCGACGAGCAGGGTGATCCCACGAACTTTGACAACACACTCATTCAGGGATTCATCGGGGACAAAGAGGGGTCACAGCTGGCGTTCGTAGAACCGATGCTCACCCGAGAGTTCTTGAGCGGTTTCCAAGGCACCAAAACATACGATATCCCGCAACCGGGTGAATATCCACATGACCAGCAGCACCCACACGAGTACAGCGTCCGAGACGTTCCATCGACGGACAAAATCGCAGTTGTTATCGAGAGCTTCAAACAGGGTTCCAATCAAGCGAAGGAGTAGTCATCTCTGCACGGTCTCACTCATAGATGAAGCCACGAGGCCAGACTTCACCGGACTTCAGGAAACCGCTCCAATTTGCACCGTTCAACTCGGCGAAGCGGCTTGCAAGACAGTCCGCAGAATCCGGACTCACGCTGTGTCTCTGAAATAACGGCAGTTATTTCGGACGCGCCGGGATTGAACCGGCAGATTAGGTCTTCAAGGCACGCCGCCAAGTCCTCAGGTGGCATCGAAGCTGTGCGCCACAGTTTCACACCGGTCACTCTCGACGGACGAACACCACGGGACAGGGGGCCTGAAGGAGGACATCTTGCGTGGTGGAGCCGAAGACGGCTTTCCCCGTCGGTGAGCGGTTCGCTCCACCGACAATGATGAGATCTACGTCGGCAGCTAGGTCCATGATGCTGTTCGCGTGTGGCCCAGTTGCAGTGCGCAGTTCGTACTCGACTTCTGCGGAGTCGAGCTGTGAGACGATCGACTTGAAGAGCCCGTGTTGGGCCGCTATCTGTTCGGGCGACACTTCGGAGGCGGCGTCGAAACCCAGACTTGTTTTGCTAGTTTCGTATTCCTCATCAGTGAATATTTGGCCGACGATCACTCGGGCATCCGCCGGCTTCGCTATGTCGATCGCCGTCGATGCGAGTTGCTGCCCGTTACCCTCGTCACCGGGCCTGCCAGCGACCAGTACCGTTTCCAGTGCCATGTATCAATGATACACCGATCCAGCTGTAAACGTTCCGGTACTGGCACACAGGCGCTCCCCGTGGCGGACCCACATACTGGGGAATCATCCGAACCGATTTCGGGAACCCAGAGTTATCCGAGCCGCCCCGGATTCTATTGCCCACTATCCCGTTGGTGAGCGTCGGCGACGGCGACGCCAGCGAGGTTTTGCCGCCCGGACGGGACGTTTCCAAATATCGCCTTGTTCGTGCCCGGTATCGCCGTGCCATACAGCGCACCGAAGACGAAGACACTGCACAGCAACAGTCCGTACGTGTCCGCGACCGGGACGAGCAGCGCGCCCCCGGCGAGGCCGACGAGGCCCATCGAGAGGGTGCTGTGTTCGCCGTACCGGTCCGTGACCGCACCCAGTGGCAGTAAAAACACCGCGTAGCCGAGCGTCAGTACCGTCACCACGAGTCCGGCTTTCGTTCCGGTCAGCCCGAACTCGTCCCGGAGAAACGGCGTGGCTGCGAACACGGCGTAGTAACAGATGCTCGCGGCGAGTTGCCACAGGAAGACGAGGGATATCGTTCGGTGCTGATTCCTGTCCAGAGAGAGGGGTCGACACTCCAGTCTCGCTGTGTCACCAGAGGAGATGCGGCCAGACGAAGGTGAACAGCAGCCAGATGAGCCCCGTCAGCACTGCAGTCATGACGATGTTGAGGATAACGCCGGTTCGCAGCATGTGGCTCTGCTTGATGTATCCGCTCCCGTAGACGATGGCGTTCGGCGGCGTCGCCACGGGGAGCGCGAACGCGAAACTGGCCGCGATCGCCCCAGAGACCGAGAGGAAGATCGCCGTCTTGAAATCCGTCAGCCCGAGCGTGGCCGCGAAGACACTGCCCAGACCGATGAGTATCGGGACAAGAATGGTCGTCGTCGCAGTGTTTGAGGTCATCTCGGTCAGGAACACGACGACGAGCACGACCGCGGCGATGATGAGCACGACCGGCATCCCGGTGAGCCCGCCGAACACCGTGTTCGCTATCCACTCGGTCGTTCCGGTGTTCGCGAGCGCGTCGGCGAGCGAGATACCGCCGCCGAACAGCAGGAGCGTTCCCCAGTCGATGTCGACGAGTTCGTCCCACTCCATCGTGTCGGCCAGCACGAGCGCGGGGATGGCCATCACACCGACCATCACGTAGTAGAGGAGTCCCTGGTGGCCCTCAAGTCCGAAGATCGTCATCCCGCTGCCACCAAAGAGCGTGGTCAGCCACACGGCCGGCAGATACGGGGCCAGGAACGTGCCGAGGCCACCGAGCACCCAAAGCCCGGCCGTGGCCCCGAAGATAATCGCGACACGTCGCCCCCGCGGGTCGAGACTGTCCTCGTCGTCGAGGTACGCCTGTGCCTGTGCCTGTGCCTCGTCGACGTTGTTGATCTGGGGCGGGTACAGGACGTATGTAAGGAGATACCAGACGAGAGGGAGCGTGATGAAGACGACGGGCAGCCCGATGAGTAGCCAGTCGACGAATCCGATTTCGTACCCAAGGATAGCGTTGAGTTGCCCGACGAGCACGGCGTTCGGTGGAGTACCAATTATCGTCCCAACACCGCCGATACTGGCGGCATAGGCCGTCCCGAGCAACATCCCAATCTGCATGTTGGTAAACTCGTCCGCGGTGCCGATGCCACCGTCCGTGGCCGTTCCCGAAGCAGCCCCTTCTGGGGTAGACTCACCGACCGCCGCGACGCCCTCACTGCTGAGCACCTGAGAGAGGACACCGACCGCAATCGGTGTCATCATGGCTGCCGTCGCCGTGTTCGAGACCCACATCGACAGTCCCGCAGTGGATATCATGACAGCGCCGATGAGGCGACGGGGCGAACTGCCCATCCTCGCCATCGTGTACAGCGCGATACGCCGGTCGATGTCGTACTTCTGGAGGGCGTTTGCCAGCATGAACCCCGCCATGAACAGGAAGATGAGGTGGTCCGCGAACCCGACGAGCGCGGTGTCCATGTCGTCGTAGACCCCAGTAGCAGTGAGCAGCACCGGAATCGACAGCGCGGTCACCGCGAGTGGGAGCGTGCCCGTTACCCACAGCGCCCCGGCGAAAAACATCGTCGCGAGCGTGTACTGACCGGCCAGCGAGAGCCCCGCCGGCGTCGGTGCGGCTGCGATGAGCACCGTCCCGAGACACACAATCCCGAACTTGACCAGCCGTGTCTGTACCTCGCTCAGAGTGCGGTGTATCATTGATACACAGGGTACTCCCCAGCCACTGGTCTTAAATCTTGGGTGATGTATAATGACGTTTTAGAAGTTGGTGACTATCGCGTTGATCTGGTCCGGACTGAGGTCGACCGCATACAGGTCGAACAGGACCTGACGACGAGCGTCCGATAGGCCGCGAGTTCCGTTTTCAAGCATTGAGAGGTGTGCCTGCATGAGGTCGTCGACTTCTCGCTCGACGCCCCGTTGCTCGTATCCGGCCGCGACCCGGAGGAGTCGCCACGCCATCGGTGAAATATCGTCCACGTCGGCGTATTCGACAGTCTCGGAGTTGTCAGTCACCAAATTCAACACCACCGTGTTGCCCGTATTCCCTAGAACACTCACCGGACCTCGGCCGGGATTCGAGGCAGATGTGCAATGTGTTCAACCTGCCCTCAGTATGACCACCCACAATTTAAATGATGCTGGTTAGATGGACCATGGGATAGGCAGCCGAAACACGCCCTTCGACTGAGGGAGCTCGACAGTCATGCCACTGACTAGGGTGGTTGGCTGGACGGACAAAATAAAAGTCGCTTTCGGGATGACTGCCCCCATGCCACTGCTACAGTTTGACATCGCACGGACGCTATCGGATGCTGCGAAAACCTCGCTAGCCGAACGCGTAACAGAATTCTACACGACCGAAATGGCGACGACTGCTGGCCACGTCGCGGTCACAATCCGAGAGCGCGACCCGGCGGAGATGCATCTCGGACGGGCCGTCGATGGACCGCTGCTGTTCCTCGACGCTGAAATCCGTCGCGGGAGGTCCATCGACCGGAAACGCGCGTTCGCCCTCGCCACGATGGAGTACGCGGCGGAAGAACTCGATATCCCCGACGAAAACATGAAAGTCGTATTCACCGAACATCCCGGATCGGCGATGATGGGCGTCGACAGAGTCGGTGGCGAGTGGAACTCCGACGAGTGAGTGTGTCTCATCGACTTTTCGGAAGCGCCGCCAGAACATCTGTTCGTGACCGGCGTGCATCCCGCCGCGCTTGTGGCCACCGCCATGGTCGCCGTGACCGTCGTGACTGCTGTGCTCCTCGTGGTGGGTGTGGCCCTCGCCGTGACTGTGTTCACGGTGGCTCACGTCACCTGAGTCGTGCGAGTCGACCACCACTCATTCACCGCGTTGCAGTTTCCGGCGGCGCGCGTCGAATTCCTCCTCGTCGATTTCACCGTTGGCGTAGCGACGCCGCAGGACGGTCAGTGCGTCGTCGGTCGTGCCACCACCGGAGTCACGCTGGGTGAGAAACAGGTACCCGAGGCCGAGCGGGATACTAATCAGGACCACCGTCCAGAGCGTCATCCACAGGAACCCACCGCCTCCGCCCGTGGTGAACTGAGCGACGAGGAATACGAACGACGGCGGAATCGACTCGAAAGCGAATCGTAGACCCGACCATGCTGTCGACACTGGGTACAATGGTAACCGAGGCGCTTCGCATCGGCGTCGGCTTCCTCTGGACGGCGGCGTGGGCCATCATCATGGGGCTGGTCATCACCAGTCTCGTTCAGGTCTATGTCTCGAAAGAGCGGATGGCGACTGTCCTCGGTGATGGCGATATTGTGGGCCTCACGAAGGCGACGCTGTTTGGCGCAGCCAGTAGCGGCTGTAGCTTCGGTGCCGTCGCCATCGGAAAGGGTCTGTTCAAGAAAGGCGCTCACGTGGTGAACTTCCTCGCGCTCATGTTCGCCTCGACGAATCTTATCGTTGAACTCGGGTTGATGATTCGGTATCAGAAACCCATACTGACTGTTCCGTGGTATCTTCGGACTGCCACCCAACAAACCTCACTGAGGGTCACACCGACGCACCGGCGAGCATTATTCGAAGCTTCGATGCGATCAACCCATTAAACAGTATTTTATATCCACTCAATTGTTACCATCCCTGTACATATGTATAGGTTTGCGAGGAACCTATGCAGCCTGCGAGGGCTTGCACGTGTGGTGGTTGTGGTGATGCTAGTCACAGCGAGCGGATGTAGTGCAATCGGGAGTTTATCCAGTGAGAATGAAGAGCTCCCATCAGAGGATGAGGCAACAGACCGCTACGCGTCGGTAAATGCCGTCAACGCAACAGTAACCACAGTCCAAACCCGGAACAACAAAACAGCCACAATCGTCACTCAAAAGCGGGAACGAGTTGGTTCGTTTGCGTATTTTGAACGAGTGATGTCGGTTAATAGAGCAGAGGAAATGAGACAACCACGGGTTGGTGAAGGTGGATTTATTATTGCGAACGGATCAACGCTTGTTTCCTATGATCCAGAGTCGAATGAGCTTCATCGAATGTCATTCCAGACCGATAATAGCTCTACAGAGGCGACGTATCCAGAACTCCTCGCCGCTGCGAAGAATAACCGCCCTGTCCCTCAGCCAACGGCGACACCGGGCATTTCACCCCTGCCAGTAGTGCCACAAAAAAGCGAGTCTGGAGAAAACAGTTCGTCTGCGTATCGTGGCGGGAATGTGACAGTCCTATACAATGGGACAGAAACGATTGACGGGCGAGAAGCCTATCGGCTAGAGCTATCTCCGGCCAGTAAAGATATGTCGCTGCGGTCACAGACGCTGTGGCTAGATACTGAGTCCTTATTTCCAATCAAACGACAGACAGAGTTCGTTGCCTATGGTGATGACTATGAGTATATAGTCACATATCGGAATGTAACGTTCAATCCGACATTCGAACCTGGAACGTTCCAACTTGAACCACAAGAGATTCCGGACGACGCACAACAAATTCAATTTAATAACTACGAGTCGCGAGCAGCGCTGGCCGACGCTGCCTCACTCCCAGTACCAGACCCGAACATGCCAGCAGAATTCGAGTTAGAAGTTGCTTCACACCGCACATCTGATCCCGAAGTGGCGACACTCAGGTATGAGGCCACTGGCAATGACACCCAGTACAGGATTTGGATTCTCAACGGGACACAGAATACGACTACGGGAGTGCCCGTGCAAGTGGGTGAGTTCGAGGCAAGGCAAACGCGTACAAACAGGACGGTACGCATTAGTTGGTCGGTGGATGGGACCACCTATTACGTGAGTAGGTCCCCAGCCGACACAGCCAATAATAGCACGCTACGGCGTGTTGCACGCTCGGTTGCTAGAACTACGTGACAGATATCTGAGTAGATATGTCGCTATCTCAGTCTTTGCAGCCACTCATAGGTCACGGTCAGCCGTTTAATTAGAGCGCCACACAGTCGTAGCTGAACGAGGTGGGTCCTGTGTTAAAAATGTTCCAGACAGGTTATCTAGATGCAGGCGTGGCACTTTCGACTGTGGTCAGATGACCAGACATCTGCTCGATTCACAAAACCGACTTCAAGATGTGTCTTGTTGAGTTGAAAAAGTCAGATGGCAGCGACAGAGCGGTTGGCCAATTGCTCAGATACGTTGGTTGGACCCGTGAGCACCTTGACAGCCTAGAGAATGCCAGTGAGGCTGCTAACAAAGGGCAATTGACCGTCAGTGAACCAACTAAGAAACTGGAATAGGCATTATCACCTCGCTCTAGACCACACACACATCGCCAGTACAATGTTGATGTGAAGCTCAGAACACCAGACTTAGCTATCGACCAATGATCACACGCCGATGGCTGGCCCGTAGGTTAATTACGGTCCACATGTCAAATTTAGGAATACGATGACCGAGGCGACGCGCATCGGGTTGCTCTCCGATATTCATGCCAACGCTGTTGCATTGAGGGCGGTCCTTGACGATATGGAACCTGTCGATGCACTCCTCTGTGCCGGTGACATCGTCGGCTACGGGCCATCGCCTCAGGCGTGTCTAAGCATGGTCAGGGACCGAAATATCCCGACCGTCGTGGGAAACCACGATCGCAATGTCGTCAGGGGGATGACTTGGGAGTCTGGCGACGAATATGCCCGCCGAGTTCTCTCTGCAGACGATATCGAGTGGTTAGGGGATCTTCCCCGCGAACTCCGACTGTTCGACGAGCGGCTCAAAATCGTGCATGACCATCCTGACGAGCAAGACCGATACACAGAGCCGGCTGACTTTTCGCCAACACTCCTTGAGGATGAAGATGTTCTCGTTTTGGGCCACACGCACATCCAACACGCCGAGACATTCGATGACGGACTCGTGATCAACCCCGGCAGTGTCGGCCAGCCTCGTGACGGCGATCCAGATGCTGCATATGGAGTCGTCGATTTATCCGACCTGTCTGTCGATCTCTGTCGGGTTCCATACGACATCGAACGCGTCCAACAGCGTATCGAAGGGACTCCGATTTCTGGCCGGAATGGAGAGCGACTGGTGTTCGATTAGAGGGGGAAGGAACCGAACGCCCCGCCACCGATGACTTACTGGCAAGCACTGATACGCTCCAGCAGACCGGTGTGTCGGTATTCGTCTCAATGTCACCCAGATACCCAACGATGGACGGGAACGACTTTAGCCCGGGACGGCGAGTCCGTCGAACATCTCATCTAACGACCAGCACATCGGCAGAACATACACCACGGCCCACGCTCAACCGACTAGTTTGTGAACTATATGCAGTTAGCTAGCCAACTGTCGAGGCAATTGCACCACCAAGGCCGATTGGGAGGCGGGAGAGCAACCGTCACAGATGACCTTCTCGACTTTCCACGGGTTGGACCCCCTGCCAGCAACAGTGAAACGTAGCTAGTATTCTCATGGCGGGAAGCCGCTCCGTTCACAGCGCAGAGGATATCATTGAGCTGTCAGTTCTGTATCGATCATCACCGTATTTGTGGGCGAATGGACTACCATGACTTCGATCGTCTCGCCAGCAGCCAGTGAACACGCGCCATTGGTTATTCGAAACTCGAAGGACGACCCGGCAGCAAACGTGTTTGTCGTGTCTTCGTGGAGAACACCTGCATCCCAAGATTGACCGACTGTTCCCTCACTAAGCAGGTCTTGGTTACCTTGGAAATTCCCCTCATCGAACGGGAAATACGTCGGCGTCGACGCGGTCCGCGTCGTCGGAGCAGGCAAATTAATGAGTCTAGTTGCTTTCCCACACGCCCTGACAACGAGTTCCATTTCAGACACTGCAACGGAGTCACCGGCGATATGTGTAATTCGGACGATTTGATCATCTGCACCGCTCCTGTCGCCAATAAATTCCGCAGTAGATTGTCCGACCACCGGGCCGGCATCGTTTAGATCATCGGTTACCCCCAGAGCAAGGACGGAGATCGTTGTTCCAAGAATCACGACAGTTGCTACCAACAAAATGGTTGAAACAACTGGAGAGACAGCGCGCGGCGACTGTGGGATCTCCATACTATACTCTCAGCATGTTTCAACGGGAATAGCTATTGGAAGCAGTCATGCAATTCCTGTATTCTCTAAAACATAAAATGGTATAAGACGAGATACGCCGCAGTAACGTCTGGAAAACCGAAATCTGAAAGAGAGAACTATCGCTACTATTTATAAGAAGCAAGCGAATGATGGAGAAAATTTATATCTACAACTTCTCTTCTTCAGACCGCTTAGTTCGCAACCGCCCAGTGGGATGGACGGATGCGAATGCTGCCTACGCGGCCCCGGAAACCACAGCTGCGAGGAAGAGCAACATAACCACAATCCGCAGTGCGGTATGAGAGCACTCAAGCATCAGCTTGAGTACCCGGAGGCGGCGTCGAACCTGTTCCGAAGTCAAATCGTGATCGTTGCTACTCATTTTTATGGCTTTCAGCATCGGAGGAGGTCAACCGTGTTTTCCGGCCCCTCCGGGCCTGCCGCCAGCTGAGACGGATGTTCTTACTATTTTAGCCGTAACTGCTTGTTTGTAAAGTATACTAATACTTCGTCCAATAGTCAGTTTCATCTGATTGGCAATAACATACCAAGTAAAATTGACGAGATGAGATTGGGTGATTATGGCAAAAGGAAGACAGCCCCAGTATAGATTGAACAGAACCAGTGAATAGCGAAACCACGGTTTGAAAAAGGAATTTACGGCTGTATAATCGCTTGGCAGAGAGGGTGAGAAGTATTACATGACACGCTGCTGCTTAGAGCAACCTGGACATCCGGTACGTCATTCCTGATGAGTTGACTAGGGAGAATCCTGCCCGATTGTAGAACTGTTGTTGGTATCGTTTTCTTTTCTCAACGGAGAGCCAAACGTATGTTACACCAGCCTGTTCTGCATGGCCGAGCCCAGCGGCTATCAGGTCACTTCCGATGCCTGCTTGCTGATAATCCGGATGGACAAATATCATGAGTTCGTGCCGGCCCGTTCCGTCGGGTACGAACCCAATATGGCCGACAATTTTGTTATTAACAGCGGCTACAACATGTATTCCGTCAAGGGCGTCAGAGAGCCATTCGCGAATAGCTTCAACGCTACGTGGCGGAACGCCCTGTGCACGTTGTGTTGGGTCGAAGTCGTCGTACATTGTGACCAGTGAATTGCGGTCACTTTCAGAATATTGACCAATCTGGACTTCTCGATCATTGGCATCAGTGACAGTCACGGGTGGGACAATGGGTCTAATCCGACGTGGTCGAAGACTGGCGGTGAGTGTCCGGATACTGTTCAGCAGTCGCGTGACCATGGTCGCTTCTTCTGGATCCTCAGTACTCATTGGATTTCGAAAACCTCTTATTTTTCCTCCAAAATAGGTGTATCTTCATGATTTCTTACGGCTAGTAGTAAACATCTGGCTCAAATTATATAAGTTCTTTGTGCGAATATTCAAATAACCTTCAGAAGAGGCCTTATCACTAATAATTCGTAGATAAACGCTGTACGCTCCTCATACTCTGGGTTGTCTACAGGCCCTACGCACGTCCGAACTTGACTGACACTCTGATCGGTTGCTTGCACACGGTGCCAATTTTGTGCTCCCCCGATGGGTGAGGTGTTTCCCGATCATGAGCACTGACCAGCAGTCCGTCGACGAACAGTCAGCCAATGATACCGAAGCCGATGACCAACCAGACATTCGTGCCCAGCATCGATAGGCACAGGCCAGTGGCGAGGTCTTTCAGGGCCGTCGCTGGGGTTGCAGGTAGATGTGTTGTCCCGACTGCCGTCGGCCACAGTCGGCGTCGGCAAGTGTCGATAAACGCTACCATGTAGACGGGAAGAGTTTCAACCCGATTCCGTGGGTCGAGGGCAGCCAGTATCTCACCAGCGAGACACACGTCAGAGCGGTGAGCCAGCTGCCGTAATCAACCCCGAACGGTGGCGTGACCGCTCCTGTCCTGCCTGTGGCGTCGTCGCTAGCCAGCAGGCTCCGCGCAGTGACGTGGACTGTCGCTGTGTCGCTGTCGTTTGAGCCTAAGACATGGGAGACTACTTCGACAGCGGAGACACTGGCACCGCTCGTGGTCACTCCCCGACTGGGTAGTACTCGTCGTCGTTCAGTGCGTCGGGGATGCGTTCGTGGTCGACAGTAATGGCCACCCCCTCGCGGCGCGCGAGTGCCAACATCACCGTTCCGTCGAGAGCGACGGCCTTCTGGACGGGGTCGGCATCACGGGCGCTAGCCACGTGGTCACGGTGGAACTCGAGGAGTGCCTCAATGCCGGCTTCAGCCTCCGAGCTATGCCCTGCGAGGATTGCTCGGATGCATCGTGTATATGCGACATAGCGTGCTTGGTCCCAGTCACTCCCGTGCTTAGCCACGTTCTGTTCGAGCCTGTCGAGATGCGTTTCGACGGTGACGTTCCCAAGGATGAGCGAACTTAGCGCTCGCGCGAAGTCGATTCGGTGGGCGAATTCACGCTTCTCCAATCTATCTACGAATGGCTCTGTTGCTCTTTCATACACTGTAGCAGCGATTTCATCCACGGTCTGGCGGGCCAGAAGAGCGGCAAATAGTCCATCGATGTAATCGCCCCATGGCCCTAGGGACGCTGGACTTCGCGGTTCCGATTCGTACTTTGAGTCCCATTTACTGTTTGCATAAACCGGCCACTCTTCAGTTAGCGCCTGAAACCAGTCGTTGGCAGCATCGACCTCGTCTAGAGCCAGCAGTCCGATGGCAACTGTCTGGCCACGGTGTGGACGGGTAATGATGGCCTTTTCAATGCCATCTTTCCCTTCCAGTAGCTCTGCCCGTTCGGCATCGACTACCGACTGCAGAGTCGACTTAGTCATATCTCATCGAAGACTCATCGTTCTGTGGTGCTTATCCGAAACTACGCTCAGTGGCACTCATCAAGGATTGATTCATTTTTTATTCGCGTACACCTCCGCACGGATATCGGACAACTGATCTGTTCGAACCAGTGTCAGTCCTTCGTCGAACTGCTGTTGGAGCCGGTCGCCAATCTATTTCGCACTCTCGGCCGATTCGACCAGCACTTCGAACGTGTAACGGTTCTCCTCGAATTTCATCTCTTGGTTCTCCGGATAGACTTAACGAATAGCGTAGAGAAGCTCTTCGCTGTTGTATACTTGAACCGATCAATGCGCTCGGTTGAGCGTCTCGTAGACGCCACGTCAACCTATGAGGTTCTCCCCATTTCGACTGTTGTGAGTTTGTACGTAGTATCGCCTGCTGGCGTCCCCGGATTCACACCCTCAACGGACATGCTCGTCCAGTAGATGGATATTGTTACGCCGTCAGCAACTCCTTCAGGATCAACATAAATTGTCTCGCCTGCCTCCCACGTCTCTCCAATCCCGACCTGTGGTGGGTTGTCACCACTTGCTTCGGTGAATTTCTCTCGCCTGCTTGCGTACGCATCGTTTGCAGGCGTTGAACTGCTGCTTGGGCGGCCGCCTATATCAAGTGATTTTGAACCAGAAACGTAGAGCTGGTCGGTTTGTGCGGTATCGCCTGCGACAAGTGTAATCGCTACCGCCTGTTCTCCGTCATCTACGGCTGCTACAAATTCACCTGATACCTCGGTGTATGGTGCGTCTGCTTGGATAGTAGAGCCGAGGTCGAGCACGAAGACGCTAATTGTTGCACTGAGTATCACAACAACAGCGACCAGCAGAATCGTCGAGATAATAGGAGAAACGGCACGGCGTCGGTGAGGCATACAGTGACCTATCCGCTATTATGATAAATAACCGGTCGCCTACGGGTGGTCAGGTATCAGGTTTAGTCAGTGGCTCTACTAGAGTTGTCCCAGATCGGAGATAGTGAAAGTCCATAGGACGCACACAGACTTCGTAGTGCTGTCGGGTAGTCTGGTGTCGAACTAGTTGTCATTCACTAGTATTAGAGATGACAGCTTGTGCTCACAGGCGCTAAATTACATCAAAACAGTGGATTCAAATGGATAGTATATACTACAATAGTTGTACGTTATGAGATGCTAATTGATACGCTGCTGTTTGCGACGACGACGTTTCTCATTTGGGTTGCGCTGGTCTATTCGTTGTCAGCGCTCTGGTGGGTAATAGAAGTCTTACCACTTGGTATCGGATGGAACTCAAGTGAAATGGACGCATGGGGGCTGGATGACGTACAGGTGCGCGTCCTCACAATCGGAGCCGAAGACGTTGTGCAGGCGACCGTTGACTCGGTTCCCGACGGCGTTGCCGGAGTCAAGGTTATTGCTGAACAAGATATCGAAATTGATGGAGCAGCGGTGCACATCGTCCCAGACTCATTCAGTTGTGAAGCCACAAACAAGGGCCGCGCTGTCGAGTGGGCACGGAGACACGTCTCCTGTGACGCAGAGTACGTATTGTACCTCGATGAAGATACACTGGTTACGGGGTTGACTGGCCTCCCTGATGCAGATTTCGTGCAGTTTACTGAGAAGCCGATTTACACGGGCTCACGGCTAGCCTATCTGTGTGAGGTGTTCCGCGTTGGGTACCAGTTCGAACAGCGTGCTTTCCGTCGTCTATCGTACCCTCTGTACGCATGGGGCGGTGGGTTTGCAATCCGGCACGAGTTGGAGGATGAACTCACCTGGGACGTGGCGACGATTACAGAGGACACGAACCTCATTTGGCGAGCTGCTGATCGATTTGACTTAGAATATCGGCTCGTCGACGCTCGGTTTCGAAATCAAGCGCCACCATCGCTGAAAGCGTTGATTAAGCAGCGCCGCCGGTGGATGTCCGGAACACTGAAAGACAATCATATCCTCCCGCTAGTGTACCAACCACTGACACTAACTCGCGTCGTGTCGTGGGGCTTTTCGCCGGCCATTCCACTGTTGATTATTGGTGCTTCGGTCGTCCCTGGTGCAACAGTTAGCATCCAGTTCTTCGAACTGATTTCGACTGCACTGCTGGTCGTCCTGTTTATTTATATGCTGTTTGGTCTGTGGGCCTACAAAAAACATCCATTGCTGTGGCCAGTGTTTCTGGTATTGACACCACTGGCCGTTGTCCTCCATGCAATCGGGGCTGCATGGGGTGTTCTTAGTCCAATCGAGGAGTTTGAGGTCACAACGAAAGTCGCACCCGAGACCATCGAAGAGGTCAACCCAGAATTGAGCGAGGGCGCGATTGCCGCTCATGATGGAGAGGACCGTCTCGTTCGGGACTCAACTGACGAATTCGATACGGAACTGTTCAAAGATTAGCTGTTGGTTACAACTTACAATAGATCTTTTCTCTGTCAAAATCGGTAACAATTGTCGTTGACAACAGGTGTTTTGACCCTGTAGAATGACTGATATGCATGGAAAAGCTATAATTTATTACCTTTGCTTGTACTGATGCGGAACGACTGGCGGAGTTCTGGTCGGAAGCTCTTGATGGTGAACGACAGGACCTTCCGGGATCGCTTGATCCAGAAATTGTTGAGCGTCCTGGCGGTAGCCCAAATCTGCTGTTCAAAGAACAACCGAAAGGAACGGAGCGCGACCTCCCCATCCATCTTGACTTGGCAACCCAGAATCGTGAGGAGACAGTTGAACAACTCCGTCAGCTCAGGGGATCCGTCCGTGAAACCAAGACCCAAGCGTACGAAACGCACACGACAACTTGGACGGTAATGGAAGACCCAGAAGGAAACGGCTTCTGCGTGAGCGAATATTAACAATAGCTGGGGTGACAGCGGCTTTGTCAGTTATGTATACGTGAGATATTTGCGGTCAGAACCAAACCAAGTACTCACCAGATGGAATAAATTGCGCAGCTGTGCTGCATAGATCCTCTATATGTTGCGCTGTCTTTTGTAGCCATCTTCATGCGAACATTTTCTACTCGGATCGACACCGCAGTAAATCAGCTGTGAATGGTTTTATGGCAGGCTAGTTTGCTGTCTGCTGGGGTTGGATATCCTCCGACGAGTATCTAAACATATCACTTACCCGTGTGCGTACCCAAGTTTCACGTGCTCTGCTTATTATGGTCCCCGGAGAACCACTGCAGGACCCGTCGGACAAACATGAGGAATATCCGCCGATCCAGTGTGATGCATGTCGGTCTGCACTGGAGTCACCCGATGGTATGCCGTCGTTCCTGCTCATTGATCAGCTAACGGTTCCGCTCGTTGGCTGTACTGATCACTTAAAACAGTTCAAGTCTGTTTGTGGATACACGACTACAGCCACCGCTGAAATCCTAAATCACAGGCCCGCTGGCGGCGTGAGCTGCCCCAGTTGTCACCTCGCACCGTACAACCCACAGCAACCGGTGATTCAGGTTCAGGATGGGGCCGTCGCCGTGCTCGCATGTCCAGAGCACCAATCTGAGATTATCACTCGGTTTCACGCAGGACTAGACACGCAGCAACGGCTGACAGCACAATTTGACGCCTCATCATAGTGTGACGCAGGCACGGTCAGTGTAGCGTGACCGATAGGCTAGTAGAAGGATAACTGCGAAGAGAGTGATTAGCAGACCGCGCGACTTGGACATGACGTGGCTTCGGTGGTGGTGATTTTGTGGAGTGGTGCCAGCCAGATTCCTGAAACATTGTTCCTTGGGCGATTGTTTCCGCCCATTGGTGTGTCCTCTTCGGCACTGCCATGCTAGCAGCAGCAATTATGTTACTCTGTGCAGCACTGGGCCTTCTGGCACAGGGCGTACAGACGCTCGCGAAGCACGGATCGTGAAGACACGGCTACTGGTTCGCCGCGGAATCCAAGTTAGCTTAGACGTGAGTCCGCTGTACTGACTAAATCTCTGCTAACTATCCAATTAGGACATCCAACATTCCTCTGCGTTGACGGCGAGGATGCAGCGTGTTACTGGGATAGTTATGAATTCGACGTCGCTATTGCTTTGGCTAACGGTGACGGCAAAAAAGTCGAACTCTCCGAGATTTTCTATAACACACTCGCACAATGTTGTAAGTATACACGTAGCGAGCGTGGCTGGGACGTTGGGCCACACGGTGGTGGGTCGCTGGTCAGCGGTCTTACCAAATTGGTAAATGCTTTCTCTGGATCTCGTATACCTCAAAAGCCACAGTGTAGGCCAGACTTGGTCGTGGCCGAACCCGCGGTCGGGTCGAAACTAGGACCGCAAACGGACACGCTACCGATCATCAGCTCGTACGTCGGCTTCCCCATTCAACAAGCGAAACGCCCCGCGCATTAACAGGATGAGCCCAACAAGCCCAGCTATGTAGCCGAGTACATTCACCAAGCCACAGAGCTTGCATCTTGAGGCGGTGAGTATACTGTATATCGTCCCGTTCTTTTTGACACGAGCAGCGGCCACTGTGTCACCCGTTGGATAGTCGAAATCTGGCGGTGACTGATACACCCTGATAAATCCATCAGCACGCAGTCCTCGGTCGAACACGTCTTGGCCCCCCTCTGAAAGGTTAGTGTACCTGAGCACCTCGGCATCGGGAGGAACTTCTGATTCATCCTCCTCCGTGACGAGAACTGGGTGCGCCGTATCCGGGGCAACGAAAAGGAGTAGACCAGCTATGATGAACGCTGCTACAGCAATTATAATGAGCGCGCGGCCACTGAATCGAAATCCTGCTGGTGTGCCCATTTTAGAGACTGTCTGAAATAGATCAGAGAGCTATTTTCAGTATCTTAATTCGTCAAGCGAGGTAGTGATTTCATGTCCCGTGCAAGTGCGTATATTCTTTGTGGCATCAGTGGCTCTCGCAGGGATGATGGCGCTCCTGCTGTCGATTAGCGCGGATGTCTTCGGCTTCCAGATCGCTATTTTGCAGCCGTCGAAAGCGGGTAGCGTAGCCTTCGCTCTGGCAGTAGCTGGATTCGCGAATGTTTCTCTTGGCGGAGACTCAAATTCGGGCTGAGACACTATGCACATTCAGCACTCCAAGCTGACGAGCAGAGTCGGTCGTCGAGATGCATACGATCTGACTATGTCGCCAGCGCTCGTCTGTGATGGATTCACAGATGGATTTTTTATGCGTCTACTAACATGACAGGCCCATGGAAAAGTGTGATTCTATCGAAGAATATATCCAGACGCTATCGGGGAGACTCGATGAGTTTGAACAGTCGACGACGACGGTGGACGACCAACAGGCGACGGTATTTCACGACCGCTCGCTATCGATCTCAACGTTTGGATTAGTCGACACCGTATTCGTGGTCGGCACGGCGGAAACAGCCTCTCAGGCACAGGCGTTCAGTGAGGCTAGCTTCAACTACGGCCTCTCCCTGAAGTCGAAACTCCCGCGGGGATTAGGCGGCAACC
This sequence comes from Haloarcula sp. R1-2, assembly GCF_011627385.1. Lineage (NCBI taxonomy): Archaea > Methanobacteriati > Methanobacteriota > Halobacteria > Halobacteriales > Haloarculaceae > Haloarcula > Haloarcula sp. R1-2. The sequence continues at coordinate 182,046 of NZ_JAANTG010000005.1, forward strand.
TCGTCGTCTATCCGGTCATTGTTAGCGAGACAGGTCTCATCGATTGGGTCCAACAGTATGACCCGAAACACTGGTCATCCTTCGAATTTCCAGTCATCATTGACCCGACTGAGGGCACCGTCGATTACTACGAATCGACGCCGTTGTGGGGTATAATCTATTACAAGGGCTTCAGGGAGACGGCTGAGACGATTCTTAAACCATAGACTCCTCATCGACAGACGGCTGGTGAAATTGTGGACCAGAGTGCTTTCTGGTTAGCTCTCTGGATTGAGTGCTCAGTGTCATCCATAATCAGTAACTCTCCAGTACTGACCCCTTCAGTAGAGTGTGCGCGGTCAATGGTGTGGATACTGCGTACTGTGGCCGGTCGGAAGTTCGACTGAGCGGGTCACTGGTTGGCCGAACTGCTCGGGTACTGAAAAGACGGTCTCTAAGGGAATGAGTAGGGAAGCGAATTTCAGGTGTCCGCTTCACCCCCGCCGAAGCCATCGAATCCCAGTAATGCCCATCGCAATCCCAGTGAGGATGAAGGGGCCTATCTTAATGTAGTCGAAGATGTGACCTGCCGATCCGCTCGTCATCACCTCGTATATCATTCCCTCGCTCTGGACGTAATAGAAGCCAGTATCATCGGAGTAGTACCATTCCGGTGGCCGGTTTTCTTTGCCGTGAACAGTATAACTGCCCTCGTTAGCCAAGGCTTCTCGGAATGCTGATTTCGCTTCTGGCGACAGATCACCGACCGGAGTGACGGTTTTACTCTCTGGCACTTCGTCGGCTTCGACGGTTCGCGCAATACGATGTGTCGATTGTGCCTCGCCAGGGTGAGGGACCAGAATAAACCCGAGTACAACGATAATGAGACTGGCGATAACGAGAGCACCACCGGCAGGTTGTCGATTGTTTGTGGAGGGCATCGATGGCACCTGTCAACGACGAGTGACAATATCCTTCCGGTATCCTCAGGCGTGGAGCGTAGCGCCATGCGTACCAGAAGGCGACCCGTGCTGCCCGTACAAAAGCGGTCTGAGCGAAACTGGTTTACTTCACAGCGAGACTGAACTTGACCCACTGAGGGTCTGTGGGACAGTTAATTGAATCTCGGTGGTTCCACCAGTCGGTGTGGTAATTCGTATCGTCGCCGAGTCACCCTCTGCAAGCGAGTTACCGAAGTTGCCTATGTTAGTTCCACCGACGCTAACATCGGACGGGGCGGCTCCGATGTCGAGCGTTATCTTGAGCCGGTCGGCGCGGTCGTTCAAGACTGGCCGCGACCCGTCGCCGTCCTAGATTATCGTCGTTCCGAACGTTCCGTCTGTGACACCACCCGATTGGCTCTGATGGACCAGACTGTACGAGCCTGATGAATCGACCCATTGATAGTCGTCTCAGACAGATCGATATTACCGACGCCCGGCGCTCGACTCACGCTGATGTTCACGACGCCAACACAGTCTTCGCCGCTCACAGTACCGATCTGTCCGGTTGCGGAGGTTACCTGTAGCCGGTTGGTGACTTGGTCAGAGCTCTGTTGCCCTGTCTGTTCGGCGCTTGATTGAAGAAATCCGGCCGTATTGATCAGAACGCCGGCCGCGATTGCCGCAACGAGTACCATCGCAATGAAAACGATGAGCGTGCCGATACCAACCTGTCCACGAGAACCATTTGGGCCCGCGTCGTAAGCGCCTTCCATATAATATCAAACAAATAGAACCGGTATATAATGTTTCCTGCAGCATTTTCACACCTGATACTTCCGACATGCTTCGACGGGCTCGAAGTACATTCCTGGCCAGATGGTGAGCTGGTGCGCTCGGCAAGCGGCCAACTCCGGTCAACGCTCAAGGCAATGCAACAGGCTGTGTCACCGGAGTTGTTCTCATGGCCGGCCCCAACCATGACCGGTGTCTCATTTTTGTGGATGACACAGCAGAGTGGCATTTCGTTGGGTATCCGGAAACGCTTGTCAGAACTGCCCCCGCGAATGAGAACAAAAATTCGATCAGCGGGTCATCATCAAGTTCACTGATCGCTCCTATGATCGAAATTCACTCCATCGTCCTCTAAGCACTCGTGTTCTGGATAACCATATCTAAGAGTAATACCGGAAACTCAGACAGATAAGTGCATCATCCGCAGCTGTCATTAAATGGCTCTGCCAGCAGGATTTCAGACGGTCTGAGTATCACAACTGGAAATGTGCGAGGTGGATTAATATACACTGAGGTGGCAACGTGTGATCATGGCACAATCGATTTCAGAGTATGTCGAGTATGAGGAGCAAGACGGTGTCGGTGTCTGGTATATTGAAGATATGCCTGCAGCCGTCGAGAGCGGCGACATGGAACAAGCTGAACAACATTATGTTGAAACAGCAAGCGATCCGGAGATGCATAGCGTCGTCGTTGAAATCGGGAATGTAGAAAACGCTAACCGCGAGGTTCTCAACCACGTCAATCAGAACTGGACTGAAGTCTCCGAAGAGTCTGGCGTCAAAACGACTGCATATGTCGCTGATGGGCTGTCACGTCTAGCAATTAGCCAGAACAATGAAGCTGAGAGCGTCACAACCAAAGGATTTGAAGACTTTGACGACGCACTTGAGTGGGCTCAGGAGCAACAGCAGAAGCTCATGGACTAAGACGGTTTAGTTTTGCAGTCACCCTCCATCTGAGATCAGGTCTCACGGTGGTAAGTAGGTATCTTGTCTCGACTGACGGCAGGCACACAAAAGAGGCGTGACCTCGACAGCTGAGAAACGGGTACTCGGGAGCATCAAAGAGTCGAGCGTGTGACGATTGACGAGAAGGTCCGCCAGTGTACGAGCGATATCAGGCGGCTGAAAGCGACGGTGAGCGACGTAAGGTTGCTCTTGAGCTGGGGACGCAACGGATGCCGCCACGTCGACATCTATGTGGCGCTGGAAAACGAGTGAGAAGTCTCACGTTCTACGCTTGCTTGTACAGTGTTGTTCGGGACTAGACGCTGCTTGGTCGCCTCTTCTGGATGGGACCGTTCTCTTGTCGTAAGCTGAATCAGTCTCCGAGCGCGTCGATCCCGGAGTAATAAACCACTCCAACCGTCTCAGTCGCGCCGATGGAGTGCGTACGCGATGCACACCAGCCCCGCGAACTGGAGGATATTGCTCACTGTCAGGAAATAATCCTGCTGCGGGAGCGAGAGGATACGGAACTGCAGTAGTATTGACCCGACGAACGTGACGGTGTACGTGACGGCGGTCAACAACAGCAGCCCAACTGCGAGATACCGCATTGATGGGTCGCCGTGGCGGTAGAAACTCTGGAGCGAACGGAAGCCGATGTAGAGCCCGACTGCGGCCGAGCCGCTGGCGAAGCCGCTGGCGATAAGCTCGATGACGCGAAAACCGTAGAGGTTCGTCTCGAATACCATCAGAAATCACTCCATAGTCGATGTAATCTGTCAGCTGGGTTCTCATCGGTCTCGGTCTCGATCTCGAAATTGAAGCGACCGTCACGCAGGGAGAAGTGAAGGTCGGTCAACACCGCTGAGTAGACCGAGTCGTGGTGGCCGTCAGGTCGCACCCGCGTCTGTTCGTCGAGGAAGCCGACCGCCTTGAGCCGTTCCACACGCCGATACAGCGTTGACGGGGATGCCTCCGTCCGGTCGGCGAGCTCCTGTACCGTCATCGGCTCGGTACTGGTTGCGGTGAGAATAGCTCTCGCGTACTCGTCGTCAAGGAGGGCAACGACTGTCTCGAGGTCCTGTCCGTCCGTCACTGTATCCCTCGTTGTCATGTCTCGAATATAATCGTCGACGATCCGCTGCCGGTTTCGACCGGGACGTCCCCGGGAATTTGGGTGTTGCACGGGTGTCCGGACGGCTGTCGTGAACTCACCATTCATCACTGGTCGAGCAGGCTGGGCGGGAAGTATACGAGTTCGGTCCAGACGTAGTTCCTGCTGGCGGGCTCTCCGCGGACGAGTATCTGCCACCTCTCTTGACTGCTAACGTCCACTGACAGGGAGTTGCCCGGCCCGATTCGGCCGTAGCTGTCACTAAACTGGGCGTCTGCCGGCTCGGGCTCGCGCGGTCCGTCTGTCCCGTCATTCGCCCCTGCCGAGACGTCTTGCAGGTAGACAGTGAACAGGTCTGCGTCGACTGAATCACCGGCTTCGTGTGTGAGGAGCGCCGTCGAATCGCCCGGCTCCCACGCGAGCCCCCAGGTGATTATCGGTTGGTCGTAGAGGCCGATGCTGTCCATATCTCGGAAGGTATCTGGCGGCATCTTCGCGACGACGGTTGCGATGTCGCCATCAACGGTCACTTCGGCGCGGTCGGCCTCTAGCGCCTCAGGGTACTCGCTGATTCGGTCCCTGATGGACTGTTCCGACACGCCGGCACCGTCCTCGAACAGAAAGCTTCGAGTAGTGTAGATCATCGACCCGCCGAATCCGACGCTTCTGGCCTCCAGAACGGCCGTGGAGCCGTCGACGGTGAAGGTTCCTGGCCTGATTCGAGTCCACGGGGGTGCCCCCACACTGTCTGTCATCCGTTCGAACTGGGATTCGGCCTCGTGCAGCCGTGTCTGACGGCCAGATTCGGCGTCGATCCTCGGCCCGACGAACTGCAACGGCTCGTCGATATAGCCCGAAAAGAGTACGTAGTTGTCCCCGTGGGCGATGACCCGCTGGAGGTCGTCGCGCTCGTAGATCCTGTATCCCTCGTAGTTGTCGTACTGCTGGTATCCGGTTTCCTCCAGCGCTGCCTTGACGGTGTCCGTGTTTACCGACCCCTTCGCTACGACGCTTCCCCGGGATTCAACCGCCCACTCGAACGCGGAGAGGGCCACACCGATGTCGTCCATCCCCGGTTTGACCCCCTGTCCCCCGTAGGGGGTCCCAAGTAGGTCCGCTCCGCGGTTATCTGGTTCGAGGTACTCCAAGCTCGTTCGGACCCTGTCGAACTGGTCGCCTCGGTCCTGCGTCAGTATCCAGTCCCGGTAGTGTGGTGACCCTGTTTCGGGTTGGTCGACTGATCCGAAGCGGACCCCCTGACCGAATGACGGTAGCGTCGTACAGCCAGCTATTGAAGTACTGCTTACGGCCAGCCCTGCCAGCAACTGCCGTCGGGTACCACACGGTTGGTCGCCAGTATCCTCTGTCATACGTCAGCCGACGATATCCGATAAAAAAGAACGGCACCATAGCTGGCAGACCTGACAATCCGTCGGAATTTTTATATACCCACTGGTGCCGAGTAACCGGTTTTTCAGTCTGAACCGGTGACGCGACGGGGGCGTTGATGAAACGGGAAAATGAGAGTTTCACAGACGTTCTCCTCCGAATGACGGGAGACGAGCAGGACGTCATGAAGGGGTTCGGTGCTTGGAAAGACCGCGGACTCCGCGAGGAAGTCGAAGCGACGCGAGAGGAACTTGACGAGGAATTCAGGGAACGTCAGGATAAACCGTTTGGACACTACCGCGCTCATCGACTACCTGCACGGAGACGAGGCGATAGCCGAGTATCTCGAACATAACGAGCCACTCCCGCTCTTCGTGCCTACGGTGGCACTCCATGAGGTATTCGCCAGCGCGGGCCGATTGCGGGGCCGTGACGGCGTTGAAGAGGCCCGCGATGACCTCGATTGGGTCAAACCACTGGAACTCTCCGCCGACAGGGCAGCTGAAGCTACATTGGTAAGGGCCGAGCTCCGAGAGAGCGAGAATAAGATCGGTTCGATGGACACGTCGGAGCGCTCGAAGATCGTTCGTTTGAGCGACTCACCAGAGAACAGGTCTTGATCCGGTTGTAGTCAATACAGGCTTCGTTTGTATCGGTTGTTTCACCCTTTCATTTCAAAAATCAATAGTGTTATCAAATATCGGTCACGTAAGTGTAACCAAGTGGACCGTATACGGCATATTCTACTCTACGATGGATAAACAGTCGCTCACACGTCGAGCTGCTCTCGGTTTTATAGCTGGAGGTGGCATGCTGCTGGTGTCTGAGTCGCTTGCGTTTACACAAACCAGTGCTCGCCGCAAAAGCGACCTTGACACGGCAGCAGATGCCAACGCACTTGTCGGATTGGTCGATACATCTAGGACTGCTCAGGTCTCTGGAGAGAATGACACGGCAACCGTGTACAAAATAACCGATAACATCGGTTCGCTGTCTGAGTCAGATATCGATGTGAGTGTTGTGAAGTTGGTTACACAGGACGGGACAGAGGTTACTTCTCCACCAGTTGATGCTACCGTCCGGAACACAGGCTTCGGCCAGTTTGACGTGGACATCAGTTGTACCAACAAAACCGATGATCTCGGGGATTCATATGAAGTTGTCCTCGATTTTTCGGCGACAACGGACGACATATCGGTTACTGCGACCCGGAGAACCAGTCCCAGGTCCTACGTCGATATCAGCTGCACATTCGACTACGGCGATTCGAACAACTATCGTGATGGTAATGATGGTGACGCCCCTCAACCAACAGATCCGAGTGGGAATATCGAGAATCCCGCTGCAGTCAACGACGACGATAGTACAACTGCGGCAGCTCTCTCTTCGGGGGGGGGCAGGAGGACCTCAAAGTTGGATACTCACTGCCGGCGGTAGACGAGACAGCCGCTGAGTACGAGATGATCTTCGACATAGAGCGCATTCAGATCGGCAGTGGCTCCTTTGGATTCTATCTCGTCAATGGTGCTGGCCAGCAGCTCACGACTCGACAAGTCCTTGCCACGGGGACCAACAGCTACCCCTTCACAGATTCAGAAGAGCAACAAATCGCTGCAAATAACGACAATCTCTATTTGATCCTCGACTCAGATACCAACGGGAAAGGCAATAGAGAACTCGAGATTGACTACTTCGAATTAAACTCGGTGTGACTCGTTTAGCGCGCAGTTCTACTGAGCGTTGTATTCGCCTAGTTGAGATTGATAGTATACGATTTCGGTAGTAGCGACTTGTTCAACAGGCCGTGAATCGATCAGTACAGGAGTTTTATCCCTCACTATAAGAGCCAACGTATAGATTAAAAAGCCAATAGCCGATTACACTCACAACTATGACACCGAAGCTCCCAGCCAGCCAGTTACCATTAACAACAAACTCACGGATATCTCCTGTAGCGCCTCTAAAGGCAAATAGGACAAGTAAAACAAGTGCTAAGCGGCGAAAATAAAAACCGAGGCCCTTTCCGGAGTCATGACTATCTGTGTTCATGTTCTAAAATTATCATTTCTATCTGAATAGTTCTTTCACTGTTCAGTTCGCAGTAGCTACCTAACGGCTGTTTCAGCGGTATCAGTGTCAAACTAATAGTATTTCAACAAAGCTTCCCATCCCAATATTTTCTACCCTGAGTGGTCCCACTTCTGGATGTTTCTATGACACGCTCTAACAGGAAACAGCTTGGTCCAGTGGTCGGGTTTCGAACCTTCCGTAGTGGATTGTGCTTGCGTGTGGCTTCCCTACCGATATAGAGGACAGGGTTTGAGAGGGGGCTCGACGTAAGAGGTGTATGGAGAAAAATCAACTCGTTGAACTCGCGCTCTACTATATTGCAATGTTGCTGCTGGTATTTTTCATTCTTAAACTATCCCAGGCCGTTGTGGGTGACATTGCAATCTGGCTCGAATTCGGTATTATCCTTGTTGTTGTCTTCGCGTATCGATATATCGCGGTCTGGCTCGGTATCGACCCCAGTGGCCGAGAGTAAGGGGATGGGCTAGCGAGCCAGGCCAGTTGCCCTGTGGGTACGCTCACGGGCTCTCTCAGACAGTTATGCCTCGGCTGGCTTCAGCAACAACCGCAGCGGACGAAGACACAGCGGTTGAGCGCGTCCCAGCGTATCGGGGAGACTTTTTTGTAGCATTTGCCCGAAGAGAATCTATATGTCACGCCGACGTGTCTCATTCGACGAGGACGGCCACATCTACGAGTTCTCTCCGGAGATGGATCCGGTCTATACAGCTGCCGACGGGGAATCGCTCACAATCGAGACTATCGATAGTCTCAGTAAAACGATTCAGACTGGTGACGACCTCCTTGATTCGATTCCGGACGAAGTGAACGCAGCGACCGGCCCAATCGAAGTAGAGGGTGCTGAGCCCGGTGACATCTTGGCGGTCGAGATTGAAGCGGTGCAGGTCACCGAGGGGCAGGGCCGAGTGGTCACGACGCCGGACTTCGGATTGCTACAAGACGACGAAGAGATTGAACACCCTGCGACCCGAATCACCGAAGTCGATGGTGACACGATCGAATTCGACGGCCACGAAGTTCCGATTGAGCCGATGATCGGGACAATTGGTGTGGCTACCGCAGAAGAGACCATCACGACACTGACCCCTCACGACCATGGTGGGAACCTCGATACCACCGACATGACCGGCGGAACCACTGCTTACTTCCCCGTATTTCAGGACGGGGCAATGTTGGCGATGGGCGACTCCAAGGCCGCTATGGCCGACGGAGAGATGTGCGGGACAGGTGCCGAAATCGGGACCGAAATCGATGTCACGGTTTCAGTGATTTCGGACCCCGGTGTTGGACTCGACCGTCCCATTGTAGATACGGGTGAGAATATCAAGTCAATCGCCAGCGCCGACACGATGGAAGAGGCAGTCAAATTGGCTAACCGTGATATCCTTGACCTCTTGCAAGCCGACCACGACATGTCGAAGACAGAGGCATACCTGTTTTCCAGTCTTGTTGGCGGACTCGAAATAAGCCAAGTCGTCGATCCACTCGTAACCGTGCGAAACTCCATCCCTGCAGAGCACTTGTCGCACCCATTCTGATTCGGGTATGGTGTCGCAGTTGTTGGTCGGTTTTGTTGAATTGGATGTGTTTCTCGCGAGGATTCAACGGCTAGAATAACGTGAGCAAACGCCAATAGGTGATAGTCTCTCAGGTGGGGTTCAACTACCCCCGCTATAGGTTATTCTATACGCCACATTTCACTATAATAACCCATTGTATATACTCTCTTACTACCGGAGAGATGTGCTCATAGTGTAATTGGGTGGAGGATATGATGGCCGAAAAGAATTATTACTATAGGAATACTAAATAGGCCATATGAGCCGGCGAGACCCACTTGCGAAAGAGCAGAAAGAGTTCAAATGTACCAACTGTGGCTATCGGACAACGGCACCGAGCAGGGAACTCACGTGTCGCCGCTGTGAGGGACGGATGAAAGATGTCGTGATTCCGTAGGCAGTCACTGGCAGCCTCCTGATTAGCTTGAAACCGATATACTAAACGGTGAAATGAATCTCTGAGCTACAACTGGAGCCACATTCGAGAGGTTGTGCTCGAAGCCATCTCGGAAACCTTTGAGACACTGTCTCCGTATCCTCTACTCATCAGAGAGACACAAAGTACGAATGCAGTGGAGTAGGAACGACTATTACTCTGCCGCTCTTGTGTAAGAGATTGTTGATACTGGAGAGCGGTAGCTGCGGAGTCGAAGAGGACAAGGGCACCGCGCCAGCGGTGCCCGACACGAATGATTCCGCTCGATGTGTTTAGGTTGGAATCGGTCGCAGCAGACCTGTTGGAGCAGGCTCGCTGGCGTGACGGTGTTACCTGTCCTCGCTGCCGTTCTGACCGGACGGTCAGCAACGGCAGCTACAGAGAGTTTCAACGGTATCTCTGTAAGAATTGCGACCGCACGTTCAACGATAAGACCGGCACAATCTTCGCTCATTCAAAGATTGCGCTCCGACGGTAGCTGTTCTCAATTTACGCGTTTCTCCGGTTTAACACGAGTCTCCGGCAACTACAGTGCGAAATCGAGGTGACACACAAAACGATGCACCGGCGCATCGAGCGCTTTGCCAGAGCGCTCGATGCGCCTTCCCTCAATCTCGTCGGCCCGGTCGAAATCGACGAAGTGTACGTCTCTGCTGGGAAGAAAGGCCGCGAGCGCGACTATAGTGCCTAGTGGAAGTTATGAAGGTAGAGTTTGATGTGTGGATATGTCTGGAGATCGCCGCAAAGAGATCGTCCGTCACCTCAGTGAGGACGATCTCGATCGACTCCTCGCAGAGTCTACGGATGA
>NZ_JAANTG010000006.1:0-151432 GCF_011627385.1 Haloarcula sp. R1-2
TCTCACCGACTGTTCACCAATCGTCAACGCGTTCATGATCTCTTCACGGCGCTCCGCAGGCAATTCACCCTCTTCGAGTACCGATCCAAGTCGGTTCCGAAGGTCGGCACGAGTTTCGATGACTTCTTTCTCGGTTTCTGTCCATGCCTGAGTCATCTCGATGCCGAACAGGCCCAGTGTTCCCTTTGCAACCGAATCACCGACCCAGATAGCTGGAGCGAGTATCTTGGCAAACCAGTACAGCGGCCGTGATCCATACCGGGCGACCTGTTTGGAGCGTTCGACACCAAGGTAGGTAGGCGTCTGTTCTCCGTGTGTCAGGTGGACCAAATTGATAATAAGAAAGCCGAGTAACGAGCCAGCCCCAACCGATGCGAACGTGGTGTTCTCAAACACCGGTTCAATCAGAGCCGCTAGTCCAGGTTCGGCAATAATCCCTAGTGCGATACTCGTTGCGGAGATCCAGACCTGGCAAGTGGTTAAGTAAAATTCCAGATCAGTGGTCATTTCCCAAGCGAGCTCAAGCCCAGGCGTATCGAATTCCGATTTGGAATACTGTCTGACACGGGTCAGCGCGAACTCGATCGCGACGAAATACGCGTTCACCCCGATGAGAATAATACCACCGAGAATCCGTAATCCGATCTCAAGCGGCTCCATCATCCCGCCGTACCAATACCAGACAGAAAATAGTGCGCAGTTCAAGATCAGTAAGCGAATCTACCGAACAGTATAGTCACCCAGAGCCTGTCATACAATAGTTCTCAACATATATAGTTCACATCTTCTGTGTTGAACAGAACTAGTTGATGGCGAAACCACGGACTTAAGCGCGAGGTTGGGGCTGTATAACCGACAGGTAGAGGGCGTGAGACGTATTATATGACACGCTGTAGTCACCCATCCAACTCTGAAATAAACCGACACCAACAGTAACGCCTTCTTACACAAGTCGCCGCCCGGTCAGTACAGTCGCTATACAAACCGATTCTGCCTGACGAGGGAGGGCTTCTACGGGACCTTCCCGCAGAGAGCAGTCGACATCGTTCCGCCAAGTGCAGCTTACGTGTTGGATCTTACCTATCGATTATTGCTGACCTGAAGAAACGGACGAAGTATTCGGCGTGGTAACCAAGCGACGAACCTTACAAGAGGTGTCAGCCGACCCCAATTCTGCGGTACTGCTCGGTATTCTTCCTCTGTCTTGGTAACCTGATCTCGCTGTTCTAAGTACTCGAGGGCTGATCTGACCCGTGACTCAGTCAGGTCGCAAACTTCGGCAAGTTCCGCAGGGGTGTGCGGCTGGTTGCTTTCACGAAGGGTCCGGTGCACTGTGTTCAGAATCTGCATCCGGAGCATCGCCTCGGATTCCGGTCCCGAAACGAACTCGTGTGGTGTCCGGGCGGAGCCATATCGAATCGTGGTCGCGCCGTCAAGCACAAACCAGAGACCGACGAGTGTCACCACACCTCCAATCCAAGTCGTGTAATTGAGGGTCAAGAACACCCCTGCAGCAACCAGCCCTATACCGTATACCAGCCCGTTCATCCCGTTCGGGAGACCGTACGTCTCGTCCACAACGCTGTACGCTAGCATTCCTGCTGAGAGGATCAAAACAGGTGCTAACGATCTGATTGTGTTCTCGGTGAATACCACGAGGGCTGTAAACACGCCTGCTGCGCCGACGAATGTTCGGAGGGTATCGTCTTGAACGGAGAGATTCATACTGGCGGGATACCAGTACCAAACGTTTCAGGTCACTTTTTCATTTCCGTCGGGCGTGGGATAATGGAAAAAGCTCAGCACACGCTCCATACCCTCTCCTCATATTTCCCACGACAAGTCGAAATCCAGCAAAGGGTTCATCGACGTTCCTGTTCCCACTCACGCAGGTGTGGGTTCTCCGGGGTAAACCAGCCTACAAGGCCGTCTGTATCCGTTCTTATTCCGACGGTCCGGCGTGACCAGTCAACTACGGCCTTCCCCGCTGAAAAAATGACGACGGGAGCGAGGATTGATAGATCGATTCCGGCCGATCCACTGATTGAGGCAGAAGTGACAAACCCACCCGAAACCAGATCCAGCAGCAGTCCGAATACCAGCAGGCTGATAATAGTCATAGGAACCACAGCCACGCCGAGCATAATATAAAAAGCAACGACTCGCTGTGCGGCCTCTACCGTCATATACGCTGACCAGTCTTCGTACGTATTCGGGACGAAGTATTCCCGTCGGAGCTCAACCAATTGCGACGTACAAACTGCCAGTGATCCGAGGATGACTGCCGGTGAACCAAGGGCAGCCACTGGGTTCGAGACAATGTCGCCCAGATACGCCCATAGCACGGCGAGAAACAGCATGATGGTCAGCGACCGTCCGACGACGCGGAAATTCCGTCGATATATCGGTGGCAGGCGTGACCTGACTACGTCCGGAAGGAAACTCTTGATCCTGTTAACCGGTTCGGGGTCGCCACTCCAACGGTCCTCGTTAAGCTCTTCGCGTTTCCCGTATCCAACAATGTAGAAGTCCCGGTCCTCCAGTACGATTGGTTGTTTCGCGAATAGTGCCGCCACGCTGTAAGCCGCGACCATCACGACGACCTCAATCCAGTATAGAACCAATATCTCAGACGCACGCCATCGAAAAAAGACGACCCCCGCGGCCGGGAGCGTATTCGACACGATGACAAACATCAGTGTGGACCACTCTCGGTCCATAGAGCGTTGGAGGGTCGTTGGAGACATTCAGGTGTGTGTCTGTATCGCTGAATCAACGATGTTTCCATTTACCGATCCCAGAGCGGAATCCAAAGCGGGGTTCGGAGTCGGTATGGCCGAGCGAGATGCAATTGAGTAGCCAGCAAATACGTGTGTTGGAATTGGTATTTTTGGCAGAAAACTGTGATCTGAGTTCTTTAGCCATCGGAAACACAAGCGAACGGAGAACCAATAACTGGACGTCATTGTCCGGAGTGTGGTGTCCAAATAGAGAAGACGAACGTACCTGCAGGAGGAGTCGGTGACCTCTATGTTGAAACCGAAAGAGACGGTGGTGTGCTTCATCAGATCGGTGTCGGGCATCAAACACCACTTCATGCGCTTCTGTGTCCAGTGAGGTTACTAACTGGAAGCTGCAAAGAGAAGCGTTCCGAAAAGAGCCAGACAGGCAGCACCGATATTTAGAACCAGCATACTGGTAGAAAGATTAAAATCATCAGGGTCGGTTTGAAGCGACTGATACACAGCGCCAAGAACCAGTCCGCACCCACCAATAGTCATAAGCAATATTGAGATACCCCAGTCTCCAGCAATAATTGAGCGCACTGCTGGGCCTCCCAGTGAGGCTCCGACTATCGCGAGTGCGGCGTTATAGATATAGAGGCGTTGCATAGCCGTTGTAGAGAGTAGTAATACCAGTGAACAATATATCTTCGATACATTTGCACACTTACTGAGTGGATGGTTCCTTCCAAAAGTCATGAAATAAACTACTTTTTGAACTGATGTATACCAGCATAGTCCGCGTCAGTTAGTCTCCTTACCAGAGATGATGTCGTTCGCCTCGTCACAAGTCCGTTTCGCAGCCTCCTGAGCGTAGCCTTCGTGGGTTGTCTCGATGGATTTGTGCCGGAGCACGTCCTGTGCCAGCTGCGGGTTCTCGCGATAGATTTCTCGCCAAGGCCGCGGCGAGCACCGTGGGGTTTCAGCGGGTCTTCGAACTCGTACTCAGACCACTCACACAGGTCTGCCAAGATGTTCCGGGCCGACTGCGTGGTGATCGACGGCGACGGATCCAGTGCCTTTGCCGCGTTGTCGAGTCTGGGGAAGACGGCCTCGTTCTCGTCAGGCTCTCGAAGTTGCTTCCAGCGCCGAAGCGGGCGAAGTGCATCGTCGAGGATCGGCGCAGACTCGCGGGTACGGTTCTTGACGAACACCTGCATTGTACCGGCTTCGAGGTTGACGTGTCGCCACCGCAGGCCGTTTCGTTCCTCATCATCAGAAACAGCGACGAGTTCCGCGCTGCGAGCACCGGAGTAGGCGAGCAGGAAGACGAGTGTCTGGTCACGGTAGGCCGCCATGCGGTCGACGTTGAGGCAGCGACCGAGACTGTCACCGTTCACGTCGCCGACAACGGTCCGGGCGTGCCCGACAGTCAGAAGGCGGAGATATTCGGTCGCGGCGAGATGGGGGCAAAGAGCCACGGGTCCGGTATCGGGCTCTACCTCGTGAACACGCTCGTAAACATATACGAGGGCGAGGTCACCGTCGAGGACCGCGGGGTGTGGCTCGACGAACCGGAACTCGAGGGCAGCGTGTTCAGCGTGACGTTACAGCGGGCCTGATACGGATTATTGTGGCAGCCGCCAACCCCAGGGTCCGACGTAATCTACAATAGACCGTATGAGAGTCGGCTTTCGAGCGAAGGTTGTCGCTTCGCGTGCGCTCAGAGCGGAATCCGGAGCCGAACGGTCGTCCCGTTGTCCGTGACGTCGGCCGATACCTCGCCACCGACCTGTTTGATAACCATTCTGACCATCCAGAGACCGAGCCCCTGGCCGTGAGTCAACGGCGTCTCTTCGCCGGTCTCGATGACGTCGATTTCCGTCTCCGGCATTCCCGGCCCGCAGTCGGTAATGGTTAGCTCGAGCCAGTCCTCGTTCGGTCGAGTGCAGCCAAGTTCCACGCTTTCGGGAGCGCTCACTTCGACGGCGTTTTTGAGAAGTTCAGTGACGGCCTCGCTGAGAACCGCTGGAGCAGTGACCGAGTCGACGCCGTCGAGGGCCGTCTCGATTGCCGCGTCGGGGTACATGGCAGTCGTTTCGGTGATTGCGCGTTCGACGAGTACCGGCACCTCGGTGGCAGTTTCGTGATGCTGCCGGGAGTCGAGGACCTCACGGACCTGTTTCATCCGAGTCGTCATCCGTTCCCACTTGTCGAGGGTTTTCTCGACTGTCGCCACCATCTGAGCGCGCTTGTCTGGGTCCGACTCGTCGGCGAGTGCCTCTGTCCGGCCACGGAGTACCGTCAGGTCGTTTCGGATGTTGTGCCGGAACACGCGCTGCATGACCTGCAGGTGCTGGCGTCGCTGCTGGCGGGCCGTGATATCGCGTCCTTCGACGACCAGCAGCGTGACGTTCTCATCCTGGTCGGTGACGGGTTTCACCGAGAAATCGATTGTCCCGAGTCCGTCGACGCCGCGCACCTCTGTTTCGTACCGGACGAACTCACCGCTTGCGGCCCGCTCTAGGGCGTCTCGGACATTGTCTCGTTCGGTGTCGGAGTGACTCCACCACGGAATGTCGGCGAAGTGTTTCCCGACTATCTCGTCTCGGTCCAGCCCGCCGAAGTCCAGTGCGGCGTCGTTGGCCTCGATGACTGTCCCGTCCGGGTTCAACAGTCCGGTAAACTGGTAGGTCTGATTGAAGATGCCCTCGAATCGCCGGGCGCGTTCTCTCTGTTCTGTCACGTTGCGGAGATAGACGAGAATGCCATCGATGGCGTCGTCGTCGAGCATGTTCCGGCATCGCCCTTCGACATTGAACCAGCCGCCATCTGGTGCCCGGAGCCGACACTCCGCTGTGGTGCTCTCAGAATTTTCGACACAGCTAAAGAACGTCTCCATCGCGTGCTCACGCCCGTCCGGGTGGAGATAGTCGAAGATATTCTCTCCGGCGAGCGAATCGGGCTCGTAACCGAACACCCCCTTTGCGGACCCGCTGGCGTAGGTGACGGTGCCGTCCGGGTCGACGACTGTCACCACGTCCTCTGACTCCTCGACGAACCGCTCGGTCCGGCGTCGCTGACGCCGCTCGTCGGTCATATCGCGGACGATTTTCGCGTAGCCGCGGGACTCGCCGTCGTCAGTCTCGAGTTTCGCGTACCGGACATCGGCGTAGAACTCCGACCCGTCAGCGCGGACCCGCCAGCCTTCGTGGCTGCTCTCGCTGCCGATTCGGGCTTGTTGGAGCAGACGATCGGGAACCCCCGACTCGCGGTCCGATTCGCGATGGAGCTGCCCCATCGACATGCCGACAGCAGTGTCGGCGTCGTACCCGAACAGCGTCTCCGCGCCGCTGTTCCAGGTCTGTATCGTCCCGTCGTCGTCGACGACGAGGAACGCGTACTCCTCGATGCTCTCGGTCAGCAACTGGAACCGTTCACGTTCCTCGAACAGTTCGTCCTGGCGGACGAGCGTGTCGAGTACCGACGCGAAGTTCCCGGCCAAGACCTCGACGAGTCGCTGTTCGCTCTCGTCGAGGCGGGTACTATCGGCGGCTCCAACGACGAAGACACCCTGCTCACCGACCGGGATGTACAGGCCCTTGGACACATCCCCGCGCTCGATATCGCCCCAAAGTGACCCGTAGTCCTCAATCATCATTGATTCGCCGCTCTCTATAGCGTCCCACAGAGGCGTTCGTCCGCGTTCGATTCGATTAGGCGTTGCGTCCGGAGTCGCACCGACTGTCCCTGCGTGGACGAGTTCGTCCCCTTCGCGCAGGTAGACGCCAGCGAGTTGGAAGTCGAGCTCCTCCGACAGAGTGTCGAGCGCCTTCGCCACTGCCTCGTCCTTGTCGTCGGCTTCGAGGAGTTCCCTCGTCGTTCCGTGGAGCGCTCGTATCCGTTGCTCTCTGGTCTTCTCGTCGGACACGTCCTGCTGGATGCCGATGTAGTTCGCCAGCGTGCCGACATCGTCGTAGATGGGGGTCACAGAGAGGCGGTTCCAGAACTGCTCGCCGTCCTTCCGATAGTTCCGTAGCTCGACGATGGATGGCTCCTCGCTGGCAATCGCCTTCCGAAGCTCATCGAGTGCCGACTGATCCCTGTCGTCGCGTTGCAGGAACCGACAGTTCCGTCCGAGTGCTTCTTCGCGGGAGTAGCCGGTCTGGTCGACGAACCCGTCGTTTACATACACCAACGGGTTGCCCTCCCGGTCGGGGTCGCTGATGGTGATTCCGACGTTCGCCTCGTCCATCGCTCGCTCTTTCAGTTCGAGTTCGCGTTTTCGCTCTTCCCGGTCGGACACGTCGCGGAACACACCGAACAGAACGGGGCCGTCGGGAAGTGAGACGGCGGCGGCGCTGATTTCGATGGGAACGGTCTCGCCGTCGGGAGTAGCTAACTCCGGTTGGGTCCCGTCTGGGAGTTCCGTGATTGTCGACGCATCGTCGAAGGCTTGCTCGAAGACGTCCTCGTACAGGCCCCCGGCCTCTTCGGGATGGAGCTCGGTCTGGTGTCGTCCGATGATGTCGTCCCGTGGCTGTCCCCGTAGCTCCTCGGCGGCCGCATTCGCTTCGACTATCTCGCCGGTCTCGGCGTCCGCGACGAATATCGGGTCCGGGGCGGCCTGCAGGAGCGTCTGGTACCGTTGCCGGCTGTCTTCGAGTGCTTGCTCACGCTGCTTGAGGTCGGTGATGTCCGTCGCGATTCCCACGACTCTCTCTGTCAGGTTACCTTCGTCGTCCGTGACCGGTACAGCCTGTCCAACGACCCATACGACCGTGCCGTCCGGTTCGACGAAGCGGAATTCGACGCTGTTCGGTTCGCCGCTGTCTCCAGCGGTCTCGATTTCGGAACGGATGCGCTCGCGGTCATCAGGGTGAATCGTTTCGAAAAACTCGTCGAGCGTCTCCGGCGAGCCGAACTCGCTGCTGCCCATCGCCTCGTCCCACTGGACTGACCCGGCGGCGAAATCAAATTCGGCAAACGTCGTGTCGGTGTTCGATAAGACGAGGTCGAGCTTTCGCTGTCGGTCCCGGAGTTCGCTCCGCTGTCGCTCGCGCTCTGTCACGTCCCGTCCGGAGATGAGCAGTGACGTGACTGTCCCGTCGGTATCGGTCACTGGACGGATTACTCCCTCGATGTGGCTTCGGTCCCCATCGGGTCCGGGGTGAATCGCACTGTACTCGACGTACTCCCCGTCGGCGGCGCGCCGAATCCACTCGCGGAGGTCTTGCTGCAGCGCTTCGGAGTGGCTCCACCACGGGGTCTCCGGGAACGGTTGGCCCGCCAGTTCCGCTGCCGTCTGCTCGACGTACTCCAGTGCCGTCTCGTTTATCTCCAAGAGCGTGCCGTCGGTGTCGAGCAACCCGACGAGCATCCCTGGGTCCGCGAACAACGACTTGAACCGTCGCTCGTTGCGTTGCCGCTCGCATTCTTTGGCTTTTCGCGTCGAAATGTCCGTTACGATAGCGAGCACGCTCTCCTGATTCCCGTCGTCGTCGTCGTAGGTCGGGACCGCCCGGCTCTGCAGCCATCGCGTGTCGTCGTCGTCGGTTTGTACGCGGTACTCGATTTTGGTCGGCGCTCTCGCAGCAAGGTTCGCTTCCAGCGTCTCCCGGACGTGTTTTCTGTCGTCAGGGTGGATGACGCACTCGAAATACTCCTCGGCAGTGTCTACGTCTTGGCCGACAAGGTCGATGAAGGTATCGTCCGAGTTCAACGCGTCCGTCTCCAAGTTCCACTCCGTGATTCCGGTGTTCGTTCCCGACAGCGTCAGTTCGAGTCGCTCCTGCTGTTGACGCAGTTTCTCGCGAGCGTCACGCTGCTCGATTTCGTAGCCCACCCATCGGCCGAGCAGACTGACGAGCGAGCGCTCAAACTGCCCGAACAAAGCGTCTCGTGACTCGTTCGAGGCGAAACATAATGTCCCGTACAGTTCGTCGCCGGCAACGACGTTCCCCCCGATATACGTATCGAGTCCGAAGGTCTCGTACGCTACGTCGCTTATCAACTCGCTCTCGGCAGCGTCTGTGAGTGCCAGCGCACCCTCATGGTCGATTGTCCGATGACAGTACGACTCCGAGAGCAGCCCCGATTCGCCCGGCTGGATGCGTTCGTGAGAGCCGACTGCGCTGATAACATGGATTCCGGGGGTTGGGTCGTCGTCCATGTCGATGCGGCTCAAGTACCCGTACGAAAGGTCCAGATGCTCACACCCTGCTTCCAACAGACCGGAAATCTTCTCTTCGAATCCCGTCTCCGGATCAGTCGTCACTTCGTACATGCGTTCGAGGAAGTCGACCCGCGCATCTGCCTGCCGTTTTCGCTCTCTCCGCTCGGTGACATCCTGTTGAATGCCGACGTAGTTCGTCACCGTTCCGTTCTCGCCAGTCACCGGCGTAATAGAGAGCCGTGCCCAGTATGGCGTCCCGTCCTTGCGGTAGTTCTTCAGTTCGACCGAGACCGGCTCGTCTGCATCGATTGCCTCCCGGAGTCGTGCCACCTGCTCGGGGTCGGTGTCCGCACCCTGGAGGAATCGTGGATTCCGACCGAGGGCGTCCTCAGCAGTGTAGCCGGTCATCCGCTCAAAGCCGTCGTTGACGTAGACCAGCGGGTTGTCTGCCTGTGTCGGGTCGGTGATCTGGATGCCGACGGTAGCCTCGTCCATCGCTCGGTTTTTCAATGCGAGTTCGCGTTCCCGAGCCTTGCGCTCAGTCTCGTCACGGACCGTACAGACGAGCCTGCCATCGTCGATGATGGTCAGAGATAGTTCGGCCGGGAACGTCGACTCGTCCGGCCGTGTTCCAGTTACCATTCCCTGCCAGTGGCCGTCGGCTTCGAGCGCCGGGAAGGCCTCCGCTTCGAGGCGGGCCGTCTCCTCGTCGTCGTACAGTTTCCGCCACGACTCGCCGAGCAACTGGTCTTTTTCGTCGAAGCCGTACATGTCGACGTGGGTCTGGTCGACGTACTCGTACTCGCCGTCCGCCAGAATCGCCACGCCGTCGGCCGCCTCCTCGATCGCCCGCTGGAATGATTCGAGTTCGCGCTCGCTCTCCTTTCGCTCGCTGATGTCCCTGATGATACCGGTGAAGTACTGCTCGCCCTGGAACTCGTATTCGCTGAAGGAGACACCGAGGGGGACTTCCGTCCCGTCGGCGCGGCAGCCAGGAATTTCGATGTACTCCCAGTCCAGCGCCCGCTCGCCGGTACTGAGATAGCGACTGATGCCGGCGGCGTGGCCGGCCCGTAACCGCTCGGGAATCAGGGCTGTCATCGGCTGACCAATCAGTTCTTCGGGTTCGTACCCGAAGACGGCCGACACGGCGGGGTTCACGTTCTGGACGACGCTGTCCGTGTCGATTGTGATGATTACGTCCGAAGCAGTTTGCGCGACCGTCTCGTACTGTTCGAGTTCGCGCTTGCGCTCCTGTCGAGCAGTGACATCCCGGAGGACCCCTGCAGTCCCGCGGAACTCGTCGTCCCCGATCAGGGCGAGGCGGTTCTCCACGATACGGCGCTCTCCGTCTTCTACCTGCAGTTCGAACTCGGCAGTGGCCGACCGCTCATCCGTGCCAAGCAGTTTCTTGATCTGTCCCTGAATCCGTTCGATGTCCGCTGCTTCCATCCCGATGGAAACGTGTTCGCCGATGATCTCCTCGCCGTAGCCGAACTCGCGTTTCGCGGCGTCGTTGACGAAGGTGAAGCACCCGTCGGTGTCGAGCGCGTACATGGGGTCGTCGACAGCCTCGACAATGCTTTCGTACCGCTCCAAGTCCTCGACTCGGCGACGACGCCCGAGTTCGTTTCCGAGCCACTGCGCGAGGAGTTCGACGAACTCCCGTTCCCGCTGGCCGAACGGCCGCTCGCGTGTGGCCGGTCCGGTGAACTCGACGACGCCATAGTTGTCATCTCCGACGATGACGGGCACACACATAGTCGCTCCACGCACGTCCGAATCGGGGGACTCACGCTGGCCCTTGGCGACGGTGAACGCGCGCCGCTCAGATGCACCCCCGGTGACGTGCTCGTCAATAATAGTTTCTTCAAATGGCACGGCCCGTCCCTGCTCGTACACGTCAGTCTCGCCGGTGGTGTGCTCGACAACGTACGTGTCGTCGTCGACACGTGCGACCGCACCGGCGCTCGCTCCGAGGTACTCACAGCCCAGCGCGAGCAGTCGCTCCACAGTGTCTTCGACGCTGTCGTCGTCCATGGCCGTTCGTTGTAGTCGGCTGAGGGCGTCCACTGTAGACATCGGCGGCTCGTCACGGCTCGTCGCTGACGCCGCCGCCTCGCCGTCACCCGGAAACAGCACCGTCGTGCAGACGTGTGTTTCTGCCTCCGGGCGAACCGTGTAGCTCCGTTGTTCGACGGTGATTCGTGATCCATCTGCGCACTCGAGAAGTCCGTGAGAGCGGCCCTCCGTCTCAGATACCGGAGCCCGGGTATGTCCGCTGTGGTTGTCACCGTCTCGAAGCCAGAACAGGGCAGCCGTCTCCATCCCAAGTAACTCCGATTTCGAGTAGCCGGTCACCCGGGGAAGGGGTTCGGTTACGTCGACAATCATGCCATCAGAGTCACTCACAATCAACCCTTCGTCGTCGTCAGGGTCCGGGCACAGGCCTCCGCGTGCGCTACCATTCATACGAGCAGCCCACCCCAGAATCAGTCGAACTCGCGTCTAACATACCAATTAAGTAAGTGTAATAGCTATTTATATTCTACCTAACCGCGCAGTAGCGGTGAAACACACTTCCAGGTAAGTGCACATCCGACAGCCCGCAGTTTGCGATTCGTCCACCCCATTGTCGCTTTTGACACAACACGATACCGGCCGCGATATCCGTTGTACCTGACGACTAGATTCTCTCTTCGAGCTGCCCGGTGATTCCACTGGTTCTACTATCTGCTCGGCTCTGCACGTTTAATTCGGCGCACGATGTATGCCGTCTAACGGCCGATGCTGCCAATAACGGACTTCCTCTCGTGTACTGACCCACTGGACGAGTTCGATTCGTTGTCGTATCACCAGACACGTCACGCCAAGACGTACGTGACAGGTCTTGCTGCAGCCCGCAGCAGGACCGTGACTGGGATCGCACGAGAGGTCCTTCCGGCAGGGAGTGACCGAACACTCAACAAGTTCCCCACCGAGTATGACTGGGACGAAGACCAGCTCAACCATGAGCGGTTAGAGGAGCTGCAAAAACACGGTGAAACGCGGTGGTCACAGGACGGCTACATCGTCATCGACGATTCGGTGTTCCAGCGAACCGGGAAGGAACTTCCCGGTGCTGGCAAGTTCTACGATCACACCGAAGGCGAACCCGTCTGGGGGCAGGATCTCGTTTACTCGTTCTATACCGACGACAAAACGTCCTATCCGCTCGTGTTTCGCCAGTACAAGAAAGCTGACGACGAGGATCAGGATGACGCAGACGAGACGAAGTACGATCTTTCCCGGGAGATGGTCACGGAACTGGAAGAAGAGGTAGGTGTTCCTGCGGACTCAATACCCCCTGAACGGGAAACTGTCAATTCGTAATTGCCCTTCTCAGTGATCTGGAGTGGGACAGATATTGTTTGGTCAGCCGCTACCTCATATTCTCCCTGCGTTATAACTGAATCCGACCCCTGTACGATGAGAGAGATACTCTCTTTATTTTCGGCCCGATTACGAATTTCAAGATACTGTTCGTCAAAGTCTTCAGGGTCGCCAGTCATCGTAGAGGGGTGCTTGTACTGCCCGGCGACGAAGCACAGCCTGCCAGACAACCACAGGTGGAGGCGCATAGTATGAGAAGGTTCCTTCGGAGCACTGAGATGATGTGTGTGTGTGTGTGTTTGTTTTCATAAGTACCTTCTCAAAAATACGTTCCACCGTTAATTGGCTGGTGAACCGCTTCTGAGTCAAACCAAGCACACACCTTGTCTCTGGTGAACGTTATAGCGTACTTTTCTCGAAAGTATTGGTCATAGGAGGAGATATGAGAACTGGTGTGGATGCGCTCCAGACCACGACACCTCCAACCGGCAGTCGACGTTGATACGTTGCGTTCCTCAGTCTCAAATCTGTCCGTACTTTCTCTCGAACAAATATGGGCCCAGAGAGTGTCTGAAACCAAAAGCAGGCGGTTTGCTACTGCCGGAAAGGTTCAGGCACCACTTGCTGCGGACTTGCTCGGCCGCTCTCTGCCGACGTATTCGAACTCAACGACGTCAACGACAAGTTCCGGGTCCCAGTCGCCGTTGATCTGCGTCCATGCCTTGCGGAACTCGGCCATGTCATAGCCACCTTCCTTTCGAGCGTCCTCGTGGCTCATCTCGCCGAGCGGTTCTTGATACAGGTTAGTGATACGAAGATAGCAGTCACACGCTTCGTCGCTGGTGAACATCTCTGTCACAGCCATTCGGATGTCGCCCTCGGACGGTCGCGGGTAGTTGTCAGCCCAGTCACGGCGGGTCGCCGTCTTCGTGCCGTCTCGAATCGCCGCAATGTGGCGGGGTTTGAACAGAAGTGTCATTTCATCCCGGTTCTCATCTTCTGCCGCTTGTCCACAACAGTTCGGGATTCGTCGTTAGCGGCCAGAATGATGGCTTTGAGCACGTCGATCTTGCAGACAAACACGAATCCGATCAGGCCGGCAAAGAGAATTTTGCGGACCATTATGCTACGTCTGCCACGTCTACCTAAAAAAGACCTGGTCAGTTTACGTGTCTGGTCCTCAGCCCGATTAGATATTACCGGGCCAGAGAACACCTCGAAGAATGGGGATACGAGACCATCGTCTTCCACGCCACCGGCACTGGCGGGCAGGCGATGGAGCGGCTGATCCGGGAAGGTATCATCGACGGCGTGCTCGACATAACGACGACGGAGTGGGCGGACGAACTCGTCGGCGGTGTGCTCAACGCCGGGCCAGAGCGACTGGACGCCGCAGCCCAGACGGGCGTTCCGCAGGTTGTCTCGACGGGGGCGCTCGACATGGTAAACTTCGGCCCGCGTGATTCGGTCCCCGATGAGTTCGAGGGGCGACAGTTCCACGTCCACAACCCGCAGGTGACGCTGATGCGAACCACGCCCGAGGAATGTGCGGAGCTGGGCGAAATCCTCGCAACAAAGCTGAATGCCGCGACTGGCCCAGCGGCAGTGGCACTTCCGCTCGGCGGGGTCTCGGTGCTAGATGTCGAGGGTGAAGACTTCTACGACCCCGAGGCGGATGCAGCGCTGTTCGACGCCATCCACAAGCACATCGACCCGGCGGTCGAACTGTTCGAAATGGAGGCCCCAATCAACGACGAAGCGTTCGCACGGGCGCTGGCGGAGAAACTGGACGAGTACATGCGTGCCGCCGGCGTCGGTCCCTGAACGAACCCGATACCATGTGCTCGACGTTCGAGACTTGTGATAAGCGGAATAGGGCCGGTCCGTCGAAGGAGGGGCCGAGCCCGGTCACTCGGAGGAGTTCCCCCACTCAGTCAGTGTACCAGTACGCCCAGAGGATCAACACGCCCTGAACTGGCAGCCGTGCCCAGCGGACCAGCGCAGATGGATCGCCGCCACCCGTCCCCTCAATGGTGACCATGGAGACAGCCATGTAGACGTTCGCGGGAAAGATCGCGACGAGCAATGCGATCGTCGCCCAGGCGGCGTGCGATCGCGTCCGCGGTACCAGCAGGCCGAGCCCGACTGCGACCTCGGCGACGCCGGATAGATACACCAGCGCAAGTGCCGCCGGCAAGACCGGTGGCACGATCTGGACGTATAGTTCCGGCACGATGAAATGCAATATTCCAGCAACGACGTACAGGAGCGCCATCACATAGCACAAGGGCCGTTTGAACTGCCGCAAGCCAACACGCATCTACTATCGGGTATGGCGGCCAGTGAAAAGCAAGTTGGGATTTGTGCTCCAGCCCGGAAACAGAGGAGCGGCCACTCACCCTGGAAGAAAGAGGTTGAGGATCGCAACGACCAATCCGGCAAGTCCCATCCGAACGGCAGCAACGTACCACCGCTGGTCCGAAATAGAGCCCATGTAGGCACCGAACACACCTAACACACCGATACCCAGGCCGACCGCAATGAGTGCCGCCTCTGCCATTGTGACGACGGTCCCCGCTACGAGGAACGGGGTCAGCGGAATCAGAACCCCGATAAGTGGCCCCAGCCCGCTCATCGTGGCGTGGACGAAGCGGACACCGCGCTGGTTCCGCTGAACGCGGGTATCGTCAAGGTCCGTGAGCATCGCTTGTTCGATACGTCTGATTTCGGCCCGGGTTTCGGCACGTTCGATTTCCCAGACGCTCCAGACCGCAGAGGTCCCGAGACCGACTGCCGCGCCCAGTCCGATTTTGATCACAGTGTACCCATCAGGGACCCCGGAAAGGACAGCACCAACGATGATACCAATGCTCGTGAGCGTCCCGTCGAAGCCGTTCGAGATGAAGTACCGACGAGAGATCGCAAGGACATCTTCCTTCCCGAGAAGCCGCCTGAAGAGTTGTCGAATGGACGCCACGGCGTCTCAGCCATCCTGTAACGTCCGTCGATCCGTAACAACGGAGTCACCGCAGGCAACCTGATCTACAGAGTGTACCGACCCACCGAGGTTTTCGATCGTTTCATCGATCGCCTCGAAGTCCAGATCGTCGCTTTCAAAGGTGAGCTTGATGTTTTGCACTTCCTGATCTAGTTCGATCAGAGACGATGTTACGCCCTCGACGCTTTCAATTTCGGCCAGTTGCTTGGTGAACGTCAGCAGCGGCGGGTCGTGTGGTTTCAGTACATCGATGACCAGTCGTCGGACTGCTGCCATATCCCAACACGTGAGGGGTTATGGTAAAAATGTGTGCCAACACTACACTGTTACCGCGCTAAACGTATTGAGGCGTCTAACGGCGGTGCTGTCCGTTCACTATCCGGATACAGAGGACTGCAGCAGGCGAGATGTTATTAGATACCCCTGTGTAGTTCTTCGAACAGCGTCTCTGAAGTACCATGTATCTGAAAAGACACCGAGGCCAACAGTTTGAGACGCAGGCAACGACACAGAAGCCACGCTCAACGAGGAACAAACAGGGACCCGTCCTCGAGTACCGCGCTACGTCCGCCGTTGCCCAGATAGCTGACTGACATGCAAACACGCGACTACCAGTATGTACGACACCATCCTGTTCCCGACCGACGGAAGCAACGCCGCAGAATCGGTCCTTGAATACGCGCTACAGATCGCATCCGAACATGAGGCGACGATGCACATCCTCAACGTCGCCGACACTGGCCGAGACAGCGTCACTACGATTCGTGGAGAGGTCATCGACGTGCTCGAAACAGAAGGAGAGCGCATCGTGGCGGAAGCCACACAATATGCGAAAGATGAGGGCGTTCCCGTTGTCTCTGCGGTCCTTCAGGGTGACCCGCACAAGACGATCGCCGACTACAGCCAACAGTCCGACAGTGATTGCATCGTTATGCCGACACACGGACAGCGTGGGATCCAGCGAATCCTGCTCGGGAGCGTCACTGAACGCGTCATCAACACAGCGGAAGTTCCTGTCATTGCGGTCAACCCTGACAGAGATCGGCCACTCGTGTATCCGCCACAGCACGTCCTCGTCCCGACGGATGGGAGCCGTGGCGCAGATCTCGCACTGACAGAGGGGATTGCTGTCGCGAGGGCGACGGACGCAACACTCCATTTGCTTCACGTTGTCGAGACTGGTGGCCTCGGGCCGGATGCACGCTCCGTTCTGAAAGAGGGGGAGCTGACTGAGCGAGCGAACGAAATTATGGCCGGGGCGACCGAGAAGATCGACGACACCTCGCTTGACACGGTCACCAGTGTCATTGAGCACGGTGACCCCTCGAAGGTGATTTGTGACTACATCGACGAGAATGAAGTCGATCTCGCGGTTATGGGGACACACGGGCAGACTGATTTCAGCAGGTACGTCATGGGAGGCGTCAGCGCCAAACTCGTCCGAAAGTCCCCGGTCCCGGTGACGTGGGTTCGCGAGCCCGAATCTGCGTCAGATGAGTAGTTCGGTTTGTGAATCGGTCAACGCATACCAGCGTACAGGCCCGATACAACTCTGCGTGTGAAGGCCCCGGCAGGGCTCTCGATATGCGAGAGTGTTTAGTAACCATGGGGCTCTTAAATCGGATCATGACCGCAGACGACTCACAGTCCGATGGGGGAACGAGCAAGGTCGATGCCGTAATTCAAAAATACGATCTTGTCGGGATGGGTGCAGAACTCGAAAATCGGTGGGTTGGTGCTGACGGAGAGAAAGAAAGTACTCGCGACCTTGCTGACTACTTCAACCGGTCGGTGCTTGAGTCCGCCATCGATGGGAGTGACGCTCCGACATTGAGTGGCGACATCCAGCAGGTCTATCAGTCACTGCACGAAGATGATGCGGACGCCCCGCTCATACGCTCTCGGCTTGAACAGAGCGGGATCGATGTCGAATCCGTGATGGCTGATTTTATCTCCCACCAGACGGTGTATCGCTATCTCAAGAACGACCGTGGCGCGGCCCGACCTGAGCAGACGCCCGCAGAACGAAAAGAGAGCGCCATCGACTCAATACAGCGCCTCCGGGGCCGAACCACCGCTGTCACGAGACAAACTATCGAGAGTCTGGACAAAAACGATGCCATCTCGGTCGGCGATTTCAACATCATCAACGAAGTACAGGTGCTGTGTGAGGACTGTGGCCGTAGCTACGATATTGTCGCGTTTCTGGAACAGGATGGCTGTGACTGTCAATCCAAATGAGGTATCTGTCCGTATTGTCAAAAAGAAGCTAGTAGCCCAGCTAGCGGTCCGGTACGCGGACATTCCCCCACGACAGCCAGCGCTCAGCCGAGCCGCGGGAACCGAGCCGTCTTACAATCGACACCGCAGAACGCGTATTCCGTGACGTTGCCGGCACTATCTCTGGTCGTGACATTTCGATACCGGACGTTTTCATCGATCGGCGTTCCGCAGTGGTCGCAGTGTCGCGTTGCAATCGAGCTAACTACGACCCGGATAGATTGGCTCTCAACGCTTTCAGGGACCGCCCTCCGCGCTTGGTCTGCGTTTGCGATGTCTGCTGATTGTTGGCTACAGTACTTCTGCGTGTTTTGTGCGTTCATGATGTCGCTGATTATGATTTCGTCGTTGGTGTCGCAGCGCTTCGTGAGGTGGGTCGTCACGACCCGAAAACCGTCGGCTGGCGCTTTGGGGACCAGCCAGGACTGACGTTTTCCACCTGTGTGCCGGCGTTTGCCCGCACTGTGGTGGTCTACGTCAGTTTAAAATTTGAAAAATGTAAAAAACGTAAAACCGGATGTGGAAGGGTCTGCACTGATCAACTGCCGGGACAGCGGGCTTGCGTTCCAAGCCATACAGTCGACGCCCGGGTTCATGAGGTAATCTTTAACGGATGTACACTTAACCATTTTGTGAGTGGTGTTCACACCCAGCACTCAATCGAGCTAGTGAACGGCCCCATCTCAGTGAAAACACTGACCAGACCAACCAAATGATTAAATACGATAGTTTAGTATACGAAGGTATGAAGCCGGGTACCCAGACGGCAAAAGCGCCCCGGAAAACGACGGAACCAGTGGCTATAGCGACCGGATATCCGTTTTTTACACTGCCTACCCGATAGCCTGCGTAGACCACTACAGTCCGGGCGTAACCCGGCACAGGTGGAAAACGTCGGTGAAACGACCGTAGCGGTTCCAGAGTCGTGTGTAACAGTAGATGGAACGAGTGCAATCGCTGTCAACAACCAACCAAGGCAAACAATGAATGGACAAGCTGAGGCGGAGCAATCACTAACAACTGCTCGTTGCGCTATGGAAGCCAGCAGCAACGCAGTCGCTACTGAACTGAATATCCAGAACAAGTCAACTCGAATCTTGGTCGGTGGGTCACCGGACTACCGCTGTGATTACTGTGGACAGGTGATCAGCGAACAGATGAGGTATAGCGGGGTTACGATACGTAACTCAGACGGGGGGATAACAGAGCATTTCTTCTGTGAAGAGGAATGCATGACATCGCAGTACCCCGATATCTAACATACCTGTTTCGGCGAGGAGCAGACCCGGTCATGAATCTACAGCGAGAGTGTATATAATCCAAAATATTCGGATTACACTCAGGATTGTAGAACTGCAAATGATGGGAATGACTGGCACACGATGCAACGACAAAGTGTTCAGCGCAGAAAATGGTCCGAATGTGTCTATATCTTCGCCGAATCGAAACAGATACGCTATTATACTGTTCTGAGATATCGTTCAATATATAAACATTCCTGGAATGTTAATATTCAGTGGTACAGAATAAGGGACGGATTTATATACGTCTGTCATCCATGCCATCGTATGACATGCTACAACGCAAGCAAGGGAATTCTGTACGAAAACCTCCCAACAGACGCACCGAGACCCGAAGAAGAGGAAAACAAACTGAGCGCCAGTGACGCTGGCGCAACCCAGACGGTCGCAAACGACTGACTCTGGATCGTCTCGGACGTCCGACTCTGGAATCAAACTACGGTCTGTCTGACCCACACAAGGCGGAGAGCCCGGTCAGAGAACGACTTGTTCTGGAGCTGCGTCTTCAAACCGGCAAACAGTATCGGATAGCCGATGACTGGGTAGATATCCGCTCGGTTTGGTTGTGTATCCCGTGACTGAGGTGTCAATATGGCCTGGTCAGTTTCGTCTGTGTATCGCCTTCCCTCTCGCATTCTGTGCAGCTTCCATTATCGCTTCACTTAATGTTGGATGTGTGTGAACAGTTGAGCCGATGTCCTCAAGCTTTGCACCCATCTCTATCATGGCTGCTATTTCTGCAATCAACTCGGATGCCTCTGGACCGACAATCTGTGCACCGATCACACGTTCGGTTTCTTTTGTGGCGATAATTCGGACAAAGCCTTCTGCCTGGTTTGCTGTTAGTGCTCGTCCAGACGCCTGGAACTGGAACTCGCCTGTGACAGGTGTCATACCCTTGTTCGCTGCTTCGTTCTCTGTCAGCCCGACAGTTCCGATTTCCGGGTCGGTAAACACGGCGGCCGGGAGTGCCTGATAATCGACCGCAGCGGGTTCACCAGCAATGACCTCCGCTGCAACCTCCCCTTCTTTCGATCCTTTGTGTGCGAGCATCGGCTCACCAGCAACGTCACCGACCGCGAAAATGTGCTCCTTGTTCGTCCGGCATGTGCTATCTGTTGGAATGAATCCCTGAGCATTGGTCTCGACGCCGGCGTCGTCGATGTTGAGCGTGTCAGTCACCGGGCGTCTGCCAACAGCAACGAGTATTCTGTCAGCGGTGAGTTCTATATCGCTATCATGCGCCGCCTCGTCCGCAGGGACAGCAGTCAGGACGGCCTTACCATCCGACGCTGCCCAGCTGTCTGCGGTGTACCCGAAATGGAAATCCACACCGAGACGCTCTGCTCGCTTCCTGACTATCGAGGCAATGTCTTCCTCATAGCTGGGAAGTGCCTGCTCTAGCATCTCAATGACCGAGACGTCGCTTCCAAGTCGGCTATAGACAGTCGCTAGCTCCATGCCGATGTATCCGGCTCCAACGATTACGAGCTCGTCGGGCACTGTGTCGAAGTTCAGCGCGCCATCTGACGAAACAATACGCTCATCCTCAAAACCGAACCCTGGAATTTCAATCGGTCTGGACCCCGTCGCGATGATACAGTTTTCGAATTTCAGCGATTCAGACCCCTGGCCCTCACCCTGATGGATGATTCTGACCTTGTTTTCGTCGGCAAATTCGGCAGTCCCTTTCAGCAGGTTCACGCCAGCTGCCGTACACAGTTGCTCGATACCGCTCGTTAACTGGTCGACAACGCCGTCTTTCCAGTTAATCATCTCGTCGAGCGCAACTGTTGGGTCTGCGTAAATCCCCAGTTCCTCCGCCTGGCCCGCCTCTGATGCCAGTTTTGAACCGTGTATCAGGGCCTTAGAGGGGATACAGCCACGATTGAGACAGGCGCCCCCATACTCTCCTTTTTCAACAAGCGTGACATCAAGGGCAAGCTGTGCAGCGCGAATCGCGGCGACGTATCCGCCGGGGCCCGCGCCAATAACCAGTACGTCAGTCGACGTAGTTACATCTCCGACAACCATTATTCTAGTAGTAGCAGGTTTGGATTTTGCAGGTACTTCTGTATGGAGTTTGTAAATTGTGCGGCGTCTGCGCCATCAAGCACTCGATGATCGAACGACAGCGAGACTGTCATGATGTGACGAGGTTCTATCGTCTCTTCACCATCCACTTCGACGACCCGTGGCTTCTTTTTAATTTCACCCAGTGCCAGGATAGCGCTCTCCGGCTGGTTGATGATTGGTGTTCCATACTCCCCGCCAATCCCGCCGATGTTCGAGATAGTAAATGTCCCGCCGCGCATTTCCTCCGGCGAAAGACTGCGTTCTCTCGCTTTCTGGGTTTTTTCGTTGGTTTCCGATGCGACCTCCAGCAGGCCTTTCGCATCAACATTCTCGACAACGGGAACCAGCAGCCCGTCATCAGTTGCCGTTGCGACACCGATGTTGTAATACTGCTTTTCGACTATCTCTTCGTTTGCTTCGTCGAGAGAGACATTTACCTGCGGATTCTCTTGTAGAGCCGCGGCACACGCTTTCATTACGAACGGCATATACGTCAGTCGGATATCGTGCGCCTCGGCCTCCTGTCTGAGGGTCGAACGAGCATCGACCAGCGCAGTAACATCAACCTCATCCTGATGAGTGACGTGTGGGGCCGTATATTTCGACGATGTCATCGCCGCTCCAATCGTCTGCCTGATCCCCTTGTACGGCTTCCGAGACTCGGGGCGCGCTGGCTCGTCTGCCGCTGCCCTCTCAACTACCGCGTCTCGATCCGTCTGCTGTGCCTGCTGCTGTGCCTCGGCATACTCTTGGACCGCTTCGAGCGTGACAAACGGTTCTCCGTCTTTTTGTTCATCAGTGGGGACAGTATCGAGATCAATTCCCTCCTCCGCTGCGATGTGTCTCGTTTTCGGGACGGCCACCGTCGTCTCCCGGTCTACCACTTCTCTCGTCTGTGCCGGACTGACAGACTGCGCCGGGGCTGCCTGCTGTGTTCGTTGCTCGGCAGCAGTGGTCTGTTGGCTTGAACGCTCCTGAGTCGAAGATTCCGGACTCGCGTACGCGCGGACATCCGGCTCCGTTATACGTCCCGAAGACGAGTCCGCAACGCTGGAAATATCGACGCCCAGTTCGCGGGCGAGACGCCGCACAGACGGCGGGGCGGGGACCTGGACGCGCTGTGTAATCGCTGGTTCTGACGGCGTCTCTTCGGCTGGCTGTGCTGTGGCTCCAACTTCGGTTTGCTGGCCACTGCCCGCAGTGGTGTCGTCTGCAGGCGCTGTTTCAGTTGCTTTCGGACCGTCTTCACCGTCGACCCGGAAAACGATAATCACATCACCGACTGGGACCATCTCACCTTCTGCAGCACGGAGTTCTTCGACAACACCGTCGACAGGGGATGGGACGTCAACGACGGCTTTGTCGGTCTCGACTTCCGCGACTGGCTGGTCCTCGGAAACTGCGTCACCCGGCTCAACACGCCAGCGAAGCAGTTCGCCCTCGGCGACGCCTTCTCCGACATCGGGGAGTTCGAATTCGCGTACCATGTTAGAAATCGACTGTTTCGCGGATGCCGTCCTGGATACGGACCGCCTGTGGCAGGTAGTAATCCTCCAGTGAATGGAGCGGCATGGGGGCATCGAAGCCAGCAATTCGTTTAATTGGCGCTTCCTGATGCACGAGTGCTTCTTCCTGAATCGTCGTTGCGATTTCAGCCCCTAATCCGCCAGTCTTCGGTGCTTCGTGGACAATCGCAGCTCTTCCGGTCTTTTTGAACGAGTCAGTGATCGTCTCTATATCGAGGGGAGACAGGGTTCGCAGGTCGATGACTTCGACATCGATGCCGTGTGACTGGCTAAGATTCTCCGCAGCGATCAGCGCCGGCCGAGTCATTGCGCCCCAGGTGTAGACTGAGATGTCGCTCCCCTCACGCCGGATAGCGGCCTCATTCAGCGACACTTGGTATGGTTTCGTCGGGACATCCTCACGGAAGGCGCGGTAGATCAACTTCGGCTCGAGGAATATAACTGGGTCAGGGTCACGAATCGACGCCGCTAGCAGTCCCTTGGCATCGTAGGGCGTGCTCGGTGAGACGACCTTGAGCCCGGGCTCGTGCACGAAGAACGCTTCCTTTGACTCGGAGTGGTGTTCCGGGGCCCGGATCCCACCGCCGTATGGAGCCCGTATCACCATCGGCACTGAATACTGCCCCTGACTACGGCTCCGGAGGCGTGCAGCGTGACTGACAATCTGGTCGAAGGCAGGATACATGAAGCCCATGAACTGCATCTCGGGAACAGGCTTCATGCCGGTCTGTGCGAGTCCAATCGAAGCCCCGATGATTCCGGCTTCGGCCAGTGGCGTGTCGATGACGCGGTCTTCGCCGAACTCTTCGTATAGCTGGTCAGTTGCTCTGAAGACACCGCCGTTCTTCCCGACGTCTTCGCCCAGAACGACGACGCTGTCGTCTTGCGACATTTCCGTGTACAGTCCGTCCTGTATCGCCTCCACAAGGGTGAGACTCTGTGCTTTTTGCCCCGTCTGCGCGCTGGCTGTCGAACTCATTCCAGCACCTCCGAGAACGCGCCGTCGTCATATTTCTCGCGCAGTCGGTTCAATTCGTCCCGCTGTTCTTCGAGTCTCGCAGGGACGTCCTCGTACACATACGCGACGATGTCGTCCGGACTCGCCTCTGTCTGCTCCGCCGTTTCTATCGCTTCGCTGACTTCTTGTTCGACACTGTCCTGGATTTCACTCTCGAGGTCGGAGTCGAGGATGCCCTCGTTGTACAGATACGCCTCAATGCGGTCTACGGGGTCGCGGTCTCGCCAGGCCTCTTCTTCCGATTCGTCTCTGTAGACAGACGGGTCATCAGCGGTCGTGTGTGCACCGAAGCGATACTGCACAGACTCGATAAGCGTTGGGCGTAGTTCTCCGGGGCCTGGGTTCCGGGCTTTCTCCAGTGCCTCGCTGGCGACTTTGTAGACCGCCAGCGGGTCCAGCCCGTCAACCCGGATGCCATCGATACCATATGCCTGTGCCTTTTCAGCGATGGTTTCGCTCGCGGTCTGTCGCTCGCGGGGGACCGATATCGCCCATTGGTTGTTGTTGCAGACGAATACAGCAGGGACGTCGAACACCCCGGCGAAATTCAGTCCTTCGTGGAAATCTCCTTCGGAGGTCGCACCGTCACCGAGGTGACACAGGACGGCCGTCTCGGTCTTTCCCTGTAGCTTGTGTCCCCACGCCATTCCCATGGCCTGTGGAACCTGCGTTGCAATCGGAATATACTCCGGCATCACGTTGACATCGTCCGGGATCGCGTATCCGTCTCGATAGCCCCTCAGTGGCTCGAACAGGGATACCAGATCCATCCCATGGGCGTACTTCGCCGCGTGCTCTCTGTAGGTCGGGAACAACCAGTCCTGCTCG
Source organism: Haloarcula sp. R1-2 (assembly GCF_011627385.1). Taxonomy (NCBI): domain Archaea; kingdom Methanobacteriati; phylum Methanobacteriota; class Halobacteria; order Halobacteriales; family Haloarculaceae; genus Haloarcula; species Haloarcula sp. R1-2. Next base: position 24,298 of record NZ_JAANTG010000006.1, read on the forward strand.
GCAAGTGCCAGGCTCGTGGCGACCTGGGATCCTTCTTGCCCGGTCATTGGTGCATACGTCGCGAGCCGCCCCTGTCGTTGGAAGCTGATGGCCCGCTGGTCAAAGTGCCGAGCAAGCTTGATTGTCTCATACATCTCAAGTAACTGCCTGTCTGAAATGTCCGGGACAGACGCCTGTGGCAGTACGTTGCCCTCGGCATCCAGTACCTGGACCAGATCCGAGTCTTCTCTAACGGGCGCTGGCAAGTCCGTGCTTCCTGCTTCGTTTTTCATGTTCATTGTTTTCGATAATGTTTTGTATTCAACAGACGCTCCCTCAACAGACCCTGATAACCCGAACAGCCGCTGGTTACGGCTCTTCGAGCGCGTTCAAGGCTGGCGTTTTCCACCGGAGCACAGGGCCCACCTGTGCACTGGCAGTCTACGCCAGCTTAAATGTCGAAAATGTAAAAAATGTAGCTGTGGAAGAGGGCAGTGCCCAATCCATTAACTGCCGGGACAGCTGACCTGCAGGGCAGGCGATAGGGTTCAAACCCGGATGCATATATGAAGTCTAACATGGTAGATACTTATTGTTTGTGCGACACCCGTTCACACGCCACAGTAGCTAGTCCGGTGCGAATGGTGACCGCTGCTGGCCCGAAGAAGCGTAGATGCAACAGGAAGTAACACATAATTGACTAGAATATCTATGCACTACGTCTTGGGAAAGTGTTGATACAGACGCCACTCAGACATTCTCACTAACAGATGGCTTTCACGAACCGCTGCTAAGAACTGTATGTGTACAATTATCTGTAACGTCACTGGAGCCAAGTCTGTAGTGTGGAAATCTATTCGCCGGTTATGAAATCAACGACGGACTCAGCAACCAGTACAGTGTCTTGTGTCGATCTTATGGCCGTGGCAGAGCATAGTCACCAAGCCAGTGCTGGGGCACAGGAGCTACCCGCCGAGGAAGTCCTCCCGCACCTGTTGGTCGTTGAGAAGTGCCTCACCGCTGTCCTCGTGTCGGTTCTGCCCCTGCACAAGGACATAACCGCGGTCACACCGCCGCAGTGCCTCCTTTGCGTTTTGTTCGACGAGGAGAACGGCGGTACCGGCGTCGTTGATCTCGTCAATGCGGTCAAACGTCTCGTCAACGAGGTCGGGTGCAAGGCCAGCACTGGGCTCGTCAAGGAGTAACAGATCTGGATCGAGCATGAGCGCACGGCCCATCGCCAGCATCTGTTGTTGCCCTCCAGACAATGTCCCAGCCTTCTGCTCCGACCGCGTTTCCAGTATTGGGAACCTGTTATAAACCGCCTGAAGCCGGTCCTCAGGGAACTGATCCAGCGTGTATGCGCCCATCTTGAGGTTCTCTGTGACGGTCAGTGGCTCGAACACGTTGTTGCTCTGGGGAACGAAGCTTAATCCATATGAGATGATATCTTCCGGTTGTTCGCCGGCGATATCTCTGTCGTCGAATATGATTTCACCCCCCATGTACGTCGTCAGTCCAAACACTGATTTCATCACCGTGGACTTGCCTGCACCGTTCGGGCCGACGATGGTGATGTACTCACCCTGTCCGACTTCCATGTCGACATCTGTGAGAATCTGCAAGTCACCGTACCCGGCGTCCAGTTGCTGTACTGACAGCAGACTCATATTTTCACCTCTTCTCCAAGATATGCATCAAGCACTTTTTCGTTGTTTTTCACTGCGTCTGGTTGCCCCTCTGTAAGAACACTCCCCTGGTGCATCACGATGACCGTGTCGCAGTTATTCATAATAACGTCCATGTCGTGTTCGACGAAGAGGAAGGTGTACCCCTGCTCTTTGAGCGTATGCAGCCGGTCAATGAGTTTCTCCTCAAGTGTTGGGTTGACTCCCGCAAGCGGTTCATCCAGCAGCACCATCTCGGGATCGGTCATGAGCACGCGCGCCATCTCCAGCAGCTTCCGCTGGCCACCTGAGAGATTCCCGGCGGATTCGTGCGCGACGTGCTCAATCTCAAACAGTTCGAGCATCTCCCAGGCCTGTTCTCGAAGTTCTTCTTCCTGTTCGACGACCTGTGCTCTGGCTCGCGGGAGGACCGCTCGCCAGACTGCTTCGCCGGCCTGGTTCTGTGGTGCCAGCATCAGGTTTTCCAGCACGGTCATCTCTGATAGCTCTCGTGCTATCTGGAAAGTCCGGACGAGGCCCTGATTTGCGACCTGATCTGACCGATACCCCGTTATCTCCGTGTCATTGAACTCGACTGCGCCCCCGTCTGGGCGTTGCACACCGGTAATCAGGTCGAATGTCGTCGACTTGCCGGCACCGTTCGGACCGATCAGACCAGTGATCGACCCCTTTTCGACGTGGAAAGAGACGTCAGCGACAGCGGTAATACCACCAAATGTCTTTCGCAGGTTTTCCACTTTGAGTATCTGCTCTTGCTGTCCGTTCCGGGTCTGATCGCTCCGTGCTGAATGTCCGTTCTTACTCATTATCGTCCTCGCGAGTCGCCTGCTGTGAGAGTGCAACGCTCGATGCGATTGCTTTTCGATGGCCAAGCAGCCCATCCGGGTGCCGTTGCATGAGATACACCAGAACGATACCGAGCAGCATGAGTCTGAGAGCCGAAATACTCACGTCCTGCACGGAGTACGCCAGCAGCGGCGTGACATCGAGAGTTCCTAACTCGGCGAGGGCACTGACAAGCGTATCGGGAGCGTTGCTGAGCTGGAGGTACTCCGCCACCACCCGGCGGATGAACGAGGGGCCCTCGAAGAGCAGGCTCGCGAACAGAGCACCGCCAACGATACTCCCCGTTGGCGAGCCAGTTCCACCGATAAACAGCGCAATGAAGATGTAGAACGTCTGTATCGGCTTGAACATCCGTGGCGATGCATAGCCCCCGGAGAGACGCCAGAAGATGGCAATCAGGCCCATGAGCGCACAGCCAAGCGCGAACGTCTTGATCTTAAACAGACGCGTATCTTTCCCCAGCGCCTGCGTGACTTGCTGGTCCTCGCGAATACTCTTGAGCACCCGTCCGAAGGGTGACTTCCCGATGCGGATCATCAACCAGTACAGGAGGCCGAGACAGAGACACAACACAATTACGTACGCCCAGCCGATGACCAGCGTCTCCTCGATTCCCAGCGGTTCCACGGCGCTGAATATCGCCGCACCTAGAGCATTTGTCGCTGGGGCTGTTGTGGCCGGGTCTGTGTAAAATAGAATCCGGATCGGGTTCGATGGCAACGACAGCCCCGTCGCACCGCCCGTTCCGAATGCAACGCCGGCAATGCGAGTGTTCGCGAACTCCGGCGCACGGAGTGTGAGGCGGACGATTTCCGAGAACGCGACAGTGACGATTGCAAGATAATCGGCACGAAGTCGGATCGCAGGCAACGCTGCAAGGCCGCCAATGATTCCAGTCACGAGGATAGCACCCACAATCGCGACCAGAAGTGGCAGCCCGAAGCCGGGCGGACTGGCCGTCACTGGAGCGGTCAGTATCCCCATCGTGTATACACCGATGGCCATGAACCCGGCCGCACCGAGGTTGAACAGACCCGCGTATCCCCACTGGAGGTTCAGTGCAAGCGCTAACATGGCATAAATCGCGGAGAGGAACGCGACACGACGGAGCGTGTTGACTGTGCCATTCAGCTGGAATCCAAGCACGACACTGAAAAGCGCGTACAATCCCCCGATCGCGAGTGCCAGAGCGATGAGCAAGCGGACGTCATTGTTGCCAAGCCAACCCTCAGCCCGCGCCTGAAGAGAGCCTGTACTCATGCCGTCGTCCTCCCACTGAACAGCCCCGATGGACGCACGAGCAGCATGACGATCATGATAACGAACGCCGCAACCAGAAGGAAGCTGGCTGGAATCCAGACGAGCGCGAGTCGACTCGCGAGACCGAGAATGACACCGCCGACCATTGCGCCGTAGATCGAACCGACACCGCCGAGGATGACCGCTGCGAACACCAGTAACAGCAGGTCCCACCCCATTGTCACTGTGAGCGTCCCCTGCTGTAGTGCGATAAGAAAGCCTGCACACCCGGTAAGCCCGCCGCCGATAATCCACGTGAGTTTGACAACGCGCTCCGTTGGGATGCCCGTGACTTTTGCGAGATCCTTGTTCGCAGCCATTGCACGCATCGCGGTGCCGATTTTGGTGTACTGGAGCAGGATGTGAGTCCCAAGCATCAGGAGCGCGGCGACGACGACCAGCGTAATCTGGTGTCCCCCGAACGTGACGCCCGCAACAGTAAACTGGGGGACGTTGCCGCCTGTCAGCCCACGGCTGTCAGTCAGAAACGAATAGGTGAGGAAATTCCGGAGGAACAGCGCGACGCCGACGCTGGCAATCATCAAGGTCACACCGTCAGCGCTGCGCATCGGTCTGAACACGATTCGATCCAGCAAGAGCGAAAGGGCGGCTGTCAGGACCGCAGCGACGAGTAAGCCAGCCAGAAGCGCCAGCGGGGTATTGACAACATTGATGCCAAGCTCATTCGAACCGACTGCGATTGGGCCGCCGATAAGAATGAGCGATTCGACAGAGAACTCTCCCAGCCCGGCAATCAGAAACGCCGTCGCCCATCCGGCGAACGCACCGCTCGTAATCAAGTCACCGTGGGCAAAGTTCGCGAAATTGAGGATACTGTATGTCATCGAGAGGCCGACACCGGCCAGTCCAAGCGACATGCCCAGCACCAGTCCGTTCCAGAGATAACTCATGAGGTCTGTGATGGCAACTGTTCCAGTGCCTACCTGTCGAAGAATATCGAATACGAGAAACACGCCGATAACTGCGAATATAACGAGTACTGGGCGGTTGTATACCAGATTCTGTCCACGGCTGTAGTAGTCTCGTGCCGCCATACTTTGGTGCTCTGTACCCAGTCTTAAAAATCTTGATGTAAAATAGTCATAGATACCGCGAAACCGAAGATATGCGCCTATTTCATGCTAGTCTTACACACGGTATCTGTTGACAATGATAGACGTGACGGCTAAATCAGACTGGTTTTGCAACTGTCGGTGTCGAATGCAAGATTCGGTGCACAGTTCCGTACGCATGCGCCCGCGACGAGAAATATGACACCACTCATCGGATGACGAAGATGAAACCGCTCGCTGGACGAAACAGTCAGTCGCGAGTCCTTGCTGGTGCGCTACAGAGAGTTCGTGACCGTTCGCATTACTTCCAGCGCCTCTTTCAGCTCAGCCGTACTCGTGGCATACGAAATGCGCGCCTGTCCTTTACCACTCGGCCCGAACGCCTCGCCGGGGACGACGATAACATCGTTGTCCAGCATCTTCTGGGTCCATCCGTCCGGGACGTGGGGCATCGCATAGAACGCTCCCTTCGGCACTGGCGTGTCAAGGCCGATATCCGCTAACCCGTCGAGAAGGACGTCCCGACGCTCCTCGAAGGCTGACACCATCTCTCTCACTGGTTCCTGTGGACCGGTGAGCGCCGCTTCAGCAGCGTACTGTGAGGGGGCACTGGCACACGCCTGTACGTACTGATGCACCCGAAGCATCCGTTCGATTCGCTCTGCACTGGCCGCCACCCAGCCGAGCCGCCAGCCTGTCATCGAGTACGTTTTCGAGCACGCACTGGCCTGAATGACCCTATCAGAGTTGGCGAATTCCGCCGGTGAGTGGTGTTCACCATCGAAGACGATCTTCTCGTAGACCTCATCGGAGAGGCAAATGACTTCATGCTCATCCGCGATCCGCGCGAACTCTGCCATATCTTGCTTCGATTGCACTGCACCGGTGGGGTTTGCAGGACTGTTAACAATAAACAGCGACGTGTTATCTGTGATAGCATTCTCGACAGCAGCGGGGTCAAGGGTCAGGTCGTCCCTGAGTTCGACCCGTTTTGGTTCGCCGCCGGCGAGCAACACCAGTTGTTCATAGGCCAGAAACCCGGGGTCAGGGCAGAGTACTTCGTCGCCTGGCTGGACGTGGGCTTCGATTGCGACGTGAATCGCCTCGCTTGCGCCGGCGGTCGCAATGATATTTTCAGCTGGTATGTCCTGCCCGTTGTCGGTAGCATAGCGGTCACTGATGGCCTCTCTGAGTTCTGGAATCCCCTTGTTGGACGTGTATGAGTCACCCATCCCGTCCTGAATCGCACTCATCGCTGCCTCCCGAGCGTGTTCTGGAGTTGGGAAATCAGGCTGACCGAGACCTAGATTTATTGCGTCTTCGCCTGCCGCTTCGAAGACTTCTCGGATGCCACTGATATCCATCTCTTCGACGCGTGCTGCGTACTGAGACATCAGTTCATAAGTATAACAGTATTTGATTATAGTCTTTGGGTTGTGCGTGAGTGAGTATAACACCAGCTCTGCCAGACAACATGGCGCACGGTCCCTGAGTTACGGCCACGGCACAAAAGCCATTCAGTCTGCTGTATATGCGGGGTAATCGTAATCCGGAGTGTGGAAGCCCGCAGTGTTCTCGTTACACTTCCACCTGCTCGATATTCTCCGTGCCGTTCTCTGTATACCTGAAGTAATTGTACACGGCGCTGGCCAGGTCACCATTGTCGTCAAACTCAACTGGGCCCGAGACGCCCTGATAATTGATTTCGTTCCCGTCGGCCGCCAGCGAAACGCCTTCGCCCAGATTTTCAGGTCCGACTGCTTCGCCACCGGAGCCTGTAACCGCCCGCATCTGATCGCGGATTGCAGTCCCGTCGTCTTCACCGGCCGCCGCGCGTGCCAGCATGAGGACTGCCGCAGCATCGAACGACTGCTGATTGAACGGCCCCGGTGCAGAGTCATACTCGTCTTGATACGCAGATTTGAAGTACTCAATTCCCGGTCCGGCTGAGGATGGGTTGGTCCCGCGGACGTTTGTCATGTCGTGGCCCACGTTCCCGGGCAAGTCATCGGCCCTGAGTCCGTCCGGGACCAGAATATCCATATCCGCTCTGTCGAAGTTCTCGTAGAAGTTCCGGAAGATTTTGTTCCCGCTCTCGGGGTAGCCGATGATCACGAGCGTCTCTGGGTCACCGTCAAGCGTGTTCTGCAACTGTGACGTGTATGAAGAGCGACCTGCCGAGTACGAGACCTGATTCAGGACCTCACCGCCATACTCCTCCTCAAATGTCTTCGTGAATCCGTTTGATAGGCCGTTCCCGTACGCGTTGTTGAGAAAGAGGATAGCTGCGCTCTCCTTCTCAAGCCGTTCGGACGCGATCTGTGCCAGCAGTGATCCCTGCAACTTGTCCGTTGGCGGCGTCCGGTACACGAAGTCGTTATCCTCCAGTGAGGAGACATCCGGCGACGTCGCCGATGGTGAGCACATCACCGTCTGATTCGGAATTGCGACGTTCTCTGCGACCTGCAGCGTCACTGATGACGCTAGTCCCCCGCAAATAATCGGATAGCCACCATTCACGAGTGCTTCTGCACCACTCACGCCCCGACTCGGTTTGGTCTCCGTATTCTCAAACTGCGTATCGACTGAGAACCCGTTGTCCGCGTCTCGGACCTGTTTTACAGCTAGTTCTGCTGCATCCCGAATTGCGGGGCCCACTTCGGACAACCCACCCGTTACCCCCATTAGGATGCCCATGCTGATGGTGTTCCCACTACTACCACCGTCTGTCGAACAGCCTGCAAGTCCGACAGCGCCTGCGGCACCAATGCTCTTCATGACAGTTCGACGGCTGACTGTATCGTGCATCGCAACACTCCCCATGACACAATCTTTCGTGATAAACGTTATTATGAACCGTAGCGGTTCCACGCAGCGACGGAGCGAACTCGGAGAGGGCCTGAGTTGGATGCAGAAAACACTCCGGCTGCTGCGCTTACCTCACTGTACTGTCGCTGACCGCGGGCGAGCCCTATTGGACACCGACCACACTGATGTTCAGACCACTCGCATCTGAACTGCCTGTATTTTCTCCACAGTTGCGTCCGTGCCGCGCCAGTGCCGATTCCCGTTCGAACCATACGAACGGCGCCGAGGACAGGGCGTCGTCCGTACCCGCTGGTCCCTACAGCGTACTCCTGCCACTCATCGGCACGGTTATCGGAGACGCAGATGCTGATTCGAGTGTCACATCGATCGCCAGTGCTGGACCGCCGACACCGGGTGTGAGGCGGATGATTCTCGTACCGGGAGACAGTCTCAGATCCGGAATTCCGTTGTCACCCCCGTCTATGTAGGCGACCACTCAGATGCCGCTAATATATAAACCAGTTGTAACGTCCGAGAGTTCGAATTATTAGAACGGCGGGCCGGCGACGTCCACTTCGACCGTTCCTACGTAGTTCGATCGTGGAATGCCACCTGCCATTGACTCCCCCGAAACCCTCACTGTAATTGCAGTGTTGAAGAACGGACAGTTCTACCACAGATAGGCTCTATTCGTAACTGCATCTGCTAAAAAACTGTAGTTATTCCACAAGGTTGTTCTGTGGGCACAGCTGCTGTTACATCTATATGGTTGTAACATTATTTCGACCCCACGACCGATATCTGTTACAGTAGTAACGCTGTAATCCACCATCGACTGTATCCGAACTTACGAGATGTAGCCTGACCGCCCAGAAGACGAAAAGGCATCCAGAGCGGTTATAACGGGCATCTATACAAAATGTTGTAGTAATAGTGATATAGAATTACAGCTGCAATTCTGGAATATATTTTGTCCCAACTATTAGAACGCTCCTCGTGTGGAACACTGCAGAACACGGACAGTAGAGCGATTGAAAGCAGTGGAAACAGGCACTGTGGCATAATCGACTTACTTGAACGCCACAGTAGGGCCGTTGGGTTCACAGGACCCGAGTATCCGCCTATTCAATCGTGACTACTGCAACGTTGCACCCCAAACTCTATATCTTGGGAGTTACCCACAGTGGGACGTAACGCGACAATGGATAATGACACCCAAATCCACTACCCATGACTGAAACAGGAAAGCGCCTTGTCGAAGAACTGGACGAACAAGGCGTCGAGTACGTTTTCGGATATCCCGGTGGTCGTGCCATCGAGATCCTTGACCACGTCCCGGATGCTGATGTCGAGATGGTCCGACCACGCGATGAGCGCGAAGCCAGCGTCATGGCCGAAATGCACGGGCGACTCACCGGCAACCCCGGGGTCCTCGCGGGGCAAGGCCCCTGGATCGGCAGCCTCGGCGCAATCGGCCAGATGGAGGGCAAGCTCGCTTCGTCACCGATGGTCGTTATCACCGAGGCCAGCGAGCGTGGCGACTATTCCACGCTCGCGCCGTACCAGCAGGCTCGCGGTGATTACGGGGGATTGGACCTTCCGTCTGCGCTCGATGCTTACACCAAGGAAAACTGGTTCCCGCGCTCACCAACGGAGACAGTACGCAGCCTCCAGCTCGCGTTCAAACACGCGACTGCTGGCCGGCCGGGGCCAACGGCAATTATCCTTGATGGCGACGCCGTCACCGAGGAGATGCCCGAAGATCCGATCCCGCCGGTCTGGGACGGCCACGATCAGGTACAAAACTGGGAATCGCGACCGGCCCGCGAGGATGTCAAAACAGCGATTACAGCGTTGAGCGAGGCTGACCGGCCGGTTATCATCGCCGGCAACGGGGTTCACGCCGCCGACGCCTACGACCAGCTTGAAACTGTCGCGGAGGCGACTGATGCCGTCGTCACGACCTCCTATCTCGGCAAGTCGACGTTCCCAGAAACCCACGAGTTGGCTGCGGGTGTTATCGGCTCCTTCGGCCACGAGGGTGCAAATCAGGTCGTCAGTGAAGCGGACGTACTCCTCGTCGTGGGCTGTCGCATGAACCCAATGGACACCAACTGGCAGTCCCCAGAGTTCATCCGGCCCGACGAACAGACCATCATCCACGCAGATATCGACACACGCAACGCCGGCTGGGTTTACCCCGCAGATGTGGCACTCATCGGTGATGCGGCACACAGTCTCGATGACCTGGCGGCGAACCTCCCCGAGAGCGCTGGAAACGACTGGGCGCGTGACCGTGCGGCCGCAGCGCAGGAGTCATTCTATGCTCCCAAATGCGAGTCGGATGCGTCGCCGATCAAGCCACAGCGTGCAGTCAAAGAAATCGAGGCTGTCGTCGATGCGGAAACGATTGTAACCGCCGACTCCGGGAACAACCGGTTCTGGTTACTCAATTACCTTCAGACACCGGGCACCGGGACCTACTACGGGAGTGGTGGCGTCGGCGCGATGGGATGGGCAACACCGGCCGCGGTGTCAGCCGCTATTACGACGGAGAAAGATATCATCGCCGTCGCCGGCGACGGTGGCTTCACGATGACGATGACCAGCGTGGAGACAGCCGTCGAGAACGGCGTCGCGCCCACGTTCGTCGTCCTCAACGACACCAGCCTGGGGATGGTTCGTCAGATGCAACACGAGGAGGGCGACATCGCTGGCGTCGAGTTCCACGACACCGACTTCGTAAAAGCAGCCGAGGCGTTCGGCGCCGAAGCGACGCGGGCAGTGACGCCTGCTGAACTTGCGACTGCACTCGAAGAAGGGACCAGCGCCGATGTCCCCTTCGTTATCGACGTTCGCATCGACCGTGACGAAGAGATGGTCGAGTCCCTCCAGTCATCGTTCTACAAAGAAGTGGGCGGGCTCCACGAATGAGCTCCCAGACACGGTTTAGCAAAGAATATAAATCAACTACGCAACACACATTGATATAACAATGACAGATACGACGGTACTCGTCACTGGCGGAACCGGCTTCCTCGGCTCGTACGTCGTCGAGGATCTCATCGAACACGGACACGACGTCGTTGCCTACGACCTCTCGACGGACGACCACATCCTCTCGAAGCTGGGTGTCGCCAACGATGTGACCATCCGGCGTGGGGATGTCTCCGAGGCGACGGATGTGATTCGTGCCGTCAAGGAGACGGGGACGACACACATCGTTCACCTCGCGGCACTGCTGACGAACACAGCACGGGACAACCCGCGGGCTGGCCTCGATGTCAACATCAGGGGGACGAACAACGTCTTCGAGGCCGCACGCACCCTCGACGACCAGATCGAGCGTGTCACCTGGGCCTCCAGCGCGGCGGTGTACGCGCCGCCACACAACTACGCCGCCGAGTACGTCGACGAGAGCGAACTCGTCTATCCTGACACGCTCTACGGCGCGACCAAGGAGTACAACGAACATCAGGCCCGTGTCTACCACGAGGACTACGGTGTTGACCACGTTGGACTCCGTCCGACAGTCGCGTACGGCCCCTACCGCGAAACCGGTGGGTCGGCGTTCCTCGCAAACATCATCGAGAAGCCGGCACTCGGCGAACCGTTCAGCGTCGAGTACGGCGACCAGGTTATCGACTGGCAACACGCACGCGATATTGCACAGGCGTTCCGGAAGGCAACGTTTGTCGACGAAGACGACCTCAGCCAGCGCATCTACAACGTCCGCGGCGTCCTCGCGACGATCCGTGAAGCCGCCAACGCTGTCCGGGAAATCGTCCCGGATGCCGACCTTGCGGTCTCTGATGAGGGCGAACTCCCCTGGACCCAGAACCTCGATATGACCGCCGCACAGGAGGACCTCGGTTACGAGGTCGAGTACGACCTCGAATCCGGGTTCCGGTCCTACATCAACACTCTCCGGGAAGAGAACGGGCTCGACTCGCTCTGATACAGCAGTTCCGCCGTCGCTGTGTGACGTGCGTACGGTGAGAGTCGCGTCTGTCTCGTCTCGGCCAGAGTGAACCCAGTGTTTGATTAGGGACCTGCCTGTACGCATATGTGATGTACGAGCGCGACTTCATGGAAGGAACGCGTGGCACCATGGCCGTCGACTGGGAAGAACGGATCGACGTCAAGCGGATGCGACGCGAGCGAAAAGAACGTGCCCTCGACCGACTGCAGGACTCCAAACTGGGGTCGATGCTGCTGATCAATGACCCGAATGTCCGGTATGTCACTGGGCTGGCGATGACTGGCGGGAGCGGGGCAGACCACTACACACTCCTGACCGAAGACGGCGATGTGGTCCACTGGGACACCGCAGACCACGCATCGAACCAGCGGTTCAACTGTCCCTGGCTCGACGACATCCGGTATGCCTGTCCGGGACTCGGCAACGTTCCCCGGGCGTCAGGCAGCGCGTCTGCACGCGACTGGCTCAAGGATAAGATGGCGGAGACGGTGTATACGGCCATGGAGGAGTACGGTGTCGATCGGGAGCCGATGGGCATCGACGTGGGGAACGGGACGCTTATTGAGAAGTTCGAAAACCGCGGCGTCGATGTCGACACCAGCGCGGCGACCGATATCATGCTCGACGCGCGGAAGACCAAAACCCGTGACGAGATAGAGTGTCTGCGACAGGTCGCTGCCATCTGTGAGGCAGGCTTCCAGAAGATTACAGAGAGTGCCAGGCCAGGCAAGCGCGAGTCAGAAGTGTGGGGCGATGCGGTCAGCGAACTCTGGGGACACGGCGCAATGGCCCAGGGTGGCTACGTCACCTCCGGCCCGAACACCTGGCCGAAGCATCAGGCGAACACGACCGACCGGATGATTCGACCGAACGACCTCGTGTACGCTGATTTCTACAACATCGGGTATCTGGGCTATCGTTCCTGTTACTACCGGACCTTCAGCATGGGCGAACCGACGCAGGCACAGAAAGACGCCTATGAAAAAGCTCGTGACGACCTCTATGACGTCCTCGAACGGATCGAGCCAGGGGCCACGACCGACGAGATATGCAAGGGCTTCCCCGACAGAGACGGCGAGCATATGGACTGGTACGACGCCGACGAGTTCTGGCAGATGACGACCAACCACTGGGCCCATGGGCTGGGGCTGCAGCTCTACGAAACCCCGCTCATCTGGCGTGGACTTTCCCCGGACCACCCGATCGAGATCGAGGAGGGTATGACGATGGCTGTCGAGACGATGCAACCCGCAGAGCGGCAGGGCGTCCGCGTCGAAGAGATGGTCGTTGTCCGCGAGAACGGCGTTGAGATCCTCAGCGAATGGCCCGTTTCGGAGATCACGCGGATCGACTACTGAACTGGCTGGCGAGCATCGCGGCCGGTCTCACGCACTGTCAGGTTGCTGGAGTGCCACTACCGTTAAGTCGGTCGCGCCGTAACGGGAATTTATGCAACTGGGAACAGGCCTGTTTACCTGTCAGCAGCGCCCGGACGACGACCGCGAAACCAGCGAGATTTACGACGAAATGCTCGAACTGGGAGAAGTTATCGACAACGCGGGGCTCGATAGCGCCTGGGTCTCAGAGCATCACTTCCTCGACGACGACTATCTGTCGGGCGTCACACCGGCGCTCGGGGCGTTAGCTGCAGTCACCGACAACATCGAAATCGGCTCCTGTATCGCACTCGCGCCGCTGTATGATTCAATCCGACTCGCCGAAGATATCGCAACCGTGGACCAGATATCCGGTGGCCGAACGACGCTCGGGATGGCAATCGGGTCCAACGTCTCAGAGTTTGACGCCTTCGGAATTCCCGACGACGAACGGGCTGAACGGCTAGCCGATGCGGTCGACACGCTTCGCGGTGCCTGGTCCGACGGGCCGCTCGACTACGAGCCGGAATTCCACGACATCTCGTCGGACGTCACTGTGACACCGAAACCTGCACACGACGTTCCCCTCATGCTCGGTGGGGCCTCTCGGCCTGCCGTCCGGCGGGCTGCCCGGACCGCTGACGCATGGTGTGCCCCGTCGTCGCTGTCAGTCGATGGCGTCCGGAAGCGCGTCGAAGACATCCGAAACGTCCGTGACGACGAGGATATCGAGGGCGACTTTCAGGTGTATGTCCTCCAGCACGGGTTCATCGGTGACTCCCGCGAAGACGCATGGGCGCAGATGCGCGACGGCTACCTCTACATCCAGCGCCGGTACGAGGAGATATTCTCCGGCGAGACGGTTGCAGAACTCGACGAAGAGCGCAAACAGGAACTCAAAGAACAGGCTATCTTTGGGACACCCGACCAGGTCACGGAGGAACTTGAATCGTACCGCGAGGCACTGGGCGACGACATTCACTTCATCTTCCGGACGTACCACCCCGGAACCGGAACACAGGAGATGGCCGAGTGTATCCGACGCCTTGGAGAAGAGGTGCAGCCGAAGGTCAGCTAAGGACTGGCACGTCGTGTCGGTGACTGTTGAACCGTCAAATGCTGTCTAACCCGGAAGGGCTGAGACACCACGAGCACCAGTGACCCCCTAAGTGTCGACCGTGTGTTTCGGACCCCGTGAACACCAATATTTATTTCCCCAGGTGAAGAACCGAATTGATGAGTATGGACATCGAAGCATTCTTCGAGAACATGCCGTTTGCCGACCTGCTCGATATCGAGATAACCACTGTCGATAACGGGCACGCCGAAGGCCATATCGAGATGCGGGAAGAACTGTCGTGGAACGAAGAGCAGATAATGGCCCACGGCGGCGTTACGTTCACGCTCGCGGACACCGTTGGTGGGGCCGCTCTGGTGTCGCTCGTCGACCAGCCGGTGCCGACCATCGATATGCGAATCGATTACCTCGAAGCCGGGACAGGGGACCTCCGAGCGGAAGCGGATGTGGTTCGTCACGGTGGTGATGTTGGCGTCGTCAGTGTCGAAGTGTACGCCGAAGACGATACACAGGTCGCGGATGCACGCGGCGTCTACAAGACGGGGTAGCTCGACTGCAGCAACTGAACAGCTTCTGGACATCGTCATAGCCACTAATCCCAATGTCAGATTCACTCACAGCACTCGACGAGGTACGGTACGAACCGAGCGAGACGTTCGTGACCGAGAGCAACGTCTACGCGTTCATGCAAGCGCACGGCATCGAGACCTTCGAAGAACTCCACAGGCGGACGGTCACCGATATCGACGGTGAGCCGGCGTCCGGACTTGACTGGTTCTGGGACGAGATAGTCGACTATCTCGACCTGGAGTTTTACGAGGCGTACGAGCAAGTCCGCGATGACACAGACGGTCCGCAGTTCACGGACTGGTACGTCGGTGGGGAACTCAACATCGCGCACAACGTCGTCGACCGTCACGCGGCCCCAGATTCAGAGACCCAAAATACCGTCGCGACAATCTGGGAGGGTGAAAACGGGACAGTCCGTGAGATAACCTACCACGAGCTCCACCAGCAAGCCAATCGCGTTGCCAATGCACTCGAAGCGCGCGGTATCGGACCCGGTGACACCGTCGGGCTGTATATGCCGATGGTCCCGGAAATCGTTCCGTTGCTGTATGGCTGTTTCAAAGTCGGTGCGATTGCTGTCCCTATTTTCTCCGGCTTCGGGGTCGACGCGACAGCAACCCGCGTCGAAGACGCCGAGTGTTCGGTCCTGTTCACCGGCGATGGCTTCTACCGCCGGGGCAGCGAAATCAACCTGAAATCGGCTGCCGTCGAGGCTATCGAAGCGGCCGGCCACGTCGAACACACCATCGTCTATAATCGGCTTGGTTCTACGGAGTCTGGGCTCTCGTGGGACTCAGACCGTGACGAATGGTGGGCAGACGCAGTCGGGTCCCAATCTGATGAGTACGAGACCCAGTCGCTCCCCGCCGACCACGAGTCGATGCTGCTGTACTCATCCGGGACAACAGGCAAACCGAAGGGTATCGTCCACACACACGCTGGCGGGCTCGTCCAACCGGCGAAAGAAATCTTCTTTTCGTTCGACCACAAGCCCGCAGACCGGTTTTTCTGGGTCTCGGACATCGGCTGGATGATGGGGCCGTGGACGCTGATCGGCAATCACGCCCACGGTGGTACCGTCTTCATGTATGAAGGGGCCCCCGACTATCCCGAGCCGGACCGGTTCTGGGAAATGATCGACACCCACAATCTGTCGATGTTTGGGATTTCACCGACAGCGATCCGTTCGCTACAGAAACACGGCGACGAGTGGCTGGAGGGCCACGACCTTTCGACGTTGCGCCTGCTGGGTTCGACTGGTGAGCCGTGGGACCCAGATTCCTGGGAGTGGTTTCTGGAGAACGTCGGCGACGGCACGACACCAATTATGAACATCTCCGGCGGAACGGAGATCTTCGGCTGTTTCCTCCAGCCGACGCCGCTGCATTCGCTGAAGCCGGGGACGCTTGGTGGCCCGGCGCTCGGCATGGACATCGACGTTGTCGATGCACAGGGGGAATCCGTTGCCGAAGACAACGAGAAGGGGTATCTGGTCTGTCAATCGTCAGCGCCGTCGATGACAAAGTCGCTGTGGAGTGGTGACGAGCGGTATCTTGCGGAGTACTGGTCGCGGTTCGGCGATATGTGGGACCACGGTGACTGGGCACAGAAAGACGAAGACGGGTTCTGGTTCTTGCACGGTCGTTCGGACGATGTCCTCAACGTCGCCGGTCGGAAGGTCGGCCCGGCCGAGGTCGAGAGTACACTTATCGAACACGATGCGGTCAACGCTGCTGTTGCGATCGGTGCGGACGACGAAACGAAGGGGACTGCAGTTGTCACATATGTCATCCTCAACGAGGGGTTCGAGGAGTCAGCGGACCTTCGCGAGGCGCTGCGCGCGCAAGTCGGGAGAGCGCTTGGCAAGCCGTTCCGTCCGCGTGAAGTCCGCTTCGTCGATGAATTTCCGGAGACCCAGTCGGGAAAAATTGTACGGCGAATCATTCAGAATGTCTACGAGGGCGCAGAACTGGGGGACCTCTCAAGTATCGAGAACCCCGACGCGATCGACGAAATCGACAACGCGCGGTGAAATACTTCCCTGTCTGTTTGTGACTGTTTGCGGACACAGGCAATACAAGCACACAATCAGCCGCACGACGACACTACTTGAATCACGGCGGAGGACAGAACCGCTGCCGGAGTCTACGTAAAGCTCACACCGACATCGTGCATATCCTCGTTGTATCGGGCGATATTGATGAGCAAGGGCGTCAGACTCTCGACCTCCGTAGCGTTCGATAGCGGCCCAGCAGGGATAGGCCGGATACCTGCGAGGTCAGCAGTTAGCGCCACGACTCGCTCGCTGATCGTCGGGTCATCCGCGACCACCAGCGTATCTACATCGAGCGTGGCCTCTAGATCTGCCAGCCGGTCCGCTGCAAGGTTGTGGAACGCGCCGGCCACTGGAACAGATTCAGGGGCTCGCTCCGCGACAAACTCAGTAACGCTCCCTGTCGACGGTGGTCGGTAGTGAAGTCCATCCCCATCGCCGTTCATTCCGACGGCGGGGCTAATGAGCAGTTGGTCTGAGAGCACGTCATCTTCTGCCAGTCCTTCAACTGTATCGCCGACGTGATGTGGTGGAATGGCCAAGATAACCACGTCTGCACTGGCCGCGGCGCTACTGTTATCCGTCCCGTCGATTTCAGTCTCGACACCGTGATCGGATAATCGTTCTTCGTACGCTCTGGCTCGCTCGCCGGCCTTTGCAGCGTCCCGCGAGCCGATCGTAATCGCATGGTCCGTATCGGCGGCAAACCGCATCGCGAGTCCCTCACCAATGTCACCAGTTCCGCCTAGGATAGCTAACTCCATGCACCTGCATAACGCCCCTTGAAACAAGAAGCTTTGTCCTGCCACACGGATCGCTACCGACCGTACGTTGCTGCCATCACGTCAAAACCGGGCACACCAGCAATAGAAGTACCGTCCAGTATCAACTGCGGTGGTTATTCGACCCAGACCGTCTTTTTGTTGACGAACTCTTTGATTCCCATCTCCGAGAGTTCACGGCCGTAGCCGGCGTCCTTGATGCCGCCGAACGGGACTCGCGGGTCGGATTTGGTCATCTCGTTGATGTAGACACAGCCCGCGGAAATATCTCGTGCCAGCCGCTGGCCGCGTTCTCGGTCCGCTGTCCAGAGGCTTGCACCAAGGCCAAACCGGGTGTCGTTTGCGACTGCGATTGCTTCCTCCGCATCGGCAACCTCGTAGACGGTCGCCACTGGTCCGAATGTCTCCTCTGTGTCGGCAGGGCATCCTGAAGGGACATCAGTCAGTACTGTCGGTGGGTAGAACGCGCCGGTCTGGTCAAGCGGCTCGCCCCCGGTCAACAGCGTTGCTCCGGCGTCGACGCTGGCCTGTACCTGGTCGTGGAGTTCGGCCATGAGGCCAGGGTCGGCCTGTGGACCGACATCAGTTTCGTCGGACATCGGGTCGCCGACAGTGAGGTCTTCGAAGGCAGCGACGAGTCGATCAACGTACTCATCGTAGACGTCTGTGTGAACAATAAAGCGCTTGGCGGCGATACACGATTGGCCACCGTTCAGCGTCCGTGCTTGCACCCCAGTTTCGAGGGCCGCATCGAGGTCTGCGTCGTCAAGGACGATAAACGGGTCAGACCCACCGAGTTCCAGTACGGTCTTTTTCAGGTGTTTGCCGGCGGTTTCGGCGACGGCACGGCCAGCAGGGCCACTTCCGGTCAACGTCGCCGCACGGACACGGTCGTCTGCGAGGATGCCGTCAACGTTACTGGAGCCAACCATCAGCGTCTGGAACGCGCCGTCAGGATAGCCGGCTTCAGCAAACACTTCCTCAAGTGCGAGCGCACAGCCGGGGACGTTTGAGGCGTGTTTGAGGAGGCCAACGTTGCCGGCAGTGAGATAGGGTGCAGCAAAGCGAATGACCTGCCAGAAGGGGTAGTTCCAGGGCATCACTGCAAGCACTGGTCCGAGCGGGTCATGGACTGTCTTTACCTCTGTCCCCGGTGGACTGGGGTGGTGCTCCTCGGAGAGATACTTGTGTGCGTATTCGGCGTAATGGTCACACGCCCAGGCACACTTTTCGACTTCAGCGACGGCTTGCGTGATTGGTTTCCCCATCTCCCGGGTCATCAGTTCAGCGTACCGCTGTTTGTTCTCTCGTAGAACCTCACCGGCGTTTACCAGCAATTGCTCGCGCTCGCGCAATGGGACCTCACGCCAGTCCTCGAACGTCGACGTGGCACGGTCCAGTTTCCGTTCGACTGCCTCGTCGTCATCAGGGTCGTACACGTTTAGCCGCTCGCCCGTAGCTGGGTTGACTGCATCCATATCAGTTTAATATTCAGCGTCATGCATACATTAATCTTTAGTGACCCAAATATTCTGACAGGCAACAACGTTAGCTTTTATACTCATAGGTCAGAAACGTGTTGATGATGTACAAGCATGTAGCCCTGTTAGTCAGACAGGACGATATGTCTCACGAGGAGTTCGTTGATTACTGGCAGGCCAATCACACGCCGATTGCAAAGGACATCGAGGGCGTGGTTCGCTATCAACAAGTCCTGCCAACAGAACCAGCACACGCCGAGTTTGACGGATTGGCGGAACTGTACTTCGAGACGCTTGAGGACCTGCACGAGGCACTGGGTAGCCCCGGCTCCCGGGACTATGACCCCACCAAGGAGATCGCCGCAAAGGCCCGCGAGGACGTGAACAACTTCCTCGCTGTCGAGGAACGGCCGCGTATTATCGGCGAAGAGATCGTCCAGAAAGACGAGGTCGACGGCGACACTGACGGTCTCTACAAGCACTCGGCGTTTCTCGTCCGACAGGACGACATGACCCATGAGGAGTTCGTCGACTACTGGCAGACCAACCATACGCCGATTGCCCGCGAAATCGAGGGCGTCGTCAAGTACAACACGGTCATCCCAACAGACCCCGAGAACGCCGAGTTCGACGGTGTCGCCGAACTCTATTTCGACGACATTGAGAAGCTATACGACGCTCTCGGTAGCGAAGGCTCACGGGACTACGCACCGGACAGAGGCAAAGCGAAAGCGGCCCGCGAGGACGTGAATAACTTCCTGGCTATCGACGAGCGGCCCCGGTTTATCGGACAGGAACAGCTCGTCAAGGACGAGGGGTAGTATGCCCGATTACGAGGAGCAGGTCACGCAGGCGTTCCCGGAACTCGATTACATCTCATCGGACGACCTTCGTAGCAAAGTCGTCGAAGCGTGGACACTCGCGCTCGACCGAGGCGGCTGGCGCGACATTATGGACATTCCCTATGCGTGGAATATCCACGAGGTAACCAACGTCAGGCACGTCCGCGGTGTCACCAAAATTGCGCGGGAATCCGCTATCGAACAGCAGGAGTTCCACGGAGCCGACCCCGATATCGACGTCATCGTCGCGGCGACATTACTCCACGATGTCGGAAAGTGCTATGAGTACGTTGACTTTGTCGAGGACGAGAAGCTACTCGACCCAGACCCAAGATACGCAACCGAAGAGATCCCACACTCCCTGTCGGGCTATGCGCTTGCTCACGAAGTCGGCTGTCCGCTGGCGGTCCAGCGAGCGATTCCGCACTTTATCGGCGAGATTCCGACGCGGACACTGGAGGCCGAACTCGTCAAGAGTGCAAACTCCGCGTCCTCGAACGCGATTACGCAGTCAACGATGGGTATCACATTGCAGGAATGGGTTGATGAGTACTCCCAGACGTAGTCACTGCCGCAAGCGATAACGCCCCGCGAAAGAATCGGTCGGCGGAGTTAGTCCCTCGTAGCCCACCGATAGTAACTGCGTAATCCAACGCATCGTTGTCACCCGGTAGCTTCGAGGTTGGCAGTACTGAAGACACTACGCCGGGGTTCCCCTACTCGTATTTTGCGATCAGCAGCTTATCTCTACCTGCTTAGCAGCAATTTACACCTAAACGCACGGAAAGTATGTTCACCGAATGATATCCATTGGTATAAATATCTCTACAACAGGTCGACCCATTCATACCTGTCTCAAAGACAATTAAAATTATTTTTAATGCGCGTACCTGGGGAAAATACAACTCTTTGGACCAGATATGCACGTACAACGGGTGTGCTGTAACTCAGGTGCTAAACTCAATGTACGATTTGATGTTATTCGGTGAGCGCTTGCGTAGTATTCAATATTCTCTCCCCACGAGCGAGGACAAGAGTTTGTTTCATAATATGAAATTATTCTGACAACCGCCAGAAGTAGCTAACAAGGCGGAATCACTTCCTAAATGAACTCTCATAGCTGAGAGCTGTTAAGATAGCACCGCTGCTTTGTTTCGTAATGCGACATCTGCGGAGTGTTCAGATAACAGGCGTACAGGTATTATTAGAGTGGTCTCCATCTCTCACCAGACGCACAAGAGGAGCAGGAAGACACACTTATTCCCGCCTGATATTCAATAGATATGAACAACACAGTATAATCCTGATGGTTGCACTGTGGGACACTACTACTCGCAAGTTCCAGAGTATCGGTCATAGCATAACAGGTGTACAGCTATTATTCAAACTGAGTATCGGACTGAGAATCGCCGATTTCGGGTGACAGTGTTGGACTGCAGCAACTCATCAGTATCGAGGCGCTACAGAAAGCGGTTGCAGTTGTGCAAGGAGAGCGTGAGTACGCACAGGGCCAGCCGAAGCGGACTGGGATACGGTGGCGGGACTGGTCTCGGTTGCCGCTGATATCCTTTGCATGGTTTCACTGCATTTCGTATGCTGCGTTCAGATTCAGTCAGATTGAACACGACACTGAGCAGTAAACGTGCCAGCCTTCAATATCTGCAGCAGTCGAAGCTAGTACACTACTATGAGACCGTCCTCCTCCGTTTTCAGTGACTATACAACGTCACCAGAAAGAACTGAGTCCAAGAAAGTAGTCTGCGAGGCTGGGAGGCCGTGTCGCAGTACAGTCACCGAGACGCCACTGAGAATGCACCGGGCAGAACACCTTGAGGTCAGAGTTCAATGTGGTTGAATAATTTTATAAACACTTAGCCAAACATACGTGTATGACAGGACAAGACACAATCGAGTCCGCCGGGAGAGTGCTGGATATTATTGAAGCACTGAAAACGGAGCAGTCACTCGGCGTCACCGAACTGGCAGAGCGGGTGGGGATGCCAAAGAGTACAGTCCACGTTCATCTCTCAACTCTCAAGAGTCGAGGCTACGTCGTACAGGACCAGAACAAGGCCTATCGGCTGAGCTTACGGTTTCTGGACATCGGGATGAAAGTCCGCGAGCGACAGGAAATGTATCAGGAAGTCGCTCCGAAACTGAACGAAATAGCCAACGAAACTGATGAAAAAGCGTGGTGGATAGTCGAAGAGAACGGCAAGGCAGTCTTCCTGGCCAAAGCACTCGGCAGTCGGGCGATCCAGACAAACTCACAGATCGGCCAGTACACCGAACTGTACAGGCTGGCTGGTGGAATGGCGATCCTCTCAGTGTTGCCGAAACACCGGCGAGAATCAATCCTCGAAAGCTACGACTACCCCCTTCCGGACGGTCGAAATCGGCAAGAACTCGAAGCGGAGCTCGACGAGATTCAGGACCGTGGGGTCGCCTACGGCATTGACCAGTTCCTCGAAGGCGTAGCCGGTGTCGGGGCACCGCTGGTGGACAACGCTGGCAACGCGTACGGTGCAATCAGTGTCTCGGGCCCAGCGAACCGGTTGGACTCGGAACGCATCGAGAACGAACTGACCGACCTCATCCGTGGGATCTCCGGCGAACTACAGGTGAATCTCTCATACCAATAGTTCTACTAACTCGAACACCGCTGATTTGGGCGATCTATCCGCAAGACCGTTTGTTCCCCCATCCAATAGGGCGCTGACACGACAACTCCATATTCAATAGAATAGAACGTTCCATGTGGTGTGTTTACATCAAACTAGTCGCTACTGCTCGGTGCATGGCACTCGAATGATGGTCGAGGCCTTGCGTTGAGCGAGGTCCTACGCCATATGATCCAATGACCGGAGATTGGATCGATATCTGCCGATTGTCGCCGCAATCAGTCAGTGACACCGACGCCGAGGTGTCTGTCGAGTACTTCCTCGTCATCCTGGATCTTCGCCGCAGTTCCCTCGTGGACTATCTTGCCCTTTTCGAGGATGTACGTATACTCCGAGACCTCCAGTGCAACCGGGATGTTCTGCTCAACGACGAGTACTGTGATGCCTTGCTCGTTCAGCTCACGGATGAGGTCCTCTATCTGCCGGACGACATATGGTGCGAGTCCTTCGGTCGGTTCATCAAGCAACAACAGATCCGGGTCGGCAGTCAGGGCACGACCGACTGCGAGCATCTGCTGTTCGCCACCCGAAAGGACCGACCCGTCTCTGTGTTCGCGCTCTGCAAGGTTCTCGAACATATCCAGTACGTCGTCAACTGACGGCCCGTCAGGTGACTCGGAACCGATCTCACCCATTCTGATGTTCTCTCGGACGGTCA
This sequence comes from Haloarcula sp. R1-2, assembly GCF_011627385.1. NCBI lineage: Archaea > Methanobacteriati > Methanobacteriota > Halobacteria > Halobacteriales > Haloarculaceae > Haloarcula > Haloarcula sp. R1-2. Next base: position 47,494 of record NZ_JAANTG010000006.1, read on the forward strand.
GTTCGGGGAAGATCCGCCGCTCTTCGGGAACGAACCCGATACCGCGCCGGATCGTCGTCTCGGAAGTGAGTGTCGTGATGTCCTCGCCGTTGAACGTTATTGACCCTCCGTTCGGGGTGATGTTGCCGACAATCGACCGGAGCGTCGTTGTCTTGCCGACCCCGTTTCGCCCGACCAGCGACACAACGCTTCCGCGTTCGACATCCATTGAGACGCCCTGTAGTACCTCAGTCATCCCGTACCCGGCCCGGACATCTTCAAGAGAGAGCAGTGGGTCGGTCATTCTCGAACACCACCGAGGTACGCATCGCGGACATCCTCGTTGTTTGCGATCTCTTCGGGTGTCCCGCTTGCGAGTTCTTCACCGCGAGTAAGGACGGTAATCCGGTCCGAGACACGCATCACAAGGTCGATATCGTGTTCGATGAGCATCAGCGACCGGTCTGAGAGGACGTCATCGATAAGCTTCATTGTGGCCTGTGTTTCCTCGCTACTCATTCCGGCAGTTGGTTCGTCAAGCATGATGAGATCAGGGTCTGTCGCCAGTACGAGACCTAGTTCAAGTCGGCGCTGGTCGCCGTATGCCAGTGCCTCTGCGTGCTCGTCAGCCCGGTCTCGAAGGCCGATCTGCTCCAGTACCGTCCCAGTTTGCTCCGTGATCTCGTCGAAGCCGTTCTTGTCACGGAACAGTGCCTCGCCGGGGTTGATCTCGTCACTGTGGACGGACTGGGCTGCCAGACGCACGTTTTCTCGAACGGTGAGGCCGCCGAAAACATTCGTAATCTGGAACGACCGCCCCAGTCCGCGGCCGACCCGTTCGTGTGGCGCGACGTTAGTAATATCTTCACCCTTGAACCGAACGACGCCTTCTGACGGCGATAGTGCGCCAGTGATGAGATTAAACGTCGTTGTCTTCCCGGCCCCGTTTGGCCCGATAACGCTCCTGAACTCACCATCCGCAACCGACAGTGACACGTCGTCAACAGCGGTGAGCTTGCCGAACCGCTTCGTCAGTCCATCCGTTTCGAGTACAGTCTCAGTCATCGCTTCTCACTTCCGGCTCATCCATATCTACGGACCCATCCGCGTTGTTGGCCGTCTTCAGTCGCTGTGCGACGAGAGACGGAATCGATACGATACCGCGTGGGACGAACAGCACGAACAGGATGAACATCGTCCCGATAATAAGCCGCCACTGGTCGGTGTACGACGAGAGGAATTCTTCGGCGCCGAAGAAAACGCCAGAGCCGATCATGGGACCGTACAGTGTACCCATCCCACCGAACAGCGCAATGACGATGACCTCCCCTGAGTGAATCCAGTTGAGTGTCTGGTCTGGTGAAATGATGACAGTCGATGGACTGACGGCGAGGAGGCCGCCGGCCAGTCCAGCCATGCCGCCGCTGATGACAAACGCTCGGCGTTTGTATCTGTTGACGTCGTACCCGATGAACTCCGCCCGTTCTTCGCTTTCCCGGATCGACTGCAAGACGCTGCCGAAGGGCGCGTTCATCATGCGCCGAGCGAACAGGAACGAGAGTACCGCAATGAGCAGGGCCAGATAGTAGAACACGAACTGTTGGCCGATTTCGTACCCGAGGAGCCCGAACTCGATATTCGAGAGTGACGCCCCGAGGCTCCCGAGTCCGATGAACGCCTCAAAGCCGAGCAAGCCGTCGCTCCCGCCGGTGAAGTCGAACTTGAACACAGCGCTGTAGAGCAACTCCGCAAACGCCAGCGTAATCATCGCGAAGTACACGCCGGACACCCGGATAGAGAGGCTGCCGACGATCCAGGCCAGGATAGCACAGAGGAGAATCGCCCCGAGTAACACGATAAAAACCGACTGCGAGTAGTGCAGCATGACGAGCGCAGCGGTGTACGCGCCGACGCCGTAGAACATCGTGTGGCCGAGCGGGACCAGTCCGGCGTACCCCATCACGATATCCAGACTCAGTGCGAAGATGGCCCAGATGAGGATCTCGTTGAGAACGACGAGGTAGTACTGATCGCCCATGAACAGAATCGCGACTGGGGCAAGTGCGAGCGCGACAACAGCGATACCGCCGAGCCGTACCCGTGTGCTGTCTGCCAGTATCCCGCCGTACCCGCCGACGAGAATCTCGCCCTCGCCTTCCGACTCTTCACCTCGCGTTCCGAACAGTCCTTGCGGTTTCACGAGCAACACTGCAATCATAAGCAGGTACACAGTCAGTCCTTCGAGATTGGGGACGCTCAGCGTCGTATCACCGAACGTGGCCAGGACAGTTCCGTTGTAGGCCCGCATCAGCGTCTGGACGATACCGACGAGCAACCCGCCGAAGACGGCCCCTCTGAAGCTACCGAGGCCTCCGAGGACGACGACAACGAATGCCGGAATAATGACGCTGTTCCCCATCCCGGTGTTCACGTTCTGATAGCCGCCAAGGACAATCCCGGCGACGGCGGCGAGGGCTGCACCGACGCCAAAGACAAGCGTGTAGTACTGGTCGATGTCAATGCCGACGTTCCGAACCATTTCGCGGTCCTGCGACCCGGCACGGATGATCATCCCGTACTTTGTCCGGTTCAGCAGGTACCACGTCACTACCGCGAGCAACGCTGCAAAAACGATCATGAAATAATTATACACAGACACTTGGACACCCAGTATGGATATTGGCTGGCTCAGATACTCCGGGACAGCTAGCTGCCGTTGCTGTGTCCCCCAGATAAGACGGATGCCGTCGTTGATCACGAGCACCAGCCCGAACGTCAGGAGAATGTGATACAGCGGGTCGCGGCCATACAGCGGCCGGACAGTCGTTCGCTCAATAGCGGCACCGATGAGACCGACGACGACCGGGGCAACCACTATCGCGACCCAGAATCCAGTCCCAGCTCCGAACGGCGCAATGATGGTCAGCGCGAAATACGCACCGAGTGCGAACAGTTCGCCATGGGAGAAGTTGATCACGTCCATGACGCCGAAGATGACTGACAGTCCGGCGGCTAGCAGGACATACACCATCCCCAGGGTGAGGCCATTCAGCAGTTGTTCGATGAAGTCGGCAGCAACCATTGTGCTACCTACATCTCACAGCCGAGGTCACTGGCTGGTGGCAGCGTCTCCGAACCCGGGACCTGCTCGAGGAGTTCGACATCCGCTGAACCACCATCGCCTTCGACGATTTCAGCCATCCACGTCGGATTCGTGGCCTGATGGTCGCTCTCCCGAAGCGTAATGTCTCCCAGTACTGTCGTGAACGTGCCACCTTCCAGAGCGTCTCGGACATCCCCCGGTTCGGTGCTCCCAGCCTCGTGCATTCCCTTGGCCATCAGCCGCATCGAGTCGTAGCCGACGCGGGCGAAGTTGCCGGGCTGCCTGTCGTTCTCGCTGGAGTAGGCCTCAACGAACGCCTGATTGTCTCCCGTTTCGAGCGAGGGGTCGTACCGAGCGCCGCCGAATGTGCCGACGCTGTTTGCCCCAGTCCCGGCACGGACACTCTGGAACGTCTGGGTCGGCCCGACAACAGCGATCTGGTCGGTGAGACCCTGATCCGCGGCCTGATTGGTGAAGTTCACCAGATCACCACCAGTCATCCCCAGTACGACCACGTCAGCGTCGGAGTTGCTGATCTGCGTGATGAACGAGCCGTAGTTGCTTGCACCCAGCTCCGACGTTGATGTCCCGACCTCGGTGTAGTCGTCGCTGGCACTTTCCATACGCCTGCTCGTGCGGTTGTACACCGAATCGCCGTACGCGTAGTCCGCGTAGTGGAACCAGACGTTGTTCCCCAGATTGTTGACTGAATACGACGATATCGCCTCGGCAATCTGTGCAGTGTTCGTTTCAAAGCGGAACACCCATTCGTTGCAGGCAGACCCAGTGATCGGAACGGCTGCACCGCCGGGGAAGTAGATGTGCTCCGACTGAGCGGCAAAGTCATTCAGCCCGAGCGCCACGGAGCTGGAAATCGCACCGAATACGAACTCCGCCCCGTCTTCCTGAACGACGCGCTGTGCCTCAGACTGTGCAGCGCCGGCCTCGGTTTCTGTATCGCCCGTCACTAGCTCGAACTCGAAGTCGTAGTCGTCGTTGTTGTTTATCTCCGTTACAGCGAGTTCGGCCCCGGTACGCTGGCCCGGTCCAAGAGAACTGAACGGGCCAGTCATTGGGTTCAGGCTCGCAACAGTCACTGCCGCCTCGCCGCCTGTTGACCCGCCTTGACAGCCGGCGAGCCCAAGCGCGCCGGCTGCCCCGGCAGCGGCAATGAACTGTCTCCGTGAACGGTCGATTCCCACACTACTGTCTGGTGAGGTACCTTCGCTCGACATAGGTTCATTATCTATTGTTAAGCAAATCGTATTAAAGCCTTGCCCCCTGTCGGCGCGTCTCACGCTGTTCGCTGCGTTCAGTCGCGCGCTATCGCGTCCTGTCGCTCACGCTTCCCGGTGCCGTAGTGACTAGCTGGTGCTGTCGTCCTGTCTGTACAGCCACGCAAGCACAGTCCCGAGTACCGCGGTGACCCCAGTGAGTGTCGTAAAGCCGGGCCCACTGGCGTCCGTCCCGGTGTTTGCCTCCGTCGCTGTGTTTGTGCTCTCTGTTTCTTCGGTAGCTGTCGGGCCGCTCGCCACAGTATTCTCGTCTGTCTCAGTGCCGTCACTCGTCGGCGTGTCACCGATAGCAGCACCAGCTGTATTTGCTGGCCTCGACAGCGTTCGGGTCTCGGCTGTGGCGGACTCGATATCTGCGTCGGCGAACAACAACTGCTTGTACTCAAAATTCTCGAACATCGCCAGCTGGTCGTCGTAATGCTCGCCAGTAGTGCCGTCCGGAGCGACATAGCCGTCGTTTCCGGGCGGGAGGATGTTCTCTGCCTTCGGGTCGTCGCTGAGCCGGACGACGTGATTCTCAGTCCCGCGGTTCAGCAGCGCCGTGTTCCCCGCGGACGTGACGCCAATAGGCATCCCGAACAGCGCGAGGTTATCGAACTCGTGCAGGGCCGCCTTACGCCGCCAGGTCGCCGGCTCACCGTCGTATTGCTCGGCGAGTTCGCTCACGGCGGTTCGGAACGCGCTGATTAGCGCGTCCGTGATATCTCCATCGGCGTACTCGGCCTGTGTCGCCAGTGCTGTCTCCGCCGGGTTGAGGACCCGCATCAGGGTGCCGCGACCGTAGTCGTAGCCAAGGAAATACGATGCTGGCCCGTATGCGCTCCCGAACGTCTCGCTGAAAACCTCCTCCAGGATGTACGGAAACGTCGCATCCCAGATGGTGTAGCCAGCAGAGTGTCGGCCTTCGTTGTCTTCGCCGTCGGCCTGCGCGAAGTGGTCCCACGAGGCCAGTTCGTCGCGTGCTTGCTGTTCGGTATTAGAGAGGTCTGCGTCTGCAAGCGCGTCGAGCAGATGGTCTCTGTACCGAATCGAACGCAGGTCGGTGAAAGAGATGTCGTAGATAACAGTCTTCAGGAAGTCATAATCGACTGTCCCCTCCTTATCTAGCCGCTGCTCAAGCAGATTGATGATCCGTTGCACGCGGTGGTCGGTCGACCATGAATAGCTCAGGTCACCGTTGTTCCACGCGGGCGCAGGTTTGTTGTTCCACTGTGCCGAGTACCCCGGATTGGGATTGATCGCGTAGGGGACATCACCGTCAGCCGCACGGAGGTAGTCCGCCGACGTGAGTTCGTATTGTGTTCCATCGGCTGGCAACCGAGTGTCCCAGTCGACTGCTTCGCTATCCGGGTACCGACCCAGATGGACATACGCGATGTCACCATCCTTGTCGGCCCACATGAAGTTCAGCGCATAGTCACAGCGTTGTGCTGACTCCCGGAACTCCTCGGCGTCCGTCGCGAACTGACACTCATAGAAGGCTCGCCAGCAGTTCATGTGCCGGCCGGCGTATGACTTCGTCTGCGCCAGTGCTTCCCCGTTGTCGGGGTCCCACTGGGTCACAACACCGTGGCGTGTGAACCGCTCTGTATACGTTACGTCCTCGCCATTGGCGACAGTGATTGTCTGCTCGGCCGTTTCAACCTCGTACTCCTCACCACGGAAAGTGTACGTGTCCGGGCCGGACGAGTTGGTCGTGATCGATTCCGTAAACATCTGGATGCAGTTGTCGATCCCGGCAGTCGAGGTCATTGCCCCGTTGCGATTGTGTCCGAACATAATGAACGGATACCCCGTAACGGTGACACCGGCGACGTCGAAGTCCGGGCCATGCAGGCTTGCCTCGTACATTATCGAGGGAGTGTTGAACCCCATCTGGGGCCCACCCATCAGTAGCGCATCGCCACTGGCCGTGATATCACCCTGGACAGCGAGGGCGTTGCTGCCGTACTTGATCGGGAGGCCAAGACTGTCGAGTCCGGACGCAAGCGTTCGCATCCGCTCTATCTCTCCGTCGTGCATCCCTTCGGCATCAGATGCCGGCGTGTAGTCCCCGCCAGTCACCAGGTTGCTCGGTGTCGCAGACGGACCGCTGGCCCCGCGCGTCACCCTGTCTGTCTGCTGTCCCCCGGCCACATTGGGTGTCGGCCCTGCGCCCACGTCAGTATAGGGTGGGGCATAGATATCCGATGGCTGGACCGTCGAGGTCGGACAGCCAGGGTCGTCGCCCCACTGCAGGTCCTCGAACAACTCCATCGCACGTTGTTCGCTCCCGGTTTCCTGCGTGAGTGCGTCGAGAACAGTCGCACTGAGCGTCTCAAGCTGGAAGCCGCTGAAATACGCCATACTGGCGACGAACATCCCGGCGGCGTCCGTCGTGGTAAATTCCTCAGGCTCGAACCCGTGTTCCTGAAACGCCTGATGGAATTCCAGTTCCTCGCTCTCGCGGACTTCAGTAATATACCGGTTGATACCGTCGGTAAACGCCTGCAGGACCGCTCGCTGGTCCGCTGTCAACTGTTCAGCAGCCTGCTCGTCGAGTGATGGCTCGCCGGCGGTGTTACGCCGCGCCTCGATATCGAACTGGACCCAGTCGGTGTCCCCGTCACCTGAACCGAGGACCGCCGCGACAGTCCCGTGATAGTACCGCCGGTACAGTTCTAGCTGATAGAGCCGGTCTGCCGCGGTTGCATATCCGAACCCGTAGAACACCGGCGCGCGGCTGTCAGCGTCGCGGGCGTAGATGTGTGGGACGCCGTAGTCGTCTCGTCGTATCGTGACCGTGGCATCGTCCTCCTGCGCGTACGCCAACTCCGTCTCAACGGCTCCGATACCGGTCATGCCGGTAACCGCCGCGCCTGTCTTCAGAAGCGTTCGTCGTGAAAGGTGCTGCCACGACTGCTGGTGCTGTGCTGACATCCCGTAGTTGACAGTCTGGATATTTAATAAATATTTGGGGACATGTCTGGCCACACTGACAGCATGGCTCTCCAGTTCTGGTATCAACGTCGGTCACTCCCCGTGGCGCGCTGGACAAATTCGCCCAGCGGCTGCCATTCTCCCAATGACCGTATCAAGATACCCTAACAGCGGGTAGCTGAGACGATAGCTGTCGGCAACTGCCAATCAATTGCGATGGTCGTAGACCCGCTGAATCTTGCCGACTTCGGTTCGCTCGATAGTCCCGGGGTTGACGAGGTCAAGCTGGTCCGGAGTGAACGAAAGCACGGATTGCAGGCGAGACAGAACGTCGTCACGGAGTTCGCTGTGGTCTTTGCTGGACCCTTCAGCGCGCTCAACAGTGAGTTCCATGACGTCGAGATTGTCCTCCTCGTAGAGGTCGATCCGGTAGTATGGCGCGACGCCGTTGATGTCAAGCACTGCGTGTTCGATTTCGCTTGGATAGAGGTTCACGCCGCGGACAATGAGAAGGTCGTCGGTTCGACCGGTGACGTTGTCCATCCGTACCATTGTCCGCCCACACGCACACTCGTCGTAATTTAGCGTCGTCAGGTCACCCGTTCGGTATCGTATCATCGGCTGTGCCTGCTTGGTAAGCGTCGTGAGAACGAGTTCGCCCTCTTTGCCCGCCTCGAGTGGCTCTTTCGTGCGTGGATCGATAACCTCCGGGTAGAAGTGGTCTTCCCAGATGTGGAGTCCGTCCTGTGCTTCGTGACATTCCGCAGCCACACCGGGGCCGATAATCTCTGAGAGCCCGTAGTTGTTGATCCCGGTGGCGTTCAGTGCGGTCTCGATTTCCATTCGCATCGGCTCTGTACACGTCTCAGCGCCGTAGGAGACAACCGAAATCGGAAGCGCCTGCGGGTCATATCCCATCTCCTCGGCCGTTTCGGCGAGGTACAGTGCGTATGACGGGGTACAGGCCAGCACGTCGGTGCCAAGATCAGCGGCGAGTTCGACCTGCCGCTGCGTGCCGCCACTGCTGGTCGGAACGACGGTCGCTCCGAGTTCTTCAGCGCCCTCGTGAAAACCCATCCCACCGGTAAACAAGCCATAGCCGTAGGCGTTCTGAACCGTATCGTCGGGCTCCACACCAGCAGCCGACAGCGACCGCGCCATCGTCTTGCCCCACAACTCCAGATCTGCATCGACGTAGGAGACGATCTTGGGTTTCCCGGTCGTGCCAGAGGAGGCATGAAAGCGGCTGACCTCGTCGTCATCGACGGCGAAGAGTCCGTCTGGATATTCGTCTTCGAAGTCCTCCTTGGTTGTCATCGGGAGCGAACTGATGTCGGCAATCCCGTCAATATCCGTCGGAGAGACCCCTGCGGCATCGAGCCGGTCTCGGTAAAATAGCACATTTTCGTACACGTAGTTCACGATTGACCGGAGCCGCTCGCTCTGCACGCTCCCAAGCTCGGCGCGGTCGAGACACTCGTTACTGTGGTACATACGCAGCCGCTTCGACTAGCACCGGGAAAAAGTTCGGGGACCAGCAGCGCAGATGACGGTTGATACGGTGACCGCACAAAACAGGACGGCTGAAGGCTGGTTCGCAGTTCAGTAGCGCTTTCTGCCACTGCGAGGGCGGCCACGGAGACGGACATAATCATGGCTCGTACTCCCGACCCGAGCATATAATGGGGAGCCTGACGCAGTCTTTGCCATGTCTCAGGAGACCCCGATCCGTGTCGACCACATCGGAATCGCTGTCGAGGACATCGGCGACGCTGAACCGTTCCTGTTCGCACTCGGCTGTCGGAAGCTCATCGAAGAGTCCGTCGAGGGGCGGTTTCGCTGGGCACAGTACGATTTCGGTCAGGAGGCGTCGCGGCTAGAACTCATCGCACCGGAGGCATCGGACACATTCCTTACGTCGTATCTCGACAACCACGGTCCGGGCCTACACCACGTCACGCTCGAAGTGGCCGCTGTCGACGCAGTGAAAGCGGTACTGGAGCGCAACGGATACAGCGTCATTGAGTACCGCGAGTATCAGGACTGGACAGAGGCATTTGTGCCACCATCGAACCCGACCGGGGCGCTGTTTCAATTGTTCGAGTATCACGATAGCTACGACGCTGACCGGCCACCTGCCGGCAAACTCTACGTCGATGGAAGCCGGCTTGATGGGTGATATCTGCAGAAGGTTGCTCAGGGAAAACGCATCGGTCGGTAAAACAGGTGGAGCGCTATCAGTCGTCTCTTTCGTCGAGCTGGACCGTTTCCTCGACGATAAGCCGGGGACCGGCCTCCAGATCGATAAACTCGGCTGCGTCGGCCTGCACTGTTTCGGCAAGGTCTGAATCAAACGCGTCGCTGAGTGCATCCATGTCCTCGAAATACAGCTCAAGCACGCCGTCGTAGGCCGCACGCTCCGGGTCTGTTGGCACGGATGTCACGTAGCGCTGCAACCCCGGCAGATCCTTCGCTAGCTCCGAGTGGTCGCCTTGCCATCGGTCGGCGAACTCCTCGTGAGTGTAGCCATCTCTCCGGACGAGCAAATCAACGATTTTTGTCATGCGTGCGCCATGTCGTCACGGATTGGCTTTTACCTGCCGATCTGGCAGGGCCACCACTGATTCAAGCTACTCGAACAAAACACTTGTAAGCCGATTAGTCATGTGTGTACGTATGGCAATCCCGCCCGCTGTCAACAGGCCGGTCGGAACGATCGAGAGAGCAATCGAGATCATGGAGTATCTCAAGGAACACGACACGGCCACGGTGTCTGAAATGACAGCCCACCTCGACTGTGCGAAGAGTACAACACACAGATACATGAAGACACTCGCGGCCAACAGTCTCCTCGTCGAGGACGATAACGAGTATCAGCTCGGGATCCGCCTTCTGGACTACGGCGAAGTGGCACGGAACAAATACCGGCTCTACGACGAGGCGAAACCAAGAGTCGACGAACTCGCGGAAGAGACCGAGGAAAAAATCTGGTGTGCCGTTGAAGAACACGGCCGGAGCGTCCACATCTACGGCGCTCAGGGAAAACACTCGGTGCAGACGTACGCCCGGGTTGGCCATCGGAACTATCTCCACCAGCACGCCGCGGGGAAGGCCATACTGGCACACCTTCCAGACAACCAGATCACGAAGACCATCGACAGGCATGGCTTGCCTGGCCGGACGCCACAGACGATCACCGACCGGGACGAACTCTGGGAGGAAATCGAGGCCATCCGTGACCGCGGATACGCGTTCAACTTTCAGGAGTCGGTGGAGGGACTGCACGCGGTCGGGGCCCCGATCACGGACGAGAACGACATCGCCATCGGGGCGATTAGTGTCTCTGGCCCAGCAAGCCGGCTTGAAGGCCCCATTCTTCGGGACGAACTGCCGACGCTGCTACTGGGCGTTGTCAACGAGATCGGGATAAACATGGCCCATCCTTGAGGCTACCAGCGTAGTTCCAGCGGGGCAGCGAGCAGTTTTCGAGTTGTACTTCGCTGCGTGTGGCTGCGGTCGAACGATGGACCCCGTTTTGGGGACGAGATGCACTCACTCGCTGGCCCACTCTGGATCTCTGTCTTCGAGGAACGCGTCGATACCTTCGTCCTTGTCACCGGTTGCGAACAGTTGGGCGAACAGTTCGGCTTCGTACTCAATGCCGGCTTCGAGGTCCATTCGGGAACTGGCACGAACGGCTTTCTTCGCTAATTCGAGCGCCGCAGGGCTTTTTTCTGCAATCGACGACGCGATGTCGTAGACACGCTCATCGAAGGAGTCGTCATCGTGAACTTCGTCGACGAGGCCGATATCGGCAGCCTCCGACGCGTCGATAAGTTCACCAGTGAGGATAAGCCGCATTGCGTGGCCCTCGCCGACCAGGCGCGGCAGTCGCTGTGTGCCGCCACCACCAGGCATGATGCCGAGGTTGATTTCCGGCTGCCCGAATTTCGCATCCGTATGCGCGATCCGGATATCAGCCGCCTGAATCAGCTCACAGCCGCCGCCGAGGGCGTGCCCGTTGATACGGGCGATGACCGGCATCGGGCAGTCGTCGACGTACTCGTAGACGCGAGGTCGCTTGCTCGCCTCCCGTTGCTCTAACATATCCCGCTCGCGGAGTTCCGTTACGTCCGCACCCGCAACGAATGCGCCGGTGTCTGCCGCGCCAGTCAACACGACAGCACGAACGTCGCTGTCCGGGATTGCGTCGAAGACCTGCTTGAACTCCGACCGCAACTGGGTGTTGAGCGCGTTTCGAGCCTCCGGGCGGTGTAATTCGACGGTAGCGACGTTCTCCACGCGGTCCCCGACGCGCACCGAGACCGTTTCACAGTCTGCCGCAATGTCAGCGAGGTCCGTCATGCGTCCCCCCACTCGCCGCTGGTGCCAACGATGTCACCGTCCTCCCAGACGTAGAACCCCTCGCCGGATTTCTTGCCGAGTTTGCCCGCACGGACCTTCCGTTTCAGGATCTGTGGCGGACGGAACCGTTCACCGAGTTCGTCACGCAGGTATTCGAGGATGTCGAGTCGGACATCAAGACCGACGACGTCGCCGAGTTCGATAGGTCCCATCGGGTGATTGTAGCCGAGTTCCATCGCGGTGTCGATGTCCTGCGGTGTTGCAACGCCTTCCTGCACCATCCGCATCGCTTCGACTCCCAGCGAGACGCCAAGGCGGGAGGAGGCAAAACCCGGTGCATCGGCCACCTTCACCGGTGTCTTGTCAATCCCGTTCACGAACTCCCGGGCACGCGCAATCGTTTCGGCACTCGTCTGTTCCGCGACGACAATCTCGACGAGTGCCATAATGTGCACCGGATTGAAAAAGTGAAGGCCAATAGCTCGCTCGGGATAGTCGAGAACGCTCGCGATCTCAGTCAGTGACAGCGAAGAGGTGTTTGAAGCGATTAGCGTTGCCGAGTCGACGTGGGATTCGACCGCAGTGAGCGTCTCGTGTTTGATCGCCATCTCTTCGGGGACTGCTTCCACGACGAGGTCTGCCCCAGTCACGGCCTCTTCTAGCGAGGTCGTCCCTTTGAGGCGGTCTACCGTTGCCTCGGCCGTAGATTCGGTTACTTTCTCCCGGGCAATACCCTCTTGGAGATTTGACTCGATGGCGGCCAGGCCGTCATCGACGATATCCGCATCGATATCACGGAGAGAGACATCGTGACCGGCCATTGCAGATACTTGAGCGATACCGTGGCCCATGGTACCGGCGCCTAGGATAGCTACGTGCATCATTTCTCAGCACAGTAGCAAAGGATAAAAACGTTGCTTGCGTCTCACCCCCGGTGTGACCTGCATTTAATACGGCGGCCACGATAGGAGTCGGTGAGGATGACTGCTTCCGACTCGCAAGCCGTTGTTGTCGACGCCGTACGGACGCCACAGGTACCGAAGGATGGCGCATTGGCTGGGACACACCCCGAAGACCTCGTCACCACTGTGCTTGCCGCACTTGTTGACCGGACCGGTGTCCCGGCCGTCGAGTGGGATGACTTCCGGCTCGGGTGTGCAAACCAAGAGGGCGAGCAGGGCCGAAACCTCGCCCGGCAGTCGATACTCGCCGGCGGGTTTCCCGAGACAGTGCCCGGGGCGACAACGACCCGCCTGTGTGGCTCTTCGCTGACGACGCTTGTCGACGCCGCTCGCGCCATCGAGGCGGGCGACGGGGCGGTGTATCCGGTGGCCGGTGTCGAGCACATGAGCACCGTCCCTTTCTCCGACTGGCTGCATCCCGCTATCGAACAGCGGTACGACCCCGACAGGCTCCCGATGGGACAGACGGCCGAAACCATCGCACGGACCCACGATATCAGCCGAAAAGCCCAGGACAAGTTCGCGTTGCGTTCACACGAGCGGGCGGTCGCTGCCATGGAAAGCGGTCGGTTCGATGCAGAGACCGTGCCAGTCCACACCGACGAGGCAGCGATAGAGACCGACAAAACACCACGGGCAGACACGTCAGTCGAACAGTTGAGCGAACTCCCAACGGTGTTTCGTGACGACGAGGCGGCGACAGTCACGCCGGGGAACGCGTCACCGCTGACCGACGGGGCTGCTGGGATGCTTGTCACCTCAGCGGCGTACGCAGACCAGCACGGTCTCGATGTCCTCGGCCGGATCGAGACGCGGGCCGTCGCCGGTGTCGATCCGCTGGTAATGGGACGGGGACCGATTCCGGCGACGCGTGCCGCACTGGACGACACTGGCCTGACAATCGACGATATTGACCTCGTGGAACTCAACGAGGCCTTTGCCGCGCAGAGTCTCCACTGTAAGCGCGAACTGGAGATTCCGGGCAAGCGGCTCAACGTCAACGGTGGGGCTATCGCGTTAGGCCATCCGCTTGGCTGTTCGGGGGCACGAATCACGACGACATTGTTACACGAGATGCAACGGCAGGACGCGACCCACGGACTGGCGACGATGTGTGTCGGTTTCGGTCAGGGTGTCGCGGTTGTGTTCGAGAATCCCTGCTAGTGCCGGCTACCGGCGCTGGCTGGCGACCTGTGCTTTGAAGCCGTATCTGATGACCCCCTCCTGCGTGTAGATGCGTCGCGTCGTCAGCACGACAGGTGTGCCTATCGTGACTTCGTCCGTCGCCTGAAGCACCTGTGCAGGGACGCTCACGGTCTGCTCGCCTGATTGACTATCGAGCGCGATGATAGCACTATCGAACTGGCCGCTTTTCGACTGCTGGGCGACGAACTCCGGTGGCGCACCGCCCTGTTGGATAGTCGTTACTGCATCGACTGTCCCTGTCCCGGGCAGTTCGACAGCCTCGAAATCGCTGGTGCGCTCGTGACAGTCCGTACAGGCCCCGGTCGGCGGGAAGTTCAACGCCTCACACGCGGAACACCGACCGGCGACAAGCCGGTGGCGTTGCGGAATCGTCCGCTGCCAGGACGGGACACTGACGTACGCTCCGCCACCTTCGGGTTCGTCGCGCGTAATCTCGCCACGCCGCCTGAGGTACTCGGCATACGACAGGTAGGCGGCACCGTCCAGCGCAGCATTGACCGGAACGGAACCAGTGGCGACGAACAGCGTCGCACTCGCGCCGCTTCCGTACGCAGCAATCAACACACGTTCAGCGCCATCCGCAAACGCTGTCGCCGCCCCGAGAAATGCGCTTGCTGCGCCGGTGTCCCCGAGCGAACTAACTATGTCAGCGGCGGCGATAGTCGCTGCGTCAACCCCGAGCGCACCTGTTGCCCGATACGGGAGCTTTCCGTCCGGAGACTGGACCGCTGCTGCATCGACTGTCTCCATCGGCACGTCCAGTCTGTCCGCCGCACTGCCGAGTGTGGTCGTGAACGCCTCGCGGTCGTACTGCGTCACGCCCAGACCGGTCGTCCGGTCGTCCCCGCCCGTTCTGAAACGCGTTCCGGGGTAGGCCTCCGTGTGTGACGCCCGCTCAATGACGGTTCCGGGACCGTCATCGTCGACAACGAGCGCGACGCTCCCAGCACCGGCGGCGTGCTCGACCTCGCTGTCAGGGTCGCCCCGCGGACAGTCACTGATGATGACGAGGCCGATGTCCTCCCCGAACGGCCCGCCGTCCATGGTTGCGTCCAGTGCTTGCGCACCGGCGTGCGTGGAGCCGGTCATCGTCTGCGTCTTTGCATCGTCGGGGACGTTGAGAATACTGCAGAGTCTCGCTGCAAGGTCCTCTTCGGCCATCGGCGGTGTCGTCGTCGCAAAGGCCAGATGCGCAACGGCCGCGCCGGACGCGTCAGCCGCAGTGAGCGCACGGCGGGCCGCTTCGACACCCATCGTGACTGCGTCTTCGTCGGCATCGGGGACCGCCTTCTCATCAACCCCCGCCGCATCGAACCGACCCCAGGCGGCTTCGAACTCTTCAGCGTCGATCCGCAGGCGAGGTGCGTACGCACCGATGGCCGCAAGCCCTGCGGCAGTCATCGTGCGGCCTCCCGTTCGAGGATGTGGACAACTGCGCTGCCGCCGCTCCCACCCACATTGTGAGTCAGCCCGTACTTCGGGGCCGCTAGCTGCCGGTCCGCAGCGCTGCCGGTGAGTTGTTTGAACGCCTCGACAAGCTGTCCGGCACCGGTTGCGCCGATAGGGTGACCCTTTGATTTCAGCCCGCCGGAGAGATTGACCGGCATTGCTCCGTCAGATTCGGTCGTTCCCGCTTCAAGCAACTGTGGTGCCTCGCCGCGGTCACAGAACCCGAGGTCCTCGTATGCAAGCAGTTCGGCGATGGTGAAGCAGTCGTGGACCTCGGCGAAGTCGAGGTCGTCAGGGCCAATCCCGGCACGGCCATAGGCCGTGTCTGCAGCCGCTTCTGAGGCAGAAATCGCAGTGTAGCTGTCGCGCTGGAAGAGGCCGACCCGGTCGCTGGCTGCGCCGACTCCGGCGACTCGGACCGGGTGGTCAGTGTATTGCTCGACGACGTCCTCACTCGCGATGAGCGCGACCGCTGCGCCGTCAGAGGTCGGACAGCAGTGATAGAGGTTCAAGGGGTCTGCGACAACCGGGGCGTCGACAGCGTCTTCGAGGGAGCATTCGAAGCCCAGATGCGCCTTCGGGTTCTTCGCGCCGTTCCGATGGTTTTTCACCGCCACCATCGAGAGGTGGTCCTCGCTGGCCTCGTACTCCCGCAGATACGCGCTTGCCATCTGTGCGTAGACGCCGGAGAACGTCGTCCCGGTCAGCCGTTCCCACTCTGTTTCGCCGGAGACGCCGAGCCAGTACTTCGTCACATCGCTGCTCATGTCTGTCATGACTTCGACGCCACCCGCCAGCGCCACGTCGGCCATCCCGCTTTTCACCGCCTGTACTGCCTGCCGGACGGCGTAGCCCGACGCGGCACAGGCGTTTTCAACGCGCACGCTGGGGACGCCGTGCAGCCCAGCGTGTTCGGTTGCTGCCGGGCCAGAGAGACCGAGTTGTCGACCGCCCACGCCGAGTGAGCCGACGACCGCTTCGTCTATTGCATCCGTGTCGATACCGTGGTCGACACTGTCGATGGCTTCGCTGACTGCGTGGTCGAACAGTGATCTGTAGCTCTCTTCGGGCATCGAGCCAAACGGCGTTTGCCCTGCGCCGATGAGATACGCATCCCGCATACATGGAACTCTGAGGGTACTGAAAAATAGCTTTGCATCGTTTGCTGACAGCCCTATACCAAGCACGCAACTGGCGGTGCAGTGACCAATCCCAAACCATTTTATCATTAACATTCAACTCTATCATTGAAGATGGTGTACAAGCCACTGGAGGCGTCTGACCGGACAGAGCTGCGTGCGTTGCAATCTGACCGATTGCAAAGAATTGTCACACACGCCCACGAGAACGTCCCGTTTTACCGGGAGAAACTCGATGCAGCAGGTGTCTCGCCCGAAGACATCCAGAGTATCGACGACATCACGAAACTGCCGATGACGACGAAAGAGGATTTCCGCGACGAGTACCCAGATGGACTCTTCGCCGTAGACGACGAGGAGGTCGCCCGCATCCACGCGTCGTCCGGGACGACCGGGAAGCCGAAAATCGTCTCGTACACGGATGACGACCTCGACACCTGGAGTGAAGTTGTCGCGCGTTCGCTGGCTGCGAGCGGCACTGAAGCGGGCGATACCGTCCAGAACGCCTACGGGTACGGGTTGTTCACTGGCGGACTTGGTATCCACTACGGAACTGAGGAGTTGGGGGCCTCAGTTGTTCCTATTGGAAGCGGCCAGACACAGCGACAGGTCGAGTTGATGACCGACCTAGAAAGCGATGTGTTCACATGCACCCCATCGTATGCACTCTACCTCGCCGAAACGGCCGAAGAGATGGGCCACGACCCCAGAGATCTGCCGATCTCGACGATAATCTTCGGCGCTGAGCCGTGTACCGACCCGATGCGGGAGGAAATCGAAGAGCGACTGGGCGTTGATGGCATCGATATTTACGGACTCTCGGAGATCATCGGTCCTGGGGTCTCGTGTGAATGCCACGAAGCGAAGGATGGACTCCACATCTGGGAGGACCACTTCTACCCGGAAGTCATCGACCCACACACGAAAGAACCGGTCGAGGAAGGCGAAGAAGGTGAACTCGTTCTGACAACACTCACTAAGGAAGCGTTGCCGGTCTTCCGGTACCGAACTGGCGACCTCACGACACTGAACTACGACGAGTGTGCGTGCGGACGGACGATGGTACGGATGGACAACGTCACCGGCCGGACCGACGACCTCCTCATCGTTCGGGGCGTGAATCTCTATCCCAGCGAAATCGAACACGCTGTATTGGATATCGACGGCGTTGCTCCGCATTACCGGATCGACCTCTACAAAGAGGACAACCTCGACATCCTGGAACTCACCATCGAACGAACTGCAGAGCAAGGGCCGGGCGACAAAGCGCTGGAAGGCGAAATCATCGAGCGGCTAGAAAACGTACTCGCGTTCACCCCGGACGAACTCGAACTCGTTGCGCCCGGCAGTATCGAACGAACGCAGGTCGGCAAGGTAAAACGCGTCTACGACCACCGTGACTGACTGTCAGGGCCGGTAGACTCGTCCACGAAACGTCGCGATGCGCTCGCCATCCTGTGCAGTCACCGTTACCTCGTACTCTGCGGTGCTGCCTGCGAGATGTGTTTCTTTAGCGATCGCAGACAGCGTCTCACCGGTGTCGACGGCGTCTAAATACGAGATGTTCGTCTCCAGTGCGACCGCTGCCTCGCCATGAGAGTTCGACGCCGCGGCGAACGCCGCATCTGCAAGTGAGTAGATCGCTCCGCCATGCGGTGTCCCATGAAAGTTCAGCAGGTCCTCGGTAATCGTCAGTTCAGTCTGGGCGTACCCCGAATCAAGTTCGACGACATCGATACCAAGGGTTTCGCAGTACGCATCCGATTCGATACGCTCTCTGACTTCGTCGGCGACACCGGACATACGGGTCGTGGTTCCATCACTAATAATAAATATATACCGGTCACTGCTGCTGTCAGCGGAGCGTAAAAATATAAATGGCTGCTATTAGATGAAAAAATATGGCATACAGCTACGAGCCACACCACTTCGAGGACTTCGAAGAAGGACAGGAGTTTATCAGTGTCGGCCGGACCGTTACCGAGTCCGATTTCGTCATGCACTCCGCCCTGTCTGGAGACTGGACAGAGCTGCATACGAACAAGGAATACGCGGAAGAACAGGAGTTCGGTGAGCGGATCGCTCACGGTCCAATGACGTTCGTGCAGGCGACCGGCTTCGTCTACCGGACCGGGATCGTCGAGCGGACCGCATTCGCGTTCCTCGGGATGAACTACATGGACCTCCCAAACCCGGTCCACATCGGCGATACACTCCAGCTGGAGATTATCGTTGACAACACCAAAGAAGTCGGACGCGACGACGCCGGGCTGGTCGTCCTCGACACTGAAATGGAAAACCAGGACGGGACCGTCGTCTTCGAGGGCGATATGAAGTTCCTGATCAAGAAACGCGAGTGAGTCTACTGCCGCGGCCGAAGGCGATGCATCGATAGGGCGTAGTACCGCAATTTTGCGGCTTGAAGCTCAGAGCTAGCGCTCTTGTCGCCCAGACATTAATAATCAATAATAACAACTAAGACGCCGCGCACTCCCTCTGTTACTGCAATGGAGTACACCGGCCCGACAGACCTGTATATCGGCGGAGAATGGCGAGAAGCGACCAACGGCGACAGCATTGAGACGGAGGACCCGGCAACTGAACGGACCTACGCGTCAGTACAGAAGGCCGAGGCGTCCGACATCGATGCTGCAGTAGAAGCGGCACAGGCGGCCGTCGCAGAGGGTTCCGAGTGGGCGACGATGGACCCCGGAACGCGCCGGGCGAAACTCCATGCGATGGCCGACGCCATAGAGGCGATGAAAGACGAACTGTCCATGGTTGAATCCCACGACAACGGGAAAACGCCGTTCGAGGCTGGGCTGGAAATCGACATGGTCATCGATACGTTCCGCCATTATGCCGGCTGGACGGACAAGGTCCGCGGTGACGAGATTCCTGTCGAAAATGGCCGGCTCAACTACACCACTCGTGAGCCAGTCGGTGTGACCGCACACATCGCGCCGTGGAACTATCCCTTCCAGCTCGCCGGCCGCGGCCTAGCACCGGCGCTGGCGACAGGAAACAGCGTTATCCTCAAACCGTCCGCTATGACGCCGCTATCGGCGCTGTACTACGCGAAAGCCGCGGAGGAAGCGGGCCTTCCGGACGGCGTCGTCAACGTCGTTCCCGGGAAGGGGTCCGAGGCCGGTGACGCACTCACCGGACACGAGGGCGTCGATCACGTCACCTTCACCGGGAGTACCGGTGTCGGAAAGACAGTCCAGCGCACTGCTGCCGATGCAGTCGCTGACGTAACGCTCGAACTCGGCGGCAAAGGGCCGGCAGTCGTGTTCCCCGACGCTGACCTCGATGCCGCCGCCCGCGGCATCCAGTACGGGATCTTCATGAACGCCGGGCAGATGTGCTGGGCGAACTCGCGCATTGTCGTCCACGAGGACGTCTACGAGGAGATGGTCTCCCGGATGGCCGAAATCGCTGAAAACATCCCACTCGGCGGCGGTATCGACGACGATGGCCAGATGGGACCAGTCGTCAGCGCGGGCCAGCAACAGGAGATTCTCGATTATATCGAGACCGGCAAGGAAGAGGGGGCGACTGTCGCGGCCGGCGGTGGCGTTCCTGCGGACAAAGAAACCGGCCACTTCGTCGAGCCGACCGTCTTTGCTGACGTGGACAACGAGATGACGATTGCCCAGGAAGAGATCTTCGGCCCTGTGCTCACCGCAATCGAAGTTAGCGACGAGGAAGAGGCCACTGCGGTCGCGAACGACTCGCCGTTCGGCCTCACTGCCTGTGTCTGGACGAACGACCTGACTCGCGCTCACACCGTCACAGACAGACTGGACTACGGGATGGTGATGGTCAACGAGACGCCCAACACGTGGCCACAGACCCCCTTTGGCGGCACGAAACAGAGCGGTCACGGTCGCGCACAGGGCGAACAGGCTATCGAGAGCTACACCGAGGTGAAAAACGTCCACATCAACCTCGGCTGAAGCTCTCTTCGACGAGTCGGCATCACACCGCCAGTCAGTGCAATCAATGGCACCATTGCCCTGATTCACGATATAAAATTGCGACGCCAGAACTAGCGAGTAATAACTGCTTACTCGAACTTCTTGAACTGCTGCAGGCACTCGTTACAGTAATGAATCGACTGACACCGTGACGGTCCTCGTGGGTGTTTCCGTTCGGTGTCGGTCGAGCCACAGTACGGGCACTCCGCGCCTGTCTGTTCGCCGCTGGTCGTAACGCTGGGGTCCGGCTCGCTCATCCGTCAAAGCTCATCCCGAAGTCACGCAACGCTTCCTTGCCCTGTTCGGTGACCAGATCAATGGACCAGTCCGGGGACCAGACCAGCCG
Organism: Haloarcula sp. R1-2; assembly: GCF_011627385.1. Classification (NCBI taxonomy): domain Archaea; kingdom Methanobacteriati; phylum Methanobacteriota; class Halobacteria; order Halobacteriales; family Haloarculaceae; genus Haloarcula; species Haloarcula sp. R1-2. The sequence continues at coordinate 68,237 of NZ_JAANTG010000006.1, forward strand.
GACCGATGCAGTCTCGATTCCGTCGACACTCTCGGCGGCTTCTTCGACTTCATCGAGGATGATTTCGCGTGCCGGACAGCCGCTGTAGGTGAGCGTCATATCAACCGTGGCTTCGCCGTCGGACACGTCGAGCCCGTATATGAGGCCCAGATCGACGATGCTGACCGGCATCTCCGGGTCCTCGACCTGATACAGGGCCGCCCACACGTCACGTTCGATGCCGTCGGCGTCTTCGCCCGTGGCTGGCACGTCGTCCGCCGCGTGGTCTTTGGTCTCGTAGTCAGTGTACGAACACGCGGTGGCATCAGCGTCTGCGCGTGGCCGGTCGTAGTCGCTACTCATCGTCGTCCGCCATTATCAGCGTCGCTTTGTCACGTCCCAGATTCCGGTAGCTCGAAGTCATTTGTTCGTGAAGGTCGTGCCAGTGGTCAGTGTGTTCGTTGTCCCGGCCCGTCGGCGTTGCGGGGGCAACGTCGGTCGGCACGTCGAATCCCAGTTCGGTCAGGAACGACTCGACGCGAGTCTCCCATTCGCTGCGCATCTCATCGAGAGTCATCGTCCGGATGCCCAGCCGTTCGATGTCGGCCTCCACGTCCCCGACTGGTTCGAACAGCGTGAGGGCGTACGGATAGAGGTCATCGATAGCCGCCTGCACGCGTTCGCTGGCTTCCTCGTCCAGTGCCATCCGGTCCAGCCAGCTTTCGGCGTGTTCGAGATGATAGCCTTCCTCGCCCTGGATGCGGCTCGTTCTGTTCCGGATTGTCTCGTATGACGAGTTCTCAAGCGCGGAGAGGCGGATGTCTTCAGCAACGTCGTAGAGGTACGCTCTGACGATGGCGTCGGCCCAGTCACCTTCCGCAAACGGCAGCTCGACGAACGTACTGTGCTGGAAGTCGCTGGGGTCGCTCTCGTAAATGAGCGATTCCTCGGAATAGCCCAGTTGCTGCACTGCATCGTACCACAGCCGTGCGTGGCCCAGCTCGTCCTGTGCGTTGTTCGAGATCGAGAGGTCCGATTCCAGTGTCGGCGCACGCACCTGCCAGAACGTGTAGCGTTCGGCCTGAATCAACTCGTCGTCAGCAAGCCGGAGCAGCTGTGCCTCGACTGCGCGCTGTTCTTCCTCCGAAAGGTCGGTTGGACCGCCGAGGTCGGATTCTGTTGTTGCCATTAGATTTCACCTCGTTGTTTCTCCGCTTCTATCTGCTCAGACTCGGAGGCTTCGACCTCCTCAGCAGCCGGGTTGACGTTGTACGTCTGTGCAAACCGGTAGGACTTGTTGGTCGTCCCGCCAAACGTTACGTCATCCGCTGTGACTTCACCAATGTACTGGTGCTGGACGACCCAGAGACTGTTCGGGTCGTCGTCAGTGAACGCCGCGATCGCCGCCTGTTCTGCGTCGGCGGCGCTGGCAGCGTCGACATCACCGCAGTGCGTATGATACCCACCGGGCTTGTCCTGCCGAAAGACGGCCCACGGTTTCTCGGCACCGTCCCCAGTCTCGTCGCGGCTCTCTGCATCGGGGTCGACCTGCGTGATTTTCTCCTGCGGGGCAACCCAGAGTGCGTGGGTTGGCTTCCGCCGTCCGTGCTGAATGACCGAGAACTGCTTTGCCATCTCTCGGTCGGGTGCGTGGACATCCCGGCAGTGAACGAAATCCGCGTCCGGACTCTGTTGTCGGAATACTTCCCAGATCATTGTTCTCAGTCCGCCGCCTGTGACTGCGGGCCGCTGTTCGTGGTCGTCTGGTCGTCCATCATGTCACGGACCCACTGTACCGCTTCCTGAGCCTGCCGGCGACCGGTGATCTGCTCGATACTGCCCTCGTATTCGTTCTGTGAGACCGTGAAGAACTCGTCCCAGTCGAGGTCGTCCTCGACGACCTCGTAGGTCCCGTCACCGTTGTCCCGAATGCGTGGCTCGTCGGGCATCTCCAGCCCGTATTTTTTCGCCTTCGGGATGTAGGTGTTGAGGAACGCGTTCCGAAGCTCGTCGTTCGTACACGTCTTCAGCCCGACTTCCGCGGCGAAGTCGTGGTGGGTGCTCTGGTCGTCGGTCGGGCCGAAGAACTGCAGGATTCGCGGCCACCACTCTTCGAAAGCCTCCTGAGTCATGCGCTGTTCCCTCCGGGAGCCGTTCATCAGTTCGCGGAGGATCGACTCACCGTGTTTGACGTGCATCCCCTCTTCGAAGCAGATCTTGTCCATCGCGTGGGCGTATGGCTCCCAGCTGGACTTTTTCAGGGTCGCCTGACGACGCATCGCAGCCCCGTCGACAAAGAACGCGATCATCGGCGTCTCGACGTAGCTCTCCATTGGGTAGTGGAAGCAGTTCAGGAACTTTCCGTCTCCGTTCGCCAGATCGTCGAGCATCTCTTCACGGGTTTTGATACCGAGCGATTCCGCCGCTCGGTAGAGCATCTGGCCGTGGCCGATCTCATCCTGAACCTTCGCGCTGAAGGCCATCTTTCGCTCGATACTCGGTGCTTTTCTGATGAAGGGCCGTTCAAGGAACGCGCCCATAATCTCGCTGTTGGCGTGGAACTCAAGCATCCGCGTGGCTGCCTTCCGATACTCTTCGGGAAGGTCGTCTTTCGGGCTGAACTCCCGGGGTCCGGCGCGGTCTTTGACTTCGTCGACGTTCATATCTATTCTATAAATCGTGAGGAATGTTCTTACTAATTTGCCCCCATATAGGCGGGTTTTATAAGTACATCCGCACATGTGCGAGGCAATGATAGAGGAGTGCCTGATGGTCGAGTTTCGCATCGAGGGTGACGACTGCCCACTGGCAGATGCGAGCAGTGTCACGGGGACACCCATCGAGGCGGCCCCGCCGCTCCTCCGGGAGGACGGTAACGTCTTGCTGCGGTTCAGCGCACAGGCGAGCGACGACCTCAAAGACTACCTCGACGGAGACGACCGGATCCGCTATCTCTACCAGTCAGTTACCGAGGGGCGGTATAACTATCGATGCCTGTCACTCCAGCAGTGTGTTGTGCATAAACTCATTAGCGCGGGGTTCATGGTAGAATCGCTGACGTATCGGGACGGGAACGCGGTTTTAGCTGGTGCTGTGGTTGGGCACGAGATTCTCCAGACAGTCATGGAGACGGCCGGTGAAACTGTCGGCGTGAAACTACAGCGGGTGTACGCACTGCGTGCAACAGAAGACGCGTCTATCGCACAGCAATGGGACCTGACCCCGGCACAGGAGGAGAGTCTCCGATACGCAGTCGAGATGGGCTACTTTGTCGTCCCACGACAGACGACTGCGAGCGAAGTCGCTGGCGAGCTCGGGATCAGTAAGTCTGCATTCCTCGAACGACTTCATCGCGCACAGCACTCGTTGTTCACACAGCTGTTCGGCGGCGTCGGTGACGGCCATCCGGGAGACGGTGGAGAGTAACGACGACGGCCGACCAGGCGACGACAGAGAAAGACGGGTTCGGAGTTAAATACCCGGGCGTGTGAGTACGACCATGCGCGTTGAAGACGGCGCTGTTCGACGAATCGTATTCGACCGTCCTGAGGTAAAAAACGCGATGACGGCAGCGGTCGCTACTGAATTAGCCGATGCGCTCGAGGATCTCGACCCGGCGACGCACGACGCCGTCCTCCTCACTGGCGACGGTGATTCGTTCAGCGCTGGCGGGGATATCGAGGCGATGAGCGAGCGGGAAGAATCGACAACGGAAGCCTACGAGCGAGTCCGGACAACACTGGGCCGGGTCGCCAGCAATATCCTCTCGGCACCCGTGCCTGTCGTCGCGAAGGTCAACGGCGACGCAGTCGGTGCCGGGCTGTCGCTTGTGGCTGTCGCTGATTTCGCGTACGCCGCCAGTTCCGCGCGGTTCGGTGCATCGTTCATCAGCGTCGGCCTCGTGCCGGACATGGGCGCAACCGCCATACTTCCCCGGCTGATCGGTCTCAGGAAAACCAAAGAGCTCGCGTTCACCGGGAAGCTGATCGACGCCGAGAGCGCCGCCGAAATGGATCTGGTCAACGAGGCTATCGACCCGGCCGAGCTTGATGCGCGGACAGCTGACCTGCTCGAAACGCTTCGGGCACAGCCAACGGAGAACCTCGGGCTGGCGAAGGAAGCGATCCACGACAACATCGGCCAGCCCCTGGAAACCGGGCTGCGTCGAGAAGCACGCATCCAATCACTGGCGTACGATACGCCGGCACATGCACGTGGTGTCGAGGCGTTTCTGGACGGGCGAACCCCGGATTTCGACTAGCGGTCGAAAAACTCCTGTGCGTTCTCGAACAGAATCTTCCGCTGGACATCCGTATCAAAGTCAGTGTCGCGAGCGAACGATTCGAGCCACGTTTCTGGGTCGATCATCGGATAATCGGTGCCGAACATCACCTTGTCTTTGAGGACCGTGCCGGCGTAATGGAGTACCTGATCGTCGATATACTTCGGCACCCAGCCGGAGAGGTCCATGTACACGTTGCCCTTCTGCTGGCAGATGGCCAGCTGCTCTTTCTCCCACGGGAAGGCGGGATGGGCGATGAGGATATCGAGGTCCGGATGTGCAGCAGCCACGTCGTCGATAAGCATCGGGTTGCCGTACTTGATTTTCAGGCCGCGACCGCCGGCGCTACAGGCTCCCAGTGTCGAGTTCCCGCCGTGGAAGACAACGGGGACGCCGAGGTCTTCGATGGTACTCCACAGATGGTCGTGGCGTTCATCTGAGGGGTCAAAGCCCTGTGCGATCTGCTGGAATTTGAACCCCGAAAGGTCCAGATCCTCAACGCACCGGATCGCCTCCTGCACGCAGTCGTCTTTCAGTGGGTCAACACTCCCGAACCCGACGAAGAAGTCGGGATACTCGTCCTGGACCTCGGCGACGTAGTCGTTCGGGACGGGTGGGTTCCCGGTGTTCGTCTCCGCGTCCCAGCCAAGCAGGACAGCACCACTGACGCCCGCCTCGTGGTACTCCGCGAGCATTTCGTCGTAGTCCCACGTCTCCAGATCAGTGCCGAACCGGTCGGCGGCGTCTTGCATCATTTCGCCGCCGGCGTCGTGGAGGAACTCACTGGTCGGTTGGTGCGCGTGCGTGTCGAACAGTTGTCTGTCGGCGACACCCGGGAGGTCAGTTGTCACAGAGAGAGATTTTACCCAGTGTCATAAAAATCCATGCTGTTTGTGCCGTGCAGCAGACCCACCGAAGTAGACGGATAGTTGTGATACCGATAGCTGATTCACGAAGCGGCGTACTGACTGCGACAGGGAATGAGTCGCCAGACCCACGGTCATCCTGTGCATGGCCGGGCGTCTATCCCCTACCATCTTACTGCTGGGGGGTGAACGCACAGCTATGGTTCGTCGCAGTGTTCTGTTTGCGCCGGGAGACAATGCGGAGTTAATGCGGAAAGCGGCCGGTGGCGACGCTGATGTCGTCGTCTTCGACCTCGAGGATGCGGTTGCACCGGCTGATAAAGAACAGGCACGTGAATCGGTTCAGTCGGTACTCTCGGCTGTCAACTCGAACAGCCACATCTGCGTTCGTATCAATCCCGTGGGAGTTAGCGCCACAGCCGACCTCGGGGGGATACTGTCGGACACCAGTCCCGACAGTGTGATGCTCCCGAAAGCTAGTTCGGCCGAGGACATCTCGGCACTGGAACGGCTCCTCGGGGAGTACAATGCGGATCTCCCGGTGCTTGGGCTAGTGGAATCGGCCGCTGGCGTCCTCAACGCGGCGGAGATTGCAGCCGCCGACCCGACCGATGCTCTCCTCTTTGGGGCCGAGGACCTTGCAGCCGACCTCGGTGCGAGTCGCACCAGCGATGGACGGGAGGTGCTCTATGCACGCCAGCGAGTCGTCGTTGCGGCCAGCGCCGCAGGAATCGATGCAATCGATACGATCTACCCGGAATACGGCGATCTGGATGGTCTCCGTGACGCAACTGAGTTCGCTGCCCAACTCGGGTACGACGGGAAGATGGCAATCCACCCAGATCAGGTCGCGGTCATCAACGACGCGTTTACCCCAGGTGACGAGGAGATAGCATGGGCCGAACGCATCATCGCGGCCGACGAAGAAACAGATGCTGGGGTGTTCGAAGTCGACGGGGAGATGATCGACGCACCGCTTATCGCACAGGCAGAGCGTGTCCTCGAACGCGCTCGCGAGGCCGGGCAGCGGTAGCCAACGACAACACCTATCCGGGACCTGACTGTGCTGTCGTGTATGAAAGCCGTCGTCCGGCAGAACTTCGATGCCAGCGTCGACGCCTACACGGCCTACGAGCGGCGGACCAATCGCTTCACGTCGCTCGCACGCCTGCTCGCCGTCGAGATGAGCACTCATGCTGACGACGGGCTTGGGACAGTGCTCGATGCGGGCGCAGGCACAGGTGTGAGCACACGCGTATTCACCGAGACAGCAGCGGAGACTGTTGCGCTCGACATCAGCCGCGAGATGCTGAGCGAAATCGAGTCCACTGCCCGACTGCAAGCTGATTTCGACCACCTGCCGCTCTGTGACCAGTCAGTCGACGGGGTGGCGTTTACCGCTTCGCTCTTTTTGGTCCCCGAGCCAGCGACCGCAGTGCGGGAGGGCGCCAGAGTGCTCCGGTCTGGTGGGGTGGTCGGGGCCGTCGCGCCGCTTGGCTGGTTCCGTCCTGACGGCACGGACGTGTTCGAACAGTTTGAGCGCGAGTCACGCTCCCCGACTGACACATCGGCTCTCCAAGACGCCCTCGCGGGTGAGTTCTCAACGACGACAGGAACGTGGCGGTTTTCGACGACTGCCGAAAACATCCGGCTGTTCCACGCGATTCCCGCGATGGCCGCACGGCTCTATCCAAAGTTCGACATCGAAGAACGGGTTCTGCGAGCCCGTGAACTCCTCAGCGCTCTCAATGGGACGTTCGAGCAACGATGGCGGTGGGTCATCGGTGTCCCAGAGTAGGCGACTGGGACCCGGGCTTCGTCCGTCAACCGGTCCCGGCGTCACTCGGCGGTATCGCGTCGCAGTGACAGCACGGTCCGGTCGAACTCACAGACGAGGACATCGTCCGAATCTGTGAGTTTGAACACCTCGACGTGCATCGTGACGATGCCGCGGTCACCGTCGCTAGTCTCGCGTTTGTCGGTCACGGTCGACTGCACGCGGATGGTGTCGCCGTGAAATACCGGGTTCGGATGCTCGACGCTGTCGTAGGACAGGTTCGCGACAATAGTGCCATCGGTCGTCTCCGGGATGGTCAGTCCGACAGCTAAACTCATGGTGTAGAGCCCGTTGACCAGTCGCTCGCCGAACTCCGTCTCGGCCGCGAACTCGGCGTCTAAGTGCAACGGCTGCTGGTTCATCGTCATATCACAGAACTGTTGGTTGTCGCGCTCGCTGATCGTGCGGCGCTTCTCGTGTTCGATGGTCTCGCCGACCTCGAACTCTTCGTAATAAAGTCCTGTCATAGCTCAGAGGATGGTTCCGTGTTTCTTGTCTGGCAGGTCTTTCTCGACGGTCTCGTAGAACGCAAACCGGTTCGTCAGTTCCGTTCTGAGGTCGCTGGGCGGAACGATGTCGTCGACGACAACTTCGCTGGCCATTCGATGAATGTCGATATCCTCGCGATAGGCTTCGCGGAGTTCTTGCTCCTTTTGCTGTCGTTCGTCCTCGTCATCGATCTCGGAGAGCTTCCGTGCGTAGACGGCGTTGATAGCCGCCTCGGGCCCCATTATGGCGATTTCCCCGCTCGGAAGCCCGATCGTCGACTCGGGGTCGTAGGCGGGACCGGACATGGCGTAAATGCCCGCACCGTAGGCCTTCCTGACCACAACGGACTGCTTGGGCACTGTCGCCGAAGACGTGGCGTAGATCATCTTCTTGCCCTGTTCGAGGATACCTTCCTTCTCGACGCCTGACCCGGCCATGAACCCCGGCGTGTCACAGAGATACAACAGCGGGATGTTGTAGGCGTCACAGGTCCAGATGAACTGGGCGGCTTTCTCCGCTGCGTCCGGGAAGATGGCTCCCGCACGCTGGGCTGGCTGATTGGCGATGACGCCGATTGGCCGGCCGTCTATCCGGGCAAACGACGTGATTATTTCCTTGCCGTACTCGGGCCGGAGTTCGAGTGTCGACCCAGCATCGACGACTCGCTCGATCACGTCGAACATATCATAGCCCTTGTTGGGCTTTTCTGGCACGACAGCATCGATACCCTCCGGCGAGCGCTTCGGGGCCGTCCCGCTGGTCTGTGGTGGGTCTTCGTCGGCGTTGTCGGGCAGATAGCTGATGAGTTGCGCAACGAGTTCGCGGGCGTGTTCCTCGTCGTCGGCGATGAGGTCCGCACTCCCGGAGTGCTGTGCGTGGATGTCAGGGCCACCGAGTTCTTCGAGACTGATCTCTTCGCCGGTGACCATTTCGACCATCCGGGGGCTGGCGATCGCCATTGCGCTCATATCCCGGACCATAACGGTGAAATCCGCGAAGACGGGCGTGTAGGCCGCGCCGGCGATACAGGGACCGTACAGCACACAGATCTGCGGGACCCGCCCAGAGAGCATCGAGTGATTGTAGTAGAACTTTCCGATACCTTCGCGGTTGGCGAAAAAGCCCGTCTGCTGGTCGATACGACCCCCCGAGGAGTCCATCAGATACAGCACCGGTCGCCCGGTTTTCAGCGCCCGCTGTTGCATCCGGAGGAACTTCTCGACACCCTTTGCGGCCATGCTGCCGCGTTTGACCGTGTAGTCGTTGGCCATGAAATGCAGGTCACGGCCCTCGAACTCCGCGGCCCCCGTGATGAGCCCGTCGGCCGGGAGCTGGTCGTCGGCGTCGAACTCCGCAAATTTCCCGTCTTCGAACAGGAAATCGTCACCGAACCACAGGTCGATACGGTCCCGGACGAACAGCTTGCCCTCCTCAGGCAACTGCTCTTTGTACTTTTCCGGCCCGCCTTCAAGGATCTCTTCAATCTCCTCGCGCAGGGCCTCCTCGCGTTCGGTCGGGCCGAGGTCGTCCTCAACTGGGTCCGTGGATTCATCCTGCCGAGTGCCGTCGTACGTGGCACTGCTGACCGTTTCGCCGCCGTCGACAACGAGGGTAATGTCGTCCTCGAAGTGTGTCGCCAGCGCCTCGGCAATGGCCTGTGCTTCCGATTCGGTCGCGTCGTCTGAAATTTTGACTTGCATACTTATTCCTCCAGTACAACCAGGGTGTCACCCATGTCTACGGAATCGCCCTCTGCGACCGGGACAGATGCGACAGTGCCGCCCGCAGATGCCACCACGTCGTTTTCCATTTTCATCGCCTCCAGCACGCAGACGACATCGCCCGCAGCAATATCGTCACCGGGTGCAACTTTAGTCGAAAGAATAGTGCCCTGCATCTCGGCCGTAATCGCACCCGACGTGGTCGCGTCCACCGTGCCGCCACCGGATGAGTTGCCGCCCGAAGTGCCACTGCCGGAGCCGCCACTGGCGTTGCCATCACGGGAGATGCGGGGCAGTCCGTCCGTAACGACGACATCGAAGCGCTTCCCATCGACTTCGACAGCGATTTGATCCGTCGACGCCGCCGAGGCGTCGCCACCGACCTCGTCAGTCCCCCATCGTGCAACAGCCGCGTCGAGGGCATCGTCGGCGAGTTCCTGGTCGAGGTATTTTGTTGTATGCGTCCCGGCGCGGAAGGTGTCGTCATCCAGCATCAACCGATGGAACGGGATAGTGGTATGGACCCCCTCGACAGTGAAATGGTCGAGAGCACGCTTTGACCGGTCCAGACAGTGCTCCCGGTCCTCGCCAGCGACGATGAGCTTCGCGATCATCGAGTCGTAGTCGCCCCCGATATCGTCGCCCTGGGAGACCGCGTGGTCGAGCCGGACACCGATACTGCTTGGCGGCGCGTACGTCGTTAGCGGCCCTGGCGTCGGCGCGAAGTCTTCCGCCGGGTTCTCCGCGTTGATCCGGTACTCGACGGCGTGCCCGTCTATCGACACGTCGTCCTGTGTAAAGTCCAGTCGCTCGCCTGCAGCGACCCGGAGCTGCCAGCGAACGATATCAATCCCGGTCACTGCTTCAGTGACGGTGTGTTCGACCTGAATTCGGGTGTTCACCTCCATGAAATAGAATTCCCCGTCTTCGACGAGGAACTCCACGGTCCCGGCGTTCGTGTACCCGGCTTCACTGACACCGCGTCTGGCGGCCGCCCCGATCTCCGTACGCAGTTCGGCGTCAAGCGCTGGACTCGGGGCTTCCTCGATGACTTTCTGGTGGCGACGTTGCAGCGAGCAATCGCGCTCGCCGAGGTGGCGGACATTGCCGTGTTCGTCCGCAAGCACCTGCACTTCGACGTGCTTTGGGGCTTCGAGATACTTTTCGACGTACACCGAGTCATTGCCGAAATACGCTTCCCCCTCGCGTTTTGCGCTTTTGAGCGCCTCCGCAACTTCGGCCTCGCTCCGAACTATCTTCATGCCACGACCGCCACCGCCGCCTTCAGCCTTGATTGCGATGGGGTAGCCGTACTCTGCACCCAGTTCCCGCACTTCCGCTGGCTCGTCGACCAGATCCGTTGTGCCGGGGACGACTGGGACACCGGCGTCCTGCATCACTGTCCGGGCTTTCGTCTTTTCGCCCAGCGTCTCCATCGCGTCGCTTGGCGGACCGACCCACGTGATGCCGTTGGTAGCTTCGACGCGGCTAGCGAACTCGGCGTTTTCGGCGAGGAAGCCGTACCCGGGGTGGATTGCGTCGGCCCCGGCCCGCTCAGCGACATCAAGGATAGCGGTCTGGTCGAGGTACGACTCGCTTGCAGGTGCCGGGCCGACGTTGTATGCGTCGTCGGCGTACTCAACGTGGCCGGCGTTGCGGTCGGCGTCGCTGTAGACGGCGACCGTCTCGATACCCAGCTCTTCACACGCAGCCATCACACGAACCGCGATTTCGCCGCGGTTTGCGACAAGGACTTTCTCGAACATTAGTAGGATCTGGGGAAGCCGAGGTGCTGGCCGATATGGTTGTACGCCATCTGCTGGGAAACTGGGGCCAACCGTGTCAGGTTGATTTCACGCCACCAGCGCTCGACGTCATACTCCTTCGCGTAGCCCCAGCCACCAAACGCCTGCATCGACTGTTTGACCGCTTCGATACCAGCACTGACGGCCGTCGCCTTCGCGACGTTTGTCTCGTATCCACACTCTTCGCCCTGGTCGTAGAGCCATGACGCCTTCTCACGCATGAGTGCCGCCGTTTCCATACGGGCGTACGCCTTGGTGATCGGGAACGAGACCGCCTGATGGCTCCCGATAGGCGCATCGAACACCTCCCGGTCGCTGGCGTACTCGATAGCAGTGTCTGCGGCTAGTTTGCCGATACCGGTCCCGGCGGCGGCAAAGCCAATACGTTCCGGGTTCAGCATATCGACCAAGGTCCACCAGCCGTCGTCTTCCTCGCCCAGCAGGTTCTCCTCGGGGACCCGAACGTCCTCGATAAAGACTTCACAGGACTTCGAATAGTTGATACCGTGTTTGGGAATCGGAGACACGTCGATGTTGGGGTCGTCCATATCGACGATGAACAGGCTTATGCCGTCAGTCCCGCGCTCGACCTCGTCACGTGGGGTCGTGCGCGTGACGAGAATCATGTTGTCAGCCCGGTCAGCGAAGGTAATCCAGGCCTTGTTCCCGTTCAGCACGTACTCGTCGCCGTCTTTCTCGGCACGGGTCGCGACGTTCAGCGTGTTTGTCCCGGCTTCGGGCTCTGTGATACCGATAGAGAAGTTTCGCTTGCCGTTAGCGATGTCCGGCAGATAGGTCTGTTTCTGCGCTTCTGTCCCGTTCTCGCTGATACCGACAGCAGCCATGCCGGCGGTGAGCACCAGATACCACGTGCCCGCCATGCCACAGCCTTCGGCACAGAGCGTCTCCATGACCAGCCCCATCTCCTGGATGCCCATCCCGGCCCCTTCGTACTCCGGCGGGACCAGCAGGCCGTGGAAGCCGGCTGCAGCCAGTTCGTCCCAGAATGCCTCTCCGAACTCGCCTGCTTCTTCTTTTTCGCGCCAGTACTCCGGTCCGTACTCGGCCGCCACGTCCGCTGCGGTCGACCGAATCATCGAGCGTTCCTCTGTAGCTTCGAAATTCATTGTGGTTGTGTCTGCGTTGGCACTCGTACTGCTTGATACCCTGTGTCAGGATTCGACTTCAGCTTCTGCTTCGGCGTCGTCGTGGAGCTCGGTTCGGCGGATCTTTCCAGTCACGGTCTTGGGCAGTTCCTCGCGGAACTCGATTTCGCGCGGGTACTCGTGTGCGGAGAGCTCGTCTTTCACGTAGCTCTGGATGTCTTCTTTGAGTGGGTCAGACGGCTCCGCATCCTCGCTTGGCACAACATAGGCCTTGACGATGTTGCCCCGCGCTTCGTGAGGTTTGGGAACGACGGCCGCCTCAGCGACCGCTTCGTGTTCGCCCAGCGAACTCTCGACCTCGAACGGCCCGATGCGGTAGCCCGAAGAGAGGATCACGTCGTCTGCCCGCCCTTCGAACCAGAAATACCCGTCCTCGTCCTTGTGTGCCAGATCGCCCGAGAGATACCATTTCCCGTCGGGACCGTCGATGAACGCCCGCTGGGTTTTCTTGGGCTTGTTCCAGAACTCGGCGAAGAAACACGGATAGTCCCCTCGTTGCGCGATCTCGCCCGTTTCGCCGGGTTCCAGAACTTCACCGCTCTGTGGGTCGACGATGTCGGCCTCGATTCCGGGGAGTGGTTTCCCCATCGACCCGGGCCGGAGTTCCATCGTCGGATAGTTGTTGATAATCATGTTCCCGGTCTCGGTCTGCCCGTACGTATCGAGAATCGTGACACCGAGTTCGTCCTCTCCCCACTCGACGACCCCGGCGCTGAGTGGTTCGCCGATAGAGAGCGCATGCCGTAAATCAAGGTCGACATCGGCAAGCACGTCTTCGTTTTCCCGGAGCATCCGGTAGGCCGTCGGGACCGAGAACAGGACGCTGATCGGGTATTCATCCAGCAGGGCGGCCCACTCGTCGGTGTCGAACTCGCCCTCGTACGTGAACAGCGACGCACCCCAGAACCAGGCACCGAGTGTGTTAATTGCACCCGTCAGCCAGCCGAGGTCGCCAGTCGACCAGTACAGGTCGCCATCCTGAAGATCCACGGCGTATTTTTGTGTTGCCGCGACACCGGCGATCCAGCGCTGCTTGTGGAGGACGCCTTTGGCCAGCCCAGTGGTTCCTGAGGTGTAGTACAGCAGTGCGTCGTCTTCCCCGCTGGTCTCAGCAACCTCGTAGGCTGTGCTCGCGCCGTCGAGCGCAGTATTGAAGACCACGTCACCAGCGGGTGCGCCGCCCCCGCGGTCAACGGTGAGTACGTGTTCGACCGACGGGGCCTCGTCCAGTGCGTCTTCGACCGTGTCTCGATTGTCAGTCGTGGTGACGACGACCTTCGCGTCGCAGTCGTCCAGACGGTACGAGATGCCATCGGGCCCGAACCGCTCGTTGACGCTTCCCCAGACCGCACCGTGTTTGAGCGTTCCGACCAGCGCCACATAGTGCTCGGGGATTCGAGGCATATACGAGAAAACCCGGTCGCCCTGCGCAACCCCGAGGTCGTCAAGGACGTTGGCAAACTGGCTTGAGCGGTCAGCAAGCTCCCAGAACGTCATTTTCGACAGCTCTCCGTCGGTCCCGACCTGATAGAGTGCGACCTGTCCCCGGTCGGTCGCGTGTCGGTCGGCAACTTCGTGCCCGATGTTCAGGTCGTTCGGTGCATCCCAGTCCGCGTCCGCGTAAATATCGTCCCAGGAGAATTCTTGCCGTGCTGTGTCGTAGTCCGGGAGGTTGTGGCTGGTCACCATACACCGCTCGGAATACCGGTTTCCGGTATAACTGTACCGATTACTTTCCACGCAAAATATATTGTACCAATTACTATTTGGCTTCCTTCGTAGGTAGTATTTGTACTACGTATAGCGTAAACAGATGCGTTTACGACATCCTTGAATATATACACACTCGGGAGACATATTCAGCGAGACGCGCCGCTTTCAGTCGTGTCTTCGGGACCGGTGTCGGATTCGTCCCACAGAGCACGCGCCACGTCGCGGACGTTGCCCGGGAAGGAGTTCTGGAACGTGACCCGTGGCGCGATGTACGTTTCCTTCCAGCGCGGGTCCCATGCCGCATTCACGTACAGACGCGAACCGGTTTCATTGTCCGTTCGGTAGTGCGGCCGTGTCGCCGCCGGTGCGTCCGGTTCGCTGAACGTCCAGTCGCGAGCAGGGTGGGATTTCAGCCAGACGTCAGCCAGAACGCGGCCGAAATCCTGTGGCGGCACGTCTTCGTCGACGATAACCACCGTGTCAAAAAGCGACGAGAAGGAAAAGAGGATATTCGCGAGTTGCCACTCGAAGCCGCCATACAACACGTCACTGGCCACGAAACAGGTACCAAGCTCGGCCTCTGCTGGTAACATGACCCATTCGACTGGTGAGATACCCCAGTAGTTGTTGACCCGGTGATAGAGCGTTGCGGCGGTCGCAAGCCCCGTAAGCTGGATATCATCCGCGAGTGGGCGGCCGACCGGGGAGATGGGGATGACTGGGGTGTCAGTAGCGCGGACGCTCTCGACCGACAGTGAGAGCGGCCCGCTCACAACGACGTACTCCCAGCCTTCTCGACGGTCGGAGCGGAAGTCAGGTTGACGGTCCACAACTGTCGTCTCGATAACAACCTCCGTCGCACTCGGGACGAGTCCGCCGTTGGTCGGGACGAGCGGAACGGTGCCAGTTACCCCACAGGACTGGATTGGCGTGGTCGTTTGCTCGGTGACAGCGAGCAGGTATGCCGTCGTAATCGCCGCCGGCGGCACGCCAAGCGCTATCGTCATCGTGGTCCCGTCAGCAACAAGCGACGACAGCGCGTCCGGGACGCGCACTCTGAGCGTGTCGCCGCCCACAACCGAGCCGTGAACCGGTGCCCAGTGTGTGCCGTCAGCGGTCGAGACCGATGCGACACCAAGCGTCACTGCGGGCCACATATCGGTTTCGCCCTGCGGGAGCTGCAGGTCCTGTACGTCGATATCTGTCCCCGAGGCTGCCTGCCCCGCATATGTCGGCTCCGGATTCCCGCCGGTTGGGCCGAGAGTGCTGATTGTCTCCAGCAGATCAACAAGCGTGGCGTCCGGCTCAAGTCCAAGGCCGAGCGCCAGTCGCGACCACGGCCGGGCCTCGCGGTGCTGTGTCTGGTCCGGACCGCTGAACACACCGCTAACTAGATCTATGCCTGTGGGTCGCTGGAACCGAAGCGCCGGCCCACTTGCACGGAGCGCCTCCGCCGCAAGCACGTCAACCGGGACCTCGAATGGGCCGTCGAGTCGGACGAGGTCGTCGTCGCCGGCCAGTCCACGGACGTACTGCGTGAACGGTATCACTGTGATTTGCCCTCCCGCTCGTCGAGCCGGTCGAACCGCGCAGCGTCTAGTCCCGCTTCGACCAGCCGCTCTTGGGCTCGCTTCCGTGTTTCTGTGGATGCCGTCGTGTCCGTCGCGGCATCGTCAGTCGTTGCGTCGATGTAGGCTTTAGCCGTCTTCGCCTTCGAAGTCCCCACATCCGCACTGCCCTTCTCGTCGGGCGTCTGGTAGATGTTGAGCGGGACTTTCGGCATCCGCTCGACGCCGAACTGGTGGAAGTCGGCGTCCGGATCAGCCTCAAGTGCGATGGCCGTCAACACTGCCCGCGGGTCAAGCGGGTCGACAGCAGCGTCGACAAATACGAAGAAGTCGATGTGGAGCATCCCCCACGTCGTGAAGATAAAGTTCGCCAGTTCGTGGAGATACCCCGGATACGGTCGGTCGGTCGCGATGACCCAGACGGTGCGGGAGGTAAAGCGCCACGGGACCGCCATCGCAACGTCAAATCCGGCGGCTCGGAGTCCAACGGTCGCGTCGGGGCCGGCTGCGACGAGTCGGAGCGTACTCGTCGAGTTCTGTCCGTATCCGACACCGCTCCCCTCGACGCAAAACGGTAGCCGCGGTTCGTGGCGGTGGGTGATCGCATCGACCTCGAACACCGGCATGGAGCGTCGCGGGCCGTTCATGTAGCCGAAGTAGTCTCCGAACGGTCCCTCATCAAGCCGGTCGTCGGGTCGAACGTGCCCTTCGAGAACTAGCTCGGCCGTCGCCGGAACGTACAGGTCATTGGTTTCGCACTGGACGAGGTCTACAGGCGCATTTTTCAGGCCGCCCGCGAAGGCCGCTTCGCTCCGCCCTGTCGGGATCCACATATCTGCAGTACTCTCGACAGTGGGTTCTGCACCGATAACGACCGCGACTGGCATCGGTTCGCCCCGCGGTTCGTAGTCGTAGTAGTAGCGGTTGGGAACCTGCTCACCGGCCAGTAACAGCAGACTGGCCTGGGAGCTGTCGTGGATCATCATTCGATGGCTCGACCAGGTCCCCCACTCTGTGTCGGGGTCCGGTGCGACGATGGTGTGGTGGTTAGAATACCGCCCCCCGTCGCCCTCGTGGATATATGGCCACGGGAACGACAGGAGGTCGACCTCGGTTCCCGTCCGCACTGTTTCCTTACAGGGGGCCCTGTGACTCGCAACGGTTCGAGGCGCTTTCGTCCTGTTGAGGCGGGCAATCACTCGGTCGTAGTACGTACAGCCTGAAAGGCCACTTGGGAAGCCCAGCGCTTGAGCGAAGTGATCCCAGGGGCGTGTCTGAGGGCCGCGGTACGGGTCGCCAACCAGTTTCGACTCCGTTTCTATCCCTGCGATGGACTCGAACACCGGGACCGGTCCGTCACGGATGTTGGCAAGCATCGTCGCTGCACTTGCTTCGAGGTCCCACGACACCGGTTGGTCGAAGGACCGAAGCCAGCCGGTCGTGTCGAGCAAATCGAGGTACTCGCGGAGCGAATTGACTGCCATCTGTCACTCCTGTTTTCCGAGCACGCGCCTGAGTGGGTCGTCATCGGGTTCGCGGCGGACCTCCGCGTAGGCGTCCAGCAGGGCCGGTCGCTCTGTGGCGAGGTGGTCGAACGCGACCTCACGAAGCGCATCGGCCGTTGATTCGTACTCGCCAGTTTCGACGAGATACTGCAAGAGTACCTTCAGATCGTCGGACCGGGTGTTGAGGATATTCGACGCCGTCTCCTGTTCGGCTGCCAGATGGGCTACGAGCTCGTGATCGATACCGGTCGCATCGGTCTCATCGAGTAGTTCGACGTATCTGGTCTCGCTGACGCTCTCGTGTGGCCCGGCAACGATTGTAAGCGGTTCCGGGTCAGTGAGTTCAGCAGGGTCCTTGGCAATCCGGACGCGTGCCTCGAAGATGCGTTTCGTCTGCGCGTCCGTGATCTGTAGTGTGGTTTCTGCCTGTGCTTCCTCAGGGAGATGGTCTGTTGACGTGATGTAGTGGCTCGACATTACCTGCCCTCAGTTGGTCTGCTGATGTTCTTAGCAACCTCTTGTTCCAATGGCATATATGTACCGTCGTCGCGTCACTATCGCACCGGTTCGTACGTCACCGTCACAATCTGATCGAAGTGGCAACGGTAGATTGTGATCCCGGCATCTGTAGTTGGAGATGCTCCACACACCCACCCCACTGCTTCCGCTGTTAGGAAATAAATAGACGGCACCACCCCCGTGGGAGGAGGTGATTTGCTATTTTGTGGTAATGTAGTAATGTTATTGTTTTTTGGCGATATACTTGAAGTTATTTATTACCACTAGAAATTTTGAGGTTGTAGTTCGAATGGGCCACCGCAGGCTGTCAGGTCTAACAGCGGAAGCAGTGGAGTGGGAGTCCCTGTGTACTCCGTCTCGTACAGCAGTATCTTATACAGCAGACTCTGCACTGATAATTCGTGAGGGAGGTTCTGGGATACCGACTCCCTCATCTCAAAAAATCCCTCGAGCGGGGGTGGTGTATCCTCTGAGAGTTTAAAACCGCGACACTCGCCCTGTATAGACTGGAAAAACCAGCGTTGCTCGGTCCGTACAGACTGGAGACGCAGTGGGCTGTGTCAGCCCACTCCCGTTTTGTCGAGCTAACAGCGGAAGTGGTGGGGTGGGTGTGTCGCTCCGTTACTGCAACCCCGCTGTCTACCTACTCGTAATTATCCGGTCCCGTTCCTCAAAAAACGCACCACCTGGCCACCCTCCTAACAGCGGAAGCGGTGGGGTGGGGGTGTAGTGGGGCAGCTGCCCATTTCTCATCTAACAGCGGAAGCAGTGGGGTCGTCCACTTATATAGCCAACCGAACAGCGGAAGCAGCGGAACCAAAGGTTAAGTCATTTCATGTTACAATTATAGACAAATGAGCGACATTACGTTCTCGCCGACATCCACAATATTTGAACAACGCGAGGCACTGCTTGAAGAGTGGACACCTGAGGAGCTTGTCGGACGTGACGAGGAGCTCCAGAAGTATCACGCTGCGCTCCAGCCAGTCATCAACAACGAAACCCCGTCAAACATCTTTCTGTACGGAAAAAGCGGAGTTGGGAAGACCGCTGCCACTCGATACCTTCTCTCCGCTCTGGAACGTGATGCAGCAGATGTCGACGGACTAGACCTCAGTACGGTCGAAGTCAACTGCGATGGACTCAATTCGAGCTATCAGGCCGCGGTCGCAATCGTCAACACGCTTCGTGATCCAGCGAATCAAATCTCAAACACCGGGTATCCACAGGCTTCAGTGTATCAATTCCTCTTCGATGCACTCGACGATCTGGGCGGAACGGTGCTTATCATTCTCGACGAAGTCGATCACATTGAGGACGATTCGCTGCTGTACAAACTCCCCCGCGCCAGATCGAACGGTGACATCTCCGAAGCGAAATTGGGTGTCATCGGTATCTCAAATGACCTCGACTTCCGCAACCAGTTGTCCTCAAAAGTCCGGTCGAGTCTCTGTGAAAAGGAAGTGTCGTTCTCGGCATACAATGCCAATGAGCTACAGCTAGTTCTGAAACAGCGCGAGGCCGTCGCGTTTCAGGATGATGTCCTTGACGACGGCGTTATAGAAATGTGTGCTGCGTACGGTGCGAAAGACTCCGGAGACGCCCGTCAGGCTCTGGATCTCCTCCTTGAGGCCGGCGACCTTGCTCGAGAGTATGACGACGAGCTCGTAACTGAACACCGCGTACGTGAAGCCCGGCAACGGCTTCAAACTGACCAAGTCGTCGAAGGGATCCGCAACTACTCTGACCACGGGCAACTCGTTCTCTATGCACTCACTGGGCTCGCCGAAGAAGATGACACCCCGGCACGGACACGGGATATCATGGGTGCATATCAGGAGTTAGCACGTGAGGAGGGTCTGGACCCGGTTTCAGAGCGGTCGGTCCGTGACTATCTCGGTGAACTCACACAACTCGGAATTGTGTCCTCGACGGAGTATAACCGGGGGAAAGGCGGCGGCAAGTACAAGAAGTTCGAGTTAGAGCAATCCATCAGTTCAATCAAAACGGGCCTCTCAGAACTCCTGAAAAAAAGCCCGTGACCCCACTGCTTCCGCTGTTAGCCACCCCACCGGTTCCGCTGTTAGACAGAGAGCAGAACTATACTACCCACAGTGACGTAACTCTGGACGGGTACCAGCCTACTGAAAGCCAACGAATACAGGACTTACCCGATACCGATGGCGTGCTCTGACTTTCACTGGCGCTGGCCAGTACCGTGCCGACGTGTTTTATCGAACCGCGCTGTATGATGCGTATGCGCGAACTCGTCTTCGCCCTTGACTACGAACCGGGCTGTAACAGGGTTGCAGACGCCCTCGCCGAGCATCCCGATGCCCGCGTCCGCTCGCTGTCGCTGCACGCCACTGCTGACCGTCTCTGGCGGGTTGACCACGCAACTGGAACGCCAGCCGCACTCACCGCCATCGAGGACGCCTTCCTCACCAGCGACTACTACGCTGACTGTCTTGCCACCGAGGACTGCGGTGCCACACAGACCACTCGCGTCCTTGACCGAGCCGATGACACGCTCGTCCTCTACTCTGACTGGGAGCGCACCCCTGCCTGTGCCTCGGTTCCCCACATCGCTCAGGACCACCTGGGCGACGGGGTGCTGTTCGAGACGCGCCACGAGGGGCGTCACTACACGTGGCGGCTCATTCACTCCGGCGACGGTGACGTGGCCGCGTTCTTCGACGAGCTCGCGGCGGCCGTCGGGGAACGTGCTCAGATGGAGATACTCCGCACTGCAGACACGACGGCGTCGATGCGAGAAGCCAACGGGACACAGAGCGCTCTATCGCCGGAACAAGAGGCCGCACTCCAGGCCGCCGTTGAGCACGGCTACTACGAGTCACCCCGGGAAGTTGACGGCAGCGAGTTAGCCGAGCACCTCGATGTCCCGCGGTCGACGCTGACCTACCGACTGCGTCGGGCCGAGGAACAGTTGGCAAAACAGTACGTCGCAGGCAGGCGACTGACCGAAGAGCCGCCGGTATCACGCTGACGCTCGGTTTGGAATATTCCAATAAAGCCTTATCGAACTCACGCACCAATCATGAAGTAATGACAGAGAATCCGGATGCGGCGGAGGGGCGGGTGGCGACGGTCAGCGAAAGGAGCGGACTGTCCGCCTCACAGTCCCCGAGATGGATTGTCCCTCCTGCGCCCAGAAGGTAGATAAGAGCCTCCAGCGCGTTGAGGGCGTTGTCGACGCCACCCTCCAGCCGACCACGGGAACGGCCGCTGTCACGTACGACCCTGAGCGCACCAGCGGGACAGACGTGGTCAAGGCGATTGAGGCTGCTGGCTACGAGGTCAGCGGCGGCCCGGACTCCGACGCCGATGAGCAAGCGGAGACGGGTGGCGGTGCCGATATCGCGCCGCCGTCGGAGGTCTGGACGAGTCCCCGCGCGAAGAAGACGTGGCTCGGCGCAGCGCTGGTCACGTTCGGTCTCCTGTTCAAATTTCTCCTGACGGCACAGAACGTCGCGGTAGCAAGCGCTCTCGGGTATCCGCTGTCCGTTGCCGACGCCCTGTTTCTGGGAGCCGTCGCCGTCAGCGGTGTCCCCGTCGTCCGCAGTGGCTACTACTCTGCGAAGAATCTAAGTCTCGATATCGACCTGCTGATGGGCACGGCTATCATCGCCGCGACCGGCATCGGTTATTTCGTTGAGGCTGCGACGCTGGCCGTCCTGTTCAGCATTGCAGAACTGCTCGAGGACTACGCGATGGACAGGGCACGAGACTCTCTGCGTGAACTGATGGAACTGTCACCTGACGAGGCCACCGTTGTGCGCGATGGCGAGGAAGTGACGGTGCCCGCCGACGAGGTAGAGGTGGGTGAGACTGTGGCCGTCCGCCCCGGTGACAAGATCCCGCTTGACGGCACGGTCGTCGAGGGCGAGAGCGCGGTCGACCAGTCACCGATCACCGGCGAAAGTGTCCCCGTCGACAAGGTCGCCGGTGACGATGTCTACGCCGGCGCAATCAACGAAGAGGGATACCTCGAAGTGACGGTCACGTCGACGGCGGGCGACTCGACGCTCTCGCGCATTATCGAGATGGTGCAGGGCGCACAGGCGAAAAAGACCGACACTGAGCAGTTTGTCGACCGGTTCTCGGGCTACTACACGCCAGCCGTCGTTGTGCTGGCGATTCTGACCGCCGCCATCCCGCCACTGGTCATCACCGACCCAGTGTCAGTGGCTGTAGCGGGGTATGGAGTCACGTTCGTCGGCGACTGGCAGACGTGGTTCATCCGTGGGCTCACGCTGCTGGTGATTGCCTGCCCCTGTGCGTTCGTTATTTCGACGCCCGTCTCGGTGGTCTCGGGCATCACCAGCGCCGCAAAGAACGGCGTTCTCATCAAAGGCGGCAACTATCTCGAGGCGATGGGCGAGGTCGACGCTGTCGCCGTCGACAAGACGGGGACGCTCACGAAAGGCGAACTCGCTGTCACCGATGTTGTCCCTGCTGGCGACACCGACGCGGCGACGCTCCTCAGTCACGCCGCCGGACTGGAACGTCGCAGCGAGCATCCGATCGCCACGGCGATTCTCACCCGTGCCACCGAGGACGGTGTAGAGGACCTGCCTGCAGTGACTGGCTTCGAGACTCTCACCGGAAAGGGTATCCGCGGAGAGATTGACGGCGAGATATATTACGCGGGCAAGCCTGCGCTCTTCGAGGAGGTGGGCTTCGACCTCTCACGTACTCGCCGCGAGGCAGACGGTGTCCTCAGGAGCGGAGCGACCGGGGACTCCTCAGATCATCGGTCTGACGGTGGCGTCGTGTCGGAAGAGACACCTGTGTCCGGTGGCGGGGCATTCGCCGGGAATACACTCGCCGCACTGGAGCGGGAGGGCAAGACAGTCATTATCGTCGGAACGGACTCGGAACTGCTGGGTGCCATCGCTATCGCCGACGAGGTACGCCCCGCCTCAAAACAGGCTGTTGAGCGCTTACAGGCGCTCGGTATCGAGCGTGTCGTGATGCTGACTGGCGACAACGAAGGCACCGCCCGCGCCATCGCCGACACGGTCGGTGTCGACGAGTATCGCGCCGAACTCCTGCCAGATGAGAAGGTCGATGCGGTCGAGGAGTTGCAGGCGGAGTACGGTACGGTGGCGATGGTCGGCGACGGGATCAACGACGCACCAGCACTCGCCACCGCAGAGGTCGGCATTGCAATGGGTGCTGCCGGCACCGACACCGCGCTGGAAACTGCGGATATCGCACTGATGGGCGATGACATCGGGAAGCTCCCTTACCTGTACGAGCTGTCACACACCGCCACCGACGTGATCCGGCAGAATATCTGGGTGAGCCTCGGCGTGAAGCTCCTGCTCGCACTGGGCGTCCCACTGGGACTGGTAAGCGTCGCGCTCGCGGTCGTGGTCGGCGACATGGGGATGAGCCTCGGCGTCACCGGAAACGCGATGCGGCTATCGCGAATCAAGCCTGACCGGTTTTTCGACGCCTGACGTTTCGCCACCTCACCACTCACGTCCATAGCTATTCTGAGACCGTCGCGACACCAGAGTTGTGTGACCGCAGTCGGTACAGGCTTTTAGACGCGCTCTCTTGAGGGCGACGTAGCTCCGCTAGCGTAGCGAATCACAGGACGACGACAACGATGCCAGCGGCGGCGACGACCCCAAGAGCGACCGTCACCTGCCGGCCCAGTTCGACCGTCCCCAGTAGCCACGCGAGGCCGGCCTTTGTGAGCGTATTCGCAATAGCACCGATGACGATACCGGTAGTTGCGACTCTGGCAGAGATCTCACCGTCCGCTTCGAGTGCGCTCAGCGTAAGCGTGATCGCATCGACGTCAGCAAGCCCCGAAAGAAACGCAGTCACGTAGATACCCGAATCGCCGAACCAGGTATTTGCGGACTGGGACACCAGGAGCACGATTGCGAAGACAGCGCCGAAAAACAGTGCCGGTCGGAGACGAAACGGGTTCGTGAGATCGGTCTCGACCGCCGACTCTGTGGTCGATTGCCAGTAGACGATGCCGGCGATACACACGCCAACACCAGTCATCACTCCGAGCGGCACAGCGACTTGAGGGAGGAGTGCCCGGTTCACGACAGCGACCTCGAGGAGTGCGCGCGGAAACATGACAATCGATGCGACAACAACCGAAAACGAGCCGATCCTGTAGAGGTCGGGAGTTTCACTGATTCGCTCAGCCACCGAGACCGTCGTCGCGGTTGAAGAGACGAATCCGCCAAGGATTCCCGTGAGGGCAATTCCTCGCTTGGCTCCGACAGCCCGACTCAAGATGTAGGCAACGAAGCTCAGCCCGGTGACAAAGCCGACCATCACCCAGATAAACCGTGGATTGAGACCATACAGCACATCGAGTTCACGATCAGGCAGAATTGGCAGCACGACCAACACGACAAGGATGAATTTGAGGGACGCACGGCGTTCACGTTCGTCAATTTTGTCGACGAACCTGTGGATCGTCGGCTTCGCAGACAGGAGGATAGTGACAAGCCCGCCGAGAATGATCGCGAAGACCGTCCCGTGTTCGGAGGACACTGCTAACGCACCCAGAAGGACAGTGAGCAATGCAGCAGTCACCGTCGTGAGTCCGATATCTCCTTCAGTCAGAACTTTCCCGGCATACGCGACGGTCAGGAGGATTGCAATAGCGAGGACTGTGACAGGGAAGAGGGCAGGAAAGAACGCCTGAACGGTTGCGCCGGCGAGGGCAAACAGCGGAAACGTCCGGCTGCCGGCGAACATTCCCCCAGATTCCGCCTGTTCCCGTTCCAGTCCGATGAGAGCGCCAATACCGAATGCAACGAGGAGACGAAGGAGAAGCGAGTCGATGATCTCGACCATTCCCTAGAGTTCAGTCCTCCAAGTTGTCAAACTTCGGGTGTGAGGCCCGGAATCAATTGTCTACTGTGGGTGCTATGGGGCCATGCTCGGTTCAAGTTATTTGGAGAGCAGAAAACTGGACGAGCCATTTCAGATGACCGTCTCCCCGTGCTGTCACTCTCTGTCCTGTTCCTTGAGCGAATTGCCGTCTGTTCTTCTGGGACCCGGTGAATCTGAAAATTATGACCCGATGTCGACAAGATAGAACAGCAGAAAGCCGGCTGCGGCGGCACCCACGGGGATTTCGTACGGGCGCTCGTGGAACGTCAGAATTGCTGCGGCCACGATGAGCGCGCCGGCGACCACCGCGTAACCGAGCTTCTGTGCACCCGTTCCGCGTCCCTCAACCGGGTCTGTACGGACGACCAGTTCGCCCCGCTCAAGCCGGGACAACGTTCTATCGACCCGAGAGGGGACCCGTGCCAGTGCAGGAAGCGACCGGCGAATATCTGCCCGCGTTTCCTCGATGAGTGCATTGAGTTCGTTCTCGATGAGCCCCTGTTCGACGAGGAATGAGCGCACAGCGGCGAGAAAGTCAAACTCCGGATCGAGCTGCCGACAGACACCCTCACCAACGGTCCCGACCCGGATGAGTAACATTACGTCCGGCGGAATCCGGAACGGGAACGCACGGAGATTTGTCGTCAATTCCGTAATTATCATCCGCCAAGTGACTTCCGAGCGGCCTTCGAGGTTCTCGATGACGAGCGCAAGCACCCGGCCGACCTCAGCACGGTTGACGTGTGGCTCAAGGACATCGAGCGCGACAAGCGCATCTACCAGATCATCCACGTCACGACGGACGAGTGCCCGATAGAGCGCGACAATGTCCTCCTGAACCGTGGGTGGAAGGCGTTCGTTCATGCCGAAATCGAAGAGCAACAGACGGCCGTCGTCTGTGACGGCGAGGTTACCCGGATGGGGATCAGCGTGGAACACGCCGTCGACGAGTCCCATCTCCAGATACACATTGATGATCCGTGTCGCCATCTCGTGTGGCGTCATATCGATACCGTCGAAGGCGTTGCCGTCGGTTACTTTCTGCCCGGTCAGATACTCCATCGCTAGCACTCGTTCCGAGCACAGGTCTTCATAGACGGCAGGGATCACGACTCGCTCATCGCCGTCGAAATTCTCCCTGATGTCAGCCATGACCGTCGCTTCGCGGTCGAAGTCCAGTTCGTCCAGAATTATGTCCTCAAAATCGTCAGCCGCATTTTCGATCGAATACTGCTGACGCTCGGTAGCGAAGGGGCGAATCAACGGAACCAGTCCCCGGACGACCCGAAGGTCACGCGTAATCATGGGCTTCAGTTCAGGACGTCGCACCTTCAGTGCGATTCGCTCACCTCGGTAGGTCGCCGTATAGACATACGCGAGCGACCCGCCGGCGACCGGTTCGAGTGTCGACTGATCGAGTTCGTCGCCAAGCTCTTGTGCAATGACGTGCTTTGGATCTCCCCCCGCGCCCTCGGGGACCTCGTCTTGGAGGGTTCCGAATACGTCGGCATAGACTGGCGGGACGATATCGGGGCGTGTCGAGAGTACCTGCCCGACTTTGATGAACGCCGGTCCGAGTTCGAGCATCGTATCCCGGATCTGCTCGGCTCGCTGTCGATGGGCCTCGTCCGGGACCTGCCTTCGTGAGCCAAACAGGATGAACCGCCGCCGATCGCGGAGAAATGCCAGCGCGAATGGGAAAAACCGGACGAGAACGACCAAGTACCGGCGAAACAACCCGCTCATTCTATCGGAGTGAATAGCGGTCGAGGAGCGTCAATTGACAGTACATACACTGGTTTCGATCAAGTGGCATATATAAATGGAGGAAAACTGGATCCCCTCGGATATCTAGTCTCTTAGGATTGCATTAAGTGCTGATTTGCTAGAATATCTTCAAACTTGATGAAACAGCCGAACGAGCAGATAACGAACTCGACGGAATCAGTCTCACATATCGAATACTATCGATAGAAGCGGTCAAGGAAACCGAAAGAACGCACGGAATATCTGTGATCTCATCTTATAGGATATATTGTGGTATCCGCTGTTTTGTAGACGTTGCGACTTCCTGAAGGAGATTCCCAGCTACATAGTTGCTCAGTGAATGCTTGGATTGATCCCTTCCCGCTCCCAGTATTGAACGTATAACATAACCAATTATATTCGTTCTGCCTGATTCCGTAATATTGGAAAACCCACATGAAGTTAATATATTTAGCTGACAATTTCACAATATGGTTGCTCAGTCAACACACCAGCAAGACTCGTTTTTTACGCTCCCATCGCATCCAGTGGGGTCCCTCGCAATCGTAGCCACCCTTACCACTGCTGGTACCCACCTATTACTTGGTCCGCGTGTCATGGGATTCAGTCAGACATTAGGGACACTGTTCATTCTGAATGGGCTTGGATTTCTAGGCGGTATCTTCCTGTACAGCAGCCGATACTGGCGACCCGAACTATTTCTTGTCGATGCGGGATACGCCATTGTCACCATTCTCGCACTGTTTGCGTTTCAGGGTTTCAGCCTTGACGCGTTCTATATGCAGAGGAACCTGAACCCGCTGGCCGTCGTCTCGAAGGTATCTGAGGCTATCCTCGCCCTCTGTACCATCTATTTATACAGAACATCAGCGCCCTGAGAGGGCTTGACCGTGCGTGGAGATCCACTACGGAGGGTGGTTCAACAACACACTGGGTGCCGCAGGGCAATCAACGAAGTTGTGAGTCTATCCCAATCCACAGATCGGTTCTAACTTGGGATGGCGTCCGTGGTCCGCAATCGCTCTGAGGGTGACAGTCATAAGTGCCAAAGACTGGTCCAGACAGGTATGGAGATTGTGGAACTCCCCGCAGAGGAAGCTGCTGTCCGTCGCTTTATCGAGGAGCTCTGGCTCCCGTACTACCGCGAACTCGAATCGACCGTTGATGCGTTCTCACTCGCCGACGACATCGACCTCGTCGCGGCGGAACTCCCATTCCGCGTCGACCGCCTCGATTCGCCGGACTATCGAACATGGATCGCCGTCGATGGATTCACCGATGGGACCCCGCTCGCCGATATCGACGGTGAGTTTGCCGGGTATATCGCGGCCGAAATCGACGAAGCGCCGCGTGTCTTTGACCGCCCCGACCGACTGTTCATCTGTGACATCTACGTTGACGAACCGTATCGTGGAACGGGATTGGCAGAGGACCTGTTTGACCGTCTCAGACACTGGGCACACGACGCCGGGTGTGAGGAGTTCAGTCTCGATCCGCATGTCGACAACGACCGAGCCAACGCCTTCTACGAGAAGCTCGGGTTCGAACAGACGAAGTGTCATATGGTAGCCAGCGTAGAAGCCCGGATGAACCACGAATAGTGGCAGTACGTCGGACATAAGCACACAGAGAACTGCTCCAAACATCGCTATCCCGGGAAGAGGCGCAGGCTCTGACACAGCGTCAGTCGCTTCGCCTCAGACCAGACCGTTGATGACGTCCGCAACGCGGTGATAGTCGAACAGGCGCTCCGCTTCGGGTATGGGATCTTCGAGCCCGTTCCACGCGCCGAACTGGTCGGGGTACAGTTGCTTTGCGGCGGCTTCGGTCTGGAAGAGATTGATGATCGGGCCCTGGTACTCGGTGCCACCGCGGTAGAGTCGGCCCTCGTCGACGGCGGTCAGTTGGCTCCCAACCGGGTCGTCACGCATCTGCTCAACTCCGGACTCGAAGTCTTCGGCGCTCGTGTGTGAGAAGCCATAGAGGAATACGAGTGCGTCCGGGTCAGCCGACAGCAACTGTTCGTAGTCCCACTCGGCGAACGCGCCGTCGATGTCGTCCGCGAAGGCGTCGTCGATACGAACGTCACGGTACTGTTTCTTGCCGTTGCCCGCTCCGAGCGGATAGGCGTAGAACGTCCCGGACTCGAAATCGGAGTTGACCGAAAGGAAGCCGACCGAGGGGCGGTCGTCCTCCGGTGGGAGGCCCGCCTGCAGGTCGGCGAGCAGCCCATCGTGGACCTCGCGCAGGACCTCGTATCGATCGTGTTCCTGAAACACCTCGGCCACGGTCTCGAAGGCCTCGTACAACGAGTACGGCCGGTAATTGTGCCACTCATACCCGCGACGACGGATGTGGTTGCCCACGAAGGGGCCGACCTCGGTGCGGACGTCCTCGACATCGGATTCGCTCCAGTTGTCGTCGATCCAGGTCAGCATGTTTGGATCCATCAGGTGGACATCGCAATCCATCTCGTAGAACACCTCGCGGTCGATACCATC
Organism: Haloarcula sp. R1-2; assembly: GCF_011627385.1. Classification (NCBI taxonomy): domain Archaea; kingdom Methanobacteriati; phylum Methanobacteriota; class Halobacteria; order Halobacteriales; family Haloarculaceae; genus Haloarcula; species Haloarcula sp. R1-2. Next base: position 96,852 of record NZ_JAANTG010000006.1, read on the forward strand.
GCTCGCACTGATTTTCTGGACGTCCTCGAGGGAGACGTCGACACCAGGGAGCCGGTCGTAGAAGTCGGTTGGCCAGTCACCGACGTAGAACAGCCCGGCGAGGCCGTCGAGGTGGCCGAGGGCAATCCCCATATCCCCGTACGTGCTGTAGTAGGTCATCCAGCGGTCGGGGACGGACTCGAAGGTGACCTCCCCGACCGGTTCCATCGACACTGAGTAAGAACTGCTCGCGGTCGCCGCGTCCTCGGCCGTAGTCCGCTGCTCATCGGTGAGTGTCGCCGTGTCCTCGTTCTCTGCTGGCGTGTCTCCAGTCGCGGACGCCGCCTCTTCGGCCCCGGACTGGCAACCAGCTACCCCCAGCGTCCCAACAGTACCGACGCTCGTTCGCAGGATGCGACGCCTCGTCACTGATGTCGCCTCGCTGTCATCCATAGAATTTTAGGCTGGCCTAAATACAATAAGCGTTGTGCTTCGGGCACGTCGGAGTCACGGCAACCGGCGGAGAATGCTGTGATGCTGCACAGCAGCGCAGACTGATTTCAGCCAGAGAGACATTCCAATAGGACTTTATGTTTTTAGGCTAGCCTAAAAATATGCGACGACGAACCTATATCGCAAGTGGAACAGTAATGGCAAGCGGCCTGCTGGCGGGCTGTAGTAGTGGGAGCAGTGAGAGTGAGTCAACGCCCGAATCGGCCGACTCTTACACTGTCTCGATGGAACCGATGGGGCCCGTGACCTTTGACGGGCCTCCGGAAGACTGGGTGGCACTGCTCCCGAGCTACGCCGACATGGGGATGGCCCTCGACGCAGGCCAGACGCTCGGAATACAGTTGCCATACCGGTATGCCACCGAGTTTTACGAAGAACTCCCCGGTGTCGAGTACGACCCCGATGCGGTGACGACCCTCTATCAGGATGGCGTCGATAAAGAGTTGTTCTACGAGATAGATGCCGACGTCCACTTCATGGAACCAAACCAGCTACGCAACTGGTACGACTGGGACGACCGAGACATTCGGGAAGTCAAAGAGAACATCGGTCCCTTCTTCGGGAACTTCATCCGGCGGCGTAGCGACGACTGGCACGACTACCCGTACTACTCGCTGTACGGGGCCTTCGAGAAGATTGCACAGGTCTTCGACCGCGAGCAGCGCTACCAGCAGTTCGCGTCGTTCCACGAGGAGTTCCTGACCAACCTCCAGGAGCGACTGCCCGAAACGACTCCAGAGGCGGCACTGCTCTACCCCGCAGACAAGACACCGGAGACGTTCTACCCCTACCAGCTCTATGACGGTGGTGTCGGAAAGAAACACTGGCGTGATCTGCGGCTCCGGGACGCTTTCGAGGGGACCGACGTAGGACACTATTCGGGCAACACGAGTCTCAAGGTGGATTTCGAGACGCTGCTGGATATTGATCCGGATGTTCTGCTGGTCCGTGGACAGGTTGAAAAGGATCAGGCAACCTTCGAGGAGACCATCGTCGACTCGCTGCGGAACAACCCTGTCGCCAGCGAACTGACCGCTGTCCAGAACGACGCAGTCTACCGTGGTGGATATCTTGATCAGGGGCCGATCATCAACCTCTTCCAGACCGAAGCCGCGGCCCAGCGGATCTACTCCGACGAGTTTTCCGAGGAGACAGTGTTCGACCGGCAGCGGGTGGCAGATATCATCACCGGCTCTACCTGACTGACTGCGGTGACGGCCAGACATGAAACCAGTGTCATCGATGGCGAGCGCTATCACGCTACTGCCACGGTTCTGGACACACCACTGTTTCCAGTAAAATACCACCAGATAGCGACTAGATTTCACAGGAAATGTGGAGTGGTGGACAGATGAACAGTCATAATCGGAAGTTAGTCTGTGCGTGTCCGAACTACCTGGCGAACACAGGTGTCGGCGAGATGACTCGCGAGTGTGTCGCAACGAACTCAGGGCCCCCGTTCCAGAGCACGGTATTGTGCGGTAGCTACAAAACAAATAAACGCCACGAGCGCATACTAAACGGTGATGACCGACGAGCTAGCAGAGATCCGACAGAAGAAGCTCGAAGAGCTCCGAAATGGAGAGCGAGGGATCGCTGCTGAGAACGAGAACAGCGAGTCGGCAGCCGAACCAGTCCACGTCCACGGCGCAGGCGGCCTACAGGACACCGTTGATCATGGGGTCGTCCTCGTGGACTTCTACGCCGACTGGTGTGGCCCGTGCAAGCAACTCGAACCCGTCGTCGAGCGCATCGCCGCTGGCACCGCCGCGACCGTAGCGAAAGTCGACATCGACGCAAACCAGCAGTTGGCAGCCAAATACGGCGTCCGTAGCGTACCGACGCTGTTGCTGTTCGCTGATGGGGAGCCGGTCGAGCGCTTAGTGGGGATGCAACAGGAACCGCAGCTCCGGTCGCTCATCGAGAGCTACACCTGATTCTCTCGGCTGTGTCATCCCAGTTTGCTACTGCACTGGAGTCACATCTGGTGTATTGGTGGATTCACGTCTCAATCGCCAGCGGAAGATCGCTAACCGGCTTGGACTTTAGCCAGTATGGCTTCTGAGCGCTGGTAGCGACCCAGTGTTTCAACAGAGTTACTATTGTTTATATTGTACAATCAAAGAGTTATTGTTCTTGGAGGACTAAGTGTGTTGTATGGAGCGTAACGTCGGTTCGACAGACAAGACTGCCAGAATCCTCATCGGTGCCATCGCGGGGCTGGTATCGCTCGGTATCCTCGCCAGCACTGTTCCGCTGCCAGCAATACTTGCACCTGTGCTCGGGCTCGCCGCGGTGCTGTTGCTCGTCACTGGCTTCACCGGATTCTGCGGGCTGTACGGACTCCTGGGTGTCGACACCTGCTCTGTCGACACCCGGTGAACAATCGGGGCGGTGCCTGATCGGCTTACGCCGAGCAGCGACTGATTCTTCGAATCGAGGTTCCCGGTCAGCCTATTCTCAGACAGGTGGCCAGGCATCTGGCAATGACGAAAAATACGATTTCACTGGTTCTGGACCGCACGACCGAGCGACCGGACGATGGCGAGCACGTATCGGATGCCGGTAAGAAACTCGCCGCTTCGAATCCCATCCCAGACATCGTGCAGATCGACTGGCCCGCTGGAGTTCGCGTCGCCGAGTGCGCCGAGGACAGTCTGTAGCGCGCCTCGTGTGTCATCACTGGCGGCTGTCTCGGCGAGTTCGCCGAGCGAGGCGCCAGTCCCGGCGAGGGAGGTGACCATCTCGTCGTCCATCGCAGCGGTCCCGAGTTCGGCTACTTCGACCAGTTCGTTGACCGTATCGAGATTGCGGACGAACGTGGCGAAGGCCTCGGGGTTCTCCTCGATGACGGTGGTCAGTTCCTCGCTCAGATCGTCAGCCGATGATTGTTGTTCACTCATTGTTTGTCACCTCAGAGTAGCCCCCGCGCTGTGAGCCAGTAGGATTCGTTGTACGCAAGCTTCGACCAGTGCATGGCCCGACTCGGTTCACTCGGCTCAGGCGGGCGTTCGTAGTCGAACTCGACGAACGTGGCGTCATCCATCCCAGTCTCGATGAAGCAGACGGTCTTGCCGCCGTAGACAGCTGTCGCTGGCTGGCCGCGGACCTCACTCGCGAGTCGCTGAGCGACGACGTGGGCCTGATAGTGCGCCGCGCTCCCGGCCTTTGGGACCCCGGTCTGGGCGGCATCGCCGATGGCGTACACGTCGTCGAAGCCGGTCGCTTCGAGTGTGTGCTTGTCGACATCTACCCACCCTCCATCGCCGAGGCCGGCCGACTCGACGAAGTCGCTGCCGGTGTGTGGCGGGATGGCGACGAGGAGGTCGTAGTCCAGCTCCGTCCCTTCCATCGACGTAATCGTCTCCGCATCGGGGTCGACAGCCTCGGCGTTGAACATCGTCTCAATGGCGATATCGCGCTCCCGGAGTCGCGGGTCGGCCCACTCCGCGATGTGTTCGTTTCCGTGGACCCGCATGATGGGGTAGGTGTAGGTGATGTCGAACGCGTCCCGACGGCCGCGTTCTCGGAGCCAGTCGTCGACCATGAACGTGAACTCAAGCGGCGCGGCCGGACACATATGTGGCGTCCCGACAACGCTCAGGACGATATGGCCGCCGTTCATTTCCAAGAGTTCGTCACGGAGAGCTTGGGAACCGTCTTCGCCGTAGAAGTGATGCCCGCCCTCGGCGAGGCCCGGAACCCGCTCTGGTTCGAGCTGTGCCCCTGTCGCGACGACAAGTTTGTCGTACGGCGCAGGGTCGATAGCGTCGACAAGTTCGAGTTCCTTGCGCTCGTGGTCAACATCAACGACGTAGTCCTGCCGGATGGTGACGCGGTTATCGACGACCTCTCGAAGGGGTCGGCGGCCGTCCGCAGGTTCGCGCTGTCCGAAAGCGACGTAGAGCCAGACCGGCTTGTAGACGTGGTCCCCGCTGTCGTTGAATAGCGTGATCTCGACCTCGCCGGCGGCTAGCTCCGCATCGAGTTTCTCCGCGAGGGTGTTCGCCAGTACGGTACCACCGGTGCCGCCACCGACGATTGCGATATGTTCGGTCATAGTTTCTTCACGTGAATCCTGTAGTGGTCGCCTTCATCGGCGATATCAAGGACTTCGTTGCCGGACTCGTCGGCCCACTCCTGGACCTCCGACGACGACTTCTCGGCGTCGCTCAACAGGGCGATAACGGAGCCGGTATCGACGGCCCGAACCTCCGAGATGAGGTCCATCAGCGGACCCGGACAGGTCGCGCCCCGAGCGTCGACAGTCGTGTCAGCCTCAGTGTGACTTTGATTGGTGGTCATGCTTTCTCATCCGTACATAGGCAAGCTATGAATTTAATAATGTATGGTTGTTCCAAGACTGTGAGAAAGCAGTTTATCTATACGCAAACACCCTCAGTGACCACACACCAGTTTAAGTAAAGTTCGGGGCGAACGTGCCGCCCTTCAGAGCGGGGAGGATGGCAAGAATCCGGTGGGGCCGACGAACGGCTGGCCGATGAAGGCATCGTCGTCCGTTCGCTACCCGAGCCATCGGCGGTGCGGGCGTCGATACACGCGGTCAATACTGAGTCAGAAGTCGACCGGCTTGCGACGGCACTGACGGCGGAATTCTGACGTACCGAGTCAGTCGAGCCGACCCGGTCGCCGCTGATGGGTGGCGACCAGTCCGAGGAAGTTCTCGAACACCGTCGTCGCCTCCCGGGCGGCTGCGACCGACTCATCAGTGATCGTTGCCGTTACTGCCTCCCGCCGGTCGTCAGTGAGGTCCTTGTTGCCGATGACCCACTCGGCTGTCTCGCGGTCGTACTCGGGGTGGAACTGCACGCCGTAGCGTGTGCCGAGCCGAAACGCCTGTATACTGTACTGGTTTCGCGCCAGTTCTACCGCACCCGCAGGCAGTTCGGCGACGCGGTCAGAGTGTGTCTGGAACGCGGTGAACGACGGCGACATATCGGCAAACAGCGGGTCCTCGCCTCGCCGGTGAACTGTTCGGTATCCGAGTTCGTGTTCGCCCATGTCGACCACGCGCCCACCGAGAGACTGCGCAAGGAACTGGTGGCCCCAGCAAATCCCCAGGGTTGGTACGTCCGCCCGGTGGACGTCCCGGACCCACGACGTGAGGTCGTGAATCCAGCCGTGGTCGTCGTACACCGATGTCTGTGACCCACTGATAACCACGCCGTCGTACCGCCAGTCGCCGCCCGCGGGCACCGGTGGGAGATGACCATCGCTGACTTTGTACACCGTCGTCTCGGCGTCAAGCGACCGGGTCAGATTTCGTTCTGCGGGTGTCTCACCGACTGATGCATCGACGATTGCGATTGTCTGGTTCATGTTTGGGGGGCCGGGAAAAGCCGCTCAGTGGCTCTCGTCGCTCAGACGAGCAGTTGGATGTCGGACTCGGCCATATGCTGGAGCGCAGTGGCCGCCCCGACGCCGACAGTAACGTCGTCGTAGAAGTCGTCCTCGTCGTAGTCCATCAGTTCGATGGTCATCTGACAGGCCTGCAGTTCGACGCCCTGGTCCAGCGACAACTCGATGAGTTCGTCGATCGTCGCCGTCCCGTTGTCGTCGATACGCTTTTCCATCATCCGCGTCGCCATGCGGTCCATGCCAGGCAGCGCCGCGAGCGCGTTCGGCATCGGCATGTTCGGGTTGCCGACGGCCGACAACTGGAGGTTCTCGGACTTCTCCTCGTGGAGGATATCCAGACCCCAGAACGTGTGGAACACGACCACGTCCCAGCCGAACGCGGCCGCGGTGCTGGCGAGAATGAGCGGCGGATATGCCATGTCAAACGACCCTTGGGTCGCGACGATAGTCATCTTCTTTTGCTCGTCGTCGGCTTCCAAGTCAGCGACGGTCTCTTCGAGCTCTTCGATCCGAGCCTGCAGCTCCGCCTCGGTCATCGAATCGCCGTCGCCCGCCGATGGTGTGTCCGTGCTCATTTTAGTCCGTCTTCTCGACGTAGTGTTTGTACACGTCGCCTTCGTCGACCTGTTCGAGTAGTGCCACGCCGTTCGTTCCCTCGGCCCAGCCCTCGATGTCACTCATACTGCCGCTGTCGGTCGCGATGACCTCCAGTACTGACCCCTCGGCGAGGTCGTCTATCGCCTGTTTCGTCTTGACGACCGGCATTGGGCACGATGCACCTTTCACGTCGAGCGTCTCTGCGATGTCGAATGCTTCACTCATTGTTGGAAAGACTCCAGCTACTGTATTGGAGCTACTACACAATATCGGGTGGATGGTTAAAAGAATATCGATTATTGTGCTATTCTAGCAACACTATCCTTGGACAATATGCCCTCAAATAGCTTTCAGAGAGTTTCTTATACCATAACTGTACTTTATCGGTGTTCTCTAACGAAATGATATTGTGTAGATTGGGAATTTCTATACAAACTCTTTTATGCCTCAACCCTGTAGCAATGAGTGTACTACATGAACGCTGAAGACTTCCCGACGCCGGACGCAGACGTCGAATCGGTCACGCCCGAAACGCTGAAATCGCGTATCGACGACGGAGAGTCGGTCACGATCCTCGACGCGCGTATGTCCGGGGACTACGAGGAATGGCACATCGACGGGGAAAACGTCGAATCCATCAACGTCCCGTACTTCCACTTTCTGGAAGACGAGCTAGATGCAGACATCATCGCGGACGTGCCGGACGACCGCGAAGTCACGGTTCTCTGTGCGAAAGGTGGGGCCAGCGAGTATGTCGCGGGCACACTCGCAGACCGCGGCTACGACGTTCACCACCTCGAAGACGGCATGAACGGGTGGGCGCGCATCTACGAGACCGTCGAAGTCACTGACTACGACGGAGCCGGCACACTCCTACAGTACCAGCGGCCGTCCTCCGGCTGTCTCGGCTATCTGGTCTACGACGACGGCGAAGCCGCTATCATCGACCCGTTGCGCGCCTTTGCCGACCGATACTTCGACGATGCTGACGAGCTGGGCGTCGACCTGAAATACGCGCTTGACACGCACATCCACGCGGACCACATTTCGGGGGTCCGCGGCCTCGATGCGGCGGGCGTCGAGGGCGTCATCCCCGCAGCCGCCGTGGACCGCGGGGTCACCTATGCCGACGACCTGACGACTGCCGAGGACGGCGACACCTTCGAGGTTGGCGACGTCACCATCGAGACCGTCGCGACACCCGGCCACACGACCGGGATGACCTCGTATCTCGTCGACGACAGCCTGCTCGCCACCGGTGACGGGCTTTTCATCGAGAGTGTCGCCCGACCGGACCTCGAAGAGGGCGACGAGGGCGCACCCGACGCAGCTCGGATGCTCTATGAGTCATTGCAGGAGCGCGTGCTGACACTGCCCGATGATACGCTCATCGGTGGCGCGCACTTCAGCGACGCGGCCGAACCGGCGAACGACGGCACCTACACCGCACCGATCGGCCAGCTTGTCGAGGAGATGGACGCTCTCACTATGGACGAGGACGACTTCGTCGAGACGATTCTGGCCGATATGCCACCGCGACCGGCGAACTACGAGGACATCATCGCGACGAACCTCGGCCAGAACACCGTCGACGACGAGGAGGCGTTCACGCTGGAACTCGGACCGAACAACTGCGCGGCGAGCCAGGAATCGCTCGCGGGTGACTAACCGTCGATGGTAGCTGACCCTGTCCCACTGCAACTGGCCGCCGAGCTGTTCCCCAACGGTATCAGCCGGTACGCCATCGGCGGCCTCTTCGTCGGTCTCGGCGCGGCGGTAATCTACGTGGGCACCGGCATTAGCGCCGGCGCGAGCACGTTCCTCGAATCGACGCTGTCGTACGTCTCCGGCCAGTCGCGGTTCCAGCAGTACGTCGCCTCTCGTGACTGGCGGCTCGTGTTCACGCTCGGCATCATCCTCGGCGCGGCCGTGTACGCGGTCGTCTATCAGGGCGGCGCGTGGACAACGGATGTCTCCTGGTGGCGGCTGTTGCTTGGTGGCATCTTCGTCGGTATCGGAACCCGCGTCGGGAAGGGCTGTACCTCGGGCCACGGCGTCTGTGGCGTGGGATCGGCCTCGAAAACGTCACTGGCGGGCGTCCTCGCCTTCCTGCTGGTCGCGATACTGACTGCACAGGTCGTCGCCGCACTGGGGGTGACGCCGTAATGGCGACGTCGACGGACCGGCACCCGCTGTTCATCCCGCTCGTGCTGGTCGGCGGGCTCATCTTCGGCTTCGGCCTCGGCTACAGCCACATGGCCCGTCCCGAGGTGGTGCTGAACTTCCTCCAGTTCGAGGACTTCGGCCTGCTGTTCGTGATGTTCGGCGGCGCGGCCGTGACAGGGATCGTGTTCTTTGTCATGCCGCGCGTGCTGGACCGGGCACCGCTGACCGGCGACCCATTCGAACGTCGGCTGAAGTCCTTCGACCGGAACGTGCTGATCGGCGGCGCGATATTCGGCGTCGGCTGGGGGCTCTCCGGGATCTGTCCGGGTGCCGCCTACGCCAGCCTCGGCATCGGAAACGTGACTATTCTGTGGGCGCTCGCGGGGATGTTCCTCGGTGCGTACCTACAAGGGTGGTGGCGAAGCCGCGCAACCGACGGCGTCGACCCGTCCCCCACGGGAGCGGACTGAACGTACCCCGATTTTCACAATGGAACTCAAGCTTCTCGCGCTCTTCTTGACCGCCGGTCTCGCGAGCCTGTTCATGTCGTGGGTTATCGGTGCTGGCTCTAGCGGCGCGACGCCGTTCGCGCCCGCTGTCGGTGCCAACGCCATCTCGACGATGCGGGCGGCGTTCATCGTCGGCATCTTCGGGCTCGCGGGCGCGGTGACACAGGGGGCGAACGTCTCTGAAGCGGTCGGCCGCGGCCTCATCGGCGGCGTCACCCTTCCCGCCACTGGAGTCATCGTCGCGCTGCTGGCCGGCGCTGGGCTCATGGCCGTCGGTATCTACACCGGTTACCCCATCGCGACGGCGTTTACTGTGACCGGCGCAATCATCGGTGTCGGGCTGGCCCTCGGTGGCACCCCCGTCTGGGGGAAGTACCAGCAAATCGGTGCCGTCTGGGTCCTGACACCGGTCGTCGGCGGCGGTTTCGCCTACGCCATCGCGAGCGTGCTGCCGCGGTCTGATGCCCCCGAAAAGGCCACCATTCCGACGCTCGCGGCGCTGGTCGGCGTCGTGCTGGCCAACGTCGAGTTCGCGTTTCTCGGGTCCGGCGGCGGCCCCGGTTCGCTGACGAGCCTCGGCCAGCGACTGCTCGGCATCGACGGCGTCGTGGCGACAGTCGTTCTCTCCGGCACTGTCGCCGCCGTGGTGTGGGCCACGGTGTACCGAGACATCCGCCACGACGAGGCGGGCGGACTCAGACACGTCCTGCTAGCGCTCGGTTCTCTGGTCGCCTTTTCAGCCGGTGGGAGTCAGGTCGGGCTGGCGGTCGGTCCGTTGCTCCCATTGCTGGACGAGGTTGGGGCGCTCTCGCCAACGGTCGTCCTGCTGGGGGGTGGCCTCGGAATTCTGGTCGGGTCGTGGACCGGCGCGCCACGGATGATAAAATCGCTCGCACAGGACTATTCTTCGCTGGGCCCGCGGCGCTCTATCGCCGCGCTCGTCCCCTCGTTTCTCATCGCGCAACTCGCCGTCTTTCTCGGTGTGCCGGTGTCGTTCAACGAGATTATTGTCAGCGCTATCATCGGGAGCGGTGCCGCAGTCGGCGGCAGCGAGGCAGTCGACCCACAGAAGATTGTGGTCACGGTTGGCGCGTGGGCCGGGTCGTTCACGCTTGCGCTGGCCGTTGGCTTCGGGTCAATGACCGCGATGGGCGCGCTCTGACCCCCCGTTTCAGGCGGTTCGTGGCGGCGGGACGAGGTAGACGTTCCCGGTCGCCTGCGCGACGATATCCTCGGAGACGCTGCCGAGCAACAGCCGGCGCATCCGGCTCTGGCCACGAGAGCCGACGAGCGTTGTCGTTGGCGTCACGGCCGCTTCGACATCGAGAATCTCCTCAGCGGGGTCGCCACGGCGGACCTCGACGTTCGTTTCGATGTCCCACTGTGACAGTGTGTCGGCGAGCGGCGCAAGCTGTTCAGCTGGGTCCGCCTCGCTCGTCGCATCTTTCGGTGATTCCACGTGGACGAGCGTCGCTTCCTGGGTCGCGTGGCGGAGATACTGAAACGCGTCGAAGGCACGCGTTGCGTTCTCAGAGAAGTCAGTCGCGTAGAGCACCCGCTGGAACAGGTGCTCCCTGAGCACGTCCGGTTCGTCTGTACTGCGTTCGATGCGGTTGACCAGCAACGGCACCACCGTGGTTCGCGCGAGGTTCCGAGCAGTGGAACCAATGACGCGGTTATTGAGTGGACTCTGCCCCCGGGACCCGATTATTGTCACGTCGGCTTTCTCTGCCTCCGCGATACCGTTGATGCGGCGGTGGGGAGTCCCACGCACGACGTGGGTCTCAGTGTCGAACCCGGCGTCCTCCATCACATTCTGGTACCGCGTAAGTCCCTGTTTGCGCCGCTTGCTGAAGTTCATTCCCGGCATCCCTGCGTGGACGTTCGATGGGATGACGGTGACGAGGTGGACCGTATCGACACCGATGCGTCCGAGGCACTCGAGACACGTCTCGTTCTGTATCGCCGCTTCACTCGCCGCCGAGAGGTCTGTCGCATAGATGGCTCTCATACTCGACAGTACGCAGCCAACTGTTAATATTGTTTTGTTTGTACAAGACAGTCAGATTTGGATTGCTCTGTAGAGCTGCTGTCTCACCTGACGGTAGGTCAATCTAGGTAGCCACGCCGTACTGAGAGCCGATTACATAAACGCGACAGAACAGCGCGCGCAACATTATTACGGGCAAGAAGCAGGGGTTTGAACAGTGACCATATGTGGCCGATATTTGTATAACGTATGCAGATATCTCCGTGGGATAGCGGTGTGATACCCGTCGATAATATTGTTCGACAGTCCCAAAACTGTTATCAGTACCCTCCGATTAGGGGTGATTGAGTAGAAAAGTATGATACGTTCACGACAGCACAATATCAGAGGGGAATCCCCATGGTAGACCTCGCGGCCTTCACATCGATGGGCGCAGACGGCATCGACGCGGCAATGCTCATCGGCGCGGTGCTGCTGGAGGCGGCCATCCTCTACGTCGGGTACGGGGCAGTAGAAGAGGCATTCGGACAGCGTGTCGTCGAGCGGTTACGAGGGGAGTGACGAATGGAGATACTGGGACTCAGCCTGGCGATGGTGGTGTTGTTTGTCGGGTTCGGCCTGCTCATCGGCGTCCTGTTTGGCTTCTTCGGGATGGGTGGGTCGTTCCTGGTCACCCCGGCACTGCTGGTGATGGGGTATCCCACCCGGGTTGCCGTCGGGAGCGGGCTCGCATTCGTGTTTGGCACATCGGTTATCGCTACACTGAAGCACCGAGATATGGGGCAGGTCGACTACAAACTGGGGGTGCTGATGATCGCCGGAACAACCGCCGGCATCGAAGCCGGGAAAGAGATAGTCCTCCATCTGGAAACGCTCGGGCTGGCTGGCAGTATCATCAGCGTCACGTACGTCGTCCTTCTGGGCGGTATCGGCGCGTTCGTCACCTACGAGGCACTTCGAGGTGGCGATGGCGGCGAGGGGATCAACCACGATGCCGCGGAGGGCGACGTCGACGCCGACGACATCCCGGACATCGCAAAGAAGATTCAATCGTACCGCATCCCGCCGATGATATCGCTTCGTGGCGGCGTCAGCGTCTCCCTCTGGATGATACTTGGCGTCGCGTTCGTCACCGGCCTGCTTTCGGGCTTCCTCGGTGTCGGCGGCGGATTCATCCGTATGCCCGCGCTGTTCTATCTCATCGGAGTTCCCGTCCCCATCGCTGTCGGGACCGACCTCTTCGAGATCGTCTTCTCGGGCGGGCTCGGGAGCTTCCTGTACGCGCTGGACGGTGGTGTCGACCTCTCCATTGTGCTCCCGCTGCTGGCAGGGAGCGCCTTCGGGGCCCGTGTGGGTTCCGCTGCGACGAGCATCGTCGACGAAGACGAAATCAAGGTGTACTTCGGGCTAATGCTGCTCGGCGGCGCCCTCGCTGTCGCGGTCCGTGAAATCGGCAACGTCTACGGTATCGACGCCCTGAACACGGTCAGTCTGGTGCTCATCCTCGGCTCCGCGTTGCTGGTCAGTGGTGCTGTCGTCTACAGCAGCATCACTGCGCTCCGGGAAGAGCGTCAGTCGTCATCGCCTGCGTGAGGGTGCGTCGGACCATCTTTTTTGTCACAGTCTGACACGCACCCTCAATTGAGCCGGTACTTACTTCCGAGTATGTCCCTGCCTCACTGCACAGTTCGCAACTCGTTAAGTGGAAACATTGCGTTCTTTCCCCAATGGCCCGCCTAAACGTGACTGAACTCAGGGGAAGTTTTTCACATGAGTAACAACGAGTGCGGGAGTCCACGTCCAGACATTGGCACTAATGAAGGGTTGGTTGTGAGTGCTTCTGACGGGGAAATCGTTGAGACAACTGGGCTGGTCTCACGGGTGACCGGCTACTCAAAAGCAGAGTTGCTTGCGATGCCACTATCTGCCCTGTTCTGTGCCGCAGGTACGGATGATTCCGACAAGCAAGTTGGGACGGCGTTATCCGAGACGGACGGACGATCTTATGTAGTTGTTGAATGTGCCGACGGGACGCGGACAACCGTCGAACAGCATAGCTACACGGTTCGTATCGGGCCGCAAACATACGTCTGCACGACGCTTCGGCTGCCAGCGGCAGAACCTGGGTCGTTGACGCTGCCGGGAAAGGATGCGTTCCGACGACTGCATAAAGCTGCGATGGAGAGCGAGAGCGTTGCAGACACCGCACAGCGATTGCTGACGCTGGGATGTGACTACCTTGGAGCTGACGCCGGCGCGCTTGCACGCATCGACGATGCCACGTACACGGTTGAGTATACCAGCAGTGAATCCACCGTGTACGAACCGGGGCAGTCAATGCCCCTCGGTGAGACTATCGCCAGTGAAGTAGTCACTGGTGCCGTAACGGATCCTGCCACGTTTGTCGTGGGCGAAGGCCAGCACAGCTCTCTAGACACGCACGGAGCGTACGCCGGCGCACCCGTGGCAGTCGGTGAAGATACCTACGGTGTCATTGAATTCACTGGTCTGGCGACACGCGAAGGTGCGTTTGGGCAGTCCGAACGGGAGTTTGTCGACTTCACTGCACAGTGGCTCGGGAGTAAAATCGAGCAGGAGAGACAGAGCAAACGGTTAGAACGGTGTGAAATGGCACTGGAAACTGTTGATGAGCCGGCCCACACACTTGAAACCGACGCAGTTGATGACCTGTTATTTCATACCCGCGGCACGACTGCCAGCAAACAACGAGCCCGACTTTTTGACAGTGTGTTCAACCAGACCTATCAGTTCACTGCACTGCTCGAACCCGATGGAACGGTCATCGAGACCAACGATGCGACCCTCGAATTCGGTGGCTTCAACCGTGCAGATATGGTTGGGAAACCCTTCGCTGAAGCGCCATGGTGGAGTCACTCTGAAACCGTCCGTGACCGTGTCTGGGACGCTCTCAAGCGCGCGGCCGACGGTGAGTCTGCCCGCTACGAGACAGAAGTTCGGGACCGTCAGGAAGTCGGGACTATCGACTTCACCGTCAAGCCCGTGACCAACGAAGACGGGTGTGTAAATATGTTGGTGGTCGAGGGGCGGGACATCACAAAACAGAGCCGACATCGAGATCATCTACAGGTCATGCAGCGTGTGATGCGACATCATATGCGCAACGACCTGACGAAGCTCCGGGGGTTCACTGGAGCGCTGTACACCCTGCCTGATTCGGAAGCGCAGTCGAGATACTTCGAGCGCATTGAAGCGATTCTGGATAAGTGGACCGACATGACCGAAAAGACACGGCAGATTGGACAGGTGCTTGAAGAACAACGACACTCGCAAGCCACCACGGCGGTAGACGAACTCGTTGCCCGCGCGACCGCCAGAGCTGACGAGTTCGTCGCCGAGACAAGAATCAGGAACGACCTGCCAGATGGTGTGACACCACACCTCCCGACTGTCATGCGCGAAGCGGTCAGTGAATTACTCGGAAACGCCGCCGATGCTACTCCCGACTCGAATGGACAGATTACAGTAACGCTCTCGCAAACCGCTGACGACTGGGTCGGTATTACCGTTGCAGACAACGGCTTTGGACTGCCGGATGCGGAAGCAAGCGTACTCAGGACGGGCGAAGAGACGCCACTAAACCACGGACAGGGGATCGGCCTCTGTATGGTGCGGATGATCGTCAAGCAGGTGGGCGGCGATGTCTCCGTTGATGTGACTCAGGGCGGGACCGAAGTGACACTGCACGTGCCGGCGAGCGAGAGTCTGCGAAAAAGAGGGTAAGTTGCTACCTGTATGTCCTTTTTATCTCCATATGACGGAAACAGGCAGACAAACGCACTGGACACCTGTGGTCACAAACGCCGGCCAACAGAACGCGGGCTAGCCAGAGCAACTGTCTCCGGCTATCAGGCCCGATTGAGGGTTACTGTGAAGACGCTGCCGTCCACGTCCGGCTCACTGACCCATTCGTCGCGGTCTGCAATCGTGACCGTCCCGTCGTACATCTCTACCAGCGTATCCACGAGATAGAGGCCGATTCCTGACCCCTGACTCTTTGCCCCCATCTCCCCACGACCAAATATCTCTGTCTTCTGGCTATCGGGCACACCCGGGCCGTTGTCAGCGACGGAGACCTCAACCGTGTCCGGGCAGACGTCCACTTCGGCTGTGATTTCAGGGCTTGCCTTGTTGTTGTGTGTGACAGCGTTGTTCAGTAAATTCCGGAACACGGACGAGAGCAGATTGGTTGCCGAAACCTGGAGCGTCTCGGATAGTTCGCCATTGACTGTGATGGTTGCCGCCGAGTGTGCGGACTGTGACTTCTCGATTTCGCTCTGCAGAACGGGTTTGAGCGCAACGGGATGGAGTTCTGGTTCCCTGTTCCCTTCGAGTATCTCCATGAAGTCACCGGCGGTTTCAGCGATGCCGGCAATGTGCTCGCTTGCGTTCATAATCCGCTCAAGATGGTCCTGTCCGGCTGGTTCGACGTGTTCACGGAGCGCATCACCCCAGCCGAGAATGACTGTCAGGTCGTTTTTGATATCGTGGCGGATGACCTGATTGAGTAGAGCGAGTTCCTTGTTACGTCGTTCAAGCACCTGTTGCTGGCGTTCACGTTCGACAGCGTAGCTTAGTGTCCGCTGGAGGAGTTTCGGGTTGATGTCGCCCTTGACGAGAAAGTCTTGTGCGCCGCGTTCGACGGCCTCAATCCCGACGCTGTCGTCGTCGAGTCCAGTGAGGACGACAACAGGTTCGTCCCCGGCTGCTTCGAGCATCGTTTCGAGCGTCTCGAACCCGTTGCTGTCCGGCAGCCCAAGGTCCAGCAAGATAATATCAATCGATTCGTCCCGGGCATCGACCGCCGCAGACAACCGGTCGAAGTGCTGGATGGTCGGCACTGTTTGCTGCCCCGACCAGCCCGGCTCTTTGAGATACTCTTTGATGAGCCGCACGTCGCTGGGATTGTCCTCCACGAGCAGGATATTGTATTGCTGTGTGTCAGTCATTGGTAGTTGAGCTACTGATTGGTGGCATCCAGAACCGCACTGCGGCGGTGATCATCTGGATAAATTCGTCGGGGTCGGTCGGTCGGCTTCGTCAAGTACGCGTTCGCGGACGACTCATACACACGGCGGATGTCGTCCGGGTTCTCCGAACTCGACACAGTGAGGATAGGCACAGCGTCTAATTCCGAATCTTTGCGGAGATATCGGAGGATTTCAAGCCCTGACTTGCCTGGTATATTGAGATCAAGCAATACTAATTGTACCGACTCTGCGGGGACGCCACCATCGCCGGTCAACTGTTCGATGGCATTTCGGCCGTTGTTGTATACGCGGAAGTCGATATCCCGGTCGACGGCAGCGACACCCTCTTCGATGAGTCGTACGTCGGCCGGGTTGTCCTCAACCGAGACGACAAGCGGCGTCGGCTCACTCATGTTCCTCACCTGCGGCGGGAAGTGTCACGAAGAACGTCGAGCCCTCGTCTGGTGCCGATTTGACCCGTATCTGGCCGGAATGTCGGTCAACGATCTTCCGGCACATCGAGAGCCCAATACCAGTCCCGCTGATTTCTTCGTGCGTGTGGAGTCGCTGGAACACTTCGAAGATATCGTCCAGTTGGCTCGGTTCCATTCCGATTCCGTCGTCGGACACCGCGTACTCGACGGTATCGTCGCCGGACCGGACGACAGAAATATTCACGTGTGGCGTTTCTTCGCTGTACTTGATCCCGTTCTCGACGAGGTTCTGGAACAACTGAACGAGCTGGTTCGTGTCGCCGACGACGTGGCCGCCTGCATCGGGGACGTTCACGACCGCGCCGGACTCTTCGATGTTCACCTCAAGGTTTCGAGCGACTGTGTCAAACACTGCATCCATATCGGTTGATTCGAACGCCTGCCCGCGAGTATCGACACGCGAGTAGGCCAGCAGTGCCTGTATCATCTCCCGCATCCGCTCGGCTCCGTCAACGGCGAAGTCGATGAACTCCAGCGCGTCGTCGTCCAGCACCTCCTCATTGCGTCGTTCGAGGAGCGTGAGGTAGCTCGAAACGGTCCGAAGCGGTTCCTGCAGGTCGTGGGAGGCCGCGTACGCGAACTGTTCGAGTTCTTCGTTGGACTGCTCCAGCCGTTCGCGAGTGTCTCGCAACACCTGCTCGCGCTCGGCCCGACTGAGTGCCGTTTCGACGGTCGCAGCGAGGATTTCGAACAGCCCGCGGTCGGTCTCGGAAAATGCCCGCTGTTCGGTGGACCCACTTATCAAAATCCCCTTATCGCCCAGCGGCACGAGGGTCTCGGAGCGTATCGGTGTGTCGTCGTTGAACCGTGCCTCCACTTCCTGTAGGTCGTCGTAGACCCGCACCTCGCCGCTCTCGAAGGTCTCCCAGGCGAGCGATCCCTCTCCATCGAACGTCGGCTGCGTGCCCAGTAGCGCCCCCGCTTCATCTGTTAGTCCCGCCGGAACGAGTGCGTCCTTCCCCTCATCGTACCACCAGATTCCCGTCATCGGCAGGCCGAGTACCCGCTTTGCACTCTCGGTAGCGGTAGACGCGACTTCCGACGCGTCGCTGGCCGACAGGAGTCGCTGCGCGGTCTCGTTGAGTTCGCGGAGCTTCGTCTCGACGGCCTCACCGGCGAGTTCATACCGTACCCACTGGACAAGGAGTTCGACGAACGCGCGCTCGCTTTCATCGAACTGGTGGTCTCGGTTGTCGCGGTCAGCAAAGCAGAGTGTCCCATAGAGTTCGCCGTTGACGGTCACTTTCCCGCCGACATAGCAGCCCAGTCCAAACATTTCATACGCGACGTCGTCCGGCCAGTCCTCTTCGACCGCGTTCTGGATGGTGAGCGGTTCGTCCTGCTCGATAGTCCGCCGGCAGTACGCCTTCGACATCGGTGCGGACGCCCCGGCCTGTAGCTCTGAATGGGAACCCGACGCCTCAACAATATGCTGTGTCCCATCGTCGATACGGGTCAAAAAGCCATACGGCAGGTTGAGTCGCTCACAGCCCAGTTCGAGTATCGCGGCCAATTTGCCTTCGAACCCACGGTCTGTATCGGATGCGACTTCGGTCATTTCGCGCAGTGACTGCTCACTCTGCCGAAGAGACTGTTCGAGTCGCTTTCGGTCAGTGATATCGATAAGGTAGCCCAGATAGTGCGTTATCTCGCCGTCGTTACGGATGATCTTCGTGTTGTCCGTGACCCACTTCACCTCGCCGTCGGCCGTGACCATCCGGTATGGGTCGTGACTGAACCGTTCGGTCTCGGTGTCGGTGTTTGCTTGCACCTCCGCGGTGACCGTATCCATGTCCTCGTCGTGAATCAGCGTCTTGTACGGGATGTCACCCGACTCCAGCTCTTCCGGCGTGAAGCCAAACGTCTCGGTGACGTTCTCCGAGACGTATTCCACAGGCCAGTCGGGTTCGTTTTGCCACTTGAATACGACCGCGGGACCCTGTGCGAACATATCACGCTCTTCTTCGAGAGCGTTCTCGGACTGCTTCTGGTCAGTGATATCCAGGTGGATACCGACAGCACGGGTCGGCTGGCCGTCAGAATCACGTTCAACGACTTCGCCGACGTCCCGAATCCACTTCCACTCACCACTCGCTGTCCGCATCCGATGGTCACAGTCGTACAGTTCTGCCTCCCCAGCGAGATGTGCCTCCAGCGCGTCCTCGACACGGTCCATATCCGCTGGATGGACGCGTTCTTCCCACGTTTCCAGCGTGTGGGCAATCTCATCCAACGAGAGGCCGAGCATCGACGCCCACTGCTCGTTGAACGTCACGGCATCCGTGGTCATGTCCCAGTCCCAGACACCGAGATTCGCGCCTTCGACGGCGAGGTCAAGTCGCTCTGTCAGCTCCTGCACGTCCTGCTCTCGCTCCTTTCGATCGGTGATATCCTGAAAGATACCACGGGCCCCGACGACTTCGCCGTCGTCGAACTCGGGGTCGCCGACAGTCCGTACCCACTTGACCGCATCAGCCGCAGTGACGATGCGCAGTTCCTCGTCGTACGGTTCGCCTTCTTCGACCAGCCGATCGAACACCGCATTGAGTGTCGGCCTCTCCTCTGGATGGTAGTAGTCGATGCCGTCCTCGACAGTAACGTCGGCATCGAGCGGCAAGTCATGAATGCGATACACCTCGTCCGTCCACCGCAGCTCATCTGTCTGGAGGTCGATTTCCCAGCCGCCGACGGACGCGATATTCTGTGTTTTCTCGAGGAACTCGCGGTTACGGACCATCTCCCGCTCGCGGGCTTTTCTATCGCTGATATCACGAGAGATGGCGATAAACCGTATCTCCCCGTGGACCTCTGTTTTCGATATCCAGACCTCAACTGGGAAGATACTCCCGTTCTTACGACGGTGATTCCCCTCAACCCGGCGTGTTTCGCCAAGTGCCATGTCGCTCCACAGTGCACGAAGTTCCGTCCGGCTATGTCCGACCTCGAACTCGGCGACATTCACCCCGCACAACTCTTCGTAGCCGAGCTGGTCGATCTGAGTGGTGTTCGTGTCGATAATCTCGCCGTTCTCGTCGTGGACAATAATGCCATCGGGCGACTCGTCGAACAGCGCCCGGAGCCGTGCCCGCTTGCGCTCTAGTTCCTGTTCGCGTGCTTTCCGTGCCGTGACATCACGGGCAACGACTGCTGCCCGTTGTTCGCCGGCGGAGGTGAACGGTGAGAACAGACACTCCAGAATGTACTCCCCGGTCGGTAGTTGCAGCGGTACTTCACACCGCTCATTGACCTGTTCCCCATCGAGCGTTCGCTCTAATGTGTCGTTGAACGTTTTGTAATCAGCCTTGTCGGTAACCAAGCCGTCGAACAGTTCCATTATATCCTGTCCGAGAACCGAACGTGGCTCGACATCTCCCAACGAGAGCGTTCTTTCGTTTGCGTAGGCGAGTCGCCACTCATCATCAACGATGAACGCTGCCTCGTTCATGTTTTCGATGAGCGCCTCGTACTGTTCGAGTACGTTCTCTCTGGCTTTCTGCTCCGTGATGTCACGGTTCGTACAGATGAGTTTGCCATCGTCGAGCAGCGAGAGCGCTAGTTCCTGGGTGACCGGCGATCCATCGCGTTGCCGTCCGACCGTCTCGCCGCGCCACTGACCGTGCTCTTCCAGTTCCGGAAACACCTCCTGTCTGATTCGCTCGACTTCCTCGTCGCTGTACAACCGTCGCCACGAACTCCCGATGAGGTCGTCAGGGTCATATCCGAACACCGCCGCGTGCGCCTCGTTCATGTAGATGTACTCACGGTCGTCGTCGAGGACGGAGATGCCGTCCATCGATGCCTCCATCGCGGCCGATTGCATCTCCAGCTCGGCCTCGCGCTGTTTGAGTTCCGTGATGTCCGTTGAGACGCCCAGCACGGCGTCGCCGGGTGTGTCGACCGGGTCGTAGGGGATTTTCCTCGTCGATAAAATCCGCTCTATTCCATCAGTGGTCGTCAGCGACTCTTCGGAGATGTGCTTTGGCTCCCCGGAGTCGATGACGGCTCGATCGTCAGCCCGAAACTGTTCGGCCGCCGCCTCGCTGTCGGCGAACTCGGCGTCGGTTGCCCCCTCCAGTTCGTCGACCGTGGTCCCGTACGCGTCGGCGACGGCTTCGTTTGCCAGCAGGAACGTTCCCGATTCATCCTTTGCGAACACCAGCTGTGGGAGCATATCGATTATCTGCCGCAACCGTTCGCGTTCGGCGTTCGCTCGCTTCTGATTTCGCCGTCTGCTGATCTCTTTGCCCGCCCACTGTGCAACGGTGCGGACGAACGTTTCCTCACTCTCTGAGAACGCCGACGCCCGGCTGTCCCGGTCCGAGAAGCTGAGGACTCCGTACTGCTTGTCGTCGACGGTGACTGAGACGCCGAGATACGCCGCTATCTCCCCCGATTCGGCGGCACGGTGCTCTGTGAACTCTGCCTCCTTCACGTCGTGGAACCCAAACGGTTTGCCGGTCGTCGCGACGCGCTCATCGAACGTCGTGTCGAGGGGGCGTCGCTCAGTGGCTGTTGCTGTTTCCCCAGCGGTGAATACGTGACGGGGAATCCGCGCCTGCCCGTCTATCTCAGCTATCACACCAGTTTCAACATCGAGATAGTCGACCGCAAGCTTGAGCACTGCCGCCGCCTGCGTCGCGAACGGTTTCTTCTCGTCAGTCGTTATATCGTGAAACTGCTTGAGCGCGCGATTGCGCTGCTCGATGCTGCGCTTGTAGTTGAGTTGGCTCGTCACGTCCCGGACCGTCGCGAAGAACGCGAACGTCCCACCCGCCTCTCTTTTGAGCGGCGTTCCGACTGTTTCTCCTTCGAACGTTGTCCCGTCCGCCCGCTCGTATTCGACGACGTATCGGTCGCGGCGCTGCGGGGCTTGCTCGTTGAACCGTTTGTCACCCTGGCGCTCGAACGTCTCGGGATCAGCGTACAACAACTGTGACTTCTCGCCGAGGACCTCGGACGCGTCGTACCCGAATAGCCGCTCCGCCGCGGGATTGAAATCAGTGATTCGGCGGTCGGTGTCGGCAACGATGATAGCGTCCTCCGTCTCGTGGAACACGGACTCGAACAGCTGTTGACTGCGCTGGAGTTCGAGTTTTCGCTCGCGTTCCGCTGTCAGTTCGCGGAGGCACACGGTCAGCCCATCATTCGACGGGTATGCATGCACTACGAATCGGGTGTCACGGGGGCCAAACACCATCTCGAAGTGACAGGGCTCCTGTGTCTCGACCGCGTTGTGACACGCGTCAAACGCGGCCGAGTCGGCACTGTCCGGAAACACCTCCCAGAGCGACTCCCCGAGAAGTGTCGCCGGGTCGCGGTCGACAAGCGCGGCCGTCTGCTGATTGATGTAAGTGAACCGCCAGTCAATATCGAGCGCAAAAACCGCCTCGTCGATGCGGCCGAAGACAGTCTCAGGTGTTGTTTCTTGCGCGATATTGTCAGTGCTCATTGTGTGTTGTTTGCCCGTAGCTGTTCGAGTGCTGTTTCAGCGGCTTTTGAGGGGTTCTCGATATCGTGTTCGAGCGTCTCGAGGCGCTTCTGGTAGCGGGTGTACGCGTCGTCGGCTGCCAGCTCGTCACCCGGCACTTCCGCCTCCAACAGCGCTAGCTTCGACCGGAGTGCCAGCAACTCCCTGACTTGCTCGTCGTACTCGGCTCGCTCGATAAGGGTCGCGACGGCCGACTGTAACTCATCTTTCAGCACCGGCTTGGTGAGATACTCGTCGAACCCCATCTCGAGGATTTCGACTTCTGGGTCTTCGGCAGTGGCCATAACCACGCGAGTGTCGTAGCGCTGCGAGCGGATCCAGTCGAGCACTTCATCACCCGTCAGTCCCGGCATCCGTCGGTCAAGGACGACGACATCCACGTCCGTGTCGAGTTGGTCTAGCGTTTCCTTTCCATCTCGTGCTGTCCGGACAGTGTACTCGTCTTCCAGCCACGTCTCATGCATGGTGATGACACGCGTATCGTCGTCAGCTATCAAGACAACGCGTTCTTCATCGTTACTGTCAAGATGTGTCTCGCCCCAGTCCGCGAGCGACTGAATGACTCCCTCCAATTCACCCCCACGTTCGGTTAGCGTATACTCAACGCGGAGGGGTTGCTGGCTGACCTCGGTCCGGTCGATGATATCGTGTTCCTGAAGCTCAGATAACGCGTCGGTTAGGACCTTCGCGGAGACACCGTCCAGTCGGTCCTCGAGGTCGCTGTAGCCCAGCCCATCGCTCGTCGCCAGACAGCGGATGATGGCCGGATGCCACTTCTTTGAGACGAGAGACACGCTCTGCTGGAGAGATTCGGGTAAGAACGGCCTTTCAGCGTCCGAAAAGACATCAGTCATACGATATTGTTGCGCTGTCGGAATATAACGACTGTGGCGGTAGCGACACCTGGCTGAACCAGAATGCGGCGAACTCCTGAATGGCATCGGCGTAGGTCTCAATGTCGCTGGCACCCGAGATATGTCCGTTCACGCCGTGCTCGTACGCACTCTGTATGCGCTCTTTCGCCTCGTCTGGGGCCACTGTGTGATTGACAAGCGCAATAGCTGGAAGCGTCTGCAGTCGGGGGCTCGCCCGTATCGCGTTGAGCACGGTTAGCCCGTCGGCCGGGGCCGTCGTGAAGTCGATAGCGACGAGACAGGGGGACGCCACAGTGGTCTCGTCCTCACACATTGTCGTCAGGCGGTCGATTACTGTGCGGACATCTGCTGCAATGTCCATTGAGATGTCTTCGCGCTTGAGCCCACAAGAGATCACTCTGGCATCCATTGGGGTTGCACCGACGAGCAGGACACTCGCATGGTTGTCCCCGGAATCTGTGTTGCCCTGCATCACTCCGTGCCTCGGTATATGCTCCTCTCTTGTCTCCAACAGTGCATGCCAAACTGTTGCTGTAGCGTGTAAAGAGCGTGCGCTAACCAAAGGCTAAGCTAGTAACTAACTTCTGGGTAAGTGCAATGGCTCCCGCTGGATGTCGATGGCATTGACTCGAGCGAGATGCAGTCTCACTTCGCTGTCGCCTCCCACGACAGTAAACACGATTCACAGCGACGTGAAGAGTAATTTCTCCGAGACTGCGGCAGACCGACTGCAGTGCGAGGGGACGCCATCACAATCGGCCAGGCTGTATTAAGCGGTTGCTGGTCGGCGTCGGCAGCCTCACCACTCAGCGATGCTCTCCGTTTCAGACACGTACATCGGAGAACGGACTGCTGGGAAGTGCTCTCTACCCCAATTTCACGACGCGCCGAGATTTTCGCGTGAGCCACTAGACAGCCGTTTTCGGGGCACACTTTTTCAGCATCGCAAGACTGCTCTACTGTCCGTATCCCCACTCTTCGAGAATGTCGGCGAGGTCAACAACCTGCGCTAAACCGATAATGACCGCGGCTTCCCGAAGGTCAGCCTTCTGTACTATTTCACCGAGTTCCGACTCAACAGCTGACTGAGTCTGGCGCTATGCATTCAGTATCGACTGCTGGAGGTGGAAACCGAGATAGGGCGTCCGACCACGGCGTAGCAGCAGTAGATTTAGATAACGGCCAGAGAAACCAGCGTTTGATGCCTATCTCGCTGGTAACGTGGCTCCGTCTGTTCGGTGGTGTCGCCTTACTTCTGGGAAACAGCTTCTTTGTCACGACCGAGTTCGCGATGACCCGCGTCAGGCAATTTGAGGAGGACGCGTTTCTCGGCAACGGACGTGGACTTGAACGCGCCTGGAACATGACCAAGCGGCTGGAGATATTCCTCACAGGCTGTCAGGTCGGAATCACCATCTGTAGTGTCGGGCTGGGAGTTGTCGCTGAGCCGGCTATCACAGCAGTGCTGGAGCCCCTGCTGGGCGCGGTTGGCGTCACCGGCGGCGGACACACGACGCTGTCCGTGCTCCTCGCGCTGGTAGTGGTCAATCTCATGCACGTTATCATCGGCGAGCAGGCACCGACGTATCTGGGAATCGAGCGTGCCAAGCTCGTCGCCGGATACGGCTCGGGCCCGCTGTACGTCTGGACAAAACTCATGTATCCGGTAATCATCGCAGCGGACTGGGTGGCCAAGGCCCTGCTGGGCCTCTTCGGCGTCAAAATCTCCCGTTCGTGGACTGAATCAGAAGCCGAAAGCGCTCCCGCAACCACTCGCGCCGAACTGCGCAGCGAGATGGGTGAGTCACTCAGCCGACTCGATATCTCCAAAGAGCGACGAAGTGAAGTTATCAATGCCCTCGATATCGGCGCAACGCCAGTCAGTGAGATCATGGTTGATCGCAGTGACATCGTCGCGCTCTCGACGACTGACGACTTCGAGACGAACATGGACCGGATCGACGGGATGCCATACGTCCGCTTTCCGTTGATCAAAGACTCAGTGGACTCGTTCATCGGTGTCGTCTACGCCCCGACAGTGTTGCACAACTACGAAATGCTGGATTCGGGGGCGACAACGCTCGAAGACCTGGTAACCTCGCCGCTGACTGTCGCTGCTGAAACAACTATCAGTGACTTCATCGACCGATGTCAGGCCGAAAATCAGGAACTCGCCCTCGTGGTCGCAGATGACGATGTCGTTGGTCTTCTCACCGCGACAGACGCGTTCGAGGCGATCACCGGTGAACTCGAAGACCCGATGGATCGCGCGGCCGAGTGACTATCGGCACAGAACGCATCAGCACAGCGCTGTTGTCAGACCCATTCACCGGCCTTCAGGCGAGCCGTTAACTGGATGCTCTTGAGAAGTCCGCGCGGACGACACCGCCTGAATTCGGCTCGCCCTCCCCATCTTGATACTCCAGTCCCCGGACGGCCGTGACGGCCGTGATGGGTATCTGTTGGTCTGCCTGTCCAAACAGCAATGCTGCCCGGCGGGGAGTTCGTCTGCGACGAAGTCGATGAGATCGCCGTCTGGTTCGACTCGGGCGATATTAAGACCGTGAAACGTGAGTTCTGTCAGCATTTGGATGTCGGAAACGGGATAGTTCAACGCGAAGACGATTGCACAGCGGTGGGAGTAGGCGAGATTTTGTCGAGATGTGTTCCACCGAGCATACCAACGTCCGAGACGAGAGACCGAAATTTGATCGTGGTTTAGTCGTACGGCGGGCGGGTTTATTGTGACAGGCTGTGTACCATCTCCCGTATGCCCGAAGAAGTTCTGTTCAAGTCAGAAAGTAACCAGAGTCGAGAAGCGATTGCATCGTACCTCCGGAAAGTCGCGGACAATCTCGACAGCGGAAACGATATTACCCTGAAAGCAGGCTCTGAGACTGTAACGCTGGCTCCCCCTGCCCGACCAACCTTTGAAGTCAAAGCTGAACGTGAAGGTCCAGCAGGAAACATGACTGAACTGAGTGTCGAGTTCGAACTCGAATGGGACGAGACTGATGGCGAGGACGGCGGCGGAAGTGGGCAGCTAGAAATAGAGTAAGTACTCCGCACACGCTGGGGCGTTGTCTGTCATTTCTGACTGACGCTATCCTGTTTGGACCACCCACCGATCGCTTGCTAACGGCTGCTCTGGCACACCGGAGACGACACAGGCCACTGTGAAGATATCGAATCTTTTTGTCATCGGTCGTTAAACTCGCAGTCGTGAACCTCAGCAAGGGGTTTGTCCTCACCCTCATCGTCACCCTCCTTGTGCTAGCTGGCATGCTGATACGGCCGTTTCTCCAGTACATTCTCGGTGCTGTCCTCCTCGCCTACGTTCTCTATCCGCTACAGGTCCGCCTCGAAACGTATGTCTCACCGATGGTCGCTGCACTCTCGCTCGTGACGCTGGCAGTCGCTGGATTCGTCGCCCCGGTCGTAGTTGTCCTCGCGTCGGTGGCCGATAGTGCTGACCGGATACTCCGAGAGCTGGGCACCGAGCCGGTGCAGCTTGACGTAGTCGAATCCCGAATCAAGGAACTTACTGGCCGCGAGGTCGATATCGCCGGTGAACTCGTCAGTTCCGGGCGGGACATCGGAACGATCATATTCGAACGGTCGACCCAGGCGTTCAGTACGGTCACCTTCCATCTCATCGGGATTGCGTTAGCACTTTTTCTGATCTACTACCTTCTCAAAGACGGCGATGACCTGGTCGACTGGCTCCAACAAACAGTGCCCCTTCCGGTGGACGTCCAGCGTGATTTTTACGACGAAATCGACGACGTGATGCTAGGCGTCCTCTTCGGCCACGTCTTCGTTGCCATCGTTCAGGGAATTGTCGCCGGCGTCGGACTCGCCGCCACTGGCGTTCCCAATGCGCTGTTCTGGACGGCTATCATGGTCGTGCTCGCGATGGTCCCACTCATCGGGACAATCCCTGTCTGGGGTGGGGCAGTAGTGTACCTGTATGTCACGAACGAGCCACCGCTTGCTGTCGGGTTATTCCTTTACAGTGTCATCATTGTTGGACTCACCGACGACTATCTCCGGCCGTTCGCCGTCGATAGGTACGCGAAGCTCAATCCGGCCGTCATCCTCCTCGGTATCCTCGGCGGGGCATACGCATTCAGGGTTATGGGACTGCTCTTCGGTCCCGTCGTCCTCGGGGCGCTCAAAGCCGCTCTCCGCGTCGGTCTGGATACCTGGTCTCAGATCGACGACGGAAACATTGGTTGACCGACCGCTCCGAATCTGCCGACGATAACCTACTCTGCCGACGATAACCGTACACCCCATCAGCAGCGTCGACGGGTTACGGTGGCTGACACTGTCTCACCGTCGCCTGTCTATCATCGCGGCTCAAAGACGTGAACCGGCCAGTCGGTCTCGTAGTCAAGCGCGATTTCCTGCTCTGTGGCCGTCGGCTCACGCACCGTGAGTTCGACCGGGTCCCCGATGGTGACATCGGCGTAGTCGGCGGTGACGCGCCCAAGCAGGCGGCCACCGTCCGCGAGTTCCACGACGGCGACCGTGTAGGGCGCGTCCGCTTCGAAGGCCGGCGGCGGCGTGTGGACCGCTGTGTACGAGAATATCTGGCCCTCGCGGGACTGCGATTCGACGTCGACAGCGCGACTGCCACAGGCGTAGCAGGCCGGTCGCGGCGGCAACAGGACCTGTCCACAGTCCGCACAGACTCCGCCCAGAAGTTCGCCGTCTGCGAGGGCGTCGAAGAAGCCCGGTAGCGTCCGCGGGTCGGTCGCATCGAGGTCGCTGCCCGTCATGGTGCCTCCGCCGTCGTGAGCACGTGGCTGACGGTGACGGCATCCCCGACGCCTCCTTCGTTGAGCAACAGAGCTGTCTCGGCACCCTCGACTGCCCGGTCGCCCGCACCGCCCGTGAGCTGTTCGTAGGCTTCGAGCGCCTGCAAGAGCCCGGTGGCACCGATAGGGTGACCGCGGGCCTTCAGTCCCCCACTCGGGCTCAACTGCACATCCGTCCAGCCGTCAGCCCGCTCCGCTGGTGGCAGGTAGCTCTGATAGCCCGTTCCTGCGGGAGCGAAGCCGGCGGCCTCCGCGAGCAGCGCCTCGCAGACGGTGAAAGCGTCGTGAACCTCCGCGATGTCGACGGCCGTGGCGTCGATGCCTGCTTCCTCGTAGGCCGTCTCGGTGGCAACGCGAGCGCCCGCGATATCGGTCATATCTCGCTCAGCGACCGCGATGTTGTTCGCAGAAGCCCCACTGCCAGCGACGCGCACCTGTGGTTGGTCAAGCTCGGCCGCCAGTTCGGCGGTCGTCACGAGGACGGCGGCGGCACCGTCTCCGACCGGCGCACAGTCGTAGAGCTTCAGCGGCGGGGCGACGGGGTCCGATTCCAGCACGGTCGCCACGTCGATCTCTTTCGGGAACTGTGCCCGGGGGTTGCGAGCGGCGTTGGCGTGGTTCTTCACTGCGATCTCGGCAAGGTCTCGCTCCGTGGCGTCGGTCTCATGGAGGTAGCGCTGGCCGAGCAGTGCGTACTGGCTGGGTGCGGTGATGCCGGAGCGTTGCTCGATGGCGCGGTCGAATGCCGCCGAGAGCGCATCTGTCGCGCCGCTGGTGCCCGCAGACGTCATTTTTTCGACGCCGCAGGCAAGCACCGCCTCGTGTTCGCCGTTGCGAACGTCCTTGACCGCATGGCGTAGCGCGAGCGCGCCCGCGGCGGCACACCCCTCGACCCGCTCAGCGGGGACGTGACGGAGGCCGGCCCATTCGGCCAGTAGCGTCCCGTGCATGATCTGGTGTTCGTAGCTCTCCGACTGGTTCCCGACGTACACCGCCTCGACGATCTCGGCAGGGTCGGGCAGTTCGTCGAACGCCTCTGCAAGGGCCACTGAGAACAGGTCGCGGCCCGGGAGGTCTGTGCGGCCGAGCGGTGAGGCACCGACCGATGCGATGACTGGCTCTGGCATCTGTACCACTCACGTCTCAACAGACCTAGTTAGTCGTTCTCATTTTCTATATTTTTGATGTATTCGGCTGGCAAACTACACACATCGTTTTCTATCGGCCCGCAGAGAAGAGGTCTCTTGGAACGGCTGTTTTCCTGATGGCACGGCTTTCAGACACGTGGCCCTGACAGCTATGGCCGCTGTGTCGAACAGTTTGACTCTCTGAGAGCGAGCGGAGACTGTCTCACAGCAATCACTCTCAGTCGTCGGCTGAGGCACCGCCTGTCTGCACTTCATGCTCGGAGAGTGCAGCGGACGGCGCGAGGAATTTAGCAGGGTCGAACGCAGTCAGTTCCTCGCCCGCTGTGACTTTGTCAGGCCAGTCCGGATTGGCGAGTGCACTCGTCGCCAGTGTTACGAGGTCGGCACCGGCATCGACCTTCTCGCGGGCCGCGTCAGGCGTCCCAAGCCCGCCGTTGTCGATGATGACCGTCTCATCCGCGGCGTATTCGGCCGCGGCCTCGGCCAGGGTTGGTCCATCGTCGCCAAACGCTGGCGTGGTCGCATCGGGTTCAGTAACGTGGATGTAGTCGGCCCCAGCCGCCGACAGTTCGTCGAAGAACACCGCGGCGGCGTCCTCGCCTTCGGGCCACCGGTGGTCTTCATCAAGGGCCGTCGACTGTGAGACTCGGATACCGACAACGAAATCGGCAGGTGTAGCCTCGTCGACCGCAGCGACAACCTCGCGCGGATAGCGTACCCGATTTGCGGGTTCACCGCCGTACTCGTCGTCACGCTGGTTGAAGTCAGCCGAGAGGAATTCGTGAAGGAGATACCCGTTCGCACCGTGGATCTCGACACCGTCGAACCCCGCGTCGATGGCGTTCTGCGCCGAGGTGACGAATGAATCACGGATGTCGGCAAGCTCATCGACTGTGGCTGCTTTGGGCGTCGGGAAGTCTCCGCTTCCGCCGTAGGCTTCGGCCTTTTGCCCGTCCGGTTGTACCGCTGAGGGGGCGATCGTCTGTTCCCCCGCAACATGCGGATTCCCCTGACTCTGTGCACCGGCATGCATCAATTGTGCGAAAATCGGGACACCAGCCTCGTGGACTGTCTCCGTAACCTGTTGCCAAGACGCTGCCTGCGTGTCGGTCGCCAGTCCGGGCTGGTTCAGATACCCCTGGCTATGTGCTTCGTCGGGATACGTCCCCTCTGTAATGAGAAACGAGAACCCACCGTCAGCGAACCGCTGATAGTACTGGGCCATCTCCGCCGTCGCACGGCCGTCGTCAGTGGCGCTCACCCGTGTCATCGGAGCAAGGCCAACTCGGTTATCTAATGGCAGCTCGTTGAGTGTCGTCGAGTCGAACAGTGTCACACCGCCCGGTAAGCGGATAACGTAATTAACGGCTGGTTCAGCATACGCCGAATCAGTGCCTATAATTGTCAAAAGGCACACACTAACGGTGTGGGTACGATTCATGCGTTTCTGATATGACGTGACTGGACCGGAACTTCGGTAGCGTGTTTCCGGACCGACAGACACGCAGTAGCCGCCATCGCAACGGACAGCGCCTACTGTCCTATCATAATACCTTTATATACATATTGGACAGTATAGAGATCAATTATAATCATTCATTCTTCATGCCTTGGTCGCACAGAATATGGTGCAAAGTGGTGGCGGGTACGACGGTGTATCGCGGCGGTCGGTGTTGAAAGCCTCAGGGACTGCGCTCACGGTCGGGACCGTGGGCTTAGCGGGGTGTAGCAGTAGCAGCGGTGCCAGCGTCCGACCGGTCAATGAAGACAGTCTCACTATCTGGCATGCCATGGGCGGGACCAACGGTGAGACGCTGCAGGGGCTGGTCGACCAGTTCCAGTCCGAGACAGACATCAACGCCAACCTCGTGTTTCAGGACTCCTACGAGGGAGTGCTGACGAACACACTGAGCGCACTCGACTCCGGCGAGGTCCCTGATGTCTTCCAGATCGACAGTCTGTTCGCCCAGCAAGTCCTCGATACGGACGCAGTCGAGCCCGTCGAGAACTTGCTCTCCGACGACTACCCGGTCGATGACTTTCTGTCGAACGTGACCTCGTTTTTCACCATCGATGATACGCTCACATCGATGCCGTTCAACAACTCAAACGCTATTCTCTATTACAACCGGTCGGCGTTCAAGGAAGCCGGGCTTGACCCGGACAGCCCACCGACCACGCTGGAGGAAGTGCGTAGCTACTCACAGACGCTCGTCGACGAAGGAGTCACCGAAGCCGGGCTCACCTGGCCGAACCACGTCTGGTTCGTCGAGCACTTCTACTCCGTCGACGGACAGACGCTACTTGACGCCGAGAACGGCCATGCCGGCCAACCGACGACGATGCAGACGGACAACAGTACGGCCCGGTCGCTGTACGAGTGGTGGCACGAAATGGCTGACAACGGTCTGTTCAGCAACCCCGGGATCGAGGCCTGGGGGGAAGCAACGTCCACATTCCTTACCGGGAAAGCCGCTATGTTGATGACCTCGACAGCATCGGTCACTGGTATCCGCTCCGGCGCGGAGGAGAACGGATTCGAGGTGGACAACGCCTTCTACCCAACAATTGACGGTGACCGAACCGGGCCGGTTATCGGTGGTGCTTCGTGGTTCGTTCCCTCCGGACTGCCACAGGAGCGCCAGGACGACATCGGCAGCTTCCTCGAATTCATGGGACGACCGGAGTCACAGATCACCTGGCACAAGGGGACCGGCTACTACCCGATCCGACAGAGCGCTGTCGAACAGCTCGAAAACGACGGCTGGTTTGCGGAGAACCCAATGTACCGAACCGCATTCGACCAGTTGACACAGGCCGAGAGCACGCCGGCGACGAAGCGGATGCTCATCGGCCCAGCTCGACAGGTCCAGACAACAATTCAAGATATGTCAGTCGAGCTGTTCAGTGGCGATGTCAGCGTCGACGAGGGGCTCTCCGAGCTGAAGTCGGCTGTCGAGGACGAACTGGACCGATACTACAGCTAATGTCCACGCGCGAAGTCTTCACAGACCGCCTGCAGGCCGGCGTGTTGCTGTTACCGACGATGGTCGTATCGCTGGTGTTCCTCTACTACCCGACGGTCCGTGCAGTTGGACTCAGTTTGTACCGGGCCTCGCTTGCCCGAGGTGACGTGTTCGTCGGGCTAGAGAACTACAGACGGTTAGCCAGCTCCTCGGAGTATCTCCGGAGCGTCCTGATATCGGTACTGTTCGCTGCGTGTGTCGTCGTCGGCGTGATGGCCGTTGCCCTGTGCGTCTCCTTCCTTATCCACGAGATTGATGTCGGAAAAGGACTGTATCTGGTGGCGGTTATCTGGCCGTACGCACTGCCGCCGGCCGTCGCCGGGCTTGTGTTCCTGTTCATTGCACACCCGAACATCGGCATCTTCACGAGCTACATCGAGGCCTTTGGCGTCGATGTCAACTGGTTCAGCAATGGTCCGCAGGCGTTCGTCGTCGTGCTGATCGCTGCGGTGTGGAAGCAGGTCGGGTACAACGTTATCTTCATGACAGCCGCACTCGGCAACGTTCCCGAGTCGCTGACTGAGACCGCCGAACTCGATGGCGTTTCCCGAACGCGGCGACTGCTCCGCGTGTACGTCCCGATCATCTCGCCGACGCTCGTGTTTCTGGTCACCATGAACACGATCTACGGCTTTTTCGGGACGTTCGCGATGGTCGACCTCATGACCAAGGGTGGGCCCGCCGGTGCGACGAACATCCTCATCTATGACCTTTACCGGACCGCCTTCCAGTTCTACGAGTTCGGCTTCGCCTCGGCGAAGTCCGTTGTGCTGTTCGTCGCCGTCGGGCTGTTGATGTACGGTCAGTTCCGGCTGAGCGACAGATATGCCTACTACGGAGGATAAAATGCTCGGCTCACTCCTTACTGCGTTGACCGCCGCTGCTGAGCGCTCCCGGTCTGCGGGACGAACTACCAGTGAACGCATTCGGCGATTCGAGACGGAGCAGCTCACGCTGCACGTGCTTGCAGCGACAATCGTGTTCCTGATCATACTGCCAGTGTTGATCGCGGCACTCGTCTCCACGAAGCGGGCGGGTATCGTTACGTCTATCGGCGATCTGGCTCCCGGCGGCCACGCGCTGTCGAACTACCGGCGTGCGCTCATTGGCCTCGAATTCTGGCGATTTATGCTCAATTCGTTCCTGATGTCTGTTGCCGTCGTCGTCGGGAAACTGGTCGTGTCGCTGCTGGCCGCGCTGGTGATCGTCTACTACAGGTTCCCGTACAAGAACGCCGTGTTCCTGTTTATCCTCTTTACTCTCTTGCTCCCGGTCCCGGTCAGGTTTGTGCCGCTGTATCGCCTGACGACAGAGCTCGGCATGAGTAACACCTTCTTCGCGATCACGGTCCCGTATCTGGCCAGCGCGACGACCGTGTTCATCCTGCGCCAGCACTTCTTGTCGATTCCAGCCTCGCTCGTTGAGACGGCAAAGGTCGACGGTGTCGGGCCGCTGCGGTTTCTGTGGTCGGTACTGGTTCCGATGTCCCGCGCCGTTCTCGTGGGCGTGTCGGTGATCATGTTCGTCTACACGTGGAACCAGTACCTCTGGCCGCTGGTGATCATCAACGCTGAAAGCCTGCAGGTCGCACAGGTCGGGCTGAGTCTGCTTCGCGGTCAGGCCAGCACCGGTGAAGTGGCCTGGTCCATGGTGATGACCGGGTCGATGCTGACCCTGTTGCCACCGCTGGCGCTGCTAGTGCTGTTCCGACGACAGCTGCTGGAGACGTTCACGATTCAACAAAAATGAGAGAAAATTATGACTGACGTAACCTTACAGGACGTACGAAAGGAATTCGATGGTGTCGTCGCTGTGAAAAATATCGACCTCCAGATCCCGGACGGAGCGTTCGTGACCGTGGTCGGGCCGAGTGGCTGTGGCAAAAGCACCACGCTCCGGCTGATCGCCGGGCTAGAGCAGGCCACTGACGGCACGATTCAGATGGGCAATCAGGACGTCACCGGGGTTGAACCAAAAGACCGGGACGTTGCGATGGTGTTCCAGAACTACGCGCTGTACCCTCACATGACCGCGCGCCGGAACATCACGTTCGGGATGAAGTCCGCCGGCGACTTCAGTGACGAGGAAATCGACCGCCAAGTGGCGGAAGCCGCAGCGGTGCTTGACATCGAGGACCTCCTCGACCGGACGCCCGGTGAGTTATCCGGCGGCGAACGACAGCGAGTCGCACTCGGTCGGGCACTGGTCCGGGACCCAGAGGTGTTCCTCATGGACGAGCCGCTGTCGAACCTTGATGCCAAACTCCGCATCAAAATGCGGGCTGAGCTGGCGAAACTCCACAGCGAATTTGGCACCACCACTATCTACGTTACTCACGACCAGACGGAGGCGATGACGCTTGGTGATCGGGTGGTCGTGATGAACGACGGCCGCATCCAGCAGGTCGACAGTCCACAGCGGCTGTATGACTATCCAGAGACCCGGTTTGTCGCGGAGTTCATCGGCGACCCCGCGATGAATATGCTCTCTGTGGATATCATCCATGACGGAAGCGAATACGAGGCCGTCGGTCCGACGTTTCGCGTACCGCTACCCGAGGGTGACGGACTGGAAACAGCAGCCGGAGGACAGGCACTGCTGGGCATTCGGCCCGAGAGCCTGTCGTTAGCTGATTCGGCCGACCGAAGTTCGTTTACCGCTGAGATAACGGTTACCGAACCGCTCGGTGATAGCCTCTTGCTGGAGTGTCGGACTGGCGATCAGGCGTTCAAGCTGCACGCAGAGCCTCGAACCGCCGTCGAGCCGGGAGACCAAGTCGCGTTGACGCTTGATGCTGAGCGACTCCACCTGTTCGATCCACAGACGGGCAACGCCATCTATCACGCAGCGGCGGCACAACCGTCCGAACAGGCCGTCGCTATCGATAGCACCATCTGAATTCACGGCTGTAAACCCGAGCCAGACACTCGGCTCACCTGATAACAGGGGAGCCCTATCGCAGAGTCGTTGCTGGCGAGAAAGCCAAACACCGACACTTCCGGCTATTTCGGGCGCTACCTGTCGTTTCAACATAACTACAGCACCCCTTCTACTAATATTTATACTATATACCAATATATACTCCCGTTCTGCAGCCATTGCTGGCTCTCTACAGCGTAAATAAACTCAGGTAAACAAAACGGTATATACCAATATTACCAATCAATAGTTATATATAGATTGTGTAGGTAATGGCCCACGAAATGGTTCGAATACCAGACATATGCCGTCGAACTGTGCTGAAGAGTACGTCTGCCGCCGCTCTGGGGTCCATCGTTGGAACTGGGGCTGCCAGGGAAAACGACCACGACAGTACCGAGCCGCCTATCGCTACCACACCGATTCTGGCTGCACACCGCGGCTACCGCGGTCTGTATCCTCAAAACACCATTGCTGCCGTCCAACAGGCAGCGTACGGTGGGCGTCGCAGTCAGGGGTACGACACCGATATGATGGAGTGTGACCTCGTTCCTGCGGGCGGTAAGCCCTGGAAGGGCGAAGACTTCGAAATCGTCGTTTTCCACGACGATAAGCTGGATAACCTGACAGATGAATCCGGATACGTCTGGGAGAACGATGTAGAGACTGTGCTGAACGCCGAAATCCGTGACAGCGGTCAGACGATACCCCGATTAGACGAGTTCGTCGAAGCCACTCCGGATAGCATCCCGCTCAACATTGAGTGGAAAGCTGCAGGTGTCTCGCCCGATGATGACGCGTCAGCATCCGCTGTCGAGACCTGGGACCCGTTTACCGAACAGGCACTTGATGTCCTCTCCACTCACGAGAACGACTTTATTGTCCAGTCGTTCCAAAAGGCTGCGCTGCAGTCTGTCCAAAACTCAGACCCCGATATTCCGATAGCGTACTTGCTCTGGGATTCAATCGAAGAGGGCCTTGCTGTTGTCCGTGACCTGGACGCAGAGTACATCCAGCCGCCGTACAACATGATTATGAACACCCCCTTCTTCAACGAGGATTATTACCTCGAAGACCCAGGTTTCGCTGAGATCGATCTGGTCGAGACCGCTCACGAGGAAGGTCGGAAAGTAATCCCGTACACGATAACGACATGGCATCAGGCGGAGAAACTGGTCGAGGCCGGTGTTGACGGCATCATCGCTGACTACCCCGGCGTGCTCGACTGATATTTGATGCAGCGGCGCAGTGGGAACGGGTTACCGCCCCTCGTTCCCGCCCGGCCCTATTATCCGTTTTCTACGATCGCTGCCAGCTCTGACAGGTCGGTCACAACGTGGTCAGCAATCACGTCACTTTCCGCTAAGTCCGCCGGACTCGTAACGCCAGTTAGTGGCAGTACCGTCTCCATTCCAGCTTGGTTTCCCATCCTGATGTCTGTCCCAAGCCGGTCACCGATCATAAGACAGCGGTCCGGCTCTCCACCGACCCGTTCCAGAGCCATCTGCAGGATTACGTTGGACGGTTTACCGATCAACTGGTCCAATTCCTGCCCAGTCACTCCCTCTATCGCTCCGATCATCCCTGCCGCATCGGGTATCTCACCCCCCTCTACAGGACACGTCCGGTCCGGATTGGTGGCAACGAAAACCGCGTTGTTCTCAGTGAGTGCAATTAGCGCATCCTGTAGCGTCTGGTAATCAAAACCGAAATCAAGTGACGCGATCACGGTGCCTGCTCGCTCTGGGTCGGTTGTCGTGTCCAACCCAGCGGCGCGCAATTCCGCAACCAAGGCGTCCTCGCCGATAACATAGATTTTGCGCTCCGGATACTGCGCGGATAGATAATCCGCTGCTGCAGTGGCAGACGTGATTATGTCATCACTGCTGCAATCAATGCCCAGCGCGTTCAGCTTCTCACAATACTTCTCTCGCCGGTCAATCGGCTTGTTAGTAACAAATAGCGTCGAAAGCCCCGCTTCACGCACCGTCTGTACGCCTTCGGCGGCGTTTTCAACTAACGAATCACCACGATATACCGTACCGTCGAGGTCGATAATTGCACTTGTGTATGTCATCTAGAATCCTCCGTCTCAAACCGTGACGCTTCCGTAGCAGCCGCTGCTGCCGAGATCACAGGCGCTTTCTTGGCTGTAGGGACCGCGACAACCCTCGAAACACGCCGATAGCTTTGCCCGTTCATACTAATTGGACGCTGATGACCACGCCACCGATCCCGATGAGGGACAAGTAGAGCGATTTTCGTACGACCGGTGACAGCAGTGAACGGTTGATACTCGTTGCAAACCCGATTTTCACGAGGATACTGGAGAGCGTCCCGGCCAGCACACCCTGTGCCGCGACTGTCGGCGATATCTGTCCTGTCGACGTCAGCGTCACTGCAGTCGTTGTCGTCGTGCCGCTCGAGACGATGCCACTGAGGAAGCTCGTAATCAGGAATCCGGCTGTTCCGAATATGCGCTGTGCGCCAGCAGTGAGAATCAAGACGGCAAGGAAGAGCACGCCGAATTTTAGCGCGTTCGCGCTGCTAAACGGCGAGTCAAAATCCAGTTCCAGATCACCCTCCCAGTCGCTATCGTAATATGCGAGTCCGACGCCACTGATAGCGATCAGGCCGAGTGGTAGTCCAACACTGACTGCCGACTCGGGGACGAACGCAACGATGATCGCTAAATTACGGACCGCCATCGCCGCATCAGCGATCAGTATCGTTCCCACCGCGAGCTCTGTGATCCCAGTGTTGTTCTTTGCCCGGCCCGCGATTTCGCCGATCACTGCAGTTGAGTTCACCAAGCCGCCGAAGAAGCCGGTGACAGCGATCCCTTTACTGCCGTATCGCTGCATCACGATATAGTTCACAAACCCGATCCCGCTGACTGCGATCACGAGCATCCAGACCAGTTTCGGATCAATCGCATCCCATGGCCCGTACGTTCCGCCGGGCAAGAGCGGATACACGACAAACGAAATAATCGCAAACTCACCGGCGCTGCGTACTTCCTCTCGCGATAGCTGGTTCGCAAACTCGTGTAACTCCCTTCGAAGGACGAGCAGGAATGACGACGTGATGCCAATAATGACGCCGATAAGGACGTGGTTGGCTCCAACCAGAATCCCGACCGCGTACGCGACAAGGAGTGAAGTCGATGTTGTCAGGGACAGGCCAGAATCTAGCTCACCATCGTCGCCGGTCCACTGTGCGACTATGCCCCGGATTCCGAGTAATCCGCCCTGTACGAGTACCAGTGCCCCTCCCGAAGCAAGTAGTATCGTCTCGTTGAGAGACATTGCGGCAGCGCCGACCAGACTGGTCAGCGTAAACGTGCGGATTCCTGCTGACTTGTTTGCCCACTCTCGTTCAAGCCCAAGCAGCATACCCAGTGCACCTGCAATAAAAAGGTGTAGTATCTCAGTATCGACAGTTATCCCCTCTATACCTCCGAAAACAGCCGTATTCGCGATTGCACTCATTACAGTCATCTTATCTTACAAACGGTGGTTCCGTCATTTTTATATAGTCTATATACTACTATGTTCTATATGGAGACAAATATACTGATGGGTAATAGGTGTTGGCCTTGAGGCTAGCTTGAATATCGCCATGGCCCCTGCGGAGACCGGAAAATCCCCCTCGATTACCGGCTAGTATATAGAGCCTGTCATATATTGAATTCTGATGCTTATTCTAAATTCTATATGAAGAGAGCCTAAAACCCGATACGAGGTAATTATAGTTTTGTCAGATTTAAACATAAATACTTTTTAACCCAGATTTCGCATATGTCTGCGTCGACAATGAAACAGAACCCAGTTGACCGACGATCTGTGTTAAAAATCGGCGCTACTGCGCTCGCAGCAGGCGTTGCAGGCTGTTCTCAGGAGAGCAGTCAGAGCACCGAAACATCCGGCGGAGACGGTAGTGACGGGTCCAGTAGCGGTGACGGTGGGTCCGGACAGAGTAACGATTACCCCGAGTTCGATCCGTCGAATCCGGAGTTCCCGCAGTTGATGCAGACGCTCATCGAGGCCGGGTTCGAGACAGGGTCTCTACAGGACCTGAAGAACATGGAGGAACGCGAGAAGCCTCGCTACGGTGACCCCGTTCAGAGTACTCCCGATAATGAAGACGATCTCATTGACCCGGACCGTATTGCGTTTGCGATGACGCCGACGGAAGACCCAGCGGTCTATCGAGATACGATGCAGCCGCTGATGGACAACATCGCTGAAGAGACCGGGAAGTCCGTCAAATACTTCCCCCTCAACTCGTACGCGTCCCAGGTCGAGGCGATGCGGTCCGAACGCCTCCACGTCGCCGGGTTCTCTACTGGGCCGACGCCCTTTGCTGTGAACCTGGCCGGTGCTGTCCCGTTCTCGCTCCAGATTTCGAAGGCAGGTGACTTCGGCTATCGGCTGTGGCTGGCTACGCAGGCAGATAACGACGATATCTCCTCACTGGCGGACCTCGAAGGCAAGCGCGTCGCACATGCCGAGCCCTCGTCCAACTCCGGGAACCTCGCCCCGCGTGCGCTGTTCTCGAACCAGGGCGTCACTCCGGGCGAAGACTACGAGGTGAGTTATTCCGGCGGCCACGAACAGAGCATTCTGGGCGTTGCAAACGACGACTACGACGCTGCCCCCGTTTGTAGCACCTGTGTCACGCGCGTTGCAGAAGCAGACAACATCGACCCGACGAACCTCAAAGTCGTGTGGGCCAGCAATCCGTTCCCCACGACGAGTTTCTGTTACCGCTACAACCTGAAGCCGGAACTTCAGGAGGGTATCAGGGCGGCGTTCATCGACTACGACTACTCGGACACCAAAATCGCGGAGGTGTTCGGTGGTCGCGGAACGTGGACGGAGATTGATTACGCTACGACCTACGATATCATCCTCCAGATTCAGGAGAACAACGATATCACGTACCAGATCGACAACATCGAAGGCTAAGAAGAGACCCAAATAATGCTCACTGTAGATAATTTGGAAAAAACGTACGACTCCGGTGATCGAGCACTCAAAGGTGTCTCATTCGAAGTCAGTGGTAACGAGATCGTTGCGATTATCGGGCCAAGCGGGGCCGGAAAAAGCACGCTCGTTCGTAGCATCAACAGGCTGACCGAGCCAACTGGCGGGCGCATCTCGCTTGACGATACAGAGGTGACCGGGCTGGAGAAATCAGCCCTTCGCGATGTCCGTCGCGATATGGGCATGATCTTCCAGGAGTTCAATCTCGTAGAGCGCCTGACGGTCATGGAGAACATCCTCTCCGGTCGCCTGGGCTATCTCAGTACGTGGAACGCGTTCCGGCGGAACTTCCCTCCGGAGGACATCAGGCGCGCACGCGAGATTCTCAGCCGGGTGAATCTGGAGGGTGTCGAGAACAACCGTGCAGATGAACTTTCCGGCGGCCAGCGACAGCGCGTTGGTATCGCCCGTGCCGTCATTCAGCGGCCGAAAATCCTGCTCGCTGACGAGCCGACGAGCGCGCTGGACCCTGACACCTCCCGAGAGGTCATGAGCCTCTTGACGGACATCGCCCACGAAGACGATATCCCGATCATCATCAACATCCACGAAGTCGATCTAGCGGTCGACTACGCGGACCGGATAATCGGCCTCAGTGACGGTGAAATCGTCTTTAACGGCCCACCTGACGACCTAGATCAGGCAGCCAGAGACGAGATCTATCGCGGCGGTGAATCAATTGCGGACCGTGAAGAGCCGAGTGCTGGTAACAGCACTGACGCTGATGACGTCATTGCCGAACGAGGTGACTAATCAATATGGCTGCTGAATCTGGATCGACCGTTGAAGGATCTTGGGAGCGGCCCACAGTCTTCTACAACAAGAAAGTCAAGTATCTCATCTACGGGCTTATCTTGTTGTTCTTCGCGTATAGCTTCTGGAACCTTCGGATTTCCCCCAGCCGATTTGTTCGCGGGATCGGAGCCGGTGTCGAACTCATCACGAGTATGCTACCACCGGCATACACTCCGTCGCAACGGGAACTCCTCATTCAGGGCATCGTCGAGAGCATCGTGATGACGATTGTCGCCACGACAATCGGCATCATCGTCAGCGTGCCGGTCGCGATTATGGCTTCGAATAACCTCTCGCCGAAGCCAGTCTACTATGTCGGTCGCAGCATCGTTGCCGTCACGCGCTCGCTCCACGAGCTCATTGTTGCGATCATCATGGTCAAAGCGGTCGGGTTCGGTCCACTCGCTGGTGTCCTTGCACTTGCGTTCAAAACGATCGGATTCTTCGCGAAACTCCTCGCAGAGGAGATCGAAGATATCGACCGTGGGCAGATGGAGGCAATCACTGCCGCCGGTGGGACGCCCGTCCAGACGTATCTCTACGGCGTCCTCCCGCAGGTGATGCCCCGGATCGTCGGGCTGTCGATTTACCGGCTCGACATCAATCTCCGTCACAGCACTGTCGTCGGAATTGTCGGAGCCGGTGGTATCGGGATCACGCTGCTGAACTCCTTCGATAAGTACGATTACCAGTTCAGCATGGCGATTATCGCTGTCATCGTCGCGATCGTCATGGTCGGTGAAGGTGTCAGCGCTCTCGCCCGGAGGCGGATCCAATAATGTCAAACAGCACTGACTCTTGGAGTCGGTTCGATCGCCGTGAGCGCTTACTCCGGTTCTTCGGGCTGCTGGCTGGCCTCGTCATTCTGGTCGCAGCCTGGCGCGCCATGGAAGTGAATTACGGCTACGCCGTGACTGCCCCGCGTGAGCTGGCTGACCTCTTCGGTCGGATGTATCCGCCCAATGTCGGATACTCGCGAAAGATTGTCGGGCCGCTGCTTGAGACGATCAATATCTCGATCCTCGGCACGGCACTGGCCATCGTGATGGCGATTCCGGTCGCGTTCCTCGGTGCCAGCAACACGACACCCAACAAGCCGGCGTACCTGCTGGGTAAGTTCATCATCTCGTTTACCCGTTCGGTGAACGTCATCATCTGGGCACTGATCTTCGTGGTCATCTTCGGCCCGGGGGCCCTCGCTGGCGTGCTGGCGATTTCGATCAGATCTATCGGGTTCACTGCAAAGCTAATCGCGGAAGCCATCGAAGAGATCGACCGCGGGTCTGTTGAGGCGGTCACTGCAGCTGGGGCATCGCCCGTTGATGTACTCATCTACAGTATCGTTCCACAGATCAAGCCGGCGTTCATCAGCGTCGCGACGCTTCGATGGGACATCAACGTCAGAGCGTCAACGATCATCGGGTTCGTCGGTGCAGGCGGTATCGGCGTCCCGCTGCAGACTGAGATCAACTACTTCAACTGGGAAGCAGTCCTGACGATCCTCATCTCGATTCTGGGCCTTGTGCTCATCAGTGAAGGTATCTCGGCCTATCTGCGCAAGAAAGTAATGTAGGCGATCGCAGCTCGCATCGCCTATTATTCTGATATCTGTTTAGATAATATTATAGAACTATTGTCAAAAGACTTATGTGTTTGGAGTATATATAGCCAGTGGGGCCAACGCCAGTGTCTGCCAACCTGGTTTTCCCCTTCTCCGTTTTGACAGACCTCTTCTCGCCAGAGACAGTTTCGCGAGATGGGTCCTTCTGGATAGATGCATAGGACATCGACCTGTTGTCTGGGCCCGAATACCAGAGCAGTCTGCTACAGTCCGCTCGTTGCTTTCGCCGCCGAAAAATTGACCACGCTGACTCCGGGCGAAGCATGGTCAGATAGGCTATGCAGTGATCAAACCAGAACTTACGAGTACGGGTCCAAGTCGGTGGTTTTGATTTTGGCAGTGCCCCTGATTCACTGGAGCAGGCTAGATTCCCGAATTGAATATCCCGTCCGACCCTGGCACTTGCACTACTATGTATACGATTGATTCTAATGTATACACGCATTCCAGAGCCACGCCGTCATGCCCAAGTCGCACTGTAGCCGCTTCGCTGCTGGAGAGCCACGGCATGGCGGCAGCCGAATAGCCGCACAAGTGTCACGAGAACCACCAGCTCCTCACTGCAGGTCAGCAAAGAAATGGTGGGCAGCCGGGGGGAGTGGCATGCACGCACCATTCAAAGTCGTCATCCACGACGACAGGTTCTGGACTCGGGCCAATCGATGATCTGGATTGGATTCAAGGGGAAATGGAGCGAGGACCAGAACCCAACCGACCAGTATACAGTTGGTAATAAAAACGGTTGTGATATCTGCTTGCTGTCTGTCGATTCTGTGATTTCTGTGCAGCACGCACGCGCTATCAGAAGCGGCGAATTGTCCGGTCAACTGTCAGCGAGACTGTCGCAATTATGCCCACTCGTTTACGGGAACACCGAAACAGTCCCAGAGTGACACCCTCTCTGGCTGTGTCACGGGTAGTGCTTCTCTTTTAGACGATTCACATCTCGCTCACATCGGTTGTGACCGGATGGTTCGGGTGCCCATCACCAAGTCGTTCAGATGCTTCCCGAAGCTGTGACCAGATAGATGCCTCGCTACCACTGCTCCAGAAAGTCGCCGTGCCCGTT
Organism: Haloarcula sp. R1-2; assembly: GCF_011627385.1. NCBI lineage: Archaea > Methanobacteriati > Methanobacteriota > Halobacteria > Halobacteriales > Haloarculaceae > Haloarcula > Haloarcula sp. R1-2. Next base: position 140,300 of record NZ_JAANTG010000006.1, read on the forward strand.
CGTACCACTTGGCTTGCTTGAACAACCGACGTTACCTATTCCGGGAGATAGAAGTCGGATTTCGGTTGTCTGTGCGGGGACGTGTTCCTGAGCTTGGCGATCTTGGACGGGTTACGATGTCGAACGATGTCGACATCGTAGGCGTCGTCCGAGGCAATCGACCCGCCAACGCTGCTGATGCTTGTAACGAGGTGCCCGGCGTTTTCGCTTCCGATGAATACCATTGAGGCGTCTTCTCTCTTGGCCAGCTTGCGGATGGCTTTCGCTACAGCCCCGGCCGGCGCGTATCGATCCACGACTGTATGGCGGAAATCCGAACTCGGACACAGGTCCATCACCTGTTCGTGCAGTGAGGTGACGACCGTCTCCAGATCGAAGTCTTCGTTTGGCCCGATCCAGTCGTGTTCCCGTGCGTATTTGACATTCCCGTTCCGGATGACACTGACGGCCAGCACATCCTCTTCGAAGACGGTGCCGAACTCCGCCGCCCGGACGAGTGCTACCTCGGCCAGTTCGGAGCCGTCGAACGGCACAACGAGTGTCATATGCTGACTAGCGAAGCAGCAGGCAAGTAACACCCCCTCAATTCTTACAACGCGGGAAGACAGTGCCAGCGTCTAAGAATCAGTACCAAGCATCTGCCCGAGAAAACCCGTACAGAACGGTAGTCCCTCAACTCCCGAGGGACAACCGTTCGTCACCCATTCGCTTACCCTGGGCAACGAGACGCGCTCCGTAGTCGGTTCGGGCATCATCCCAGGACGCCAGTGCGCCTCCAAGGGAACTGTGGCGGTCGAGAGCGGCTTTGAGTTCAACGGCATCACTCGCCGCCTTCGAAGTGCCAGCGGCAGTGTGCGGACGGGCGACGAACGCCGCATCTCCAAGCAGACAGACTCTGTCGACTGTCATCTGGGGGCTTTGCAGGTCGTAAATTGCCTGCACGAAGGGGGCTGCTGTTGTTGCAACGAGGTCGGTAAACACGGGCGGCAGTGTCTCGGCGGCCCGCTCGCGCTGGTGACTTTCAACTGGGTCTCGGAGCTGTCCCGGCGACACGCTGAACTGCTGGCTCGTGCCTGTTGTGTCGGTGAAGATGGTCTCACGCTCTCGCCCGGAGAGTGTGTCGTACCAGACCCAGTTGAGACGGCGGTCTCCCGGGGCGGTGTTACCGTCTTCGCCGGGGATGAAGTACGCGAGGATGAGCATCTGTTCCCCCTGATAAAACGTGAACCGGCCGTCGAACGCGTCGATGACTGCGTCCGAGAGCTCCGCCTCTGAGACGACACCACGCCAAGCGACGTAGTCGGCAAACTCCGGGTCGGCGTCGGGAAACAGTTGCGCACGGGCTGTAGACTGCCCGCCGTCGGCAGCGACGACCAGATCGGCGGTGGTCCGGTCCCCGTCGGAAAATGTAACCGTGCCGTCTGTGGCCCTGACACCCGTGACAGTCTGGCCGGTGTGGTACCGGTCGTCTGGGAACGCCGCTCGCAGCTGACGATAGACGGCGTCCCAGGAGGTGAACACCATTGAATCCGGCGTCGACGTTCGCACATCGCCGTCAGCGGTCAGAAAGCGCCGCTCACTGGCTCGGGTGGTTATGTTCGCCGGGTCGACGATGTCGTGGCGCGAGAGGAACTGGCGGATTGACTGCTGGGCGACGATGCCGCCGCCGCGACTTCGGAGGTCGCCGGCCGATTGCTCAGCGATAGTCACGTCGTGACCTGCACTGTCGAGCGCGATGCCGGTAAACAGGCCACCCATCGACCCGCCGGAGATAGTAACAGAGAGGGTATCAGATGGTTCGTTGGCGAAGTCCTGAGACACGGCCCCTCTCAGCGCTTGCCGTATGAAAGGCCTCTGTTCCTCCGACACGCGACAGTATCTTCCCGGACACCAGCTTTGGGAAGCGCCAGTGCAAATCAGACGCTATTCCGCTGTAATTCATCATGCCACGAAGTGCCAGTGGGGCGTCATGCCGAGTCGGACTATTAATGTCAGTCTACACCAAACTCGACGTATGCGAGTCGCGGCAGTCGGAATCGGTGGTGCTGGGGGCCGGATCGTTGAGCGGCTATGGCAGGACAATGAACGCCGCGAAACAACGTATCTCGGCGCAGCCTGTGCCGTCGACACGGACACCGAAGCGCTCGACGAACTCGACGCACTCCCGGCCGACCGGCGGTATGCCTTCGGACTCTCCGAAACAAATGGGACCGGAACGAACGGGGACCGAACGAGCGGCACCGCCGCCATCGAAGACGAACGGCTCGAAGTTCGCCGGGCGATAGACGAACTGGTGACAAGCGATATCGACGCCGTCGTCCTCGTGGCCGGGCTTGCAGGCGGGACGGGGAGCGGCGCCACGGCCCACATCGCTGATGCACTCAGAGAGGTTTACTCGATTCCAGTCTACTGTCTGTCGGTGTTACCCGCCGGCAGGGACGACGACGCAGCCGCGAACACGATGCAGGCACTCCGGGCGCTGGAATCGACCGTCGACGGGCAAATACTGTTCGACAACGAAGCGTGGCTCGGGAGTGGACAGACGGTCGAGTCGGCCTCCGAGACGCTGAACGAGACCGTTGTGGCGCGGCTGGGGGCGCTATTCGCAGCAGGTGAGGCGACGGCACCCGACGCTGTCGGCCAGAGTGTCGTCGACGCCAGCGAAATAATCAATACCCTCTCAGACGCGGGTTTCACAACGCTTGGCTACGCCAGTCAGGATCTGCAAACGGGTGCTGGCAGCGGTGACGGAACGGTCATAGACCAACTCAAGAACCGCTTTCTCGGTGACAACGCAGACGATGTCGACGAAATCGAGGCGTACAACGCCGTCGAGACGACACTTCGCAGAGCGGTGCGTGGTAAACTGACGGCCCAGTGCGAGCTGGATTCAGCTGATAGAGCCCTGGCTGTGTTTGCCGGGCCGCCCGCGTGGTTGATTCGGGATGCTGTTACCGACGGGCGACGATGGCTCACGGAGGAACTCCAGTCACCCGAGGTGCGGAGCGGCGATATGCCGACACCCGACCGGAACACGCTGTCGGTTCTGGTCGTAGTTAGCGGCGTCACGGAACTGCCGCGGCTGGTGGAACTCAAAACGCTGGCCGAACAATCGAGCTAAAGAACTCGGATCGGAACAGGTGGTGGACGCGCCAGTCAAGGCTATTTTTCGAAAGCGTATCTCGCCCAGCAATAGAGGCGGTTTCACAGAGGGGGCCAGAGCGGGAGCCCTGGGCTAATATATCACAAGCGAAATACACTTTTATGCCCCGCTGGAATCAGCTTTGAGCGATGTCGGTCCGGTTGCTCCACTACTCTGACATTGAGAACGCCTGTGACGACCCTGTGCGAATGGGTCGGCTTGCCGGAACCATCCAGTCGATCCGCGGGGAGGACGCAGTAGTCGCTGGCACCGGCGACAACACTGCACCGGGTGTCCTCGCCCATTACTGCGAAGGGCGTCAAGTGATACCGTTTTTCCGGGCAGTGAGTACCGACATCGGGACGGTAGGGAACCACGATTTCGACTTCGGGACTGCTCCCATTCTGGACGTGGTTTCAGAGAGTCCACAGAAGTGGATCGTCGCGAACGTTTTTGAAGGGGAGAGGGAGGGCGGGCGTGGCGTTCCCTTCGCTGGGTTAGACGGAACGACAGTCCTGCATCGAGATGACCAGCGAGTCGGATTCGTCGGCGTAATCGATCCTGCGACTCCCCAAATTGCACCCACCGGCGCGTCAGAGCTGACCGTGACCAGTCCTGTCGAGAGCGTGCGGACAGCGGTCAGCGAACTCGGTCACAGTGTCGACCAGTTCGTCGTTCTCGCACACTTGCGGAGCGACTTAGAGACCGACGTTGCGGCCGTTGACGGCGTTGACGCGGTCCTTGGCGGCCACGTCCACAGGGAACGCCACGAGGTTGTCGACGGAACACTGGTCGTCCGTCCCGGAGCGAACGGACAGGTGGTCTGGGAAGTCGAACTCTTCAACGGGAATCGCTCGCCGATTGCCACCCGTCATTCGACAGCCGAGGGACCTATCGACGAGTCCCTGGCTGACACGACCCGCGAACAGCTGGACGATGTTGGTCTGCTGGAGACTGTTGCCACTGTCGACGACCCGATCCATCGGGACCTTGACCAGCGAACCTGCGGCGAGAGTCGTGTTGGCAACCTCGTGGCCGACGCCTATCGCTGGGCGGCTGATACCGACGTCAGCTTTGTCCACAATGGCGGTCTCCGAACGGGTCGCCCCCTGTCCGGCGAGGTCACCGCTGGCGAGGTGGCCAGCGTAAACCCATTCGGCGGCAGGGTAGACGTCCTCCATGTCTCGGGTGAACAACTACGAACCCTCTTGCAGGCTGCCTTCCGTCCCCACCGCGAGGACGGACGGCTCTGGCACGGCGACATCAGCGGAATGACTGTTGAGTACGACACCGAGGCTGGACGGCTACTGGGGGTTGCCGTCAACGGGCAGCCTATCGAAGCCGGTCGAGAGTACAGGCTTGCCACCAACTCCTATGTCGCCTACAGCGATGACTGGCCAATCCCACATGAGGCAACCGTTGATTCGTTCGGTCTCCCGTTCAAGATCGTCGCAGACTACGCTCGTGAAGAAGGCCTTACTGTCCAAGTGGATGGGAGACTCCAAGAATGCTGACCAGTATCCGCAACGAATCCCTGTGCATGGCCCGGAACGGGAGCGTCTCCAGCCGCAAGGAATGCTGGCGCGAAGTCCTCGGGTTCTGTGTCCCGGTCTCGCTCATCAGGATGGTCGTAGACGACCTTGCGCCGCTCGCCGAAGAGCCATAGTTCTCGGGGCAGTTCCACCAGAAGCTACGTAAAATACCCGCTCAATATGAGCTACGTCCTCATTGCACGGTCAAGTACGTCCCGGATGAAATCACTTTTTTCAGCAGTGTATTTCTCTCTCGTTTCCGGGTACTTCTCCGCTAGTGCCCGCTTTATCGACGCATATTGTTCGGCAACCTCTGGATGGGCTATAAGATACTCTCTGAAGGCGATTTTTTCGTGATAAAAGTCACTATCCCGTTCCGCGAGTGAAAGGTAGTGCGTCCGGTTCGTGCGTGGTCCTTTGGCGAAGAATAGCCGGCCGCGTACGTCGTCATCGGCTCGGTATTCATACCCGTTCTCTTCAAAAGCCGGAATCAGGTCTCCCACAGCTTCCAAGTCTTCGACAACAGCGAGTATGTCAATTATCGGTTTCGCTGGCACTCCTTCGATTGCGGTACTACCGATGTGTTCGAAATCGAGCAGTCGCTCACCTGCAACGACTTTCAGGTGTGCAACTTCGTTTTCATAGCGGTGTTTCCACTCCTCTTGATGCGGGACGAGTTTGACTGTCCCGCGTTCTAATCCAAGCATTAGTGCCGTGAGCTGCGTTTCAAGCAAATGTTTGTTACACGAACTGATAGAATTTTGCTCTGCGCTGAGTGATTCAGGAGTCTTGGAGATGGTGTGTGAACAGTTCTATAACACCCTTACTACAGAGAAGTTCTGGGACGGCCAGTTCCCGAAGGGGACCGTCTAGAAGTATCCAATACGCCGAGCCCTTCGGTGACGGACTCGCCGTCAACCCCGGCAGTGTCGGCCGGCTATAGGATGGTATGGGCAACTTTGCGCCGTTTCCAGCGACACAACACAGCACTGCACAATAGCTGGGTTGGAGTCGGTCGAGTAACAGCCTGGTTGCGGGAGCGGTGGACTTACACTTTCTATCCAACAACTCTAAGTCATGGTCTCCAGACAGACGAAAACCACCCTCCCATTCATTGTCGTCGCAATGCTGCTCTGGTACGTCTCACTGGGCAGTGTCGCCACGTGGGTATCTTGGGCCGTTCTCGTTGGCTTTGGCGTCGTGTTGCCGACAGTACTCACCAGCTATCAGCGGGATGCAACAGAGCAATGAACGACCTCTACAACCGTCTCGACCAGTGGCTCCGCAACCGTTCGCGCGCTGAATACGCACTCCTCACAGGAGCCATGACGGCGTCGATACTGTTTGGGATTGGCGTAGCCATCGGGAGGCCACTCGGCTCCGACGCAATGATGCTCGGACTCACAATGACGGTGGTCTACTACTGGCTCGATCCCAATGCGAAGCGATAAACAGCGACTGTCGGCTGATCCACTCGCCCCAATACGCGTTATTTCACGACTTCTGGTCTTCCGTGACGAGTTTTGTAAGCCGGGGGTATTCCATCGCAATTTTCAGGGGTCCCGCGTGGTACTCCTGTTTTGGAATGTCCCTTAGGCCAGCGTCTCGGAGTTCGTGTCTGTCCACAAAGTCGAGCGTGCCCTCAAACTCAGCCCACGTGTCTGAACGTCGACAAATACCTTCCTCCGAGGGCTCGTCGTAGGGGAACCTCAGTCGGCGCTTCCAGCCGGGGAAGTAGACACGTTTTTACTGATCGATTCTAGATTTCGTGTTATGGCAGTAGATAACAATCGATGTGAGACCGGCCGTGCTGCCACGCTTCCTGATGTTGTTCCATTCCATTTACCTCATTTGACACGGCAGAGCTGGGAATTGGGCACACGCTCTATTCAAGATGAGCAAACGGTGGAGCTCGGCAAATGGTCCTATCAAGCTGGACAGTGGTCGCTATCGCTGTTTGAGGTGACAAGTGAGACCGCCATTATCCGTATCCAGACACCAGTTGGCCGAAAGCGGTATTATGGGGCAATTCAGTCAGAGCTCCGCTCGGCGCTTCAAGAACTCGAAGCGAGCCCAGCCTGGCAGAAAGTTGTGTGAGTAGCGCCGATGTATTGCTGGCCGAACTCAAAACCGACCAGAGCCGAAAGCTCCTGCTCTAGCAACTTGAAGCAGACGGGTGCTCGTTCTGTGGCATCAATTTAGTGTCGGAGCGCGACCTACAGAACGAACCTGTCGCTGACAACCACGGAACACCATCGGTTGCGAGCGTCTTTGAGAGTGCTGCCGGCGAGTGGAGAGTGGTTGCATTCACACCTTGCGGAGAAAATGCGACGTAATGGCAGATAGAGAGATTGTAACCCCGAGTCACAAAACTTTTCGATACCAACCAGATGCTGATTAGTTAGGTACTGGCCCCGCTCAATCGCTCCCTACTCCACCCCAAACGCATCGATTGGTCCGGGGCTAGAACCTGTCGTCGTAGATGACGACCCCAAACGGTGCGTTGCACGCCACTCCCCCCGCCTGCGGCCACTATTATCTTTGCCTGCTTCAAAGTAAATTTTGTCTGTAATACTCGTCTGTAGTAATTATCTGTGACAGGATTCTGGATCAGGTTCTGAAACCCACGGTCTCGGCATTTGAACCGCTTCTCCCGCCTGTTCCCACGCTCCGTGTATAAACACGCGGTGCGAGGACACCGCTGACTCGTGTACTCCGGATCCATGTCATCCGACGGCACACCGTCACGAGCCACCTTGTACGTGATCAGATCTCGAAGCTTGGCGAACGGCACCGAGTGCAGGTGGCGGTTCATCCGGGTCCCGTAGTTAATCGAGTCTCGCATGTCTTTGGGGTCTCCAAAGACGATGGCCTGATTCTCGAACTGCGAGACCCACCTAACGACGTCACGCGACGTCTTGTGGAGCTGGTCGTGAACAGAGTCTCGTTTCTCCTGTCCCACGACCGTCTTGAACGCGGTCTGACCTGCCTCTTGTATCCACCTGCGCTTCGTGAAGCACTCATGCCGTCGACGCTTCACGTCCAGGTATTCGAGAACGAGCGAGTCCTGTACGTTGCCGCTTTCCCAGTTCATCGCGGCGAGTGCGACGCGGTTCTCGTTGATGTCCACGCCGGCCACGTATTGGATTCGCTGGTGTGTGGACATTGGCGTCTGTGTTGGTGACGGTGATGTGGAACTGTCAGTCGCCACGATGGTGGAGGAGTTCCGCGGTACCGACACGCCACGCGGAGTTGTTGAGAGCAGTCGTGAGAAGATTGTGGTGGTCAGGACTGCCCTTCAACTTGCCTTTGGCGTGGTGGTATGGTTTCGCTGAGATGGGGAAGCGGTGCGTGTTATCGTCGGTTTCGGTGATGCGGTAGCCTTCGCGGTGGTTCATCCGCATTGGATAGGGTTCGTGGATGTAGGGGTTGGGTGCGCCCCAGTCCTCGTCATCGCCCTCGTCGTAGTTCGTGAGTTCCTGTTGGGCTTTGTCGATGATTTGCTGGCAGGTGTTGTTGATGAGGCCGGCTTTCCCGACCACGGCGTCTTTGATTTCGCCCTAACTCTATCCTTGGTAGTGGAGACAGATGATTTCGTTTCGGAGGCGACGGGCTTTGAGGAGGGTGGGTTCAAGCAGCTCCTCGCCCTCTTCAACAGTGAGTTGGAAGGTGAGGAAAAGGGTCTGCTCCATACCTGTTGTGTTGTGTGATTATCTGCTAAAAGCTGCGGCGTGGCTGCTGGGCTTCACCCCCGCCCACGGTGGGGCGGGGCACTCGCCCTCATTAACTAGTGTAGACGTTTAGCCCAAACCAATTACAGACAAAGAGCTGTAATTGCTGTCTGTAACAAATTGCTGTTCTGGCATCAATGCGACTTGCTATCTAAAGAAACTCCAGACGATTATCTGTACCGAACATCTGTTCCATACAGCCGTTACAGGCGCTTAGTACGGACATCTATTACAGATAATTGCTACAGATTAACGTTCCAGATCAGGCGCAATCCGATCTCTGTCTTGCGGTAGAGATGCAATTACAGATAATAGATACAGACAACTGGTACAGGCAGCAGTCACGAATGTCTGACACAGATATATCTAACAGAAGTTCAAATGAGGAAGCGTATGATAACGACCGTCGTCTACGCTGAGTCTGGGGGGACATACAAAACGACCATGACAGCAAATCTCGCGGTTGGGTTCAAACGGATGGGACTTGATGTCCTCGTGATCGATTTGGACCCACAAACGGGCAACCTCACCTCACTCTTCGACGTCGGTAAGAACCGTGGAGACTCGGAAGCTGACAATCTCGTAAAGCACATTCTTGAAATGCCAGACGGGGACTTCGACAACCTCATCGAGACCTCTGAAGAGGGTGTTGATATTATTCCAAGTCACGATATGCTGGGCGATTTCACTTCCAATCTTGAGCAGAAGATTTCCTACGAAACGGGCATGAAGGGAATTTCTCGAGACGAGTATCCCCGCTTTGAACTTCTCTACAATCTTCTCTGGGAGCAAGAGCAGTTGAACGAAGAATACGACGCGGTCCTCATCGACCCTAACGCACGCGCTGAAGACCTGCTCTACAATGCCATCTACGCGCTTCGGACATTGGTGGCACCTGTCAAGCCAGCTGGAAAGGGAAGTCTCAGTCTTGATGGTCTCGAAGAGATGGTCGGGAACATGGGGACTGCGTTGGACATCGAAATCGGGCTTTCGTGCGTGGTTCCATCCGGAGTCGGCCAGACAAACGCCCACAGGCAGTATCGCGATCAGTTCGAAAATACGGACGCCTTCGCAACGCCAGTGTCGATCGGGTCACGCGAGAGTTTGATGGACGCCATGTGGGAAGCCCGTGGCTCCGCGTTCAAAGTAGTAGAGGAGCGGTGGAAGACCTACGAAGAGGACGAGGAGATGGTCTCAAAAAAGGGAGAGCGGCGAGTGCCCGACCGTGAACTCGAGACTCTCGATAAACTTTGGCAACTGGCGGGGTTCATTGCGACTGAGACGTTCGATGTCGACGTTGATGACAAACTGGTCTTAGATATCGACGACTATGGAACCGAGACGATGCAGTTTGACCTCACCGCTAAGCCGGAGGTGGCTGACTAATGGGGGGCGATTCATTCAAATCAGGATCAGGTAACCTCAGCTTCGGAGATGATCAGGAAGAAGCAGACGACGAGCCAGCGGAAGCCGGTGAGGAAATCGATGACATCGCAGACGAGGAGGCGGACGATCGGGAACCCAAGGAAGCCACCCCTGAGGAGGTAGATGACAGCCGGGACTTCTCTGAAACGAAAGGGGCCAATAGTCACAACGAAGAGAGTACGACGAGCACTCCCACGGCCAACGATGCCGAACCACACCAAACGAGTGCTCACCAGTATCCGTACTTCGTCCGTCGGAGTAACGTCGGGGACGAACGAGACAACCGTCTCGAACTCTTCGCTCGCGATAAAGTCGTTTCGCGAGAAGCGGAGTTTCGGAGCCAGCTTGCTTCGGAACTCGGAACGGACGACATTGCGAAGACGGACGCCCGTGAGTATGCGCTTCTTGCAGCGTTCGACAACGTAGAGGCCGTTGCAGAGCTCATGAGAGGAGACGGATACGGAGAACTCGATTAATCGTAACAGACGGCTGGCTTACACTCGAAACAGGGTGTATCTCGCACATTCTCATCCACTAGTATAACTGCTGCTGACAGTAATCGAACTAGATAGACTGTTCTGGATGCTATCATTCGATATTTTGACAACACGGGAGCCATCCTGTTCGTTGATCCGAGATTCGACGAGTCATGCAACAAGATCCGGACCGTTGCCTGCAAACGCCTAGGCTGTGACTCAACGACTCGATCACGATCGCTAGTCGCACGTCTGATCTCACCGATTGAAGCCGTATTCCACAGAGTGCGAGAACCGGTCATTTACTGAGTGGTTCGGCTCTGTTTAAATACGGAAAGCCCACTCGGGAGAGATATCTCTCCTGAGTGGGCTATGAAAGGTATGAATGGTGGCGGCGAACCGCGTTTCCCAGAGGCTCGCGCACTCCAGTACTCCCCGGAACGCTGGTGGGCTTATCTTCCGTGTTCGGGATGGGTACGGGAGGCACCCCCACCGCTGTGGCCGCCTAACGTCGAGTCACGGAATCGAACCGCGATAGTACCAGTCTCGATCAACTTTTCCACCGTGTGATTACGTGCGATCCAGTTTGCGCCTGGACTCGTTCAGCGACGAGTAAATCGTCGGTGAATGAGTCACAGTGCGTATGAATGATGGCTTTGGTCTGTTAGTGCTCGTGGGCTTAACGTCTCGTTACCTCGACGCGCACACCCCAAGTCTATCGACCGCGTCTTGTACGCGGGACCTCGGCGGTGTCTCTTTTCCAAGTGGGTTTCGAGCTTAGATGCGTTCAGCTCTTACCCCGTGTGGCGTGGCTACCCGGCACGTGC
>NZ_JAANTG010000007.1:0-116606 GCF_011627385.1 Haloarcula sp. R1-2
GATCAGTTCCAGACAGAGCGACAAGAGATGGCTCTCATCATCGAAGACGGCGAGGTTATTGGACTAGTGACCGTCACTGACCTGCTGGAAACGATTATCGGCGATATCGAAGATCCGCTCGACCAAGGCAGCGCTGACGTACTTGAGTGAAAAATGCTTGACCGTTAACACATACGTCAGTGGATTCGCCATCGCTAATTGTTGTCGGAGCCACTCATGTGAGACTTGCGTATCTCTCGCGGAGCCGACTACAGATTGAACAGATTGGACTGGTAGATATTCCGCCTGTACTGATTGGTTCAAGCGCTGAACCACAATCGGTGAGTTACTGCTGTATTCGTGGGGTCTATTCAGCAGTTCGTGAACGAACCATTATGGATTCTATCAAAATCATGGTACCCAATACAGCGCGCCTATGCAGCAGCGGTCTCAACACCAGTAACCTCGAACCGCGCTCCGCCAGTTTCGCTGTCGGTCACACTGATATCCCACCCGTGGGCTTCGGTAATCTCCTGCACGATGTTCAGTCCAAACCCAGTCCCCTCGTCTGCAGTCGAGTACCCGGCCTCGAACACCTCGACGCGCTCGTTCTCGGGAATGCCGGGACCGTTGTCAGCGACATAGAAGCCGTCATCCAGATCGCCGGCTGTTATCCTGACGGTTTCACCACCGTGTTCGACCGCGTTCCGGAATAGGTTCTCCAGCAATTGTTTCAGGCGGCTCGACTCGGCGATGATCGTCTGCTCGGTCTCGGTCACGAGGGTTGCCGAGACTGTCTCAACGTTACGCCAGCACGCATCAATCGTGTCCCCGAGATCGACTGGGTCCGAGTCCTCGACTTGTTTGCCCTCTCGTGCGAGCGTAAAGACGTCGTCGATGAGTGCATCCATCCGGTCGTGTGCCTGCGCGACGCCGTCGAGATGGTCGCTGTTACACTCTCGTTGTGCCAGTTCCAAGCGTCCAGTGGCCACGTTCAACGGGTTGCGAAGGTCGTGAGAGATGATGCTGGCAAACTCATCAAGCCGGTCGCGCTCACGCTGGAGGTGCTGTCGCTGTTCGACGTGGTCGAGCGCAGTTTCAACATTCGCTGCGAATACGTCCGCGAGTACTTCATTTGTCGCGTCGAAAACGTCTGCTTCCGGTGATGAGAGGATGAAGACACCGTAGTCGTCGAGCGGAATGATGTATTCACTGCGAAACGGCGTCTCGGGGTCGAATGTATCGTCGGCCTCGCGAATATCCGCAAATCTCTGGGCCTCACCCGTTCGGTATACCTGCCCCGCCAGACTACTATCGACAGGAAGCGAAGGTGGCGAGTCGTCGAGTACGTCGTCGGTCTTGTCCGCCCATGCGATGGGTACAAGCGCGTCTGCCTCCGTGTCGTAGTGATGAATACCGTTCATCGGAACCTGCAATACCTGCGTGGCCGTCTCAGACGCCCGTGTCGCGACTTCCTCAACGGTCGTTGCCGTCATCAGGTCCCGCGTGGCTGCGTGTAACTGCTCCAGAGAATTCTCTCGTTGCTTTCGCTCGGTGATATCCTGAAACTGAGAGAAGATAGCTACGACATCCTCATTCTCGTCGGTTACTACTCTATTGTGCCACTCACAAATAATCTGTTCACCATCTTCCCGGATATTTTCATTGATGCTGTGGTATCCACCCTTGTTTTCGAGGAGATTGGCCACAACGTCACCAACGGCATCGCGGTCGGGTTCCGTGACAATCACCTCCCATGGTTGGCCTGCCAGATCGTCTTCAGCATACCCGAGGATATCTTCGGCTGCATCATTCATACGGACGGCATCGAAGTTCTCATTCCACTCGATGACACCGAGCGGAGACTGCTCGAAGAACAGGTTAAGCCGTTGTTCCCTGTCAGCAAGTTCTATCTGGGCATAGTGATTTTTGACTGCGTTCCTGATTCGGTTTGTGAGCAGGGCATACTGGCTGATTCCACCCTCTTTTTGCAGATAATCCGTGACACCTGCTGAGATCGCGTCGCTGGCGACTTCCTCACTGCCTTTTCCAGTATACAAAATAAACGGGAGGTCCGGGAACTCATCACGGACTTGTTCGAGAAACTCAATGCCGTTCTGCCCCGGCATATCGTAGTCGGAGACGATACAGTCGAAGTCATCCGCAGCAAGTCGCTCCAGCCCCTCACTCGCGCTCGTTGCGGTCGCAACAGTGAACCGGTCGTCCTCACGTTCAAGCATATCAGCTGCCAACTCTGCGAAATCCGGCTCATCATCGACGTGAAGGACGGAGATACTCACTGTTTTGTTCAATATGTCAGAGTTTGGCAGTTGGCCTTTATAAGGTTGTGGCACGATTTTCGGACGAAATAATAGGAATGGTAGCTGGTCAGAAGGTACCGTCCGCTGCCGACTCCTGATCGAAAATGTCGCAGTTTGCGCACGGCCATGACCCGGAGGTGATGGAGATGGGACCACCAGACCGTGCAAGATACGCGTCTTCCATCTTACATACCAGTTCGAATACCACTCTCATCTAGTAGTTGCTTGACCGGTCAGTTCGCAGACTGAGCAGCCTCTTCACTCTTTTCAATGAGCAAAGAACCTGTATTTACAACGGCTGAGAGACTGTGATTGTATAGTTTCAGTATGACGGGGCTCCTCTGTGACTAGTATTCAGCACTGAAGCAGTACTGCACCGTCTACGTCCAATACAGTAGTGCTACCTGCAGACAGCCGGTGCTAATCAGATTCATGTGAGTATGGATTGTTTCTGTCTATCTCCCTTCTAAGCGCGGCTTAGCGCGGGTTCTCTCCACATCTGTAAGCCACCAATGACTGATCCAGACAACTCGACAGACAGTCGTATCGTAACGCTAACCGACGCGAAAGGGTTCGTCTACGAGCCGGTTCGTGGTCCAAAGCGCAAAATCCAATTCAACCCGCGATCTGACGGCCGCTTCGAGCGCGTTGAGGCCGTCTGGAACGGGTGTCGCTGGCGTGTGACTGGTCGGGAAATCGTGACGACAATGCGCCGGATCTAATCTCTACATCGCTCTTTTTTAATCGAGTCGAGTGTGTAACTGCACTACTGTGGTGTATTAACCAACAACTTGCAGCTACTATCTACTTTTGTTGGTTAAGTTGACCGAGTCGTTGCACCGCCCCGCACCGGGTTTCCGGTGATGCAGGCATATGCGTTAGGTGGATCACAAAATATAGCGCAAATGTGTTCCGTGGTCCAAGGTACGGTCCCCACCACTCTCGGAGTAAATCAATGACTTTCCATTGGAATCTCTCATGTAGCGCAGGGTAGTGTGGCGACACACTAGGCTTTTGACAGACGATTACCTACTGAGAGATATGAGCAGCGACAGGATCGATGCCGAAAGTAAGGTGTCCGGGAATCAAGCAAACATCCCTGCCCGGATTCGACGTGAACTCGATATCGACGATGGTGACCAGCTCCGCTGGCAACTCGAAGACGACGGGAGCATCCGGGTGCAGGTCATCCAACAGCAAACGGGCACGTTCGCCGATTTTAACGGCTACGCTGGTGAGGAGTCGACCGATGTAATGAGCGATCACGACGCCTGGGGCGTCGACGTCGAGTAAATGCCACGGGCACTCATCGATACGACAGTCCTCTTTGCTGCCGCATATCGGCGGGATGGATCCCACGACGTTGCGCTCCCGGTACTCCAAGGCATCGACAATGGAACGCTTCCGGAAGCAGTCGTCCTCGACTACGTACTCGCGGAAACCCTCAACGGCCTCACGACCCACGCCGGCCACGACGCAGCCGTCGATTTACTTGATCGCATCGAAGAAAACGCCCGCTTCCACATCGACTCCCTCACCACCGACGCCCTCGCGACAGGGAAGGCCCTCTTTCGCCAACACGAACCGCTTTCCTTCGTCGATGCCTGCATTATCTCGTATATGCAAACCGAGGGACTCGGCTACCTGTATGCGTTTGATGACGATTTTGACGCTGTCGAGGATGTCTATCGGCTCGATACAGCAACGAATCCCTACGACCCAAACTGACGCTGGCAGACGGCACAGCTGGCGACGACGGCCGGTCTCAGGATAGTCACATCTCGTAGTCAACCGCTAGCTCCTGATACTCGTCCCACTCCGGAAGCCCGTCGTCGTCGACCTCGCCGTGCGTCTCGAGGTAGCGCAGCAAGGCGTCGATTTCGGCTTCGAGGCCATACTTCGCCGCCTGCTCTCGGAGGTCCGCCTCGTCGACGTCGACGTGGCTGAGCAGGAGGAGACAGTACGAGCGGTGGCGGCTGCCGTCGTCGATCAGTAGCGTGTGACAGCAAAGTTCCGCCGGGGAGACCGCATCAAGTTCCTCGGAGTAGACGTAGTAGCGGTGGCCGGTAAGCAGGAACTGGAGGTCGAAGGCCGCGAATCGAGCGAGGCCAGTTTCGTGGAATCCCTCGGCGTCGATTTCCGTCTCAGATTGGGCGAGAAATTCGTCGTAGTCCTCCCAAAGAATCGTGCCCTTCGGGGCGGCGGCTTCGAGGCGCTGGCGGTGCAGATGGTGTGCGAGTTCCCGGGCAAACGCGTGGAGGCGGTCGAAGTCGGCGTTGAAGTCATAGTGGCCGTCGTCCGTCCCGACGAGACCACGGTCGCGAAACCGCTTGAGGACGCGGTTGACCGTGTTGCGGTAGTTGTCGCTCCGGTCGGCAACCTCGGAGACAGTTCGCGACTCATCGAGGTAGTACAACACCTCAAGTGCCTTGCCGGTCAGCATCTCGGGGAAGCCGATGTGGGAATGCTGACGGACGAGGTCCCGATAGAGTTCGACGGCGCGAGCATCCGACGGAACGACTCGTTTTCGCCGGCCGTCGCGTTCCGTGTAGACGAGTCCCTTCTCGACGAGGTCGCCGACGGCACGAGAGAGGTAGCTCTCGCTGTGGTCGAGCTTCGTCGCGAGTTCGGAGATCGTGTCGCCGCGGTCGACCGTGGCGAGGACCTCGAGTTCGATGCGCCGGAGCACGGTGTAACATAGTACGAAACTATTATATAAAGAAGTTTCAAGTGGTGTTACAATCAGCGGTCGCGAGAACTGCCTCCACCGTCTTAACCAACAAAACTATGGATTCATGGGCCGTGTTGGTTAACACGAGAGGAACCGATGACCTACGAACCCCCGACCCCACCGGCGAACCTTCCGACGGAGGTCGTCAACACGCTCAACGAGTCGTCTCCGGAGCAGGTCCGAAACGTTGCTTCGTACGCTAAAGCGCTCGCCGAGCACAAGGAACGAGAGGCCCGCCTTGAGGAGTCAGCAGATCAAAAAGAGGTCGAAGAGCGACCAGACGATCTTCCAGACGACGTCCCTGCTAAAGCGACGATCACGATCAAGGAGATCAACGACAATCGCTACTACTACTGGCAGTGGCGGGAAGGAGATTCGGTGACGTCAAAGTACAAAGGGCCGGTGAATCCCGACGAGTAGATGAGATTGAACTGTAGCCTGATGTCCTTTTCAGTACCACTAGAGACGTAGCGGACGACGCCCCAGAGTGTGAATGGGTCCGGTCAAGCCGGACGAGTAAAACTCGAAGAGAGAGAACACCCTCCCCACGTTTCCGTCGTAACTGGATGTTGACAGAGGGGTGAAGCAGATTTGGAAGGGACCACACCCCCCGCATCTCCGTCGTTTCTCCACCGTCTCCGCATCATCGATGGTACCGACGACAAAGAAATCGTAGGACACCCTCCGTTTTCGAGTTGTAAATGGGAGAGGGCAAAGAAGTGACATCCTCCGCGCCGTGAACGGCGCGGCTTCCCTGCATGGGAATACCGGCTAACTACCGGCAGAGGGTTCCGACCCGACCTCTCCGAGCGTCATCTGCCGTGGTTGGCTCTGCTCGGTGGGGATCGCGGCGCTGTCACAGGCGCTCCCATCCCGTGGGATGTCATCGCCCGCCGGTTTCAGCGGCAGGCTCTCACCCCACGGGTCGTGGCGGTCAGCGATGTTGGCCGCCGCGTTGATGTCTGCGTGGTACTCCGACACCCAACACTCCTCGTTCTGACACCGAAATTCATCGCCGTCCCGACGCCCGACGTGGCCGCACTCGTGACACGTCTGCGACGTGTAGGACGGCTCGACGTATTCGACCGGGATGCCAGACTCTCGCGCTTTGTCCTCAATGCGCTCCTGCAAGCGAGCGAACGCCCATGCGTGGAGGCGTCGGTTCATCCACTCGCCGTAATCGAGATGCTCGCGGATGTACGAGAGGTCTTCCAGAACGATCACAGGCTTCTCGAATCGGCAGGCGTACTCGATTGCCTGCCGAGACGCCTTCTCGATGATGTCTGTGAGTGCGTTCTGGTAGTGGTCGAACCGTTCGTCAATCCGCCACTCGGCGGCGTCACGCTCTTGGAAGCGCTTGAGCGTCGTGTGCATCTCTTTGCGGAGGTGGCGAGCGCGGCCACCGTTGATGAGTAGTGGGTCGGTCGGAGTGCCCTGCTCGCAGGCACAGCCCGCGAGCAGGTGTGCTTCGCCAATGTCGAAGCCGACTGGTGTTACATCGTCGTCTGTCGGTTCGTAGTTCGGTTCTTCGACCGGGAACTCGACGGTGACGTGTAGCGTCCACGACGTGCGGTGGCGTTGCAGGCGGAGTTGCCCTGCCGACGGTTCACCGTCCACGAGGTCGTGCCACAGTTCTTTTTGAGCGGGGTTGATACGGAGTGGTATCCAGAAGTTGGTGCCGCGACCGGGCTGTGGTACCCACCACGTAAACTCGTAGTCGCGTTCCGGCGAGTGGTCGAACTCAGCGGCTTGGTTGGTGAGCCGAACCGGGTGGTCGTCGTCCAACTCCTGTGCATCGTAGGTTCCGTACAGTTGCGGAACGTAGTTGCACAGGGCCGCCTTCGCCTGATACGGCAGGTCGTAGGGCGTCACCACGTCGCTGGTGGCGGTCATCGTCTCGCACCCGGCCTCGAACGCCTCGTGGAGTCCTGCGCGGTAGGTGTCGAGCAGGTCGCACAGTTTGCGCTCTTTGTGGTCTGTCGGCGGGGCGAGCGTGGCCTCCAGCGTTTTCGTGGTTGTTGCGGTCATGCTACTGGTTTGCCACGTAGTCCATCAGCACGTCGATGCTCACTTGACCGGTCGTGGCGAGGAAATATCCCGGTTGCCAGAACGCATCTTCGAGCGTCTGTTTCACCTCAGGGTACTCCTGCCGAATCCGGCGGGATGTGACGCCCTTGAGCGAGTTGATGAACTTTGTGAGGTCGGTGGTGGGTTTGGTCGTGAACAGGATGTGAACGTGGTCGGTGCCGCCGTCCACGTTCTTGATGTCGGCCTCGAAGTCCTCTGCAATCTCGTGAGCGACTTCAGCCACGCGCTCCAGCCGCTCATCGGTGAGGATGTCGGCGCGGTACTTCGTGACGGTCACGAAGTGATATTGAAGCGCGTAGACCGTGTGCGATCCGGATTGCAGGTGATACTCCATTTGGCCTCACCGAATACAAGACACCCAATCTCAGTAACTCTTGCGCCGTTGGGTATTCGGTTGGGCAGAACCGCGTGGAGTGTCGAACCGGGCTTACGCGATTCACGCCCGCCGTGAACGGCGGGATTCTCTCGCTGAATCAAGATCGATGAGGATAGAATTGAATTCAGGTCCCTAATGAGTTCGTCGAACGGTGAGGAAGTATTCGAGAGTGGCCATCGAGGCATCACCAATCAAGAACAGGACGACGGCAGTTTAGATACAGCACGAAATGAAATTCGAGCGGTGAACATCAAAAGAGCCGGAAACTGAACCGGTTTTCACTTCGATGACGGGGGGATGGTCGACCCTGCATTTACACTTCGATGGCGGGGGGTGTCAGACGTTCGGCTTACACTTCGATGATGGGGAGGGTACATCTAGTTCCAACCACAGATACGCAAATATACATAGGGGCCGCCGATTCTGCGTTACACATCGATGACGGGGGGCCTTCCACCAGATATACTTCGGTGTCGGTTCTAACTAATGGGCCGTGAAATCGCTAAATTTAGACGATGTATTACATACAACGGGCGAATAAACATCGACGGAGGTTAATCTTTTTAATCCTCCGGCGTACAGCAGGCATATGCCCGGTAGTGATCAAAAAGAGGGGGACCAATCCACCCTTGATGAAGAAACTAATTCTACATCGGATGGACAGCAGTTAGAATCCGCCCGTGAGGATGCTGCCGGAGACGCAAGCCCAAATCAGGGATTGACCGAAGAGACCGCTCAGCGGTCGATCCGTGATATGCTCGATGATGAAGGGGAGGCATCGGTGTTCGTCAACCGGGACCTCGTCGAGCCTGACACGATCATCGACGAGGAGCGAATCGTCGGCCGGGACGACCAGCTTGAGTCCGTCGTCTCGTTTTTGAAACCGACTCTCCAAGGAAATCGGCCGCCGAATATGCTGCTGTACGGTCCCGCAGGAACAGGTAAGTCACTCATCATCGGGGCCGTCACGCAACAGATCATCGATCTCTGTCAATCCAAAGGCGAACGTTTCGGTGTTATCGATATCAACTGCCAGCCAATCAATACGCTCGATCAAGCCGTCTACGAACTTGTCCAAACCGTCGCTCAGGACGTTGGTACTGAAGTCGGTGTTCCAGAGACCGGTGTATCGACAAAGCGCAAGTACCGACGTCTGTACGAACTCATCAACGAGTTCTACGATTCGGTTATCTTCATTCTCGACGAGATCGATCTCTTGGTCGGCCGGCGTGAAAACGACGAACCCGCATACTCGAAGCTTCTCTATCAGTTATCGCGGGCAAGTAACACGAACGAAATCGAAGGCCGCGTGTCCGTTGCAGCGCTGACGAATGATCCAAGATTCATGGAAGACATCGACGGGCGTGCCGAGAGTTCATTCAATCCACGTGACGTCTACTTCCCAGATTACGACGCGAACCAACTGCGCGAAATTCTTGCAAATCGACGCGATGCGTTCCGTCAAAATGCTCTCGACGACGACGTGATTCCGCTCGTGGCGGCGTTCGCTGCACAAAGTCACGGTGACGCACGGAAGGCGATCGACCTGTTCCGCGGTGCCGGTGACCTCGCAGACGAACGGGGAGATGAAGTGGTCACGGAGGACCACGTCCGAGAATCTCAGGAGGAGATTGACAAAGACCGGTCGCTGAAGCTCGTTGAGGGGCTTACGACACAAAAGAAGATTTCACTGTACGCAACTGCAGCCGTTGCGTATCACTCGAGTCTGACGGGTAGTTCCGTCCCAAGCCCGGTTGGATTCAAAGTTTATCAGTGGGTCACGAACGAACTCGATGCGGACCAGATGACTCGTGAAACGTACGTCAAATATGTCAAAGAACTCTCGACGTACGGGTTGATTTCAACATCCCGGAAAAGCCGCGGACGAGGCGGCGGGATGTATATGGAGTTCACATTCACGGGTGATCCTGAAGCGATGATGACTCGGATTGTCGATGATACACGTCTGGAAGGAATAGCCCAGCAGGAAGAACTCCTCAGTTCAGTCGTGAATGCTCAACTGAAAGAATTTCACGAGGAGTGAGGTCTGGTCGAGCATCTAATGGAAAACACACCCCCCATGTTCGATGTGTAAAGCCGAGACAGTAGCGGGGTAGAGGTCGAGAGAGTCCTGAACTGGTCTCGGTGCGTCAGAGAACACGGAGCATCTACTTCCACATCAAACCTTCTAACGGACTAAAGATGAGATCAAGATACGGAGTCTCGTGACCCCCACCCCCCGTCATCGATGTGTAAACAGCAGGGGGTCGAAGGGGAACTCACGTGGATCAGATCACGAAAGTCGGGTTTGACGCCATGAGACGGTTGAAAACAAGATAGATCGCATATGAAGACAGGAGGCATGATGGAGACATCCATGTTCGGTTAGTCGAAGTATCACTTCTCCTAACCTTTTCATCTAAACCTAGTACGGTTTTGATTATAGCGCACTACATATAAAACTTCATCAGATAATATGCATTGCTTACGAGGATATAGATTCGACCGCTGAGACGTTCTTCTTCATGTCTGTAGCCTCATCGCCCGTTTTCGCCGTTCTCCTCTCGTCACCCCTCCCCTCCTCTCATCGTTTTACACATCGATGACGGGGGGAGGGAGTGGGGGGCATGGTTCTCTACTGAAATTATTCACTGGTCGGTCACTGGAAATCGGTTAGCTCTGGGTCACGTACCCCTGAGAGTTCTTTTTGAATGTCCGTGTAATCCCACCCTAGCGGAGAGAGGAGGCTCTCTATCGCCCGGACGAGTTGCGTTTCGTAGTATGACGCATCGTATGACCCGATCTCCTCGTGAGCCAATGCGACACGGTCTCGCGAGGATTTCTCGTCGTCGACGACCACGTACTCGATATCCTGGCCCGGGTGGACTGCCAGGTCCTGCTCGCGGGCTCGCTTCAAGGCGGCCACGTTCTGGGTATTCTGTGAGTAGCCTTCCAGCGGCTTGGAGACACGGTTCTGTTCGACGAGCCGCTCCACTGCTACGTTGCCCGCCTGCAGTTCGTCGATTGCTCGTTCGAGATGCCCGAGAACCGCGTCCGGAGATTGAGTCGCATCGAGCCGTTCGAGACAGTCCCGCTGGACATCCTCGATGAACGGCGGGGTCGAGCGCTGCCGGGCTTCGATACCTCTGACCTTGAAGTCGTCGTCGCCGGCGACCTTCCCGAAGTACTTCGTCAGCGCGCCGGCGCCGCTCTCGCGCTGCGGGACGAACCCCACCCAGTCGTAGTGGGCTTCGTGTTCGAGCCGGATTTCGACCTCTTCCGTGATTGCCGTCGCGAGTGTTTTGAGGTCCTCGCGGTTCTCATCGTTGACATCAGGGTCCGGGGTCACCCAGATGGAATCGACGATGCCGTGGACGACCCGCCAGCCGCCGGCTTCCAGTCGCTGTTTCGCCGTCAGCAGAATCTCGCGAGCAAACGCGTTGATTGCCTCGTGACACTCGATACGGCCGAACTTCGCGTTGCTGAACCCCTGATAGCCGAAGCAGGCGACGAGGATCCACTTCAGCGCTCCCGACCGTCCCTCGAGCTCCGCCAGCCAGTCCTCATCGGGGTCGTCCCGTTCCTTCTCGCGATGGATGGTCGCCTTGATCTCGTCGCGGGCGTCGATGATCGGCTGCAGCACGTCGACGAGGTAGCCCCGGTCGTCGCAGATCGAGTACCCGAGGCCGGGGACATCCTCCCGGTCGCTGTGGCAGTCACACCGGATGACATCCGGTGAGACGTTTCTGGTACAGATGATGTTCGGGTACAACGAGGAGAAGTCGAGTTCATGGACGTTCTCGTGGAGGCCGACCTCGGGCGCGAAAATGAACCCGCCGCGGTCGGCGTCGTGGAGTGTCCCCATCGGCTTGTAAAACTCGTGACGCCAGGAGTTCCACGGGACGAGGATGCCGCGGTCGTGGGCCTCACAGATCTGGATCGCCGTCAGCACGTTCCCGATCGACGCCCACGCGAGCTCCTGAACGGGCTTGTTCGAGCGCGACACGAGGTCGAGGACGCCGTCGAGGTTCGTCTCCCCATAGAAGAACGTGTTCGACTCGTCGATGATTGCCCGACCAGGCACGTTGTACCGCGCCGGCGAGTGACCGACGCGACCGTAGCTTGAGTATGTTGACCGGCTCGCAAGCTGCTGGTATTCGACGTCCGGCCACCGACTCAGCGAGAAGTCGTCGATGCCGGCGTCCGTCGCCATCTCGTACAGAGTCGGGACGATCTCGCTGGTTGAGCAGACCAGGACGTCCGGATCGTGTGCGTCGAGCGCCCCCTGGACGGCGGTCAGGAGATCCGTCGGCGAGCCGGTGACGGTGTCGCCGGCGACGGACAGCTCCCCATAGATGTCGTTGCTCGTTTCGGTCACCGGGACGCTGAGCCGGAGCGTCGACAGCTCGCTCGCCGGCGTCGGATCGGCGCCGGTCTCCAGACAGTACCGGAACTCTCGCGAAAAGTCCACGTTGAAACAGGCGAGGTCCCCGACTGGATAGTCCGACAGCTGGCGCGCTTGCCGGGCGAGTGGAGTGACGCGATCGATGTGGGCAACGTCGACTGCGAGAACGGCCTCCTCGTCTCGTCGAAAGCCGGGGCGTCGCGCAACCAGTTCGGTCGCGACGACATCCGGGTGCTGGTCGTACACCGACTGGAGTATCGTGAGGTCGAGGTCGGCATCAGGGTCGCGAGCGGCGACGTAGAATCGCGGTGTGTAGTTATCTCGTTCTGATGCGATGGCGCCGTCGGCGGTCACCTCCCACTCCAAGACACGACCGTCGCTTAGGAAGTCGATTGTGAACGGCATTCCCTACAGAGCCTACAGTGAGGTTCCGGATAATCGATGGCGTGTCACTTCCGGATTTCAGGGAACGATGGTCTCTCTCGCAACCATCTCGGTCACGGCGACGACGGATGCTGGTCGTACACCGACTGGAGGATCGTAATGTCGAGGTCGGCCTCTGGGGGTGAGGGAAGACGTAGAAGCGTGGAGTTTGACATCCTCCGCGCCTTCTATGGCCCGGTTTCCTCTGTGGAGTTTTCGGCTATGCCGATTCCCTGAGGGCAATATTCCCGTGGTGAACGGTACTCGGGTCTGTGCGCTGTTCGTTGGGACTTTCGTGAGGGTGTGGTGTCCCCGACCAGGTGTGGTCGTCCCACTGGAACCGCACGGGCCGTGCCATCGGCCTGACTGCCTGTTTTGTGTGCCGCTCGAGAAACGTCTCTGACGCGGTTAGGTCGGCGTGCCCTTGGAACCCACACGGACAGGTGAGCGTGTCTTGATGCCGCGTCGTTCAGTCAGTCGATCCACACCGTGGACATTCCTGACTCGTCCACGCTTCCGATCGAACCTCGACCGAAATCCCGTATTCCTCTGCGGTACACGCTAATCGCTCTGTGAACTTCTTGAACGCCCAGAAGTTGTGGGTCTTGGCGTTGGTTTTGACCGACCAGTGTGTGTCCAGCACGTCGGTCAACCCGCCGATATACACCGTATCCACGCCCTCGGCGTACAGTCGATCCAGCAGGTCACGACATAGTGCTCCTTGCGCGTGGTCGCGGCGGCGGGTGCGTTTGCGGTACAGTCGCCGGATACGCTCGCTACTGTACCGGCCTTCCGGGAGCTTGGATTGCAACCGGGCAATCTCTCGTGTCGTCTCACGGAACCGCTGGAACAATTCACGGCCTTCGTACAGGTATTGCTCGCCGGTCGTGGTGGTACAGGCGACGAGATTGTTCGCACCGATGTCCAGAGCGGCCGTTTCATCGGCCAGTGGAGTTGCCCGTGCACTATCAGACACAGTCACAGGTTGGGAAGCTCGGAAGGTGCTTTCCGTCTCGTCGTACCATAGGTCCAACCGGCCCTGTTTTTCGTAGTTGGGCCAATTCGGGTTGCCAGCGATTTCGAGTCGGAGGCGGCCGGTGTGATCGTATTGGTCCTTCAGCTCGCTGCCGACCAGAATCTCAAGCCGAGACCGGTCGCCCCACTCAGTCGTGTATGCGTCGTTACGAATGACGGTTCTGAGTTGGCGTCCGTCGTCCTCGTTGCCACGGAATCCCGGCGGGTTAGGATGTTCCGTAACCGACGTGTTCGACTCGTCGTGGTACTGGTCTTTCAGATGCAAGAAACTGCGCCACGCTTCGCTGTTTTTGCGTATCACCTGTTGAGCTGTAGACGCCCCGAGCACGCCTTTGTATCGACCTTCGAGTCGGCCGGTATCGGCGTCCCATATGCCGCCTTCGAAGCCGTCCTCGTCGTTGTACCGCATAAGGCGTTGGTAGTTAACTTCGTTCCAGAGAGCGGCAGAAGCGTCCAACAGGTCCCGTAACAGTTGCTCTCCGGTCTCGGAGAGCGGTCGCACGGCGAACGTATTGGTACGCTTCATCTACCACCTATCGATCTGTTCCGTCGCAAGGTAAACACTGTCCCGCCAGAGTGAAAGTAAAACTGGAGTCGCCACGTTGGAGACTTCTGACCGGAAGGAATACGGCGGTATCTCAGCAGATCCGCCGCGATTCTCGTCTACCCTCTTCGGACCTTGGTTCTGAGAGGCGACGGCGTATCGCTTCTAATTTTCAGCAAATCGGTTCGAAAAGCGTTCTCAACGCTATATTCTGGCTTATTGGTCGTTGTCATGGGGCTTCCGGAACGATTTCCGGAATTCATCTGTGTGGATTCAGCCGGTGTACTCACCACCGGGAGGAATATAGGAATCTGCCAAAGAACTATGTTTCTCTGAACCGTGCGTTTCCATATGAACGACCGAAGTCCACCGGAGGAGTTTGCTGACGTCAACGAGGCGGTCGGCGAGGAATGGGAGGCCGAAACGACACCCTACGAGCGCATTCGACACGTCGTTTCACATACGTACAGTCCCGTCTCAGCTGATGCCGTAGCTGACGATGCACGGACGGCTCCAAAGACCGCTCGAAAGCACCTGAACACACTCGCAGACGAGGGGTTTGTCGAGACGACACCCGGCGAACAGGGTGGCACACTCTATCGGCGCTCACCTGAATCACTCGTCGTCGAACAGGCTGCCGACATCCTTGAGCACGTCTCGACCGATGAACTCGTCACCCGAATTCAGGAGATGCGCGAGCAGCTCACCGAATATCGATCCGAATTCGGTGTTGATTCCCCCGAAGAATTGGCGGTCAACCAGACGAACCAAGCCCTCAGCGAGACCGGGTCACAGGACGAGATCGACCCAGAGACGATTCGTGAGTGGAAGACGCTCCAACGGAATCTCGCGTTCGCGAACGCTGCCCTCTCGATCGGCAACGCCGAGCAGTTCGTCGATAGTGACCGTCGCTCGACTGACGACAGCGTCCCTGCCTGAGCAATGCGGGATTCGCCTGACCAAGCAGAAACCCATACTCTCCGGGGAGCTGCGGATCGGCCGGTGCTACTGACGATTCGTGATGTCGTCGAGGAGATGGAACCGCTCGCAACACCTGAACTCGACGACTACCTCCATCCATCAGTCCTCGAAGTCATGCTTGACGATGGACTGTGTGGGGCCGAGGACGCCCGGATCGATATCCAGTGGACGACACGAGATGATTACAAGTTCCATTACACGGACACGGAAGGGGTGAATCTGCGCTGGGGGAAGCACCCACACGCAGGCGACTATATCCACGTCCCTGGATTAGAACACTATCATCCACCGCCGAACGCGAGTTCTGATCCAGACGAGGTCGAAGCGTCCTGTATTTCACAATCTCCTGAAGAATTGGTCACCCGCGCGGTCCTTAAACTCTGGCGGGTCGCCTACCACACGGACTCGTATGAACCACTCAACGCAGGTCGTAACCCACCGTAGGAACCATCCGGGTGCTTTCCTTTACGAACCCCCACTGAGAAGCGAGTTCTTCAGGCGATAGGCTCCAGCGACTTCATAGAGAAATCTGACTTTGAACAATACCGTTCTGCAAGCTCCATCAACGCTCGAGTCCGTCGGATATCGGCGACGTTGTGGATGATGAGTGGCTCGTAGGCTCCCTCCTCCCATGCGGTGACTGCCTCGCTACTGTCGGTATGGATCCAGGTCGTTCAATCCGGCGCCGATCAGTTCCTCGTAGACGCCACTCAGCGTATCTTCACTCGTATTGAAGCGTGTCTCGAAGACATCCATCACGTCGACGTATGGCAACGTGCCAAACGGCCACTCGAGCCCGTGCGTACAGAGCCGTGTGCGAAGGAACGGAAGGTCGAACCCTCCGTTCCACCGCTCCCCGTTGTACGCAACGAGCTTTGCATCACGTTGGGTGAGTGTCGATGTGACAAACGTCGCCAGTTCGTTCAGGAGTTCCCGTTCGCTGTCGTGAAGTGAGAGTTGCACCGGTGTCTCGAGAGTGTTGTTCAACCGATCTGCCAGCGCTTTCGGAGGTGTCGTTCCGGTGTGGAGAAACACTCGCGACGAGACCGCCGAGTCGAACCCAACTACTGTGAGTTCATCACCAGTCTGAAATCCCGTCGTTTCGATATCGAAGGCAATCGTCGTCAACTCAGTCATTCTGCACCTCCAGTGTCACCTTCGGCGGGCGATTGCTGCTGTTCGCTCACAGTTTCCGAAAGCCGTTGCTCAAGCTCCACTAGGCGTTCCTCGTGGTCGTCAAGTCGGCCCTCCTGTTCGAGATCGATGCTGAGCAGCGCCGGCAGCAGCGGGTTCTGGTGATTCAACAGTCCGCTTGCGTCAGCATGGTTGCGAGCGTACTCGAACAACTGGTCGAACTGGGGCTGGTCACGACGCCGGAGTGCTCGTCGAAACTCCGCCCATCGCTCTTCGATGGCCCGCAACGCATCTCGGTACGTCGGGTTCGTACGCCCCATCGTTATCGCCCTCCGCTGGTTGCCGTCCACGCATCGAGCAAGGGATCGGCGGTGGCCGCCACCGTCTCACCGTCAGTCGTGACGCCCGTTCCGACACCCTCCGGGGTCGGCGTCGACGGCGTCGGCGTTGTCGGTTCCACGCCGACTTGCGTGGCGCGTGCCGCGAGCAGCTGCCGCCAGTACGCGAACGTCGTCTGGTAGTACTCGCCGTCATCGACGGGATAGACGAGCGTCTCGAAGTCGTCGCCGACGAATCGTGGCCCCATCCGAGTATGCTTACACTCCAGACGATGGTCGGCGGCCGTCGCGACCGACGCTGTGAAGTCGTCATGGTTGCTGCGAGTGGCGAGGACGGGAATATCGTAGCCATCGGCGTATGTCGCTAACCGAGCGAGCGTCCGGGCTTGAAGGGTTGCTGCGTGCTCGTCGCTGAGGGTATCGTCAGCGCGATATTGGGCATCGACCGCCGGTACAACGATGAGCGAGGGGGTATGCGGTGACGGGTTGTCGTCCCGCCTTGTTGGCTGCTGGACGCCTGACTGGGTTGGCTCAATCGATTGCTGGATGGATTGGTTTACTGCTGTTGAGAGTTCGTCAACGGCACCGTAGTGCTGGTAAGCCGTGAAGCCACGGGCGACGTGGATGCGGTCTAAAAGTCGCTGACTCGGGGCGATTTGTCCGAGCGTGGTTGTCGTTGCATGGCTGTTGGCGTCAACCCAGAAGGCGGGACCCTCATGCATAAGGAGATGATCGAGGACGAGCGACTGGAGAACCGGCACGCCGCGACTGTCGTCGATGTCCAGTAACGTGATTCCGTCGTCAAGCGACGGAAGCAGGATATCGTCAGTTGCTGGGTCAGCCCGGTCAGCAATGGACTGATTTCGGTCTGCCCCTCGCATAGGCTGATCGACGGCCAACAGATTCGATGCTGCGTGATCTGGCATACTCAATTAGATGCTCACTGACCCAATAAGCCGCGGCGTGTCACTTCCGCGTTTCAGGAAATCCTCTGTAGCAGTCTGCATTCTGCTGCAGTGTGTGGGTTTCCGTTCCTTCGGCCTGTTTCCAGAAATCTCTCCGGAATGGTCTTTGACAGAGTTAACCAGCAGCCGCAATCGAATCAGCCAGTCTGTTGGTTAATACAACACGGCGAATCGAATTCCTGTTCGGGTCTCACCTCGTTGGCGAATTAATCGAATCGGTGGTTACCGAATACTGCCGATCACGGCTCGTTCCCTTGGCAACCAGCAGGTTGTACTGAACCATCTTCGACAGATAGGTTCGGACAGTCCGTTTCGTTCGGGGGTCATCGACGGCATCGCAGTAGTGGTCGTGAATCTTGCTGGGCCCTACTGGCCCATGTTCTCGTATAATGTCGTAGACGGCTTGCTGGTGTGGTGTGAGCGAATCGAGACTCGTCTGTCTGATCTGGGCGCGAGCATCGTCTGCTGCATCAAGCAACATCTCATCGGAGATCCGTCCGTGGTTTTCCCTATCGGCTATGCTGGCGGCGGTACGGAGAATCCCAATAGCGAGCCGGGCATCGCCGGCGGCTGCATCGGCGATCTGGTAGAGCTGAGTGTCTGTGATGACGTCATCGTCGAGTCCCCACTTCGTCCGAGCGTGCAGGATGTCGTACAGCTGCTCGTCGTGGTACTTGTCCATGCGGACGTGTTCGCTTGATCGGAGACGGCTCACTAGGCGGTCGTCGACGCGGCTGAACAACTCTTGTTCCGTATTGGCGATACAGACCAGCGCGAACTGCTCCAAACTATGGAGGTCGTAGAGAATCCCCGGATCCTCCAGTTGGTCAACCTCGTCGAGGATGATCACTGTTCGGGGCCCGTCGTACTGTTGGAGTCTGTCAACGAGCTCGTCGTGGGGTGTCGACTGCCGGTGGATATCGATGGTCTGGCCGAGGTCGTCGAGGACTTGGTAGAGTGTTCGGAAGCGGGTGTAGTTGCGCCAGCAGTTGACGTAAGTTGTCTCGACGTCGAGCACTTCCCCGCGAAGACGTTCGGTGACGAATTTTGAGATGCATGTCTTTCCAGTTCCACTGGGCCCAGTGACGATGGCGGTGTCGGCGGGCTTGCCGTTCACAATCGGTTCCAGAACGCTGGAAAGGTGGTTCACCTCGGCGTCGCGATGCTCGACTTCACGAGGGACGAACCCTGCCCGAAGCACACGAGCATCGCGAATCATGGATTGATCAGTAGATTGGTTTTCTAGCGCGGTATATAATGGTGGCTGGGTAGTTTCCGGAAAGTGAAAAGCTATCGCTGGTTTTGCTTGCCAATCTCGCCGTTGTCAAGCGATTTTGTTTCCGGTAAACCGTCGCTTCCAAGATTTCCGGAAAGCCTGCGAAACGCCCAGAATGCAGTCCTGATTACAGGGATAATCACGAGCAGTTTGCTGGAGAGTGTTACCTCTGTTCGGAGTGAGACGCACGAGCGGAAATAAATACGTAACCAGGAGCCAAGGGAAATTTCCTGAAGAGTCAATTCCGAGATTTTTGAGTCGAGCCACCTGCTCAGTGGATCTATCCACGGACTGTAACGATTGTGCCAGCTTCAAAAGATGTTCAACTAGCCGTCCAAGATACAGAGCGCATAGTCAGCGCTAAACAACCCCAGTCATCAACCCTTACAGTATACTGGCGTCAGATTGGTAGCTACTCTGGTGCTTTGCTCTCAGCTAGCAGGGACGATATGATGAGTCGCCTGATTCCACGTCGGAGGAGACCACCCGCTGCAGGCTGAGAGATATCCAGCTCGACGGCGACTTGGTCGAGTGTTGCCTTCCGTGGTTCTTCGAAATACCCTGTTTCGAGCGCGACGAGGAGTGCTTCCCGTTGGCTATCGGTCAACCCAGCGTCCGTATTTCCTAAACTCGCGTATTCGTTCACGCGAAGTAACTTGATGTCAATGTCGTTCTCTTGAGCGTAGTCCCAGATCTGATGCAGGCCTGCTCGTTCTGTCAGCCAGATTGTGAACAGCCAAGCGCTTCCATTATTTTCCTTATCGAGGATAACACCATTCGCGTCCGAAATCACCGGTGAGAGAAGTATCCCTTCACCACTGTATTCGACGCAATATATTGCCTCCTGATCTCTGGTTTCGATGATCCGTTCGAATTCAGCAACAGTATTATCGTTCCGTAATCCCTCTTCGAGCCGGTGGAAGTCGGACGATTCGATGTAGTAATAGAAGGTTCTAGATGTTGGGTCAGTTCCCGCCTCTGAGACCGACATCACTTTCGAACTTTGGTCGTACGTGACTGACTTCGTACACACTATGTCGGGATGCTCGACCCGTATGTCGGCTTTAATATCGGTCACTGTCTTAATTTGGCATTTTATTGTCTAGCTGCGAGCCTATCTTCCGACACGTGACGGTAACTTATCTTACTGTGCTAGTGGCCTGGATTGTAACAGTGTTAGTGTG
Source organism: Haloarcula sp. R1-2 (assembly GCF_011627385.1). Classification (NCBI taxonomy): domain Archaea; kingdom Methanobacteriati; phylum Methanobacteriota; class Halobacteria; order Halobacteriales; family Haloarculaceae; genus Haloarcula; species Haloarcula sp. R1-2. The sequence continues at coordinate 19,781 of NZ_JAANTG010000007.1, forward strand.
GTCCGACAAGTAAGGTGGTGATTTCCACTGTCGTCTCGGAGAAGCGGCCGAACAGGTCTTGGCATTCCTAACGATAATGTTGACTGATTGTGATTGTTCGGAAACATTATAATTCATCTCACATCAAGTGTGGTTTTTTGAAGTCAGTGGTCACGTTCGGAAGGGCTAGAGCCGCACAAAATTATCGCACCCCATATAAGGGTGTTATACGGATAACCTCCAGAAGAATACAATTAGAGTGTTATTTTGTCGTATAATGGCTGTAGGAGATTTAGTGCTGACAGGGCTGATGGCCGTCCTCCTCGTCGGCATCACCGCAGTACTCACACGTATCGAGAGCTGGCGGTCGTATACGCCACTAGCCGGGGGTGGAACAGCGACCGGTGAAGACGCCGTCGTCCGCAAGCGCGAGAAACCCACTGGGCTAATTCGCTGGCTGACGACCGTGGATCACAAAGACATCGGGCTACTGTACGGGCTGTACGCCATCATCGCCTTCGCGGTCGGGGGTATCATGGCGATGCTCATCCGCATCCAGCTCATCGTTCCGGGGGGAGCGATTCTGGGAACGAACGCATACAACTCTATACTTACTAGTCACGGCATCACGATGCTGTTCCTCTTCGGGACGCCCATCATCGCGGCCTTCGCGAACTACTTCATCCCGCTACTCATCGGGGCCGACGATATGGCGTTCCCGCGTATCAACGCCATCGCCTTCTGGCTCCTCCCGCCGGCCGCCCTGCTCATCTGGGCCGGTTTCTTTCTCGCGCCGGTCACCGAGAACATGATAGAGCCGGCCCAGACCGCTTGGACGATGTACACGCCGCTGTCGGTCGAGCAGGTCAACCCCGGCGTCGACCTGATGTTGCTGGGGCTGCATCTCTCTGGAGTCGCGACGACGTTGGGAGCCATCAATTTCATTGTGACTGTCTTCACCGAGCGCGGTGAGGACGTCAGCTGGGCAAACCTCGACATCTTCTCGTGGACTGTCCTCACTCAGTCGGGGCTCATCCTTTTTTCATTCCCACTGCTGGGCAGCGCTCTCGTGATGCTGCTCATGGACCGCAACCTCGGGACGACGTTCTTCGCTGTCGAGGGCGGTGGTCCGCTGTTGTGGCAACACCTGTTCTGGTTCTTCGGCCACCCCGAGGTGTATATTCTGGTGCTCCCGCCGATGGGGCTGGTGAGTCTTATCCTGCCGAAGTTCGCTGGTCGGCAACTCTTCGGGTTCAAGTTCGTCGTCTACTCCACGCTGGCTATCGGTGTCCTCTCCTTTGGCGTGTGGGCCCACCACATGTTCTCGACGGGGATGGACCCGCGGCTCCGGGCATCGTTCATGGCGGTCTCGATTGCGATATCCATACCGAGCGCGGTGAAGACGTTCAACTGGATTACAACGATGTGGAACGGCCGCCTTCGACTGGCCACGCCGATGCTGTTCTGTATCGGCTTCGTCTCGAACTTCATCATCGGCGGTGTCACCGGTGTTTTCCTCGCCTCGATTCCGGTCAACCTGTTGCTGCACGACACCTACTACGTCGTCGGGCACTTCCACTACGTACTCATGGGCGCTCTCGCCTTCGGTGTCTTTGCGGGCATCTACTACTGGTTCCCGGTGTTCACCGGCCGGATGTACCAGCGCAGGCTCGGGAAGGCCCACTTCTGGCTCTCGATGATCGGGACCAACCTCACCTTCTTCGCGATGCTTGCGCTCGGCTACCTGGGGATGCCCCGCCGGTACGCCACCTACGAATTTGACGGCGCTATTGCACCGCTGACGCAGGTCAGCACCTTCCACCAGTTGGCGACCGCGGGCGCCTTTATCCTGCTAGTCGGCCAGCTTATCTTCGTCTGGAACTTGCTGCAGTCCTGGCTCGAAGGCCCGAAAGTCGAGGACGGCGACCCGTGGAACCTCGAACGCGACGGGATGCTCGACAAGGAGTGGACTTGGTTCGACCGCAAGCTGGAGACGGCTATCACCGACGGCGGCGAGGACGAGGAGGGGTCCGCGTTGACTGACGGAGGCGCGCCAAAGGACGACTGACGCTATTAAAGTTGATGACTAGGCTCATTTTGGTAGTATCTGCTCAAGTATTACAGTACGTTGTATACTCTGAATCGAATTCTCGCGGCGGTGGTTGCTGGAATTGTGAACCCATATCTTTCGATGTGTAGGGGCGTTCCAACACTGTCAATAGCCCCTTGAATTTGGATAGATCCCCAGTTTCGAGATACTCCTCCAGTGCCTCTTCAATTAAGTAGTTGCGGGCGATATACCTCGGGTTGGCTTCCTGCATCAACTCTTCATCTAGGCCGACAGCAGCCAACTTATTCCTCAACTGTTCGAATTCTGCAGTTGCAAACACCGGGTAATCAAACGTCCCAGGCGTCTCTAATTCGAGGAAGGTGTTGGTATAGTCTGCGTTCGATTTGCGAAGCCACTGTATGAATTCATCGACGAGTCTGTTATCGCCATCTGAGTTGATTCCCAGCTTCTTCCGCATCATCGTGTAGTATTGCTCATCAAACCGATTCTCAAATTCGTCAAGTTTGCCTTCGAGTTCATCATATGTGAGCGCTGATTGCGTACACAGCGGTTGGAGTGCCTCTGCAAGCCGTTCAAGATTCCACCGCAAGATGGGGCGCTGATTTCCGAATGCGTATCGGCCGTGCTTGTCGATCGAGCTGAAGACCGTCTCCTCATCATAATAATTCATGAACGCACAAGGTCCGTAATCAAATGTTTCTCCATCGACACTCATGTTGTCCGTATTCATCACCCCATGGATGAATCCGACACGCAACCAATCTACAACCATCTCAATAGATGACTGCATGACTGCATCGAAGAACTCTAGATATGTGCGATCCTTCGTATTTAGCTGCGGGTAGTGCCTGTCGATAACATAGTCAGTGAATCGCTGTAGTTCGTCGGATGCTTGGCCTGCAACATACTGGAAGGTCCCATATCGAATGTGGCTATTCATCACTCGGACAAGGATGGCTCCAGGTTCTGTCTGTCGTCGTTCGACTGGTTCGTCAGTTTCGATGACTGCCAGACTTCTCGACGTTTTGATGTTTAGATTCTGCATCGCATACGAATACAAATACTCTCTGAGCATTGAGCTGACAGTCGCGTTGCCATCGCCTCTTCCGGAGTACGGCGTTTGACCAGCCCCTTTCAGTTGAATATCGTATCTATTACCATCGTGAACGTGTTCGCCGAGTATCATCGCTCTCCCATCGCCCAGAACTGTAAAACTTCCATACTGGTGGCCTGCATATGCTTGAGCAATCGGCTCCTCTAAGCGATCTTGGCCTGCTAGAATGTTAGCATTGAGCTTTACCGTATCCAATCCAAGATCAGCACATAGTCCGTCATTGAGAAGCAAAATTTCGGGGTTAGCGATACTGTTGGGCGTTGCTCTCGAATAGAGGTCCGAGTCTAAATTTTTGTAAGTGGTATCAAATGAAAAGGTCATTTAGTTTCATATGCCGTTACCTTGCTTGTTTTAATAAGCTTATTTTTCATCTATTTGTAGAGAGTAGCACAGAGAAGCCGAGTCGCCGGTCCTCTGTGTCACTCTGATAGGAGTTGGGAAAGACCACGGCTCCTGGTAGCTGGGGCAATCTCCAGGTGCAATTGTCTGTCTTCCCCATACCAGCCTATATTTCGAGGACAGAAAAATATTTTTGGTTTAAAAAATAGTATACAATACAGACAAAATAATACCTCTAATTTACCTAGAAATTTTTTAACCCTTCGACTCAATATATGATACATGAGTTCAGATCAAGACCACCTCAAAGAGACGGACACCGAGAAGCGTTTCGAATTCAAGAAAGAGGAGAAGTCCGCCTTCGAAGCCGAGAAGGGCCTCACGGAGGAGACCATCCGGGTCATCTCCGAAGACAAGAACGAGCCGGAATGGATGCTCGACCGCCGCCTGCGCGCGCTCGAACAGTTCCACGAGATGCCGATGCCGGACGGCTGGCCGGGCGCACCCGACCTCTCCGAAGTCGATGTTGACGAGATCGTCCCGTACATCCGCCCCGACATCGAGACACGCGGCGGTGTCGACGACTGGAACGACCTCCCTGAAGAGATTCAGGACACCTTCGACAAGCTCGGCATCCCGGAAGCCGAGAAGAACGCGCTCTCGGGCGTCGGCGCGCAGTACGAGTCCGAGATCGTCTACCAGAATATGCAGGAGCGCTGGGAGGACAAGGGCGTCATCTTCTGTGACATGGACAAGGCCGTCCAGGAACACGAAGACATCCTCAAAGAGTACTTCATGACCAAGGCCGTGCCGCCCAGCGACAACAAGTTCGCGGCGCTGCACGGCGCTATCTGGTCTGGCGGGTCGTTCGTTTACGTCCCCGAGGACACTACGGTCGACATGCCCGTGCAGGCGTACTTCCGCATGAACTCCGACGGCATGGGCCAGTTCGAGCACACGCTCATCATCGCCGAGGAGAACTCCGAAGTCCACTACATCGAGGGCTGTTCCGCCCCGAAGTACTCTGAGTTCAATCTCCACTCCGGCGGCGTCGAAGTGTTCGTCAAGGAGAACGCTCACGTCCAGTACTCGACCGTCCAGAACTGGTCGAAGAACACGTACAACCTCAACACCAAGCGCGCCATCTGCGAGGCCGACGGCACGATGGAGTGGGTTTCAGGATCGATGGGCTCGAAGGCCACGATGCTGTACCCCTCGACCGTTCTCAAGGGGCCGGGCGCAACGGACAACCACATCACCATCGCCTTCGCCGGCGAGGGGCAGGACATCGACACGGGCGCGAAGGTCTATCATAACGCCCCCGAAACGAAGTCCACCATCGAATCCAAGTCCATCAGCAAGGACGGCGGCCGCACGAACTACCGTGGCCTCGTCCACATCGCTGACGGTGCTGAGGACTCTTCGACCTCCGTCGAGTGTGACGCTCTGATGTTCGACAACGAGTCGACGTCGGACACGATGCCGTACATGGAGATTCAGGAGTCGAAGGTCGATGTCGCTCACGAGGCGACCGTCGGCAAGATCGGCGACGAGGACGTCTTTTACCTCCAGTCGCGCGGCTTGGACGACGACGACGCAAAGCAGATGATTGTCGCCGGCTTCATCGAGCCGATTACAGAAGAGCTGCCAATCGAGTACGCCGTCGAACTCAACCGCCTCATTGAACTCGAGATGGAGGGTTCACTTGGATGAGTACGGACAAAACGGTGGAAGCCGGGGAATCCACGGTCCGATACGGCGCGTACGATGGGCGCCTCAGAATGGAGCAAGCAGAAGCGCTTGCGGCGGAATACGCTGACCCCCGGGACATCCACTCATGGATTGACGGCAAACACTTCGTCCTTACCGTTGGCGAACGGAAGCTGGTCATTGACCTCCTTAGAGGGAAGTATGACGTCGTTATTGGCGACAAAATAATGGGAAAGTTCACCGAGTGGAACGATGCGGCGAAGAAGTTTGAATCGCTGCTGTCCGAGCGGTCAGACGCCATACCGTTGGAGTGAACTAAGACTTCATCCGCTGGAGGCGCGATTCGAAAGTCTGTCAAATCGGTCCTGTACAGCGTTCTTTCGATTCTCAGTCGCCGCTGGTCCGTAGTCCCAATTGAGGTTTATACCGTTTACAAGGGCTGTAAGGATGGGATCAGTGTGTCGGCTAGCTTCCGGGAGTTCGGTTGCCGCCAGAATGAAACCCCCGACCTCCTCACCGTCTTGATTGAAGAAGACAGGCGCCAGCCAGCCCTCACTCGAGTTTGTTACAGCCACCAGTATAACTCGTATCTCGACCGTCGAGGGGAATCCGTAGTTATTGGCCGCTGGGGTCACAACCATAGGTTGATGCCGGACACAGAACGGCCGTACGACGTCGTCGTATGGGGAGCAACCGGTGTCGCAGGTGGCCTGTTGGCCGACTATCTCGCTTCCCAGTACACACCGGACGAACTCTCAATCGCGCTGGGCGGACGGGACCCAGACAGACTCGAGGATATCAATGCGACACTAACCGGCCGCTATGACGCCTGGAGTGATCTGCCGGTCGTCGTTGGCGACGCCACGGAAACCGATACTCTCCGCGATATCGCCTGCCAGACGACCGTCGTCTGCACGACGGTTGGGCCATACACTACTTACGGGACACCGCTGGTCGAGGCATGTATCGACGCCGGAACCGACTACTGTGATCTGACCGGCGAGGTGAACTGGGTCCGCGAGGTCGTCGACCGATACCATGACATGGCTGTCGAGAGCAACACACGGATCGTCCACAGTTGTGGCTTCGACTCCGTGCCTGCCGATCTCGGCACGACACTCGTCCAGTCGTACGCGGCCGAAACCTACGGTACGCCCTGCGATGTCGTTCAGATCTACCTTGAGGACGGCAAGGGAAGTGTCAGCGGCGGAACGCTGGCCAGTTTTGCTGAGTTGTTCGAGGCGGCTTCGAACGATCCCATCGCCCGGCACACGCTGGCGAATCCCTACTCCCTGGCTCCACCAGGCGAACGTAACGGCGTCGACTTGGGCGAGCAAACCAGCCCGCAGCGCGACCGACTGGGCCCGGGATGGACGGCGCCGTCGCCGATGGCTCCGGTCAACGAGCGAATCGTCCGGCGGAGCAACGCCTTGCTAAACTACCCCTGGGGACAGGAGTTCCGATGTACTGAAGTCGTTCCGACCGGTTCGGGCCCCGGCGGCGCGGCCAAGGCCACCCTCATCGCCGCTAGCCTTGCCGGGTTCAAGACCGCAATGGGTGTCGACATACTACGGAACGGCATCCGGGAGTACGTCTTCCCGGACCCCGGCGAGGGACCGACACGAACGGCAGCTATGGATGGCAAATTCACTGTTCGCGTTCGCGGGCGTGGGACTGGAACGGACGGCCAGTTCGCTGTTGAAGCCGTCGTAGGTGCCGACATGGACCCCGGCTACGGTGCCACTGCACGTATGCTCGGCGAATCCGGTGTGGCCCTTCTCAGAGACGACACAGATTCTTCGCTTGACGGCGGTGTTCTCACGCCCGCATCGGCCATCGGTGAGCCCCTAGCCGACAGGCTCCGTGCCGTCGGGTTTACCGCCAGCGTGGACGACATCACCGCCGACGGCTTCGACCAGGGCGGGTAGCCATTGGTTTCAATCTATGACTAGGGCAGCCCCAGAGCGACGCGAATCGCCGATAAGTCGTTACGGATGCCTGTCGAGGCTCGGCGTGTGCCGGCATAGTTGCCGCCGTGGCCCCTGATTACCTTCGTATCGACGGAGAAACACGGTACATACTAACCGTACCGTGAATTTATTTTCTCCGAGCCGTGTTTTGTGCTATCCCAATTGGCCGGTCGGGACTCCCTCGCATCCATTCGGATGACTAAATAAAACTATGCAAAACGACAATTCTGCTGAGGCTAACAACAGCAGGAGAGAAATAGAAGTGAAGCTAATCGTTGGTAGCGACACCGTTTCCTTGTGGTGGGATAACAGCCATGTAGCTGAGTTTGAGCGAGAGTGGTATGAAGAAACTAAGTCAGACGGGGAAGGCGGAGACAGGATGGTGGAGACTATCGTCTCGCAGGCCGTTGATGAGCATACTGACATAGACAGCGGGGATATTAATTGGGCCCGGTGAGCGGGTTCTACTCACTGTCCGTAGGTTGAGGTTGGTCTGCTGAACCCACCTCTCACCCTCTGGTATCTGTATCTTTCACGGCGGTTCTGATGGAATTCTGATAAGTAGTCGCTGGTCACGGTAAGCGTGTTACCCGTACTAATCGTTAGATAGGTTGGTCGAGAATGTGGTGATAATCACGACCAACTCCCGAGACAACAAGAGATCAGGGGGCTGCAGTGGCCCCGTCTCCGGGGTCGTGAGCAAGCGGTGAGACGACGAGATCGTCATAAGGGAACACTGGCTTCTTTGCCCGCCCGACTGTCTCGAAGCGGATAACGCCAAGCGCTTCCAGTGTGGTCAATTCTTCGTGGACGTTCTTTTTGTCACGGCCGACAAGTCGTGCTGTCTCGCGAATGCTCTCTGGTTCTTCGTCTCTGATTACGCGCAAGAGTGTGTACGTCCGTTCGTTGAACACGTCGGTCAGCTGGCTCTCGTTCGGGAACTGAACAGTAGCCGGCCGGTCAAGGTATTCTCCCTCTTTGAGTGTCTGAATAGCTTCGAGGCCTTCTTCGTACGGGTTGGTCTCGTTGTCGACCGTGACCACGAGCACATTTTGTTCAGTCATGGGTATCACCGTTGTCGTTGGATGGACCGAAGCGTGGCTTCGGGATCTCGTCCCAGAACCGTTCGTAGAGTTCCTCGATGCCAGGGAACTTGATGAACGCCGGTTCCGGGTCGGGAGCGACATGCACTTCATGGCCTTTCGTGTCCTCGTGTGAGTTATCGTAGCGACGGATCGTTCCGTCGTCGAGCGTCTCGGAACCGGCGGTCAACGCTCCGTAGTGAAGCGTGTACCGCCACCCCGACGGATAGGCGTCGTCGTCCGTCCGTCGAATCGACACACGAACGACAGTCCCATCCTCGTACACTGTGGCGTTGTCATATCCATCGAGGTCGTCGGCCGTTGGTTCCATCCGGTACCATGTTGGTTTCGTAGCCAACGATAAAGGAGTGTTGGTTCCTCAAACAACGCACTGGAGACTACGCTGTACCCACGACGGCGAGACACGCCGGGGAGCCATTTGTACTGAGTGCGGCTGGTGATTCAGCGTCTTCCCAGTGGAGTGACGACGGCAAGTAGTCGAACACACCTCCTTTCGAGTGTTCCACAGTTCACACGAAATAGTTACCTTTATTTGCCATTTCTGTAGACCGAGGATTGGGGAATTGCTGTAGTCCCCACCTGGAACACCGCTCTACAACATTGGAAGGAACGTGGCAACATTGGCGGTGTCCGCCGGAGGGTGTTCGCCCGAAGCCACTCACTTTCCCCACCCCGGCGATCGTCTGTATTGAGTACGGCCGGTGGCTCACTGTAGTACTCTCGGGTATATCTATGCATACTAATACTAACTAGGAATCGGGCGATACAGCGCGGAACAAACCTTTGACTCACACCGTCCTTTCGCAGTCCGATGGTTCGCTGTAGTGGCACGCTCACGGACTGGCCGTTCATTAATATAACTAAGCTCATATGCTGAAGGTTGTCGGCCGCTTCGACACCACTGATCAGAGCGATCTTGTCGGCGTCTACAACGTCCTGATTGGTTAGGAAACGTGTGATCTTTGAGGACAGCGCTGCTGCGGTCACCGCCTTCAACGATGGTGAGTGGCTTTCGCTGCTAAAACACAATTTGGCCGATATCTAGCGCACCCGAGAGTTGGCCGACCTCGCTAGCCGAGTCATCCCGAAACCAGATTTCTCAATGAAGAATCTCGCGCCACCCCAACCCTGACTCATAGGAGTCAGACACGTAGCAGACCGCTATCTGACAGGGAATTAAATCACACACTGGAGACAAAGCTGGTGGGTACCCTTCGATCTGCAGAAAGGCTTCAAGCCTCATTCTATCCTTTCCAGCGGCACTCCTATTTTTTAACCTGGTCGTCATCGACGCGATTAGAAAATGTACTTTTATCAGACAGTCCCCAGCACCGCTGCCCCTACTTATCAATCATCTCGAAGACAGCCTCAGGGGAGTTCATCAACGTGTGGAGCGTATATGATCCGCGACCACGCCCACCACCGGTTTTATTTGATTCGGTGATTTCGAGGAATGACAACTCTCGAAGGAGATCACGAACCCGGTCTAACCCGAGTGGGTCGCTCGCTTCGGATTCGCAGATGGTCTCGTAAGCCTCGTACACCTCAGTCGTGCGGAATTCCTCACGATTGCCGTCCTTGGTATCGAGGTTCGTCAGTGCCAGCAGGATGTACTTTGAGTGGGGTGGTAATCCCGACAGAAGTTCACGTAAGCGGTCGGCCTCAGCGCGTTTTTGTGCTCGGTCGACATGATCTTCACAAACTTTCTCGACATCTTCTTTGGTCGCAACATCGCCAGCGTTGCGTAGAATTCGAATTGCCCGTCGTGCATCCCCGTGTTCGCGAGCGGCTAGTGCGGCGGTCTTCGGGATGACAGCAGATTCCAGCGCTCCATCACGGAAAGCATCAGTTCGGGCTTCCAGAATTGCCTGTAGTTGGGTGCCGTCATAGGGTGAGAAGACGAGCTCATCGTCGCCAAGCGAAGACTTCACTCGTTCATTGAGGGATTTGCGGTAGTTGATCTTATTTGAGATCGCCACGACGCCAACATGGGTTTGGATTTTCCCACTTTCGCACGGGTGAGTTGCATTAGGACTCCGCCCTCACTATCTTCGTTGTTGATGAGTTGGTCAATCTCGTCAAGAATGATAGAGATACGAGCGCATACCCCCGCCTTTCCGTGAGTGACGAGCGTTCCGACGCTTAGTCGGAACCGAGGAGCGAACAGGCGGGGGTTGAGCGGACAGCAGAGTGTGACAGTCCATCGCCCTATTGCACTGCCGGATTTCCTACCGTTTCACTTCCACTCCGGATGGCTGAGGTATATGTCGATGACAGTCGAAAGGTGTAGTACGACGACGATGGGTACACTCACGAAAACACTGGAACTGAAGCTTGTGGACCCGAACGTCCACAAGCGGCAGAAGCTTCGTGAGACACAGGACGCTTACCAGCAGGCACTTCAAGCCGCTTTCGCCGCTGGCTGTGACACACAGTCAGCGGCCAACGACTTGGTTGTTGAGTACGACCTGAGCGGCTACGCCAAAAACGCCCTCAAGAAGTACGTCCCACAACTCTGTGGGAACAGCTACGACGCTACCGAGCTTCACGACGACCATCCAGTGCGGTTCACAAACGAGGGCCTGCAACTCGACCATCAGCCACAGAATGCTATCGAGTGGTACGTCAAAGTCCCGCACCACGAAGATTACCACCTCTGGATTCCAGCACGCGCTAATCCCGAACAGCGGGAGTGGCTTGAAGCGTTAGACGCAGACGACGCCGAGATGGGTGAAAGTCGGCTGTTCGAGCGGGACGGAACGTGGTATCTCCACATCACCGTTACCCGCGACGTGGAGGACCAATCTGAAGCATCTGCCGACGAGCGGACGCCGATAGGTGTGGACATCGGAGAAGCGAGTCTTGTCACGGTGTGTCACCGCGACGGCTCTGGTTCTCCGGTTCGCCCCCGACTGTGGGCCGACGACGGCAAGGCCGTCCGTCGGCTCCGCAAAACCTACTTCACCGCCAAGAGACGGCTTCAGAAGCGCGGCAGTGAGCGAATCACAGAGTCTTACGCTGATGCACTGTGGGACCAGATTAACGACGTTTTCCACCGTGTGACCCGCGAGGTCGTGGAATACGCCGAGTCTGTCGAGAACCCAGTGTTGGTGCTGGAAGACTTGACGTACATCCGCGAGAACATGGACTACGGCGAGTACATGAACCGCCGGTTGCACGGATGGGGCTTTGCCAAGCTCCACGCACAGATTCGCTACAAAGCCGCCGAGAAGGGGGTTCCCGTCGAGACGGTGAATCCCCGGAACACGTCGAAGGCGTGCCACGCCTGTGGAGAACACGGCTACCGACCACGACAGGCGACGTTCAGATGCTCAAACGGCGGCTGTTGGGTCGGCGAGTATCAAGCCGACGTGAACGGGGCGATAAACATTGCAGACCGCTACCGTAGTGGAGAGAGTCACCGCCGAAGCGACCGGAGTTCCCGGCAGAAGGCCGGTGACGATGACTCGGCTACGGATGGGGCCTCTTTGACCGGGTCACAAGACAGCCACGCTGATGCTGAACCCCAGCAGACGACGCGTGGAACGTATGCGTCTTGAAACCAACAGGCCGCTACACTCGGCCTGAAATCCCGTGGTGGGATTCCTCCGCGTTCACGCGGAGGAGGAGGTCAATCCAGTATGAAGCTAGTACGATATTGACCTCTCGCCAATCTGGAGTCTGGACCGACCGATTATAGTGCTTTTACCTGACCCTGTCGGACGGAGTGTTCTCCGATCTGTTGAGCCTCCAAATTCCATCCTTCTAGCGAGACTCCTACTTTCAGGCTGGTTGTGATTAGCGCGATAATCACGACCAGTTTCTCGGAGAGAGGTACCACGCTAATTAGCGAGAGAAGCATGAGCGGAAGTCGAATACGCAGATACGGAGGCAATGGACAGTTCTCACAGAGTGGTTTCAAAAACGGTGGGATGAACCAGCTGCTCGCTAGGTCTGCGAACTGACCGCAAGTCTACCCACCAACCAGCAATGATGATCTGAGCGGCGTGCAAGATAGAGGGCGCGAATATTACAACTAAAGACATATATCAATAGCAACTAATCAAAGAATATAATCAGCACCAGTTGAATGAATACTTATGGCACGAACAACGTTCTTTAGCTTCCATTACGATAACGATATCTGGAGAGCTAGTCAGGTCCGGAATTCAGATGTCGTTGATCAGAGTATTGAGGAATCTGGATTTATTGATGGCGCAAGTTGGGAATCGATAAAACGTGAAGGGGACGATGCAGTTCGAGATTGGATTAATAGGCAAATGAAAGGTTGTTCCGTGACAGTTGTTTTAATCGGCAGTGACACATATGATAGGAAATGGATAAATCACGAGATTGAAAAGAGTTATGAAGAAGGTATGGGACTAGTCGGTGTTAGAATTCATAGAATTCGAGATAAAGATGGCAATCGGGATCAACGTGGTAAAAATCCGTTGTCAAAATATAAAGACACAAACACAGGTGAATATCTGTCGTCTATATTTAATACGTATGATTGGGTAGGAGACAACGGACGCGATAATTTAGGGGATTGGGTGGAGGTAGCGGCTCAAATTGCCGACCGGTAATGGGCGACGACGATACTCATACAAAAGATCTGGAATTCATTCAAGATATAATAACTCGATTATCTGAGAATTCATTTAAAATCAAGGGATGGTCAATATCTCTTATTGTGGTAGTCTTGCTTTTTCGGACTAGAGATTTGCACCTCTTAGTTGCGTTTATACCTCTTTTCGGGTTCTGGATATTGGACGCATACTATCTCAAACTTGAGCGAAGATACCGTTCTATGTACGAGGATGCAAGGACAGGAAATCAAGATAGGGAGCAGTTCGAGATGGACTCATCTGCGTATAGTGTAGACCCAATTCCAAATTTGATGTTCTCAAAGTCATTAGTTCTATTTCATGGTACAATTTCCATTCTATTATTAATATATTCGACTTTAGTTTTCTTATTGTGGTTATCTTCTAAAATTCAGGGTATGTCTTTTTAGCCAGCTCACTTAATAACCTCCTTTGAGAGGGTGTCATAGAACAGTTAACACACCAAAGAGCAGGGTGAATGCTGAGGTGGTATGGACTCAGCGACCCTGCAAAATGATCCTTCGGTCGAGTCGTTCTTCAATGTCGTGGAGACAGAGACGCTTGCGTTGTTCGAGCACCTCTCCTTCGAGTTTCTCGAAGAGTTCGACGTGTTCGCCCCGACGAGACGGGGCGAACACGAGAGCACGAGCCTCCAGAAATGATGCGTGGCTTCCTCCACTGCTATTACAAAGACATCTACGGGATTCGTCCTGTTGCAAGAGAGCTGCACAACACGGTTGTCTGGCTTGGCTGTGGCTTTGATTCACCGCCATCCAGAGATGCGGTTGATCGCTTTCTCACCGACCTCGAACACGTCGTCGACGACGTATTCGACCGGTTCGTCGAGCAGGCCGCCCGCCGCGGCCTGCTCGACTTGACCTACTGTATCGATTCAACCGACGTGAGGGCGATGCCCGCCGATCAAGACGCGTCGAAATGCTATGATCCAACCGACGACGAGTACTACTACGGCTACGGCTGCACGATCGTCTCGACCGGACAAAAGATCCCGATTGCGGCGGAGTTCACAGAGAGTAAGCAAGCGCCAGAAGAGACGGCGATGCGCGTCACACGTGACGCGCTCGCCGTCGCCACACCGATCTGGATGGTTGGTGACAGCGCCTACGACACACTCGACTGGCACGACCACCTGCTGGCTGCAGGGGTCGTGCCAGTCGCCCCGTACAACGCGCGAAACACCGACGACCCGAAAGACATCGAGTACAGGGTCGAAGACCGTATCGAACAACACGGCGAGGACGTTCAGCTGAAGCAGTCCACGTTGGATGAGACGTACAACCGACGTACGGGAGTCGAACGAACTAACGACTCAGTGAAGGACTGCGGCCTCGGGCGAACGCACGCCCGAGGCCGCGTTCACGCACGAGCACAAGTGTTCCTCGCTCTGTGCCTTCGTCTCGTCGTCGCAATCACCAACTACGAACGCGGAGACAATCCGGGAAGCACGATCATCACGGTGTGAGAAGAGTTCTATGACACCCTCTCCTTTGATTTAAAAGCTTTAACAACACCGAGTATCGAGTGGGGGAACAAATAATGACTTCTAGATGAAACGCTCATTCAATGGTTGATTGTGAGTTTTGTGAGATCGTGGCTGGCGAAGCACCGAGAAGTGTTGTTTATGAGAATGACTGTACCTTGGCTATAATGACTCTTCGGCCGATGAACAGAGGTCACACCCTTATAATACCAAAAAAACATGCAGCCTCACTGTCAGAGATGGAATACAAAATTGGAGGAGAGCTGTTCAAGACGGGGATGAAGATCTCTGAGGCTCTCAGAGCTTCAGAGATAGAGAGTGAAGGAATCAACTTTTGGCTAGCAGACGGGGAAGCAGCAGGCCAGGAAGTGTTTCACGTACATCTTCATGTGTTGCCAAGGTCAGAAACAGACGAAATTCGTTTGGCAGGTCCGCGATTGGACTTGAATCGTTCAGAGATGGACTCTGACGCGGAAATCATCAAAGAACAGCTAAATAGACACAGACTATAATTTCACTTCTAGCCAGAACGCAAGTTCACCGACCGGCTGGTTCATCAGAACCGGGGGAGTCAACGATTGATGATAACATCCTCTAAACCTAGAATGGATTCCCTAATAACTGAACATTCTCCCTGTTTTCACTTTCACTGTGGTGGCGGAATTTTGATACTGGTAGGTACTTAACTAAGCTACAAGTTTAAGATATGGTTCGGCGAGTATTCTTCAGCTTTCACTACGAGAGAGACAAGTGGCGAGTCAACCCGGTTAGAAATGCGTGGGTGACACAGGGGAGGGACGCAGCTGGTTTCAAAGATGCTGCAGACTGGGAGGAAGTGAAAAAGCAAAGCGAGGAAGAAATCAAGTCCTGGATAGCCGACCAGCTACACGGTACCTCAGTAACGGCGGTTCTGATCGGTAATGAAACTGCGGGCCGGAAATACGTTAACTACGAGATTAAGGAGAGCGTCAATCAAGGTAACGGGATAGTTGGCATCAAGATTCACCGGTTGAAAGACAAAAACGAGGGTCAGGATTTCCAAGGTCCCAACCCGTTGAAAGATTTCGTCATCGAAACCAAAGATGGGGTAAAGAGACTCTCCAAGGTATTTGAGACGTACGAATGGAAGAGAGATGATGGCTGGGATAATATAGGAGACTGGGTTGAAGAGGCCAAACAGCAGGCTGACCAGCTCACTGAGAACGAAAAGAGTTCGGTCAGAGAGGTGACTATCGGAGAGAAGTTTTTCGAAGGTCTTCAATCTGCAGGTAAAATCGGAGGAATTGTTGGGGGAGGCTATCTACTATACAAATTGCTACAGAACGCTAATAGCGACTCTACTCCTGTTCAGAACCAGAATGGGCCTGAACTACCGAACAACTCTCAGCAAAACACAGGTGACATTAACGTAGATTCTCTCAGAAAGAATTTAGATAACTCTGGAATTAACCTAATCAATCAGGACGACGATGACAACGATGGGTTGATTTAAGACTGCTAAAGAACAATGTTCTCCGATTCAATCATTACTAGATATAGAGTTTACAGCGGCTTGAGGATAAGTCGATAATACTCATCAAGTAACTTCCATATGTCCGAGACCTACACTGCGAACGTGAACTTTGTCGACCAGGAGATCACCGATGAAGAGTACGAAGAGGCCATCTCCGAGCTGGAATTAGTGGACGGCGCCGAAGTAGAGGAGCGAAAGCAGAATGTCGCGATGGTGGCCAACTCCGAAGCTGGGGCCTCACTCGCGCTGATGGCAGGGACGCTCGCCGTCACCGGCATCGACACGCTGGTCAACATCTACAAGCTCGCCCGGTCTAACCCCGCGTTCTACCATCTATGGATTACGGACGAGGACGGCAACAAGATCGAGCCGTGGGACGATGAACGGATGGAGTTCTACGATATCAGCGGCGACGACGAGCGAGTCCTCGCCAAAGTAGACGGAGACGAGAACGATGTGGAGATTAACATCGACGGGCCCGTGTACCTTGTCAATTCGTCCGAAGTGAGCATGTTCGACGACGCAGAGGAGGACTGAACCAATGTCCCACGTCCAGCACGGCCAAGACCCCCATCCCGCATCGGCAGCAGGTATCATCTTCGGGTTCGTTGAGGGCATCGCGCTCGCCCTGATCAACTGGTACGTCACCATCTTGTTCTCGATGCTTGCTGACATCCAGCAGCAACTAAACCCCGAAACTGTCGTATTCGATCTCGGCTTCGTCTTCAGCGCGTGGGGTATCACATACTTCTTCATCGCCTATATCGCACCCATCCTCGCCGCCTATGTCTGGGCCGACAAGGCTGGTCTCGCCGTCTACACGGTCGGCTGGGTCGGCACCTCGCTATTCCTCGGCGGTGCGTTCACGATCGGGATGGTTCTCCTCGTCATCGCCATCCTGCTCGTACTCGTCGTCGACGTCATCAAGAACTCCGGCAACCGCAGGCGGCGCGGCGGTCACCGCCGTCCGCCGATGTAACCCGGCTTCACTGCGCTAGCGCGGTGCAGCGGCCCGTCTACCAGACTTCCAAGAACTCCTCGACGACTTCCTCTTCCCCGTCGTCCAGCCCGTACACGTCGCCGAGGATCAGCTCGTCCAGCTCGTCCTGCAGGCGCTCGAAGTCCTCACGGAGCGACTCGATGCGGGCGAGATCGTCGGCGTGGTGGTTCATCAGCTCGATCACGTCGTTACGAGGCGGCACATTCATGTTGATCACCTCGGAGCGCGTCAACCGCTTGTCCTGCGCGGTCAACACCTCGTACACGAAGTCGCGCACGCGCTCGTCGGCGAACTCCATCTCGTGGTTCCGCTTCATCACCACCTGATACACCTTGTCGGTGGTCTGCACGTCCATCTTCACGTCCTTCCGAATCGGGCCCTGCCGGTAGTCGTCGCCATCGAGGTTGACGGATTGCGCAAGGTCAAGAACCGTCCACGAGCGGTCGTACTCGGCGGCGTAGTTGCGAACGTCCTCCGTCTTGTACTCCAAGTCCGTGATCTCCTCACGTGTCTCCTTGATGTCGTCCGCCAAGTCCTCAACCGCGTCCTCGGGCGCGTTCTCGGGGAGAACGATGGGGTGTGGCTCCAAGTACCGCTTGTTGTACGAGTAGTACTTCCCGCCGAAGATCGGCGCGATGTGCTTGTGGTAGTACTCCAGCACCGAGGAGTTGAGCAGGGCGACGAAGTAGAGGTGATCCTCAGACCGGGGCGCGTACTCCTCCATCAGATCGACGCCGTACCCGCCCGCGTTCCCGCCACCGATGAAGTAGTACTCGCCCTCGGTGTCGACGGCGAACCGGTTGTAGTCGCTCATGATGTTGAGCATAATCTTGTCCGGCTCCATCTTGGCGAGGTTCTGACTCCGACCGAACGCCCACCACTGCTCGACGTCCTCCCACTTGCCGCCCTCGCGGCCCTTCAGCTCGTCCTCGTGGTTCTCGAAGAAGTCCCACAGGTGCGGGTACTCGTCCTCCAACGTGACCTGCGGCAACAGGTTCGCGTCGCCGTCTCTGACTTCGTACGGCCAGATCAACCAGAGACCTTCCCAGTCGGCGCCCCAGTGGTCAATCTCGCTTCCCTTCAGCAGACGGCGCAGACGTGACTTCTCCACGGGCTCCGGCTCGTCACCGCCCTCGCGGACGAACTGCACCACGCCGTCCTCATCGGCGTCGCCGACGATCTCGCCGACGAAGACCTTGTTCCATCCCGTGATGAGGCCCTGAAACACGGAGTCGGTGATCTCTCCGAGTCGGAAGTCTCCGTTCTCGATGATCTTGTCGTACACCTCGCGCTCGTCCGCTGGCATCAACGGCCAGCTCGACAGGTGGCCGTTCCGATTGTCGGCGTCCAGCCGGTCGCGTGGATAGGTGAACAAGTCGTACTCGTCCACTCCCTCCGGCGTCTCCCACCCGTCGCTGTGGAAGATTTCGTCGAGGATGTTGTCCCGGGGCTCGGCGAACCGAGCGCATCGAACGGCGTCATCATTCCAAACGCTCTCCCGGTTGACCGCGACGATGCACGGATAGGGCGTGGCGGCGTCGAATACCTCCACGTCCTTGAAGTCCACAACCACGTCCAGCGGCTCCTCGGCGATCCGTTCCCGAATGTCCTCCGCGTACTCGTTCGAGAGCAAGCGGTTCGGGCAGATGTACGAGAGCCGGCCGTCATCCTTCAACCACTCCAACCCCCGCTCGACGAAGGGCACGTAGATGTCGAACGACTTGCTGTCGACGGACGCGTACCGCTCCGCGTACTCGTCCTTCGGCCCGTTGATGTTCTGCGTGCGCACGTACGGCGGGTTTGCCACCACGACGTCGAACTCCACCTCGTCCTTGATGCGGTCAACCTCGTTCCGGTCGTCAAGGAACGACTGCGCCCGCCCGTTGTAGTTGGCGAACTGCTGAATCTGGGACTGTTGACTCTCGCTCTCCATACTCCCTTCCTGCTTCTCCAACAGCGTCGGCGTCAGCGTGTCGGCGACGTGAATCTGGAACCCGTCCATCGTGTACGACGGGTCTTGCTCCGTCACCTTGTCGTACAAGTCGATGGTGCGGAACAGCAGGTTGATCTGGGTGATGTGGACGGCAAACGGGTTGATGTCGATGCCGTAGATGTTCTCTTCCACCCGCTCCAAGATCGTCCGCGCTTCCTCCGCGTCGAGCCGATGGACGCTCGTCTTCCCGAACTTCTGCTGGTAGTGCTGTATCAGACGCTCGCACGCCTCGGTCAGGAAGCCACCACTCCCACACGCCGGGTCAAGGATCTTCTCCCGACCGATCCCTTCCTCCGGTCGGTACCCGGACTCGTCCAACATGTACCGGATCACCTCGATGGGAGTGTAGTACTCGCCGAGTTCCTTCCGTTCCTCTTGCGGCAGGTAGTCCTCGTAGACGTGCCCGAGGATGTCCCGGTTGACGTACTCGAAGTCGAACCGGTTCAGGCGCTTGAAGACCTCCCCGAGCCGGTAGTCCAAATCGTCCTCGAGATCCTCCTGCCGGCTCTCCTCGTCCGAGTTGAACCCTTGGCGCTTGTCGCGGCTCACCCACCACCAGTCGAAGATGCCCAGCTCGTACAAGTCACCGTAGTGATCGTCGATGCGATCGTATGTGTCCATCAACGCATCAAGATACGGACGGTCGTCACCGCGCTCTACGGCTTCCGCCATCCCGCGTCCCGAAAGACGCGTCTGGCCGACGATCTCCTTGTCCTCGGCGATTCGAGCGAACATTGCCCGGTTCATCAGGATGTACGCAGTCTCCCGGCAGAACGTCTTCTTTGCGTCGTCGCTCTTTCCCGTGTACTCCCGCCAGTCCTTCCAGTCCGGGAACGTCGTCTCGAGGAACTCGCGTGGGTACGAGTCCTCCGGTCGCTCCTTGTAGTCGTCGAAGAACCGACTCATAGCGCTCGACAGCTCGTCCAGCGATTTCTTCACCGCGTCGAGGAACAGCTCGTACCCCTCATCGTCTGTCCCGGGCTGGTGCTGCACCGGAACTTCGCGCGCCCGCCGTCGGAAGTACTCCGCGTCGCCAACGTTCGTGAACCGATCTTGACGAAGGTACTCGAACTCCTCCAGCGCCTCGCGCTGTTCGGCCGATAGCCCGCTCGGCTCAACACCCACTACCTCGTCAAGCATGAACTCATCAATCGACCGGATGGTCCGCTCGTCCGGGACGTACTCGTACAGGCGGAACTCGTGGCCGTTCGTCAGGATGCCGAACTCCGCACTCCCGACACCAACCATGTATGTCTCCAACTGCTCGACATCGGCCAGCTGGATGTCATGAGACGGTCGTTTCGTCTCGCACACTATAACAGGGAACGGCGGGTCATCGTCGTCGAAACAAAGGACGTCCTTCCTGTCGTCCTCGAAGTTGACGTGGCCGTCGCCTTCGGTGCGTGACCAGCCGAGTGCGTCAGTGAAGAGGTGGTCAACCAGACTGTACCGGAAGTCGAACTCGCTCCCCTCCTCGCGAATCTCGTTGTGAACCTGTGTGAGGGCAGAGTGAAGGCTAGAAACGAATTCGTTAGGCATTATCAACCCCTTTCATACTGTTCTATATTAAATGCGGCTAAGAGACAGAAGAAATCATACAGCCCTCTGACAAGTCCTACAAACCTGCAACCGTGTACGCAGCTACCTCGCGGAGGACGACCTGACGCCCAAAATGAAAAGGAAGTGCTTTCTACGGTCCCGCGAAAAAGTGCGTGGTTTATATATTCAGCCCCCGCCGCAAAAAGTATGTCTAAAATCGGGATCTATGCCCGTGTCTCAACAACAGACCAAGACCCACAACGACAGCTTGACGAACTGCGTGCATTCGCTCAAGACACATACGATGGCCCAGAGATTCACGAGTATGCAGATATCATCAGCGGGACCGAGACTGATCGCGGAGACGAGTACCAACGACTCCGCGGAGATATCGAAGCCGGACATCTTGACACTATCGTCGTCCACGAACTCTCGCGACTGTCTCGACTCGGTGCCGGTGAAATCCATGAATTCCTCGAATTCTGTCTCAGTCACGAAACTGGCATTCAGGACTTAGAGGTTGGCCTCGAAATCAGTCTTGACGATGATCTTGTCGATAGAGCGGTGAGCCAGCTCATTGCCGGAGTGATGGGTGACCTCGCGCGTGTCGAGCACAAACAGAAGCTCCGGCGGATTCAATCCGGTATCGACGCTGCGAAAGACGCTGGCCGATGGACTGGGCGGCCTCCAGCTGGGTTCGATGTCGAAGACGGCTATCTCCGGGTCAACGCCGACGAGTTCCTGACCGTTCGACGAGCGCTTGAGCGCGTCGAGCAAGGCTACACCTATGCCGAAGCCGCTGATGGAACCCCAGTGGCTGAGTCAACGCTCCGGTCCCTCCACAACGACCGGCGTGATCTCTACTTCTATGGTGAGGCTACCGATGACCGGCTTCAAGCCGCTGTACAACAACTAAAGCCGCTTGAGGAACCTGACATCCCCAGTGAGACAACCATTCCAGAGCAAGAGATCCGCACTATCGTTCGCGACGAGATTCGTCGCCACCAGCAATAGGCATCAGACCGATAGCAAACAGTCCCACGCATCCGCTAGTTTAACCACTGTATAGTGTCGTGTTTACGTCATATATTTTCGTCTCAGGCTACATCTGAAGCAACATACTAGTAGTCTGCATCCGATTTGACTCTATGGATGATGCTGTTCAGGTGTTATACGTTGAGCGAGATTTGGAGTTCGCACGTAAAACAGCTGAACAGCTTGAACAGGTAAATAGTCAGCTAGAGGTCACGACTGTTCTCGGATCGAGGCCTGCATTCCAGGCGCTCAGTAATGATGAATACGACTGCATCGTTTCAGAGTATCGACTCCCGAACAGTACGGGACTTGAACTGTTTGACCAGATTCGGCGTAACTACCCTAATCTCCCATTTATACTGTTTACTGAGCACGGGAGCGAGTCGATTGCCGGTGACGCTGTTACTGCGGGTATCTCTGACTATCTTCAGAAGGCCGAAGCCGACGACGACTATGAATTACTAGCAGATAGTATCAGTAACGCTGTCACAGCCAACGAAACTGTGATTGAGGCAACTCAAGAGCGTCGCCGACTCGAACAGGTCCTGAAGACCGTCCCGAGTTGTGTAGTTCAACTCAACCGAGACGGTCAATTTGTTTTTGCGAACGACAGGGCTGAGACAGTTCTTGGATTAAAACAAGCAGAACTAGAAGAGCGTGCGTATAACGATCCTGAATGGGATATCAAAGATCTAGACGGAAACCCAATCCCTGATGATGAATTACCGTTCGCACGTGTCTTATATGAAGGCGAACAAGTGCGGGACCAGCACACAATCAGGTGGCCCGATGGGAAGAAGCGTGTACTCGCTGTGAACGGTGCACCAGTCATGAATGAAGGGTCCGTGGAGAGTGTCGTTTGCTCGCTCACAGACATCACCGATCGCCACCGACGCGAGCGCCGCCTTGAGAAGCTTCACGAAGCGACTCACGAGTTGTACGATGCTAAAACGAAACAAGAAGTCGCACAGATCACCAGCGACACAGCAGACGCTATTCTTGATTTCGAACTGAACGGTGTCCACTTCTACGATGAACAGGCAGGTGGGCTAAAACCCGTAGCTGTGTCAGACCGAACACAGCGCGTTACCGATGAGTTAGTGACTTTTGACCACGGGATTGCTTGGGAAGCGTTTCAGTCTGGTGAAATCAGACAGTATGACGATATCCACACCGCTGATAACATATACAATCCCGAGAGCGAGTTCCGAAGCGGATTGTACCTTCCGCTTGGGGAATATGGCATTCTACTCGCGAACTCAACCCAGCGTGGTGATTTCGATGATAGTGATGTCTCGTTAGGACAACTCCTTGCGGAAAATGCAAAGAGCGCACTTGATCGTGTTGAACGAGAGCGGCGACTTGCGCTCCTCCAAGAGCGGACAAGTGCTCTAATGCAAACTACGACCGCGGATAAAACGGTTGACCTTACTGTTGGTGCTGCAGCCGAGATTCTTGGAACGAATCTCTCTGGGTTTATTCAGGAAGACGAGCGCGAAGAAGTCTTACGCCCCCTCTCTACGACCGACGCACTCGCAGCGGAATTCAGCACGTACGAAGGCTTTGAATATGGCGCAGATGGTGACCCTATTAGTACATTTCTGTGGGATGTGTACGACTCAGGCACACCAGAATATGTGGGCGACGCGAGCGACCACCCAGCGCTCCCATCTGATATCTCGGTCCGCAGTGCGTTATTGTATCCACTGGAGTCGTACGGACTCCTCGTGTTTGCAGCTAAAACGCCAGACGCGTTTGACAGGACAGATAAGCGATTCGGCTGGATTCTTGCTTCGACACTTGAGACAGCGTTGGAGCGTGTTGACCGAGAAAGACTCCTCCGTGACCAGACACAGAAGCTTACGAGACAGAACCAGCAGCTTGAGGAGTTCGCACAGACTGTCACACATGATCTCCGGAATCCACTGCAGGTCTTACGAGGGACACTTGATGGCGTTCGCAAAACGACTGATGTCAACCATCTTGACCGGGGCTATAGGGCACTTGACCGGATGGAGACACTCATTGATGATGTGCTCATGCTCGCCCAAGAGGGACAACTAATCGACGACACAGAGATGGTTTCGCTTGCATCACTCGCTGATGACTGCTGGGACGTTCTGGAGACCGCTGATGCTGAACTGATGATAAATGACGATATGGAGTTTGAGGCTGACTCAGGACGCGTCCGCCAACTTCTTGAGAATCTCTTTGCCAATGCAGTGACTCACGCTGGTACAGACGTGACAGTCACAGTTGGTACACTTACAAATGGATTCTTCGTTAGCGACGACGGACCGGGAATTGATCCAGTAGAACGTGACCAGATTTTCACTGACGGCTATACAAGCACAAGAAGCGGTACCGGATTCGGACTCTCAATCGTCAAGCAGATTGCTGACGCCCATGACTGGGATGCAACCATAGCAGAGAGCCCCAGTGGCGGAGCACAGATTGAGTTTACTAGTGTCAGTGTAGCGTCGTCACAGATGGGTAATTAAATACAACTGACGGCGAGAGCGCGGCAGGTTCTAGAGGTTTAGTGAAGCGAAAGAGGAGAGTATGGGGAATGGAGCGTGTGAGGAGGGCATGTCAGAGGGCACTCGGTGGGCTCCAGCCCCAAGCGGGGAACGGGCGGGGCCGATGGTGGGCAGGTGTGTCGGATACTTTTCGGGGACCGCCTCCGACCGGCGGCTGTCCATACATACCGGCCAGTATGTATTGAAGCCCCAAGCCGAGTTTCTGACGCTGAAACTCTAGCGCAGAGTCTTGTAGTATCGGCATTAGCAGCATGTCGTGACTCGCGAATAGCCCAGTCCTGACAGCGGGGAAGACAACGACGATTGTGGTCCTTTTCCAACCCGCCCGCCGCAGACGCCCAATAGGCGGCCACTGACGGTAACGCTGCGGACATCTTTATTCACGATCAAGAAGCAGAACAATGAGCGACGACCCGGACCTCGACCAACTCCGGGAAGCGACCGACCACGGCGATCGCCTCGACGAGGCCGCCGGGGCGGATGTGTACGAGGACCTCCGCGAGAGCATGGTCGAGTACCTGGAGGAAACCGACGAGGGTGGGCGTCAAAAGACGGTGTCCGTGTGGGACGGCGATATTGCGGCGCGCATGGCCGCGCTGGAGGACCACCCCGAACACCTCCAGGCGTACGGCGAGGCCCTTCGCGAGGAGCTTGACCTCGGCGGGACCGAGCCGCCCGATCGGAGCGAGGTCCTTCGTCTTGCCCTCCGCCTCGGGCTTCGGGAGGCCGCACCCGATAATATGGAAACTGCCCGGAAAGCCAAGCAAGACCACGCTACACGCGGGCTATAGGTTCCTATAGGAATACCTGTAGAATCCTATAGGCGGGTATCTACCGACCGGCACCCCGTTGATGCCCTGCGTTGCACGCTTTTCTACAAACACGCAACCATCGAAACCGAAAGTGGCGCGTGACACCGTAAACAGGAAGTTCACCACCAGACTGAGCGCTACGGGCCGCGCGTGTGCCCGCAGGTTGCGTATCTCATCCAGATCGATGTTGATCATCATCGGATATATCATCAGAAACAGCACTGGGACAACGGCCGTCTGTAACAGTCCCCGAGTGCTCTCACCCGCCACCTGGCCGGCAGCGAGTCCGGTGACCAGCGCACCGACGACGACGTAGATGAGGTTGGCTTTCAGTGTCTCGAGGAGTCTCCGTATCATTGTTCTGAGGCGGTGTCTCGACGCGCGCTACCGGTATGCCGCCCGGCCCCATAGCGACGGACGCCGTACGTAGGGAGAATCGACCATCGACACAAAAATGTTTAGTTGTCACAATACAATAGGGGAGAAGTTGGCCGTTGGCGTGTGCCAACCACAGCTATATATTTGTCTCGGGTCTTCTACTCGACATGGTAGAGACACAGTCCCGGTCGGCTGACCGCCCGACAACGTCGTTATCGACGCTTGAAAAGGGGATCGTCGTGCTGGTCGGTATCACCGCGGTGACTCACATTTATCCGGGTGTCGTCGAGGGCGCGCCGCCGCTCGTACTCGCCGGACTGGGATTTCTCGGAGGGGCGGCGCTGTACGTCCGCGGCGTCCGCAGGGACGCCCTCGCCATCGCGGCGATACCCTACACAGCCATCCAGATACCGCTATGGGTCGTGATCAAGGCCGGCAACTACACGCTCGTCGGCTACGTCGACAAGGCCGTCCAGGTGGTCCTTGTCCTCGCGCTGCTCGTCTTTGTCGTCAGACGATACCGCGACTGACTGGTCATCCCGTCCACTCGCCGCCATGGTCGTATCGTTCGTCTGACTTTCCATAGACTTGGGATTATTATACACTATTAAATTATCTGCTCGCCCACACTCAGACGGGAACAGATGACACGCAACGACAGCGGGCCGAGTTGTCGCTACGTATACCGGATGCGTGCTGCCGACGCCCTCACAGACGAGATGTATCGGTTGCTGACCGTCTGGCCTGTTTGTCGGTGATACCTGTTGTACGCACATGTCTCAACGCAGCGTTTGGTTACGGCAAGTGGCTATCAAGTCTATCTGACGGCTCTTAGCTTGGGACTAGCGGCCAACTCGATCCCAATACCTGACGAGCGCGACTCCGAAAGCGAACACGATAGCACCGACTCCGAACTGTCGCCCGACGGTGCCGAACTCGCCGTTCTGGATACCGACGATTCCCCGGACGATCATGACCGCTGTCAGGACCACCACGAGTGCGAATACCGCCCACCGAGTGTCCATATCAGGATACAGGCGATTCCACCAGTAAATCGCTCCCTTGTCTTACGACAAAACTGAATCTAAGGCTTTCGCTCGATTACATTCCGATATACGGCAGCTCCGCGACCACACGGTTTCACATCATGATCGACCCAGTCATTGCAAGTCGGCTCCAGTTCGCAGTCACGACCATCGTCCACATCATCTTCCCGGTGATGAGCATGGGACTCGCCCCGTTTCTCATTTATTTCACGTGGAGAGATATCCGGACTGACGAGCCGATATACGAGCAGTTGCGTCGGTTCTGGACCAAGATTTTCGCCATATCTTTCGTTGTCGGTACGGTTACCGGCATCGTTCTCGAGTTCGAGTTCGGGACGAACTTCGCCGCGTTCGCGACGGCGGCCGGTGAACTGTTCGGCGGCCCGCTGGCCGTCGAGGGGATGATGGCGTTCATGCTTGAGGCTACCTTCCTTGGCGTGTTCGTCTTCGGCCGTGACCGGGTCGGCGACAAACTCTATTTCGTCTCCAGCGTGGCCGTTGGCCTGGGGACGTGGCTGTCGGCAGTGTGGATTCTCATCGCAAACTCCTGGATGCAGACGCCGCGTGGCTACGAACTCGTCACCGAGAACGGCCAAATGGCTGTCCACCTCGTCGACCCGCTGGCGGCGTATCTCAATCCCCGCTTTGGATACATGTTCGTCCACATGCAGAATGCGGCCGTCGAGTCAGTAGCGCTGTTCATGGCCGGTGTCGGTGCCTACTTTGTGTTCCGCCACCACGTTTGGGGCTACCCCGTAGAGAATCCACAGTTCTGGGAGGCGACGCTAAAAATCGGTCTCGTCGCGCTGCTCATCACCGCACCGCTACAGGTACTGCATGGCGATATGTACGGCCGCCACGTCGCAGAGACCCAACCGCAGAAGTTCGCCGCGATGGAGGCTGTCTGGGAGACTGAGTCGTACGTCCCCGAATACATCTTTGCCGTACCAACGAGCATCGACGGCTTCCTGAACCCGCGAGCAAAGGAACTGTTCGGCATCGGTATTCCAGGCGGGGCCTCGTGGCTGGCCAGCGGAGGTGATCCGACAGCCGAGATACGTGGGTTGAATTCTTTTGACACAGAGGCCCCGCCTGTCGCTATCGTCTTCTGGGCCTTCCGTGCGATGGTCGGACTCGGGTTCTGGTTCATCCTGCTGGCGTTCTGGGGCGGCTACCGATGGTACAAGGGCCAACTGCTCGAGGACGGTCTCCTGCACAAAGCGTTGATGGGGTCGTCTCTGCTCGGGATTCTCGCTGTCGAACTTGGTTGGATAGTCACAGAGGTCGGCCGCCAACCGTGGGTGATTCAGGATGTGATGAAAACCAGCGCGGGCGTCTCTCCGGGCTTGACCGGGACTGAGGCGACTATCACTCTTGTTGGGTTCATCGGAGTCTACACCACGTTACTGGGTCTGTACACCTACGTCATCTGGCGCATCATCCGGAACGGGCCCCCGGGCAATGACGAACTCCGGTCGGTCAAGAACGATACGCGGACTCCTGACTCGGGTCCGAGTCCGAGCCAGCCGACCCCCGGGGCGGTCGACGATGATTAGCGTCGATTCGCTTGCTGCCGGCCCGCTGTTTGGGCTCCCACTGCCGGAGCTGTGGTTCGGGCTAGTGTTTACCATGCTCGCGACGTTCCTCTTTCTCGATGGGTTCGACTTCGGGGCCGGCGCGATATTCGCGCTCCTGGAGACTGACGACGAACGCGAGACAGTGCTGGCGGCTATTGGCCCCTTCTGGGACGGCAACGAAGTGTGGCTAGTGGTCTTCGGCGGCGCTCTCTTTGCCGCGTTCCCCCCGGCGTATGCTGGCCTGTTCAGTCGCCACTACCTGTTGATGTTCGGTATCCTTGGCGCGCTCATCCTACGCGGGCTCGCCCCGGAGATGTACGAACAGCGCCACGACGCGGCGTGGCAGCGGTGGTGGGGGCGGGCGTTCGTCGCTGGCAGCGTCCTCGCACCGTTCCTGCTGGGTGTGTTTGCCGGCAACTGGCTCGTCGGGGCCACTAGATCGCTGACGCTAGTCGGCCTCATCGTCGGCGTCACGCTAACGCTGCTGACGGTCGTCTCAGGGGCAGCGTTCCTGCAACTGAAGGGACGAGCACAGCTCCCCGATTCGGTGACGACCTATGGGACGGCGGCGGCGGCGGGCTACCTGCTTGCTGTGGTCGCCACGCTTGGGGTACTCGGGATACGGCTTCCAGACGGCCTCTCGGCGCTTCTCTCTCCGGCGATTGTGGCCCTCGTCATGCTCTCGATTGGATTGGCGGTTGGCTACACCGTCGCGCTTCGGCGCGAGCAAAGCCTGCGGGCACTCGGCGCGGCAGCGGCTATGACCTACGGTCTCGTCGCTGTCGTCGCGAGACTCATGTATCCCGCCATCGACCCGGCGACGGGCACGACAGTTCGTGGAGCTATCGTCTCGACACTGCCACTGAATCTGATGACTATCGGTGCGTCGCTGCTGCTCCCGCTGGTGGCGGTGTACTTCGTAGTGCTGTACTCGGCTTTCAGCGGTCCCATCACGCCTGAGGAGGCGTACTGACCGTGGCCGGGACTATGCTGTTGTCGCGTGTCTTTGTCACTTGGATTGAGGTCATTGTCGTCGGCTTTGCCGGCGCGGCGCTGGGCGGGGCGGCCTCCGGCCCACCACAGCTAATCGTCTATCTTGCGACTGTGCTTGCTTCCGTGGGAGCGCTGCTGTACAACGTGGACAAGTTGGTACAGCAACGTATCGCCGAGAGTCGGTAAGTAGTGACATCGTTGTCACAGTTCGCGGCTCATTCACGCAGTGGCGTGCTGACTGGACATTCAGCCTCACCGGCTCTGTTCCGCCCAGATATAGACAGTCGAGATTTTCTGCATATTTTAGTCTAGCCAAAAAATGTTTTGGCTTTTAGGAACATTCTTTTGTTCATAGGGGTAAAAGTTAGTATGATACTCGTTAGCCACATTGGACTCGTATTCGTTGCCGGTCTAGTCACTGCGGTAGCCACTGGGCTGGGAGCGATCCCGTTCTTCTTTATTGACGAGTTTAGCGACCGTTGGAACGTCGCGCTCTGGGGCATTGCGTCCGGCATCATGGTGGCAGCGTCGCTATTCGGGCTGATTTGCGAGGGACTGCAGTACACCGCTGGGGGGCTTCCGACGCTGATGATTGGCGGCCTCTTGACTGGAGTCGCACTGGTTGAAGTCTCTGATCGCCTGCTTGATCGGATTGATCTCGGTACGGACGACCATCCTGTGAGCAATCACGGAGACGCCCCACAAGGCAAGGGTGCTGACCCTAAAGATCCTGACACCACTCAGAGCGGGCGCGTAAGTCTGGCTTCGACCCGGTTCAATTCCGGCAGATCAGTGCGTTCGATGGTCCGATAATGCAGTAGTCTCCCGTTTGAGACCGATCGCAAAGAGTAGTATCGCACTCGGGACCAACAGGAACGCACCGAGCGCCGTCACCATGTCACCAGTTAGCAAGCCGATAACGATAGCGGCGGTGGCGATACCGGCGGTGAACAGCGCCGGCAGACAGAGACGACAGCCCAGAACCCGGCGTTTGACCGTAGTGCGTAGGGGCATACAGACATGTTCACGCCAGAAAATCCTATATCCTGTCTTGTCGAGTGACAACGGTCACTCCGTCCCAGTTATCGGCGGGGACCACCGGCAGGTCAGCCTCTGGGATCTCTGTCGCGCTTGACGGTCTCGTAGAGCGCATCACCACCGCTCAGGCTGGCTGCTTCGATACCGAGGTTCAGGACAGAGGTATAGAAGAATCGCCCCCCTGCTGCACACATTTTCGGCAGAAATACAAGCGAATAGGATTGAGAGTAGGGGCATAGAGCGAAGCTTCACTGGCCGTGCGAACGAGCCTGCAGCCTGTGACCCGAAGGCGACCCAGTACTGACCACTCATCATATTTGTTGCATACCTGCTCCCAATGAGTGACCACAATCATATATTTGAAATCCTGTGGAGTACCGTCGTACCGCCGTAATCAAGCCTGACACGCCCGAGAGTTTGGCTGCACCTCTTCGAGAGACTGTTGAGCAATTCAAACCCTGTGATAACTAGGAGCTTGAACGTCCCATCTCGTCTGGGGCGTAGCGCGTGAGTCCACACGAAAGCCATCCCAAAATAGCGATCAGGACCATTGCCCCCAAGTGAAGTAGGTAGGGTAGTTCACACGGGGAATGGTGGGGCCGCGGGGTTGAACGCGCCGTCGGCAACCATAGAGTAGATTGGGAATCCATAGGCGATGGCAACAAGGACAACGGCGATGAGGAACCAGAGTTTGACGTTGTCGAGCACCCGTGGGCTGTCCGAAGGTCCGGAGATGGGTTCGGGGAGGTGGCTGTCGACGCGCAACCGACCCCGGCCACGCTCGGCCAGCCACGTTCCGACCATCACGAGGACGAACATGAGCGCTCCAAGCGTCAGTAGCGTCCCGCCGATAGCAATCTGGAGACGCATCTCTGGCATCGAGCCCAGTACCGGCGCGAAGTCGAACTGCTGGTACTGCGGTTCGGCGGTCCGTCGGGGGACGCCGGCCAGCCCCGCTCGGTGCATCGCGTTGGACATCAGCCCCATCCCGATGAACCAGATGTACGGCTGTATCTGGGCGACGCCGTAGAACTGCAGGCGCTTGCCGGTAATCTGTGGGTAGAGCCAGTAGCTAATCGCCATCATCGTCAGGGCACTTGCCGTCCCGACGGTGAGGTGGAAGTGCCCAGGGACCCACAACGTGTTGTGGATGAGCGAGTTGATGTTCATCCCGGCATTGATGATGCCCGAGAAGCCCCCGGCGGCGAACATCATCCCGGCCAGCGCACAGCCGGCGAAGGCGGGGTTCCCCCACGGAAGCGCCTTCAGCCATCTCAGATAGCCCGTGCCACCTCGCTGGCGAGCGCCGTACTCCATGCTCGCGACGACGGTGAAGGCGGTGAGGAAACTCGGGAGCAACAGGAACATCGTGTTGGTCATTGCGATGAACTTGAACCCTTCTGGCACGCCAGGGTCGGCGTACTGGTGATGGAAGCCGACCGGCGTCGAGAGGATGAGAAAGAGAATAAAGACGACGCGAGCTAGCGGATCACTGAACAAACGCCCGCCAGAGAGCTTCGGAAGGACAGTGTACCATGCGAAATAGGCCGGCATCAACCAGAAGTAGACGACGGGGTGGCCGAAAAACCAGAACAACGTTCTTGTGAGTAGCGGGTCGACACTGTCGATGAGACCCAGGGACAGCGGCAAGAGAAAGACGAGTACCTCAACGGCGACGCCGAGCGTGGCGATGTACCACATCAGCATCGTCGTCATAATCATGAACATCTGCAGTGGGATGCGCTCGTTGGGGTTGTCTTGTCGCCAGTGGTAGTAGGTGCGTATCCAGTCTGCCCCGGCAAGCCACGTCCCCACGAGCCAGGCTGCCAGCCCTGCGTAGAACAGTGGATGGGCCTGCAACGGGGCGTAGAACGTGTACAGGACGTCGGCCGAGAACGGAATCTGGCCGACCAACCCACCGAAGATGGCTGTAGCAGTCATCACTGCACCCGAGAGCATGAGGAGAAACCACCCCAGTGAGAACCCCGGTGACGGTAATCCCATGCCGAGGCTTCTGCTGGTCCCCCAAGTGAAAATTCCGGTCAGGAAGAATATCGTGAAAAACAGCGCGAGCAGAACGCCGTGGCCCGTCAGCACAGAGTAGTAGTCAGCCGAGCTGATGACTCCACGGAAGACGTTCGTCCGGTGGAGCGCCTGAACGATCCCCAAGAGAGCACCGATAGTCAATGCAGTAAACGAAACGCCCATGCAGAGACGGGTGATGCGTGCGGCGTTGGGGTACCGGTCGATGAAAGCGAGCCGGTCTTTGAGAGATGTCTCGTCTGCCTCGTACGCCTGTGGCTGCTCTGACCGGTGTGGATGTGCCATCTCAGTTCACCTCACTCTTGTTGAATTGCCCGGGTGGGACAACCTCCAGCGACCCTTCCATCGTGTGGTGGCCGCTCCCGCAGTACTCGTTGCAGACGAGCCCGTACTGACCGGGGTCGTCGAACTCTACCGTAATCGTCGCCACCTGCCCAGGAACAGCCATGGTGTTGATATTCGTGCCGACGACCTCGAAGCCGTGGACCACGTCTGTGCTCGTCACGTGGAACGTGACGGTGCTGTTTGCGGGAACGCGGACTGGGTCGCTCGTCCCGGGAACGAACAGGAACTGCTTCGCTTCGATATACACGTCGTAGTGGCCCGGTTCGCTGCCGTTGTACACACCCGGTTCTCGGAAGTTCTCGCTGGCCGTGGCGTCTGTGGGGTCAACCTGGCCACCAGTGTCATCAACCATCCCGTAGCCGGCGCCGACAGCGCCATAGGTCACAGTTCCGATGAACAGGACAATCATCGCGAGCGCGGCCACCAGCCACAGCCGTTCGAATCTGTGGACGTGCATATTATCCCACCACCGATGGCCCGTTACCGAGGAATTCGACGAAGTACATGAACAGCCACATCAGCGAAATGATGACGAAATACATCACGAGTAACAGTCCGGTCCCGACTGGGTCGAATGCGTCGTGGGCGACTGACTCGGTCTCATGTTGTGCGACGTTGGACTCAAACATTTGTCCAGTGTGCTGATTGGCGACTCGGTCTTCAGTGGCTGTTGCGGGAGAAAACGACTGCTCTGGCCTGTCTCGCCAGCTAAGGAGGTAGACCGCGCCGATGGTGAGTCCAGTGAGCCCCAGTGCCACCGCCGTTACGAACAGCCCGGAGCCACTGCCACCGCCAACGGCACCCCCACTCGCTTCCTGCGCGCTTGCAGTGCCGGCGAACCCAAGTGCAGCCACTGACGCCGCCCCTCGGAGAATCGCGCTACGGACGCGCCGACAACCAAGCAATCCGTTGCGGTCGGGTATCGACCTGTTAGTGCCTGATTGCATCTTGTTAGTATCCATGCTGTTTCGTCTGAATCGACCCGATAGAGTTGTATTCTCACTTGTCACAGGACAACTCGACGGCTCCTGTCTGCTGGCCACGGCGCCGAGGTATCGTAGTAGCCGACAGCGTCTGACGAGTCGAGCACGGCTAGCAGGCTATTCGTCACTATCAGGACGGCCATCGTTGCCTTAGACGGGATATTAGCGATGCTGCCCAATGGCCTTGACCACCGAAGCAGCGTGTGACGAATCCGGTGTCAGCACTCCACGAGCGGCTAGTCGCTCACTGAATCACCCCAACGGTTGATATATCGGAATCGATGGATGAGGGAGTTCGATACCAAAGATCATCAGTCCGTGCGAGAGCGGCAAATATCCCAGGACGAGGAATACGGCCCCAAGTGTGCGATGTAGCCTAGACTGAAACCGCGGCGACATCGAGTTGAACGCAACACCGTACCCAAACACTGCGGGGATAGTGCCCAGTCCGAGCACCGACAGTGCGAGCGCACCGTAGGCCGGCGAACCGATAGCGAAGGCGTACAGAAACGCCGGATAAAGAAGTGGACACGGGAGTATGCCGTGAACCGCACCCAACGCGATGATACGCGGACCGCCGACCCATTGGTCGATGTGCTGGTGAAGCCGTGTGCTCAGACGCCAGAATAACGACCCTGAACCAAGACTAGCGATAGCACCGGCGGTTGTCCCGGTTCGGAGATACATGCCCCCGGTCACGATAATAAACCCACCAACAGCCATTCCGGCGACTGCCCGAAGGGTGTCGGCCAGTGCGAAGACTGCTGCAGTGTCGTAGATGACGGTACCGAGCAGTCCCATGAGTCCCCCCAATAGCGCATAACTCGCCGTCCGTCCGAAATTGAACAGCAGGTGCTGGCGGATTTCGGTCCACTTTACTGGCCCGTCATCCCCTAGCTGGTCGGCGTACAGTGTGACAAGTGGCCCACACATCCCTAGACAGTGCGCCCCACCGAGCAAACCAACGATGGCGAAGACAACGAGACTAACGTCACCAGTGATAACGC
The DNA here is from genome assembly GCF_011627385.1 of Haloarcula sp. R1-2. NCBI lineage: Archaea > Methanobacteriati > Methanobacteriota > Halobacteria > Halobacteriales > Haloarculaceae > Haloarcula > Haloarcula sp. R1-2. The sequence goes on from NZ_JAANTG010000007.1 coordinate 54,017, forward strand.
CTGTCCCGTGGGTGCCGGCCATCATCGTATCCGAGACCACTCGCGCTCAAGCGTGTCGAGATCGTCTGATCCAAACATGAGGCGGACAGCGATAACGATGAGTACCGTATTGATAATTGCCAAGAAAGCAACTGGTTCGAGGGCGATAACGAACGCGGCTACGAATGGAATCGCAAGTAGCCCGACGAGGGGCAATCGCGAGGCAGGCATCGAAAGCATAGCAAATAGTCGCGTCCTCCGTGGCTTAGTTATCCGGTTGGCCTATGACAATAGTATCATGCTACCGAAATGGTCTCCGTTAGTCTGAGCCTGTTGCAATCGGGACACCGATGAGATTCCCCCACTCTGTCCACGCACCATCGTAGTTACGGACGGACGGGTAGTCGAGCAACTCGGACAGTACGAACCACGTCAATGACGACCGCTCGCCGATGCGACAGTAGACGATGACATCGCTGTCTCTATCGATGCCTCGATTTCGGTAGAGCTCCGCCAGTGTCTCGGGAGATTTGAACCGCCCGTTAGACTGGAGGTTCTCTGACCACACGATGTTCTTCGCGCCGGGGATGTGACCGCCCCGCCGGGCCGATTCCGTCATTCCAGGCGGGGCAAGGATAGTGCCGTCGTATTCTTCTGGTAACCGGACATCGACAAGTTTTGTTGGCTTTGACAGAGCCCGTTTGACAGCGCTACGATAAGCTCTGACGTGTTCAAACGGGCCACGTGTGCGATATGACTGTGTCGGATAGGACGGCACAGCAGTCGTTGTCGGCCGGCCCGACTCAAGCCAGTGTTCCCGCCCTCCGTCTAGTAGGTACATCTCTTCGTGGCCGTAGTACGAAAGCATCCAGTACAGATGGGCTGCAAACCAGTTCGAGTTATCACCGTACAAGACTAGCGTCGAATCCTCTGTGATGCCACGCGCACCGAGCAGGTTAGCTAACGCGGTTTCCGACGGGATATCCCGCCGAGTCGCGTGCTGTAACTGTTGCTGCCAGTCGATACAGACCGCACCTGGAATGTGCCCCTGCTCGTAGAACGCTGTGTTGAGGTCTACCTCCACTAAGCGTAGTTCATGGGACTCAGATTCGGCCTCGTCGAGGTGTTCTTCGAGCCACGCGGGAGTAACGACAGCATTTCTCACAGACTGTATAGTTCCACTCAGCCGTGCATTCATATGCAACTCACCATTGCCAGCGGCGGAGCTGGTCTATTTAAGAACATCTGACCTGTCCACATAACTCTAGCCTTGGTAGCCGACAATCATCAGCCAAGAACTAACTGTCAGACTGTGACCTACGCGGTCAGCCTTGTTTGGCTACCACGCTGCAGCGAACGTGAGCAGATCGATACCGATGATGAATAGAACGACCATGAGTGCGACAGCTATGACGACTTTGACAAACCACGGCAGAGAGCCATCAGCAGTGGTATTACTCATATTCAACCTTTGTTACCATGACGTCCTGAGCTTTTCGTTGTCCTACGACAAGTAATCGGAACCAGCGTGCCCACTCTCCAGCATACCGACATGGATAGCGGTCCGATTCGAACCGAAATTGACTGTACCGTTGATGCGTAAATTACAGTAGATGCGGGAGTTCGTCTTCGAAATCCGGTACGAAGCCAACACTGACGAGTTGATGGACCTGTTCATCGAGACACCGGAAGCCCGTTCCACGACGTTCCTCTGTTCGATGGGAAACGCGCAGCTCTGGCGGTTAGACCGCATAACCGGTCCCACCTCACTCGTCGAACAAGCGACAGCACTGTTGACAGGGTCGACGTACAATCAGTTGAGTATCAGTGACCGCGCCTGTGGTGGCCGTCACTACTGTGACGTACTGGAAAACAGCCCACAGCGAAGCCTCGTCTACAGCTATTTTGAAAATCTCGTCCACTGCGATTCAATCCCGACTATCACTAACCGGTATATAACCGGGGCACTCCTCTTCGAGATTATCCGTGAAGGGGACACTGAACGCTGGCGCATCCTTATGGAGGACGATAAAAAAGTCGGTATGCTGTACGACACGTTAGGCGGTCTGCTCCAAGACGGATTGTCTTTTCACTTCGACCACGTGAGTGACGCGACTGGGCCGTTGCTCACGCTGTTTGACTCAGTTTCTATTCGGCCTGAACAGAGCCGAGTGCTTGAACTGGCCGCCGAAGAGGGATATTACGAAACCCCACGCGAAACGACCCTTGATGAGCTTGCAGCGGAACTCGATTGGCCACGCTCAACGGTTTCGTACAGGCTGCGAAAAGCGGAGGCTAGCCTCGTTGAGTCCTATATCTCGAGGAAGTAATCGGTTCCAGAGTACGGTCCCTATTCTGACTGGCTCACACGTCGTTCTTGGGTCGCTTCCCCAATACCTGCGTTCGCCGAACAGTTCGGACACGCGTAGACTTCTCCCTTTGTATCACTGAACACACGCTGGAACTGTTCGGATACGTGATGACCACAGGTGGCACATTGAGGCATCGGTTAGCTTTCCATAGAGTCGTCAGTGGCAGGTCTAGGACTTGGTTGTCAGGGACCTCCACAGGCCGGTTGTGTATTACGACCGTACACCCATAGCTACGTGGTTGTCGTACGACAAACCAATACCACTCTCACTTTGAGCGAGAGAGATACCGAAACACCGCAACTATTGTTTCAGTTTTCGCTATACTCCTTCTCGAATCCACGAAATTCCGTCCGGTGGGCTTCCTCGTCCCCGAGAATTTCTACTGCCAAGTCCTCCGTAACCGGGTCGTCAGCCTCACGTGCAAGATCCACTAATTGTCTATACGTCGAAATCGCGTCTTCTTCAGCGTCGAGAACGCCCCTGATGACTGCCAGAACATCAGTCGAATCCTCAGGGGGTTGCAGACTTTCCTGCTGGGCAGTAAACTCGGCGGATCCAGGTGGTCGAGCGTCCAGTTGTTTGAGTCGCTGTCCCAGTAACTCTGCATGTGTGAGTTCTTCTAGAATATCCTCTTCGAGACTCTCTTTGATCTCTTGCGCTCGAACACCATCGAGAACAATCGAATTAGTCCTGTAATTCATGACTGTCTCCAATTCTTCTAAGTACGCGCTCTGGAGTACCGAGATCACTTCATCTGTAGTCGAGGTCATCGGATAAGTGTTAGACTGGTGGAAATATAAGAATTGTATTGTCCTGTGACAAGCGTAGCGTTAGACCAAGACACCGGTACTGAGCAGGTGGACCTGCTGGACTGTTTAATAAATATCAGCGTTGACAGAACCTACACATCCCACGGAGGACACATAATAGCTGCTGAGTCGTCAGTGACGCTTATACTGGTACCAGAATGCAAGTGAAAGTTCATCACTTAGCGTTGATAGGCACTTCTGCCGCTGGTGGCATTTATGCGTGGCTGTACTTGAATAACGGCCCTGGCAAGTGTATCAATCTGCCGGCCACACACCGGGTTTCGAGTGTAAATCGGGGATGTCTGTTACGACTAATGGACAAGTCGGTACACAACCAGATCTTGGTCTAACTGGTATCGCATGGGTCTCGTGCTCGCGATGATAGGCTACTGGCACTCCGCCGCAATTCATATAATGTATGCAAAGTTAGAAGCTAGTAAGCCATGTCTCGAACCACTGCCACCATTCCGGATGATCTAACGGACCTCATGGAGGGGGCGGTCAAAGCGGGCATCTTCGAAAATAAGAGCGACGCAATCCGCCATGTACTCCGTGAATACTTCGAAGAACACGAGAATGCACGGGTTGCGGCTGCTGTCTCATTGTATGAAGAGGAGCGAATTACGCTCGGGACTGCTGCTCGGCTTGCTGGGTTTAACCGCTTCGAGATGCGAGACATCCTTCTCGAGGAGGGCGTTGAACTTCGATTTGGACCGGAGGACATGGACGCCGCACGCGATGAAATAGACGTGGCTCGGAATCTCGAATGACAGGTGCGCCTGCTAACGCGACCGTTCTCAATACAACTGTGTTATCGAACTTCGCCCAGGTGGATCATATCGAACTAATAGTGGATCTGCCACGACTCGTCACGGTTCCTGCTGTCCAGATGGAACTCACCGAAGGAGTTGAAACACATCGCTATCTCGAACACGCAGTAACTGCGCTTGAAGAAAATATTCCTGTCGTTGAGCCATCAGCGGAGGCACACCAAATCGAGCAGTCTCTCTTGGAAACGCTTGACCCGGGTGAGGCTCAAGAACTGGCAGTTGCAGATGACGTTGCTGGAACGGTGATCACCGATGATGGTGATGCACGTGCGACTGCGAATCAACGGGGCATCGAACTAACTGGCTCGATTGGGTTGCTTGTCCGTTCTGTTGAGGCTGATCGCATTACAGCAACGACCGCAGACACGTATCTTAAACGCTGGATCGACGAGGCTGGGTTTCACTCACCCGCTAGGGATCTCGATGGGTTCCTCGACGAATAGCGTCAGGATGAACGACTGATATCCTGTTCACGCTTAGTGCAGATCTGGACGGTGGCTGGGTTCGGGTTGCGGTGGTTATTCTCTCGATCATCTATAGTCTTCACTGTCAGTGTGCCCTTCGAGCGCGGAATCTCGGCCTGTTCGTAGGGTACCTCGATCTTCTCATCCCACTCCCCCGCGTCGTCGGCCCATTCTTCGGGCGTGTCGACGGCGACCGCGTCGTCGTGGACCTCACGAGTGTTCTGGTCAAGCGCCTCGACGTCGATACGCTCCAACGCCGACAGGGCTTGGTGGGTGCAGTCTTCGTCGCTCATACGCTAACCAACACAATCGGCAAAATAGGGCTTTTGGCGGGCTATTAGCGGTTTGTGTTGGTTAGCCAGACGCCCTGTGATCAATGTGTTCACACCCCATCACTTCCAAGCAGTACTACCAAGTGCTAATAACGTATATTACTAACACTAATTGCTACTATTACTAATATACACTACTAACAAGCATTAGTAACTCACGGTAATTATTAGTAATAGCAACACACAGGTATAACACATGCTGGCATATACGGTGTATAGCGAGGCTGGCGGCGTCGGCAAAACGACGACCGCAGCGAATCTCGCACACGCCCACGCGTCTAACGGACTCAAGACACTGGTTATCGACCTTGACCCACAGGAGGCCTCACTCTCCTACGTCTTCGGCGTCGATGGCGATCGCGATGACGGCGAAGCTGACAACATCGTCCGGCATATGGTCGGACGAGCGAAAGGCCCCTTCAAGGACCTCATTCGAGAGGACACGGGCGTCGACAATCTGGATATCATCCCAGCCCACAATATGCTCTCGGGCTTGGACACGGCGATGCGTCGCGCCAAAGAGACCGAGGAGCAAATGAATCCTGATGTCGAGTGGGTCGAAGAGGAGCAACTCTACCAGCTACTCGGCCGCAACGGCATCCACGAAGAGTACGACGCGATAATCTGCGACCCGCAGGCCTCCGAGGGCCAGGGACTGTACAACGCGGTCATGGTCACGCAAACGGTCCTGATACCAGTCGAACTTTCGGGTAAGGGCTCGCTCAGTATCGACGGCCTAGAGCAACTCGTCGACGGCTTGGAGAACAATCTCGACATCGAAGTTGGCGTACTGGGAGTGGTTCCGGTCGCGTTCGGCGACACGACAGGTCAGCAGCAACATCTCGAAACGCTGCAAGAGGATGTCAAATACGACGTTCCGGCGGTGTTCCGGAAGCGTGAGTCGCTGATGCAGGAGATGTGGGACGCACAGGCCACTGCCTATCAGGTCGTTGAAAATGCGTACAAGGACGGCGAGGAGGGCGTTCGTCGTGTTCCTGACCGGGAGCATGAAACGCTCGAAAAGTACGACGAACTCGCCGCGGAGATCGAGGAGGCGTTCGACGCATGAAGTCCGGTGCTGGCTCTCCGTTTGAGGACGACTTCGACGAAGAAGAGGACACTGAGGGATCCGAATCGTCTGAAGTCGAAGCCGAAACTGAATCCATCGCGACGGATACGAAGACGGAATCCGACACGAGTTCGGAGACAAGCCAACCCAGCGATTCACTCCCGTACAAGTACCGCCGCGATGGCGTCCAAGACGGCCGCAGTCATGCTAATCTCTTCTTACGGGAGGAAGCCGAAGAGCACGTCGAGGACGTCGTGGATGCGATGGAGGAAACCTTCGAGACTGAGTCGGTCTACAAAATCGACGTACTCGAAGCCATTGTTCTGGCTGCCAACGAAGACTCTCGGACAGTTGCAGACGAGTTGCGGAAGATGGGCTACGGGATGAAATAGCGAACCGATTGTTTTCGAACGCCTGACTATCTCTAGAGGCGATTCCTGTCAGAAAGAATCTATGGACATTCCATACAGCGATATGCAGTTTAAAGCAATATTTGCCAGACCACCGTAGAGCTGTAAGTCTGTCTTGGGTCTGCTGTGGCAACAGAACTATCAGTTTTTAGTGTGTTTAGCTCTGTATGCCGAAATCGGCTGATTCAGATTCAGAACCCGGAAAGCACGAGGGTTCCCCCGGGATTGAGCGGACGAAGCCGTGGCACTCCGCGGACGACGTGCCCTGGACGCTGCTCACCGAGGCCCAGCTCGCCGACGCGTACGAGGCCGTCGTCGTGCCGGCGCTGCGGCGGGACGGGTACGACCCCGAAACCGACAGGCCATCCTACGAGTGGCTCTCGAACAACGGCTTCCGCGGGCTCACGTACGCGCTGAAAGAGTACCACGACACGACCTTCGCTACGTTCTGGGAGAACACACTCGAGTACGACACTGAATCCAGCGGGTACGACTGGGATATCGAACACGACGAAACACGCGAGTCCTTTCAGGAGTATCTCGATGCCAAGCAATCGGCCGCAGATGACTGGACCGATAGCACCCGCGAGACCATCCGGTATCGGCTCGCTCGCTACGCTCGGTCCTACCGAGAACGCCACGGAACCGATGATCTCCTCTCGCCCGTCGACGCCGACAGCGACATCACGGAGACCGAAGCCGTCGACCGCTGCCGGGACACCTTCGCCTACATGTCCGGCGAGTACGCTGAGTCCACCATCGCGCGTGTCCACGATGCAATCCGGACGTGGTATGGCTGGCTCGTGGAGCGCCGAGTGGCGACAGTCAACCCCACCAACGGCGCGGGGGACTGGTTTTCATGGTCCCGCTCGTCGGACACGGACCCTGTCGCTCTCGATCCAGAGCACGTCCGGGCGATGTTCGACGTGGCAATCACCAGCCGCGACCGGATGCTCGTCGTCGCACTCGCCGGTTGGGGCCTACGGGCCGGCGAGGTAGCGGCGCTGCACCAGGACCAGCTCCATCTCGACGCGGATGACCCGTACATCCAGTTCGACGAGCGAAAGAACGGGCCGGGCACCGTCGCCATCGTCTTCGGCGAGGACGTGGCCCGTCGACATCTCTCCCGCGTCGATGGCTACCTGTTTCCGTCAGAGCGTTCGAACACCGGCCACGTCGACGGGACGACGATCGCGGGTTGGTTCCACGACCTCGCCGACAGGGCCGGCGTGCCCGAGGAGATCGACGGCGTCGCCCGGAAGCCACACATGGGTCGGCGGTTCTGGTACGACGCCTACTCACGAACCACTGAGGACCTGCTGGGCCACGTCCAAGATATCGCGGACGAACAGGGGAGTGCAAGCGCGAAGGTGGTCTTCGAGGACTATCTGACCGACGAGCGAAAGCGAGAACTCCGCCGGGAGTTCATGCGGGACAAACTAAGTGCGGCCTTCGACACGAGTAATCAGAGGGTGTAGCGGAGCATTCCATAACTTTCCAGTAAACCCACTCAAAAATTCCCAGAACGCTCTTCGGAAGCAGGTCATTGGCCACGTAGAGCTGTTGTTCTAGAGTAGCGGGCAAAGTGACGCGAGAATCGTCCTCGTCTGGCCTCTCGAAACCGTGGTCGCAGAAGCTATGCCGAGGACAAGCTACCGGTGTTTACACTCGTGGTCGTAGTAGTGGTGGACAATATGTTGCGCCGACGAAATCTGCTGCCGAATCGACTGTGTGACCCTTTAGGGACATACAATTGAAGCGTCGCGCCAAAACACGTAAGTCATTATCGTAGTAATCATTATTCAAAGTATGACTTTCTATGACCGGAGAGAGGAGCTTGATGCGCTTTCAGCTGCGTTTGACTCGCCTGGCTCGGACATATTCGTCGTCTACGGGCGTCGACGTGTCGGCAAGACGGAGTTGCTGAAGGAGTTCTGTACTGATCGGCCGCATATTTACTTTCTCGCGGCGCAGGAAGCCGAGCATCGGCAGCGCGAGAAGTTCATCGACCAGATTGCAGCGTTCTTCGACGATCGGACTCCACGGATCGACGGGTGGGACGAGGCCTTCGACTACCTCGGGGAGAAACTCCGTTCTGAGGAGGTAGTGGTTGTGATCGACGAGTTCCCGTATCTTGTCTCGGAGAACGACTCAGTCCCATCCTACGTACAGGGATTTGTCGACGAACAACTACAAGAGACCGATTCGATGCTGGTTCTCTGTGGGTCTAGTGTGAGTACGATGGAATCTGAGGTACTCGGCCATGAGAGCCCATTGTATGGTCGTCGTACGGGGCAACTCGACGTGCAGCCGTTCTCATTTCAGCAGGCTCGTGAGGTCATCGACTACGAGATCGCGGACGCGATTCGATCGTACGCGATTACCGGTGGGACGCCGATGTATCTCACGCTGTTCGATTACGGACGGTCGCTCGCGGAGAACGTCCGGTCACAGGTGCTATCGCCGTCAGCAGTACTGTACAACGAGCCGGAGTTTTTGCTTCGGACGGAACTCCGGAATCCCGCGCGGTACATGAGTATTCTCGAAGCGGTGGCGCTGGGGCACACGACGCCGAACGAGATATCAGGAGCGACGGGAATCGATGCCGGTCCGTTATCGAAGTATCTACAGACGTTGCGGCAACTCCGACTGATCGATCGGGAAGTCCCTGTGACAGCGTCCGGAAAGAAGTCGAAGCGGTCACGGTACCGCGTCGCTGACGAGTTCCTTCGGTTCTGGTTTCGGTACGTTGAGCCGAACCGCTCCAGTATCGAAGAAGCACCGGATATCGTCTACGACGGTACGATCGCCCCTGATCTTCCAATGCACGTCGCCACTGCATTCGAGGACGTGTGTCAGGAAGCCGTGTGGGAGGGGATTCGACGCGGTGAATTCGAACCGTACTCAGAGGTCGGGCGGTGGTGGTACGGGGAAGACGAAGTCAATATTGTGGGGCTCGCACCGAACGATAACCGAATCTTGTTCGCCGAGTGCAAGTGGACATCGGAGCCAGTCGGGACGGAGCTCGTCAATGACCTGCAGGCAAAAGCAGAGACCGTTAGATGGGGGCCAGATGATCGGGAGGAGTGCTTCGCACTGTTCTCAAAGAGTGGGTTCGTTGAAGGACTTGAAGACCAACTCGACGAGCACTGGTCGCTATGGAATCTCGCAAAGATGGATGATCTCCTCACACCGTCCTAAAGGGTAGTCTGCGTTGAACCAACGTATATACGACGGGAAAGAGACTGGTTGAGTATATCGTTGTCAGTCTTGGATAATCTCTCTGAACTCGACGGCGTAATAGAGGATGTCACTGAGGTCTTATATACTGCTTTCCATTCGTATGAGAGTCTGATACCGACGAGCCCGGCCAGGACTAATCAAGCGGAGTGACTGGGTTTTGACAGTCCGTAATGACTATCATCATTTGTCCTTCCCAAACGGGACCTCAGGCAGCCGTGGCCACAGGAATCCGCTTACCCAGGCCATATACGGTGAGCAGAGTGTCACAATGATGCCGGTGAGTACACACCCGATGGCAATACCCAGATAGGCCCTTTCCGGGAGCGCCGACTCTGAAAGGAGACCGACTGTGAACGCTCCATACACGGAGAATACGACGCTACCGGTGAGAAGCATTATGAACCCAAAAAGGGCGAACGCCCCTGGGCCAGTCCGAGAGTGTTTTTTCAGGAGACTCCAGAGGTCGGCATAGAACCGTTGGACAGCCATAGTGGTCTCCGTGTGGCCTGGATCGTGGACGTCGACGTCCCAGGCGTAGGTGGTCTGGCTGTCCCGACGGTCGAGCCACTCACTCATTTCACCGGTGTGATTACTGATCGTCGTCGTTGAGCAGTCGAATCGCTCGGCGAGTTCCTGCTGGGTGTATTGCCGGTCGGGGTTGGCGTACAGCAACTCGGCAATCGCGAAAAACCGGTCTCCTTTGGCGTCGAATTCATCAGCGAACGCCGACGGGACTCGCGCCATACGCTTCGGTTAGACAACCTGGGTAATAAAGGCAAGAAGTATGGGTTGACGCTGATACAGGGCCCTCTTGATAGCCATAAAACCACGGTAGAAGACCTAAAACGGTTGTCCCGGTTTTTATCCCCTGCCATTGTCGGCAAAGGTGTCGATGGAAGCTACCGAAGATAGTGCAGACCGCTGCACACCGATTGCGAGGGTATCGTATACTGACCAGAACCGGCAGCGCGGGCAGATTGATAGGCAGTACGTACTTGGGGCGTTCATTGCAGTCATCCTTGCCAGCCCACTGGCGACAGCGGTAGTTGAGATGCAGTATCATCTATCCGCAGTAACCGGCTTCTCGTGGCTGTCAGCTACGTTTCTCGCAGGGCTGATTATCACTGTGATGGTGGCCGCGGCACTGGAGGGAGTGTAGCCATGACTGGACACAATCCTTGGGACACACTCTGTGAGTGTCTCAAAGCGAAACCTCGCCGCCGGGTCTTGACGGGCTTAGCTGCCACGGAACCGACGGAGACAGTCCACTTCACAGAAGTCCGAACCGATGAGTCAAACACTGGGGTGCCGATCCACGCCGAATATATCCATCTCCACCTCCCAAAATTGGCCGACGCTGGCTACATCGTGTTGGATGAGCAGACCTATGAGATTAGTCAAGGGCCTCGGTTCGCTGAGATCGAACCGTTCCTCGAGTTAGTCCAGAGCCATGGAGAGCGACTGCCGGATGGCTGGGTGTAACGTCTCGATGAAGCATCTTGGGGCGCTACCGAAGCTGCCGCTCGCTGACGAGCTCTACCGCCGACTCACGTTCAGGAAGCGGCGTGCCACGCAGTCACTGATACTGACTATCCTGCTGTGGTACGGCCTCCAGATCGGGACACTCTATCTCGGCTGGACAGTCGAGCAGTGGCAGTGGCTGTTCACGACGGCCTCGTTCCCAGCGCTATCGCCGGGGCTCGTTTTGGCAATTATATCACATGATCTCCCACCCAACGTGACGCATCTACTTGGAAACGTTGCCTTCCTCTGGCTGTTCGCCGGCGAGAGCGAGCAGCATATGAGTTGCATCGAGGTGCTGTGGTTCTTCGTCGCGGCGGCGCTGGTGGCAGTGACGGTCAGTTCAGCTGTGACCGGACAGAGTACGTTAGGTGCTAGTGGCGGCGCACTCGCGTTCGTGGGCTTCTACGGGGCACACCTGTCTCTCGCACATCGAGAGGGACTGGAACTGGATACGAGCGAATATGGGCCTGTTCAGTACGAGGCACTGCGCGCGTATTGGCAGGGTGCGGCACTCCTGTTCCCGCTCGGCTTTGGTATGTACCTGCTCGGTCAGTCTGTTGGATTCTTTCCCACTGGAAACGCAGATGTCATCGGACACCTCGTTGGTCTCGCGTTGGGTGCTGGGTATGCGGTAGGCCGAAAGTGGGTGCGGTAAGGACACTCGCGAAACTCCAGTGTATTGCACTGGTCTGCACTCTGTCTGGCAGTAGGGGCGCGGACATTAGCTCTCAGCTTCGACAGCCGACAGGCTGGGTCCTCTCAGTCCCGAACCGCTCGCGCTCTGTGTCACTGAATGGGCTGGCTCTCGTGTCCGGGCACGTCTCGCAAAGCAAATTTCAACCGAAAGGGACCCTAGAGATTTTTGTGATCGATGGTTGATTGATAATGCATGGGAGTGACAGGCAGAGTGAAAGAAGCGATCAAACAGACCCGACTTGCCAAGCAGGAAGCGGACGACGCCGACGTTTCCGAGGAGTTGGAGGACGCGATAGAAGCGCTAGAGGACGCGTCGGAGACACTCGCAGACGACGATTGATATAACCGTTGTAGGCGGTGGTCACTCTACCCGCCGGCTGATGATTCGTGAAATGACCGACCCGATCGAAATTCGGTCAGTTCAGCGATCCGGTCTTCGAGCGCTTCGATTTCGTTACGGAGTTCGTCAGCTTCGTCGCCCTCGGTCGCCTCAAGTTGGTCTTTCAGTCCTTGCAGGCGCGTTTCTTTCTCTTGCTCGTCCACATCGGCCTTGCGAACGTACTCGCTCGGTTCGATATCGTAGACATCGGACTCAGAAAGGTCGGTCACCGCAAGTGCGTCGTCGACTTTGCTGGAGTCGACCGTAGTCAACCGTTCGCGTTCGATGCCGGCGGCCTCGAACGCGTTCAACACCAGCTCGTCGTCTTTGAGCGACCGGTTCCGACGCGTAGTCCGCTGGACGGAGCCAAACTGTCCAGAAACCGGCTGGTCGTGATGTAGTCGGTCAAGCAAGACGCTCCGAACGTCTGTCCGGAGGTCGTTTGCATTGCGCTGGACGTCCGATAGCAGGGTGTAAATGCTCACGAGTGCGGGCGTGTCGACAGCTTCGAGCGTCGTCAGGTCGTGACGTTCGAGGGCGTCAATCAGCAGTAATGCGTCTGCATACACGTCCAGATCCGGCTCTTCGCGCTCGGTCTCATCGAGTTCCTCACTCCCACTTTGGGCTTCTACTAGCGGCGACCCCGTTGACTGATCGCTTTCAGTCAATGTCCCAGCCCGGCCGTCAACCTCGAAGCGTGGATGGAGAGACAAGACAGTCGCGTACGGTTCCGCGTCCGGCGGCAGGCGGTCAACATCGAATTCGCCACGAGCCCCAGATACCGTTCGTTTGGCTGCAGCGAATGGACAAATTCTAGCCGGCTAAAGGCTCTCTGTGTTGGGTTGCGTCGAATTGTATTCGTGCATCCGAGCAAGACCGAGGAGAGTCAGCAGTGAGCACGCCGGCGTCGGTCCCGAGTACAATGCTTGCTGGTGCCAGCTCTTCTCACACACAGTATGACACGAACTAAATCACCACCAGTAGATCGCCCCGAACAGAACCTAAACACCGTTCTGGTCCTTTCGTTTGAGCAGGACGCCAACGACCAGCCGCGGCGTATTCGATATCTCGCTTGTCGTGGGAAGGAGACAATGTGGCGGGTTGACTAGCGTCGCTGCGGCGTTGGCTGGCAGACCATCGACACTGAGCCTATCGAGAATCTGCAACTGAGCCAGCCAGATCAGACACCGAAGACAGAGCGACAGACGGACGTAGGCGTATGACCCAGACCACATCGACAACTGATCTGGACGACCTCTTCGACGGGACGACCCTTACGCGTTCGACTGAGCAACCGTATGGCGACCGTGCCCAGGTGTTGTCTCAAGCCGACGAGCAGTCCCCGCTGTTGGATGTTCCCGTCGCAATCTGTTGTCCGAACTGTAGTGAGGCAGTCACACTGTATGAACGAGGCCTCCCAGGTGTCGTCCCGTACTTCGATACTGCATGCACACAGTGTGACATCGACTTACGGACGTGGTGTGCTGTTGGCGTTGACGCAGCTTATCTCCAGATTGTCGAACCCGCGACCCTCACGACGATGATTCAGCACTTCTGGGACGACTGGCTCTGGAGCGGGATCACCAACAGCAAGGGCGAACCACGCACCGACGAGTATACCGAACGGTTCGCGACGAAAACTGCAGCCTTCGGGTGGGACTGGGAGGTTACCTGTCCGCTGTGTCGACGTACGCGGACTAATCTTGAACGCGACTCAGCACTCGTCGGCGGGAATCTAGACTATCACCACTGGTCACATGACCCTGATCAGGGGGTCTGTCTCTGTCGGGAGTGTCACAATATCATCGGCTTCGACACCTACGATACCGAACTCGAAGAGCGAGCGGCAGCGTGGGGCTTTGACTCTCGCCACGACCTGCAGGTCATTCGCCTCGCGCTTCGCGATGCGGCAGTCACGGACCGGCCAGTTGGAACACGACCTGCAACTGCCCTTGTCAACCGATATAATCTCTTGCAGTCACCCGACCGCGTTCGACAACTCCTCGGAAGTATCAGCAACGACAGGACACTCCGAGAACGGTTCCTTGACAAGCGGCTAGTGGCTGGCATTGAAGCGAACTGCTGACGAATATCAGAGAATAGTAAGTCAATCAGGGTCGCAACCTCTGAAAGTGTCGTAAACAAGCGTTTGAGATTGCAATTGTACTAGCGGCTCTGCGTAGCGAGGTGGCTACTGGATGAGTAAGCGTGCGTCCCAAAAGAGATGGCGTGGAGCGCCAGTGTTGTGTGCACACAATAGTAGCCGGCTTGCTGATAAAAAGGTATGTACTCACACCAGTTTCTATACCATGCGCGCTTGTACTGAGTTACGTTCACAAAACTAGAGAGTATGAGTAGCCACCTCCATTCAAAGTCGCCCGTTGACGTAGAAAATATCCATATTTGTGGAGAAGAGGAGTTGATAAACCGCGCTCGCCGTGCCCAGCAGCCGACAGATATTGTTCTTGCCCCTGAACAGTTTCATCGGCGAAACCTGAAACGAGTGATTGCCGATAAAAATCAGCCGCGAAGTTCACTTGCATTGCTCACGCCAGCAGCCGTGGCGACCGAGCTTCTTTCATCACCGGAGGAATCAGATCCGGCGGTTCTTGATCGAATGGATCGCCTTCGGGTGCTCAAAGATCTGTTGGAGTCTCCGTCTGGAGATGTGTCTCGATTATCTCGTGTCTTTGGAACGTCACTTACAACCCAGTTGGATCGGATCGAAGCAGCGCGAGAAGAGCTGTCGCTACTCACAGGCCATCATTCAACACGCCGTTCCGCACTTGAGACGGTCTGTGCTGAGCTTGACGGCGTTGCTCGTCTGGATGCACTTGACCTTCTGACGGGCATCAGCAGTCTCGAGGAGCAACTTCGCGACCGCGTCGAGGAATACATCTCCACAGAGGCGGTGTTAGAGGCGGGCACTGAAGTCGTAACAAACACAGGAGGGGATGCTTGGCAGAAAGAGTACGCTGGGATTGAGCGGGTCAACGTCGTCGGAATTAGTACGTTGGGGACGCCGCTGCTCGCGTTTCTGACAGCGATCGGTCGCGAGACGTCGAGTACCGTCCATCTCTATCTCCGTGCACGCACTGGCCCGCGGATTGCCAGCCGACTTCAGTCGCGACTGGACGGTAGTAGTACTCCGAGTTCGTCAGATTCGATTGAGCGCTTGCAGATCGATGAGTTCCGGACTACGCCAGCAACGGAGATCGTGGCCGCAACACGGGCTGAGGAGGCGAGGGCTGCACTCGCGGTTTGTGAGGGGCTGCTTCGAGAGGGCGTCTCCGTGAGTGATATCGCGATCGTTGCTCGTGATATCGACAAGTACGAACGTGATTTGACCCGTGCGTCGAACACATACGGACGTCATCTCTCGTTTTGGACGCAACTAGAGCTGAAGCGATCGCTCCCGTATCGAGTCGTGGCTGAGACCTGTTCAGTGCTTGCCGCTGCGTCTGCCGGCACTATCGATGCCGAGACCATGTTCCGGCCACTGGAATGTCAGTGGCTCGTCACGGAGGATAACGCGGAGGGAGATGAGAGCGTTACACCGCTTACACCTGCTGAGCTTAGTGAAATCCGGCAGGGCGTCGGCACGGACTATTCCGGAACGCTGGATCAGTGGCGTGACACTATTGCCATGACGACGTCGATTAGTCAAAAGGTCCAGCGTCGCTTCGAGAGCTATCTTGATTGGTGCCAGCGCCATCGATCTGCGCCGGAACCAGATGATATTCTCGCTACGCTTGGCCCAGTTCTGGATGGGTTTGAGACTGTTGTTCTTCCACACATCGAGGAAAACGATACAGTAGCATATACTGAGACGTCACGTGCTGCCCGGGCCATACAGCGCGTCGCCGGGGATACTGATTCTGATCACTTGCTACGCGAGGCTCGTGCAAAATACGCCGACTGGCGTGACCGACACCAGATCGAGTCGTCATGGTCGTCAGTTCTGGAGGTGATCGAGACGATCGCAACAGCTCGCCCAGGCCGCCGGGAACACGAGAACGCTGAGCGACTCGATGTACTCGATGCAACTGATACGTGGTTACGGTCGTATCCATTCGTCATCGCACTCGGGTTCGTCGACGGTGAATGGCCGCAGCAACCCCACGGCGAATTCCCGGTGGAAGTCCAGACGGCCGTCACAGACGGCGAGTCACCCGAGGCACGCACCCTTGGTGTCAGAGGTGCGTGGACTGAAGAACGCGAGTACGACCACGCAGTCGACGCAGTTCGGACGGCGACGAATCACATGATCGTGACTCGGTTTACCGAAGATGTGAAAGGGGTCAGCTATCAGCGGTCACCACTGCTGGAGAACCTCTCGACAACGACACTCAGTGAAGACGCGTATCGCGAGCTGTTGGGGCAAGATGTCATCTTACCTGACCGGATTCGGAAGTCGATTCCAGAGAACGTCAGCACAGACGGGGGAAATGAATGAGTAAGACTGTTCCCCCGATGAAGGGGAAACAGGCTGCTGTCCGTGAGGACTATTTTCAGCACGACGCTGGCTTCTTCGCTCTGGATTGCAATCCAGGATTTGGGAAATCCACGACGCTCAACCAGATCGCCGCAGAGGCCCTTGTTCGGGCTGATGCTGCCGGCGACCGGTGTCCCGAACAACAACTCTGTGTGATCTCGTTTTCACGTGAGGATGCAGCGAGCATCGAACCAGGCATCAGAGACGCGCTTGATGCGTTTGCTGAGGATACGGATGGAACGTATCCTGTCCAGATATCGCCCGAGACGGCAGACCGGCTCAAACGTCGCCTTCAGATGACAGACCACATCGGGACGATAGACAGCGTACTCCGTGGGATATTCGAGGATATTGCGTCTGAACTTGGCTTTGATGGCATGCCGAGCGTCGGGAACGCGTCGCAGCTCTCGCTCCTTCGACAGAACTGCATAGCGTCGGTCCGTCAAGATGATGCCTATTCTGACCAGTGTACACGGCTCGATACTGCGTATCCGACTGCTGCCGATTCGGACGACGAGTCGGACGACCGCCTTCATACCCTTCTCGAGGACGCGAGAGCGAAAAAGCGCGATCGGCGGCTCTCGATCGACGACTTCGAAGCCCGGCTTCGAGACACCGTCACCGATGTGTATCCAAGTGGGCCACCAGAGACGCTTGCAGACCTCCTTGGAGACATACGCACATTCTACGACGACGACGTTGCCACCGACTTTGCAGCCCAACAACCGCCTGAAACAGATGAGGAAACGAACGAGGCTGTCAAGGACGACCAAGAGTGCTATGAAGAGTGGCTCACCTGTATCGAAGAGTTTTGCACTGTTCTCGAAGGGTACGAGCGTGCGTACGATGCTGCGTGTCGTGATCAGGGTGTTGTTTCGCACGCTGACATCGCTTACTGGATCGCTGAATACTTCGACAACCCGCTGGAGGACATAGCCGGCGCCGACGAGAGTGCGTCGGAAGAATACCGAGCCCGCGTAAAAGCGCGATATACTGCCAAGTTCCAATCGCTGCTCATCGACGAAGCGCAAGATATCTCGATTGCACAGCACGATGCGCTAGCGCCGTTTGTTACCGACGAGACACGG
Organism: Haloarcula sp. R1-2; assembly: GCF_011627385.1. Lineage (NCBI taxonomy): Archaea > Methanobacteriati > Methanobacteriota > Halobacteria > Halobacteriales > Haloarculaceae > Haloarcula > Haloarcula sp. R1-2. The sequence goes on from NZ_JAANTG010000007.1 coordinate 71,707, forward strand.
GTGCTGATGGCTGGCGATGTCGATCAGTGCATCTACGTCTGGCGGAATGCACGGCCAGAGCAGTTTGTGACGGGCTTCAAGCGTGGTGAATACTTCGAGACGGAATGGACAGAGCATCGGTCCTACTCTGGGTCTCGCACCTACCGGATGCGCCCGGACATCGCAGCAGCTGTGGATACGATCTTCGGAGACGTGTTCACAGACCCAGCCCGTGGAGGCGGTGTCGACGCTGTCTCGGCGAACACCGACTATTCCTCGCTCGAGCCGACGCGAAGTGGGACAGCAGACCCTGCAGTCCATATTGCGGGATACACACAGCCAGAAGGGGCGCCTGGTACTCCAGACTGGTTCAAGACAGAAAAGACGCCAGTGGCGAATTATCTCGCTGGCGGACTTACAGATGGTACATTCGGACATGACACCGTGACAGTCCTGTTCGCCACTCGCTCGAATATGGATGAGCTGGCGGAGCAGCTGACAAACCAGGGGTTCTCTGTCGTCAATGCGAGTACTCACCTCTTCGAGAACCCGCTGATCAAACTCATCTGTCGAGTCGTCTGGTGGCTGGTTGAGCCATATGACCCCGAACGCACCCGTCGCCTCGTTGAGTCCGAGTGTCTCCCGCTTTCGTCCGAGAGCACTGCGTTATTCGAGGATGCCGGGTATCAAATCGATGCCGTGGCAGAACGTGGTGATTCTGATCGACAAGCAGCCACTGAAGACGGATTCCTAGCCGGGCTCGTGGCTCTTGCGCGGCGGCGTGCTCGGCACACGAGTGATCCAGGGTCGCTCGTTGCCGAAGAGATCATCGAGATGCTTGGCTTGCGTGCAGACCCATTTGGTCAAGTACCAGATCCTGAACGACGTCTGGCAGCCTGCGATGCACTTCTCTACTCGATCGAAGACTGGGAAGGCGATGAAAGATATTCACTCAGTGAACTCGCTCAGATTCTGAACAGCTATGTTGCGGAGCCAAAAGACGGCCTCGTCCACCCCGTGCCAAATCAAGACGAGTACGACATCGTGTTTCGGACGATCCACAATATGAAAGGCGACGAAGACAGCGTTGTCTGTCTCGCAGATGCGAGCGGCTCCGTGAATTTTCGGGGCCCGCATACTGACACGTTTCTTGCACTCGGCGATACACTGGCGCTTGCGCCGCCAGAGACAGTCTCTCGAACACCGCTCACACAGTCAGATGACCAAGGGCCTGCGACGACGGACTATGGATCACTTCGGTGGGCGAGTGACTACTGGAGTGACGGTCGCATTGCTGGCCCTCCATCGCTCAGTAGGATCAGTCAGCGATACTGTGCAGAACAGTGGCGAGTCCTGTACGTTGCTCTCACGAGAGCACGCGACCATCTCGTCCTCTCACTACCCTATGAACGCCGACATAACGGTGTTGAAACGTCGTGGATAGCAACGCTGGCTGACGCACTCTCGTTTGAAGAGAACTCATCAGCAGGTATATACGAGGCCCCAGTGTCCAACGCTGAGAAAGAAGCGGCACTCACTGTCGGTGTGAACGACGTCGCGTTGCCAGAGCGAAAATCGAGCGAGGGCCAACAGCCAACGCCCCGGAGTGCTCACGTCCCAGCTAAAACCAAGACCGGATGGACAAGCCGATATGTGAACGGAACATCAGTGTACCAACTCACCGCTAACGCGATTGGTTCAAAGGCGCAATATATCCTAGATGAGAGAGGAGAGAGCGTCTCTACTCGAAGTGAGTCAATAGACGCAGGCCTTCCGGATGGGATCGAGCGAGAACAACTTGGAGAAATCACACATCAGGTACTCACACGTGCTGTCTCGCAGAACGTGTCTACCGCGAGCCTCCGGTCGTTTGATCGACCGCTCCCAGAGATTCTAGCTCGGAGCGTTACGGCCTCGGATTCTCGGATTACGCCTGCAATGCGGGCTTCGATTCAGACGTATCTCAGTGATCGTATTTGTCCACAGTTTGCTACCAGCGATACGTGGAAGGAGATCCAGCAAGCCCAGACCCAGTACGTCGAGGAACCGATTCATACCGTGCTTGAGATAGATGGTATCGAGATAGAAACCCAAAATCGAGCAGACATCGTCTCTGTTCAGTCCGATGGACAGTGGGTTGTTGACGAGCTAAAACTCACACACAGTTCAATTGAGCAGGAAACTAGGAAACAGCATCGGCTGCAGGTAGCGTTCTATGCGTGGCTGCTTGAGCAGCAACTCCCAACAGAGAGTTCAGTGACTGCACGACTCACATATCTGGGCAAGTCGGCTGAATCAGCAGTTGTGTCGTCTCCCATTGTTCCAGTTCCTGAGTGGCTTGCAGGTCTCGTCGATTCTGAGTGATTGATATCTGCAGGTTCCGTTCTGCCGGTCTGCCAGTACTCGTCGACCAGCAGCGGAGACGTATCGGCTCGCAAGCGTCATCTTCTGGTCGGTGACAATCAACGGCTTCGACGGAGCGACACACTCTTGCGTTGAGTGTAGCCCCATCGTGACGTTCGGCTGTGTAAAACGCCCCAACCGGACATACGATGACGGAGTGCCGCGTCTCGTTGAACGGCCGTTTGACTCCGCTCCGAAGACAGCAGACAATGCTCCGGCAGACAGTGAGGAGGGCGAGATCGGCGGGTGGATTGGGTAGCTGACGATAGTTCCCCGAAACTGGTGAGTCTGATCCGCCAATGAGCAGTACAGGTAGTGCAAGGAGTAAAATTGTCAGAGAACAGCCGCCAGACAGATTAGAAAAATATTTATTCGGATTATTTGAAATGAGATTAATATGAGTATTCTTAAGCGCGACTTGTCCGGGCTTTTGCCACGAGGAGAGGTCATCGGGGCAATGCTTGGGATGATAGTAATGGGCCTCTCAGCCGCTGTCCTGACCGGTACTTTCCCATTCATTCCCGGGGTGGTCATCAGCACATTGTTGGTAGGGCTATCTTTTGCCGCCGCAGCCCAAACGGCGTGAAATAGGCTTAGGCAGCGCAGATAAGGTTAAATTGAGTACTTGCAGTGTAATTCCTATATTATCAGATGTATGCCAAGGTCAGATGCAGTCACCGACACATCGTTTCAGAGGATACCGGCAGGCGGTAGAACCGTTCTGTCTCTTGGTTCCAACCGGTCAGCGGACTACATATCTAATGCAGTTGATACGTAGATCTGCCCCCAGTCAAGGCTCAAAGAGTACGGACGTACATCTGTTTTCGGTGTGGCCTCGGTACCGTTTTAGTCTATATTTTAGGGAGCCATAGGCCAGTTCCCAAGATAATTGCGTTCAGGACTGCTAAATATGAATTATCTACTCAGTGGGCACACTTACTGAGCAGACGTTCCAACTCATTCTGATCGAAAATAAGACTTGTGAAGAGTTGTATGACACCCTCAGGACAGCGAATGTTGATGCTGGATTTTACTCTCGTCCAGCAGAATATTATCTATTCTAATAATCAGTGGCAGCTATGTCGAGGATGAATAAAATGGCTTTTAAGAGTCTCTGAAGTGTATTTTCTGCATTATTATTTTTCATTTTAGCTAAATATTCGCTACTTAGTAGACAAATATCGAATATGATAAAAATCACCGATGCTCATATGTAACTACTTGAATTACCATGAGCGATACGCCCTCAGATGACGGCGGTCCCACCCTCAGAGAATACTACAAGGTTACGCCGTCGACAGACAGCGAAACAAATGCAGATATCGACGCGCACCTGACCAGCCTCACCGACCTCCGGAAATCCCTCTCCCAAGACGAAGAGAACGACGGCCTCTTTTCGATCTTCTTCGAGGACAAAAGCGGTGACAAGGTAAAATTCACCTTTCTCCCGCTGTCTACCGGGGAAGACGAGCCTGTTGAACTTTACTACACCGCTGACGGGAAGATGAAGACGCTGGGCAGCCGCCTCCATGCGATCTATCCTGAGTCCTTCGACATCGAGAAAGTCCATCTCGATATCGGCAAGAAACTCATCCGCCCCATCAGAATGGACAAAGAAGAATTCGTTGCACGGCTCTTTGCTGGCCAACTACACGTCAGCCCCGAAGAGGTCTCAGAAGAACTCCAGTGGGGTGGCGAACTTGACGGCGCTGTTGCAGGACAAGAGCCGATCAAGGCACTCGACCCCACAGAAGCCAAACCTGTCGAAGACGCCGAAAACTGGGACCGATACCACCCGCTGGTCAAAGACTTCGCCCTCGGCAAGATAGAGGTAATCAAACCCGTTGGACAGGAAAGGCACAGGAAATCCAACGCCGATGGTGCCGGAGTTGCCAGTCAACCACGAGGGACAGAACAGACAGCGGACGGTGGAACCACTAGCGATGAGAAAAAAGCCAACCTTCGATCGGAGGGGGCAGAGCCAGCTGTATCCAACGACAACAGCCCTGTGACTGCCGGCCAACCAGTAAGCTCCGAAGACGCGAAAGAACCACTCTTTCCCTTTGACCCGCACCGGATGGTTCCTAAAACCGAAAGCGAAAATGAAGATGGCAAAAATGAAGATGGCGAACCGGACAGCACAGGGAAGGGCGGACACGGACTGTTCAACCGTGACAATGACGAGTCCGGCGACGACGAGGACGACGACCACTCTACTCGCGATCAGAAGGTTCCCCTCGAGGTCGATAACGACGAAGTGTCGGGGACGATCCTCGTCAACCCTGCAACAGACGCCGGCCCCCACGTCATCGAAACCGACCACAAAAAGAACCAAGTTGCCGATGTCACCCTCGACGGCCCGACCCTGACACCGGACGGCAACGACGTATTTGCCCGTCCAGCAGTGGACTACACCCACCCCAAGGCAACGCGGTGGTACGGACAAGAAGAAACCATCAAAGACTGGATGACCACCCTCAAGACCGCGACTGAATCCAATCCAGAATACGAATCCGAAAACAACGAAGAAAACGACGTCGAGTCACCGGAAACCATCGAAACCCTGTTCGAGCATCTTGAAGACGCCGAAGTGCCGACCGCATTCCAAGTCGTCTTCCAGGCCCGACGCGACTGGAGCGATGAAGCACAGGACCGAAAACAGAGCATTCGGAGTGGCGACTTTAGCCAGCCTTGGCTCGAAAAGTACGTCCTCGGTGGCTACGAAACCGACGAAGACAGGGACCTGAAAGCGTACGAGTACCGCCGGATCAAACTCATCGAAAACAAGCGCCCGAAAAAAACGTTCAACGCGAACGTCCGTGCGGTTTCGTTTACCCCCTACGAGGAGTTCACCCCTGACCCGGACACAGCCACTCCGCTGAAGGATGGCAGTATGGCTGCTGCAGACGAAGCCCTTGGGTCACTCAAACCGCTGTTCGACCCGCTCGATGGCGTGTACTACCATGTCGTTGGCGAGACAGCGCCCCGAAACGAGGCGACGGGAACGGACCTCACGGCCAGCGAGGTCGCCCAGAACTTCATGAATCACGATCTCGTCACCCGCGAAGACCGCCGCAGTTGGGTCACTCCCATGAACCTCTGGAACGACCCCAAAAAGCGGCCAGAACTCATCCTGAACGCTGACGAACTCAGCGATTTCATCATCATCCCTAGCGGTGAAGACATGGACGGCGATGCCTTCCGATCCGCCGGGACCACCGACGCCGATGCCAATCATCTGCGCCGGCCACGCCCACAGATTCACAATCAACTCACTGGGGGCATGGATATCGGCTATGCGTTCGACGAAGACGGCATCCCCGAAGAAGAGCCAACCAGCGTCCCCGAAAACGTCCTGACAAACCACTGGTTGAAGGTCGGTGCATCGGGGGCAGGGAAGACCATCAACACCATCGGAATGTTGCTCTCCCTGCACGAGAACGTCGACGGCCCCACAATCCTCGTTGACCCCAAAAGCGGGGACATGGTCGAAAACTACGCGAAATCCCATGCCGCAACCTTCGACGAATTACGGAACGTTCAGATATTCGACGTTCCCGAAGTCCTGCCTGCAATCCCGTTTTTCGACATTCGGCCCTACCTGCACGAGGGGATGAATCGCGACGACGCGATTCAACAGAAGGCCGACGAGTTCCACCTCATTATGGAAATGGTGGATGAAAACTACGGGACTGCCTACGTTGCCCAAACCGTTCTTGGAGCGCTCATCAAGTCACAGTTCGACAGAGAACACGGGGCAGACAGCTACACACTCGATGAACTGTACGACACCGCTGTCGAGATGTATGCAGACCAGACCGTTCCCCGTGTCTCGCACCAGCCCCAAGTTCGGCGAATCCTGAGCAACCAACTCAACAACGCCGAGCAAGACTTCAAGAACACGATGCAGGCCGTCATCAACCGGCTCGACGACCTGCAGGAGGACATCAACCTCTTCCGGCTGTTCAACCAGAATCCTGACTGGGACGAAGAAACTGGGACCTACGAGATCAACGACACCACCCGAGAGGGGTACAAAAAGGCACAAGAGAACGACAACGTCGACGACGACGAGATCGACCCGCCGAAAAGCGCCCTTGATTTCCGGGAGGTCCTCGAATCTGACAAGGTTATTCTCTTCGACACGGGTGATTTCGTTCGCGACCAATCCCAGCAAGCGTTCTCGATGTATATCCTGTCGGCACTCTGGGGGGCAGTCCGGTCCCGATACAACGATCGGAAATCCCACGAAAGCATCGACAACACGGTGAACCTCGTCATCGAGGAAGCCGCGCCCATCGTCTCTACAGAACTCGTCACGAACACGCTGATTCCCGAAGCCCGAGAGTTCGGGCTGTCACTGGGGATGGTGATGCAGTTCCCCGAGCAGGTCCGGAAACACTCTGATAGCGATACGTACAACGAGCTCATCACGAACGTTCAGACGAAAATCATCGGCCAACTCGAACCGGACCAGCGGATCGTCGAATCCCTCGTTCACGGCGATAAGGACAGTCAAGAAATCCGGAACAAGATTCGACAGTTGAGTGGCGGCGAATGGATTGCCGACCTGCCAGCACCACAGTTCGGGGCCGACGTGCCGCCGCCATTTTCGATCAAGTCTCTCGGGATTCCCGATGGGCACCCCGAAAGCGATGAAGCGTTCGACGAACAAGAGCGAACGAAATTCTACCGGATGTACGAACAGCGCCAGAATTACGTTGCGAACCGGCATGGGTACGTTCGGCCGTCCGCCAAGGAGATCGCAAAGCGAGAATCTGCCGGTGATGCTATCGGGTTCCAAGCCGGCGACGACGAAGACGAGGAGGAGTCGTCCCCCAGCCCAGGTGTTCCAGCGACAGACAGTGACTCAGCGGAGACTGAGAGCAAGTCAGATGTCGACGCCGGAGGCCTCATGTCGCCTTCCGGCGACAGTGGCAGTAGCGGTAGGGTTTCTCTTGGGACTTCGCCAGACGGAGACCCCGACGCAGGCGACACCTCCCCCAACGAGACAGAACCAGCGGCTGAATCGGACCCAGCCTTTACAGAACAAGAACAGGCCACAGACACAGCCGAGGCTTCCACAGCGGCGGACACGGATAGTGACACCCCGAATTTTGGAGCGTATGCACCGTTATCCAGAGACGACATTGAGGATGTCTGTGGGGGTATCGCCGTTGACGGACCTTCCGATCTCGCCAACATCGCCCGAGACCTGCTGACGAACCTTCCAGACGAAGAGTATTACGGGTCATTGCTGACACTGTCCCAGATCGCCGCCGCGGAAGGCATAGAAATGAAGCCGGTCGAACTCCACAACAGCGCGAAAAATCAGGCGTCTGGCGACGAGGCCGACGCAGAGACGATGGAGCAAGTCAGTGCGCCGACCGGGGAGAGCACACCCCACGCTTCCGACGTTGACGACAGCTCTGCAGACGCCGCAGCGCCGGACACTGACACAGTAGATGTCGATGAAGGTGATGCAGACAGCGAAAAGAGCGAGGCTGGACACGACGGCGAGGAGACACCCAACCAGACTCCGAAGACGCCCGAGAGCAACAGCAGTGACGATCCTGAAGAGCGCGACCAGAGTGTTTCCGACGACTCTCTGAAGCAGGGATTCGAAGACGAGGACGCCACCGAAGAAACCCAAGATACGAGTGAAGACGAAGGCACGCTGGCCGAAGAACTGCTAGACGAGGACAGTGCTGACGAAGAAGAAACGGATGGAGAAGTAGCGGCCAGCACACCATCGAAGCATCCAGCGAATGTGTCTCTGGAAACCCCACTCCAAGGAGCGTACGGAGAGTTCAATCTTGATCGCCACGACGACCACGAGTTCTCGAAAGACGACAAAGAGTTCATAGCCCTCATCGCCGCCGCGTTCCGAGACGAGTTAGACTGGTATTCGCTGACCGACTCGATGACCACAGTCCGGGACCATGCTGGGGACCCAGGCATTGACAGTCTAGTTGAGTGTGGATATATCGATAGTTCCAGACTCCGAAATAAGCGATACTACTCGCTCACGCGCAAAGGATGGAGAGTAGTCAGTGACAGTGTTCCTGGGAACGACTTCGGAGACCATATGGAAAAGATGGAACACCGGGTTGGCGTCCATCTTCTGACAGAGTATGTTTCCGGGCGAGAAGACGTGGAATCAGTCGAACCATACGCGCGGTTTGACGGTGAAACGTACGATGTTATCGGGTGCGACGGGGATGAAAATATCGTCGTCACTGGCGAAGTAGAAACAGAGAGCAACAATCCAGACGCCGTCGTTGAAGACTACAAAAAACTCTCCCACGCACCCGGAGATATGATCTGGGCGCACCCAAGCGAACGGGTTTTCTCAGAAGTGTGGGGCATGATCAACGAGCACGCGCTTGATGAAGCCCTCCCTAAGCAGGCCGCGCATAGAACTCACGAGTTAGAGGAATTCCTTGAGAGAAACGAGATATCCGACGTCGCCGCAAAGACATACGGAAATCTTGAACACGACAACTAATGACCTGGAGACAAGCCACCACTGACGAGATTGCACAGTTCTATCAGAATGAGTTTGACAACCAGTTCGACGAGATACCGTCGTTCATCCGAGACTGTCAGCCCAAGGAGATCGGGATTGCATTCCGAGAAGCGTACCCGGTCCAAGGCGACTCTGTGCCACCGAAGCAATTCGTTCGGAGGCAAGCATTCGGCGACAGTAGTAGCGACTTCACACAGTGGACCGGCGACGGAGGTATCAAGCAGTTCATCAAAGCCCCGCCAGCGAATGACCCCATAACCGGGAAGCACGCCCTCGTCTCGCCGGACCTCGTCGACGTTCCCGCCGTCCCAAAAGCCGTCTACTACGCCACCGATTTCCACGACCGGAACTGGGTACTCGTCGTCGACATCGACGCTAAAGACGTCGCGCTGGAATATGCGAAAGACACCGTCGACGGCGATGATGAAGACACTGACGACGACCTCAAGCGGCGCGCCGGCGTCCTCGACGCGCCACCGGAGGGTTTCCCGTACCGCTTCGAAGACCTCGATCAGGCGCTGGAATACGGCTTTGAGGTGAAAGACTACTTCGAGAGTAGCCTCGATACTGGCGCCACACAGGTCGTCTACTCCGGGCAGGGCTGTCACGTCTACATGTACGACCCAGCGCCGGAGTACCGCTACAGCGAGGTCCCACGGCGGCACATCGCCACCATACTCGAAGAGAAGAAAAACATCCCCATCGACACGCCCGTGACGACCGACGAATCGCGGGTTATCAGGCTTCCATATTCGCTCCATGCCGGCGTCTCTCGCGTCGTCACACCAATCGAGAGCCCGGACTTTGACTACCGCTCAGACGCCGTCCCAGCGGTTTGCAACAGCGCCGAAGCGTCCCAGTAACCATGCAAGTCGATACTGACCGGAAAGCCATCGAAGCCGCACTGTTTGCTGACCACCACTCCGACGACGAGATTATCCAACTGCTCGATAGGGGCTTCGACTGGTACGACGACGACGCAGAAGCCCTCGTTGCCGACGTGGCCTACTTCTTCGAGCAGTCGATGGACCCCTCTACTCGGGGCCAGCGTATCACGGACCCGCCGATTATGGACCCGGCGCGGACCACTGTCATCGCCGCTGTAACTGCCTGTGCAATCCGGATGCACCCCAAAGTCGAGAACGCCCCACCGGAGAAGATACAGCTCGTCCAGTACGTCCGCCAGTATCATACCGAGATGCTACTGGGCATCGTCACTCAGGTGAGTCCACAGACCACAGGGGAACTTCTCGATGAACTCTACAAGGCGGAGATCGACCACGAACGACCCCGCCCAATGAAGGGGGCCAGTGCGCTTGAGAACCGTCCCGACAAGCACCCCGAGTTCGACTGGTTCGTGGAAATCCCACTCGCCGCAGCGAGCGAAATCTGCCAAGCTCGTTTCCACAATGGGAGCTGGGGCGGTGACTACAATCCCGACACAAACGAAGTGGTTGGCGAGCCGAACTACCACATCGAGAACAATTGTATCTACGTCCCGATGAAGCACGGGCAGGCACTCCTTGCCGAGCGTCAGAAGGAAGTCTTCGAGCGGATCGTCGACGTGGCCTGGGACTCGGTTCCCGAAGAGCAATTCCAGTACACCTACAACGAAGCCGAAGTCATCAAGGCCACTATTGAGGATCTGATACGTCACGGGGAACAGGAGGACCTCTGGACCGACTGGGACCCCCAAGCAAATCTCCTTCGACTCGTCCGGAACGCCGCCAAGGAGGCCGACGATCTAGACGCCACTGAGTTCAATCAGGCCGAGGACTACCACGAGGCCATCCAAAATTATGACGCCGATGGGTTTGGAGAGGAGCGAGCAGAGCGGAAGATATCTAGTGTTAGATCGCTTGCCAATAGCCTAGTAGAGATAGCACGATCCGACGAGTACCGAGCGGTCGAATACCGCACATATGATGACCGTCGGAACTCGGAATATTCAGTCGGTCGTGGGAGTGGAAATTATAAGCAAATTACAGTCGATGACCTTGATGATATATTCGAATTGCCGTGCTTCCAGAATATGGTTGAGGCCCTAAAATTAGATAACGGTGGGCCAGTACGAAAAGACCTCTATAATTTCGTTCGGATGGTGTTCTGGCTCGAAGGCTACCACGATCTGCCCGAGGCTGAACGCGAAGACGCGGTGGTTGATGACATCCATGAACTCTTCGAAAGTAAGTGGGATTGGTACGACAAGGATACCACAGATTATCAGGCTCGTTATGAATTGCGACATGGCGAGATCAACGGTAATGCCCCACTGCCGATGCACTGTGACAACCACGATATGCAGCGTCACTGCATCGGCAAATCGTTCTGTCCATACAACATCTATCAAAGTCTCCCCTTCCCCGATGCGATGTACGACCAGCTCGACGACACCGAAAGTACGGGCCAGTATCAAGCGTAACCTCGGATAGATAGCACCTGTTTTCTCTAGCAATTGCCCATGTTCTCACAGTCATTACTTTGTCGTGCATGGAGCAGGACGCTATCTCGGTGAAGCTATTGAACAAGACTTGTTAGACTTTAGGCTATTTTTTACTGTGAAACTAATTCAGGAGTCTAAGCGTGAAAACTGGCGAGTGGCACCCCCATAGAGGTAGTATCAGCAGGTACGCCGGTATTTGGAGCCCAAAATAAGATTGTACTGCCTGAAATCACGCGAGTGCCACCTTCACAAAGCAATATTTGGGATGCAGACGAATTTCTGCTGACACTGAGTGGCTAAAGTGCTGAAATCGGACGAGTGCCACCTTCATGAGGCGGTTCCACCATGAAACCGCACCAATCCGAAGTGCTAGAACAGCTAAAGTGCCGAAATCGGACGAGTGCCACCTTCACGAGGCGGTTCCACCATGAAAGGGCGTTGCGCTTGGAACGATAGCACCACATATACGACGGTTTACAGTACTTTTAGATACCTCAAACAATATATCTCAATATTTGGCTAGCGAAAATAATTGTTCCACCATGGGTTACGGGCTTAAAATTAATTAGAGAGCTTTTAGTCGATTCTGCATCTCCTGCCACCAATGTTTACCCGGGGGGTAGCGTCCAAAGAGAAAGGGGGGTAAACGGGTAAACAGAGGTGAAGCCGTAGGCGACCGAGAGTGGGCTTCAGACGAGCGCCAAGGGGGCGACCCCCAGGAGGGGTGAACTATCAGGATGACTAGACAGGCGTGACAGTGGGACCGACAGGCTGACGACACAGCAACGGGCCGCCGGCAGTGCCGAACCGAGTGGGACAGTCGACGTCGTCGACGGTGGGACAGTCGGCTAGGCCAGAGCCAGAGTGACAGTGAGATCGCGACGACTGGGTGGGCGGCCACCATGGCGACAGTGAGGGAAGACTGACTCGAGGACCAGTGGGGGAAGTCATCTTGCACACGGGGTGGTGGGCCCTGGAGACAGTAGGAGACACAGTGGGACAGACAGTGTAGGACCCATGGGGACGGACGCAGTCCTATCAGGTTCACAACACAGCCGATTGTGCGCGTTGTCGGGCTGGGTCATCGTCGTCAGGCCGACCCACAACAACACTCGAAACGGGGGGCGTTCTTTCAGTGGAAACAGTGGGGTGTCCGCCCTCGATGCAACCACCGGGAACACGACCGCGACGACCGTGGCCGAGATGGTGCAGTCCTCGAAAGCCCGCGGGTGCTCGACCGACCGTTCCGGGACCGCCGCTGCGCTCCTCGCGAGCTGCGGTGCTTGCGGGGTCCGGGACGGATCGACCACCCGCCCCCTTTCAGTCCACCCGAAGGGTGGCTGCGGCGAGTGTGACACGCAGGGTGGATGCCCAGTGAGACGTATATCAGAAAGCCGAGACAATGTCGACAAGCGTGGCCCCGAACGGAGCGCCAGCACACCTGCTCCACGGGCGGCGACGAAAGCCCCGAAACACACCAACAGCACAGCTCTGTAGTGCAAGCATTTCGGAACCGTTGAACGAACAACAGAAAAGACAAAATTTGGTGGAGCCACCAGCAACACGGAGTGCGGAAATACTCATACGGAACCTGATAGAAAGCCGGAGAGCAACGAGTCCCGGGACAGGACGCAAACGTGATTCCAGCCACCAAGCGACGGTGGGTCGTACCCCGGGGACCAGCGTGCAAACAGCCGGCGGTCCAGACGGACGAACGGCCAGCGTAACAGCGCCGGTGCTGGGGCACTCGATACCCGAATGTATCAGCCGGCGTATGCACCCGATTCGGGGCCGAGCAGACGGCAATCCGGGTGAACGGTTATACACTCCCGCAAGGGGAGTGCCGGAGTTCGAAGAGAGATGACTGCCAACACCACCGACGCGACCGACGATGAATCAAGCGACACGACTGACCGCTGTTGCGATGACCCCAACGTGACCCAGGTTCCAACCCGGAGCGCCAAGCTCCCGGGGCGGCGCCATCGCGAGACGTACGCCGAGTGCGCCAACTGCGGGGCAAGTGGGGAGGAGCTATGAGTCCGCTTACCAAGTACGCGATGGTAGGGTGTATTGCCCTCTTGTACGTCGTCTTCTCCGGGGCTGTTCTGGGAGGGCTGCTGGCATGACGCTGGCTTCCCCGCTCCGCAAACTCCAGGGCTACATCGTCATCAGCTGTGGGCCGGGCGGTATAATCGGTCTCGGTGGCTACTCTGAAGATGCCGACAGCCTCAGTGACCACTCCAGTGGAGCCGTCACCAACATGAAGCGTGCCCGCGACATCGCTCGTCGGTACCACGACCTCCCCATCCCGAGTGAGGAGGAACTGCAACTCAAAGCGATGCGGTGACCCGCCAGCCCCTTTTTTTGGTAGCCGATACACGCCGGCGTCCCGATTGGCACTCACCCGCGCGGTTCCCGAGCGCAAGCGCTCGGGGATACGCTCCACCTTGGGCTGGCGTCGCCAGCCCGGCGGTCCCGTCTCTGGGTCCCCTGCTGACACTCGCTGTCGGTGAAACTGGACGACCCGCAGCGATATTCGAGTATGCAGGCCGGAGTGAGCCATGTTCAGCCTGTACACCAAGGCAGCAGTGGTCAGTTGCATCGCACTCATCTGGGTCTCGTTCGTTGGCGCTCTCTTCGGAGGGCTCCTCCTATGAGTCGAGCCGCCGTCAACACGGCGGACACGCCCCGCCCGGGGGCAGTCAGCGTGACGTGCGACAACTGCGGTGGTCGGTTTACCACTGACGAAACGACGGCCTACACCGCAGACCAGAACGACGAGGACCTCCTGTGCAAGCCCTGCAAGAACGGCCAGCCGGCCCCGCCGTCGAAGGGCCTGGTGACCCACCGGATGTCGGAGACGGCGGTCCCCCATCAAGAGAACCGAGATGGGCCCGCCCATTATCTGAGACCGAACTACTCGGGGCCGATTCGCCTAGACACGCCACGAATATGCGCCGGATACAAATTGTAATCGCAAGCCGTGGTCCAGCGTTCGTGCCTTCCGAACAAAACGTATCACTGAAACATGGTAACATACGTATCAGTAGCAGACATAACAGATGTACTTATGTTATAATTCTGGGCGTCACCGTTCGGCCAACACGAACAGTACGTGCAGGTATCCGAGTTGTAGTAGGGTATAGACGACCACTGTCTTGGATACAGCACTAATCTCATCGGGAGCCGTGTGTCTGGTTCGGACAGGCCGAACAAGCGAAGAAAGCCATCAAACACTGTGTCATAGCGTGATAAGAGACAACGTCTGTGAGCACTCGGCAGTCTGGCCCGCCGGAACACTGGGACCACTCGAGTACCGGGGAGAGATCTGAACGACAGAGAGCTGTGGGCGTTACCATTCGCGAGGGAGCGGTCGAGAAATCCGCTGCCCCCGGCAAGGAAGCCGATAGGAACTTAGGTATCGCTCGAGTACACGCTGCTATGTTCGACAGCCGAACACAGCTCGGACTCGGAACGTACTCGCTCACTGGGACTGCTGGCACGGAGACCATACAGGCCGCCATCGAACACGGCTACCGGCACATCGATACTGCACGGCTCTACGGGAACGAGGAGGAAGTCGGCACGGCCATCGCGAACGCGGATGTCGACCGCGACGACCTCTTCGTCGCGACGAAAGTTGCCCACTTCGAGGAACCCGAAAAGACCAGGGAGTATGTCGAGCGGGCGATCAGTGAGAGCTTCGACCGACTCGGATTGGACCGCATCGACCTCCTGTATCACCACTGGCCGCGCAGCCGAGACGAGATGGAGACTGTGTTGCCAGTCATCGAAGACCACGTTGCGGACGGGCAGGTGGACAATCTCGGAGTCAGCAACTACACAGTTGCCGACCTCGAGCTTGTGAGGGACCTTATCGACGTCCCGGTCGACGCGTTACAGGTCGAGATGCACCCGCTTCTCCCACAGCACGAACTCCGTGAGTTCCTCTCGGACAGTGACACGTGGGTAGTCGCGTACTCGCCGCTGGCACAGGGCGAAGTGTTCGACGTGGACGCGATCTCGGCGGTTGCCGAGAAACACGGCGTGTCGGAGGCGGTCGTGAGCCTCGCCTGGCTCCGCTCGAAAGACGGCGTGGCCGCGATCCCGAGAACGAGTTCGGTCGACCACCTTCGAGAAAACTTCCGGGCTCGGTCGGTCGACCTCGACGCGGAAGACATCGCACGCATCGACACCATCGACCGGACCCACCGCTGTGAGGACCCACGCTGGATGACCTGGTAGCGCCGCGTTCTATAGGGGTAGTCTGATGTCTGTGCGTGTTCCGACCCGAATCTATTTATTATCACACGTTCCCTGGTGATGTATGGGCGTTGGATACACGACTATCATGTACGACGCGACCGATATCGACCGGGCCCTCCGTGACATCGCGGCCTGTCGATACGACGGCGCGGAAATCGGACTCGAGAAGGTGCGAGCCACAGGGTTCGACACCGTCGGACAGCTGTTAGAACAGAACGGACTGGACCTCTACTGCGTGATGAGCGAGTGGCTCGAAACAGAAGCGGCCGTCGACAGAGTCATCGCTGACGTGCCGGACGTCGCCGACCTGGGTGCCGAGTATCTCGGTCTCCTGCCACCGCAACGTGGCCGAGTGGCCGACGAAACCGTCCAGCGATGGTTCACGCGGCTCACCGAGGCGGCAATCGACGCTGGCGTGACGCCGCTGGTCCACCACCACGGCGCGACTCACATCGAGAACGCGGCAGAAACCCGCGAGCTGTTGGACGCAGTCGACGGCCTCGAACTGCTCTGGGACACCGCGCACTACTATCCCTATGGCGAGCACTTCCCGGAAGGTGACGTGACCGACGGCATCGAACGGTTCAGCGAGGACATCGCGTACGTCCACCTCAAGGACGTGGCCCCGCCAACGGGCTTTGCCGAGGTCCGAGACAGCCTCACCGAGGGGGACTTCCACCTGGACCACGTCATCAACTACTTCCGTTCGTTCACCGACCTAGGGGAGGGTATCCTCGATTTCGCGGCGGTCCACGACGCGCTTGCGGACATCGGGTACGACGGCCACTGCACCATCGAGATAGAGAACCAGACGGAGAAAGCGCTTGTCCACGCGATGGAAAACTACGAGCACTGGCAACAGATAACCGCCGAGTGAGCGACGGAAAGGAGGGGCGTCCCTGTCCCATTTCGACTTGATAAAGTTCCTGCTTGAATTGCGCCGAAGGAAAAAATGCCCAGCGGCGTGGTGAACTGCTCACTGCCGCTAACCGCCGAAGCAGCTTCAATTAAATCGACGGTATCCGCGATATATCCGTCCAAATTCGGTCGGAACAGCCAGGTACGGGAGAGCCGCCGCTCATCGTGGCGGCTCTCCCATCGGATCGTACTCCATTCAGCCGTACGAGGGCAACGACTGGTTCCACCGTGTCCGAATTTTTTGGATGGCTTCCGGCACGCCACCCCGAAGTGGGTGGCGCTGCCGGAACCACTGCACTAACACGTATCCAATCAGCGTACAGAACAACTCGAACAGCACGCCGTTGAGCGATTGTGAGTGGAAATTTTCAACGTTCGTATACTGCTTCAACTCCCGAAAAAGAATCTCAATCACTGTCCGAAGCGTGTAGATACTAATCACCTCGACAGGATCGAATTCGCCCGGTGATAACGTCGTGATGTACTGCATTTCTTCGCCGTCCACGTCCTCAAATACAATCCGCCGGAACTGTTCGCCGGTCTCAGCCAGTTCAATTCGCTGGTCAGACACGCTTCTTGTCCCTGCTTCGTCGGTGATGTCGATGTCTTGGAGTGTCTCCAAGACATCGGCTTGAGCGTTCGACTGCAGCAACGTGACGAAATCCTCACCCCGCTGCTTCATCGAACAGAAGCGGTCATAATCGAGGTAGCCACGGTCAAAGACCTGAATGAGCGAGTCGAGGTCTGCAAAGACCTCGACATCGCTCTGGAGATGTTCGAACTGTGTGGGTTCACGAGTATCACCGCCTGTGACAGTCATGCCAAGCGGGTGGCTGTGGTCACCATCCACGCGCGCGGCAAGATTAAGCTTGAGTCCACCGTCGGTTGGCTGGATTTCGTGAACAACCGTCTCTTCGTCGAGTTCACCAGCTACAGCGACAGATCTGGTGAGTGCGAGGTTTGTTGCATCAAGTGCCACGATAGGGCGATTGAGCCACTCAAGTCGCTTGCGTTGAACGGCACGCTGATGGTACAGCTGTGGCGTGTGAAGTAGCTCGAAAAGGAGACGAACGACCGCGCGGTAGTCGCGGTCGTTCGTCCGCCGAGAGAACGTTGACCCAGCCATGTAGTCTAACTGGTCGTGTGTCGCCGTTCTCTCGGCCAGCTCAGCAAGTGAGTCAGATGGGTTAATCCCCTCGAAAATGCTGATCTTGAGGTGGTTGTCGAAGTCATGCTTCTTGCAGTGTTTACCAATCCCGAACTCCTCAGCGATGGACTCGCTGTCGACTTCGTCGAGCAGCGAGTATAGTTCTTCAGCAACCGAATGGGTAGGATTGAATTGACTCGATACCGATTCTTCTGATGACGGCCCACTTTCAGCATCAACAACCATCAGGCCGTCACTACCGGGCTCTACCCGGTTTAAATACTCGAAACGGGACAGGGGCGTCCCTCTTCGGGTACCGGGTTCGAGCCTCGTGGCTACGACAGTAGTTTCACACCGGCCGTGACCTGTTACGCCGGAAAGAGCGCGCTTCGAAGTCAGACTCTATCGCGAGACCGTGTGGGGGTGAAAAGCGAACATAGCGACTGTCAGCGGTAGGACCGAAGCACCGGTCGCAGCCGGAACCCACCCGAAGGTATAAAAACTGCGACGCGGAAGTGTCGGTAATGCGATTTGGAATCATCGGTTGCGGCCTCGTCGCACAGGTCATGCACATCCCCTACCTCGCCGAGCTACAGGAGGCTGAACTCCACGCGTTCGTCGACCCTGCAGAAGACAGAGCGGAGACTCTCGCGGACCGATACAACGTCCCGCACGTATACGCTGGGCACGAGGAACTCCTCGCCGATGTCGGTGACGAACTCGACGCCGTCGTCGTACTCACACCCTCACATGCACACGCAGACGTCGCCGTCGATACACTCGCCTCGGACGTGAACACACTGGTCGAGAAGCCAATCGCCGCGACGCTCGAAGACGCAGACCGGCTCGTTGCGGCGGCCGAGGAGAGCGATGCAACGGCGATGGTCGCCTACATGAAGCGCTACGACCCGTCCTACGAGCGCGCCCAGGAAGTCGTCGGCGAGTTAGACCAGATCGACCTCGTGACTGCCTACGACGTCGACCCCGACCACTTCCGGATCATCGAGGAGGTGTACGACCTAGTCCCGGGGTCGCCACCCGAATCAGTCATCGAAGAGAGCAGCGCAAAGCGGCGGGCTGATATCGAGCAGGCCATCGGAACGGACGACGAGACGCTCGTCGAGGCCTACGACTTCCAGCTCGAACACGTCTGTCACGACGTGAACGCACTCCGGGGGCTGTTCGGCGATGTAGAACGCATCGACCACGTCAACGTGCTTGCAAACGGCCGCTACGCGACGGCCCACATGACCTACGAGGACGGTGTCGAGTGTATCCTGGAGACCGGCGACAGCGACCGGAAGTGGTTCGAGGAGTCCATTCGCGTCGATTCTCCGGACGGGATGGTCTCCGTCGATTTCTCGAACCCGTTCATCAAGAACACGCCGACTGAACTCCGAATCAGACAGGGGACCGAAGAACTGACAGATACTGTGGAGACGCCATCGTACGAGGAACCGTTCAAGCGGGAACTACAGCGGTTCGTCCGATGCGTAGAGGGCGATGCACCGGTCCGGACGACGTTCGCTGAAGCGCGTGAGGACCTGCGAGTAATCGTCGACCTGTTCCGGACCTATCGTGGAGAGACGCCGCGGACCGGCGAATGACGCAGTCGTAGTCCGTCTCAGCCGCGACTCGGACTTTATTTACTCCTCTCGTGCGGGCGCGAGCGAAGTGTTGATTACATATGCGAACTGTAGGTGCTGTTGTTGCAATGCAAGCCGTAGCACTCTATCCGGAGGGACCAGACCTGCGCGTCATCGAGAAACCGGAACCCGAACCGACCGAGGACGAAGTGCTCGTTCGGACGCTCCACGTCGGTGTCGACGGCTCCGACAGGCGGATCGCCGCCGGCGAAATCGGTGGCGACTGTCCCGAGGGGGACGACCACCTCGTCATCGGACACGAAGCCGTCGGCGTCGTCGAGGAACCCAACGGCAGTCGGTTCGAACCTGGCGACGTCGTCACAGCGCTGGTTCGACGGCCGAAAGACCCGGAGTCGCGCTTCGCCGAGAACGCGGAACTCGACATGGCGCCGCCTGGGACCGTCCACGAGTGCGGTATCACGGGTGAACACGGGTACATGGCTGAGTACTTCACTGCAGAGCCGAAGTACCTCGTCTCCCTACCGGAGAGCCGGAGGGACTACGGCTTCTTCGCCGAACCGGCTAGCATCGTCGAGAAAGCCCTGGAGCAGGCGTTCGCCGCTCGTTCCGGATTCGACTGGCGACCGGAGAACGCGTTCGTCCTCGGCAACGGGAACCTCGGCTTGCTGGCGCTCGCCCGCCTCTCGACGGGCCGGGAGTTCGACCGAACGTACTGTCTGGGTCGGCGCGACCGGCCAGACCCCACGATCGCGTTCATCGAATCTGTCGGCGCCACGTACGTCGACTCACGCGAGACCGCGCTGAGCGAGTTCCCGGACGTCCACTGCCCTGCGGACTTCGTCTTCGAGACCACCGGCTCCCCCCGTCACGCCGTCGAGGTCGTGAGCGCGCTCGGCCCCAACGGCATCGCGACACTACAGGGGATACCGGGCGAGAGCGCGTTCGAAATCGACGGTGGCGAGTTTCACTCGGAGCTCGTCGTGAACAACAAGGGCATCCTCGGCGTGGTCAACTCCCGGAAGCCCCACTTTCGAGCCGCGGTAGACTGGCTGAGTGAAGCCCCCGAATCACTTCTCGATGAACTCGTCAGCGGTGTCTACGCTGTCGACGAAGTCGAGGCAGCGCTGGACGACTCCGAGGACATGATAAAAACGGTCGTGTCTTTCGAGCGGTGAACAGGGACATCCGAGCGAGGCTGGCGGTACACACCGCTCGCCAGCAAACTAATCGCGGTGGCGATGTTCGGCACAGTGTGGGCTGGTAGCACCCTTTCGGAAGTTTACCGAGCGTTCGGTGCGTTCGGGACACTGTCGTGTCGAGCCACCGCTGCGTCGGTACGCCGCATCTCACTGGAGCGGCTATCGGCCCGCCGGACGATAACGGACTGATCGGAAGCGCTCGGGAGAACCGGTAGTGGCGGAGCGATCGCAGCTACGACTGCGACCCGGTCGAAGAGGAGGCGCGCGTCGCAGCAACTATCTCTTCGGGGTCACCGATCCGTTCCCCGGTTTCGGTATCGAAGCCGTGGACAAGTTCGTCTTCCAGCGTCAGCCACACGGTGTCGCCCCGTGTGGCATCGATAGTGCTCGGTGCGACGACGGTCAGACTCACGTCCTCGGCCTCCAGTTCGACGATCTGTTCGTCACCCTGTGGTTCGGTCACGTTCACGACAGCCTCGATAGCGTTTGGAGTGTCCGCCGTGTGGATGGTGAAGTACTGCGGTCGGACTCCGAGCGTCATCCGCTCGGTCCCGGTGTATCGACTCGCAGCGGTGTCGTCGAGCGACACGTCGAAGGCGTCTGGGGCATCGACGGCCTGAATCCGTCCCTCCGAGTGGGTGACTTCGACGAAGTTCATCGACGGGGACCCGATGAAGCCAGCGACGAACCGGTTTACCGGCTGGTGGTACACTTCGTCGGGAGTCCCGATCTGCTGGATACTGCCCTTGTCCATCACGACGAGTTTGTCACCGAGCGACATCGCCTCCTCCTGATCGTGGGTGACGTACAGCGTGGTGATGTCCATCTCCCGCTGGAGGACCTTGATCCGACTTCGCATGCTGATCTTGAGCTTCGCGTCGAGGTTCGCCAGTGGCTCGTCCATCAGGAATACCGCCGGCCGGCGGATGATTGCTCGACCCAGTGCGACACGCTGTTGTTGCCCGCCGCTCAGATTGGCGATGTCTCGGTCGAGCAGTTCCGGAATCTCCAGGGTCTCTGCGACCTGCTCGATCCGGTTTTGCCGTTCGCTCTTGTCAACGCCGGCGACTTTCAGCGGGTAGCCGATGTTTTCTCGCACGGTCATATGGGGGTACAGCGCGAAGTTCTGGAACACCATCGCGATGTTCCGGTTCTTCGGGTGTACATCGGTCACGTCATGCCCGTCGAGCGTTATCGTCCCCGAGGTCGGTTCCGTGAGTCCAGCCAGACACCTGAGCGTGGTCGTCTTTCCGCACCCGCTCGGGCCTAGCAGAATCGTGAATTCGCCGTCGTTGACCTCGAGGTCGATGTCCTCGATGGCTATCGTTTCGCCATACGCCTTCTTGACTGAGTCGTATTCGACAGTTACCATTGCTTGGAAACCCCCGTTGTCGTAGTGAATCGATTCGGTGCCGACTGTCCGGCACGAACGACCGACAGTGGACGGCAGTCGGCGTTCATTTGCCGACCGCCCCCATGCTGAACCCGCGGACGAGTTGCTGGCGCGCCATGAACGCGAACACCAAGACTGGCACGAGGGCGATTGTCGCCGCGACACTCATGTTGATCCACTGCACCGAGAACTTCGTCACGAACGAAGCGAGCCCCACAGGCACGGTAATCGCCTGCGAGCTCTGTGCGAGGATCACCGCGAACAGCAGTTCGTTCCACGTGATAATCGTCGTGAAGATCGCCGAGGCGATGAGCCCTGGTTTCACGAGCGGTAGCACGATCTTGAAGAACGCACCCAGGTGGGTGTGGCCGTCGATCATCGCGGACTCGATGAGGCTCTCCGGGACCTCCTCGAAGAACCCCTTCATCATCCACACGGCGAACGGGATGTTGAACATCGTATAGACGAGGATGAGCCCGCGGAGCGTGTTCACCAGTCCGAACCCACGGAAGATGACGAACAGGGGGATGATCGTGACGATCGGCGGCATGAACCGCGTCGACAGGATGTAGAACGGCAGGTGGAAATCCAGGTTGTAGGGGTACTCGAACGTGACGAACGCGTAGGCGGCCATCGCCCCGATCGTCGTCGCGACGATTGTCGTGACGACAGTGATGATGACGCTGTTCGTGATGAACGTCACGAACTCCGGCCGCTCTGCGAACAGTCGCGCGAAGTTCCCGAACTGCGCGTCGACCGGTATCCACTGCGGCGGGAACGACAACAGGGTCTCCCTGGTCTTCAGGGTCGCCGTCACCAGCCAGTAGACCGGGAACAGCGTCCAGACGAGGAAGACGGCGAGAGCGCTGTAGACGCCGAGCTTCGTCAGTCCCAGTTCCGTGAGGCGTTCGTGTAGCTTCTCCAGCCCTGACGGTTCCGTGTAGGGCATCGTTTCGACCGGGGTGTCCTGTTTCGTAGTCATGATCCGAACTCCACGTTAGCGATCTTGACGAAGCTCATGGCCAGTATCAACACCAACACGAGTAGCGACACGGCCATCGCGGACGCTTCGCCGAAGTTGTTGAACCGGAACGCGGTCCGGTACATCTCCATGCTGATGACGTTCGTCGCGTCGGACGGACCGCCGCGGGTGAGGATGAACACCTTCGCGAACACGCGGAGAGCGTCCACCAGTCGAATGATCAGGATCAGCACTATCAGCGACTTGAGATACGGCATCGTGATGTGCATGAACCGCTGCCGTCGGGAAGCGCCGTCCATGATCGCCGCCTCACTGACATCGTCCGGGACCGACTGCAGCCCTGCAAACAGCACCAGCACGACGAACGGCGTCCACTGCCAGATGTCGGTGAGGATAACCGAGTACAGCGCGATGCTCGTCTCGCTGATCCAGCCGACGTTCGCCCCCCCGGTTAACGGGGCAGCGATGAAGTCCAACAGTCCGTTGGGCGCGTACATCAGTCGCCAGATCAGGCCGATGACAGTCGGAGAGAGGATCATCGGAATGAGTATCAACGTCTGCCAGAGCCCACGGACCTTTATTTTCTTGTTCAGCACCAGCGCCATGGCGAACCCGAGCACGAACTCGACGCCGACGGCGACGCCGACGAACTTCGCCGTCACGACCAGCGAATTGATGAACGCCCCGTCGCTGAGTAGCTGGACGTAGTTCTCGATGCCCACGGGCTCTGTCCCGGTCGGTAGGTACGACTGCGTCGAGAACTGGAGTGCGCGAAGCAACGGGTAAAACGTCAGCAAAAACAGGATCAGCACCGCTGGAAGCGTCATCAACCACTTCAGGTGGTCGTCGACCCACAGCAGCGCGTCCTCGCGACTGGACGTGTCCGTACTGAACTGCGCGACCTCCGTGCTCGTTGTCGCGCTATCGGTGTCAGTCGCCATCGGTATCCTCTCCGAATAGCCCTGGAAGTGCTCCGTACCGATCGGAGAAACACGTCAAGGCTGTTGATAAGTCGCGTTCCATAGGGTTCTGTTTCACTCGTAGTAATTGGCGTTGGCGAGGATGCCTTCGACCTGGCTTTTCGCCTCTTTGGTCATCTCGCTCGGGGAGAGGTCGCCAGCGAGTGCGGTGTTGAGCAGTTCGCCGTGCCCGATACCGAACTCGGAGTATAGCGGCGTCCGAGGCCGGTACTGTGCGGTCTGCAGGCTCTCGTACAGCGCAGGGAACCACGGCTGGGCGTCCATGTTATCCTCGAAGGTGTCGTGCCGGAACGGGACGCCGCCGAGTTCGACATACGTGTCCTGTGCTTCCTTCGAGATAGCCGAACGGATGACCTCGCCGGCCGCCCGCTTTTTCGAATCGTCGACGTAGCTGTTAATTCCCATGATCCAGTTCCCCTGGGTCGGCGCTCGTCGCTCCGCGCCGGTGTGGCCTTTCGGGATCGGAGTGAACGAGATATTGTCGGCTTGCTCGGACTCTTCGGAGTCCAGCAGGAGCGAGGCGGCAGAGGGCCACGCTGGGGCCTGAGCGGCAGACCCGCTCGACAGGCCGTTGAGCACGGCGTCGCTGTCGAACGAGGTGACGCCGTCAGGACTGATGGATTTGAGGTCTTCGGTGTAGAACCGCACCGCTTCCGTCCCGTTCTCGCCGGACCAGTTGTATCGCCAGTCGTCGTCGAACATCGTTCCGCCAATGGCGTTACCGAGGGCGAAGAAGTTCGCCATCACTGGGTTACCGCGCTTCCCGCGGATGATGTACCCGTTCGCGCCATCGATCTGGTCGGAGATCTGCTGTCCGGCCTCGTAGACATCACCCCAGGTTTCGGGCGCATCTGCGCCGACCTGGTCATAATACCCGCTGTTGTAGGCGAATAGTTGCGTATTCCCGACGATGACCTGTCCGCGGACCTTCTGATCCATCCCCTCTGCAGATGGGATGTCCGGCGCGCCCGGGGTGGGCCACGTCGAGATGTCCACGGTGGTGTCGATGAGTTGGTCCGTCGGCAGGTCTTCCGGGAGCCACTGCTGGATGGGGTCGACGTCCCCGGCGAACTGCGGGAACCACGGGTCGTCCATGAACGCGATGTCGTACGCATCACCCTGCGTCGAGAGGACGCTGTTCGTCTTCTCGAAGAGGTTTGCGTACGGGAACAGTTCGACGCTGACCGAGATGCCGGTATCGTCGGACACGTACTCGTCTACGAGACGTTTGAAGAGTCGACCAGAGCCCTCGACCGCCGCAATCGAGAGTTCGTCTGCAGTCTCGTTCGACCCGGAACCGGTCGAGCCGCCGTCGCCGCCACCGTCACCACCGTCGCCACCGGAGCCGTCCCCTCCACCCCCGCAACCAGCGAGACCGGAGAGGGCTACGATACTCGCGGTTGTGCCGATGAATTTTCGGCGTGACGTGGCTGACCTCCCAGTCGAGTCGTCCGTTCTAGTACCACTATCAGTCTCTGCCTTGCTAGTTGGAGTCACATCTTGACTCTGACTTTCCTACGTAATAAATCATGCTGTTGAGTTCAACTGTTTATTCTGAAACTAACGTCTGATGGCTTCGTACTAGATAGTCGGATTTGACCGGTGCAATGACCGGATCGACATATTCGAATCCGTACTGTCTGCTCTCGTTACGCACCGTTGCAGATACCATCTCAGATAGGACGGTATCTTTGCGGCCAGGTCACCCGTATGCTGGTCCAGTTAATTGACGCCGTGGGAGGCTAAGCTGTCGGATCCCTTCAGGCCGACCCGCGCCGTCCCGCGGTCGCTGCCGCACCTCGGCGCCTGCGGACGACGTCGGTCGCATGGAAAACTACTTTTGGATAGGTCAAGGAGATGAACGCAGCCATATGACTGACCAATCCAGGGAGAGAACTGTCGGCGTCACTGCGGGGAGTGCGTTCGACCTGAGCGTGGAAGAGACAGTGTTCGACGGCCTCGACGTGACGCTCCGACCGGTAGATATCGAAACCACGGACGACCTGATTCGTGAACTCGCCGACGTAGATGCCGTGATCGACAGGCTCCTGGCCGCCCCCTACACGGCGGAGGTGATCGACGCGCTCGACCGGTGTGAGGTCATCGCCCGCTGTGGTATCGGTGTCGACGGTATCGAAACCGAACGCGCCGCGGCACGCGGGATGTACGTCGTCAATGTCCCCGTCTACTGTCAGGACGAGGTGTCAGAGCACACCATCATGCTCCTGCTCGCGCTCGAACGCAACCTCTCGACGTACGATAGCGCCATGCACGACGGGGTGTGGGCTCAGGACGTGACGACGAAGCAGATTCACCGGCTCCGCGGACAGACACTCGGAATCGTCGGGTTCGGGACGATTGCGCAACTCGTTGCCGAGAAGGCACAGGCCTTCGGGATGGACATCATCGCGGCAGACCCGTATATAGACGAAGCGGAGATGTCCCAGGCGGGAGTCCGGAAGGCCACCTTCGAGGAAGTGCTGGACGCCGCCGACGCGGTTTCGCTGCACGCACCGCTCATCGAAGAGACGAGAGGAAAGATGGACGCTACCGCATTCGAACGGATGCAAGACACCGCGTATCTCATCAACGTCGCACGCGGGGGCCTCGTGGTCGAAGACGACCTCGTCGACGCACTGCATGCAGACGAAATCGCCGGTGCCGGGCTGGACGTATTCGAAACAGAGCCACCCAGTCAGGGTGACGCCTTCCCACAGTTCGAGAGCCCCCTTCGGGACCTCGAATCGGTCATACTCACTCCCCACGTCGCGTGGTTCTCTCAGGAGGCGAACGAGGAACGGCGACGTACAGCTGCCCGGGATGTGCGCCGCGTCCTCGACGGGTCGACTCCCGAGAATCCGGTCAACGAACCGCAGTAGTCGTCCGACGACACCGCCCGGGAACTGCTTCGAAACGCTTCATCGATATCGTGTGCGCAGCGACGGCGACAGCCGGACGTGAATCCAGTGGGAGTCTCAGTCGTCGCCGGTCGCTTCCGTCTCCTCGGTACCGGGCTCCGCATCGGGCCGTTCCGCGGACTCGTACCCTTCGCCGAGTCCCGGGAGGTGCCACGCGCCAGTCATGATGCCGCCCGTCTCCGTCGTCTCTCGCTGGACGACCGCTTCGACGAGCGCCGGTCCGTCGTGTTCGACCATCCCGGAGAGCGCCTCGTCGAGCTGGCCCGGCTCGTAGACCCGCTCTGCGTACTCGACGCCCATCGTCTCGGCCATGCCGACCGCGTCGTAGTCGTGTTCCGCGTCGAACTCGGTCGCCAGTACGCGGTCCCATCCGGACTGGGTGACCTGGAGGTTCCGAATCGAAAGCCACGCGTGGTTATTGAGAACGACGACGTTCACGTCGACGTCTCCCTGGACGGCGGCGATGAGTTCTTGATTGCAGTGCAGGAAGCTCCCGTCGCCCTGGACGGAGACGACCTGCCGGTCGGGAGCACCGAGCTTCGCACCGATTGCGGCCGGCAGCGCGAAGCCCATCGTGGAGAACCCGCCCGCGGAAATGTTCGATCCGGGTTCGTACACCGGGAACTCCGGGTTTGTGATATCCTGCGAGTGGCCGGCACCGGTCGTGACGATTCCGTCCCGGTCCAGCGCGTCTCGAAGCGAACCGAGGACCCGGGCCATACTCAGGGGAACCGAGTCATCGGTGTGGCGCTCCTGGATACGTGCTTCCCACTCGTTCCAGCGTCTCTGGACTTCTTCGTAGTACTCGTTGTTGTCGGTATCGACCGGGTCGGTTCGCTCGGCGATCTCGTGGCGAATCTGTCGCGTCACGACCTTCGCGTCGCCCTGCACGCCCACCTCAACCGGGTAGTTCTTTCCTATCTCGTGGGGGTCGATGTCGACGTGAACGAGCTTCGTCGGTGGAATCTCGAAGCTGACGCCGGGGTCGAACGACGACGTGTGGAGGTCGGAGAACCGGACCCCGATGGCGAGAACCACGTCAGCACTACTGCAGAGCTCGTTGGCTGCAGTCGTCCCCCAGGCCCCCGCGTACCCGATGAAGAGGTCGTGGTCTTCGGGAATCACCCCTTTCCCCTGGAACGTCGGGCTGACGGGTGCCTGCAGGTACTCGGCGAGCTCCTGCACTTCCTCGGATGCCTCTCCGAGCAGACAGCCACCGCCAGCGACGATGACCGGCCGGTCCGCGTCTTCGAGGAGGTCCGCGGCCTCGGACACCGACCGGGGGTCGCCGGCGGGCCGGTGCTGAGTGCGTGACTGTTCCGGTTCCGGAATCTCTACGTCCGCCTCCGCGTGCTGGACGTCCATCGGTATCTCGACGTGTACCGGTCCTGGGCGCCCCGTCACGGCTTCTTGGAACGCACGCCGCATCGTCCGCGGCAGTTGCTCGACGTCGTGGACCTGGAATGTCTGCTTGGTCACCGGTTCCATGACGTTCGGAAAGTCACCCGGCTTCTGGCGCTCGATTTCCTGCAGGATGCCCTGCCCGTATTCGTGGGTCTGTGGCCCGCCGGTGAGAATGATCATCGGGATGGAGTCGACGAAGGCAGTCGCAGCCCCTGTTACGGTGTTGGTTGCGCCCGGTCCGATAGAAGTGTACACCACGGGGGGGTCACCGTTTGCGCGTGCATATCCGTCCGCGATATGGGTCGCTCCCTGCTCGTGTCGGGGCTGGAACACCTCGACGTCGGAGTCGTTGAACGCATCGATCATCAGCGTGCTCCCGTGGCCTGGAATCCCCACAAGGTATTCGACGTCTTCTTTTTCGAGGTACTGTGCGATGATTTCACTGCCGTTCAGCCGGGGCATACCTATGCGTTCAGACAGCACTGTAATCAATGTTCGGGTCAGGTGCCGATGCACGGTGTCTGAGGCGCTCGAAACCTGAATTTAGGGGGTGAAGAGCTTTTCGACGAGACCGAACAGAGTGGTGCGATTTCGTTCCGTCTGGTGACTTCGAGGCGAAGTGCGATGCTACGCTTTCCGATGCTGTTCGACGACGTCCCAGTCCAGTTCGATGCCGAGCCCCGGGCTGTCGGGAATCCGGATCCGGCCGTCCTGAATGAAGTCGTCCTCGCGGGCGAGTAAGTCCTCCCACCATGGGACTTCACGAGCGTGGTACTCCAGTGCGATGAAGTTCGGCACAGTAGCGCCGACGTGGGCTGTCGCCGCTGTCGCGACGGGACTCCCGATGTTGTGTGGGACGAGGGCCTGATAGTACGATTCGGCCATATCTGCGATCTTCTTCGTCTCGGCGATACCACCCGTTTTCGGCACGTCCGGCGCGAGAAAGTCGACGGCCTGCTCTTCGATGAGGTCACGGAAGCCGTGGCGGCCGTAGCGGTTCTCGCCTGTCAGGATGGTCGCGTCGACGCGTCGTTTGAGCTCCCGCATCGCGTCTGTGTTTTCCGGGGGCAGCGGGTCCTCAATCCACGCGAGCCCGTACGGTTCGAGTGCCCGACAGAGTCGCTCTGCCGTCTCGGGGCTGAAGTTCCAGTGGAGGTCGACTGCCACCTCCGCGTCGGTGCCGATCTCTTCCATGACGGCTTCGACGACCCGTTGCTTGTGCGCTATCTCTGGCGGGTCGAAGTGTCGGGAGAGCGTATCTATCTCACGCCCCGAGGGGACATCGAGGTCGAACTTCACGATATCGAACCCGTCGTCGACAGCCGCACGCGCGGCCTGCGCGTACGCTTCTGGTTGGTAGGTTGACTCTTGTTGTCCCTCTTCGGCGGACCCGACCATGGCCTCGCCGGCGTGACAGTCCGCGTATACCGCCACCTCCTCGCGCATCTTCCCCCCCAGCAACTGGTACACCGGCTGGTCGAGCAACTTCCCGGCAGCGTCCCACAGGGCGAGTTCGACACCGCTGATGGCGATTGTGCCGACCCCTTCCTGCGAGCCACGCCCGGACAGGCTCCCGCGCATGAGGTTGTAGAGTCGTTCGACATCGGTCGGGTTCTCGCCGACCAGTATCGGTCGAAGGTAGTCCGTGATGATCTCGTGAACGCCGGGCGAGGGGTATGCTTCGCCGATACCGGTGACCCCGTCGCTCGTCTCGACGGTGACAATCGTCCACGGGAAGTTCCCGTCGACCACCACGGTATCGAGGTCGGTTATCTCTGCTGGGGGGCCGTCAGCACGCCGGGGCGTTTCATCGAAGTCTTCCCACATGGTCACTGCGAGCTTGGAAGCGAAGTCCTCGTACATGGTTGAATCAATCTCAGTAATCGGCCGGCGGTGTCGGGTCGCACAGTTGGACGCCGACAGGTCACCAGCCAACGATTCGGCAGTTCCCGCGTAGCGGACAGGACACCGCAGCAGGTGACACCGAATCGCATCATCTGCCGTTTCACCGGTTGCCATGTTATAATTTCCGGTGGGGGCATCGCGCGTTCACCGGCTTCGTTGGTGTCGGGATGCCGACCGCAGTGTCTCTTCTCGGCGGTTCGCAAAAGCCTGTATATTTTTGTACCTCCACGTATAGGTAAGAGACAGGAAGCTAGTGGTCGCCAAGACAGCGGTCGGTCTGGGCGATACTGGTCAAAGGAAAACAGCTATGACTAACACCAAGGATCTGATCGATTCAGACGGCCAACCGTTCGGCACATGGCTCTCCATTGGTCACCCGAAGGTCGCAGAGGGCGTCGCACAGCTCGATCTGGACTTCGTTCTGGTCGATATGGAACACACGACGATGACGCTGGAGACGGTCGAGACGATGGCCCGCAGCGTCGACGCCGCGAACAACGGGACAGACACGATCGTTCGGGTGCCCTGGAACGATCCGGTCCGTCTGAAACGGGTCGTGGACATCGGTGTCGCAGGCGTCATGGTCCCGATGATAGACTCGGCTGAGGAAGCACGGACCCTCGTCGAATCGATCCGATATCCGCCGGAAGGTATCAGAGGGATCGCGGGAAGTCGGGCGACGGGCTACGGTCAAAACTTCGAGGAGTACGTGACGAACGCCAACGGCACTATCCTGACCATCGCACAGATAGAGACCGAAGCGGGGCTTGAGAACGTCGAGGAGATCGCCAACGTCGACGGCATCGACGCCCTGTTTGTCGGTCCGGCGGACCTTTCCAGTGCGCTCGGGATGTTTGCCGAGTGGGACTCCCAGGAGTTCGCCGATGCCATCCAGCCGATCATCGACGCGAGCGAGACGACTGGCGTCCCGGTCGGGACGCTCACCGTCGATATCGACGCGATCGACGAACGCTTGGCACAGGGCTTTGACTTCCTCATCGCCGGGAAAGACATCTCGCTGCTGATGGAGTCCGTCGACAGGGCGATAGGCGATTACTCGGCTGCCCTGGAAAAACAGACACCCCCCTCATCGTTCGACTGATTGAGTCACCGCTTTCGCTCGGTGAACCGACACTCGGGAAGAGCATCGCCTGAGAGAACCCCTGTATCGCTCTCGCTGACTTCTGCCCACGGCTCGCCACGAGCGCTACACAGGCCACTGCCAGGTTAGCGTACGAACGAGGAAAACCGCCGACAGCGGGCGTGTAACGGGGCTGGGGCCGCAGGGGTTCAGTTGTTGCTGTACCAGCGCTGGATCTCGATTGTCTTGTCGGTGTAGAAGCTCACCGCGTCCTCGCCCTGGGCGTGCAGGTCGCCGAAGAACGACCCCTTCCGGCCGCCGAAGTGGAAAAAGCCCATGGGGGCACAGACGCCGATGTTGATGCCGATGTTGCCGGCGTCGACTTCGTAGCGGTACTTGCGGGCCTCGGCGCCGTTCTCGGTGTACAGCGAGGAGGCGTTACCGTACTCAGTGCTGTTTACCATCTCGATCGCCGCGTCGAGGTCCTCGGCCCGGGCCATGGCCATCACGGGGCCGAATATCTCGGTCTGGGTGATATCCATGTCTGTCGTGACGTTCTCCAGAAGCGTCGGGCCGAGGAAGTTCCCGTCGGGATAGTCCGGATGCTCGAAGTCACGTCCGTCCACCACTAGGTCAGCGCCTTCCTCGACTGCGGCCTCGACCATCTGGCTGACTCGCTCCGCGGACTCGCCCGTGATGAGCGGGCCGACGTCGGTGTCCTCGTCGAGGCCGTTGCCGACCGTCAGGTCGTCAACGTCGTCTAGAAGTTCTTCGCGCAGGTCGTCGTAGACGTCGCCGACGCCGACGACGACGTCGTTGGCGAGACAGCGCTGGCCGGCGTTACCGTACACCGAGCCGATGATGTTGGGCACGGCCTCCTCGAGTTCGGCGTCCGGCGTGACGACGGCGTAGTTCTTCGCGCCACCCTGCGCCTGGACGCGCTTGCCGTGCTTCGCGGCCGTCTCGTAGATGTGCTGGGCGACCGGGGTCGAGCCGACGAAGGAGACGCCGGCGATGTCCTCGTGTTCCAGCAGCGTGTTGACCGTATCGGCGCCGCCGTTGACGAGGTTGACGACGCCGTCGGGGAAGCCGGCGGCGTCGACGGCCTCGAAGATGAGCTGTGAGCTGAGCGGTACCTTCTCGCTGGGTTTGAGGATAAACGTGTTGCCAGTCGCGACAGCGTAGGGCAGGAACCACAGCGGAATCATCGCCGGGAAGTTGAACGGCGTTATGGCGGTGAATACCCCGAGCGGTTGCCGAACGGCGTGTTCGTCCGTGTTCGTCGCGACACCCTCAACGTTGCCGCTCCCCTCCCGGAGCATGTTCGGGATACCGGCCGCGACTTCGACGTTTTCGATTCCGCGACGAATCTCCCCGCGGGCCTCGCCGAGCGTCTTGCCGTGTTCACGAGTGAGGGCCTGCGCGATGTCCTCCTGTCTGTCTTCGAGTTCCCGTTTGAGGTCGAACACGTACTGGACGCGGTCGACGGGCGAGGTGGCTCTCCACTCTTCGAACGCCTCGCCGGCTGTCTGCACAGCCTCCTCGACGGTTGTCTGGTCCGAGAACGTTGTCTCCGCTAGCGTCTCGTTCGTTGCTGGGTTGATGACTGGCTGGCCGTCGTCACCCTCGACTGTAACCCACTCGCCGCCGACGTAGTTCCGTACGGTGTCGGGCACTGCAGTCGCCGCTGGCGACTGCTCTTGCTTGCTTGTCATACATGGACACTGTCTACACCGAGCTACATAGATGTTGCGCACGCAGTCGGTGAATCGGCCGATTTATGTGTTGTGAATCAAATGAATTGCTATGGGACGCACCAGTTTCGAGTACGACGAGGAGACTGTCATCGTCACCGGCGGCAGTTCCGGTATCGGTCGCGCAATCGCGTTGGCGTTCGGCGACGCTGGAGCGACAGTGCTGAACGCCGACATCGACCCCGAGCCGAAAGACACCGACGCCGACCGGCCGACGCACGACGCCATCGAAGCCGCGGGCGGGACGGCCGAGTACGTCGAGACGGACGTCTCGGACCCGGACGCGATCAGGGCAGTCGTCGAGGCCGCTCGCGATTATGGCGGCGTCGATGTCATGGTGAACAACGCCGGGTGGTTCACCCGTGGTGACCTCCTCTCCGTGGACCTGGATACTCTTGAGACCATCCACGGCGTCAACACGAACGGCGTGTTCTTCGGCACACAGGCGGCCGCCGCCGATATGCGCGACAGGGGCGACGGCGGCGTGATTGTCAACACGGCCTCGATCAGTTCGACGCACGCACAGACGGACCAGGTTCCCTACGATTCTACGAAAGGTGCCATTCTCATGATAACCCGAGGCGCGGCACTCGAACTCGCTGACCACGACATCCGGGTCAACGCCGTCGCACCGGGCCACATCGCCACGGAGTTCGGTTCCGGTGCCGAAAAGAAGGAAGCGTCCATCGCATCCGGAGACCTGATGAAGCAGATTCCGCTTGACCGAGCGGGATACCCGGAGGACATCGCGCCGACGGTCCTCTTCCTGGCGAGCGAACAGGCAGACTACGTGACCGGGGAGATGGTGTACGTCGACGGTGGCTGGCAGACGTTCTAGAACTGTAACAGCCCACGAGCGGGCCCCGTGGGAACCCCCTACAATTATTACGCGGTGGACACTCCGTATCAACAATGCGAGCACTTGAACTCGACGCGGAGTGGAGTCCGCGCTCTGACTACGACCTGTCTGACGACGAGCGGGAGCGGCACCGAGCGATGAACTCGTCCCAGGTCTGGAAGAACCCGGAACTGCGTATCGAGGACCGCGAGCGACCCGAGCCGGCGGCAGACGAGGTTCTCGTTCGCGTGAAGTACGCCGGTGTCTGTGGTAGCGACGTCTCGATGATCGAGACAGACGACGACGGGTACATGCATTACTCGGCGTACACACGGTTCCCGACGGTCACCGGTCACGAGTTCTCCGGAGAGGTCGTCGAGACGGGCGCGGACGCCACTCTCTTCGACGTGGGCGAACCGGTCACCGCCGAGGTAACTGACTACTGCGGCCGCTGCCAGATGTGCCGGCAGGGGTTCCACGGCCACTGTGAGAACTTCGAGCAGATCGGGTTCACGATGGACGGTGCGTTCGCGGAGTACGTCGCTGTCCCCGAGAAGATCTGCTGGAGTGTCGCCTCACTCGAACAGGCGTACGACGATGCGGACGAACTCTACCGGGCGGCGGCGACTGTCGAACCGAGCACGATCTGCTACTACGGCCTCTTCGGTCGGGCTGACGGCATCTGGCCCGGGGACTACCACGTCTATCACGGCGCTGGCCCCATCGGACTCACCGGCATGAACGTGTCTCGCGCGGCCGGTGCGGGGAAGGTGATCGCCTTCGAACCGTCGGATCAGCGCCGTAAGATCGCCCACGACCTCGGGTTCGAACAAGTCTACAATCCCATCGAGGTCGACCCGGTCGAGACGGTCCAACAGGTCACCCGCGGCGAGGGCGCCGACGTTCACGTCGAGACGAGCGGTGCCGTCTCTCAGACGTATCCGGTCATCGAGGACACCTTAGCCGAACGCGCGAACGTGGTCCACATCAGTAATGCCGGCTCCGACCCGGAGATAGCGCTCCGCAAGTACCAGGGGAGCAGTGCCCAGCTGTACGGGTCTGAGGGGCACACCGGACAACAGGTGTTCCCGAGAGTCATCCGTATGATGGCAAGTGGCCAGCTCGACAACCGGGCAATGGTGACGTCGGTCTTCTCGCTCGACAACGCCGACGACGCCGTCAGACAGGCCGCAAAGCGAGTCGACGGCAAAGTCCTGATCAAGATGTAAGACGTCCCGGTTTTCAGTCCGTAGCGTTCCCGGTGGCGCTCATCGACGGTCCCACCGGTTCTCGGCCTCGCTTGTCTCGCTTTCGGCTCTCGAACCGCTGTCCGCGATTGTGGCTCTGTCGACTCTGTTAGCCCCTCCGATGACATCCGCGTGGATAGAGACTCGCGGAGATGGTGTCTTTATTTTTCGAGGTCAGCGAGGTCCCACTCGCCGGTGATGATGGCTCCGGAGTCGGGATTGTCGGGTTCGACGACGGCCTCGACGATTGCTGGGCCGTCGTGGGCGATGGCGTCCTCCAGGACGCCGTCGAGGTTTTCCGGCTTGATGACGCGTTCGGCGAACTCGACGCTGAAACCCTCGGCCATGGACATGAAGTCGATATCTGTCTCCTCGTCGAATTCCGTGTTCAGCACGCGGTCCCAGCCGTACTTGTCGACCTGCAGGTTTCGGATGGACTTCCAGCCGTGATTGTTGACGATGAGGAAGGTGACGTCGATGTCGTGTTCCACCGCACACGCAACTTCCTGGTTGCACATCATGAAGCTCCCGTCGCCCTCGACGTCGACGACCGGGCTATCGGGCTTGGCGAGCTTGGCACCGATGGCCGCCGAGACGCCGAATCCCATCGTCGAGAACCCGCCACAAGAGATGTTGGTTCTTGGCTCGTAGACGGGGAACTCCGGGTTGACCGTCTCCTGTGGCTGTCCGGCGCTCGAGACGACTACCCCATCGCGCGGGAGCACCTCACGGAGACTGGCGACGGCTCGAGATATGCTCATCGGGACATCGTCGTCCGTCCACCGCTCTTCGACCATCGTCTCCCACTCCTCCCACAGGTCCTGCATCTCCTCGTAGTACTCGTTGTCCTCGACCGAGACAGGGTCCATACGTTCCCGTAGTTCTTCGGTAATCTGGCGTGTGACGACTTTCGCATCGCCCTGGATACCCACTTCGACCGGGAAGTTCTTCCCGATCTCCTGTGGGTCGATGTCGACGTGAATCAGCTTGCTCGGCGGGATATCGAAGCTGACACCCTCTTCGAACGAGGACGTGTGCATATCGGTGAACCGACAGCCGACAGCGAGAATCACGTCGGCGTTCGAGACTAGTTCGTTCCCGGCAGTCGACCCGATCCAGCCAGCGAAGCCGACGTACAGTGGGTGGTCCTCGGGAATGATACCTTTCGCCTGGAACGTCGGACTCACCGGTGCTTGGAGATGTTCGGCGAGTGCCTGCACCTCGTCCCAGGCCTCCGCGAGCATCGTCCCACCACCGGGTACGATTACCGGTCGCTCTGCCTCTTCCAGGAGTGCCGCCGCGTCCGAGACGGTCTTCGGGTCCCCGCCTGGGCGACTGTGTGGCCGCGACTGGGTCGGTTCGGGCAGGTCCACGTCGGCGACCGCGCCCTGGACGTCCATTGGCACGTCGACGTGGACGGGACCGGGGCGACCGGATAGTGCGGTCTGGAACGCACGCCGAAGGACACGCGGTAGGTGCTCGATGTCGCGGACCTCGAAGCTCTGTTTCGTGACCGGTTCCATCACGCTCGGGAAGTCACCCGGCTTCTGGCGCTCGATTTCCTGTAAGATACCTTGCCCGTATTCGTGGGTCTGGGGCGCCCCGGTGAAGATTATCATCGGAATCGAGTCGACGTACGCCGTCGCCGCTCCGGTGACAGTGTTTGTCGCACCTGGGCCGATAGAAGTGAACACCGCGAGCGGTTCACCACTGGCGCGAGCGTAGCCGTCCGCCAGGTGCGTCGCACCCTGCTCGTGGCGTGGTTGGATCACATCTACATCGGAGTCGTTGAACGCGTCGAGGAGGTTCGTGCTCCCGTGACCCGGGATTCCGACGAGGTACTCGACGCCCTCCTTTTCCAGATACTTGGCGATCATCTCGCCACCAGTCAGTTTTGTCATCTCGTTCAGATTGATGTATGCGCGGTTTGTTAAATATTCCCCCCGCACGTGTCCACCGATCAAAGCGACGGGATGACCTCGTCACCCATCAGCGCAAACAGTTTCTTTGGATCAGGACTCGTATTGCCCAGCGCGATGCGGTCGAATCCCATTTCGGCGTACTCCTCGAGTTGCGCAGCTATTTCGCTTGGGTCGTCGGCGATTAGGAACTTCTCTTCGACCTGCTCGGTGGTCGCCTTCTCCCCCTCTTTCTCGATTTCTTTGGGATTCGCCATCGCCCGGTCGAACACGTTCTGTGTCGTTGCCCACCACGGCCGTGTCGCCTCGCGAGCACGCTCTCGGTCTTCGTCGTAGGACGCGATCACGAGCAACGTCGTTTCGATACTCTCGGGGTCTCGTCCCTCCTTCTCGGCATAGCGACGGATTGCGGGGTACATCCGCTCAGTGTACTCCTCGCCCGTCTTGACAGTGATGAACCCGTCCCCGTACGCACCCGTGAGTGACGCCGTACTCGGTCCGTTAGCGGCGATCTGAACCTCTGGTCGCTCATCCGGCATCGTGTAGAGACGAGCGTCGTCGACCTCATAGTGTTCGCCTTCGTAACTGTAGAAGCCCTCGTTCTCCCAGAGGCCGTGGATTATCTCGAGTGTCTCTTCTAACCGGTCGCGGCGAACCGGATAGTCGGGCCATTCGTGACCCATCGGCTTCTCGTTCATCGCTTCACCGGTAGACAGACCGAGAATCACGCGCTCGTCGTGCATCTCTTGGAGTGTGGCAAACGCTTGTGCCATAAGGGCCGGGTGGTAGTGTTCGCCTGCAGGCGTGACACAGGTCCCGATCGGGACGTCGATACGCTCGGTCGCTGCACCGAGCCACGACCAGGCGAACCCTGCCTCTGCGTTCGTATGGAACCACGGGTGAAAATGATCCGATGTCCATACGAGGTCGTAGCCGTTCGCGGCCGCGACCTCGGAATATTCGAGCAGCTGGGACGGGCTGTACTGCTCCTGGTGGGCCATGTGATCAATGCTGACCATCGTAGGTACGATATGTAGAGTCCACCTCTTAGCGTTTTCCCCGCCAGCAACGCACATCGGTGGCGTTCGTCTTTCGCGAACGATGGGAATCGCCTCGATACGGATGTGCCTCTCAAATCCGAGGTGACCTTCTATCGGCGCGTACTTCGGTGTTCCGTGGGGGCATAGAGTGAGATGCGTTCGTTTCTCGCGAACCACGCCCCATGTTCGGTGATTACGAACACACTTATTACAGTTGCCCAGCATGATAGACTATGGCACAAAAGACCGAATCTCGAACCGTGGAGGCAGTCCAGACATCCCTGGACATTATTGACCTCCTGAAAGAGAGGGAGGGAGCAGGCGTCACGGAGATCGCTGAGGAGCTGGGCCTCTCCAAGGGGACGGTCCACGGACACATTGCCACGCTAGCAGAGAACGAGTACATCGTCAAAAACGACAGCACGTATCGTCTCAGCCTCCGGCATCTAGAACTCGGGGAGACAGTCAAAGACAGGCTAGAGATATACGACGTTGTCTCAGAAGAGCTGGACGACCTGGCTGAGGAGTGTGGCGAATTGGCTCAGTTCGCGATGGAGGAGCACGGGAAAGCCGTCTACATCTACAAGGCCAGCGGTAACAACGCTGTCCAGACCGCATCCTCGGCGGGTCGGCGAGAGTACATGCACTGTATCTCGCTCGGGAAGGCGATGATGGCGAACATGAACCAGGAGCGAGTCGAATCAATCTTAGACAGACATGGCCTTCCAGGATACACCGAGAATACGATCACGTCTCGTGAGGAGCTATTCGATGAACTGGAGGCCGTCGAAGAGCGAGGATACGCCTTCGACAGGGAGGAGAAGATCATGGGACTGCGTTGCGTGGCTGCGCCTGTCACGACGAACGGAGAGGTCGTTGGAGCAGTAAGTATCTCCGGTCCAGCTAGCCGATTCGAGGGAGAACGATACGAGGAGGATCTCCCATCGATGATTACGCGGTCGGCGAACGTCATAGAAATCAATTCACAGTTCTCGTAACACGCTCGGGAAATTCCGTTCGTTTCTACCGAACGCGCCGGTTCACACAGATCGGCCTTGTGCTGATGGGGGGGGGGCCATCAGATAACAGTAGTACGCTCGTTATTCCAATCGCAGTAAAACTGAGTTCTCACCAAGAGAGACGGTCGTTCTGTATAGAGTTCATCAATAGAGACAGTTTTCGCTAATTCTGGAAAAGTATGACTAAATGTGTCCACCGTGGATAGATGTCTTGAAATTCGGATTTCTATATATATTAGAATATTTGGCTCCAAATTTGGCGTATATGGCGGCATAATACTTTTATATCTAAATTTTCTGCTATTTTTTGTCTTTATTTCCGGGCAGCTGCTATTATATATGCCTAAGATGTGTATATTTATGAGTCGCTGGGCTGAGTGTAGCCCTCGGAGCGGATTATATTACGGACTCCTGCCAGCGGGTGAGTCATCGTGGTGAATCGGTCGTCTCAAGAGCGGTCCCTGGTACCGACCATGGAGCGGAGAACGCATCCACCTGCTCCACCGAGCTATCAAAGTAGCAAGCATCGGCTGCGAGCAACGCGGGCCTCTCTGGAGCCGAACGACGTGATTGCCTGTCGCTGGTGCTGCCAGCTATCGGGACCGGGACTGCTGGATTCGAATGCAAAGACGGTGCGAATATCTGAGCTGTCGGATAATCAACCGGTGTTTCTTTATCCATAGCTCGGACAGGTATCTAGGTATTTCTATGGAGATAACCAATGTCGAGACATTCGTTGTTGACGCAGACTGGCGCAACTGGTTCTTTGTCCGGGTCGAGACTGACGAGGGGATTACTGGCGTCGGCGAGGCCCTGAGCGGTGAGGGACTCACAGCCGCCCTCGAAGAGACAGCGAAGGCACACCAGCATTATCTCATCGGCGAGGACCCGCTGAATCGCAAGAATATCAACCGGCGATTGACCCGAGACCCGTTCGCATGGCGGGCGGGGAAGCTCATCAACGCCGTCGCAGCAGCGTTCGACATCGCCCTGTGGGACATCGCTGGCAAGTACTACGACGAGCCTGTCTGGAAGCTCCTCGGTGGGAAGGTCCACGACGAAATTCCAGTTTATGCGAACGGCTGGCACATCGGTGAGCGGACGCCTGAGAACTACGCCCACCACGCGAAAAGAGCCGTCGAAGAGCAGGGGTATCCCGCGCTGAAATGTGACCCGTTCGCCCACTACGAGCACTCTCTGACTGACGATCAGCTCGAAGAAGTCGCCGATCTCCTCGAGGCCGTTCGGGAAGCCGTCGGCTACGATGTCGGTATCGCGCTGGACTGTCACGGCCGGTTCACTCGTCGTGGTGCCATCGAGGTCGCAGACGCCCTCAAAGAGTACGACATCATGTTCCTCGAAGAGCCGGTCGAGCTCGAAGACCGCGAAGTGATGGCCGACGTCACGCAGCACGTCGACATGCCCGTTGCGACGGGTGAACGCATCTACAACAACGAGACGATGGAGGACCGCGTCCGCAAGCAAGCCTGTGACATCATCCAGCCGGACGTGACCAACTACGGGAGCCTTCAGGCGGTCCAGCACGCCGCCGCGATAGCCAAATCGCGGTACATGACGATTGCGCCGCACAACCCGAACGCCGGTGTCAGTACTGCCGCTTCGCTGCATCTCTGTGCGGCCCTCGAAAACCTCGAAGTGCTGGAACACATGAGCCGAGACGTCGACTGGGGTGAGGAGGTCGTCGACTACAACTGGGAAGTCGAAGACGGTGCAATCGAAGTGCCCGACAAACCCGGTCTCGGCGTCGAGTTCAATCCGGAAGCGGCACGGGACCATCCCGGAGAACCAAAAGACAGTCACAGTCTCTTCGACGCTGAAGGCGCGCTCAAGCGCCCCTGACACCGACCTGCTTTTTCGATGCGTCGCTTCCCTTCTCGTCGTGGGCTACTTGCGACGTGGTTCCTCGTCGCGGGCTACTTGGGACGCGAGTCGAGTACAGTAATGATAGATTCGGGCCGAAACGAGAGCCGGTGACGCAACTGTGGGAGCGCTCGTCGGTTGTCATAGAGCGCCAGGGGTGGTGGTTCGGTTCCTGAAACCCCGTTTTCAGACTCAGTACGGTCTGAAACAGTCGGTCGCTGCGGGGTGCGTAATACGACGACGGGTTCTCACAGCGCGGGAACGAGGGTAGCATATTATGTTATTACTCTCACATTTTTCACGTGGAGAGATACCATATGCCAATCGAAGACCTCGCTCGAAGCGATGCCGTGACAGCTGACCCCGGAACCCCCGTCGCTGACCAGTCAGACAAGGAGCCAATCGCGAAGCTCGTTGACCGACGCCCGAAGGAGACGCTTGCGGCCTACGAGCAGCGGGTTGCCGAGGAAGCCGACCACGCTCGGCTGGTCAACGAGGCACGAGCCATCGCGGAACCGACTGACGCCCCCGTGGAGCAGGCAAGCGAGCCGTCCCTGGACGAGCTCCCAGTCGAGAACGTCAAATACGCGACGGGCTGGTTCGACGCCGACGCCGAGGACGACGCCGAGGGTGGCATGTCCCCCACCCGGGAGCGAGCAGCGGCGACCCGACACGGCGCCGCGGCGGTCGCGTCCAAGCCAGCAGTCACCCCGGAGCCCGACCACGACGAGGCAGGCCAGCTGAACCGGGACCTCGCGGACTTCGAGGAACGAGCGAAACTCGCAGCCGGGCTGGAGGCCGACGAGTCGTGGTCCCCAGTCGAGCGCATCGGTGAGGAGATACAGGCGCTCGGCCAGTACGTCGAGCAGGTCGCAGCAAAGACGAACCTGACCGAGCGGCGGGCGCTGCACCTGCTGTGCCACGAGCGACTCCGGACGGGCTGTGCGCGAGACGCCGCGCTGAACGCCGTGCAGAACGCGCCCGACTACTTCAAGGTTGCACCGAGAGCCATCGACAACATCGAGGACTGGCGGCACAACGTGACCGTCCAGGGCGAAGTCGTTCGCCTGTTCGACCCGATGAACGCCAGCGAGCATCAGGTGGCACTTATCGACGATGTCAAAACGGGCAAGCAGTTCCGGTTCATCATCCACGAGAACACGCGGAATTGTCGGAACTGGACCGAGTGGGCCGGTGACATCGTGACGGACCTCCAAGAAGGCGATGTCGTTCGCATCATCGACGCCAAGCCCCACGAGGACTACGGAGCGAAGGGGGCGAGCAAGAAAGTCCACGCCTGCCAGTGGACCTACATCCAGCGCCTCGAACAGGGCAGTGGGGCGTACGTCAGCCGCCACTCGCCCCGGGGCCGGGTCATCGAGGCACCGGAGTTCGACGGCGACGTGGAGGCAGAGGGGCCAGCGCAAAAGCCCCCCAAAGCGTACAACCTGAACGAGTCCACGTTGGACCAGCGCCGAGCGAGCAAGCCCAACGGGGCCAGTCAAGATACGGACTACGAGCTTGGCTGCGCCGCTAATGGGGCAGTATCGGCCTGAAAAACGTGATTGCGCGGAGCATGAACACTGCACCAGCGAACGTACGTCAGTTGGTCTCCACAGCGAGCCGATTTGTGATATGAACAGTACAGTGCGCGTATCGGTTACCGTGGGATGTCGAAGCCAGTGCTGCTCGACTCGGTCGATACAGGGGTTCTATCATACATGACTGCTATCTCCTGTTGAGAATTAGTTCAGCCTTGCTCTTCAGTTAACTCAGACGAAAATGCAGAGTCAGTGTCTATATGTGGCTCGTTATCATTATTTTTCAACAGTGACATCGGCTGATCAACCTGAGAGATGTCCTCAGTTTCGAGCAGCCGTTCTAGTTGACGTTCAAACTCCGCGTGAGAAATATCTCCTGCTGCGTACCGTTGATGGAGGTTCTCGATGGACGTAGACCTGCTGTGCCCTTCAGAACCAACTGTATCTGCGTTGGCGGCCTCGGATTGGCGGTTGAGCGTGTGAACGAAGTATACCGATATTATAAGAGCAGAAATGCCCAGAGCCAACCAGAGAAGTCCGTTTATTGGGACAATTCGCGGATCAGGTATTCTAGTATATTGTGGAGTACGTAAAAAAGTGTATATGAGCCATCCACCGAACACTGCACTAATTGAGGCGGCAGCCGCCTGGAGTTGAGGGCTCTCGGGGACT
This sequence comes from Haloarcula sp. R1-2, assembly GCF_011627385.1. NCBI lineage: Archaea > Methanobacteriati > Methanobacteriota > Halobacteria > Halobacteriales > Haloarculaceae > Haloarcula > Haloarcula sp. R1-2. The sequence goes on from NZ_JAANTG010000007.1 coordinate 114,772, forward strand.
AAATCGCGCATCAATTACACCCAAGTACAGCCAATTAAAATAATTTGTGAGCAGGGAGAATGGCTACACCGTCGGCGGGTAATCAGTGCCATACGCCAAGTGTGACCGACAATTCGCTTGCTTCCCTTCGTCTGCTTCATACGCGGGTCTACTGAGCAGCCGTTTCACTCTTTTTCACGGGCAAAGAATCTGTATTGACAACGGCCGAGAAGCTCTGACTCGATAAGTCCGATCTGACGGGATACATCGCGACTAGTATTCAGCGCTGAAGCAGTACTGCACCGTCTACATCCAATACAGCAGTGCTAACTGCAATCAGACGGTGCCAAATTGGATTTATGTGGTATGTATTCTCTCTCGTTTCCTGCCGTCTAAACGCGACTGAACGCGGTTTCTGTCTATTCTTGTAACCCACCAATGACTGATCCAGACAACTCGACGGACAGTCATACCGTATCGCTGACCGACGCGAAAGGGTTCGTCTACGAACCAGTTCGTGGTCCGAAGCGCAAAATTCAATTCAACCCGCGACCTGACGGCCGCTTCGAGCGCGTTGAGGCCGTCTGGAACGGGTGTGGGTGGCGCGTGACTGGTCGGGAGATCGTGACGACAATGCGCCGGATCTAATCTCTACACCGCTCTTTTGTACATTGTAACATCTTCAAGAAACGGCTTCTAAAATCACGTTGTCAGGAATTTCTCATTAGAACGTGTAAGAGGCAACTTCCGTACTGCCACAGCATGAACATGGTTGGTCAGGATCATCAACCGTCTGACCACACTGGCGACATTCGGTATACCGCTCTGTTGTCCCCAGATTCTAATTGAGTATGCTCATCTGTACCAGAGATATTCATAGAAAAACATAATTATTGGCTATAATTTATGCTGCTACCCGCAGAAAACAATTAGTTGTTATCGCCCCGGCTTGATACGTAGCAAGTAGGTCTTCAAGCAGCATACTGCGAGGATCTGTCGGTGGATACTCAGACATACATTTACAGTCCGTTCGGAAGGTACTGTCACCGCTGGTACGGCTCACTAAAAAAGCGTGTTATAGAGACAATCAGTGGATTGGTTTCGCCAAACTCCGGATTGAAACAGCCGCCCAAAGAGTATGTCTACTGATCTTGAACTGCACACTATTTTTTGTCTGGTGTTGGTACGGCCGGATGATGGAGCCGCTTGAGATTGGATTACGGATTCTCGGTGGTATCATTCTCATCGGGGTGAACGCGTATTTCGTCGCAATCGAGTTCGCGTTGACTCGTGTCAGACAATATTCAAAATCGGAGTTCGATACGCCTGGGCTTGAGCTTGCCTGGGAAATGACCACTGATCTGGAGTTTTATTTAACCACTTGCCAAGTCTGGATTTCCGCAACGAGTATCGCACTAGGGATTATCGCCGAACCTGGACTAGCGGCTCTGATTGAACCGGTGTTTGAGAACACTACGTTCGCATCGGTCGGGGCTGGCTCGTTACTCGGCTTTCTTATTATCAACTTAGTCCACCTCACGCACGGGGAACAGACGCCTACCTACCTTGGTGTCGAACGCTCCAAACAGGTCGCCCGGTATGGATCACGACCGCTGTACTGGTTTGCCAAGATACTCGCTCCAGCTATCTGGGTCGGTGATTCGGTTGCAAAGGGAACACTGGGCCTGTTCGGCATCGAGATGACTCAGGCATGGACAGAAACCGAGAGAGAAGTCATCGAAACTCGTGCCGACCTTCGGAACCGACTTGGATCGGTACTCGAAGAGGGTGAATTGCCTGCGGAGCGCCGTGAAGAGATCATGAACGCGTTGACGATTGGTGAACAGTCGGTGAGA
>NZ_JAANTG010000008.1:0-99132 GCF_011627385.1 Haloarcula sp. R1-2
GTGTACGTCTCTTGGTCGATGAGGGCGTGGTCGGCTTCCCACTCGATATCCGTCGGCGCGACCAATGACCGGTGGTTCTCACCGGGCCGGTGCAGTTGTGAGACGAAGTCAGTCTCGTCGACCTCGTAGTCGGTCCCACCGACGTCGTCGGTGTCCATGCCCTCCGCAGCGTCATGGGCTGTGGCACCCTTGCCGTGCTTGATGAGTTCCCGAGCGGAGTACGTCACCGGAGAGACGGAGGCCGCCTCTTCGTACTCGCGTTCCGACCGGGTTTCACAGGCCCAGTAGTCCTCGGTCAAGTGCGCCAGTTCATGCGGGCTGACCGACCGGCTACGGCACCGAAACATATTGTTGACTGCTCTGTCGACGGTTTCGAGCCGGTCGTGGAGCTTCTTGGCCTTGAACTCCTCTCGCTCGGCGTCAGTGAGCGTGTCACTGTCGAACCGAGTGAACAGCCGCCCAATAACCGGTATCCCAGTCAGGTAATCCGCGATGGAGTCGCTGTTCATCTGGAGGTCGTGAATGTCGTCGTCAGTCACCCAAACGACGATGTAGTACTTGCGCTGGAGTTCAGTCTCAGTCTCGACATTCCCGCTGTCGTCGATGTAGCGGTTGACGAACTCCATGAGCACCCCTCGGAAGATCGAATGGCTCTCCGCGTCGGGGTCGTCGAGTCGGTCGACGTGTGCCTGTATGTGGGACTCGTTGTCGACCTCGGCCGTCGTGACGTGGAGTTTCGCCCGGCCAGTCAGTGACTCGGACAAGCGTGTGAGTGACTTGACGGCTTTGTCCCATTTCTCGTCGTCCTGCAGCGACATATTGGCGGGCTCGACCTCGACCGCGCCGACGTACGCTCCGTCGACGCGCTCAATGCCGTGGGGCATGACCCGCTCTAGTCGCGTGACCTGGCGGGTATCCTGATTGCCCTGACCGTGAGTGTACTGACGCTTTTTCACGAGCCAGAACAGTTTGACCCGCAGCCACTCAGTCAGGCGATAGTGATCTGGCCGGACTTTGTGCAGGATGTAGAGGAAGACTTCCACGACCGCTGTGAGAGCCAACGTTGGGAAGAACAGCGCTGCTGGCACGAACGGCATCCCCATCGCGACGAGGAAGCCAAACGGCGGGATGAGGAACAAGATGAGTTCCCCGAGTGTGTAGTCGCCCCAGAAGTTGGTCGAATCACCGAGCGATTCGTGGATGATGTTCGTGTTGTACTCTTCTTCTGAGTCAGCCATTAGTCGTCATCCTCCTTATGCGGCAAGCCGTCGCGGTACACATCCGGCCCTAATATATCGTCATCAGTCGCAAACACATCCTTGAGCGAGTCGTACGACTCGGACTCATCGGAGTCAGTGGTCTCGGTATCGTTCTCGTCGAAGTCATCGTCGGAGAACGGCGGGTCAGCCTCAGACTCGAACACTCTGGTATCGCCAGAGTTGATCTGCGTCTGGCGCTCCATCTTGGTCTGGGGTTCACTTACTGAGGTGTCGTCGCTCTCGGAGTCGCCAGACGAGCCAGACGAGCCGGACGAGCCAGACGAGCCGGACGAGCCGGACGAACCACCGTTGGTGAACCTGCTGTTGAGGGGACTTCCACCGGACCCGCTCCCACCGCCAGAGGGCGGTGAGCCACCAGACCCGCTGCTGCCACTGCCGCCGCCAGAAGGCGGAGCGGAACCGCCTGCACCGCCTGAGCCACTGCCGCCGGAACCACTGTTGCCGCCACCTCCGGAGCCGTTGGGACTACTGCCGCCACCGGAACCGCTAGAACCGCTCTTCATGCCAGCGGGGTTAGCTGCCATCTGGCGGTGGACCATCTGAGCACCCGTGGCAGCACTGCCGACGCGCCCTTTTGCAGCGCTTGAGGCAGCTCGAATCGTGCCACCTGTCGCCATTGCTGCGCCGGGGCCACCGACCGCGCCAGCGCCGGCTGTCGCCGCCGCACCACCAGCCGCCGCACCGATCTTGAGGGGCTTTTTCCCACCAGCAAGGGCCTGTTCGCTGACTTGGATTGCCACGCGGCTACTGCGCTGGATGAGGACCTTCTGGGACTTTGCCGCCAAGTACAGCGTCACGAGGCTGATGAACAGGGACAGCTCAGAAGCCAGTCCCCAGTTTGTCGCTTCAAAGCTCATGCGGATCAAGATTGCAGGCGGGATGCCTGCAGCGAGGACTCCGGGGTACGCGCCGGCGACCTGTTTCGCCAGTCCCGAGAAGCGGTTCAGCGGCCAGACTTCCACTGCCCAGAACGTCGCAACCAGCGGCATCGAGAGGGTCAGCAGGAAGACCAGCAGCCACCGAGTGATGAAGATGAACGCCGCCTTGAGGTAGACGTACAGTCCGACAACAATGAGGACAAGGAATATTCCAAGGCTGAACGAAGCGATTTCTTGAACTGAACCGATCATTGCGGCGATCTCTTTGTCGGACTGACCGGTTTGGTAGATGATTTTGCCGATAGCGTCGAAGAACTGAGTCCCCAGTGAGGCCACAGGGAGCCAGAAGAACAACGAAAGGAAGGCAACTCCGAGGCGACGTAGGAGTTTCTTCCGGATAACAGGGTTCATTGACCCGTACCTGAGCCCAATCATCGCCAGAACAGAAAACTGGAGAGCAAGAGCTAAACCAACAATTGCGTCGAAGTAGATGCCTGAGATTAGCGAGTTCCACGGGGCATTACTCGCAGACTCAAATGCAATGTCGACGGGGGCTGCTGAATTCGGCCCTTCAGGAGCAGGCGTCCGCACCATCGGGTCGATAATGGCTCGGAAAAACCCGCTCAGATACTCGACTATGTCTGTTCTGAGGTTATCGAGGAAGCCACTGATACCAGCTGCAATTGCCGATGAGAGTTCTCTAATCAGCCTCTCAGCGATTTCCTTCACGATATCCCCAGCAATTCCCGACTGCATTGCTACGTCTCCGTCTCCGTCTCTACTGAGGTAGCAGTGACTTCCTCTGGCTCACCAGCTAGGGTTCGTTTGCACCCGTTACCGGTGCTGTCAAACCTGTCGGTGTATTTGATAGGTTGGGTGATAGTAACCGGGTCACTCCAGAGGAATCCAACAGCCAATTCCTCTTCTCTTACAGTCGTTTCTTCGACTTTTACGCAATGTGCGCGGTCTTTCAGGAGAAAAGTAAATTCGACAATACCGGTTTCACCTGGTTCTATTGGTTCGAACGGTTTGCTGTCTCTTTCTCCATTGAGGATTGTCCGAACCGCTGCTCCGGTTCGCTGGCCCACATTCCGGACAACCACCCCCAAGCTATCGTCGCGGATCTTTTCGTGCTCAGTCCCAGGGACGACTTTCTCAAACTCAAACGTAGTGCCCAGTTCGAGTGGAATTTCAGTTTCGACACCATCCCCACGGAAATAGAGTGTGTGCTGGCCCCGGGGCAATGGCTCGTTGTTATCATCTCCTTCTGTTAGCAATAGGCTGGTCCGAGTCTCACCAGAACTAAAGTAATCGCTGGAGAACTCTCGCCCGGACTCTGTGATGATACTGACCGATGACGGGTCAATCTCATCGGTTACGGCGACTTCTAAGGCCAGTTCATTATTTCTCACCACCTTAATTTTCGTCTCTTCGATGTAGTCGGACTGCTCTTCTGGCGGACCGGCACTTCCACTGTCTCCGTCACTGCTATCAGACAGCCCGCCACTGCAGCCTGCAAGCGTGGCAAGACCCCCGCTAAGGAGTCCAAGCACTGTTCTGCGGTCGATACTGCTGTTTCGTGGTATATCTTGCTTTGTCATGGATTATACCAACCAACAAATTTGCCTCTCGTCCAGACGTCGTAGCCATACAGCGCCAGCACAGCCGGCAACACCGTCAGGAGCGTCACTACAGCGAGGTCAATGAACTCCGCAAGGTCTGGGAGGTTCACTTCGTAGGCGACCCGCTCTTGGGTGTCTCGTACCGGGACAGCACGCCCTTGCTCCCACCAGATCTGAGCCGGGCGATACGTGACTATCGCCGAGGAGACTTCGCCCTGGTCAACGGTGACCGAAATCTCATCATCGCCAGACAGTGACCGTTCGACCCGGGACTGTCCCGTTGCGACAGTGACGTTCCCCGCCGCAATCGGGAAGCCAGCCGTCGGTTCGACCCGGACCAGCAGGTCTGTCGAGTTATCAGTCGAGCTGACGACCTCGGAGGTGATATTGACCTCGCGGATTGGCGTCGGGTTCGTCGAGTCCGCTGGCTGTTCGATGCTGTTCCCACGGACGAGTCCGTTGATTTCGAAGTTCTCTGTTCGGAGTTGTTCCGCACTCCGAATCGTAAACCGATCTGCCGTCGTGAACGTCTCCGAACGGTTGATCCGAATCTCCGGCGGGAGCGTCGTCCTGTTGGTCGCGTTCGCCGTCGTGTTCACAGTCGCATTCGTCGGATACGTCGCTTCGAGCGACGGCACGAACCGCCAGCCGTCGGAACTCTCATTTTGGACGCGGTTGACCGTGACCTCTGGGCCTTCCGTGGTTCGGACAGCGTGGGTTTCGAGTGGTCGTACTGGGGTCGTCGTGTTCTCCGACCAGTTCGCCCAGCCCGGCGGTGAGCGGGTGTAGAACCGCCACTTGCTCTGGACTTCGTATCCCGCGTCGAACTGGACGCTCTGCCAGCTGCCGGGGATTACGGTCCCGATGCGATAGTCGTCGGTCGTGGCCCCTCTGCCGTTGGGGACGACGCCGGGCTCGACGACCATCTCCCGCTCGGAGAGATTTTCCACCCGGACCGTCCGCGAGTCCGTGACCGTCAGTTCGTACTCGTCAATCTCGTCATCGCCTATCTCCGAGATATTCGTCGAGATCGTCGTGACCAACTGGAGTTCGGTGGTCCCGTTGATCTCCGTGTAGTTGAGCGTGGGCTGGGCGGCAGTGCTGTTGTCCATCGTAGTGCCGTTGGCGTACAGCGTCGTGTTCGTCGACGTGTTCAGGACGCGGAAGTCGTCCTCGAAGAACTCCGAGATGACTACCCGGTAGTCGTGAATGGCACGCACGGTCCCGTTCGGACGGACCAGACGCTCCGTACCCGACTTTTTGTGGACGACCGTCGATGGCTCGATACTAAAGAACGCGACGTAGGCGTCACGAATCCAGAGTCCAGAGCGAGTGTCCGTGACGTTTACTGGATACGAGGCGTTCTCGATGCCAGTCCGGAACGAGTCGTGTTCGGGCCGGTTCCACAGTGTTGTGTTTGAGGGCTCGCGAGAAACCATATCTCCCGTGCATGAGGGGAGGACGGCCAGCGTGCCGTTCTCAGCCTCAGCCCGGTCAGCCCGTGTGAGGTTCGGATGATCGGGGTCGCCAGACCACAGCGCACGGAAGAACGTGTGGTTGTGGTTGTAGGACCGGTTCGGGGGCAGGACACCCGCCGTCGCGTTTTCTCCCACTGACGCATTGGCCGGCGGGTTCGAGGCGTTCTCGTAGCACGAGACTTTCGCGCTGAGGTTCCGCCTTGCTCCGAGTTCGACGGACCTGTTCACATCTGTCTGGTTCGCCGCTGGTCCCTGGTCGGCAGACTCGTTGCCTTCGGTTCCGTTGGCTGTTGTCCTGTTGCCTGCTGTCTCGTTGCCTATTGGGTCTCGGACGCTGGAGTCGTTGTTTTCGGTGCGATTCGTCTGTGTTCCCTTGCGGTTGGAGCCATTCGGTGCGGTGGCGTTTTGCTGGAGTACCCCCACGCCACCGTGACTCGCGTCGGTGTAGGAGTGTGCTGTCCCCCGCTCAATCTGGACTGGGTTACTACCAGCGGACGCAGGCCCCGCAGCTGCGGCTGTCGAGAGCAGCGAGCAAAGGGCCGCGATCATCAGCAGTGAGCGGAGTGATGGCATCGTATCTTCAGAATGGCGTCACGCAGTCAGAGAAGCCGAAACCGACGTTGTCCCCGAACTTCGTGATAAGCTCTGGAGCCACGATTGCCAGCACGACGACGCCGAGGCCGACCAGCGAGAGGATGAGGTCTCGCCGGGCCTCGTTTTGCTGGTTCGGGTTGCCAGAAGCCCGCATATACGACAGGCCGCTGCGCCCGACGAATACCATCGTCGCTGGCAGGCCAAGACCAGCCAGTGCGCCAAAGACGACGTTGACGCCGTCCTCGACAGCAGTGTTACAGTAGATGTTCCCGACGTCGGTCTGGCCCATCGCCGAGCCAGCAAATAGCGTGAGGATCAACAGCAGTTGGGTCGCCTGTCGCACGCCGGGCGTGAGCCAGGCGTCAGCAAACCGCCGCTTTGCGTGAGTGTAGAGTGTTGGTTGTGTGGTCGATGCGTTCGATGCGTTGGTCCGTGTTGACATAGATGTCTCTGATTTTGCGGTCTTGCTTGCCCGCCGATTCCCCACCGGTAATCCGCTACCGATTGTGTGTTAGATTTCTAATACTATTGTTGAACCCTATCTTGGATTTGGCAGCAGATTATGACAGTGGGATTAACTAAAAACTTGTGAGACAAACAAACTCTATTTCTATATAATACTTTTGTATTATATCGGGTTGCTTGGCCCGATGCAGTCACTTGATTATTAATGCGTTCTCAGAGTGAAATAAGAGCGGTAAATTAGGTCTAATATAGGATTTCTTATACAGTACAAATCTAGACAATATAGACTATATAGTTGGTAAGTAAATCGAAAGTGATACCAGTTTGCTGACATGATAAGGTATATACGTCTAGTCTATAAATTTATGTTTAAGACAAGACCTGCACCGCTGACAGCCGCAACGGACACAGATATCCTCGACTGGATGAGGTCAGTCGGGATGTCTGACGCTCCTAGCGGTTTTAAGTCACCGGATGTGCAAGTCGCAGGACAGAGAAGACACTACGAGAAAGCAACTTGCCTGAGAACGGACCGGCGTTCCCAGCTCGAACCCGTTGGCGCGGGAATCGCTGGGAACGAACCCTTCGTCTGTACCGGTTCCTTCTCGGCAGAATGGCTTAAGCGTTACCCACCAGCAACAGGTATCCCCAGCCATATCTGCCGCCGTCGAGAGGCGGAGGGTGCTCACTACACAGGATATGGAGCACTACGAACGAGAGCGTACGCATAGAGACATGCGGTCAGCACCGTCCACGAACGACCACCCCACGCAGAATTTTATTTTTTCGCTGTGCGGAGGACTGGAGTGTCCCCCGGGGGTCCCCTGGACCCCCGAAGGCGGCCGTCAGGCCGTCTACCCGCACTGCGGTCCGTCGCAAGACGCAACCGCAGGCGGGGTGGGGGTCTGCACCCCCACCCCACCCACACACCAAGAAGGTGTGTGTGGTGTGGGTGTGAACCCCCCCGCACACACCGAGATGGTGTGTGGGTGCGGGTCCGCCCTCCGGGAGGTGCAGTCCTGATGCGAGACACCTCCAAGCTGGACTGGATGGTTCCTGCAGACGAGTGGGAGCAGTTCCGTCAGCACGTCCACTCCCAATTCGGGGTTGCTGAGGGCTATCTGGGCCGTGAAGCCGAACTCGCGATGAAGCAATACATCGATGCGGACGGCTATGCTCGCGTTGAGACGCTCGTCGACCGCCTCGTCTCAGCCGCCGGCCGCTCTCCGGACCACGCCAGCGAAAAAATAAAATCTGATCTGTCGTCTCAGGAACCGACCCGCATCGGCATCCGTGTCGGGACGCCACTCAAAGAGGAGTTCTGCGCATACGTCGACGAGCACACGGACTACAACTACGGCGTCGCCCTCGCACGCGCACTGAACGTTTATCGGGATGGCGGGCGATCTCGCCGCGTAGAAGACAAGCTCGACCGCGTCGTCGACGACGCCGAATCCATGCTGGGCGAGCTCAATGACGACTCCGATAAGAGTCTCAGCAGCGTCCAGCGCAAGACTATCGCCATCTGCCACGATGTCGGTGAGTCGTTCACTGACGAGGTCCTGAACGAGAGCATCCACAACATCGCCGCCGAGGGACCAAAGGCATCCGACCCAACGCTGGAGAAGTACCGCGACCTCGTGATCGACCGCCTCGACTACGAACGCCACCCGAACAACGAGGAGCTGTGGATCTCTCGCGACCAGGCCGAAGAGATCGCCCCCGACGCAACGCCCGCTGAGTGCCGCCGCTCGGTTGACCTACTGGATACTGACGAGATGAAGCGCCGTCTCATCTACACCGTTGGCCGCCGCGCAATGGCGACGTCCTCAAAGGACGTGACGCTCCCTGAGCGAGAACTTCGTCAGGAGGTGTTCGACGACGAAATTTCGAGACCAGTGATGCATGAAGTGATGCAAGAAGCCGCCGAGCACTTCGGGATCGGGACTGGCAAACCGGACAGACAACAGGTGCTGCGCCTGAATCTGACCGAACTCGAAATCGACCACCCCGATATGGCCCGGACCATCAGAGAGTTCGCGAACGCCGACGGCGACTCAAAGCTCGCTGACAGCGGCGAGACCACGCTGGGCTCCTATGGCGGTGGTCAGCAGCCGGCGGCAATGACTGACGGAGGTACTGTCGCCGACTGAATACTCGCACTGAACCGCTTGCCAGCGCACTCGCGGGCACGCCATTGTGCCGGCTGTTAGCTTCAGCTATGCCGTTCGACGGCTACCGGGAGATGAAAGCTTCTGACAACACCGTCAGATAGCTCGTCAAAGTACCTCAAGTCGTTCGAAGGTAGTCGGTGCGTGGCTCATACACCTCTCCCTTCTGCTTGAGCTTGTCAATCTCGTGTTTGGCTTCCGACTTATCCATTCCAATCCTTCTGGCATCTCGAATCACCTGCTGTACCGGTGCTCCTGCATCGAATCGATCCTCTATATCTGCAATTATCCCCTTAACGTTCTGAATCCGCTCACGCTGAGATGACTCTTCTCCAACGATATCGTCTCCAATAATGAACTGCTGTGGATGGGGCGAACCGACACCGACATCATCGCCGACAACGTCACTGACGGTCTCCATTGTTGCATCGTCATACAGGCTAACTACCAACCGCGCACCTTCCCTGTCTGCTTCTGCATCAACATTGACCTTTACTGAATCTGGCAACTCTTCCGCGAGTGTAGCTTCCAGCTCTTCCTCAGCCTGATAACTCAGTTCTTTAGCTCGGCGCTCGTGCTCAGAGCTGGTCTGCAGGTGGTCGGCGGCCTCTTCGACAAGCTCAACAGCAGAATGGGAATCGTCGTCCGACATATTCGCATAAAAATCCGCTTAGAACTTGATAATTTGCAAACCGAAGTTACCAGCTACCAGCAATTGAGTCTATCAACCGGACACACTCTTCAGTAAATTGGCGGAACCAGGAGCATTAGCGCGATAATCACGACCACATTACAGTCACTGTTTTGTCCCCTGACTGCTGGCGAGTAGGAATGAAGGAGCTATACGAGATTAGTCATCACCATCACTCAGATTTGAAAACAGTCAATTGACACTACACCCATATGTCAGATGAGTTCTGTTGCGGAGAATGCACTAAATGGATCGAAGCGAGCGAGGTTCACGAAACCCTCAAAAATCATTCGTGAAGATAGAGGAGACAGGCAAACCGTCTACGAACATGAATTGTGCGGTATGGTAGTCACCTCTTCTGGCGGATACTAGGACACTTGAGACCCGAATGCCTGATTAGAATTTTTACGGTGGATAGCAAAAGAAGAGCCACCGAGTGTCCAGAAAAGGGCTTAAGATTCAGAGGAATAGTTCTTCCAGCAGAATAGAGAAGCGTTGCTTAACGCGCCTCACCTCAATCTCGGATACTTTTCCTTCTTTGTGGTGAGCCATCCAAATACGCTCCGTATTCATCTGTCGCAATGCCTCTGAGGTGGTCTGCTTGATTTGGCCCGTGTCTTCGATTTCTTCAATTAGCCCTTTGAACCCTTTCCCCCGCCCATAGCCTTCTTCTTCCATCAAATCGCGGTTCTCTATCTCAGCAATATAGCAGATGATAGCCCATTCTATACCGTGGACCATCCGTCTTTAGCTAAGAGGACAACCACATGACAGCGGTGGCTTATCGAGGCTATTTTTCGAGAGGAATGAGGAGGCGACGGCTGTGCACACCAAAGCCTCCTCATCGAGAATCATGCGTCGGCTCACTACACTGTTTCCCTCCGAGTTCCTCGAAGAGCACGCCGAGGAACTCGGCGTGGTCGAGCGTGAAGGGAAGCTTCAGGTTCCAGTTCTCGTGTGGGCGCTCGTGTTCGGCTTCGCCGCAGGCGAGAGCCGAACACTCGCCGGCTTCAGACGGAGCTACAACTCGACGGCTGATGAGACGATCTCACCAGGCGGCTTCTACCACCGGTTGACGCCGACGCTCGCAGAATATCTCCGCGACCTCGTCGAGCACGGCCTCGACGAGGTCGCTGTTCCCGATGCTGTTGACGCTGATATCGACCGATTCAGGGACGTGATGATCGCTGATGGAACGGTGCTGCGGTTGCACGAGTTCCTCTCTGAGGAGTTCCAAGCCCGTCACGAGGAGCAGGCTGGAGCGAAGCTCCACCTGCTCCACAACGCCACCGATGAGACGGTTGAACGGATCGATGTGACCGACGAGAAAACGCACGATAGCACGTTGTTCAAAACGGGTTCGTGGCTGCACGGACGGCTCGTTTTGCTTGATCTGGCGTAGTTCAAGTACCGCCGCTTTGCGTTGATCGATGAGAACGACGGCTACTTCGTGAGTCGGCTGAAGGACAATGCGAACCCAGTGATAACAGAGGAGTTACGGGCCTGGCGCGGCCGCGCCAGGCCCTTGGTGGGCGAACAGATCCACGATGTTGTCGGCGATCTTCACCGACAGTACATCGACGTAGAGGTCGAAGCGGAGTTCAAGCGCAGACAGTACGAGGGAACTCGTTCGCTGGACACGAAGCGGTTCCGCGTCGTCGGCGTCCGCGACGAGGACGCCGACGACTACCATCTGTACATCACAAATCTGCCGCGAGACGAGTTTCTCCCGGCTGATCTAGCAACGGTCTATCGGTGCCGGTGGGAGGTAGAAACGCTGTTTCGTGAGCTGAAGACGCAGTACGAGTTGGACGAGTTCGACACAAGCGATCCGGATGTCGTGAAAATTCTGTTGTACGCGGCGTTGCTGTCACTGCTGGTGAGTCGTGATCTGTTGGATCTGATCACCGAGCAGGCTGCCGATGAGATCGTGTTTCCGCCAGAACGCTGGGCGGCGACCTTCCGGTCGCACGCCCAGCTTATCCTCCACGAACTCGGTGAGTACCTCGGCTACTCGCCACCGCCACTGCTGGAGCGGCTGATCGACGATGCACAGAAGATCCACAAGCAACGACCGATCTTACAGGAGACGCTCGCTACCGCTACGCAACCGAGGTGTGAGTCTTAGCTAAAGACCAATGTACCGTGGACATACGCGCTAATCGCTGGTCGGAAGAGGGAATACCGAAGTGCCTCATCTGCATCATCGGCGAACTGAGTCACGTATGAGCCATATTTGTAGTCTTGGAGCTCCCTACGGAGGTGCTGTTCCAACGTCGGCTCGTGGTTTTCACTACGGGTGAACGGTTCCTGAAGAATACTATATCCGCCTTCTGCAGCAATATCCCGTAGCTCACTCTTGCTTGTCCTTACTGCACTCTTGGGGTCTGCGTCCTCGAAATCTCCACTTAGTTGGCCAATTTTGTCTCGAAGTGCAGGGATGCATTCAACTTCCACGATATAGCCCTCGTCACCGTTGTCCCACGACGTAGGAATGAATCTGAACTTGATGCGATACGGATGGTCATTTCGAGTCCCCCTCAAATTCTCCATGCTCTGTCTATTCTTCGTTTCAGCTTCATTCACCAGCCCAATTTTCTGCTTCAGCCGCCACCAATATCCCGGCGGGGGCTGACGGTTTTGGAGGATATATTCCCAGACTCGTTGACCTTTGTGTAGAACGTCGTATCCGCGTCTTGTCATTACCTCCGCGAGTTGCAGTTGTTTAGAACTGAGAGACGGACTACCGCTGTCCTGAATGAAATAAAATTCTGCTTCGACCTCTATTTGGGCTGGGTCGAGTGAGTTTCCCGTCATCAGTCGAGTAAGCTAAACGAACCCATCGGCTTATTGTTACCCTTGTTTTGATTAAAACACTCGCAGATAATCACGATCACACCGCGGCCACTCTGTTGTCCTTGACTACAAGAAAGTGAAGAGCCCAATGAGTGCTGTGGCCACCTTTCTATCGATACATTCTTCGAAAGAAGCGAAAGAACGTCGGCGAATCGTGTCTGCTACCCTCTGAGAAGGTTCAGTTGTTATTTGAGGTGGATAAGAACACGCTCTGAGATATCACATGGGCTTCGTAACTCCGAGGGGTACCTGATCATGAGTGGCTGAATTTGAGAGATATTCTCCTTTGCTAACTCAGTAACTGATCGTCCCTGTCGCCGTGGACTACCAGACAGATCGGGAGACTTCGAAGAAACACGCTACTAGAAAGGTGGGGTGCGTGATTCGAAAGCTTTCCGCATAACATTGAAACGGACAAACACTTAAAAAGAGACGGAACAGGTGTTATTCCAGGATACCGTTTAATTCCTCAAACAAGTCTTCAAACCGGTCTAACGTATCCGCATCAAGTTGCTCCTCGAAATCCTTTCGGTTTTTCTGGAAATAGGAAGCAGGTCGGTGATGCTCAAACCGTCCATCATTCACCTGCTTATCTTCAAAGAAAAACTCTAATCGTTTCGCAATCCGAGGATGCTGATTCTCAATATCATCCAAGCTCAACTCAGTCGGCACCATCCGTTCTTGCTGGAGCTCAAACCGGTACGTATGATTCACCAGCTCCAAGTAGAACTCCTTTGAGAACAAATCCTCAGTATCACCTTCACTGCCGCCAATGAAATCCGAGACGGTGTACACGTTATCGGTATCAAGGACTCCCCGCGACTCGATATCCTGCAATCGTTGATTGATTCTGCTGTCATCATCCAACATCACTGCTATCTCTAGGTCACTGGCTCCAAACAGTGAAACGAAAGTAGGAACGTTGTCAGCACCGTTTACCGGTACAATCGTCCACTGGTGACTCAACGGAGTCCGATCCTTCCTCTCCAAGATCTCGGACATCACCTGGAAGTACGTCATATCCGACTTACCCTCCACCAAGAGACACTCCGGCCCGATTAACAAAGTACGAATCAAATCGTACCCGAGAACCGCTTGAAGCGGGAATACCGTGTCCTCATCCGAACCCAAGATATCCTCCGAAATCTGCGTACCATCTTCCGGGTCGTCAAGAACCAGTCGTGCCCGATGCAAGTTCCCTGGCTCCAACATAAACGGAGAATGAGTCGTGTACACAACCGGATGCTCCGTAGCCAAGCGTTCGTTGATGAACCGTAGGAAGTCATGCTGAGCTTTTGCGTGCAGATTCAAACCTGGCTCATCCAGTAGCAGAATCAGGTCCCGGTTCTCTGTATCTAAGTCGGAGAAGTAGGACAGGAAAGAGAAGAACCAGATGAAGCCGCTGGAACGCTCATCGAACGAGACACTGACACGATGTCTGTTGTTCCTGACCCGGACGTGCAGTACAGGGCCACTGTTGTTCTGGTTTTGATTCTGGTTCTGGTTTTGCCTGTTATTTAACCCGGAATCTTCATCCGCTCTCTTGAATTGCACCTCCAGATTCGGGCCTTGCGACCAGTACTCAAACACCTCATCCGAGATAAGGTTCGACGAGGCCTCCAGCTCAGCGATAATGCGCTCGAAGTTGGTTGAGTTCCTGATGTCCTGTAACGACAAACCGGCGATAGACAGAAGCGAAAGAAAGGTTTCATCCGAGTCGCTCAAATCGTTTTGGTTCTGACGCTGCATCAATTGAGAGATATCTACCTTTCCGTTCATCAGGGAGTACTCGTCAAAGTAGAAGAACTCAGGTAGCCGAGATCCAAGTATTCCCGAACCGATTTTGTCACTCAACGCTTCTTCCTGGTAGCTCTCCACATCCGTCTTCAACCGTTCAAACTCCTCGCCGCTGGCATCCGACTCTTCCATTCTCTCCGCAAACTCATCAATAGACTCCGCTTCTTCCAGAAACTCAGCATTCTTCCATTGCAGATCCCGTCCCTCAAGCAAGTTACTGCACAACTGCTCTTCGTCAACATCCATCTCCCAGTGAAGCTGGTTCTTGTAGTCCTTTGTAACCGTCACCGACCTATCCGTCAGTAAATCCTCTCCATGCTCCTCTTCGACGAGTTTAACCTCAGAATCAGTCAACTGGAATTGCGCACTTGCTACCGGATCCGGATTTTCTTCGTGCCGAGTATTCTCGTACCGTTTGAATCGTCGTCTAGGATACTCTACCAATGGATCATAATCACCTGACTCATCTACTGGGTTCAACTTCTGCAATGCTTGCAGGAATGCCGTTTTACCGGACTCGTTCTTCCCAACCATACAGGTAACCTGCTCGAAATCAACCCAGCCAGAGTCCTCGATACACTTGTAATTCTGAACCCGGACTTGTTGAAGCTCCATATTATCCCGGTAATTAAACTATCACCACTTAGCACTTTGCTATCAGATAACGTGGAAATGAAGATTTCCCGGCTATGTGTCTCGGATTACTGTCCGAGAGAAGTCTATAGCTGCGCTAATCACATACACTATGGATAGATTGCGAGTCGTGAGTGACGAGGCCGTCCCCTTGATATCAGATATTTGGTACTAGATTTAGAACTTACGAACACAGCCGCCAGAACTCCACACGCAACAAGACTGTTCTCCCCTTAATTGAGCTGTAGAGTCTCTGTACTGTCTCGACGGGCTCAATACATCCACGTAGAACTGAATATTTAAACCTGCATCTACATTCCAACGAACAAATAGATGCCATTGTCCCGCCTCGCTATCTATACTACTGCTCACGGCATTGATTCCGTCGACGATCATCTCGATCAACTCGAAACAAGCGATTTCTCCCCCGAATTCGTCGCCTTAGAGCTTCCGGACGTCGAGGATGTTACCGAGGACATCGACTCATTCAAGCGGAAACTCGCCCGCCAGTCACCCGCGACAGGGCTTGTCTGGTATATCGTCGAGCGCATCAACAAACAAGAATACGAGAACACCGAGGGCACCGCAGACAGAGGTGACGCAGAGTTCCAGGCCGGACGCCAGTATGCCAATCAGCATAATATCCCCGATGTGGCGGTCGACCTGGACCGGGCGGAAGTAGCGAACTATTACGCCACCTGGCCGCGCCGCCTCCGAGATGCTGTGGTCCTCCTCATCGGTATTGCAGTAACAGTAGCTGTGTGGGTCGTCGCTCTACTGCTGGCATTCGGGGGACTCCAGAACCTCGTAGAGTACGGACTCACGAGTCAGGGGATACTCGCTACGGTGCTGGGCGTCGGAGTGGCAGCCATCCTCGGCCACGCTGGACGGCTCCCCACACTATACGCCATCGGCAAAATCGGGTATTGGTTTCGCGATGCTATCCGTGATCTCCGAGACGAGGCGATGTATGAACGACTCAAAGAGATAGCCGCGGAGCGGTCGGCCACGGATGGGTTGCTGATCGTCGGGGCAGGCCATTTCTCGGGAATTTCCGTTCTCGCCGAACAGGATGGCGTGGACTGTTGGCAGATCGAGTCCCCAGCTATCTCCAGATACGATGGCGACTTGGATGGGATATCGCCACAGGAGATGTCGGAACTCGCCGCTGCTCCGGACGAAGCATGATTCTCTTGTTTTTCCTAGACTGGCTCGTCGGATACGCGAATGCCGGTGCCCTCCTGAGCGTTGGTTATCTCGCAGAAATGGAGTTGTGTCTCGAATTTCGGCACCTCGTCTTCCGTGTCAGAGGAGAACGACAGAATGGAGGCTTGAGGCCCCGATAGGCCTTTAATAACCACTCCAGTATCACCAATCAATGAAAGAGCAGGTCGAGAACGCTATCCGCGACATCGACGCCGATGACTGGGAGCAACTCTGCTCCGACATTCTCCGCGCCGACGACTACGACGTCAAACCCACAGCGTCGGGAAGCGGAGGAGACGGCGGCAAAGACGCCTTGATATCCCGCGGTGGACGCAACGGAATCGCCCACTATACCACGCGGAAGAAGTCAGGTACCAAAGCCAAGCTCAAGAAAGATGCAGACAAGGCGGCAGCCCACGACCGGGACTACGACATGTTCGTCTTCATGACGAACCGGAACATCGGCGGTGCGGTTGTCGACGACCTAGTAGACGACCACCGAGAGAAATACGGCTGGGAGCTCAGGGTCTGGCACCGGGAAACCATCCGCAACTTCCTCATGGGCAGCAAACCCGAACTCGCAGCCTCCCATCTCGGTGTCGACCCACGGGCCTCCTATCCCGACGGCAAACAGCAGATCGACGACTACCACGAGGACCGCGTCCAGAACATTGCCAGCCGCGACCGGCTTGACATCCCGCTCGCCGATGGACCGGTCCTCACTATGCACCTGCTTCCGAACGGCCACGACACGGTCCGGTACGTCGACACCCCCTCTGAGTTGCCGCTGCCCCCGATGTACGGCAAGGACAAAAGTGTCGAAAAGGTCCAGGTCGGCGATGGCGTATACTCGGTCGGTGACCGGCTCACGTACATGGGCGACACTTCCCGGGACCAACCAGGGTACACGCGGCTCGACGAGCACGGCCGGTTCGAAGTAGCCGGGACCTCACCCTTCATGCAGGATCCACGGACCGGCGAGGTTGCACTCACTGGCGGGGACATGGAGGTTGACCTCGCCTACACACTCAAGGGCGCACTTCGCTGTCTAAGGTCACTGGAGGTCAGCCCACCGGTCTATCTCTACGTTACGGTCCAGGACGTGCAAGGCGTCCAGCTGCAGAGTTCTGAGGGGAATAGCCCAATGGGTGGCGGTGGGTTCGGGACGGACAGCTATGCGCCGCCAGCCGTCGAAATCTCCGACCTTGACACGTCCGTCCCAGAATTGTTGCGGGAGCCAGTGAACCGAATCTGGACAAAAGCCCGGTGGAATGACGGGTCGCCGTTCTACACTGAGGACGGGTGGAGCAAGCCACGCGGTTACTGAACCAGTCTACAGGACGGTTCTATTCCCGAGAAGTAGATCGACCTCGTACCGCGACAAGTCGCTGTACAGCAGCCGATGTGTGACTGCTTTCCAGATGTCGATCGGTGCCACCTCGGGTCCCAGGTGCTGCTTCACGATGAGCTGGACCTCCTGGGGTGAGACGTCGACCCGGGATATTTTGACTACTTCGCGGGGTCGGAGGCCCCGGGCTAGATGCTGCGAGACATGCCGTTCTTTCGAGTCGGTCGCACCGTTGATTGCCCGCTTGATATCGTCAAACGTGAGGCCGCGGACAATGATCTATCGGAGACAGACTCGTTTCTCGTACCTGTATCCATCATCCGGGCAGCAATCAGTGATAGAGACGTACTAGTGCTCTGTCAATTATAGATTGATAAGGCTAGACGACAACGTAGACGTATGGGAAAAAAGAAGTACACGGTTGATCTGTCGGAAGATGAGCGGGAGGAACTCGAGTCGTTTGTCTCTCATGGCAAACGGAGCGCTCAAGCGATCACTCGAGCCAGAGCGCTACTTCGAGCGGACGAAGACCTCAGCGATCCAGAGATCGCTGAAGTCCTTGACTGTAGTTCGATCACAGCCCAACGAGCCAGAAAACGCTATAATAAGCACGGGATCGCGGGGATTCATCGCCGCGATCCCGACCGCGAGTACGAGCGCAAGCTCAACGGTGAGGATGAAGCTCACCTTATCGCACTCGCTTGTGGTGATCCACCGGATGGCCGCCGTCGTTGGACACTTCGTCTGCTTGCAGACGAGCTTGTCGCCCTCGAAGAAACCGACGTTGAGTCGGTTTCGCACGAGACCGTCCGCAAAACACTCAAAAAAACGAACTCAAGCCTCACCGATCCAAGCAATGGGTGATCCCGCCTGGACAAAGTACCGAGTTCGTCTACCACATGGAAGAAGTACTCTCGCTGTACCAGGAACCGTACGATCCAGATCGACCGCTCGTTTGCTTCGACGAACACCCTGTTCAACTCGTCGCACACGTGCGCGACCCGCGCCCGGCAGAGCCGGGCACGGTCGCACGTGAAGATTATCACTACGAGCGACAGGGCACGAAAAATCTCTTTCTCGCTTCGGAACCGCTCGAAGGCTGGCGAACCGTTACAGTCAAAGACCGCCGGACAACCGAAGACTGGGTGACCTTCATGAAGTCTCTCGTGGATGAGCACTACCCGGATGCGGACTGCATCCGGGTGGTGCTGGACAATCTCAGCACACACAAACCGGCAGCATTCTACGAGTACTTCGACCCAGGCGAGGCACGCCGGCTGTTGGACAAACTCGAATTCCACTTCACGCCAGTCCACGGGAGCTGGCTCAACATGGCCGAAATCGAGTTCAACCGCCTCCAACAGCAGTGCCTTGATCGACGTATTCCGGACGCGGCGACACTCCATCAGGAGGTCGCCGCGTGGAAGAATTCCCTGAATAGCGAGGATACCGACATTGACTGGCGATTCACTTCCGAAGACGCACGGATCAAACTACGGCGACTGTACCCATCAATTGACGATTGACAGAGCACTAGCTGCGACACGAGGCCTCAACGTAATTGACAATCAAGTTGAAAAACTGCTAGAATACGCTTTTACAGATCAACTGGAAGACGAAACCCCGGTAGTCGACTCCATTGAGAAGCTTTGTACAAACAGGCTTCCCAGCGCCGGAGAAAAAACGGTCGAGGAAGATCTGGATGAAGTCGGTACAGAAACTGTCGGCACAATCTCCTCTATCGGACGTAATGCCGTCGATCAAGGATACGGATCGGTCACAGGACACAGCTCTCAAGGTCCGGCTGGAGCTATAGAAAGTAGTATATCTGGATCGGGCAGAGGTAAAATCATGCTATTCTGGTGATGCTTAGAGCGTAAGAATCACGACCAGTGTAGTCTCGGCCGGAGTTTTGTATATAGGGCATGTAGCACCCGAAGTAGGGTATGAGAGTATTTGAAGACGATAGGTAATCTCGGTATTATTGTGACTACTTCCCAAGGCGTTTAATAAATTCGACCAAGGGAGCCTGACCGTTAGTAAGGGGCATGTCCTGATTGCTGCCTTTGTCAGATTGTATATTTATTTGTGGGTTAGCATATATTTTATCCATAGTTTCAATGATAAATTCTGCAATTAGATCATCATTCTCATCACCTATCTCATCTTGTAAAACTTCTCTAAATCCGGTGAGAGACAGAGCCATTCTCGCCTTAAATTCGTATTCTTCCATTAGCCTCTTTTGTCTATTGTAGTTGGATACAGAAAACCAGACTGCGACCGAAATTGGAAGTATTAGTGCAATCTTAGAAACGTTGGATAGCGGATCTGCACTACCATTTATAATATTATAATATAGTACAACTGCTGACCCCAGTAGGAATGCGATAGACAAAATTGATGCTACTTTCCAATATTTCAAGCTCTCTTCTAGCTCGGACTTTCGCTCAGAGAATTGCGCACCAAGCGCTGCGCCAGTTGACTTTTCCAACAATCCTCTCGCAGTTTCCTCTAATTCATTAAGTGCTTCTTGTTTGGTATCTATCTCATCAATTCTATCATCAATCAGATCTTGCTTGTTTTGGATCGTATCATACTCATCATTCAAATCAGAAATTAAGGAATCTGCTTGTTTCGCCACATCAGATAGGTCTTCTTTGGCTTCGTCAGTACCCTCTAACTCAGATATTTTCTCTTCATTAGTGACAATTGCCTCATTTAATCCCTCAAGCTCCTGCTCCAATTGTTGTTTTTTCTGAACTAAATCACTTGGGTTATCAGCATCACTATTATTTAGTCTAGAATCTACTTCTTGAAGTCTCTCCGCTACCTCGTTTTTACGACTTTTCAGTTCCTCTATTTCGTTCTGAAGCTCTAATATGGCGTCAGGTGCATTTGGCATTAGATAATTGGAGTAGAGTCTATTTATTAGGGCTTATCATAATTACATAATCCAGAAGCAGGGTTTTCACTAACTTTCTATAGTCGATTAGACCGTGAGAGCAAAGCAAAGGTTCTCAACTTCGGGCGCGAGAGAAATGACTCGAGCCTTCCGCTGCAATTCTTGACGCCGGGCTTCGATACGTTGCTCAAGTTTGTTGAGCCGTTCTTGTTGACCCCGGATCGCGATGTCCATATTCGACCCAGCCTCTGCTTTCCGCTCGTAGTTCTCGATAAACTCCTCGATCCGCCGTCGTTCAGCTTCCGCATACTCCTCAAGGTCATCTAGTTCTTGCTGGGTCTCCTCTCGGCGGCGTTCGTGTAGTTCCTCTCTTAAGGAAGTAACTTGCTGGCTGATGTACCGGTCAGCGGCTTCTCGAAGCTGACCCTGACTCTGTATCAGCGATCGTACCCGGTCAGCGTCGGGCGACCCTTTGATACTGTCACCCTGAACAACACGCTGACCCATCCGCTGCCGGGGGTCTTGATGGTGGGCATCGACATACACGGGGATCATATCTTCCCGGATTACCTCGCCCGTCCCGTCCTCGAACGTCACGCGGTAGTTGTACGCAATCCCTGGCTCGTCGACGAACGGGAGGAGCTTTAGGCCAACATCGCCGTGCTCACTATCCAGGATTTGCTGCATAAGCCGCTGGACCAGATCATCATCGGGTGAGACGTAGTCGATACCATCGTGGTCCATCGCGAAGTCTCGGCTGAAGGTGAATGGCCCGTACTCCTCGTCCGTTCCTTGACGTAGGGAGCGTGGCAGCTGGGCCCTGTAGAGGTTGCTCCCGGCTTTCTCGACGTTGCCACCGAGCGCCTCGACGCCGCGCTCAACGAACTCGTGGATGTCGGCCTCCGTCCCGTAGACATCCTCGGACTCGTCCATCACCTCCTGAATCTTCTCTCGGCTCTCCCGGTCAAACGTACTCGTGTCGATGAGGCTGCGTTCGTACCACTCCTGGAGCGTACGTTGACGCTCGTCGATGAGCTCCTCGAGTTCCTCCTTGGTTGCACTCGCTGGTTCGTCGTTCTGGATGGACTCCATGATGAGCGAGTCGACGTTGATGTCGTCGAGCATCCCCAACACGTCAGCCGTGTTGCCGAGTTTGCCGCGGATGTTCTCGACCTTGTTCTGGAGCATGTCGAAGATCTCGCCCTCACGAGTGTCCTCGAACGTGAAGTTCCAGACCTTGACCTCCTTGTCCTGGCCGTAGCGGTGGAGCCGGCCGATGCGCTGCTCCAGGCGGTTCGGGTTCCACGGCAGCTCGTAGTTCACCATGATGTGGCAGCTGTGCTGGAGGTCAATCCCCTCGCTCGCTGCGTCGGTCGCAAATAGCAGCCGGGACTGGCCGTGGTTGAATTCCTCCTCGATGCGGGCGCGTTCCTCCTTGTCGACGTCACCGTGGATGACGAGGATCTCGTCGGCCCAAGGTTCGTCCTTCACGAGGTCGAGGAGGTAATCCAGCGTGTCCCGATACTCGGTGAACAGCAGGAGTTTCTCGTCGGGTTGCTCCTCTAGCAACTGCTGGATGTAGCGGCGGACCTTCTGGGCCTTCGAGTCGACGGAGATGCCCTCGGCGAGTGAGACGAGGTCGCGGAGCGTTTCGATCTCCTCTTCGAGTTGCGCATCGCTCTCGGTGACGGTCAGCGCCGAGAGTTCCTCCTCGGCTCGTTGTTTGTCCTCTTCGTCGAGATCCTCGCCGTCGAGGTACGCGGACGCTTCCTCCGAGAGGCTCGTGGAGGTCGACTGCTCATCGACGAGGTCACCCAAACGACGACTCAGCGTCGCTTGGATGGCGCCGATGCTGCTGACAAGGCGCTTCTGCATCAGTGCCATCGCGAACCCGACCGCTGGCTCGTTCAGCTTCTCGGAGCGGTTGTAGACGTTCTGGACGTAGTCAGTAACGGCCCGGTAGAACTGCCGCTCATCGTGGGTCATCTCCACGGGAACGGTGTTGACCTCACGGTCGGGGAAGATGCGCTCGCCGTCATCGTCGTACAGCGTTTGCTTCCCGCGACGAATCATCACGCGGTCGACGGCCTCCTTCGAGAGGTCTTGGTCCTCAGCGACGAGGAAGGGATCGATGTACTCGACGAGCGAGCGGAACGCCTCGCCCTTGCCGTCGTGTGGGGTCGCGCTGAGGAGCAGCAAGGAGTCAGAGTTACCGGCGACCCGTTCGACCATCTTCGACGTCTTACTGGGGGACTCACCCCGTTTGGCGGCTTTGTGTGCCTCATCGACTATCACGACGTCCCAGAACGCTCCCTCGAGGGCAGGCTGGAACTCGTCCTGTCGGAGGAAGGCCTGACTGGTGACCATCTGCTGGTGGTCTTGGTCCCAGATGTTGGCCTCCTCGCCGAGTCGCCGGCGTTCACCCTCGACCCACTGTCGGTCGGCCGGCGTGAGGTCGATGTCGAAGAATCGGTCCATGTCCCGAATCCACTTCTTCTGGAGGTGGGCGGGGACGACGAACAGGACACGGTCAGCACGGTTGCGAGCGGTGAGCTCTTTGAGGATGAGACCCGCTTCGATGGTCTTCCCGAGGCCGACGTCGTCGGCGATGAGCGCGCGTTGGCGCAGCTTCTGCATCACCCAGTTGACCGCGGCGAGCTGGTAGGGTTCGAGGCGAACCAGCGAGTTCGAGATGCTCAGTAGTTGTCCCTGCTCGTGGGCGATCTGAAGCTGAAGGGCTTGCGAACGTAGGTCGAACCACTCGGCCGAGACCAATTCGTGGTCGGGATGTAGCTGTTCGGCTGACGCCGAGCGCAGTTCACCAAGTTGATCGCGTTTTGGCTCGACCTCGACGTCGTCGATACAGACGGTTTTCACGCCGGCGTCTTCGACGTAAGCCCGGAGGTAGTCGAGATCGCCGACGGAGTAGGTCTTAATGACCTCGGCAGTGCGTCCATTGAGGAGGACCGTATCACCGGGATCGAAGTTAGTCATAAGCGGTCATTCCTGCGTGATCGTGACGAAGTTTAGCACGAATTCCTGTGGGAGAACCCCACCGTGGTAGAAGCGAGCATCGGGAATTCCCTGATTGCGGAAGCGCTGAATCGGATCAGCGAGGACACTAATTTTCGTGTCATCGTCAAGGTAGCCGAGATGAGTGTTCTCATCGAGGAGGACGCCAGGTGCATCCTCGTCGATGTCTGTTCCGGCCACCCAACGGCGGGTCACCTGCTCCGCCTCGTCCGGTGGATAGATGCCATCAAGATCGATGCTCTGGGGAAGCGAGACAAAGCCGTGGTCGGCGAGGATGTATGCGCGGTCCCACTCTCCCTGGTCGAGCTTCTCGCAGATGATGTCTGATATCTTCTCGATACGGTCGCTGAACAGCGCCTCGAAGTCGGTTAGCTCTTTTTCACCAGCTTTGTCGAGATCGTTCCAGTAGTACGCGACGCGGGTGTTGCTCCATCCCGAGGCGTCGTCCTCGCTCTGCATGATGTAACTCCAGCCATCGTCCTTCAGCATCTTCTCGCGCTGGTAGTTAGTGATCTCGCGGCCGTTGCGTTCCGGAACGAGTTCCCCGTCGTCAAGTTCGATGTTGAAGCTGAACTTGCTCCCGGGTGTGAGTGCTGCCTTCCCAAACTCAGTATCCGAGGGGAGTGTTCCGACCCACGCGGTCTCGTCGACTTCGAGGCCGGGGAGTTCACGACGGACAGATTCTGCCAGTTCGTGAGCGAGGTCGAAACGTAGCGCGTCGACGATGAACAACGCGACGCTCTGGCCACTTTGGAGGTGTTCTTGCTCTTGGTCGAAGAACTGGTGGGCGTAGTTTTCGCCGACGAACGGTGAGCCTGCCTCGATCTGGTCGACGACCAAGTCGCCGAGGTCGCTGAGGTAGTCGAGGTAGCGTGACTCAGTCAACGACGTGCGCAGGTCGTCGAGACTCGCCGTCGCGGGATGCTCCTCGGGGAGACCGTGCTCGGGCTCGCCCGAGATGATGAGGTTGAACACGGCGTTGTCGATTTGCCAAGTCCCATCGTCGACGTCACCGTAGAGGTCGACGACGTCAGTCGTATCGCCGCGTTCTTCCCATGTTTCGAGTTCGTGTGCAAGCTTGGCAACCTCGACAGCCTGGTTCCAGACGCTCGTCCACGGGACGTCACCGTAGGTCGTTTCGAGACGCTGGTAGCGTGTGGCCGCTCGGGTCGTACACGTCTCGTACTCCCCGTCGTGGAACGCTTGCAGCCACTCGTTCCAGAGTTCGTGTTCGAGCGAGGCGTCGACGGGACAGTCGGACAGTTCCCACGGGTCGTCGTAGGACCGAAGGATGTCGTGCCAGAACTGCGCGTCCGGATCGAGGTACACGTGCGCCAGCTCTTCGGCCCGTTCTGGGTCGACCTTGCTCAGTAGCGACTGGAGTTCAGGTCGAGAGATTCCGAGTCCCGAACTGGACTCGGGTCGGTATTCGGCGTCGAGGAGCGACTTGTCGAGTCCTTCTTCGACGAGCCATTCGGCGACGGCCCAGCGCCGCGTACGCGTCACGAGCACGTCCTCGTCGGTGACGCCGTCGACGGCGGCGACGCCGTTGTCGATCAACAGATCGCGAATCTGTAGCAGTTCGCCGGTCTCGTCGGGAAGGTTCTCGGCGCCGTGTTCGAGAACGAACTGAACCGGGTCCTCGTGGCCATCGAGGACGATCTTCGTCTGGAGGCCCTGGAGCGTTGGGAGACCGCCATCGCCGTTGAGTTCTTGGAAGAGCGTTTTGGCGACCTGTTCGCGGTCACCTTTGCCGACGTCCTCGTAGGCCGTGCGGATCGACGCCGCCTGAATGCGGTCGTTCTCGAAGCAGCGTGCGGCGAGCTTGCCGATGTGCGCTTCGACGACACCGCCGGTGTTCTCGACATCCTTGAACCAGTCTACGTCGTCGCTGTGGGCCTGTGGTACGTACCAGACGGTTCGGTCTCGGGGTGCGTCGGCGCGCAGCTCAAGTGGCGTCTGTTCGGCTGCGTGGAACTCACAGCCCAGCGAGTGGCTTACGCTCTCGACGACGTCGCGAAGGTAGCCACCGTCGTCCCACCAGAGCACGACTGGGTCTTTGTCGGCTGCCTCGTCGATGGCAGTCTCGATGGCGTCTTCAGCACACTGCGGAAGGGTCTTCGTTGCGGGCATAATTATCGCTTCATGCCGTCCGTTGGATAGTTCACTTGGATACTTGGAATTAGCTGAGGAGTCAATTGACTCTCAATCAACGTAGGACACCGACACAGATGAGCATCATATCCCATATGAGGTTGATTCGTACACTAAAGGACCCACACAATTGCCTTTAATGTACCTCAACAATCAGAGAACCACGACTAAACTGGCGGTGAAAACGAGATGGAGAACTGACGTCCTTCGGAACTCGATATTCAAAATTGTCTGTGTCTCTCTGCGGTGCTGCGGCCCTTGGACAAATAGAACGGCAGAAAGGGTAACAATTTGAAGTCCAGTGAGTCTCTTATTGATAGAAAAACTGTCAAATTATGCGATTTGCTGAGGATTTCAATAGAGACTAACTTTCTGGTTCATCTCCAAGTTCCTGCCTTTTCCTCTGCTTCTTCAGCTAGTGATCTTGTATCCTCAAGTTCTGACCGAGCATCTTCGATCTCATATTTCGTTTGTTCAACCTCATCTCGGATCTGGCTTATTTCACGGTAAACAAGGTAGACAATTCCCCAGTCAGTTACTAAGCCTACAAACGTCAGAGAGTAACCGGCGAGCGGATAGTCAATCCGTAGCTCAGTACCCACTAAGATCAATATCGCTCCGAAAAACAGGATTCCTGTTTTTGCCTTGAAGCTCCGTTCAATCGCCCACTCTAGAATTGTTCCTCGTTTTGTCATACCTCAATTCAACCGTAGGAATTCTAAAAACCTCGGGGACCTCGGAGGTCACCAGAGCGCCTCAAAATAGCGTGTTCTCGTCGTATTCTATGGTTGCAGCGTCAGGTAGAATCTCATCGAATACGTGTCTAACATCCGGATCTGCCTCTCCGGTCATTCTTACGTACTCGTCGTCCCATTCTTGAGCAGCGACTCGAAGTCCGTCATGCTCCTTCGCAGATTGATAGACCGTGTGGATTACTTTCTCAACGTCGAATGGGCCACCGTAATACGGGATGTGGATCTCGAATCCATCTTCCTGATCTGCAGGGTCACGGCGCGTTAATGCTGAATCGTAGTTGTCCCAATGGTCGATGAAATGGAAGTACAGCTCTTCGAGATCGTCTTTCTGGGACTCATCGTTGATCCCCGGAGTGATCTCAAAACAGATGATATGCTGCCGGTTTCCCGGTATATGGGCCGTCTTGAGTCCTTTCAGGTTTTCACTCTTGTAGGACCCCTCGCGAACCGGATTGCGCATAATCCGGATGATTTTCTTCCGGTACGTATCGAAGGAGCCACTCTGTTTTAGCTCTTGGACGGTGGCTTCGAAATCCCGATCCCAGTTGATGTCCCAGGGAGTATCCGTCGGAATTTCACACATCCATCAGGAAAGCAATCGCTCCAGATCCGGCTCGTCGACAGGATCCCGGTCAGGGTCTTCCAAGCAATGACGGACTTCCGGAGACATAATCACGTCATCGATATACGTCGCAAAGTCCATGTCCTCGGAATATTCGAAATGCTTCCACAGCCAGGTATCCTTTGCGCGGTCGACTAACTCGTCAGTGCTCATCCGCTTCGTTTCCTCGTGGAACCGTTCGATCAGATACTTCTTTTTCGGCGATAGGGAGCCGCCATCGAGGGCAGTCGCATACTGACCGTTATCCCGAACGGAGATTCGCCCCTCCTCATCCAGCTCCTCGAGGGCTGCAGTAACGGTTCTGGAATAAGGACCGTAATCGTACGGCATAAACGTGGCATCGGTTAG
The DNA here is from genome assembly GCF_011627385.1 of Haloarcula sp. R1-2. Taxonomy (NCBI): domain Archaea; kingdom Methanobacteriati; phylum Methanobacteriota; class Halobacteria; order Halobacteriales; family Haloarculaceae; genus Haloarcula; species Haloarcula sp. R1-2. The sequence continues at coordinate 26,834 of NZ_JAANTG010000008.1, forward strand.
CCGCTGTCCGGTCTTGATAGCGGTCTTGATCTCACAGTAGAAAATCAGCTTCTGCACTCGCTTCTCATAGAGTGCATCGTACTTGGAGAGGAACTCGATGATTATCTCCTTGAGTTCCTCCCAGTCATCCTCGTCAAGATCGACAGAGCGATCCGGAGAGGATTCTGGTGTGGACATAACTCTCTATTATACGTCAGGCGGGAATGGGCATAAGTTTGGTGTATAACAGATATGCCCGGTCAATTTGCGAGTTAGAGCACATCATCGTCGACGGTTTTCGGGACAATCTCGGCGTCGGCGAGCGGTGTGATGTTGATTTCGACGCCGTGCTTGTGGTTCGGCTGGTAGCCTGCAGTCGTTATCTCTGAGAGCGCGCGGTCAGCCCAGTCCGATGGAACGCGCTTGTCGATTGTCTGGCAGCGGTCGTCGATCTCTTCGGCCAGCGCCTTGAACCCGGCCAGCGGCGGTAGATCCTCGATGTCATCCACGTTCTTGTCGTCGGCGACTGCTTCGAGGTACTCCTCGTCTACTATGGAGACATCGTCAAGCCCCATTGCCAACGAAGCGAGGCGGCGTTCGTCTTCGGAGAGGTGATCGTGGGGTTGTCCGTTCTCGTTGAGCAGGTCGGAACCTTCACGCTCGAAGTAGTAGGTCATGAACAGGATGCCTGAACTGGAGTAGTGGTCCGAACCCTTGAGCCGCCAGTTGAAGTAGTCGAACAGGTCGGCGAGGTGTGCTTCTACAGGCTCGTCGGTCGGCTTGGCGTATGCTTCACAGGCACCTTCGAGTTCCGCAAGCGCGTCGAGCCACTCGTCGCGCCACTCGTCGACGGTCTCCCAGAATTTCTCCGAGAAGGTATCCTTGAACCACGTCGAGTCCTTGCGCTCGTGCAGTTCCTCGAGCGTGTCTACGCGCTCGCGGGTCTCCTCGCGGAACACGGCGACTTTCGGCGCGAGGTCCTCCACCAGCGCACGATCCGATTCGTCGAACTCGCGTTCGTCGACGCTCCCGAGCTCCTGCACGACGTCCTCGAAGACAGCGATCTGGTCGAGCCCGCTCGCACAGCGCTCGTACTGCTCGGCTGCCTCTGCTTGCTCGCTGGCGGACAGCGACTCGTCGCTCCGGCGACGGTTCGCGGCGCTGCGCTGCTCCCGGAGTTCGGCCTTCCGCGGTTCGAGATACTGATTCGAGAGACGGTCGAACAGCCCCGAATCGAGGCTGTGGTAATCGAGGAAGCACGCGAACCCCTCGCCGGTTGAGTCGGCAAGCAAGCGCTCGGTCGTCAGCTTCCAGACGATGGGCGTGTTCTCCATCCGGTTCACGTGATAGTCGAACAAGTCGTCCTCAATCCACGCCCGGAGGTTCGGATAGGCTTCCTCAGTGGCGGACTCGGCGCCAAGAATCTCGTCGACCTCGACTAGTCGGTCTTCGGCGTGCTCCCCGTAGGCGTCCTCGAACCGCTCGACAATTCGGTCCAGCATGTTCGGCTGGCCGTCGACACCGTGGAGGGGGACGATGCCGTCGTCCTCCTTCCGGACGGCCTCCATCGCGAAGTGGTGGACGAGGTCCTTGACCTGCTGCTCGATGTTCTCCGGGGTTTCGGGGACGGAGTCGGGGTCCGGGATCTCGCGGTCCTCGGGGGATTCGGACGTTCGGAGGAAGATTTCTGTGAGAGCCGCCTCGCGTGATTCTTGGCTAAGGTCAACAGCATCAAACACAGATTGGCTGACATTCTGAGACAGCTGCTCCAATTGCTTTTGCTGTCGGAGATCTCGCTTATTCTGCAGTCTACTTGCTTCTAGAATAGTTGAGTCTGGGTTGTTACCACCTCTGTCCAGATCTAATTCGTCCTCGACTAGGTCTGTATGTGGGTGGTTGTAAAAGAAACCAGAATCCGTCTCAGGATAGATCGGGGGATGAATATAGTAGGGACTTGTTGGATCACGAATCTGTTTTTCAACAACAAGTCGGTATTGTTTCTTAGTCGAGGTTTCTAGCTCTGAGATGTTCTCAAGTTCGCAATTCCACGGTAAGCAGCCAAGAACATCAGCATCCCATTCTTTCTCAGGGGTTTGTGATAGGAATAGCGAAGTATACAAGTCAGAATTCAGTGCTGCAAGCAAATTCCACAGTATCTCTCCATCCGCTGGGAAGAGCATGAAACTACTTGTTTCGAAAAGCCCACCCCCATAATATCCGAAACGTCTAGCAGTGTCTTTGATTCTTGTCCATGTCAGCCCCGGATGACCATAGAATTCATCGTTAGGGGTCCGAGCCGATACGCTTGATCGTTTGATTACTGAGCCATCCTCGCCCCATTCCACGACATCCTGAATTTTTGGGGTAATCCACGCATCAGAGCCACCATACGCAAGTGGTTGGAATCTTTCGTTATTCTCGGTCTCCCAGAATCTTCTTACAAATCGACTATCTCCTCCAGTAACTAGTCCAGAAACCGCATCTCCAATAGAATCACCTTGGATACCTGCTTGATCAGCATCAATAAACTGGTCGGTGGAGTATAAATCACGGATTTCGGAGGGGGTTGAGTAGCATATCGGGGTTCGAGGGATTTTTGCGAATTCATTCAGCTCAACCGAGAATTCCCTCTGAACATCCGTATCCTGATCAGATAGAGTGTCTATATACCCAGACTCCTTTCTTTCCGTTGGAAGGTCGTAGAGACGGTAGAATATACCCGTGGGGTTTGGTTCGCCTCCAATTCTGACTACGCTACCGACAGTTCTCACAGTTGCATTATCCAGTACTCCTAGGCCAAATTCAGCTAGGAAATCGAACCCTCCCTTCGACCCGACAAAGTCAGTCCTGAATTTGGTAAATCGGCCTTTGAATAGGAATGACCGGGGGATTAGCATACCGACTCGTCCAGAATCTGCGACTAGATTTTCACATACTTCAAAGAATGATACATAGTAGTTTGCTTTGTATTGGTAGTTCTCTCGGACATAATTCTGGACAACGTCCGGCATCTTTCCTCCACCACCATACGGCGGATTCATCAGCGCAACGTCGTAATCCTGGGCCAGAATGTCCAACAGCCGAACAAAACTCCGCAGGTCCTGGGCTAAGAACGAACCAGTCTCGCGGTGCTCCTCGACAGCCTCGCGGAGGCTGTGTAGCACTTGTCCAAGCGTGTGGCTCTCGCGGGGGTCGTCGCCAAGGGTCAGCTGTGTACCACCGATGTCGGCGTCGTCCTCGAACAGGTCGCCGAGGGTGCCGCGCACGTCGAGCAAGCTGCCGAGACCGTGGACCTCCTCGAAAGCGTCGAGGATGCGCTCAAGCGCCTGCTGGACCTCGGGATCGTCGCCGGCGACCTCGTCGAACACCGCCTCGACGCCGTCGATCTCCGCGATGGAGGCGTCGGCACAGACGATTCCCACCTCCGGCATATCGAAGCCATCGGCGCCCTCGGCTTCGGCCCGGGTGCGACCTTTGAGGTAGAGATTGAACGCTGCGAGCTGGCAGGCCCGCATATCCAGGTCGACGCCGTAGAGGTTGTGCTGCAGAATCTTTCTGGGAATCTGCTCGGTTGGGAGGTCTGTTTCGGCGCGCCAGATGCGTTCGAGCACGTCGAAGGCGTAGAGGAGGAAGTGGCCGCTGCCACATGCCGGGTCGATGACCCGCAGCTCCCGAGGGTGGTCGAAGTCGGTCGGATCGCCTGCTTCCTCACTCGGAACGAGGTAGGTACAGAAGTCGGCGATGTCGGGCGACTCGTCCGGTGAGAGTGGGCGGTTTTTGCGCTCCTCGGGAGCCAACGAATCCTGGGTGTCGACGACCTCCTGCAGCTCGCCGGTGTGTTCGAGGTAGAGCTTTCCGAGGGAGTTGTCGGTGAGCATCCGGACGACCCAGTGGGGGGTGTAGAACTGGTTCGCCGGCGGGACGTCCTCGGGATCAAGCCCTTCGCGGTCGCCCTTGCGACGCAGATCGTCGAGAAGTTTGACGTTGTAGTATTCGTAGACCCAGCCGAGCACGTCGTCGGCCCGCCAAACTACGTCTTCAACACTGTCGAGCATCCCGCAGAGTTCCTCGAAGGTATCGTCGTCGGGATCGATGAGACTGTACGCTGAGGAGCGATCGAACAGAATCTCGATTTCCTCAGCGAGTTCGTCACAGGCGTTGTGATACGCCTCCAGAATGGCTTCGTCCTCCAGCAGGAACTCCTCATGGACGAGGGTCTCGGCGGCGGGCGTCAGACCGTTATCCTTGAAGACGGTGACCTCCTCGTCGATGAACCCCCGCACTTCCATGCAGCGCAGTGCTGCCAGGCGATTGACGATGGTGTATCCCACACCCGTGACGTACTGATCGAAGGCTTCAGACCAAGTTTCGCCGTCGACGGCTTCGAGTTCGATCGCCTCTACGAGTTGCTGGGTGTCCTCGTCCAGCGAGTCGATGTCCTCGGGCTCGTCGTCGAGACCGTTCTGCGTGAGCTGGAACTCGACGTTGTCCTCGACGCGCTCGCGCATCTCGGTGACGATGTCTTCGAGGTGTTCACGTTCTTCTTTGTCCAATTGAGCCTTCCGCTGGGAGAGAGAATCGCTTTCCATAGGAGGTAATGTGTATGCTATGTCCGAATCACACAACCACCATTAATGTTGCCGAAAGGTGAACTCGGAGATGGCGGTTGACTATTGAGTCGAAACTTTTCCCGATGGAGATAATTGCCTGCATATGGATTTGATTGACGCCCTCCGCATCTGGGCACCAATTATTCAGGCTGGAGCCGTTGTTGTAGCGGTTGGAACTGTATTTTTGACATATCGGCAGGTAAAGCTTCGAAAGGAACAGGCGACAACCCAGTTCGAAGATGAGCTCTCTCGTGAATATAGAGAATTGGCTCGGGAATTACCGGTGAAAGCACTCTTGGGGGACGAATTGACCGACGAGGAATTCAAAGAGGAGTTCCCTGATCTCTACTACTACGTCGATCTCTCGAACGAACAGGTGTTTTTGCGATTTGAGGAGCGGGTTAGCAAGGAAACGTGGGAGAACTGGCAGGATGGCATCGAATCGAACTTGAAGCGACCTGCATTTCGAATGGCCTGGAATGAGATCAAGGATCGTTCTGACACCTTTCAAGAACTTCGCCGATTAGAGCAGAACGACTTCCAAACTGACCCTGCCGAGTGGGACCAGATTGAACCTGAGTGAGTATTAGATAGAGGGAAGCTACTGTTGGTGATTTCTTCGACTACCGGCGTCTCCCTCTTCCACGGAAGTCTCTGAATCTCAATTTCCGTCTTACTCAGGATTGTTCTCTAAGAGGACGATGCTTCCCTCTTCGAGATCGTCCAGCTGTCCTTTCACACCTCGAATCCGATCCAACACAGTCCTCGCCCCTGAGAGCAGTTCGTTCACACGTTCTTCACTCGGCCTGTCGTCGGCGTCGACGGCCGTAGTAACCTCCTCGGTCACGTCGGCGTTCGGAAGCTCTTGGCGCAGCTCTTCAGCGACCATCTGAAGTTCGGCCCACGCATCGTCGTCCGCATCTGGCGGTCTCGGGTCTTTTGCCCGTTCGATGAGCTGGCGCACACGTCGCTTCGAGGGTGGCCGTGATGCGGCGAGCGTAGTCTCGACGGACTCCGTCGTCGGTGAGTCTGGGTGCTCCTCGCGCAGCTCTTCGCCGGCTGCCCGTAGCTGCGACCAGAGAGCCGAACCGTCAGAGTCGTCGAGGAGGTCGCGAACCTGCTCGTACGTTTCGGCCTGTTGGACGACAGCAGAGTCGACGACATCACCTTCCGACAGATCCTCACCGGCCCACACAGCTTCGAACACGTCCTCCAGGTCGCCAAGCACGACGTCGTCGAACTCATCAGTAGCACCATCAACGATTCCTCGTACGTTGTCCTCGTTCGACCGGAGCCACGCGCTCAAATCGTCACAGATGGCTTCCGGGTCAGAGTCAGCGACGGTCTCACCTGTGATCAGCCGGTACTGCGCCGACGTTTCGTCGGCGCGATGTCCCTTCGCGTCCTCAAGCCGTGACTCGACCGTCGAAACGCTGGGGACAGTATCGCCTTCCGCTGTCGCTCGCATACTGGCAGTGATTGACGCGTTCGGATAGAGCGAGGTCATCGTGTCGAGCTCGTCGCTGAACCGTTCCCAGAGTGTCGTCCCGTCTTCGCTGGCGCCGAAGAGTTCACGAGCGTTCGCGAAGGTTTTCGCCTCCTCGAGTATCGTTTCGAGGTCATCCTCACTTCCGAGGTCGGACGTGGAAAGCTCGTCCCCGCCGAGGGCTGGGTCGACCGTTGCCTCGAAGGCGCTGAGCGTCACATCGAACTCACGGCTGGCGCCTTTCAGCGTCCGCTTGACAGTCGCACTGTTCTCATTGACCCATTGGCCGAGCTCGCCCAGCCACTCGTCTGGTCCGTCACCCGACGGCTGTTCGCCGAGTACCGTCGTAACGAGTTCTCGCACCGTCTTCGGATCGATAACCTCGACGCCGAAGCGGACCTGGAGTGAGGTCAGTCCCCCTTTGGTCCGCACTTGTCGACCGATGGCGGCGGGATCAGACACGTACTCCGTATCCTGCTTGAGCGCAACCGATTCGTTGGAGGTCGCAAGTGTAATGAGCAGCGCCGCGATCGACTCCTGTGGCGTCCCGCGGTAGTCCCCGTTGGCAGTCTGAGTTTGCTGGAGGATTGTCTCGACGTCGACGGATTTCTGTGCCTCGTACGTCTCGATGAACTCGCGACACCAGCCCGTATCTGCGACTTCTGCGGTGACAGTGTCGACACCAAGCATCGCGGCGTCCGCGTCCGAAAGAGGCCACTCACCGCTCCCGCGGAAGAACTTCGCCATCGCCTTTGCGTCGTCGACCTCGACGAGCGGCCGCGAGAGCGTCTTTCGAGACGACCCGAAGACAGCGTTGACCTGGTCTTCGACGACGCTGTCAAGCACGCTCGAGCGCGCACCACGGTGTTCGTGTACCGTGTACACTGACGCGTCTTTGAGTATCTCCGTCACCGAGGATTCGAGGCGGCGTTTGTCGGCACGGTGTTCGCGTTCGAGTTCCTCGTGGGATTCGGTCTCCTCGTCCAACACTTGTCCCATCCCGATGACGTTCCGGATCCGCTCCAGCATCGTCTCCGGGACGTCGACGGTGATCAGGATGTGCTCGCCACCATCGCGACCATTATTCACGTCCTGCCACGTCTCGATCTGCTCCGAGACAGTATCGTGATCATCGGCCAGCACACGAACGCGAAGCGCGTCGTACTCGGGTGACGGGGCTCGGTCGACTGGTTCGAGGATGGAGTACTCGTACCGCAGTGGGACGAGGCGCTCGTCGCCGACATCGACCTCGTGGCGGCTGCCGTCACTTCTGAAGAACGCGTCGTTCTCCCGCAGCCGTGTTTCCACCCACGCCGACAGCTGATGCGGCGAGATCTTCGCGGCCTTGTCCTGCGCGCGACTGAGGATGCTCTCCTGTTCCTCGGAGACGAGCGTGTACACCTCGTCGCCTTGGTCGTTCGTCTCGGTGAGAGCCTTCTGCTTGTCGACGAGCGTCTCTAGTCCCGATTCGGTTTGCTCGACGACGTCGTCGACGGACGCCGTGACGTCGTCGACCATCAACCGACCGAGGTTCTCTGGGGTCGACGGGACAGCGGGCGTCTGGTTCAGAAGGTAGAGTCCTTTCGCGAGGCGGACTTCCCACGCATCCTCGTCACCGTCGAACGTCGGGACGAGCGTGTTGTCGATCATCTCCTGGACCCAGAGCGGGAGGTACGTGGTCTCCTCGACCAACAGGTCGAACAGAACGTCCCACGTGACGAGCGAGCCCTCCTCCTTCGACGCCCACCCGAACTTCGTGAACAGCGACCGAACGAGGACGAGCAGTGCTCGACCCTGAATGTAGTCGCGATCGGTCGACCGGCCCTGCGTGATGAGTTCCTGCATCACCGCCCGCAGGAGCGACAGGTCGTACTCGCGGAACGGATAGGACTCGACTGGGTCTGGATCCGCGCTCGTCACCGACGAGTACGTATCGAGTGAGAGATCGGGCATCGACGCCACCAGTGACTCGACACGTTCGCGTCCCTCGGGATCCGACTTCTGGAGCCATCGCTTCCGGACAATGATCTCGGTGTCTGCTCCTTCAAGCCGGACCTGTTGATGCGTCCAGTGATCTTCGGGCGGCTCACCGATGAGACTCTCCCGTGTATCCGGGAGGGAGTACTGCCCGGTAGTGACCACGACCGGGTTCGGCCCACGCTGCAGTGCCTCCATTGTATCCTCGAACTCACGATAGCGATGGCGACTATCGCCGACGAAGAGCGCCACCTCGTCTAAGCCGAGCAGCAATTCGGTTCGTTTGCTGCCGTCGTTGAGAGCCGCCGTTGCAGTCTCGACCCGTGAGACGAGGTCCTCGGGATCGAATTCCTCTGGATCGACATCCGCTTCTGCGGTCTCGATGGAGGCTTTCACGCCAGAACGACTGTTGAGTTCCGTCCCGGATGTCTCTTCCATCGCCGGCAACGCCTCGTAGAGCCAGCTGCGGAGGGACGCCCGTTCGGAGAGTACGTCGTCGAATGTTTTCCCGTCATGCTCGAACGCTTGAAGCGCCTCCCAGACCCCATCGTACTCCATGTCCAGCGTCCAGGCCCACTCGAGCAGCCAGTTCGGGTCGGTCGGATATCCGAGATCCCGACCAATCGCCTCGAAGATGAGGAACGGCAGCGGCGGCTCTTTCGACGCATCACGGTCAAGCAGGTTGAGGAAAACTGGCTTGAGGCGATCGACGTGAGAGTCTGTGATTGACTGCTGGAGTTCGTCGAACCCCGGCCACTGTTCGGCCAGTCGATCACCCAGGTAGGCGAACTCGGATTCGTCGTCGGCGAGGAGGCCGACCAGCTTCAGGAGGTGGGTCTTCCCCGAACCGAACGTCGCGTGGATGTAGAGGAACCGCGCGGCCTCACCGGGATGGGTCTGGATAGCTTCGCCGAGCGTTTCGAGGACCTGCTCGGCACTGTCGGTTTCGTAGAACTCTCTCACGTCGGTCTCGGCTCGCTCGCGAGCGTTGACCTTCTGTACTTCTTCGAGCTGTCGCGTCGGATCGCTGTGGAAGAGGTCGTCGATAGTCATTGGAGATGCACCCCCTGGATCTGGCCGTCAATCTGGTGGGCGGGATAGTAATGGCGTGATTCACCGCCGAAGAAGCTCAGCTTCCCGCCGACGACGTCCCCCGGGAATGGGATTCCGATGGTAGACTTTACGTTCCGACGGTCAAGCTCGTCCAGCAGTTCCGATGCACGCGTGAACGGATACAGACTGCCAAGATTTAGCAAGAGTACCACATGGCTCTGGGTCTCCAGCTGGGCTTCGCTGAGCTCGTGTTCGATCATTTGCTGAACAAGTTCTTCAGCAAGCCGGTCCTGCATCGTCTCCTCGATACGCTCACCTGGCGACGTATCGCCCTCGAGTTCAGCCAGGGGTTCGCCCAGGTCGACGAGGAGTTTGTACACATCGGTCCGTGGCAGGAGTTCGTCAAGCCAGATCGGCTGGACGGTTACGTTGTCAGGGATCTCTGGGGCTTCCTTTCGTCCATCGGACCAGGTCGCGAGCCTATCTGCGACCCGATGCTCGACTGCTGGGTCGACAGCAGCGATGACGAACGGGTTACGAATCCCGTGTTGCCCCTGAGCGAATGTCCGTAGCTTCTCCTTGAATTCACGATACGGCGACGAACTCGTCTGGCTCATCGAATAATCACCCCTTCGTCAGTCTCCTCGATATCAAGATCTTGCTGTTCCACGAGACGCTCCAACCGCCGGTTCAGTTTCTGCCGATCGTCAGGAACGATACCGATTTGATCGACGTCGTCCGGCGATCGATCCCCAACGATCGACGACAGTTCATCGAGCCGGCCATCCAGTTCACTCGGGCTGTACTCGATGGTTTCAGCGAGCGGCTCTAACTGCGCCACGTCGTCAGTGATCTCGACGATATCGTCTGAATCAGGATCGGTAGACAACACCGTGATCGCGCTCTCGATGGTTTCGTACCACTGCTGGAGGTGGCGCATCGGAGTGATGTATTCGCCTTCGAAGGCGACGTGGACGCCTGCGGGGAGATCAGTTGCTGGAAGAATCCATGGATGCTCCTCAATACGACTGACTAGTTCACGCAGGCCCCGTTCGTCAACGAACGCGTTCCACGACCTCTTAAGTTCGGGTGCGAGGTCGGGAACTAATTCTCCGGAGAGTGTACTCCACCCATCGGTCGTCCACCACTCCCCATCGAACGATGAGACCGCAGATGAGCGGGACTCGATAGATGCTTGAGCGTCGTCGTCAACCCAGTCGAACTGGCGGTTTCGAATCGTTAGTACCGCGTCGAGCTGGTGTAGTGTCGAAAGACGCCGGTTCCAGACGTCGGTTACCTCTTCAACCCACTCTTGGGCCTCGTTGGTCTCGTCGATGACCTCCTCGATACCGTCATCTTGTGACTTGACGGTTGAGATGCGATTTTCGGTAGTATTGATTCGCTCCGCCAGCTCATCAGCAAACGCATTGAGTAAGCCAGCGACTTCGTCGGTTCGCACGTCGGTGTCGACGACTAGCGTGACGTCCTCGCGAAGTCCGGTCAGCTTCGAGCGAATCTGCTGGTTAGCTTCTTGGAGGTGGATGAGACCATCCGCGACCGTTTCAGTTGTCTCTTTGAATCCACCCTCTTCCAGCAGCTTGCTCAAGTTTGTACGTGGAAGGAGTTTCAACCTCGTCGTCGAGAGGCTATCGAGGTCAAGGACGGCTTCGTCCTCCAGCGTGTTTCCGTCTTCGTTGATTGGCAGTAGCCTCCCCTCCCGACAGAATCCCCAGATGATCGCACAGAGAGCAGGCCGGGCCTCGTCGTAGAATGGCTTCTCCTCAACGATCCCGTCGAGAACGGTGTTCATATTGAGCCCTTCGTCGCGGCCTTTCAGCTGCCGGCCGGTGAGGGACAATACGTTTCGTTGAATCGTCTGTTTACCCTGCCCACCATTCTGGTTCGACGAGGGGACTTGGATTGTTCGTGCCCACGGCGGGAGCGGTGCATCGCTGTCGAGTTCGCGTAGTTCCCGCAGCCGACTTTCGTCGACCTGGAGCATCATCGGGTGGAAGTCGTCGGGATAGGCGACGTCGACAGTGGCCTGTATCGCCTTCGAGAGACCACCGATGTCCGTCCGATCTTTCACGGTATAGGAGCCACTCATCATTGCGCTCGTCAGCTTACTTCGGACGGCGTTGGCACGCTGTTCGAGGTCACGCTCGACGGCTGGTGGGGCGTCACGCGTCGCAATTGCGTCGCGAAGTGCCCACCACTCAATCATTCGTTTGCGAAGATCTTGGAGGCCATCCGTATCGATCTCCCAGTAGAGCGTGTCCTCGTCGGTTTGTTCTGGTTCTATATCTGGGCGGACGCCCTGCACATCGACGTCGATGTCCAGCCCCCCTTCGGCTTCAATACTGCTCTCGAATGCTGTCCCGTCGAGTCCGAAGTGATACGAAACGGGGTACTCGTCACTGGATTCTCCGTATGGGACTGACTCTGGTAGCGATAGGTCCTGGGTGATGCGATTCCAGAGATGCTCGTCCAAGGTATCGACGACGTCGTCCCAGTCGGGGTCGGCTTCATTCTCCTCGGTCTCGTCGTAGATGAGGCGTTCTTCCTGTGTCGCGAACCGATAGCGAGGCCCACTTTCGTCTTGCGTCGGTCGAATGAACTTCTGCAGTCGATCCAGTGATTCCTCGACCCGATTGGTCGTGCTAATCCACGATTGGCCGTTCAGGTCGTCCATGACGGCGACTGCGATATTCCCCTCGTTCAGGGGAACGATTTCGTGGACGTGCTGGAGCAGGAGTACGGCCTTCGCAACGTCGAGGTCGAACTCTTGCAGCTCACTTTCGTCGTCGCCTACCTCGTCAGCGATGCCGGTCGTCTCTTCGGCGCCCTCGACGACCCGCATATCCTGCGGTAAGATCTCACGGAGTTCAGGCTCGATCAACTCGAAGAAGTCGACCAGCGAGACGATATGGTCCTCCTTGCCCTCGTCCACCCAGTCGTCCAGCAACCCGTGCATGAGTGCGAGGATGGCACGGGCAGTCCCCGAGAAGATGGACTTTGCCGGGTCGTTCGCCTCTCGACGGAGATTGAACAGGATTTCGAGGAACAACGGCGCGTGATACGGAAGGAACGGGTAGAACTCCACGAGTTCCTCATCATCAATCGCATCGAGTGGTGGCTTCGTGTTCTGTTTGATTTCGTTGTACACGAGCGACTCACCCGGTTTCACATCGGCGTCGTCAAGGACCCGCCGAACCGCGTCCTCGCCCGTCTCCGACTTCTGGAATAGCCGGCGTTTGGCGATGTCGCCGACGTGCTTGCTCGGAAGCTGATACCGGTGTGGAAACCGGTCTTTGACGATACTGAAATCGGCCCCGTGGGCCGCGAACTTGGGTTGGACGTCTTCGATTTTTGCCTGCGCCGTCGCGACGAGCTGAATGTCGCCGTCTCCGATGTCGTCGACGTTTTCCGCGAGTGTCTGTAGTTCGGTGAGCCGCTCGAAGTCAGTCCCAATGAAGAGGCTCACCTCGTCGAGCAGGAGGACGAGCTTGACCGGTTGCTCAAGCTCCGCTTCACGTTCCTGGCGCAGTGTTTCCAGTCGACTGACAACCTCTTCTGGGTCAATATCCGAGGGTTGGAGATCGGTGTAGCCATCGCGTGTCCCCGTGACGCCCTCGAACAGCTTCGGAAGCACAACATCGGACAGCGCACTGAACTCCTGGACATCGGTCCAAAGACCGTCAGTTCCCCACTCGTATCGCGGTTGATCCGGTGTCACTCCCTCGACGACAGATGCAGCTCGATCCTCTCGTTCCGGCCAGGCGTCGGTCGTTTGATACCAATCTTCGAAGTATGCGACGTCAAGCTGGGAGGACAATCCAGTCGAGACCCCGTTATTGACCCCCGTGAGAATCGGATTCTGGTGGGCGTGCCGGAGAACGATTTCACTAAAGCTGCGTTGCTTCTGACCCTGATACTTCAGCAGGTTCACTGAGACAGGGATGACGTGATATTCGGAATGAACGGATTCCCACTGGGTTCGGAGCGTATCGAGGTCCCCGCTCGCTGACGCATTCGGGACGAGGTTACTCCAAACCTCGTCGGAGCGATCTTGGAGCCACTGAGTATCCATCAGCCCATCCAGAACGGTTAGGAGGTGGCTCTTTCCGCTCCCGTAGTAACCGTAGAGCCAGTAGTTCGACCCCGTACGCATATCCTCTGCTTCGCCGAGCAGTCGTTTGACGAAGTCTTCGAGGAACCGCTGGGAGTCAGCCGTAACGTGATATGACTCGATGGCTTGTTTCCGGTGACGTTTCTCGTCTGCAGATTGGTCCTCGCGGTCGATGCGTACCGATTCCTCGAAGTCCTCCGGTAAGTCCTCAAACCACGTTGTGTCGACCATTATTCAGATCCCTCCACTCGTAATCGATGAGTACGGCTCGTCGGTCGGCCGCAGTTGGAGACTTCCATGGAGCTCGACAAACTCCCACGCCTCAGTCTCTGCTGCCCGATTGTAGAGTTCCTCCCAACGGGCACTCGGCTGGAATAGGTACTGGAGTCCAGTTGGTGATTCGAACCACTCTTCGTCGCCTTCCTCATACGAGTAGCCCATTGCGACAAGGAGTGGCGTCTCTCCTAGTGATGGTGGATTACCGACGACCGTTTGCTGATTCTCCAGGACGCCGATCTCGCGCATAACTGACCGCAGTCCTTCGCACCATCTCTCTGTCGTTGAGTCCGCATAGTCGAACGGTGTCTCGTCAGTGTATTCGAACTGATTCAGGATAGCAGTGAGTTTCTCGTTGGAGAAGTCGAGTGGTTCAGGATAGTCTCCAGCAAGACGCCGGGCGTATTCGTGGACGATGTATCGAACGAGAACGTCGTCGGCAATTAGATAGAGGTAGAGCACTTGTGCTTTGTCTCGTGATGACGAACAAGTATCCAATATGTTGGGAAGATTACCTGGGTTGGGAAGGCTAGCAGGTGCGTTTTTGAGCCGTGATGAGAGAACGCGGTATATTTTCTGTGAACTCCCTTTCGTGCTGCGGTTCGCACGCCGTTCCTCGAACCAGGTGTCCTTGACTTCATTCCAGTTTCCCTTGTTTTGATACAGGTGCGCAAGTTCTTCTGCTCTGTCAACCAGAAGCCCGCACATGGTAAGATCCATATTGACTTCTGAAGGTGAGAACTGACGGGACAAGGAGGATAGTTTAGTTTCCCCGTCATCTGAAAAGGATGCCATGTGTTGGGGAAGTCTGTCATCCCACTTTATTGTTCACCTATAGATTTGCCAAACGCAGATCCAATCACCTTTCCGTAGGATAACTGAGTAAAAACAGAAAGGTAGTGCTTTCTACGGTCCCGCGAAAGGATGTACAGTTTATATACTCATCTCCCGCCGCAAGAAGTATGCCTGAAATCGGGATGTACGTCTGTGTCTCAAGAGAAAAGAACCTACGGGGACAACCTGAGGAACTTCGCGAATTTGATCAAACCAGTATCTACTCCAAGGCTAAACAGCGAGCCTTACTCCTCCTCATCTTCGCCAGCACGCTCTACAACGGTGTTTGTGGCATCGACGATCTCGTCCGACTTTGGATTGTTGATGTTCTGAACTACTTCGCCGTTGTAATGAACTGAGGCACGCATATAGTAGACGTCTGTATGAACTGATACTTCTTCATCAAGGTCAATGTCCTCGTACGAAGATCTCGACACTATATTGTCACTACTATCACGTATGCTTGCCGCAGCTGCTTCAGCGGTCTTATTTTTTCCGACACCCGGATTAGCCAACTTCGGAATATAATCGGAGACTAATTCAGACACTGCCTCACTGATTGACGCGTAATCAGACGTGACAAAATAGATACTGTCTTTGTATTCATACGACCAAATGTCGATTTCGACACCTACTGTCCGCCCGTCTTGCGAGCCAGTCACACCAGTCGACTCAGTCACATCAAGTCTCTTACGCAGTGCCCGCAACTCTTCTCTCGCTGACTCTATACTTCCGCTGTCAATTTTCGACTCTATATTCTTCAGTTCCCCTACTATGTCCTGTCTATTCTCATTCATTTCTATCTGCCAGGTCGGATGCACGTTTATTTAAATTTGTTATAATAGCCAATATGTTTAGGACTTGGTATCAAAGGCTAAGATGAAATAAATGAACGAACGTCAGTGCCCTGACTGTGATGTCGAGATGAAGAAGACAAGCGTAAGTGCAGAGGGTGTTGGAGATCTCTATGTCGAAACCGACAGAGATGGCGGTGTACTTGACCGCCTTGGTATCGATTATCAAACCCCCATTCATGCGTTCCTTTGCCCGAAGTGTGGATTAACCCAGTTCTATGCTGATCTCTCTGAATAGGCTCATCGAAATCGCTGATGGCCTGATATAAAAACTTCCTCCGCGTTTTGCATACTATTTAGAAATTGTATTAAAGTTTCAAGATTACTAAAGAACAGTACGCGCGCCTACCCAACAGCCTGTTCGTCCCCGCTGTGTTTGCCGACTATGCACGCTTATTGACCAGTCGTTTCATTCACTCACACGAGCAACAAACCGTTTTCGCAACGACAGATACCGGTACATCTAATCGTTTTTGAGTGCTACTATGTCTGAAGCCAACGCCCTTGGATAAGAACTGATGAGTGAAACTGTATTAACGACATATGAGGCGTAACCGACCACCTGGCTCGTTAGGAGCTGTCTATGATATGCTGTATGAGGATATTAATCCCGGAGAGAGCATCGAGGTTGATACCGCCGTGACCAAAGTGCGTGAGACCGAGCGGTCAGTCGGTACCGCCGAGCACGTAGTTGAACGACTGGTAGACCGTGGCTACCTGTACAAGGTTGACGGACAGCTGTATATTACCGAACACCGGGATGGCTCCCAAGACCCGGAAAGCGAGCAGTAAACTTATGAGTCGAGGTCAGTCGTATCGAAGTCGCCGATGTCGCCGCTCGACTGTGACGTACTGTCTTCGTCTGCTGAGGCTTCCGTAGCACTACCGGATGCGTCCTCTGCTGTGGTTGGTGTCGCGTCACCAGTTTGGTCCTGCGAGCTTGGGACAGTTTCGGCGTCGTCGGTGAGTTCTTCGAGCGCTTGGATAACGGTTTGCCGGTACTGATCGGGCGTCGTCTCATACTGCTCACGGGCCATGGCAGCGTACTCGTTGCTATCGTCGTCGAAGCGTTCGAGCCGCTCAAGAGTTCGCTTCGCTGTTTCTGTCACCCACCGATTGCGGGTGTCTGCATCAACAACGGTCAGGTGCTCTGGTCGGAGCGAGACGTTGGTGTCGCCGTCGTCGGTTTCATAGGTGCGGGGCTTGCCAACAAGCGCGACGAAGACGGGCGGGTCAACCTCTCGCAGCATCGCGGCTGCTTCGGGCTGGTACTGCCCAGCGTACGTAAAGAACGTCCCTGTGGGCCCGACAATTCGGCCTTGCCAGTACTCATCATCGCTGCCAACATCGTCGGTTTCGGTCAGGGTGCCGACGACAAACACGCGGTTTGCTTTCGCGCCTGTCGGGAGCAGGGCATAGACGGGCGCGCGGTCATCGTCTGACTCCCGGAAAGTATAGCCTGCATCGTTGAATTCCCCAGCGAAGGCTCGCTGTGCGAGTTCACGCATCGGGGCTTGTCCTTGGCTCATTTAGATCGACCTCGCAGTGATGAGGAGTTGTTCTGGATCGTGCATCTCGGCGAGTTGCTCAAATTCATTGACGAGCAGATACCGGCCCAGTTCGGGGCCTTGGACGCGATAGTACCGCCCAAGCGTCGCCTCACGTATCTCGTCGGCGACGACGCTCGTATCCAAAGCGTCCATGGCCATTTCTTGGGCTTGTGACAACGTGATGTCGGCGACCTGCTCAGTCGCCTCTTTGTCGAAGATGACCTCTTGGACTGTATCGCCGTTGTCGATCACGCCTTTGATGCGGAGGTCGAACTCGCCTTCGCCCTCGCCGTGCTCACTGCATCGCCCGTTTTGGAGGACACGCGTGCAGTCGTCTTCTGGACAGCGTTTGATCAGCCCACTGCCTGACTGGATATCGACGAGCGCACCTTCAGCGTCGGCGGTGTCGTCGCCGACTTCGATATCCCGGTCGAGTGATTCGATGGTGGTGGTACGATTGAGTTTGACCGAGTACTGGCCCTGGTACTCATCAGTGACAACATTTCCAAGGTCATAGACTTGGCCCTCGGTGAGTGCTTCGAGGTCAGACTTGGCCCATTTGGTGAACTTGATGGTTCCAGTTTCGTCACCGAGGAGGCCAACTTGTGCAATCGAGTCACTGCGGGGCTCCCAGAGATCAGTGACTTTGGCGGTAATGTCGACCCACTGTTCGGCTTCGGTAATTTCCTCGAGATCGACTTGTTGGTTGCCGTCCTCGCTGCTAACTTCGTCGCGGTCAACATCGCTGTCAGAAAGATAGGTACTCACGACACTGCGTCGAGCTTCGTCGAGTGGGACTCTGTAGTCATCGGCAAGTGTGGTGAGCCGTTCCTCGATGTCGTCGAGGGAGGCATCGACTGACTCGGGTAACTGGTCGTGTATGTCTTGGGCTTCTTGCTGTATATCAGAGTTGCTCATAGTGTTCTCCGTCTCGTTTGCGATGGGAGACGGCTGGCGGTACGCTTGGGGTGGTCTAAAACCCATGCAAATCGTGGCGGAAGTGAAATTGCCCCACTCCGCCCGAAGCGCTTCAATCACTGGACGTCGGTGGGCTGGCTCACAGTGTGGACCGTCTGGTCTCCGATCCGTTTGAAAAATTTTTGTGTTCCTCTGTCGGGTGAGAGGATGACTGACCTTTCACTCGGTACGTTCGGAGACGGAGACAGCGCCGACAACGACCTCGATCCCGATGCTGCAAGCATCGCCCGATGTGCGACGACGTGTCGCGCTCCTGACCGCGACGACAGCAGTTGGGTCGCCCCGGACGAGGACTGGGGGCTGACAACGCAGCGACCGGCGTCGTCAATCAACACGTCGGCTGGTCGAGCAACCAAACAGCAAACGCGCTGGGTCGTCGACGGGGACGTCGGAGACTACGTTGAACAGTACGCAACTGGTGACCTACTGCAAATTCCAAACACGTACGGCGAGTTCGACTCCATTGACACCCGAGTCACATTCATCGACGGACTCGCTGACAGCTACGGGTACGGCATTGACGCACAGGCCCTGGAAAAGGCATTGCGAGTCCTCACTGGCGGTGGTCGATACACTGCGTCGCAATATACCGCCATCCCGTGCGGGAAGCAGCCGTGGATTATGACGGGGCCAGAAGGGACGCTCTTGTGCAGCTGTATGCCCGTCGAACGGCCGGAGAATCCATACACAAGGGAGCTTCGGACGCCAGAGACAACCCTGCAGATTGAGGAACAGAACCAAACAGTCCGCACGGGAGCCGCTGAGTTTGCTCACCTGCTGTCCGACGCTCTCGGTATCGATATCGAGGGTGTAGAGTACGCAACAGTACGCGGGCAAACCCAGCACTCGTTCGTCGGCGAGGAGGACAAGTTCCCGATCAAGGCTAGTGACTTAGCACAGTTGCACGGGTTAACATCCGACCCATCCATCATCCAGGCGGGGATAGGCCATGGAGTCCAGCCCCCCAGCGGTGGCGACCCAATCTCAGTCGAATGGGATGGGCCGGATCATCCGGTTGGATATCTCGACGAGGGAGACGTGATCGCCGGCTACGAGTTTACGTGGGAACAGCCCGAAGAGTCGCTGGAAGACGTTGCAGTCGTTCGCGAGTACCGAATCACACGGAACTACTCGCGATGGACGGTTGACTACCATACCCACCGCCTTGCGTCGGTGGTCCCCTGACCGGTCGTCGTGAGTAAGGCGACCACATTCATGACGACAGTGTCAGTACAGATGTACGATTATCCGCCCAGTCAACTCAAATTCCCAGTACCTCGAGCATTACTCAATACCGGTTCAGCAAACCGGGAAGTATTAGTCACACACTTGCACGCCATCCGATATGGGAGCTGATACTGATGATGAAGTTCGTTCTGAGCGATACGACATCCACAACTACATCAAGGAAGTACTTGATAAGAGCGAGTTTGACGCTGATGAGAACCCGCTTGAAATGTCCGACGTGATTCGCGCAGCAGCTTCTCGCTACGTGGTGGAAGGCAACAGCGACGATATTGCAGACCACGAGTATCACTACATCACGGCAGTCAGGATCGCCGATAACATCTCGAGAAGTTCGAGCGTGTACAAGGAGACTGCGCGGGATATGTACAACGAGTTTGAGGAAAGCCACGATGACCTCAATGACGAGGAAATCGAAGCTATGGCCGAGGATGCGGGGAAGTTTACCATCGGAAACAACCTCACGGTGACGTACTCAATGGCGTACGAGCTACTGGACGACTTAATGGAGGAAGCAATGCCGCTTATCCTGCCCGAGGAAGACCGGAAAAAAGCAGGAGGTACTTTGAAGAGTCAAGTTAACGAGTACTTCTCGAAACAGCAGTTATTGGGTCAATGTGGGGTGGTGAGTGAGGAGACAGCGAGTACGATTCAACATATCGGGGGTATTCGCCACGATGTTGTTCACGATGTAGAAGAGCGGTTCACGCTCGACACACTTGACGGAGATATGGATCGTATCGACGAGATACCGGGAGCAGTGAACGAGGTTTATGAGTTGGTTTACGGAGAGCCGGCATACCAGTACGTAGACGAGTAGTACGCACACCAGCAGAGCAGCCCTTCCACCCTGATGGATACAGAACCGTATTCACACTAAACGTGCCATCGACGCCGCCAACGGCATATTTTGCGTGCCCTCCGGCAAGTGGAGGGAAATCGAAATGTCACAGTCTACAGCGACCAGTAGCACCGAAGCAGCAACCACCGACGCCGAAACGAGCGTACCAGAGACGCCGGCGGACGGTGACGCAGAACTCGACACTGCGGACCTCCTGTCGCTCGATGCCCCACAGCATCTCCGAATCAGCGGCGAGGTCCAGCTGTTTGAGCGGATCTTCGCGGCGGCTGGCACGGTCGCAGACAAGACGCGACTCGGGATTGCAGAGTCGGGAATCGCCATCCGGGCGGCTGACCTGCAGGGACACGCGATGGTCGACTTGCGTGTTTCTGGGAGTTCGTTCACCTCTTTCGATGCAGGGAGGGGAACGTTGGGGGTGGATGTCGGACGAGTTCGCGATGCACTCTCGGTCGGCGATGCAGGCGACCTTGCACAGTTCGCACTCGATGCGGCAAACAGCACGCTGGAAATCAATATCGACGGGATAACGCGCACCATCGAGCTTGAGGCGGTTGCATCGCTCCGCTACCCTGTCGAGATGCCAGAGATAGACATCCCGGCAACCGTCCACCTGAGTCCAGACGACATCTCACTCGGTCTTGAGGCAGCGGATATGCTTGCCGACCGGTTTGACCTCTCTGTTGACTCCGATGCCGGAGAAGTGCGGTTTGCCGCAGACGGCGACACTGACAGAATGACCTACCGATGGGACGACACCGATCTCATCGCCTTCGAGCCTGCGGATGTCGAAGTGAAACTTGACTCGTCGCTGGTCAAATCGGCGAATGCTGGCCTGCCAGACGGCACGAATCGGGTTCTACATATCGGAGACGGGGTGCCGCTCGTGCTGAAATCGGAGTTCCCCGACGCCGATGGAGCGATGCAATTCGTGATAGCACCGAAGCTCCCGAACTGACTCGGTTCCCCGTGGTTTTGCGGAAACGGTGGTGTGTCTTAACCAACAGCGACCGCCATACTTCTCGACTGTTGGTTAGCGCTAATTTTGTGTCTCCCCGGCCGGGTGAGGGATTTCCCTCTATGAATCCGACCGTTCCAGACTACGAACGCTTCGAGCGCGAACAGATCGCACAGGACCGTGACCGACGGCGTCTCGATACCGTCGAGATCGACGAGCCACGAGGGCGTGAGGTGGTTACCAGTCTGCTTGACGAGGGCGTCGTTGAGCCAATTCCAGAACACGAAGTCTTGCAGCACGTTCCGTCCGGACAGTGTTTCGACTCCGACGTGGCGCTGGTGTACTTCCACAAGGGGTGGGAGGCTAGAAGCGAGGAGTAGCCAACTCGAAGGCTAACCAACACAGTGCCCCACATTCTACTCGGTGTTGGTTAGCGTCAGGACCTCTTCTCTGATGCGGCGTATGGGCGCGTCCCGAGAGTTGATACCCCATCGGAATTTCCCCAAGCGTATGGACCGCACTGACTGGCCGACACCCGGCCCGAACGAGCCTGTCCCGGCATGGGACGAGTACCGGCAGCTGCGCGAGGCCGTCCACGACTACCTCGATCACGAGCCAGAGGACCCAACGTGGGCGGACATTTGGAAAGCGCTCGGCGCGATCATGGGCGAATACCAGCGCGATGCGTTCGTGCAAGCCTTCGACCTCGATGCGCCTACCGAGACAGCCTGCATACGGCGTCTCATTACGGGCGACGACGAGTGCCCCCACTCGCCGCTTGACGCCGACAGCGACCCAAAGGGGCCGCCTCACAGCCCGCCAGCAGACGACCACTCGACACTCTGGCTTGACGATGGCGAGCCGGCGTTGTACTCGATGCACGTCTATCCGGGAAATATCGAGCGATTGGATTCGCAAGAGCCGCCCCACAATCTCTGGTTCGACGTCTTCGAGTTCGCTGCCGAGTGGGGACTAGAAGTCTCTGTCCTCCCGAAATCGTGGTACAACCTTGGCTCGGCTGTCCACATCGTTTTCTACGCGCCGGAGCGGTACAGGTAGCCAGCTCACTCTGCTCTCGCTCAGTCAGCCAGTCGATTTTCTGTCCCCCAGTGGAGGTGCGGGGGCGTGCCCGAGAGCGCGTCCCGAAGACAGACCAATGTCAACGATACAGTCAGAGACTCCAGAGCAGTCGTCCAGCCAGCAGACCACTTGCACCTTCGACGAGTCCGACTCCCGGGACGAGGAGATGCGCGACCAACTCGATGCGTGGGTCGAGGACCTCGCCGACCTCACGAACGAGGCGCAAGCCAGCGAGCAGTTCCAGCAGTGGCTCGATGTGCAGAGCAAGTTCCACGATTACTCGGCCCGGAATACGCTGCTAATCAAGCTCCAGTGTCCCGAAGCAACCCGAGTTGCGGGATACAATACGTGGCAAGACGAGTTCGACCGCTACGTCCAGCAAGGCGAGGACGCGATCTGGATCTGGGCTCCGATCATCACGAAAAAGTGCCCCGACTGTGGGAACTCGCCGTCGTATCACGAGAACACAGATTGCGAATACGATGAAACCGACCCCGAGCAGTGGCGGCGGGGACTGGTCGGGTTCCGGCCAACGTCGGTGTTCGATATCTCCCAGACCAAGGGCGAGCCACTTCCCGAACTGGAGACAGAAGCTCACGGCAACCCGAATGGACTTGTCGAGGACCTGTTGGACGCCACCGACGAGATCGGCGTCGACGCGAGAATCGTCGCTCCCGAAGAGTGGGAGCATGGGTCTGCACGGGGCGTTTGCGAGCGTCGGAACGTCATGACGACAAATCCGATGGTCGAGGCGGTCGACCGAGACAATCGGGCCGCCCTCGCGAGTACACTGATTCACGAGTTCGCCCATGCGGATCTTCACTTCAATGTCGAGGATGAGGCGGAGCGGTCGAAACGCGAGGTCGAAGCCGAGGCAGTTGCCTATGTCGTCAGTCGTCACTTCGGGCTGGACCCAGAGAACTCGGCGTTCTACTTGGCGGCGTGGGACGGCGACGCACCAGAGACGCTTCGGGACCGGTTGGACCGTATCTCGTCGACTGCGGCGGATCTGATCGACGCCGTCGAAGGTGCCAGCTGAGAGGGAGCGGTATCTTTCCAGACGTTCTTGAGAGGAGTGTTTTGTGACTCCCCTGGTGGGCGAGGGAGTCGAATATGCGTTCCACAGCAGCGTCGGGTAGCAGTCCTGTCGGACAGTTTCTGAGTGTCTTAGCTGACTTGCGTGACCAGATCGGAGGGCCGTACTACCTCGGAGATGTCAACGGGCGGTTGGACTGGCCCGCCCGAGGAGTGTACTTCTTTTTCTCGCCAGCAAGCGACCTCCGGGCAACGACAGCGGTCGACTGGCGACTCTCCCGAATCGGCACCGTCGGCGTCAGTACCGGCTCGTCGAACACGCTCTGGAACCGGCTCCGGCAACATCGTGGGAACGTTCGCGGGAAGTACGCCGGCGGTGGCAACCATCGTGGTTCGATTTTTCGCTTGCACGTTGGACGGGCGCTGATCGAGAAGCACGGCTGGCACGACGAGTATCCTCACTGGGGCGAACCGAATCCCGATGAGGAAACAACGACTGTTCGCGAGCAGGAACACGAACTCGAACAGCGCGTATCGGAGTACATCCGGGATTTGCCGTTTCTGTGGGTTGACGTTCCGGGCGACCCCGGACCAGAGTGTGACAGAGCCGAGATTGAGTCAAATACCATCGCGATGGTGTCGAGGTATCGTCGATCCGCGGGGCCATCGGACCTCGATTGGCTTGGATACCACTCGCCGAAATCTGAGGTGTATCAGTCTGGACTGTGGAACGTGCGACACGTTTCTGACTCGTTCGACCCTTCGGTCGTGGACCAGTTGTCGGCGTATATCCCGTCAACGGAAGCGCTGGACCATCAATCGCGGATCTGATGGCAGGTTCCGCAGCGAGAACTCAGTACGCTCGGTTACGACCCCGTAGGCAACCCCAGTCAGTGGCGCAACCACGGGAACCCACGCAAACGGAGTCATGAACAGTTCCGTCGAGATGGACTCCCAGAGGGCAGCGTACATCAAAACAACGCAGACGGACGCAATGGCTGTTGACAGCCGCCATCGGACTCCTGCTATAAGCCCGGCCAGCGGGAGGCCGTAGAACGCTACATTACCCGCAATTGAGGACAGGAAGTAGGTGATGCCAAGCGCACAGAGATATCCCAGAAACATCGCTGTGCCTCCGATAGATGCGACGAATAGCCGTCGCCATCCAGCACGCCCGTCGGTGTCGTCCTGGACGGACTGCTCGTCGCCTCCCCCAGTCGTCGTGGTGACTGCAAGAGGACTCTTCGACTGTGTCTGAATGTGGCTGGGCTCCGAACGAGGGCCATTGCGAGACTGCCCGTTGCCCTCCGTTTCGCCCTCGACTTCCTCGGTGATCGGGACTTCGCTCTGCAACGCAAGGACCCTGTGAGTGTCCTCTTCTGGACTGCTTGCTGGCTCTTGTTTCGCTGACTCTGGCAGGTTCAGGCGTCCCGTCTGTGTGATGTCTTCTTCGCAGAACGAGCACACTGTCAGGAGGTTCGTGGTTTTATTTGTCCCGCCGTTCTCGGCGGGGATTCGTCGCACGACTTCCAAATCCTCCGCAGGGAACCGCGTCCCGCAGTTGGTGCAAGTGTTGTTGTCCAACTGCTTCCGGAAGACGATCCGGTACGCCCAGTCTGGTGGGTAGTCGCCCCGGTAGTTGTCAGGGTCGTCGTACTGCGATTCGATACCTTCCTTCATTCTGATAGACACTTCTGCCCGTCTCCGTATTTAAGGCGCGGGGTCGTTTTGTGCCGCGCCTGCCAGCTGGGCGCGCCGGTCGGTGCGCTCGGTGTTGTTCATGTCTTCTGAGGCTCGACACTCTTGGTCAGCGGCGGCTGTCGGCGATGCACAGCAGGCTGAGTACATCGGGTTCCTTCACCGGGAACCGTTCGTAATCGATGCTTACCGGCTTGGATTCACCGTCGGCGTTCGCGAGGACTACACCTACCAGTCCTCGCTTCGGAACGTCGACGTCCCGATTGAGATTCTGGACAACGACTTTCGGAATCCTGACTTGGACCGGTACATTGAGCGCTTCGAGCAGTACGAGCCATCGGTCGGGATGCTTGGCGACGCATACGACCGGCAGGAAGCGCGACGGTATAACCAAGCCGCACGGGAGCTGAAACGGAAGTTTCCGGGGACAGAGGTTATCATCGTCCCGAAGTGCCGCGACACAATCGACGTGATCGACGAGGATATGATCTTGGGATACCCGATGGGCTACTCCGACCAGACCGCCGACGAGTACACGGACATTGTGGACTGGCGAGGGCGGCGAGTGCATCTGCTGGGGGCAAGCCCGACGAAGCAGTATCCAGTGATTGAGGAGCTAACACAGCCGCGTGTGACCGGTGAGGAACCAGCCGATATCGTTGGTGTCGACTGGAACGGGGTTCATCTGGCGGCGCTTCACGGCGAGTACTTTTCGCCACACGGCTATGGCAACGCAGACCACCTTTCGATACGGGAGACGGTTCGAGAGAGCTTGCGGCACATCCGGTCATACTGGAAATCGCGGGGGGTGTGGCCGACCGTGGAGACAGACCGGAGCCCGCTAACAGCGGAACCGATGGACCCCGTCTGGGCTGCTGACGGTTCGAGAGCGACTGTGAGTGGCCTTGAGGATGCGATTGTCGTTGAGTACGAGAACGGACAGACGCTCGCGTACCGGAGCCAACACGAGCGAGACAGAGTGGAATACCGGGCAGGACTCACTCCCGCTGAAGTTCACGGCTAGAGCCGACCGGACAGCCTCAGAGAGTTTTGTGACTCCCCATGAGATGAGGGAGTTCCAGTTATGAGCGCGAAACCGTCACAGGAGACGGCACCACAGTACAGTTGTCCGAATTGCGGTTGCACGAAGGCTCGGGACTACGGAAACAACGGTACGAGAGAATGTTCCGGATGCGGACGCGACGCGACACCAGTTCGGAAGAACTACCGTGCAATTTTGGATCCAAGCAAAATCATGCCAGAGGTACTTGACGCACCTGCTGAGCACCCAGAGAAGCACCTGCCCGAAGCGTTGCCAGACGGCCACAACTACTGATTCTGGCTGTAGTTTTGTGACTCCCTTTCTGGGTGAGGGAGATACAGATGACGACCACACAGACTGAGCGGACTCGTGGCCGCTTCGTACTGATTGGATGCGGCGATGCGAAAACCGACCAGCCAGTTGCAGTTCGCGATCTCTATACATCCTCGTACTTCTCGGTCAAACGATCGTATGCCGAGGCAGCTGTCCAGTGGGCTCGAACTGCTGACCGACGAGCGAACACCTGGGCGGTTCTCTCTGCAGAACACGGGATCTTGATGCCCCGGCAGACGGTCGCCCCGTACGATACGACCATCGAGGACCTGCGCGACGACCCCATCGAGGGAGAAGCCAATTATCGGCTGCCGTCAGGGGAACAGGTCGAAACCCGTCTTGACCGCTGGGCGCTCCGTGTCCACTCGTCTCTCGGTGATTGGCTCCGGCGGCCCTATGCTGCCGATCAGCAGGAGTCCCCCTGTCGGGAGTTGGTCGTTCTGGCCGGCAGCGACTATGTCGACGCGCTGCGTAAGCGCGGCATCTTCGACGGACGACCAACTGCGATTCGGACTGGGCGAGACACCTACACTGCTCTTCCCCCGAAAGCGACAGTCCGCTTCCCCTTCCAGGAGCGTGACTTCGACGGGATGTTCGACCAGATGGACTGGCTTTCAGACCGCGTCGAAGAACTCTCGGCAGCAGCGGCTCCAGCTCGACGATCAGAACTCTCGGCCTTTGACGGCGGCTTCGAGCGCGATTCTGCTACGTGGCAAACAGGCCACAGTGGCGTCGACGTCGAGGGGACTGAGCAGGCAGGGCTGGATGCATTCGAGAACGTCCCCGAACGGTTCCTTGCCACGAGACAAACGAGTCTTGCGACCGACGGCGGGGAAGGAGAACAGGGTGGATAGCACGCAAACCCACGATACCGACTGTGTTAACCAACACTCATCGCTTCTGTTGGTTAACGCGCTGTGTCGGGCGGTTTTCTGTTCCTCTGTCGGGTGAGAGGATGTCCACACACTCAGCGTCGAAGTCGTTTCAGCATCGCCCGCCAGCAGACACAGGGGAGTGTTTCTGTCCGATTCACGCCAACGGTGACCCGTTCACCGCACCCCTCGGGATTCGATTTGCCGATCACGTCGCCGTCGAGCCAATCGACAGAGAGACCGCAGCCGCCGTCTACGAGGCGCATCACTCTTATATGGGGTCGCTGCCGTCGGTCAACCTCACCCACCACGGGCTGTACTTTCAGGACACGTTGGTCGGGGCCATCACCTACCGCTACCCGCTCATCTCGAAGAAGCGAATCCGGTACGGCGTCGACGGCCAGCTCTGTCCTGAACCAGTCGAGATCGACAGTCTTCCAGCAGAGATACGAACGACTGCCCGGCGGGTGCTTCCGTCGACGGACACACCAGTCGTTGACAGTGAGGTGATTTCTGGGGACTCGCTCATCGAGGCTGCGCGGATTTGCATGGGCGTTCGGATGCCGAACCTCGCGTCGGCAGCGCTGGCACGCTCACAGGAGCGATTCTTGCAGGCTGACGACGGTAACACTCGCTTCTTGTTGACGTGGGTGCGCTCGGACTACGACGGCGCGATGGTTCGGGCGCTGCAAGACAAGGGCTGGACCTGTACGGGCTATCGAGAACCAGGGCAGGCAAGCAACCGCGAGGACAAGCCGATTCGTGAGCGCTACAAGTGGCACTTTCTCTGTCCTGTGGACACTGTTGGCGAGCAGTCAACACTTGCACGGTGGTCTCGGTGACCGACGTCCAGCCCGAGGCAGTGGCTAAGTGCTGTCGGTTCTGTGGGGACAGAGCCGATATCTCTGGCGAGGCGTACACGTATGTCCGGTGGCCCGACGAGGTTGAGCGAGCGGACGGCGTCTTCCGGTTCACCATTTGCCGGGAGTGTGCGCTTCAGGGCCGCGACAACGTCGAGCAGGCCGCTTCGCTCTTCCACGAGGCAGATCGAGACTATCTCGTCACCTGCGATGTCTGTGGGGCTGTTGGCTGCCGGTCTGCAAGCACCCGCCGTCCAGCAGCGGAGACGTATCGGCTTGCAAGCATCATCTCTTGGTCGGTGACGATCAACGGCTTCGACGGGGCGACAACCTCCTGCAGTGAGTGCAGTCCTATCCTGCCGGTCGACTGTGTGAAACGCCCTGACCGGACATACGACGACGGAGTGCCCCATCTGGTTGAACTACCGTTTGACTCAGGTGGGAAGACAGCAGACGATGCTCCGGCAGACAGTACACAGGTCGAGATCGGCGGGTGGACTGGGTAGCCGGCGGTAGTTCCACGAAACTGATGGGTCTGCTCCGCTAATGAGCAGTACAGATGAATGAGTGTCCAGTGGCCCCCCGCGACATTTTTTCAGCAGGGGTGCTAGCTTCCAGTTTAGCACCTTCAGCCCTCATCACTGGACACTATTATATGAATAGTGTCTATATGTAAATTTTATGCCTTTTTCAACCCGCAGTCTTATTGAGCGGGTATTTCAGCCAGCACAGTAATCACAAAAATCCATCTACAGCGGCAGCAAGTCCCAATTTTGTGTGCCTCTGGCGGGTGAGAGGATGTCTCGAAATATGTCCTACCGTCGTTCGGAAGACCTGTCACAGCCACCCACCGCGCAGTTCGTCGAGTCCATCGCGACGACTGTTCGGGGGCAGTCCGGCAGCGCCGATGTTGAAGCGGTTGTCCTCCGTGCGGTGGCCCGGCGCTCAGAGAGTATCGACCTCCTGGACATACTCGAACTTCGCTCGCTCTTGGACGTCGACGACGAGCAGGCAGACACGATAGAGGAACAAGTTGCGACCATCATCAGCATCATCGAAGCCGAACTCGCTGGTTGGGACCGGCAGGAGGTCGCTGCATGAACGCAGCAGGAACGGCCACGTTGGGCGATTTCGGCGCTGGTGGCCCACGCTCGGATGCGTTGATTGACACACAGAGCGCGGCACGGGAGGCCGCCGTCGGTGAG
Source organism: Haloarcula sp. R1-2 (assembly GCF_011627385.1). Classification (NCBI taxonomy): domain Archaea; kingdom Methanobacteriati; phylum Methanobacteriota; class Halobacteria; order Halobacteriales; family Haloarculaceae; genus Haloarcula; species Haloarcula sp. R1-2. The sequence goes on from NZ_JAANTG010000008.1 coordinate 55,747, forward strand.
TGGGAATTTCTCGCCGCTGGCAACGACACGATCGGGTGGCACATTCCCGACACCGGAGCCACAGTCTTGCTCAAACGGAGCGATGCTGGCTGGGCACTCGAACGGGCGACCAAACTGGTCGGGACGCGCCGGTCACTCGATGCTGGGCTGGAGCTTGCCAGCTCGTACATGGCGGATCGACCGGAGGGAGCGTCGGCATGGCGATGATTGAGCGCGAGCAGTGGCGTCGCGAGGAACGCCAGCGAGTTGGGGCAGCACTGGCACGCGCCCGGTTCTGGCAGTCGGTTGCGCCACACAAAATCGGCTTCTGGGAGGCCGTCGACGAGACGCTTCTGGCTCATTACCCGGGCTGTCGGTACAAACGCAGGACGACACTCGATGACTTCCGAGAGGAGGATTCATGAGCGACACTCCTGACCCAATCCTCGACAAACTCCCGCCAGAGCGGTTGCTGGACGCCGACCATCTCCAGCCAATCGTCGCCGGCATCAACTGTATGCACTCCATCGAGACGATCCAGCAGTATCTCGCCTACGAGAACCAGCACGAGAACCGGACGCCAGTCCAGTCTCGCCTTCGAGAGCGGGCACGCGAGATCCGTCGCGATGAATCGGATACCGAGGAGCAAGCTATCGTGTGATTTCTGTGCCCCAGCGGGACGAGGGGCGTCCCACAGAGGGCGCTCTGCCTACCGACTATGTGTGAAAACAAGACAGACGAGACGGCTGTACAGCAGTGCGACGACCTCGATATCGACCCCAACGCCGTGGATATCGGTGATGGACTGAAAACGACCGAGGGCACGTCTGCACTCGCCGTCGTCGGTGTTGACGCCGAAAACAAGCGCGTGAAGGTGTATTCCCCGTCCGGTGAGCTGACGGTCAATCGCTGGGTGAGCATGGACCTGTTCAGTGTGCATCAGCCCAACGAGGACATCCAGACCGACGCCGACCGGGAAGCGTGGCTGAATGAGACGCTGCCGAAGAAGTCCACGCATATCGACGGGAACGTGTACCCACTCAGGTATGCCATCGACGAGGACGGGAACGTGATCGCGAAATAATCGAGGAGCCGTACCAGCCACTCTTTCGCTCACTCTCACGGTCACGGTTCCCGAGCGCAAGCGCTCGGGGGACACGCTCCACCTTGGACCGGCAGGCCGGTCCGGCGGTCCCGCTTCAGGAGGTAGGTGAGGCTCATCGCGATGAATCGGATGGCTGGGAACGAGCCATCGTATAATTTCTGTGCCCCAGTGGGGTGCGGGGCGTCCCACTGAGGGCGCTCTGCCGACTGACTATGAGTAAGAACAAGACAGACAAGACGGCTACACAGCAGTACGACAACTACCCCGATCCCGACGCCATCGTTCACTTTGGCGATGTCTCGGAGGAACTGGTCGGGTTGATCGAGGAAACGCTGGAAACCTCCGAGTTCCTGTCGACCTCTCGCGACGACCTGCCCGAAACGACGCTGCTCGTCGAGGCGGTCGAAAATGAGTGACGACCACCTGTTCATCGTTGTGGAGGGCGTCGGGCCAGCAGATTTTCCCGAAAACGAGGCGAGTTCCAACACGCAAGACGAGGCCGTTGCTCTCGCGAACGACATCCATGACCTAATTCGTGAGGAGTACGGCAAAGAGGATATCGAGGGCGTCATCCCGGTGGTCAATCCCGACGCCCACGAGCAGATGCAGGCGACCGAGCTCTGACCAGACGGAGAGAAGGCAGTTTCTTTAGCCGTGGTGCTGGCTGGAACGTCTGTTCAAATGGCGTATTGATAAGGCTGTCAGAACGGAATCCTGAGGCTGCAATAGCTTGTAGGGCTTTACCCGTCGTCTTCGAACCTGTGATGGCGCCGATGGAATTCAATTACGTCTTTGTCAGGTCGGTCCTCGTCCGACTCTGGGAGATTCAGTCTACTCCCTTGATGTTGAACGAAGTCCTCGTAACCGCTAACTTCTGGTACATCTTTGACTGTGACCGTGTAATCGTCATCAATACTTATCCAATCGTTATCAAAAGCCCAGTGATGCAGTCGGCATAATGCGATACCATTCGTAATAACATCCCTCCCACCTTCGCTGACTGGTCGAATATGAGCCGCTTCTACTTCTGGCCGTCCGTCAGGAGTCATTCTGTCTGAGCCACACACAGCACAGGTCTGATTATATACTTCCTTCACATCTTCCTGAAACTGTGAGTCTCGCTGTGCACGTTTTGCTTCCGTATAACTACGCTCAAAATCGCTCTCAGACTGCGCTTCCATACCGCCATCATCCTGGGGCTGCTGAGTGCTACCTTTGCTACCTTGTTCAGGTTGTTTCTCAGATTTGGGGTTTCCACTGATCCCTGTCGGAGTGATTGCGTCTCTGATTATTGTATGGAAGTCGTCGTCGATCCCGGAGTCGACACCCAACTGCTGTCGTCGCTGTTTTGTAATTAACATAGTGAATGCAGAAGAAAAATCCGTATTAAATTGTACAATCCCATCTGAGGTCGGTAGTTTGCTCCTATCCTTAACCTCAATCTTGTTAAATATTGTTGCCGGGTCTGACTGTTTTCCTTGTTTGTATTTAGAATAAACATCAAATAGTTCGGTCAATTTTTGAAGATCGATGAGATATATATCCTTGTTATCATAATCTATCTTTTCGACAAGGGACTTGGCTTCTTTAATATCGCCCTGATTAAGTCGGTCTTTGATTTTGGCAACTTTTGACCAAACCCTGTATGCCCGGATACTGCTCTTATCTTTCGCTTTTTCAGCCGCACTTGAATAGTGAATTGCTGCTGCCTCAAAGTTGCATTTACTCTCATCATGCAATCCCTGTATTGCGTCTCTTTTTAATTCAGCAGGGAGTAGGTCTTGACTGTCCGTCTGATCAAATTGGTCAATAGCCTTTGATATCTCTGTCTTTGCTTCCTCAAATTCGCCAGCATCAACAAAATTATTTGTGTGTTTGAGATGCTGAAGACCAATCAGTTCATCCTTATTAGGTATGTCTGGTATAAAAGACTTCGACTCGCATATTTCAATTTTTTCTTTCAAGTCAGATACCGAGTTTGAGGTATAAGCTTGGTGACCACCCTTTCCTTCTATTACTCTATCTTTGATGAAGCTGAATATTTCCTGCTCAATACTCCTATCCAGTCTTCCTGGATTAGTGTGTTTATACAAGAAATTCAGTACTTCAACATGATCGGCAAAGTCTGTACAGTAGCGTGATTTTCGCCTCAAACTCGTGTACGCAGGTATATCCGCGTCGTATACCTCTTCTATCTGCCTCTTTACTTCATTCTCATCAGTATCTTCACTCAGGATCTGAAGAGACAATGAGATAATCTCCTTGGGCACAAAGGTGCAGCCGTAGTTTCTTCCTTTTTCACCGTCGGTAAACCATATTTCACACTTTTTGTCCTCTCCGTCTTTTTCTCTATTTTCATTTTGCTGACTGCCTGTACTACCTCTCTTCTGTACGTTGAATTCCAATTTCCTCGCTTTATCAGAATTAAATTCTACCTCGGGGTTCTCTGATTCAAATGAAATATAGTTCTCTGTGTGGCGAATTCCAGATTTGACTGGGAATTTCATCTCATCAGGTTCTAAAATTTTTATTTCGATTTCTCCACTGAAATCACCATTCTGTTTCAATTTATCGGCTTCGTATCTTATACTCCACGAGAGCTCGTCATGGGCAAACGACTTTCCAATCTCCATACCATAGCCAGCACTGCCAATAGTAAAACATTTTTCTGTGACACTAATAAGGTGATACATTCGGTAGTTCCCATTATCGCTGATTGGACTGAATCGATAAGGCCCTCACGTGCACTGACCACTCCTGTCTGGAAATAGAATCGCCCTTTGACAGACTATAGTCGCCGAATTTTCTGCACCCCAGTGGGGTGAGGGGCGTCCCACAGAGGGCGTGCCGCCTGTCATTCATGGCTACCACAGAATCCCGTAGCGACGCCGGCAGCATCGACGAGAGCGAACTGGAGGAGGCTGACCCGAACAACCGGACCGTTCGGGCGCTGACCGAAGTCATGACCGTGTTGGACTCGATTGGTCGGGCACGAAACGCCGACGACCTCTTTCTAGTCAACTCTGGCTCCGGTTCAGAGTACCTTGTCGACACTCGAACAGGGAGTTGTGAGTGCAAGTGGAAACAGTTCAACCCCGGCGAGGAGTGCAAGCACCAGAAGCGAGTCGCCTTCGCGACCGGCGAGCGACCTATCCCGCAGTGGGTGGACGACGACGCTCTCGATGACCAGTTCGGGCTGCACGTCGACGGCGAACCCCGCAAAGCAGTCGCTGACGGTGGAGTCATGCAGGTCCGGTTCGACGACGGCGGTGTCACAGACCCCAACGAGGACCCCTTGGCCGTCACCTCCGAGGACGAACCACGCACGAAACGAGCGAAGCAGGAAGATATCGATGTTTCCTTCCTCGCAAAGCCCGGTCGCTACGAGGTTCATTCGGCGTCGGATAGCCGGTACGAGGTCGACGTGCTTGAGGAGACGTGCAGTTGTCCCGATGTCGCCGAGCGATGCAAGCACCGTCGCCGGGTCGAGATCGAGATCGACGCCCAGCGAGTCCCCCGCCCGGATGGAAAACTGCCAGACGCCTAACCGGGGGCCGCAGCGTGTTTTCTGCCCCTCTGGTCAGGTGAGAAGATGTCTCGAAATATGTCTTCACAAACTGTCCAGACAGCGTTGTCTGCAGCTACGTCGGGTTGTCCCGAGTGTGGCGGCGAACTCGACAGCAGCGGGCGAGAAACGAACTGCGAGGACTGTGGCCTGGTGACCGACCAAGACCAGATTGACCGCAGGCCAGCGTGGCGGACGTACGACAAGGAGGAACAGCAGCGGACAGGCGCACCCCGGACGGTCACTCGGCATGATCGAGGCCTGTCGACGAACATCGGAAGCGTCGATAGTGCAGATATTTCCCCAAGACGGCGTCGACGGCTTGCTCGCCAGCGACAACTCCATGGCCGGTCGAAGTTCACGAGTAAGCGCGACCGGAATCTCGCTCACGGGCTCGGCGAAATCCGACGCATCGCGAGTGCGCTGTCTGAGAGCAAGGCGGTGAAAGAGCAGGCAGCCACGTTCTTCCGGGAGGCGCAGGACGAGGACCTCCTGATCGGACGGTCGATTGAGGGCGGTGCAGCGGCCGCTGTGTACGCTGCCTGCCGGTGCAACGGCCTCGTGACGATGGAGACGGTAGCCGACGTTGCCCGGTGTTCTGCATCGCACGTCTGGAACTGCTACCGGACGTTCTTGGTGGAACTTGACCTCCCGATTCCAGTGTCGCTTCCGGTGGACTGGGTGGCGCGGATTTGTTCGGACCTTCCATTTGACATTGCGCCGGAGATTCGCCAGCGGGCACTCGAACTCGCAGAGCAGGCAACTGAGTCAACAGCGGTCAACGGGCGACCAGACGGTGTCGCAGCCGGCGCTCTGTACCTCGCCGGGAAAGAGTCAGACATCCGGCTCACACAAGCGACGATCTGCGAGCCGCTGGATGTGCATATTACGACGGCCCGGCAGTGGTTCCAGGAGATCGAGGAGCATATCGTTGCGTGACCTCTCGCGACCGTTGTTTTGCGTGCCCCGGCGAGGGTGCAGGGCGAGCCAGCAAGCACGTCCTGAGAGAGACATATGTCAGTTACTGATACTCCCGAATCGGCAACACAGCACGACTCTTCAAGTGTTTTTGCGTCGGTCCCAGCGCCACGGTCGCCAACGAAAGTCGCATCGTTTGTCGAACGAGTCCTTGTCGAACTTCGCCACGAAGCGGTGGCTGCTCGGTACGTGACTGATCTAGACCAAGCCGGAGCGAAGACGATCTGGTGTCGGGTCGAGCACACGCCGTTGGACGTCGACGCAGAGTACGTCCAGATTCGAGACGATCCGCGGCTAGGGGTTGACGTCGAGCCGTGTTCGCAGGCAACGGTTCGAGAACGACTGTGCCAGTGTCTTGACCACGACCGGACTGGGCGCGTCGACGTTCGGCCGCTGGCTGATGTCTCGATGGGCGACGGCTGAGTTGTGCTTCAGGTCTGGTTCCGCATCGGCAGGTCGAGATCACCGAGGGCAGCGTGCTGACGGAGAACACAGAGATGCGGGCAGACAGTCGTCGCCTGGAAGACTTCGCAACTGCACCAGCCGGCGTGGGTCCCGTGGGGATGCTCGGCCAGCGAGCAGTTCACAGGACAGTCGCCGTCGGCGGAGACGAGAAACAGGTCCGGGCGACCGCCCTTCGTTACGTCGACACTGGCATCGAGGGCGGCGTTCCACGTTGCTGACCGGTCGTCACGAATCCGCTGGAAGTCGAGATCGCGGGTGCCGCTGGGCTGGCGGGATATCCACTGGTTTGGTGGCGAACACTCGTTAGTCGTAGTGGGGGACTCGGCTGTTTTCATGATGAGTCCTCGTACTAATACATATATTCTCAAACAGCAAAAAAGTTGCTATAGAGGCGGTAGAGAGTGGATTTTGTGTTTCTCTAGTGGCTGAGAGAATCAAACAATGAGTAGTAAATACCAACGTGGGAATACGGGTCCGAAAAAGTTGAAGTGGCGATGGAAAGATGAGACTGAGAATCGGTCGTTGCCCCAATCGTGGGCCGACAACGGGCGCACAGAATCTCCCAAGGAGAACGAAGTGCAACTGTATGCAATACAGTGCCGAGCTGGGCTCTTACTTGAGTGGCTGGTGAATACACGAACAGGGAAACTGCTCAAGGGCCCGCTGAGCGAGAAGCCGGGGATTCGTGTTCTGTACGTCACCGCTGACGGTGAGAATGCGGTCATGAAACAGTTGGAGGCCCGCGAAATTGATGACAGTTGGAAGCCGCCCAAGCAGTTCGCCAGCATCATCGCGAAGCACCCGGAGGAGGCTGATCCAGTTCCAGACTCCAGCCAAGACCACTATCGACGGGGGGTCGAAGACCTGTACGACCCGTCGTATCCGCTGTAGAACGGCTTCTTTGCTCATGACACGATTGAAACGACCGCTCAGTGTGTATGCGTAATGACTGCCGGGAGTTTGACCAGTTCGACGAGGAATTTCGAAAACAGGCCTGCAAGTTTCTCACTCCAGACTTATTCGGCTACTGTCTCGCCAATATCATTGACAGACCCGACCTCACTCTCGGATATTTGGAGTGCTTGTCGGATGTGGTATAGCGTCTCATCGGATTCCGCATGATCGTGGGCAGCGGCCAAGTGGTCAAGGACTGACTCCGGAATCTGGTATTTGCGTTCAGTATCAGTGTCTGGCATGGAAGACTTGGAGGATTCTCTCGAATAAAAAGTTACGAACATCGGCATTAGCATTCAGGAGTGACTATTTGAGTCCACTGAATTACGAACTCAGTCCAGTGCGTTGAGGATCTCTTTGAGTGCTTTGTGTGAGTCCCCTGCTTCTTGCAGTCTCTCAACGCTCTGTTCGACCTCAGCAGGCACTAAATCCTGGCTAATGAATGCCTCAACCAGGGTGGCTATTTCTTGTTCATCGGAAGTCCATTCACGTGCTTCCTCTCTGGCACCAGAAACCTGCGTACTATCCATGTCAACAACACACATGAATATGACATTTCCATATTGATAAAAATTGTTCAACATATGGTTTCATTATCACGTCTATTAGTTAGTACGCCTTCAAAAATAATAACATACAGATCTCATTATAGTCTCATCACATCTCAAACCACGCTAAACAGCACCCTGCTGGTCAAAATATTTTTATTGGTACTCAAAGAGTTATTGGAATATGACGGACCCGATTCCGGGTGCACTCCTAGACAGCCGAATGGATCGGGTACTCGAAGCGTTATTGACCCCGCGGCGGCGCAAGGTCTTGTTTCTAATAAAGCGAAGTGAACCGCGACCAGTTGTCGATTTTTTGCCAAGGAATGCTTCTGGAAGCCGGACGGTTGAAATTGCACTTCACCATACTGACCTCCCACGCTTAGAGAGGATGGCCTACATTGACTGGGACAGAGATGCCAACGAAGTTGCGAAAGGTGACCGCTTCAACGAGATTGAGCCTGTCCTCAACCTCATGGACAACCATGCTGACGAACTTCCAGCAGACTGGGAGCCGTGTGATTCCTGATGCCACGCCGTCTCAGATCCGCTGTCGCTGCTTAGTTCGTGGGCCCGTTGGGTTCGGATAGAAGAATTCGTCCGTCGCCGTGGATATGTATCCGATACCCGCTATACTCAAACGAGACTGTCCGTCGGAACGCATTAGTACCACTGTCTCGCCCGGGCCCAAACAGTAATGCTTCGACGGCTTCGATATCGATACTCTCGTGTAGTGGGTCTTTTTGGAGAGCTTTCACCGGTCGCTCTCCAAGCATGGCGACTGCCTCCAGAATCGGGTGGATCAATTGCTGATCGCTCTCTGGATCATATTGGGTCTTGTGCAATACGGACTCATTTCGGCAAACCTCATCTTCCTTTGTTGCAGACCTGTCCATGAAGTACACCAATCTAGGGCCCTTTCAGAAGTGTCATTACATATATCCCATGGATTCGCTTGTTTCGCCGGCTGAAACCCTATTTTAGATATTCACTATTCTGAACTCAGTGTCTGTGTACAACACACATCGTGTACTGACCAGGTCATTCCACAAGCAGAATTCCCAGAGCGATACCCTCCAGCAGGCCAGATTTTGTGACTCTCTGGTGGCTGAGAGAGCATGGCTTCGCCACAGATCGATGTCGACGAGATTGTTGCAACGCTTGAGGACATTCGCCAGCGCGGGCACAGCGCGCACACGGTCTTTCGAGACTGGGTCAACCTCGTGCTGTTCGCACTGCAAGACCGAGACGACCCGTATCTGGAGATTGTCGACGACTATCGCGAGCGCGGTGATATGGACCACCCACGCGGGCAGCGGTCGGTCGACCTCTTCGCCAAGGCGTTCGGCCAGCTGCAAGAACGGATGGCGGCTACCGACGCTGACGTTCTGGGTGCTGTCTACGAGGAATACGGAATGTCCAGCGATGCGTTCGGCCAGCACTTTACACCGCACTCTGTTTGCGAGACGATGGCCGAGATCGCCGGCGTTGGCGACGAGAGTGATAGCGATGATAGACAGACGGTCCTTGACCCGGCCTGTGGGAGCGGTCGAACACTGCTGGTCGCCGGTCGAAAGCAGCCAGACGCGCTGTTTGTCGGGCAAGACAAGGACCCACTGTGTGCCCGAATGACGGCGTTGAACTGCTGTTTCCTGAATCTGGATGCCTACGTTATTCAGGGCGACTCGCTGACTGTCGAGTTCCAGCGAGTATGGCAGACCTCGTACTCTTCGCTGGGTGGGAGCGTTCGCGAGCTAGACGACGAGGAGGTCGAAGAGCTTCACGAGTGGGTGACCGACGCCTTCGAGAATACGGTCGAAGGAGGGAGCCAGCCCGGGTCAGAACAGCAGGCAGAGACGGAGTCGGATGGTCGGACGCCGCCGGTCGCGACATCTGTTCCGAGTGAGCAGGCCAGTCTGGGTGCGTTCGAGAGTAGCGATTGACGGCTGTTTTGTGTGCCCCAGTGGGGTGCGGGGCGTTCCAGTGAGAGCGTCCCCGAGAAGACCCATGTCAAGTGAACCAGACACAGAGCCGGATGCGGCTCCAGACACAGTTGAAAAGGTCGAACGAACGGACTTTGGGTGCAGTATGGAAGCACGGTTGGATCGAGGCACTGACACTCGCGATCAAGACAGAGTGACGATCAAATCGAAGGGTGAGACTGCCGAGGAGACGATTGTGGAGTTCTACAAGCTCTTGGAAGAGTACGACCAGGAGATCAGTGGTCGGCTTCGGGATGTTCAGCCCGAGGAGGACGAGGCAGGCGAGGATTAACACTAGTTTACAATCAGATTTCAGCCGTTTTCGAGACTGGTTCTAGCCCTCAAAGTAGCCATTAATGCGTCTGGATTTTGGTCAATTTCATTAGACTTAATGGCGCAAAGTTGTTAGCCAGCCTGAAATGTTTGACCTCACCAGTTTTCAACGTGACCTGCTGTATGTGGTGTACGGTCTAGACGGCCCACATGGCCTCGCTATCAAAGACGAGCTCGAAGACTATTACGAGAAAGAGATCCACCACGGACGGCTCTACCCCAGTCTTGACACACTTGTCGACAAAGGCCTCGTTGAGAAGGCGCACAAAGACAGACGGACCAACATCTATTCAATCACGCAACGTGGCGAGCGAGAGATAGCTGCTCGAAACGAGTGGGAACAACAGTACGGAACGAGTGAGCTTTCTGGATGACTGTCAACGCGCCTGATTTTGATCCGACTCTGAATGGCCACGCCGCAGTCGAGATCGAGAACGTGATTCACGCGGTCGTCTCAAAATACGATGAACAGGGTCACAAGGGGCAATTCACAGAGTGTGGCACCAGATTGGAAGACTTTCCAGACGGCGAAACCATCCGTGGTGATCGCGAGGAGATGGAACATTGCAATGACTGCTGGCCAAAACCTGTAGTTAATGACACACAGTCGGCGGGCGATGACAATCCAAACTAGTCTGCTCTTTCAGAGTGTTTCGGGGCTATGCCCAGTATAGAGGATCCTGTCCTACAATAGATCTCAACAGGCATAATTCACGGTCTCTAGCTTGAACAGAATCGGCGAATAGCGAAACCACGGGACTAAGTTCGAATTGAAGGGTGTATGATTGTCAGGTAGAGGGTGTGAGACGTATTCTATGACACGCTGGTTATATAAAGTCATCAAGCGACGTTCTACGTGTCGTATCACGAGAACCTGACTCAGTAGACTCACCCGCAGTCTGCGGCATATCGATTGTCCCAGACGAATTCCCGAAATTAAGGAAGTTACGACCAGATTCGGCAATCGGCGGCTGAGTTCGTTCTCCGGAGTCGCCGGCTACCCAGTCTTCGACAGCTTCGACAACGGTCGGTGCCGTCGTAGTCGAGATGTGATCGGCACCCCGAACGATATTCTCCTCAAACGTTGATGGAACCCGCTTTTGTTGGAAAGCCAGTTTTTCAATTGTTGCGGCGTGGCCTGGCAGCGTATCCTCATCTAATCCTGACCATGCAGTCTGAATCTGATCTTCGAGTGCCATCACTCGCCCACGAGCGACACCATTGTAGGACGTCAGATGGAGATCCTTCGCGGTGACACCATCCGCAAGTTGCTGAGCGAACGTCTCAACCCACGTTGGTTCTTGATATTGAGTCGCAGCGTACAACTCACCAATTGCCCGGATCGCTTCAGAGAGATTGTTAGCAGTTGTTGAGAGATGCGCCACGTCGATCTCTGCCCGGGCTTCGATTAAATCGGCATTGATACCCTGACACCAGAGCCACGTCATTACGGCCGCGGTCATTGATGAGTCGGACCGTTCATAGCCGTGTCTCTCTAGCAACTCCCACAGCGGGTTATCGGTATCCGGCGATTCACTGAGATCACATGTGTATGAGACCATCGCAAACTCTTTGACCAGTCGCTCAGGCGAAATTGGGTGGTAGTTTTCGAGCATCTTGACAACTCCCTTGAGTGCGTCTGGTGTGGCCTCAAGACGGGTCGAATGGTCATATTCGAAAACAGCCTCTCCAAGTCCGGTTGGCGTGATTTGGTTGTCCGACCGATAGTTGATGAAGCCTTTCTCATCAAGCTCCTTCGTGAACTGAATGACCTTCTGGGTGACCTCATCAGTATCGAGAGCCGGAGTCGCCGACATCGACGCGGCCTGATAGAACCCGTACAGTGTCATTGAAACAAATTCGATCAGTTTATCGAGTGTATTCCATCCACTGACAACAAGTTCAATCAGCAGCCAGCGGAGATTGGTGTCAGCGTTCTCCGCGTTTGAGATGTATTCATCGCCCGGAAAGTCGTCAGGCACAGGCCCGAAGTGTGACCCAATAGATTCAAGCGATTTCTCTTCGATTGGTGTTCCAAACTCGAAGTATTCTTCAGCCTCTTCGTCGGTGTAGATGGGGTAGGCATACGCCTCATCCATATCTCCACCCCGACCAGCACGACCGATCCATTGTATGTACTCGTACTTCCCAATGAATTGCCCAAAGCGAGCGAGGTCGGCAACAATAACCGACTGTATAGGCGAGTCAAATCCGTATGCGAGAGTAGTTGTACAGGAAATACACTTGATATCGCCGTTTTTTACTCCTTTTTCCACGAGTTCTTTGATAGATTTCTCGAGCCCGGCGTAGTGGAAAGCGACCCCATTCTCCAGACAGTTGATTAAATCATGGTGGGTACTGGTGAGAACAGTATCAATTGCGGCCTCAACCTTTTCTCGATAATCCGTATCCGGTCGCTCGAACCGACAGTTGTCTTTGATCCGCAGAGCCCGAGTCTGTGCATTCGATGTCGAGAAATTGAATATCATAAACGGGCCGACCTCTCGATTATCCATGATCAGATCGCCGATGAACTCGCCATAGGATTTCCGTGAATCATCTTTCATTACCGGCCTTTCGACGATCGGAACGCTTCGTTTCGCAGGGCTGATGACAAGATCGGACTCTAACCAGCGAGCAATTTCATCAGGATTCCCGACCGTCGCACTATTAGCAAAGATCTCGACCCCGTTCTGCCGGGCAATGGTCAGGCATTTTTCAATGGTATCCCCACGGAAGTCTGAGTAAATCTCATGGAAATCATCAAAAATGAGCGTATCAATACCGAGGCCGACACCGCGAATCGCTGCCTCATAATATGAGTCGAAGGTTGCAACGATCACATCGGCATGCTGATAACCGGCTGTCTCACCCCACGTCGCATTCGCGAGGGTATATTCCCCGTCAAGCCACTCGTTGATGGATTCATACTTCCCGTTCGTGAGCGAGACACTTGGGACGAGATACGCAACCGACTTCCCGTTGTCAAGTGCCCGCTGGACTACAGTCTCAGCACAGAACGTCTTCCCATTTCCAGTCTCTGCACAGAGAAGGGTATTCTCCTTATCCATCCCGCCTGCCTCAAGAAACGCCGCTTGTGTCTTGTTTATCGAGTCAAATCCTTTCTTTTGAAGTAATGATTCAACCCGCTCAGCATCAAGCTGGGAGAGACTATCTGGAATATCGACCATTGATGAATTGTGATAATAATACATGCCGTCTGATAAAAATACTATCCCGATTCGTACATCGAACCATACTGCAGTACTGATGCCTGTGCATATTCAAAATAACACCCATCTGTGTCAGTACTTACCCGGCCTGTTGGGCTACCCGCTCCTGAAAAAACTATTTATTTCGAAATAGGATAACAATGATGTCAAGTGCTGTCTTCCGCGAAGTATGTCGCGGCTTTATTGCCCATCGCCGATGATATCGTTCGCTTCATCGCGTGTCCGCTTTGCGGCCTCCTGAGCGTACCCTTCATGGGTCGTTTCGATTGATTTGTGACGGAGTACATCTTGCGCCAGCTGTGGATTCTCACGATAGATCTCCCGCCCGAGGCCACGGCGGGCACCGTGTGGCTTCAGTGGCTCCTCGAACTCGTAGTCGGACCACTCGCAGAGTTTGGCAAGGATATCCCGGGCCGACTGCGTGGTGATCGACGGCGTGGGATCAAGCGCTTTCGCAGCGTTGTCGAGTCTGGGGAAGACGGCTTCATTCTCGTCAGGTTCTCGAAGTTGCTTCCAGCGCCGAAGCGGGCGAAGTGCATCGTCGAGGATCGGCGCAGACTCGCGGGAACGGTTCTTGCCGAATACTTGCATTGTACCAGCCTCTAAATCGACGTGACGCCACCGCAGGCCGTTCCGTTCTTCATCATCAGAAACAGCGACGAGCTCCGCGCTGCGAGCACCGGAGTAGGCGAGCAAGAAGACGAGTGCCTGGTCACGGTAGGCCGCTGTGCGGTCGACGTCGTCGCCCTCGCCGGCGTCGTCGACGCGGGCGGTCGCAGTGGCACAGATGGCGTCGCGGTCGCGTGCAGTCCAGTACTGCTGGTCTGTTTCGGTCTCATCGGTCGGGAGCGGCCCTTCAGCGTGGTTGGTCTTGGCCGGGTTCGTCGGGATCAAGCCCTCATAGACACCCCACGTGAGAAACGAGCGGACATACGCGAAGTACCGACGAGCAGTCTCCGGTGAAATATCGTCTCGGTCATCAGCTCGAGCAAGGTCACGAGCGTATTGCCGACAGAGGTCGTCGTCGATGTCCTCGGGACTGGAGATATTGTGCTGGTCCCGGGACCAAGCTGCGAACTTCCGTAGCACGCTGGCGACGTTTGTTCGGTAGCGCCCGGAGTCGATATCGACCAGTCGTTTCTCGATGGCTGTTTCGAGGGCGTCATCCCCGGGAGTAGCGTCGTATGCAGGCGGAAGCCGATCCATGCTTCCCGTACAGCGGCGGTCCGGGTAAAACTGGTGGTGCTTACTACACTAATACAAACCTATCTACAAAACCGGAATATCATCGTTTCAGGCACCCTAACAGTGATTTGACGGCATTTCCGGTTTCAGTAAATTGTATATCGCTATACCGATCTCGCTTAGATTCTGACCTTTGAGAAACAACATAATTATCAGTATGGCTCGCGACCGCCTCCACAATTATCGTCAGACGTTTGTATGACGGTCTGGATTAATCTTAAGACTAAGGCTAATGTTAAACCAGACGTGGAATGACCGATACATTCAGTGAAGCACTTGACGCGGCAGAAAGTGCCCAGGCCACTTACGGGAATCAGCTCGGATTCACCGGGGAACGGACCCCGTTTGCTGCGGAGTCGTTACCTGACACCAGCATTGCCGTTGACGTCAATCAGGATTTGCTCAAAGAGGTTGCCAGCCATATCATCAATCGGGCAGGCCACGTCTCAGTAATCGACAAACGCGGGGCTGGGAAGACCCACTTCCGAGAACTCGTGTACGATGCGCTTCGAGATGGTCCTCGCAGCGAGGAGTTCGCCATCGCGAGGATTAAAGAAGTCGAGTCGATCACGACTCGGCGCTTCTATACCCGACTATTGGATGAACTTCAGCGCTACGACTACTTAGAGGTTCCAGACTCATACCCGCACGCGACTGACGAGGTTCGATCTGTCGTCGAAGATGTGGCTGACCAACTAGAAACTCAAGACCGCTGTTGTATCATCCAAGTAGACCAGCTCGAAGACGCCGCCCGACGGAAGAGTACGTTCGAACAATTGCTTGCGGGCCTCCAGAGTGTTGGAGACCTCGGAGAATCTGAGCCAGTGTTCTTGCTGTTCCTGTTTGGAACACCAACTGCCGGAGATCGCATCGACGAACTTCGCGAGACGCTATCTTCCAGACTGGTCGCGAAGCATCGGTCGCTAGAACGTTTTGAGTTTGCCGAGACCGAGGAACTAATCGGCCGGTGGCTTGCGTGGGCACGAGACGAGGAGTTCACTGAGGGATATCCAGCCGACCCATTCAGCGCCGGCGCGATTCGGAAGGTCGTAGACCGATCTGACGGTACACCCCGAGATGTCCGACAGCAGTGCTACCACGGCTTCCGTGGCGGAGCAGAACAGTACGTCGACACCGGAGAGATCCGAATTACAGAAGAAACGTTTGAAAACTACGTTTAATATTAAGATTAAGATTAACCCATGGGAGACAACGCATTCGGCGACGCACTTGATGACGCAGCGGAGGAACAGACAACAGATGCGACTGACAGCAGTGGTGCAACTGAGAAATTTATTGAGGCCATGGCTGGGGACGGTACGAAATCAGAAACAATCGGTTTCGCTGTCGGGCCAGAAATGAAATACTTCTACGACGAGCTTCGTGCGAGCGATGACATTGACGTTGATCCGGGCAACGAGTTCCGCGACCAGTTGGAGCGGTTAGCGAATCGGCATCCGGAGGTCGCTGACAAGGCTCGACGGAAGTTTGAGATAGATTCAGAGTAGTCCTTAATATTAAGATTAGTATTAAACTGTGGTTTGAGCGTGATCAACTGACTCTGGAGAAGGTTCGTGTCTACTACTCACACTACTGCGTCAAGGTGTTACAAAACGATTCACACACCTCAGTAGTCTCCGGAAAACCGGTGTCTGAGATGTAGAGATTATTGCCGCTATTCAGAAGCAACAATAACAGTCCTTACGACCGATATCTGAAAACCATGCCAACTGTTCTATGACGACTTTCTTAATATTAAGATTAGTATTAAACTGTAGTTTGAGAGTGATCAACTGTCTCTGGAGGGGTTCGTATCTACTACTTACACTACTACGGAGATAGCTCGTCAATCGGAGCCAGATACTGATTTTCCCACTCTCGATGGCCTTGGAGGTCTCGCACGCCACGCCTTGTCAGTCGATATTCGTTTGCTCGTCCATTCTTCTCCCCCTTCTCGACAAGTCCCTTCTCGACCAAGTCATCCAGCTGTGGATACACGCGTCCGGCTGTGATCTCTTCAGGATAGTGCTCCTGCAACTCGGCGGTGAGCTCTGTCCCCTTCGGATTGTCCATGCCGGCGATCACGACTAACATATCACGTTTAAAACTATTCAGATCGTGCATCCTGTCAAATCAACCGCCACGTCCGGGAGCCATAATCTTACTTATTCGCACTCACCGGAAACCCGCTTGGTAGTCTTCTGAAGCACTGTACCGGCTCTTTCCCTTACTCACAATGTTCGTTTTGTGCAGCCCTCACAGTCGGAGGTTCCACACAATGTCCAACCCACCAGACGACGCATTGCTGACCGAACTCGCAACCTACCAGAACCGGAAGCTCCTGCTCTGGCAGCTTGCAGCAGACGGGCGCACAATCTGTGGTATCCAGTTTGTCGCTCGTGAGCGCGACCTGCAGGGCGCGCCCGTCGATGAACAAGTCCAAGCCTTCGTCGATGATATGCTCTCTGACGGAGAGGTCCGGCCAGAGTACGACGCGATGGCGGACTGGGAAGTCCTGGAAGCGAACCACGGCGACACCGCTGACCAGTACCTCTAGATCGGACTCTGCCGCAGGGCGATTTTGTGTCGCCTCCATGGCTGGAGGCTTTCCAGTATGTTGCCGACAACCGAACCACCGTTTGACCCGATCTTCGTCGATGAACCGCTGCTTATCTCAAACTACAAAGAGACGATCATCAGCAAAGTCGGCTTGCCATTCTACGCCGACGTTGACCGCCCCGATGAAGCGCCCGCTGACGAGCGCGAGCGAACTATCGACCTCGCGGAGCGAATCCTGCGTGCCGGCGGCGTCCGAACCGGCTTCGATCACCACGAAGAGGTCCGTACCTCGATGGAGTCGTGGGCTCCCAATGCCGACGAGGAATGCGACGCTGACCCCGGTTACTGGCGGTCGTCAGTTCTCTTGATGTCGCCCCAAGAGATGAACTTCGGACAGCTGGACGGCGAACCCGAGGAGAGGCACGAGAAAGCCAAGACCGTGCTTGCGTGGGCCAGAGAGTGTATCGACAGCGACGTCCTTCAGGAGATCGAGCGGTCCCAAGCCGAGGACATCAAGCAAGCGTGGCGCGACGCCGCAGAAGCCGAACTGACTCAGCGCGAAATCGAGCAGTTCGCCGAGGACCCGCCGGAAGCGCTCGATGGGTGGACGAGACTTGACGCCAACCACGACGCTGTTGAGGTTGCCTACGTCGCTGACAACCATGGGACGCCGTCGGTCGCGGCCGTCTTTGAAGACGCTGACAGCGAGTTGGAGGCGCTTGAGTTCACGCTGGAAGAGTGGCAAGAGAACGACGGCAATCCTCGTCAGGCAAGGCCAAATCGGTTCTGTGTCACCACTGACGGGGACGGGGCCTACGCCCGTCTTCGATCACATCTGCTGACCTTCGAGGTCGAACCGATAGAGTGACTTGAAGTGTGAGTTGATCTCGCTCTGAGTGCATAGAATACCGACAGTACAGCTGGTTGTATTCTGCTCTGCTGAATTGCTTAGAACATTGTAGCAGCCAGTCATCAGGTGCGGACCAGAACGTGATCGTATCTTAGTCGCTTTTAACCGTTTCCTCAGGGAGCAGTATCTCGGGCCGTTGGCGGCAATCTGCAGCCCGTGCGAACGCTCTAATTCGATCCCACTCGTCGGGTGTGAGGTTGCTATCCATAATTGACAACTACCTGTTTAGCGTTTTAATATTTTATGTATTCATATGAAATAAAAGGTAGTTAGGGAAAGCAATGAGGACAAACTAACCTCTGGAGAGTCCCTACGACACCCTCTTGAGACCGGCTTTAGTCCCAGACTTAACACACCGTATTTCGAGTGAAAATACCACCGCTGTCTGGTGGTTTTCTCCGGAGACAGTGATGTGTGCCAATTCTTCAGCGATTAGTCGACCAGACTGTGAGTTTTTGCACCCCCAGTCGGGTGCGGGGCGGTCCAGTGAGAGCGTCCCGACAGTACCCATGGCATCGAAGACCACCAACAGCGATCAGACCGGAGAACAGCAATCAGCATCCAGCGAAGCGCAGTTCCCAGACCTCACAGTCCGCGCCGAGGGGACCGCAAACCGACTTCGGCGCGTGAATGAACCCGGGAAGGCCGATTGTCTCGAAACAGTCGAGGTCGAGCTAGCTGTCGAGTACGATATCGACTCCTACGACGAGTGGCGCAATCTCGTCGACCCAGACTACGCCATACACGGACGGACCGTTGAGAAGGGCACGATCATCGACGACTTGCTCGACAGACTTGAAGGCCACTACCGCCGGCAGTCGTCCTCTAGGTATGAAGCCCCGGACTGGAATCTCACGGTGACCGGCTCGGCGACTGCTTGGCGACGACTCTTGATGGAATTTTCCCAGATGCGAGGTTCAGATTCCGACCGTGCCGACAAAGGCACTCTTCGTCTCAAACGGTTGCTCGCCGCAGACCTCGTAGACACAGGCGCAGCGCTGGCTGCCCTCGAACTCATCAACCAGTACGATCTGGACAGATCAACGGACACGTTCATCGCAGAAGTGACGGACAGCACGGACGGCGAGTAGCCAACTCGTCCTGTCTTGGTCTCGGCTCTTACCGAAGACAGCAAACACTGGTATCTGTCTCGGGGTTTGTAGATCGGGCTGTGCAAGATGCACAGCGCGTATCTCGCATAGAAAAACTATGAAATGAAAAAGTTGGAACGGCCAATGCAGTGCTTAAAACTATGTGACGGGTTTAGCGATCTGGCTCCGTGCTAAAGTCTTGACTCGGATCATAGGAGAATGGTACATGATGAGTCTCAGAGGATTTGATTTTAGTATAATATATTTTCTCAAACGAGTTGATTTTTTCTGATATGATGTCTTTCGCTCTGGTATGACGACTTGGAATCCGTATTTCGTAGCCGTAAACGGTTCCAGCAGCAAATTCGCTAATAATGTACCCCAAACGGTGAGGATTTGCATTTCGTAGCCAGATGAGGTTATGATTATTCAGTGATTTTGAATTCTCTACACGTCTGATTGCACTTGAATGCGCAGCAGGGAGTTGACTCGGGCCTGTGAACCCTATTTTGTCATCAGTAAGACTATTTTCAATCTCACCCATTAATTTTGACAGACTGTCTTTGCAGTGAGAATAGAATGTATACAGATCTTTTCCCATATTTTTTGTTATACCCCATTCAATATAGTTGCTTGTTCTAATGTTCCATTCTGAGTCGCTATTCATGTGGATGTGGACCTGTCGGGTAGATGAATCAGCGGAACACATCTGGAACAAACAAAGCTACAGTGCTGACTTCAAGCTCTACATTTTGCACGGCAACCAGTGACAACATCATCAGGTCGACAACTGTTTCACTAGATCAGGCAAGACTCTCGCTCCCTGTCGGTTTGTGCTTCCCTCGGGGCCGAGGTTTAAATACGATGACGAACGCAACCATGCGTGTGACTGACCGGAATCCTGAGTACGATCCCGCTGATATCCTCGGGGCCGCGAGTTCCGACCCTGAAACGAGGGGAAACGGACGGGAACGAGTCCTCGAATCCACCAAGTATCCCGACCGTACAGAGGATGAGACTCGCACCTGTAGAACCTGCGGACAGGATATTCCCCGGGATGAACGCCAGTGTCCGTTCTGCGCTCAAACCGGCGTCTCCGAGACTTCGTCCGACGATCAGGATAGCAGCCCACTTGGAGAGTGGACGTTCGGGCGGGTTGTTCTGGCGCTCGTTGAAGCGAACACTGACTTCCATGCACGAGCCCTCGGCGCTGCGGCCTTCTCCGTTTCCGACAGCATCGCGAGCGGCGAGGACGTCTCCCATGGAACCGTGAAGTGTCGAGCAGCATTTGGGACCGAGCCAGCCGCCACTCTCACGCAAGGCTGGCCCGACCTGCCGACCGAAACCACGATCGACGAGAAACCCGGACAGGCGCTCTTGGAGACAGCCGACGAACAGACCAACTGGGACGGGGATGGGGACGACGTCCAGCCACGGATCTATCTCGAGGACGGGTCGCCGGTCACCGACCGCTCGGAGTTCCAGCAGCTCACGGATGAGTTCCGAGAGGCTGATGGGACGTACTGGCTTGTTCCCGGCGTTGTGAAGCGCCATCAGGCAAGAGCCGAACCGGAAATAGTCGGTATCGGGTTCCACTGTCGCCAGTGTGGCGCCGTGACGGGACACGAATCTCACGGACTCGATGGCTTCGAGTGCCACCCGCATCTTGACCGGCTGATCTGGACCTGCAGGGAGTGTGGACAGCACCGACACGAGTCCGACCAGGAGGATGACACGGAGGAAGTCACAGGCTATGAGCATCTCCCCGACGGCGTCTCACCGGAGGATATCCACGGCGACGAGCCAGACTTCCAGGAACAAGCGTTTCAGGACCAGATCAGTGCCTATCGCGAGCGGAATGGCTTCTTTCCGTGGGAGCGACTATGAGAGAGAATAAACTGAGTGGTGGATTCAGCGACTAATAGACGTAGCACCGCAGACAGCAGAGGTAGTCAGAGTTTGAATTAGTCGAGAGGCCGATTAGTTCATATTTCCAAATGTTAACTAAGCTTGATGAGAGGACTCACAAAGCGGTCACAAATGAATTTGATTGGTATAAAACCCAATTCTAACTCCGGTCAGCCCCTCTGATGGCGTGAGGTAGTTTTGAGAGTTCAGCATCACTTCCTCTGAAGCGGTACTTTGACGAATTAGTTTTAATTACTAGTGTGGCCTTCCGCATCAACAGTCCAGAGCCTGTCATACAATAGTTCTCAACAAGTACCATTCACGGTTTAGAGCTTGAATAAAAATACTGAATGGAGAAAACACGGGCTCAAGAGCGAATTTAGGGCTGTATAATTACCAAGTAGGGGCCGTGGGACGTATTCTATGACACACTGCGGAATGGCATTTTTTACGGACTGCCGATAAAACTGTCACGAGCCATTATCCAGCCCATCTTCGCTTTCCGATTCACCGTCGTCACTGTCTTCCTCGCCTTCACCATCACCGACAACCTCCTCATCATTGTCACCACCATTGGTCAAGGCTTCGTCCGACACCATATCGAGTGTCGCCTGCTGTTCATCCGGGATATGATCCTCACCGACATCATCCAGAACTACCTCAACACGCTGATCACGAACTGTTCCGATGATGCTCAAAACCTCAGAGATATGATCTCGGGAGAATTCGTACGTTAAGTCCTCAACATGGTCGCAAGCATCGATTTCAGTCAGATAGTACAGCACTCGGTTCACCCGCTTCGGAGGAACGTTGAATGTCGGCGCAAAGTAATCACGGATTTGATTCACATTCACCTCCACTGCATCATCGTAGCCAACTGCCTGCTCACCCCAAATCCCACAGATAGCCACAGCCAGAATCTCCTTTTCCATCTGCTCAGTCAACACAAATTCTTCCTTGGGATTCTCGGGGAGCTCAACACCATCCTCAAACCGATGTTGCAGACGCCCAGACTCGAACTCTCCAGCAACACGACGCAACGTGCCACCGAAGTCCTGTGTTAGAACTGCCGCTTCCTGCTCTAGTCGTTCGAGTTGTTCCTGACAGTTTTCCCACTCGTTCCTGCACTGCTCAACCCACTCTTCATCGATATCGTGATAGACGATACAGTGATCAATAGTCTGAACTTCCCCATCGTACGGGGTTTTGTCTTGAACTTCCGCCGCTTCCAGCTCCTTTTCGACCCCATCAATACTGAGCTGGTCACAGCGCTCCATCTGGCCAATATCTCGATCTCGAATATTGTCCCCTGATTTGACTTCTACGAGCAGGCACGTGTCCCCGTCGTACAATACAAAGTCGGGTCTGGCCACAACACCAGCGTACGGATCGTCTATCTCGCCGAACTTGATTGGGACACGCCATCCGTGGTCAGTGAGGCAAGGGGACGCGCGAGCTGTAAGAGAACTGTAAAATAGATTGTAGGTTTGCTTCTCTCTCAATTGCCGATCCACTTCTGGCGCTCCTGACATCTATACTAGGGTAAGGCAACCGGATTCTCGACTTTCTCTTGAGAGTACGTCGAGTCGTACTCGAATATCTCCTGCACAATGTCTCTCAGACTCATCGACGTCGTCGTCTCACGCGGGTAGACGATTATGTTCGGGCCTTCGACAGCAAGATCGAATATCTCGTCGTGGTGCGTGTCGTACACTCGGAGCGTATCCCGCTCCCGCTCTCCGAATCGGTACTGGTTCCCGTTTAGAACGTTCTCTTTGAGTTCCTCAAGCAGGGACTCGTCTGACTCGGCATTCCGATCCGGGTCAGTCAGCTCAATCGCAGTGAATCCGTCTACGGAAAACCCGCTTTTTGTGCTCCTGTGTGTTGGCGCGTGTTCGATCTCGAAGCTGGCCTTGTCCAGTTCTTGGTACTCCTCGGAAACACTCAGGAGAGTGTCCACAGCTTTGTCCTGCGACCCTCGAACCACGGACTGTAACGAGAGGCGCCCATCGTTGGTACTCGATCCTTGGATTGCTGCTGTGGGACTGTTCGTTTGATCGAACTCTATCCGAGTCGGCTTCGCATCAAAGTATCTCTCCGCTTTTTCGAGGTCTTCCTCGCGCCCGCCATGAAACTGGAGTGTTGCTTTCCGCTCCGCGTATGGGGCATGGTATTTTGCCGTGAATCCGGAGAGGTAGGAGTCCTGAATGACGTCTTCATCGGTGACTGCATCCAGATAGTCCGAGGAAAGATACAGTCGTTCGACCTGTGGGAGGTACTTGATCAGGTTCTCTATTGTCTTCTTGCGCCACTTCTGCCGCACAGTCGTGAGCACCCAGATGTACTCTCCGTGAGCAATCCACACAGCCTCGTCCGTGCGTGACTTCTTCGGGACGGTCACGCTGACAATCGCTGTGTCGTCACCCAACGTCTCCTCTGAGAACGTGTACTTTTCGACGAAATTCTTCGCGTGCCCACGAACCCGTTCACTTTGGGTGATGTGGTTGATGTGATCGTCGAGCGACCCTATCTCGAACCCCTGGTTGTCCAGCAGATAGAGGTTGAGATCGGTAGAACTCCCGCTCCGGTGTTCCTTGTCCTCGTGGTCTTCTTCCGAGGTAGCGACGTGTTCGATGAGTTCACGGAGGATTTCCCGTTTGCTCATGTCTCGGTACCGGTCGGGATCGAGATTCATAGTGCTGGGTTGTTATCGGGTCTTTCTGATTCCGCCTTTTTACATCCGGGGGTTTTCGTTCTTCTTATTTATTTGTTTGTGTAGCACGCACATAGTGGTCAGCCGCACACTGAAAGTAGAATCCGGAGAGCTTCAGTTACCCTTCCTCGTCGTTGCGTGGGTCTTCTGTGAACGAATCTTTCCCGAACTGGCCACCGACAACAGTGCTTTCGTGGTTAGGTTCATCTGGCCAGCCGCACGTAGTATCGGTAATGGCGATGAGGTAGGGATCTTTGTCTTCGTCAGTCATTGACGACACATTACAAGACGCCCTTCAATAATTCTGGGGGCGCCCTATATTCAAACCGTCTGAATACCTACTAGAACCTGTCACAGAAAGCGTCACGTGCGAAGCGGCAGGGTTTGGAGACTGTGTCCACCAGCTCAAAGCCCTACAGAATGTAAATTCGGTCAAAAGCGCCTGAAACATTGCCTCGGACGATGTACGGGTGGCCTTGAATTCCAAGGTATAGGAAGGTGCTGAGCACTACGTTTCTTCAATGCATGAGTCACCGACACCTCTCACCGAGAACTGTGACACTCCAAGAGCATTCGTTGTTGACGAAAGCGGCTAATACATCAATGTCCGAGTCTACAGTCGCAAATGAGTACATAATACGCTCCGCGTTGAAGGCTATCTTCATAGAAGTGGAACCTCCTTACATGGGTGGCCGAGTGAGCTTGAGAGCGCATACCCACAAGCGGAGCGACGGGCAATCCTAGTTCCGAAGCCTGATAGAGACCCCGCATATGACCTAACCGAAACGGTTCGTTTATGTCTTCACCACATTCCGAAACCAGATTTGACAGCTTCAGTGATGCTCATGCTTTCCTTCTTTTCAGTTACATCATCTGACTGTTCTTCGTCTTTCGATTGTTCCGCCTTCAGTTCAGTCCCACACTCCGAGCAAAAATTATTTTCTTCGGGGTTTTTTGTGCGGCACTCTTGACAGACATAGATGATATCAGGGCTTCTATCGGGACGCAACAAGAGATAGATCACAATCCCCGGAATCCCAGAGATAAACGTAATTGCTCCCCAAAACCTACCGCTAAGCCCTCTATCGGAGGCATCTCCAGCAACAAACACCGCTAATATGGACTGGATTGTTAATCCAACTACTGCATAGACTATATAACTCACATATGACTTATCTGACGTAATAGCTTGTGGTCTTACAATAGTATATCATGAACTCTTTTGAAGGCTGACCCTTTTGTCGTCACGGCGACGCCCACGGAGGACGGGTGACAGTCCACAGGGACGGCAGGTTTGATCCACCTGACCATGCAGTGACGGAACGATTGCTCCAGAGGACGCTGTCCCACGGATGGCGGGACCGGTCTCTCGGGGGGCGATATCAAGAATACCGAGTTCGACGAGACGGGGACCATCCTCCCGTTCGGCGGTGAGAGTCAGGCACAGCTGGCCGTCGACCTTCCCACCGACAACCGAGATCGTCGCAACTTCATCGGGAAACGTGACGGTCGTCCAGCCATCGGGTTTCCGGACCCGCAATTCGGTTATCAGTTCTTCTTCTCTCGGCGAAACCTATCAGCACTCTGGCTGGCATACGAGTCATTTTGTGTCTCCCTCGTGGCCGGAGGAGATTATGAGTACGACAGCACCTTCCTTCGAGGAGTATAACTTCGACCGCGGCGATCGTGTCCGAGCCGACTGGAGTGACGGAGACGGCCCACTCGATGCAGTCGTCGGAACCGTTACAGAAATTTCGTGTTCCGGCGGCAACGTGATCGTCTCTGTCGAGGCTGACGACGACCAGTATCCCGACAACTCGATCTACGGCGGCACACACGATTGCGCTCCCGAGTGGGTCGAGCCACTAGAGCAATCCTAGCCCAACGGCGCGGACTCGCCCGTATTTTGTGAGCCTCTACCGGGCGAGAGGCGTTCCAGAGAGAGCGTCTTGACTACCAGCTATGTCGAAAAAACACGCGATCCAGACCAAGTTGAAGGGCTACGCCGTCATGACTCAGAGCGGGCCAGACAGCCTCGGCTTTGGCACGTACACACGCACCCATCCTTCATATCTGAAAGAGCGCGTTGAGGCGCATCAGTCACCAGCAGCCGGCGTCGTGGTCACCGTCAAGCGAGCACGCCACATCGCTCGCGAGTACCACGGCTGGGATCTACCAGACGAAAGTGAGCTCCGTCACCAAGCGATGGCGGGCGCTGCGTGATGTCCAGTGACTCGTCTCAGTATATGACCTGCAGAACCGACGTGTGCGACGCGCCGATCTTCGACGCCGAGCGCATCGCGTGTGTCGACGGAGAGTACGGGCCCTGCATGGCTGTCGGGCGTCACGCCGGCGTCTGTTCCAGCGGTCATCTCTCTGTCTGGGACGTCGCTGAGGCCTGAGTCCCCGTCGGTCGTATATTCGTACTGATGATTTTGTGTTCCCCCGAGAGGGTGAGGGGTTTTCCCGATTATGAGTACCGAACAGCAGTCCGTCGACGAACAGTCTCCAAGCACCGAAGCCGACGACCGACCGGACATTCGTGCCCAGCACCGGCAGGCACAGACGAGTGGCGAAGTTTTTGCGGGGCGTCCACGGGGTGAGAAATAGATGTGTTGTCCTGACTGCCGCCGGCCACGGTCGGCGTCGGCGTGTGTCGACAAGCGTTACTACGTCAATGGGGTGGCTTCCGACCCGATCCCGTGGGGCGAGGGCAGCCAGTATCTCACGTACAAGCTACAAGTCCTCCAGAGCAACGAACGGGGCGTTACCGTCGACCTCGAACGGTGGCGCGACCAGTCGTGTCCTGCGTGTGGTGTCGAGCACGGCGAGATACATCATCGGTTGTGCGACTACGAGGAATGCCCCGCGTGTGGCGAGCTGTTGCTACTATGCTCTTGTGTCGTCGAGATTGAAGTCGTTGCATCATCCGGTGTGAAGGGTCGTCTCAAGCAGTCCCTCGCTCGTCTCCTGTAGACACCAGCTTCTAGAGCGGGCTCGATGTCAGACGGACCTCGTGTGCGTACTTTTGTGTGTTCCTGGCGGGTGAGGAACTCATGTCAGAGACGCCAGATTCGTGCCCGAACGAGGATTGCGACGCAGATATTGTCAAGACCGAGACTGTCGACGTCGAGGCAGACCCACGCGCTCGTGACCCGCGCACCGAGCCTGTCGTCACCTGCGCGGAGGGCCACCAGCAGGTGATGTAGGACTGCTGGTCTGCGTTTCCGAGGAGTGACGACGCGCACGTCGGAGTCGCGCGCGGTTGGAGACGAGAGGGACACGACTGCACTCGCGCTGGGAGTCGGTCCCTCTCAGCGTGGGGCAGACGGCCGGGCGAAGCAGACGGATGCCTGATGGATAGCAGCGTGGAGCAGACGGCCGGGCGATACAGAGGTATGACTGGTGGATAGCAGCGTGGGGCTGGCAGGCGGGCTGAGAGCGCGAGAGACGAGCGTGTGTCGGCGTGGGACTGACGGCCGGGCAGAGACGGGTGGCTGGCTGGTGTGACGCCTGACCGCCGGGCAGCCGCCGCTGGGCGGCACGCTCGCTCTTGGCGGAGCCGGTGCGTGGACCGATGGCCGGCGGAGAGGGTTCGAGTGACGTGTGTCTCGTGTGTGGCCGGCAGTGGTCTCTGGCACTGCTGGCCCTGGAGGCGAGTCGTGTGGCACTCGCGACGG
This sequence comes from Haloarcula sp. R1-2, assembly GCF_011627385.1. Lineage (NCBI taxonomy): Archaea > Methanobacteriati > Methanobacteriota > Halobacteria > Halobacteriales > Haloarculaceae > Haloarcula > Haloarcula sp. R1-2. The sequence goes on from NZ_JAANTG010000008.1 coordinate 82,995, forward strand.
TGTTGAGGGGGCCGACGGTTCGGATGGCAGGACTCGTGGGACTACTGACCTCGGCGGCACGACTGACCTCGGGGGGACCACTGGCTTCGACGGGATTACTCTGAATGACGTCGCGACGACAAACTCGGTGTCGGACCAGCACATCTTGAAAGCCCCACGCCGCTGGCGGTCGCTCAGCGACATATCCGCGCAAACCGCACGCGGATAGGGGTCGCTGACCCGACTACAACAAGCGCCAGCGGCGTGCCCCTTTCGGTCCCGCCCGACTACTACGGCACAACACAGCAGAACCGAACGCACGCGTCGGAGTCGCGCGCGATCCGGGTGAGGAACCCTCGCGGCCGGCGCTCCCTCGCCGGAACGAGGACGCTCCTTGCAGTCGCTGTGTTCCGGGCTGCTCACTGGCGTTGCGCTGCCGGGCTTTCACCCATCCGGCACTCGCTTGGCCGCGCGGGATGCTGGCTCACCGCAACCGCACACGATGGGACCGCCTGCCGGGGTGTCAACCACCTACGGTCTTTATATACTATTCTCCCTCGAAACGCGAAATACAAGACGCCGCTTAGAAACCACTCAGACACCCGAATATTGCACTTGAAACAATACAAATAGTCCGTTATCTTTAAGTAGCCGGCACCCATGCCATTAAGTACGGAAAGACACGACGCACGCGGCGCTGGCAGGGCAGTTTCACGCCGCAGAAATCGGGTGTTAGAGCACCCGACAAGTGTCTTTCCGTTGGATGGAGAAAGACAATGTACGCTAGCAATTCCAGCGGTAAGAAAGCATCGGCAAGCAACCAGACGGTTTCCCTTTCGGCCCACGTTGAGGGTGGCCCCGAACAGCTTCTAGAGGCGGTCGCAGAGACAGAGAACGGCGACGAACTCGATTTCAGGATGAATCGGGGTAGCGATAGCCGTGGCAACTTCTACGCCCGACAGGAGGAGGCATACGACTGGACCCGCTCGACCGAGGTTGGTCCGGACCGACGCTTTGGCGAAACGCTGGAACAGCAGGAAGAACGCCACGGACGAGAAGCCGAGCAAGCCCGACACTCCGAGGTCGCACGCGCTCACGTCGACGGTGCCGACCGCGAAGCCTCGGCTCGCCAGCTCACCGACGCGGAAACCGAACGCGCTGATGGGTTCCGCTCCCCGGCTGACCCCCGGCAGTGGATGGACCGCGACACGCTGGCGCGAGTCAACCAGCAGGCCGCGACGCTGGCAGACAAAACTAGTCTGTCACGAGCGGCAGCAGGCCGCCGACTCGCCGCCCTTGTGTCCGGGCAGATGGGCGACTGTAACAGCCTGTATGAGGCTTCCTTTACCGTGTTCAGGGACGCCCGTGACGAACTGCAAGTCCCCACGCCTATCGCGGATGTCTCGCCCTACGGCTACGAGTGTACGGTCGAGGGCGAAGTCACGCACATCATTGAGGAGCCAGACGCCCGCAATCAGTATCAGGTCCTCTATATAGAGGACGACGAGGGAACGAGTGCGAAGGTCACGGTCTGGGGCAAGTCCATGCACGGCGGCGAGATGGTCCGCACGCTCCACGAGGGCGACAGAGTTCGGATTTCCGGGGGCAAGCCCGACGACTACAACGGTATCAAGACGGTGGCTGTCACGAGCGACACGCTCATGTGCGTCATCGAGCGCGGCGACGGTCCCGCGCCCACTGGACACGGGAGTAGTATGTTCGGCTCCTCGGGTGAGAGCCCGGCGGTGGCGTCATGGGAAGCCGAGTCAGACACCCATCAGTGGGCCAACGAGCGGGACACTGACCACGCGGTCGCCGTGACGCTCGGGAAGGCCCGCTGTCCTGAGTGTTCGGACCTGTTCGACACTGAGCATGGGGCCGCCACCCATCAGGGTCTCGTCCACTCCAAAGCAGACTAACGCCCGATAGCGAGGGCGTCCCCCACTGAGCGGGGGGCTTCCTCGGGCGGTGCGACGGTGCTCGCGCACGCGGCCTCGCCGCCGCCTCCGGCACAGCGGGCGGCGGCGAGACAACCGCGCGCACGGACTGGCACGCCACCGCACCAGCGCGTCAACGTGGGTCAGTCTGGTGGCGGCTGTGAGAGAGCCGATGTGCTGGTGTGTGCGTGAGCGTTGGCCAGCCGGCCCGGGAGCAACTGGGGCTGAGTGGCTGGTGGGTCGCGACAGCGCGCGACGCCACCGACAGACTCCCGCTGGTCGTCTGTCGAGCCCTCGTTCGCTGTCGCTCACGAGGACGACGGGACGCTCCGCTCGGCGCTATCACGCGCCTCGCGGCGGTCCATCGTGCCTGCGGTAGCGGGCGCGATCCCGGCCTGCCGCCGGGAAGTGGACGGGAACCGCATTCGTGGCTGGTTCGTCGAGATCCGGCGTCGGGGAAAGTGGCGCAGCGGTCTTAACCAACGTTGGGCGGGTGATCGCGGGTATGTTGGTTAAGCGTCGGGGAGCGCTCGGATGCCGCTGCCCGCCGGCGTGGATTTTGTGCGGCCGGAGGCAGGTGGCGGCCCGAGAAGGGGTCACAGGAGGTGAGAAATGTGGGAAACGTCCAATGTCCGCGGTGCGAGAAGGTGTTCAATACCTTCCTCGATGACGAGCGAATGCGCTTGGGGTCGTTCTATGATAGCGAGCGTGAGGAATCGTTCGACCGGCTGTGTGAGAAGTGCTACCGGTTCGTAATGGACAAATAGGGTTAGTCGCCCTTCTCATTTTTTCGTGGGACTGGATCACTGATTTTGTCGAGTTTCATTTCTAGGAGGAGTGATTCTTCATCTGTTTCTGTGTCTTTTTCCAGCAGGTATCCTTTGACGACTTCACGGTCGCTGTGGTACTGGATTACCGACCGGTGGCCGTACCGGGCCGTGGTCCCAGCTGGATACCAGTGCTTGGCACGAACTTTGAATGTCCCGTCTTCCCAGGTCCAGATCTTGACCGAGATCGGACGCTTAAGATTGTGCTGTGCGATTTCGACGACTTCGTCAACGACCGGGCCGATAGTAGTCATTGACGGAACGATTCGCTCGTTAGGTAGCCGCCGCTCTGGAGATGGATGTGTCTTTGACATGAAAATCGCTTCAATCGCTCTTTATCGGCATCGGTTAAATCGCTTGTGCAGGGACTAGACCGGCACCGATCATCGACGATCAATAGCGAAGTGAGTCTACCCCCTGACGTGTCGCGAGCGTGGGTCTGCCAGCAATGGCTGGGCTTAGTAGATGGCTGGTAGAACGTCCCAGCGCGCGACGCCACTGACAGACTCCCGCTGGTCGTCTGTCGTGTCCTCGTTCGCTGGTGCTCACTCGGACGACGGGGCGCTGCGCTCGGCGCGGTCGCGCGCCTCACGCCGGTCCAATCGTGCCTGCGGTGGCGGGCGCGATCCCCGCCGGGAATCGGACGGTTCCCCGGCTGAATGCCACACTAAATTACGATATCGTGAAGACGGGAAAACAAGGCGCGTTGTACCTGTCGGGAATCGGATACAAAGCTCCGGACAAGGTGGTGTGGCCGCCGACCGGTGACTGTCGGGTTGTGCGCCACGGAGGGGCCGAAGTGAGCGAGGGTCGAGCGTGGGTCTGCCAGCACTGGCTCAGTTCGAGTGTGGTCGTGATCGGCGTGGCCCTGGACGTCGGTGGCCGGCGACGTGCGTGGGGCAGTGGACTCACATGACGCTCGGTTGGGCTGGCCCGCCGTGAGCAGTCCCGGTCGGACTCTGGGGAGTGAGGCGAGACATATCTGTTCTCCAATAATATAGCCGGCGTCTGAGTGGGCGGGCTTTACTCTATCCGAGTTCCGTCGCTCGTTACCGGCGATTATATTCTATTTCTTATGCATCGCTGTTTCCAGCGCCTGCCTCACGACTGAATCACCAGAGGACAAGATAAAGAGTGTAACTAATCGGGGGTAACCGGTGAATTATACCCACGCCGTCTTGCGGTTTGGGTTTGTTTCAGGGGGGTGGTAATTCACTGTCGGTGATTCAAACCGGGCCAAAACCGCCGCCGTCTTGCGATTTCAATGATATAATGATAGCAATAAAGATAAGTATTGAAATTTGATAGAATTGGAGGCAGGCGTACTTGCAATCCACTCTTGCCAACGTAGTAGAGAGAATTACAGTCGCAGAACAGCACAAAATTATTAGATATTCTATACAGGGGAACGAGTTCACAACGGCGGGTTACATGAACTCAGATACGTCACGCTCCTCCTCTTTTGACTCAGTTTCGTCCCGCTCTTCAGTCTCGTTTGAGTCTCCCTCTGCATCTGATTCAGTAGGTGATTCACCGCCTTCCTGCTGGGCAGATTCCGTCCCACCTAAGCTGGGATCTGGGTCCGGCTCAGAGAAGAGTCCTCCAGTGTTGTCGTCGGACTGCTGGTCGTGATCGCCACCGTCATACTCATCTTCTGAATCTGATAGGTCTGGGTGGTCTGTGTCCGGAGACGTGACGGCAGTGTTTGCTGTTGTCTGGTCGAGTGGGTCGGTCGACTCGTCGTCGCCCAACCCGTCTGTCGCGTCGGCGGTTGGCTCGACTTCGGGGTCACGATCCGGGCCACTGTCTCTGGACTCATCATCTTCGGTCTCACCAAGTGACCCATAGAGCACATCGTCGAGTCGGGCCCGAGTAAACGAGAACCAGCTGTCACTCTCGATGTCGGTGTCATCCTCAGTGGGTTCCAGCTCCGAACTGCCCGGCGACTCCGCACCTTGCGCCGGGAGGCTGTCGCGAACATCAGCCAGTTCGTAGGACTGGCCGTGGACCCACGTCGTTCGTGAGACGGCAACGCACTCACCGGGCTGGAAGTCTCGAAGCAAGCCAGAGGTGACCGGCGTTTTGTCCTTCTCTTTGTACGTGTCCCGAGCCTGCGTTCGTGGGTTTTCGCCGCGCCCCTGGTGACTCATCGACACCATCTCCGACCGGTCGTACTGACGGCTTTCGCCGAGTTCGTCGAGGATGAAGTCCGTCGACTCAGTGTCACCCGGCCCGAAGTAAACCCCCTGTGGACAGTTGCCGACAATGCCAGAGATTGTACTGTATGTGTCTTTGAGCTGGCCGATTGTCTGTACGCCGACCAGTGCCCGAGCCTTGTGTTTCCGGCCTCGCGCCGTAAGATTCGTTACTTGAGTGAGCGCCGGCAGCGCGTCAATCTCGTCGAGGATATGGACCGTCGGGTTCGAGGCATTCATCGCGTAGCGGATCGACCAGTCTACGAGCAGTTGGTACATCGGCCCGAGCGTTTCCAGTTCCGTCGGGTTCGAGTCAATGATGAGGACTCGACCCTCCGGGTTCTCGATGTACTCTTGCAGGGAGAACTCTCCGTAGTCCCCGAAGTCGCCGGTGAAGACGGGGTCAACGTTCTCCTTGATGGTCTGGTAGACGTTCTGTGCACCTTTCCCCTTGTCAGGGTCGATATGACCAGAATCCAGCCGGTCGAACTCGTCAAGGGCTTTCTTGAGCGCGATATGACCCTCGTTGAGCAGCGAGACGATATCGGCGTGGCAGAGCGCGTGACGGCGATTGTTCTTTTGTGCGCTAAGATGCAGGTACATCAGCATCTCCGCAAAGGTCTGTTTGGCGGGCCGGTGGAACGGGTCGTGGCCGTCGGCTTCGCCGAAGATCGCGCCGGCGACCTCGCGGAAGTCCGACTCCGAATCGGCGTCCTTGAACAGATTCCAGACTACGTCGCTATCCTCGTGCCGAATGCGCTGAACGTCGAAGCCCAACTCCTCGTAGAATGCTTGAAAGTCCTCGCCGGTGTCGTGAGCGATGACTGCCGTGTTACTGTAGTACGGGAACTGGTAGGCCAGCAGCTTCATCATCGACGTCTTCCCGCTCCCAGTTTCCCCTACGACGGCTGTGGAGACATCCTGATCGAGCGTGAACGGCATTTCGGCCTCTTCGTGTTCGTGAGAGACCTCTTCCAGCGGGACGACGGACTCCCCGTCGTCGTGGTCCCACTGGTTCATCGCGAGCATTTCCGGCGACGTTCGGCGGAGTAGTTCCCCAGAGAACACGATACCGATTGAGATGGCATACAGGATCACCGTGGTCGAGTACGAGACCATCGGCAGTGACAGGCCGGGCACGGTGAAGCCAGCGAACAGTGTCCCCACTGAGACGGCAGCTAGGACATGAGCGAACGGGAACAACAGCGCTGCGCTGGGTGTCTGGACAAGCACGTCGTAGAAGAACGCCGCGCTGATCAGTCCAAAGCCGAGGTAAATGTAGCGCCACGCCCAGAACCGCTTTGGGAGAACCTTGTCGCTGTCGACGATCATTGGCGGGAACAACAGCATGAACCCGGCCCAGACGAACCCGACGACGTTGTCGTACTTGAGACTATTCGGAACCTCTCCGGAGCGTTGTCCTGGTGGTGCAGAAGAACTAGAACTCACTGCCACCACCCAACTTCACGCTCGGGTTCCTGCTCGCGTTTGAGGGCAGCTTCGGCGTCAGCGTCGCGCGGTTCCTCACGCTGTTCTGAGAGTGGCTCAGTTTGCCGCTCATCGCTTGCTTTCTCAGCCGTGGGCTGTCCGACGTCTTTCTGTTGACTCTTCTCAGTCGCCCGCTTGAGCGCTTTTTCTGCTTCGGGGTTCAGCGATAGTTCTGCCTCGTGGTACTGCTCCCGTGCTTCCTCATCCACGACCCGACCGGGATTCTCCGGAGCATCGCGAGCGGCAGTCGTTGGGTCCCTCGTCCGGGAGGGCTCTTCATACGCGGTCGCTGCTTGTTCGCGCAACTCTCGGATATCTTCCCGATCCATCTCCAACTCTGCGCGCTCGCCAGTCGCCGCGATGTGTGCGTGGGGAAACTCTGTGTCTCGGTGGACCCCATACACGTAGTCAGTCGTCGGCTGCTGGGCAAACTCACTGTTCATGAAGTCCCGAGTGTTGGCACGGACTTCCTCTGGCGAATATTGTCCCGTAGGATCAGGGGAGACGATCATGTGCCGCTGGAATCCGAACTCGCGGCTCTTGTCGACGAATCGATTTACTTCTGGGTCGGACAGTTCTCGGCCAGCGGGATTCCGTAGGTCAACTGTCGCTCCGGCATCCTGTTCGCGATCACGCTGAATGTAGTCGACGAGGTTCCCTGCACCACCTTCTCGGTAATCTGTTTTCAGCATCATGCACTCTCACCTGCCGATTCAGCAGCAGTCGAGGCATCTGACTCAGAGTCGCCTTCGGCTCTCGATTCAAGACCCGGATCTTGTCCGACGTGTTCACCAGCAAATTTCAGCGCAAGCCGTCGCTGCTCAGCTGAGTAGTTATCTTGAAGCAGTTTCCAGATCGCAATGGTGTATGCTGTTCTGACCTCCTGGATGGTCTTCACCTCCTCCATTGTTCCAGACTCAAACTCCGCTACCAGCTCTTTCACCTCGCGCTGTGCCTCTTCCAGCAGTAGCTCTATGCTCGTATCAGTGTCGTACCGACGATACTGGTTCTCTCCAGTTTCCCGGTCAATGTGGTCCTCAATAACCTTGTGTCCGTATTCCGAGGTAGATGTCCCCGCATCGTCAGCCAACTGGTCAAACCATTCTTTGTACGCTTCGGTGGTGTAAATCTGGAGTAGAGTGTCTCTCTCAGTCATTCCTGACCCTCCTTGTTTCGGATGCTTTCAACCTCTTCTTGGACTTTCTCCGACGCTCCTTCCATCGCAGCAGCGCGCTTGTCTGCCGGGAACTCAGAGGAAATTAAGTCCCACAGAGCGACCGAGTAGAACAGTTCCTGATCCGTGTCAATGTCTGTTGCTCCGTCAACCTCTGCTGCGACAATATCTGCTAAATCATCAAGTTCCGACTCAAGATTCAATTCGTTGGCTCGTTGCTCTTTCAACTCACGGTCAATGCGCTGTTCCGTAGCCTTCAGAACGTACTCCGATAGCTTTTCATCTGCTTTCTGCGCCTGCTTTACAACCTGTTCTCCCTGTTCTGGGTTCAATCGAATCGAGATGACGTTACTCATTTGAATTCTCCGTAGTGTCGAACTCCGCATCAGTCTCTGTCTCGATACCACCGTCAGCGACAACTGCTTCTGGCTGTGTCTGGTCAAGTGCTACAGACACCACGTCCACCAACTCGTCTTCGCTGAGTCCGTTGAGGACGTGTTCAGCCTTCTCAGGGGACAATCCGTGATTCGTTAGCTCTTGCTCGACTGCCTTCGAGCGTACGAACTCTTCGAAGTCAGCAGCGCGGGAGTCGGCCTCGTGAGCAACAACGTCAAGCGCATCTTCCGCGTCAGCGTCGAGGTCAATGATCTGCTTTTCCTCCCACGACGTCTTGATCGTCAGCGGGTAATCGCCATGTTCGTCGACGCGAACCAACGCTTGCGAGTAGCCTTGGCCGTCGCCAAGTGACTCCTTGCCGGCTTCGGCGTGCTGGATGTAGGATTGCTGTTCGTCCGTTAGTCCGGCGCTTGTTGCCGTCTCGTCGCCCAGTTCCGGCTCGCGGTGATGCACCTTGATCGGGCACATTCCCGCGATTTCCTCAGCGGCTCCCTTGTCCTCGAACTCAGAGAGCGTCTGGGACAGCATCACTAGCCGGAGTCCGGCGTGGCGCTGGTGCCGCGCAATCTGGTTCAGCGACTCCAAGTTCGCGTCGTCGTTGAACAGGTAGTGAGCTTCGTCGATGATGATCTCGACCTTCTGCTGCATATTCTTGGCCTGCTGGTACAGCGTGCTCAGCAGCAGTTGCATGATGAACGACTGCTTGCCGAGGCCACTGCCCGAGCCTTCGACCTGCTGGAGGTCCAGATAGACGGCCTTGCTGCTGTCGTCGATCAGCCGCAGGTCCGACTCTTTCGAGAGGTTGCCGAACGTACTCCCCGGGCGGAACGGATGCAGCGCAATCGAGAGTTCGTTTGCGTACTGCTGGATTTTCTGCTGGGAGGACTCCGTTGTCGCTCCGGGGAACATTTCTGGCTCTTCCTGGAGGCGGTCGACCACTTCGAGGAAGTCACTCAGGTCCGGCGAGTTTTCCGGCGTGTGCGTCGACGGGTCGGCTGGGTCGATATCCGATTCAGTGAATATCTTGTCGATCAGGAACGTGATCAGGCCGCTGTGCATCTCCAGATCGACATCCCGCGACTGCAGGAAGTTCTCGATGACCCCGTACACTTCGTCTTTCTTCGCTGAGACGGGCTGCATATCCGGGGACTGTTCGAGGACATGCGGCGGCGTCGGATGCATCTCGCACGGGTTCAACGGCGTCTCGCCGCTGATCGTGATCGTCTTTGCGTCCAGCATCTTCGCGCTGCCGTGCATATCCCCGACTGGGTCGATGTAGATCTGCTTGACGTCCGACCGTTTTTTCAGCATCCGCATCGCCCGAGCCTGCGTGCCGTGGGTCTTCCCACCGCCGGGCATTCCAGTCACCAGCTCCGAGTGGCCGGTTTCCAGTTCCCACGGGTCGATCAACAGCGAGGAGTCGTTGTGGCCGTGCAGTCCGTACTCGATGCCGTCCTCCATCCGCAGGTAGTTCGACGAGAACGGGAACAGCGACCCGAGTGCTTCCCCGGTCATCGAAGAAAGCCGGTTTTGCCCGAGTTCGTTGGCCCCGATCGGCGAGACAGTCACCAGCCCTGCTTCCTGCCGGCGGGTCGTTCGCTTGACGCCGCAGTTCGACGGTGAGTCTCGCAGGAGCGTTTCGAGCCGGTTCGTTTGCTTCCGGAGGTCTTCTTCGGTCTCCGCAGTGAGGCGGATGAACGCCCCGACACGGAACAGCGACGTGTGGTTCCGCCGGACCATCTGCCGGATGTACTTTGCCTGGTTGACCTCCTGTTCGATATCCTCCGCTTCCAACTCTCCTTTGTCGTTTTGCAGCATCTTCAGCGAGGAGATCCACTCCTTCATCACCGACACTGCTGTATCAGCGTCGTATGGGTCGATGTGGATTGAGACATCCACAGCGAGGTCCGTATCCAGCAGTAGTTGCTCTAGCATTCCACTGGTCGGATGCTCGGGATACGTCTCGATCCAGAAGCACCGTGTGTACGTCTCTTGGTCGATGAGGGCGTGGTCGGCTTCCCACTCGATATCCGTCGGCGCGACCAATGACCGGTGGTTCTCACCGGGCCGGTGCAGTTGTGAGACGAAGTCAGTCTCGTCGACCTCGTAGTCGGTCCCACCGACGTCGTCGGTGTCCATGCCCTCCGCAGCGTCATGGGCTGTGGCACCCTTGCCGTGCTTGATGAGTTCCCGAGCGGAGTACGTCACCGGAGAGACGGAGGCCGCCTCTTCGTACTCGCGTTCCGACCGGGTTTCACAGGCCCAGTAGTCCTCGGTCAAGTGCGCCAGTTCATGCGGGCTGACCGACCGGCTACGGCACCGAAACATATTGTTGACTGCTCTGTCGACGGTTTCGAGCCGGTCGTGGAGCTTCTTGGCCTTGAACTCCTCTCGCTCGGCGTCAGTGAGCGTGTCACTGTCGAACCGAGTGAACAGCCGCCCAATAACCGGTATCCCAGTCAGGTAATCCGCGATGGAGTCGCTGTTCATCTGGAGGTCGTGAATGTCGTCGTCAGTCACCCAAACGACGATGTAGTACTTGCGCTGGAGTTCAGTCTCAGTCTCGACATTCCCGCTGTCGTCGATGTAGCGGTTGACGAACTCCATGAGCACCCCTCGGAAGATCGAATGGCTCTCCGCGTCGGGGTCGTCGAGTCGGTCGACGTGTGCCTGTATGTGGGACTCGTTGTCGACCTCGGCCGTCGTGACGTGGAGTTTCGCCCGGCCAGTCAGTGACTCGGACAAGCGTGTGAGTGACTTGACGGCTTTGTCCCATTTCTCGTCGTCCTGCAGCGACATATTGGCGGGCTCGACCTCGACCGCGCCGACGTACGCTCCGTCGACGCGCTCAATGCCGTGGGGCATGACCCGCTCTAGTCGCGTGACCTGGCGGGTATCCTGATTGCCCTGACCGTGAGTGTACTGACGCTTTTTCACGAGCCAGAACAGTTTGACCCGCAGCCACTCAGTCAGGCGATAGTGATCTGGCCGGACTTTGTGCAGGATGTAGAGGAAGACTTCCACGACCGCTGTGAGAGCCAACGTTGGGAAGAACAGCGCTGCTGGCACGAACGGCATCCCCATCGCGACGAGGAAGCCAAACGGCGGGATGAGGAACAAGATGAGTTCCCCGAGTGTGTAGTCGCCCCAGAAGTTGGTCGAATCACCGAGCGATTCGTGGATGATGTTCGTGTTGTACTCTTCTTCTGAGTCAGCCATTAGTCGTCATCCTCCTTATGCGGCAAGCCGTCGCGGTACACATCCGGCCCTAATATATCGTCATCAGTCGCAAACACATCCTTGAGCGAGTCGTACGACTCGGACTCATCGGAGTCAGTGGTCTCGGTATCGTTCTCGTCGAAGTCATCGTCGGAGAACGGCGGGTCAGCCTCAGACTCGAACACTCTGGTATCGCCAGAGTTGATCTGCGTCTGGCGCTCCATCTTGGTCTGGGGTTCACTTACTGAGGTGTCGTCGCTCTCGGAGTCGCCAGACGAGCCAGACGAGCCGGACGAGCCAGACGAGCCGGACGAGCCGGACGAACCACCGTTGGTGAACCTGCTGTTGAGGGGACTTCCACCGGACCCGCTCCCACCGCCAGAGGGCGGTGAGCCACCAGACCCGCTGCTGCCACTGCCGCCGCCAGAAGGCGGAGCGGAACCGCCTGCACCGCCTGAGCCACTGCCGCCGGAACCACTGTTGCCGCCACCTCCGGAGCCGTTGGGACTACTGCCGCCACCGGAACCGCTAGAACCGCTCTTCATGCCAGCGGGGTTAGCTGCCATCTGGCGGTGGACCATCTGAGCACCCGTGGCAGCACTGCCGACGCGCCCTTTTGCAGCGCTTGAGGCAGCTCGAATCGTGCCACCTGTCGCCATTGCTGCGCCGGGGCCACCGACCGCGCCAGCGCCGGCTGTCGCCGCCGCACCACCAGCCGCCGCACCGATCTTGAGGGGCTTTTTCCCACCAGCAAGGGCCTGTTCGCTGACTTGGATTGCCACGCGGCTACTGCGCTGGATGAGGACCTTCTGGGACTTTGCCGCCAAGTACAGCGTCACGAGGCTGATGAACAGGGACAGCTCAGAAGCCAGTCCCCAGTTTGTCGCTTCAAAGCTCATGCGGATCAAGATTGCAGGCGGGATGCCTGCAGCGAGGACTCCGGGGTACGCGCCGGCGACCTGTTTCGCCAGTCCCGAGAAGCGGTTCAGCGGCCAGACTTCCACTGCCCAGAACGTCGCAACCAGCGGCATCGAGAGGGTCAGCAGGAAGACCAGCAGCCACCGAGTGATGAAGATGAACGCCGCCTTGAGGTAGACGTACAGTCCGACAACAATGAGGACAAGGAATATTCCAAGGCTGAACGAAGCGATTTCTTGAACTGAACCGATCATTGCGGCGATCTCTTTGTCGGACTGACCGGTTTGGTAGATGATTTTGCCGATAGCGTCGAAGAACTGAGTCCCCAGTGAGGCCACAGGGAGCCAGAAGAACAACGAAAGGAAGGCAACTCCGAGGCGACGTAGGAGTTTCTTCCGGATAACAGGGTTCATTGACCCGTACCTGAGCCCAATCATCGCCAGAACAGAAAACTGGAGAGCAAGAGCTAAACCAACAATTGCGTCGAAGTAGATGCCTGAGATTAGCGAGTTCCACGGGGCATTACTCGCAGACTCAAATGCAATGTCGACGGGGGCTGCTGAATTCGGCCCTTCAGGAGCAGGCGTCCGCACCATCGGGTCGATAATGGCTCGGAAAAACCCGCTCAGATACTCGACTATGTCTGTTCTGAGGTTATCGAGGAAGCCACTGATACCAGCTGCAATTGCCGATGAGAGTTCTCTAATCAGCCTCTCAGCGATTTCCTTCACGATATCCCCAGCAATTCCCGACTGCATTGCTACGTCTCCGTCTCCGTCTCTACTGAGGTAGCAGTGACTTCCTCTGGCTCACCAGCTAGGGTTCGTTTGCACCCGTTACCGGTGCTGTCAAACCTGTCGGTGTATTTGATAGGTTGGGTGATAGTAACCGGGTCACTCCAGAGGAATCCAACAGCCAATTCCTCTTCTCTTACAGTCGTTTCTTCGACTTTTACGCAATGTGCGCGGTCTTTCAGGAGAAAAGTAAATTCGACAATACCGGTTTCACCTGGTTCTATTGGTTCGAACGGTTTGCTGTCTCTTTCTCCATTGAGGATTGTCCGAACCGCTGCTCCGGTTCGCTGGCCCACATTCCGGACAACCACCCCCAAGCTATCGTCGCGGATCTTTTCGTGCTCAGTCCCAGGGACGACTTTCTCAAACTCAAACGTAGTGCCCAGTTCGAGTGGAATTTCAGTTTCGACACCATCCCCACGGAAATAGAGTGTGTGCTGGCCCCGGGGCAATGGCTCGTTGTTATCATCTCCTTCTGTTAGCAATAGGCTGGTCCGAGTCTCACCAGAACTAAAGTAATCGCTGGAGAACTCTCGCCCGGACTCTGTGATGATACTGACCGATGACGGGTCAATCTCATCGGTTACGGCGACTTCTAAGGCCAGTTCATTATTTCTCACCACCTTAATTTTCGTCTCTTCGATGTAGTCGGACTGCTCTTCTGGCGGACCGGCACTTCCACTGTCTCCGTCACTGCTATCAGACAGCCCGCCACTGCAGCCTGCAAGCGTGGCAAGACCCCCGCTAAGGAGTCCAAGCACTGTTCTGCGGTCGATACTGCTGTTTCGTGGTATATCTTGCTTTGTCATGGATTATACCAACCAACAAATTTGCCTCTCGTCCAGACGTCGTAGCCATACAGCGCCAGCACAGCCGGCAACACCGTCAGGAGCGTCACTACAGCGAGGTCAATGAACTCCGCAAGGTCTGGGAGGTTCACTTCGTAGGCGACCCGCTCTTGGGTGTCTCGTACCGGGACAGCACGCCCTTGCTCCCACCAGATCTGAGCCGGGCGATACGTGACTATCGCCGAGGAGACTTCGCCCTGGTCAACGGTGACCGAAATCTCATCATCGCCAGACAGTGACCGTTCGACCCGGGACTGTCCCGTTGCGACAGTGACGTTCCCCGCCGCAATCGGGAAGCCAGCCGTCGGTTCGACCCGGACCAGCAGGTCTGTCGAGTTATCAGTCGAGCTGACGACCTCGGAGGTGATATTGACCTCGCGGATTGGCGTCGGGTTCGTCGAGTCCGCTGGCTGTTCGATGCTGTTCCCACGGACGAGTCCGTTGATTTCGAAGTTCTCTGTTCGGAGTTGTTCCGCACTCCGAATCGTAAACCGATCTGCCGTCGTGAACGTCTCCGAACGGTTGATCCGAATCTCCGGCGGGAGCGTCGTCCTGTTGGTCGCGTTCGCCGTCGTGTTCACAGTCGCATTCGTCGGATACGTCGCTTCGAGCGACGGCACGAACCGCCAGCCGTCGGAACTCTCATTTTGGACGCGGTTGACCGTGACCTCTGGGCCTTCCGTGGTTCGGACAGCGTGGGTTTCGAGTGGTCGTACTGGGGTCGTCGTGTTCTCCGACCAGTTCGCCCAGCCCGGCGGTGAGCGGGTGTAGAACCGCCACTTGCTCTGGACTTCGTATCCCGCGTCGAACTGGACGCTCTGCCAGCTGCCGGGGATTACGGTCCCGATGCGATAGTCGTCGGTCGTGGCCCCTCTGCCGTTGGGGACGACGCCGGGCTCGACGACCATCTCCCGCTCGGAGAGATTTTCCACCCGGACCGTCCGCGAGTCCGTGACCGTCAGTTCGTACTCGTCAATCTCGTCATCGCCTATCTCCGAGATATTCGTCGAGATCGTCGTGACCAACTGGAGTTCGGTGGTCCCGTTGATCTCCGTGTAGTTGAGCGTGGGCTGGGCGGCAGTGCTGTTGTCCATCGTAGTGCCGTTGGCGTACAGCGTCGTGTTCGTCGACGTGTTCAGGACGCGGAAGTCGTCCTCGAAGAACTCCGAGATGACTACCCGGTAGTCGTGAATGGCACGCACGGTCCCGTTCGGACGGACCAGACGCTCCGTACCCGACTTTTTGTGGACGACCGTCGATGGCTCGATACTAAAGAACGCGACGTAGGCGTCACGAATCCAGAGTCCAGAGCGAGTGTCCGTGACGTTTACTGGATACGAGGCGTTCTCGATGCCAGTCCGGAACGAGTCGTGTTCGGGCCGGTTCCACAGTGTTGTGTTTGAGGGCTCGCGAGAAACCATATCTCCCGTGCATGAGGGGAGGACGGCCAGCGTGCCGTTCTCAGCCTCAGCCCGGTCAGCCCGTGTGAGGTTCGGATGATCGGGGTCGCCAGACCACAGCGCACGGAAGAACGTGTGGTTGTGGTTGTAGGACCGGTTCGGGGGCAGGACACCCGCCGTCGCGTTTTCTCCCACTGACGCATTGGCCGGCGGGTTCGAGGCGTTCTCGTAGCACGAGACTTTCGCGCTGAGGTTCCGCCTTGCTCCGAGTTCGACGGACCTGTTCACATCTGTCTGGTTCGCCGCTGGTCCCTGGTCGGCAGACTCGTTGCCTTCGGTTCCGTTGGCTGTTGTCCTGTTGCCTGCTGTCTCGTTGCCTATTGGGTCTCGGACGCTGGAGTCGTTGTTTTCGGTGCGATTCGTCTGTGTTCCCTTGCGGTTGGAGCCATTCGGTGCGGTGGCGTTTTGCTGGAGTACCCCCACGCCACCGTGACTCGCGTCGGTGTAGGAGTGTGCTGTCCCCCGCTCAATCTGGACTGGGTTACTACCAGCGGACGCAGGCCCCGCAGCTGCGGCTGTCGAGAGCAGCGAGCAAAGGGCCGCGATCATCAGCAGTGAGCGGAGTGATGGCATCGTATCTTCAGAATGGCGTCACGCAGTCAGAGAAGCCGAAACCGACGTTGTCCCCGAACTTCGTGATAAGCTCTGGAGCCACGATTGCCAGCACGACGACGCCGAGGCCGACCAGCGAGAGGATGAGGTCTCGCCGGGCCTCGTTTTGCTGGTTCGGGTTGCCAGAAGCCCGCATATACGACAGGCCGCTGCGCCCGACGAATACCATCGTCGCTGGCAGGCCAAGACCAGCCAGTGCGCCAAAGACGACGTTGACGCCGTCCTCGACAGCAGTGTTACAGTAGATGTTCCCGACGTCGGTCTGGCCCATCGCCGAGCCAGCAAATAGCG
>NZ_JAANTG010000009.1:0-10512 GCF_011627385.1 Haloarcula sp. R1-2
TTTGGAGGTTTTCAGACGGACGTCGCGCGGTTCCAGCCGGTCGACGGCTTTCAAAACGTCGCGAATCTCGTCGGTGGTTTCGTCCTTCCCGGTCGCCCCGGGAGTATAGCCCTCCAGGTCCTCACGCTTGCTGTCCGTGTCGTGGTCGACCTCCGGTTTGTCCTCGTATCCGTTCGCTTCAAGAATCGCCCGGAGCGCGTCGTCGTCCCACTCGGCGACCTCGGTCCCGGTCCCGACGAGGTGGTCGCCGGTGGTGATATTGACGTGCTTATTGGCGTATATTTCGATAGCGGGGACGTCGTCGTTCGCGCCCCACGGCTCGGTGTCAATATCAAACGCCGCCTGTCCTTTGCCGCCGACCGGTAGCTCGCCACGGTAATAGGCGTGAACCCCAGCGCCAGAACTCGACACGTCGGCGTACGTAACGCCGAGGTGGTCGAGAACTGCACGAAATGCGGGGTGTATCTCACCGGTTTCAGGGTCGCGAACGTCGTCGCCGTCGACGAACGCGTACGGGTCGTCCTCGCGCTGGATGAATAGCCGGCCGTCGAGGCGGGGGTCGTCCTCGGCCATGCCGGCGGTTTCACCGTCGGCGTAATTCTCTGAAAGCCCCCACTTGTACCGGGCGTCCTTATCCGGGTCGGCCTCCGGGTGGTCGCGCTCGGCCCAAGGTGAAAACGGCATTTTCTCACCGGCGAGCCGCCCCATCCATTGCTCGACGTCGAGGAGCTCGGGCGGGTAGGTGTCGGCGGCCGTTTCTGAAAAGTCGACCCCGCCCCAACTATCGACGGTCGCGGGGTCGCCGTTTTGCGGTCCCGTTTCCTCCGCTTCGGGTGTGGGGTTAGACCCCGAAGAACCGGGTTCCTCGCCCTCGTACCCGCCGCTTTCTCCGGAAACGTCGGTGTCCGTAGCGTCGTTTTCACTTGAAACGGGGTGTGTGTCGTCGGCGAGGTGAACGCGGAGGTCGTCGAGGCCGCCCACGGCCTCCAGCGCGTCGGTGTCCCGGACCGCGTCGCGGACCTCGCGCTCGTTGTAGCCGTTCGCCTCGGCCTGTGCGACGAGCTCGTCGACAGGGACGGGGTCGTCCTCGTCGAGATCGCCGACCGTCGCGAGGTATCCGCGGGTGTCGGCGAGGAGTTGCTCCCAGTCGAGCGCGCTCATTGACCGCCTCCCGTGCAATACGCCCCGTCAAAGTGCAGATTAGTCTCTCTCATAGTAGTATAGACAGCCGCCAAACGCCGCCCGCCACGCGAGAGACAGCGCTGTCGCTCGTCGTGGGGAGCAAACGTTATTACAGGGGCGCGAATAGCAGAAAGTACCTTACTCAGTCTGCTGTTACGCCCGTTAGGGGTGGCTTCGTCCTGTCCTTTCCAAATTCCGACGAAACGGTCCGACGTAAGCATTACGGACGGTTTCATTCGTTCCCCTTCTGCGTCACGACACCCGAGGGCCGCGAGCTGTCGCGCGGTGTTTTGAGGATTTTCAAAGCCCCGATCGGGACGGTCCCGCGGTATGCAATCACCGTATCATCTTCGCCGAGTAGGGTGTCGTCCTCGACGACAGTCCCATTCTGGAGCGTTATCGCCTCGGCCTCGGCTTCTACATGACGCAACAGCCGGGATACGACGCCACGGTGTTCGCTGTACACCGTCGCGCGCTCACCGACCTTATCGAACCGGATGATTGTCTCTTTGCACTCCGGCGGTTCCTTGGGTTCGACGACACGCGGCCGGCCGGCCTGTTCGCTCATTCGCTCCCCTCCAGGTACTCCGCGGCGAGGTCGGCGATACGGTCCGCGAGCGGGCCGTCGCTCACACTCCCGTCGGGAAAGACAGTGTGGTCCTCGCCGAGTTTCGGAACGACGAGGACGGCCTCCCCGTCGGCCTCCTCGACCTTCACGTCGGTACTGTTGGCGAGGCGCTCCCGAAGCGCGGCCATGTCCTCACCGAGGTCGCTGGGGCCGAGAACGTCGGCGTCCTCGTCGCCCTCGCCGCTCGGCGTGTTAGCCGCGGCCTCGCCCTCGGGTTCGGCGCTGGGTTCGTTCGTGTCGCCCTCGTCGTCGTCCTTGGGGCAAATTGAGGCCACGCGGCGGAGGCGGCCGGGTGGGAACGCATACGTCGAAAGGTCGCTGGTGTCGGCGAGCGGGAGCGCCTCGGTTGTCTCGACGAACTCCGGCCGGGCCTCGGCGAGCTCGTCGCGGAACGCCACCACGACGACCTCCGCGTCGGCGTCGTACTCTGGGTTGTCGTCGGCGACGGTCGTAACGCCGTCGTGGCGGTGAATGACCCACTCGTCGGCCGCCACCGGCGGCGTGTTCACGACGACAGCGTCGTCCGCCTCGTCGTCCTCGCGATCGCGGACCACGTCGAGGACACCGAGCGGGGGCTCCCGCGCCGTGTCCGTGGTGTCGGCCTTCGCGCTCATCGGACCAACCACCCCCGCCGGCCGTCGTCCTGTGCTACTGGGTCCGCATCGCTTAGGTCCGCGTGTGGCGCGTCGTCCCGGGCGTCGAGCCACGCCTCGACGGCGTCCTCGTGCTTGGGACCGGCTCGCGCCCAACCGAGGACGTAGCTCGCCGTCGGGTCCGGGTGAAACTCGACGAACTGGAGGAGCCGCCGGCGCTCGACGCCGAGCCGCTCGGCGATCGTAGCAGCGGTTTGCCCGTGTCGGTCGTCGACCGTTCGGGTATCGGCGCTCACTTGGCCCCACCCCCGTCGACCGCAGCGAGGCGGTCCGCTGGGAATGAATAGGACCCAACAGCGCCGAATGACACGGCGTCTTTCACGTCCTCGACGGTCCGCCACCCGTCGAGTGTTGCCTCCAACTCGTCGGTATAGACGGCGTCGACCACAGGCGCGCCCGGGTCGTACGCGTCGTTCACGTCCGCCACAGTGAGGCCGTCGAACTCGTCGAGGACGAACCCGTCCGCTCGGGTTCCTTCCCGGACGTCGATAATGAGGAGCTCGTCGCCGTCGGTGTCGCGGTCGCGGACACGGCTCCCGACGGCCGGCAAGGCATACCGGCCGCCGTCAGCGCGGAGATCGGCGTCGACGGCTTGGGCGGTGTATTCAGTCCTCCAGTCGGCGGAGGCGGTCGGTTCGGTTTGTCGGTCGGTATCGTTTGTGTGTCCGGTTTTCATCGAAACGCATTACGGCGCGGCAATCGCTGCAACCGGAGAACACCGACACACCCGCCCATCGGTCGCCAAGGGTGGATATTTAAGACCCTCGACCGCTTAGAACGGAACACGTCGGAACACTCCGGCGCGTCTCAGCAAGCCGGGAGTCGCCGCGGAACCTCACAACAACCTGTCCAAAGTTAGAGGTGAGGTCCCGGGGACTTCCCGGGACCTGTCGTAATCCCAAACAGCGACGCGTAGGTCCTTGCGTCGCCTGGTGGGGTGTAAATTCTACCTTGCTTCGTTGCTATACTATTGCGACTACGGGGACTTAAAGCTCCTGTCTGCACGGGTGTTCGCGTTAGGATGTGCTTACTCAGATATCTGCTCAACAGCCGTCCCAGGGTCACACAACATCACAACCCACACCACCAGCTTTTTGCTAATCCCTGATTAAAAGAGTTTTAACGCAATGTCTCGGATGGTATCGGCCCAATTGGAGGGCAAGCTACTGGAGAGGTACGAGGCGGAGGAGGAGGAGCGGGGCGTCGGAAACAAATCTGAATATCTGCGCGCGCTCCTTCGCGATGGGCTCGACGCGCGCGAGCAAACCGCCTATGACCGGGTCGACCTTCCCGAACGCCTCGCGGCTCGGCTGGAGGACGAGCGCGGCGTCGGCGACAGGGAGAAAGATGTTCTCCGCGAGGTCGTCGAGGACGGCCTCGACGCACGCCGGGGCGACGCCCTCGACGCGATCGGCGCGGGCGATAATCTTCGCCGGCGCGTCGAGAAACACCGGGACGAGGGCGAACCTCTCGACGACGCGATACGCCGCCTTGTCCGTACCGGCGTTGAGAGTGGTGGTGAAAGTACTCTCAAAGACCGGGCGAAGGTGGCTATTATACTCACCTTTGTAATGGCTATACCCACATACGCCGCCGCTGTTGGGAGCCTGGAGAGTGGGGCTATCTGGCTTGGTTTCTACGCGCTGGTTATTGTTCTTGAGCCTTTCATTGCCAGATTAGAAAAGACGGTCCGGAGCGTCTTTTCGCGTGCCGCAGAAACTCTTAGTCGGTAATTGCTACACAGAAACCCGCCCGGCCGAGCGGGCGGACATCAATACCCGTCGACCTCCAGGCCGTCGACGCGGTCGAAATGGCTGTCCCGTGTGACAATCCGCGCGCCGTGGTGGCGACAAACCCCCGCGATTAGCGTATCCCCGAGATTAACCCGTTCCCCACTGTCGAGTAATTCGGCTTCGATAAGCGCCGCTTCTTTCGCTGCTGGGTCCTCCAGGGGCAGGGGTTCGACCCAGTCGAGCCCGCCCGCCACGCGTTCGATTCCCTCCTTGCCGGCCGTTCGTGCAGCTCCGCGGTATGCCTCAAAGAGCGCGAGCGTGGGCGCGAAAAACGGTTTCTCCTCGTGTTCGTCGAGGTACTCGGCGGTGGCCTCGACGCCGTCGAGATAGTCTAAGAGAAAACTGGTATCGAATACTATCATCGGTCGGTCCGCTCCCGGAGATCGTCGTCGAGCTCCTCGCGCGTACTTTCGACGGCCTCGCGGAACCCGTCGACGTCCTTCATTGCGCCGAACCCGGCCATGAGGTCGCGGTCGTCGCCGGTAAGCCGGAGAATTGTATCTGTGAAACTCTCGTCGTCCTGTTTGTGTTCTTTCAGCCGCTCATACGCCTCCTCGGTGATAGTCAAACTCTTTGTTCCCATACATGTACCTTTAGACGTACACCTACTTATTTATTGGTGGAAATCATAGGGTGTAGTAGACAGCCCGGTCGCGTCGCTCGCCGTTCGCTATCGCGCGGATGAATAGGGCGACGCCGGAGGTGGAGACTCCGACGCCGGCGCTGTCAGATGGATTCAGACAGCATGACGACCAACGCACCCCGTTCGGGTAAACCCGACGGACACGACGGTATCGACGCGCGACAGTACAGCCAATACGCCAACGCCGGCGATAATGAAGCTCCAATTTTGTGGGCGCAATTGGAGGGCGACGGCCCACAGTCGACGACTATGGAGGGCGAGGCCGCGGTCGAGGTCCAGGGCGACGCGGTGAAGCTCACGCTCACCGCCGAGTTTTCCGACGCCGAGCGCCTTCTCGACCGGGACGTCCTTTCAGTCCAGTTGTGCGGGAAGGATATGCCCGAGGAGCCGGCCAAACCTCCAGAAAGCGTGCCGGAGGCCGACCGATGAACCCGACCGACAGCCGTGTGACGGCGCGGATTATGCAAACCGCCGACGGGACGACCTACAAAGAGTATCGGGCGGGCGGCCGCGTATTCCGCTCCCTGGAGGCGCTCAAAGAGGCAACCCGGAGGCGCGAGCAATGAGTAACGACGGCGAGGACGGCGTCCCGGAGCGGCTCTTTATCGACGGGGACGCGCCACCGATCGACGAGGTTACGGCTCAGATTCCAAACGCCGGGACGGGCGAGCTCGAACTGTTCGGCGGCCGCGACACCGTCGACGTAACTGTCCAACCGATTCGCGAAGACAGTGTCGACGAGGACGTCGCTATCGGGTTCACACTCGGGGCCACAGGAACCGCGAGCGTGTCACTCCCCGAGGACGAGGCGCTCGCAGTAGTTGATTCGATACAACAGGCGTTAGAGGTCGAGAGCTACGAATAATCCCGTCCGCGGCCGTTCACGTCGAGAAAACCCCTACCCTTGCGGGCGACAAACAACCTTCGCCGAGGCGCTCAGTGTCGTGGTTTCTATCGAACCAACAAAGCGTCGATACTTCTATAATGGGAACCGTGGACGCGGGAGGTATGCCTGATGTGGCAATACCGATTCGGCGCAAGGTGCTAAACACGCTCATTATGCAAACCAGCGAACAGAACGAATGGACAACCCGCTCGGCCCTGGTAAAACCGTGTGTCCGAATCGGCGACCTATCGGGGCCGGAGATCGACGCGGCGCTCGCCCAGCTCGACGGGGACGGATATGTCGAGGTCCGGGGCGAGGAGATACGGGTCGCGGATGGTGCCGATCGGACGCTCCGCGGTGTGAAACAGCGGCAGAACGCTTAGGCGCTTTTCTCCAGGCGTGTTACCCCGTCGGCGTCGGTCCGAACTTTATATTGAGACTCGACACCGGCCGCTAATCGCTGTCGTGTCGCCGGGTTTGCACACGACGGACACCCATGTAGCGCCCCGTCGTTCCCTTTCCGAACGCGATAGTATCGGTTTGATACGTGTTCGCCACAGTTGTCGCACGACGGCATAGCTGCGGCTTTGCGCCATTCAAATGAAATAAAGCAGGGGTAAATACTCTCGCGTGGAGCGGTGAGGTACTGAATCCGACAGACGGCGGCCGAGTACAGTTTTTGGTTCCACCATTCTGCATCGGCGAGATAGATATAGTACGCGTCAATATGCCCGCGACAACAACAACGACATACATCATCAACGGTAACACCCAGCAGCTTACTTTCACCCTCCCCCACTGTCTACTCTTACTCTAAAACACGCGCGTAACGGATGAAAGAATTTGAACACTTCCGACGGCAGCGGACAGGTGAACCCTTCCAACGACAGCAGGGTGATTTCTGAAGCGTAAGCCGTTCCGACACCCACCCCCACCACCGCCCCACTCTGTACTACGCGCGCGTGCCTCCGCCAGCTCGACGAGCGGCGAGGGCGGAACCGTGCCAGCGAACTCGGGTTGTCGGGTGATATACCTGCATTGTTCGCTTTCTGAAAAGACACGACAGCCCCGGGGCTCTATCTATTCAGGAATACGCGCGTGCGAAAGTCGAGAGAATTGAGTGACGGCGGCCTATGGGTCGCGCCGTATCTCGCCGGGGTGTGGCTCGCGTTCGACGCCGTCGGCTGTCCGAAACTCCCCGTCGCGGTGTTCGATATGGCCCTCGTCGAGGAGCGCGGCGATCGCGGTTTCGGCCTCGTCGGGCGAGAGGCTTCCGTGGGCGACGGTATGGATGTACAGCGACCCGCGTGGTGTCCATTCACCCTGGTATTCGTTTGTTTGTGCTACCAGTGTGTTGAGGACGGTCCGCTCCGCTGGAGAAAGGTCACTGTCCATACTGAATCAAGGGACGGGACAGGGATACGTTCACCGCCCACCGAGGGGACCCCTCCGCTCATATCTGAAACACACGCGCGTTAGAGCCCACGGAACAGTGGGCTATAGCACACAGTACAATGCGTCACGCGACACGGTACAATAGGCTACAGCACATGGTACAATGGGCTACGGCTCACAGTACAATGTCCTGGGGGAGGTTTATAAAATCACACCAGCGGACGCTTCCCGCCGTGCGGTTTGAAAGACAGAGAACACACACCGGGGTGTACTATACTATATACACCGAGCCGGCCGGCGGCTCATTCCAGCTCTCACAGTCCGACGTCGCTCATTGATTGAATGATGTTCTCCTCGGTCGGGGCGGCGAGGTACGGCTCGATCGCGTCGTAACTCGACCACCCACCGAGGTCCATAACGATACGCGGTGATACGCCCTCCTCGACGAGGAGGTGGTTCGCCCAGCAGCGCCGAAGGTCGTGGCTCGACACCCGGCGGTAATCCTCGTCGCCGGTTTCTGCTGCGGCGACCTCGGCGGCGTCCTCGACCCAGTATTGTATCGCTCGCTTCTTTCGGTCGACGAGCGGGTCGTCGTCGGCGAGGTCGTTCTCTTGGACGTATCTGTTTATTGTCCGCTCGAAAGCGCGGGGGAGCCACGTTTCACGTTGTTTCCCCTCGGCGTACTCTCCGGTTGTATCCTTCCCACCGACGACCTCCAGCTCGTAGTGGCGGCCGTCGGACATTCTGGAGATATGCCTCGGCTCGACGTCCCGGACCTCGCTCACCCGGAGGCCACAGTCGCCCATGAGCCGGAGCGCGATTTCTTGAACGTACCCGTCGGCCGAGCGTGGTATCTCCTCGTACTCCCCCCGGCTCATCCAAACGTTGTATGTCCCGTCCCGGTTTCGGTCGGTTCTCATTATTGCGTGTTAATTGTGGGTTTCATGCAACTAATAGCGACAGGGTAGTTACACCGTCAAACTGATTCCGGCCGCTCACGGATTCACACGCCGCTTTCGGTTTCTACGGTTGCGTGTTTGTAGAAAAGCGTGCAATAAGTGCGGGTGTTTTTCAATTCCGGCGGGGGGCCATGTCTTCCCAGCAAAGGGAATAAGCATCTGTCTATTGACAAATAGAATATGGTAGACCCACTGGCCACCTCTGCCCTATCCGGCCTCGCGAACGCCGCAGGGAGTAGAGTTATCGAGTCATTCGTCAAGGGCGAGGATGACCATACAGAGTGGAAGCAGCAAGTAATAGACGCGGCCACTGAGGCCGAAGCCGCCAGAAGGTTCGCCGTGGATTTAGGACACTACCCGGATCGGGATGGGTTGAAACAAATCATGGGACAGCTCGGGAAACAGATCGCGAAACTGGAAGTTATCGGCGAGAGGCGAGGGTATCCCGACGAGGAGGTCGAACGGGTCCACGAATTGGCCGAAATATGTGGTAACTACGCGACAGCGGAAAATTACAACTCGGGCGCTGCTGAGAGAGAACTGTCTGATGAATTGCCCGAGGTCCTTGAGCAAATATACGCGTTTGTAGAGTAACCCCGTTTACCAATTGCCCACGCCAGCCATTTCTATAGGATTCTACAGGTATTCCTATAGGAACCTATAGCCCGCGTGTAGCGTGGTCTTGGTTGGCTTTCCGGGCGGTTTCCATATCATCGGGCGCGGCCTCCCGGAGGCCGAGGCGGAGGGCAAGGCGAAGGACCTCGCTCCGGTCGGGCGGCTCGGTCCCGCCGAGGTCGAGCTCCTCGCGAAGGGCCTCGCCGTACGCCTGGAGGTGTTCGGGGTGGTCCTCCAGCGCGGCCATCAGCGCGGCAATATCGCCGTCCCACACGGACACCGTCTTTTGACGCCCACCGTCGTCGATTTCCTCCAGATACTCGACCATACTCTCGCGGAGGTCCTCGTACACGTCCGCCCCGGCGGCCTCGTCGAGGCGGTCGCCGTGGTCGGTCGCTTCCCGGAGTTGGTCGAGGTCCGCGTCGTCGCTCACTGTTCGGCCCCCTGGAGGCGCTCGACGAGGACGTCCGCGGCGTCGAGATACGCCTCCCGCGCTTCGGTGGCTGTCGTACTGGGGCCGGGGTGTGCAAACGCTGTATGGCCCTGTTCGGTCGCGTTTCTAATGTCCTGTGAATAGGGGACGTACTCCGGCGCGATCGCCTCGGGGTACTCCTCGCGGAACGCTTCGAGATACTCCTCGGCCAATTTCGTTCGGGTGTCGACTTTGTTCGGGAGGACGAGCGAGAGGTCGATCGCGACGTCGAACGCCTCGCGGATTTTGTCGAGGTCCCGGCGAAGGGCGTCGGCCTGTTCGGCCTCGAACGGTCCCATTTCTACGGGCGCTATCACACTGTGAGCCGCCCACAGTCCGTTATACGACACGTTGTTAGTGAGCCCCGGAAGGTCAATGAGGACGACGTCGTACCCCAGCGGGTCGACGTACTCGTCGAGGAACGCCTCCAGGCGGGTGTACCGCTCCCGAGCGTCGTCGATATTCCCGAGCTCGGCGTCGAGGCTGTCGAGGCCGGGGTGGGCCGGTATCAGATCGACGCCCTCGTCGGTCGAGAGAATGAGGTCGGCCGTCGCTTTGTCGCCGAGTTTCTCCGCGATCGTCGGCCATTGGTCGTCGAATACCGTCGCGATATTCGGCCATGCCTCGTCGTTCGCTATCTGTTCCTGGTACTCGTCGAACACGCCGAGGTGTTTCCCGAGGTCGCCCTGTTTCCCGGCGAGGTCAATCAAAAGAACGTCGTGGCCCAGCTCGTCGAGCGCGACGCCGAGGTGTGCGACCGTCGTGGTCTTGCCGGTCCCACCTTTGTCGAGGAACGTCGCCGCGCGTAGTGTGTCGCTCATGCCTATAGGATTCTATAGGATTCGCTATAGGCTTGAAACCACGTCAGACAAACAGCGTACGCCGCCTATAGGTTCCTATAGGATTTCGTTGTATCGCGAGGCGTAACCCTCCCCCACTGGGCATGTCTGTGCATAACGCGCGGGCGTGGGCCGGTCGCTCAGATTTCGCTAATCCGAGCGGGCGCTCAGAGCGTTTTCATTCCGAACGCCTCGGCGACGGGTTCAATCTTGAATTGGTACTGTCCATACGCGGCGTCGAGGTGCTGGGGACCGACGCCGTCGATACACTCGTCGCAAAGTGGGTACTCGTCCTCGGTCGCCATGTTGGGCTCGTCGCTCCAGCGTTCGTATACCCAAAATACGGCGTCGTCGCCACACGCTTCACAATCAAACGGGTTCTCAGCCATACGCTGTACCCTTCCAGCCGGGCGAGAATAACATTCAGTTGTGCCATAGCCCGAACAC